>CANPVZ010000014.1 GCA_947581855.1 uncultured Phocaeicola sp.
TGCATGAAATGAAAATCCCTCAGGTTTTTACATTGATCCGCTAAAAGTAAAATCCCTCAGGTTTTTACGTTGATCCCTTGTTCGGATTTTATAAGCTGGTTATAATGAGAAAGAGGACAAACAGGTTTTATTACTGTTTATCCTCTTCTTGGTTGCGGAGGCTCGACTCGAACGAACGACCTTTGGGTTATGAGCCCAACGAGCTACCAACTGCTCCACTCCGCGATGTTGTTTTTGTTTTGTGAGTGCAAAGGTACTGCTTTTTTCTTACAATGCAAATAATATGCAATATATTTTTCAATCTTTTTCTAGAGATAATCCTCAATATGTTGTAAATCTACGAGTTATCCTTTTCTACTTTAACGTATGTTTAAATATTCGTTTTGTTTTTTCTTGTAAAATAAGAAGATTTGTGCTACTTTCGCACGTCAATAGTTATAATATGCAACCAATTATATATGGCCATATCAAAAACGAGAAATAAATTAGTTGATGTTGCCCGGCAACTTTTTGCTAAGAACGGGGTAGAGGATACCACGATGAATGATATTGCTTTAGCATCAAAAAAAGGTCGCCGGACATTATATACTTATTTTAAAAGTAAAGAGGAAATATATTGGGCTGTTGTGGAGTCGGAACTTGAAATGCTTTCCAAAGAAATGAACAAAGTTTCGGAAAAGAATATTTCGCCGGATGAGAAGATTATTGAGTTGATTTACGCCCGATTAGAAACTATAAAACAGGTGGTTTATCGTAACGGAACCTTAAGAGCTGATTTCTTTCGTGATATATGGACCGTGGAAGCTTGTCGGAAGAATTTCGATAAGAACGAAATGAAACTATTCCGAGATGTGCTTTCCGAAGGAAAAGAAAAAGGGGTTTTTACTATAGATGATGTGAATATGACGGCTGAAATACTTCATTACTCTATTAAAGGTATAGAAATTCCGTTTATTCGCGGATTAATTGGTAAAGGATTAACCGGAGAGCAAAGCAAGCAATATGTCATGCGCCTTGTGTTCGGAGCGTTGGGAAAGAAATGATTTTTTAATAATATATTTAATAAAAAGAATTATGGGTTTATTAACTGGAAAAACAGCAATTGTTACTGGTGCAGCTCGTGGCATTGGTAAAGCAATCGCTTTGAAGTTTGCGTCTGAAGGCGCGAATATTGCATTCACTGATTTGGTCATTGACGAAAACGGACAGAATACAGAAAAAGAAATAGCTGCATTGGGAGTAAAAGTAAAGGGGTATGCTTCTAACGCTGCGAATTTTGAAGATACCGAGAAGGTAGTGAATCAGATTAAAGAAGATTTTGGCTCTATTGATATCTTGGTAAATAATGCCGGAATTACCAAAGACGGATTGATGATGCGTATGAGCGAAGCACAATGGGATGCTGTGATTGCTGTCAACCTAAAGTCTGCTTTCAACTTTATCCATGCTTGTACTCCTATTATGATGCGTCAAAAAAATGGTAGCATTATTAATATGGCTTCCGTTGTAGGTGTTCATGGTAATGCCGGACAATGTAATTACTCTGCTTCCAAGGCCGGTATGATTGGCTTGGCTAAATCCATTGCTCAAGAGTTAGGTTCTCGTGGAATTCGTGCCAATGCTATTGCTCCGGGATTCATCATCACTGATATGACGGCAAAATTGTCAGATGAAGTAAAGGCGGAATGGAGCAAAAAGATACCTCTTCGTCGTGGCGGCACGCCTGAAGACGTGGCTGATGTGGCTACTTTCTTGGCTTCGGACATGTCATCGTATGTATCCGGACAGGTTATTCAGGTAGATGGTGGTATGAATATGTAATTTTTTAAGTGAAGGAACGACAAATAAATTTATGGATTCACTACAGTAATGAGGTGAACGTAAATTAAGCTATCTATTAAAACGCAGATTTACGCAGGTTATTGCAAATAGGTTTAAACTCATGCGATATGGTGTAGATCTGCGTTTTATGTATCAGGATATGTAAGGGAGGATATTCCATACTTTTGTAATACTTTTTCCAAAAAACAAGAGTTTGCAGGATCCAGAAAACATCGGTCTTATTCCATACTTTGATATTGAAAATTTATACAAATATATCACGATTAAATAATATATAATGGAAATAATATACGAAGATAACCATATCATAGTTGTTAATAAAACGGCTTCTGAAATTGTGCAAGGTGATAAAACCGGCGATGTTCCTCTTTCAGAGATGGTAAAGCAGTATTTGAAAGAAAAATATCATAAGCCGGGCAATGTATTTGTAGGAGTTACTCATCGTTTGGATCGTCCGGTGAGTGGCCTGGTCGTTTTCGCTAAGACCAGTAAGGCGCTTTCCCGATTGAATGAAATGTTTAAGAATAGTGAGATAAAGAAGACTTATTGGGCAATTGTAAAAGTGTGTCCGCAGCAAGAAGAAGCCGAATTGACTCATTATCTGGTTCGTAACGAAAAACAGAATAAGTCGTATGCTTATGATAATGAAGAGAAGAACTCTAAGAAAGCGGTTTTGCATTATAAACTGATTGCTCATTCTGAGAATTATTATTTGCTGGAAGTGGATTTAAAGACAGGGCGTCATCATCAGATTCGTTGCCAACTAGCTAAAATTGGTTCTCCCATAAAAGGAGATTTGAAATACGGTTTTTCACGTTCCAATCCTGATGGGAGTATTTGCCTGCATGCCCGTAAAGTGGAATTTATTCATCCCGTTTCCAAAGAATTAATTAAATTGGAGGCTCCTGTTCCGGAAGGGAATCTTTGGAACGCTTTTGTTATCTGACTATCGCTATATAAATAGCTTTTATGTTTTTACATTAAATCAGAAACTGTTTATAGGGTAAAATAATATTCTGTGAGGGGATTAGAGAACAGGCTATATATAAATCCGCCTTTTTATCTGTTCGTTTTAAAGATTATTTCTCTTTATACTTGAAAATTGCTTATGTTTAGGGAAGATTGTTATTCTTAAAACCGGAAGACTGCTAATGGGTGATTCTGTGGAAGATGATTTTCTATTTTTCCATGGAAGTACAATTGCAGAGTGTGGATATACAAGCAGCATGATTTATTACCTCACGAATTTCACAGAGCATATAAACTCAAACTCGTTTATTCAAAACATGCCTGTAATCGGCAGGTTGTTAATAACAAACAATAGTATGTGAATCTTTTAACGAGACAGCAGTGATTCTTAAGATAAAGTTATTCCATTGTGAACATTAACTGGTGTTCCGTACTTTTTGTTTCGTCAAAGAAGAATCCTTCCCACTCAAATGTTTTTAGTTTATCTGGATGAATCAATCGGTTTTTTAGTATATAACGTGTCATTTCACCTCTGCACATTTTTGTATAGATAACAATTGTTTTGAGCTGATTATCCTTTTTTACTTTGAATTCAGGCGTGATGACAAAGAGTTCTTTTTCTATGGTTTCCCAGTCAAACAATCCTTTCATTTCATCACTTGCTAAATTGATAAGTACCCCGTCATCTGCTTTTGTTTGTTCTACCAATTGTCGAGTGAGAAGAGGCTTCCAATAATCGAACATATTCTTCCCATGATGTTCCGGAAGTAAAACATTGCCTTCTAACCGATAATTTTTAATTTGGTCGAGAGGGCGCAGCAACCCGTAAAGGAAAGAGGTGATGAACAGATGCTTCTGTGCATAGAGGAAATCATCCGGATTAAAACTTTTAGGATTGATACGTTTAAAAACAATGCCTGTATAAGCTAAAATAGCAGCAAGAGAGGGTGTTGCATCTCCATGGAAATGATGATAACGGAGAGCGTTTTCTGTAGCTATTTTAGCATTGACACGGAGCATCTTTTCCAGTTCGGGAACCGTATATTGCATGAGTTGCAAGATCAATTGACCCGCTTCTTTATAAAATTTCGGTTGGTAGGTTTCCGGAACTTTAATGCTGCTTCGAGCTGTCATTGTTTTAGCGCACGAGATAAGTATCTGCATAGTGTATCAATCTTTTATTGCAAACTTAGATAAAATCTTTGGATTCATGGTAAGGTCCTTTCTTAAATTTATCCAAAGTTTCTTTTGTCTCTTCGAATTCTTTGAATGATAAGGTTGTCTTTCATTGTTATTGGAGTCTGAAAATACATTTATTTACCGACGGTTTAGGTGGAATGCATGCAGTTATGATTATTATATATTAGCTATAATAGCGAGTAAAAAATGAAGGTGTAAAGGTTAATTATTCTGTTTCTTATTCCATATAAATTCAATTATAAATGAGATTTGATTACAGCTGTTCTGTTAAAAGATTCACATGCTATTGTTTGTTATTAACAACCTGCCGATTACAGGCATGTTTTGAATAAACGGATTTGAGTTTATATGCTCTGTGAAATTCGTGAGGTAATAAATCATACTACTTGTATATCAACATTTGCTGTTGTGCTTTAACGGAAAAATAGAGGTCTCAAAATTTAACGGGACACCCATGAGATTCGAGGCTTTATAAGGGAGAAAATGAAGGCGTTAGGCTTAGTAATTTGTAAATCAGAATACCAATAATTGCGGGGATGTCAAAACAGATTTTTAATCTCCCAATTCTAGATTCTCAGTTAATATATTCCACTGTCACTAACAAAAGCCGTTTTTTACTAGATATTGGGTAAAAAACGGCTTTTTAGGTATTTTAGTTAGTATCTATTCCTTTTTGAGTGGGTATGTCGGCTTTAATCTCCCGCCTTTCTTGACGGAGCTTCAACCGAGAAGACTCCGATTTTGGAGATGATATTTTTACTCCCATCTTCAATGCTACATAAAGAAAAGGCTAGCAGATTATCTTTTAATCCGGCTGGTTGTCTTTTGCATAATAGGAAGGTTTTATATTGCCCTCGTTTAACAAAGTCTCTTTCATTATCTCTGTTAGCTTCTTTTGTCCGTGGGCATTGATGTGTATGTCGTCTCTATAGTCTTTGTCAGTTATTCCATGATCCATATCTTTCACTAGTGGAATATTATGGTCTGCCGCCCATTGGATAATTTCTTGTCCCTGTTCGTTGTAGCATTTCGATTGCAATTCAAATTTATCCGCATGTAAACAAATGATAAAGGGAATCTTAGATGCTTGAGCTATCTTTCTTAATTCCTCAAAACCAGAATTGAATTCTTTTCCTGATTTGTGGATGCCTTGCAGAACTTTCTGGTCGGGATCTGGATCATTCGATGACGGGTGGAGATAAGGTTTGATAAATTGCGGATAAATGTATCGGCATAGTATTTCTTGCCAGGCGGATGCGTATTGTTTGTCCGGATAGCTGGGGTGGTGCCCTACAGTAGGCTGAAAATCCATGTTATCGTATGCATCGTGACTACTGACTAACAAAAATAGAGCTTTTGCATTAAAAAGTCCATATTCTTTCAGGTAAGCGGCACAATTGTCAGGTCCCCAGCTTCCGGCTGAAATGTTCAGCATTTGGATTCCGGTGTCTTTGGTAAAAAGGGAAGTCGCCAGACTGTCCTGGTCGGTTTGTGTGCCGCCATATAATACGCTATCCCCTAATCCTAGCACATGCAATTTGGTGGAATCGGGTTCATCGCTTCGTTGGGAATATGAATTGTACCGGTAATGATTGCCGAAGCGAATACCGCTTTGATTCGGGCATGGCATGTATTCATACTTGTTGCTGGCATAGTAGAGAGGCATTTTTCCGAATCCCCAAATATTTCGGAGCAATAGTTCACCTCCAAGGAAGCAAACCAATAGTATGGTTACTCCCCAAATGATTTTTCTTTTCATTTTAGTTATAGTTTGCGGTGAACCATTTCTCGCATACAGGCATTCCGGACTTCGAAAAAAAAAGCATGGATAGAATCTTATCCATACTTCAGAGGTCCTAGGAAAACCTGTGTTCAGAAGATAAGTTCCACCCACGCTATAACGCAGGAGTACAACTTATTCGCTCTGACACTTTTTGAAATTTCCTAGGTTTCTGAAGTTATCGAATAAATAGCAACACCAAATTAATATTCATAAATAGATCCTGATGAACCAACGCTATGGTTTATAAGGACGTGGCAAAGATATTTAAATTTGGAAGATTTATCAATGACTTTATCCCAAAAAATTGAAGACTGTTTTCTGTGATATGAAATGAAGTGGTGGATTTTAGATCTAAGTGGTCTATAATTGTGAGAAAGATGTCGCTTGGCTTCGGCTTAAAGTGTTTCGTGAAACATGTTTTATGCAAAACCATACATTGGGGAGGGGACGTTAATAGAATGGCCACATTTAAAGGGAGAACATACCTTTTGATAGGTAGGGGCAATGCAAACAGAAAGTTAGGATAATTAATCTCAACCGGATTAACTATTGAATACAGTCGTTAACACATCTTCCCCGCCCCCTGTTTCTCGTGGTTCTGATAAAGTATTGATTCTTAATAGATTGTCGATATACTTTAAAAGGGTGGTAGGAGGCCTGAAATTAAAGCTTCTCAGTCGGAAAGAAACAAATTGATTTTCAGTCGGTTGGCAACATTATGCTCTTGAAGCGACTTCTGCAGGACAAAATATATGTCTATTTCTCTTACTTGTTTGACGGGCTTTCCGTAGGTTTCCTTTTGTGTTCGTTAGTTATTGAAGTATTGAAATCAGATTGTATTTCCGGTTTTTCCCGTAATTCAGTAGAAGTTTCATCGTTATACAGTAGAAAACCGGTGAAAAGTTCAGGTGCGTTTCGGTCAAACTTCTGTTGCGTAACGTTCGTAATTCAGTAGAGGTTCTGAGCCGACTTAAGAGGAAACAGCCCTATACAGCTTGAATTTTTGGGATTTGCTTGTATTGGGATTCTTCAGATACACCCCTTCCCAAGAATTGTTTATGGAGGACTGGGTGCAGGAAGCATGATTATTATCGCAACCTCCGTGTTAGAGAATGTGAATTTTTAAAGCCAATCTTTGTCTGTTAATTAACAATTCGGCTAATCTTTTCCACAGGTTGGCGGGTAGGTTTGGTTTAGGGATACATGTTTTGAAAAGGACAATAAAAAAGGGGCTATCCGACTTTTGAACTGCACTCCAAAAGTTTTTTGTCTAACTTTTGGGGTGCACTTCACAAATGGGCTACAGATGTCACACAGATAAACATCGGATCTGAAAAACTATATCTTTCTCCTATGGTGGATATGTTCAACGGAGAGATAATTTCTTATAACGTATCAAGAAGCCCTAATCTTGAACAGATATATGGTATGATCGATAAAGCGTTTGGAAAGTTCGATAGTCTTGAGGGATTGGTCATTCATTCTGATCAGGGGTGGCAATACCAACATTACGGATACAGACAGAGACTTGCAGAGCACAAGGTCATTCAGAGCATGTCGCGTAAAGGGAATTGTCTTGACAACGCCATGGCTGAAAACTTTTTCGGCATCATGAAATCAGAACTCCTTTATGCTGAAAAGTTTGAATCATTCGAAGACTTCATTAAGGCTTTAGATGAATATATTGATTACTACAACAATAAAAGGATAAAATCACGCTTAAAAGGAAAGAGCCCGGTGCAATACCGGACTCTTTCAAGATAAATTAATAATTTTGTATTCAACTTTTAGGGTTCACTTCACTTTTTGGACACCCCCTTTTTTACTTATTTCTGTAGGATGACTTCTCGAAAAGTGATCATTGAGAAGAACAAAGAGGGTTTAAATATAAAAATGGATAATAAAAGGGCGGCATAACAAAAAAAGAAGGTATCCTTTTCAGACACCTTCTTTTCAAATTATATAAGGATTCGATTATTTACTCCAATCCATGTTGGCCATACGAACATAGCTTGCGTAACGTTTCTTAGCCATGTCTTCACAAGCCTCGAACAAGGCAGCAGCTTCTGTCGGATATTGTTTCATAACCGATGCGAAACGAACTTCACCTTTCAAGAAGTCTTGGAAGCCTTCCCAAGCCGGTTCTTTAGAGTCGAGCAAGAATGGATTCTTACCTTCTTCTTCCAAAGCCGGGTTGAAACGCCACAAGTGCCAGTAACCGCATGCTACGGCAGCAGCTTCTTCAGATTGTGCCTTACCCATACCTTTCTTCAAGCCGTGGTTGATACACGGAGCATAAGCGATGATGATAGAAGGACCAGGATAAGCTTCTGCTTCGCGGATGGCTTTCAAGCACTGAGCTTGGTCGGCACCCATTGCAATTTGAGCAACGTATACATAACCATAAGTAGTAGCAATCATACCAAGGTCTTTTTTACGTATTCTCTTACCTGATGCTGCGAATTTAGCAATAGCGCCAAGCGGAGTTGCTTTAGAAGACTGACCGCCGGTGTTAGAATAAACTTCAGTATCGAGTACTAAGATGTTTACATCTTCTCCTGATGCGATAACGTGGTCCAAACCTCCGTAACCAATATCGTAAGAAGCACCGTCACCACCAATAATCCATTGGCTTCTCTTAACGAGGTAATGGCTGAGTTCTTTCAATTTAGCACATGCAGGGCAACCCATTTCGGCAGCTTTTTCAATCATCGGTTTCAATTTAGCGGCTGCAGCTTTACTAGCGTCAGCATTGTCTTTGCCGTCAATCCATTCCTGAGCGGCAGCTTTGAATTCCGCCGGAGTCTCTTCGGCAGCGATAGCGCCATTCAGTATATCTACTATACGAGCACGCATCTTCTTGTTTGCCAATACCATACCCAAACCGAATTCGCAGAAGTCCTCGAACAATGAATTTGCCCATGCCGGACCTTGTCCTTTATCGTTGGTATTGTAAGGAGTAGAAGGTATTGATCCCGAATAGATAGAAGAACATCCTGTAGCATTAGATACCATTTCGCGGTCGCCGAACAACTGAGAAATCAATTTAACGTAAGGAGTTTCACCACAACCGGAGCAAGCGCCTGAGAACTCGAACAACGGAGTTGCAAACTGAGAGTTTTTCGGATTAGATTTGATGTCAACCAAATCTTGTTTGCTCTTCACATTCTTCACGCAGTATTCCCAGTTTTCAGCTTCTTTCAGCTGGCTTTCCAACGGAACCATTGACAACGCTTTGCCGCCTGCTTTCGGATTACCCGGACATACGTCAACGCAGTTACCGCAACCCAAGCAGTCCAAAACGCTTACCTGAATACGGAAATGCATACCCTTCATAGCAGCCGGAGCCTTCATTTCGAGGGTTGTTGCGCCGAATCCTGCCACTTCGTTATCGTCCATAACAAACGGACGGATACAAGAGTGAGGACAAACGTAAGAACACTTGTTACACTGGATACAGTTTTCAGGCATCCAAGTCGGAACGAAAGCTGCTACACCACGTTTTTCGTATGCGGCAGTTCCTTGATGCCAAGTACCATCTTCAATACCTTTAAATGCGGAAACAGGAAGTAAATCACCGTTTTGTGCATTGATAGGACGAACTATTTCGTTGATGAATGCAGGATCGTTGTTTGCTGGTTTTTCGTCATCCGGCAAGTTTGCCCATGCTTTGTCTACGATTAATTCTTTGTATTCGCCGCCACGGTCTACTGCTGCATAGTTCTTGTTTACAATATCTTCACCCTTCTTTCCGTAAGACTTCACGATGAATTTCTTCATTTGTTCGATAGCCAAATCTACAGGAATAACGCCTGTAATGCGGAAGAATGCCGATTGAAGGATTGTATTGGTACGGTTACCCAAACCAATTTCCTGAGCAATCTTAGTTGCGTTGATATAGTAAACCTTGATATTCTTTTGAGCAAAGTAACGTTTTACGTTGTTCGGCAAGTTGTGAGCCAATTCTTCACCTTCCCAGATTGTGTTCAGCAAGAATGTTCCGTTTTCTCTCAAACCGCGGGTTACGTCATACATACGGAGGTATGCCTGAACGTGGCAAGCTACGAAGTTCGGAGTGTTTACCAAGTAAGTGGAACGGATAGGATCGTCACCGAAACGCAAGTGAGAGCATGTGAAACCTCCCGACTTTTTAGAGTCGTAAGAGAAGTATGCCTGACAGTGTTTGTTGGTGTTGTCACCAATGATTTTTACCGAGTTCTTGTTTGCACCTACCGTACCGTCGGCACCCAAACCATAGAATTTAGCTTCGAACATACCAGTACCGCCCAAAGCGATTTCTTCTTCTTTAGGTAGAGAAGTAAAGGTAACGTCGTCTACAATACCTATTGTAAAGTGGTTTTTCGGAGTCGGGAGAGCCAAGTTCTTGAATACGGCAATAATCTGAGCCGGAGTTGTATCGTTTGAACCCAATCCGTAGCGTCCGCCTACGATTTCGGGAGCGTTTTCTACATCATAGAAGCATTCTTTTACATCCAGATACAAAGGTTCACCGTTAGCGCCCGGTTCTTTCGTTCTGTCCAGAACAGCGATACGTTTAACCGTATTAGGAATGCATCCCAAGAAATGTTTAGCAGAGAACGGACGGTACAAGTGTACGGATACCAATCCTACTTTTTCGCCGTTAGCAATCAAATGGTCGATAGCTTCGCGAGCAGCCTCGGTTACAGAACCCATAGCGATGATTACGCGTTCTGCATCTTCGGAACCATAATAGTTGAACAAACCATATTTACGGCCTGTGATTTCCGAAATCTTGTCCATATATTCTTCTACGATAGCAGGAACTGCATCATAGTATGAGTTGCATGATTCACGATGAGTGAAGAATGTATCCGGGTTTTCAGCCATACCGCGTGCTACCGGATGTTCGGGAGACAATGCACGGTTGCGGAATTCACTCAAAGCCTTTTGATCGATCAGCGGAGCTAAATCTTCGTTCTCCAACATCTCGATTTTCTGGATTTCGTGAGATGTACGGAATCCGTCGAAGAAGTTCAAGAAAGGAACGCGTGATTTGAGGGTTGCCAAGTGAGCCACACCGGCCAAATCCATTACTTCCTGTACTGAACCTTCAGCTAACATGGCGAAACCTGTCTGACGGCAAGACATAACGTCTTGGTGGTCGCCGAAGATACATAATGAATGAGATGCCAACGTACGAGCCGATACGTGGAATACGCAAGGCAAGAATTCACCGGCAATCTTATACATGTTCGGGATCATCAACAGAAGACCCTGAGACGCTGTGTAGGTTGTGGTTAAAGCTCCGGCCTGCAAAGAACCGTGAACAGCGCCGGCAGCGCCGCCTTCCGATTGCATTTCCTGTACCAGTACGGTTTCGCCAAAGATGTTTTTACGACCTTGGGCAGCCCATTCATCTACGTATTCTGCCATAGTAGATGACGGAGTGATAGGATAGATAGCCGCAACTTCCGAGAACATATACGAGATATGTGCTGCGGCTTGGTTACCATCACATGTGATAAATTTTTTTTGTTTAGTCATAACAGTTAAATTATTAGTAAAAAATTTCTGTTTGTTTTGAATTAATATAAAAAGCCAAATAACCAAAGAGGTATCTGGTTTTGGTGTCCTACTTCTATTTTATGCATTGCGTAAAAAGTGTTCGGGTTGTTTTTGAATTTGCAACCTTCTCCGCATATACGGAAATGCATATGGCCGTCCACTAAGAATGAGGTGCCTTTGTCTCCTTTATACAATTTATGGTCTTTATACATCGTATTAAGAAAAAAGGTTTCCAACACATCTTGTTCTTCGACCTTTACGGGGTAGATGGAATACATCAGGTTGGTATTGTGCATCATGATTTTTGATGGTTTTTTAGGGAAAGATTCTCCTTTCGGGTAAACCATATTTATCAGACGCGAATCTGCCAGATACTTGATATAATTCATTACTGTGGCCCGCGAAGTCTGGATATCTGCTGCCAACTGACTGACATTTGGCGCTGTCGGTCCGTCAACTGCCAGCAAATATAATAATTTCTTTATTTTTGAAAGATATTTTAGTTCAATTTGTTTAATTAAAAGTATATCTACTTCAATCATCATGTTCATGGTCTTCAGTAAATTCTCCGAAAAGTTTCTTTTTTCGAGAAAAAACGGATAGAATCCGTGATGCAGATAATCTTGGAAGTAGCTGAGCGGACGCACTTTAGGCAGTATAGCCTTTACTATCTGCTCGTGGTTCTCCAATATTTCGTTCAGGGTGTAACAGGAAAAACGGTTTCCTGTCTGTAAATTCAAAAATTCTCGAAAAGAGAAGCCGCGCAAGTTATAAGATTTCACAATTCCGTTGAGCTCAGGGTTTTCTTCTTTCAACCGCATTACGGACGAACCGGTAAATACTATTTTCAGATTCGGATAACGGTCGTAGCAGATGCGTAACTCATTGCTCCAGTTGGGTTGTTTAAACACTTGGTCGATAAGGAGGACTTTTCCGCCGCGTTTATAGAATTCTCCTGCAAAATCAGCTATGCTGTAACTTTGGAAATAGAAGTTATTCATGTTCACATAAAGGCATGAGCGGTCTGTTCCGAACTTTTCTTTTGCGTATTGAAGCAGAAACGTTGTTTTACCCACTCCACGCGTACCTTTTATTCCTATAAGGCGATCGTTCCAGTTGATTTCATCCATAAGGTCGCGACGAACCGCGGCATTGGTATGCTCCACCAGATATGCGTGTGTTTGGTAAAAGACTTCCATTCTTTTGTTGAAATTTTGTTCGCAAAGATAATATTAATTCCATGAATTGCAAAGTAGAGATTGCAAAATTTGCATCAATTATACATTTAAACCGATTATGTACTAAAAAAGAAACTTGTCTTTCAACTCAGTTCTTTTTGTAGGAAGAGAAGTCGGGAAGTTGTGGAGGATCATTCCTGGTCAGAGCAATGGTAAAAGTTTCGTATGATGCGCTTTTTTTTGTTTGTGAGGCCGGAAAAAGGGAGCGGGGCAGGGGACAAGAATAACTAATAATGTGGGGCGCCGTTACTGATAAAGTTATGTATGGTGATTAGGAATGTTATGTAAATAACTGATCATGCTACGGATTATCATAAATAGCTCTATAAGTGATAATTGCCTGTAGTATGTGGAATAACTAATAATGTGGCGTACGATAACTAATAAAGTTACCGTTATGAATACTTGTCGGATGTTTGGAAATCGATAAAGTGAGGAGATGCGATGGGATAAATAAGATGAAAAAACATGGCGGCAGGCTTCGTAAAAGAATGCCGGCCGCCATGAAGATTGCATATGTCATGTAAAATATATCTTATTGTGCGTTCTCGGGGATATCCACTATTGTCTCGGATACTTCCTGGGCGGAGTCGGACGACTCGGGAGCTTCATCGATTAGCTCCAGGAATTGGTCGAGTTTGGGAGTAATAATAATCTGTGTACGACGGTTACGTTGCTTACCCAATTCCGTATCGTTATCGGCTATCGGATTATACTCGCCGCGTCCGGCTGCTGTCAGACGTTTCGGGTCTACTCCGTATTTGTTTTGTAATGCCTGCACCACGGATGAAGCACGCAAAGTACTCAAGTCCCAGTTGTTGCGAATGTTTGTACGGGAAATAGGTACATTGTCGGTATTGCCTTCCACTAACACTTCATAATCTTTGTAATCGGTAATGATTTTGGCAATCTTGCTCAACGTTTCCCCGGCACGGTCGTTTATTTCATAGCTTCCCGATTTATATAACATATTGTCGGCCAAAGAAATGTATACAACACCTTTTAATACTTTAATGTCCACTTCTTGCAGCTCTTCGCGGCTTAAGGAGCGTGTAAGGTTATTGGTCAGTACCACATTCAGTGAGTCGGATTTTGTTTTAGCGTCCACCAATTGTTTGATGTATTTGTTGGAAGCGTTAATCTCATCAACCAGTTTGGAGATATTGATATTTCCCTGTGAATTTTGCTGGATACTTTTATCAAGCGAACCTTGCAGGTTGGCATAGTCGGTGCGCAACTCCTGGTTCTTCTGTTGTGCCTCGGCCAACCGCTCTTCCAAGCTTTTTGATTGGGTACGATATTCCGCCAGCTGAATCTGTGCGTCTTGATAAGATTTGTTCAAATCAGCATTTTCTGTTTTCAATTTGTCGTAGTCTGTCTGCAAGCTGACTAGTTCTTTCTTGCTTACACATCCCGTGAAGCATAAGCTTCCGGCTAGGACAGTCACCATAAAGATAGTACGTTTCATAATTGATAGTTTTAAATTTATGCTGTAAAATTACGGACAAATTCTTTATAAACATGTCTTTATAGCTCTTCAATGGCCTTTTTATTAGGAATTTTAACCAAAATTGCCCTCTTTTGTAACAATTCGAGCATCTAAACCTCTTGGGTATCAAAACATTGTTATTCATGGTGTTGTAAAGCGTTTGTATTTAAAAGCCAGGCGGGGCAAAGTGAGCAATCATGTATCGAAGTTGTAAAGTACCCGTATTTAAAAGTCATGTGGAGATAACACCTAGTGAGTAATTATAGTGCTGAAGTTGTAAAGCATCCGTATTTAAAAGCCATGCGAAGGCAACACATGGTGAGCAATCGTAGTGCTGAAGTTGCAAAGCGTTTGTATTTAAAAGTCATGTGGAGGCAATACATGGTGAGCAATCGTAGTGCTGAAGTTGTAAAGCGTCCGTATTTAAAAGTCATGTGGAGGGTATGGGGTACGGTAAAAGAGGGCGATAATGATAAAGAGCTTGTATTCAGACGCCATGCGAAGGGATATTGATAGGCTTTTTATTATCGCGTGCTATGGCATGACAGTTGGAACTTTTCGTGTGATAACCGGCTGGTTCTTTTATTTCCTTGCTTCTGTTAACCTTTTAGAAGGCTGGATAATTATTAAGATTAATAATGGTTTTCTATTTGATAGCCAGATACACTACTGTCCCGTTAAAAGATTTACATGCTATTGTATGTAATTAATAATTTGTCGATTATAGGCATGCTTTGAATAAACAGATATGCATTTATATTCTCTGTAAAATTCATTAGGCACTCGATCATACCGCTTGTATATCGCCCCTTTGCTATTGTGCTTTAATGGAAAAATAGGGGTCTTAAAATTAAACGGGACACTAATGAGCCGGCTGGTTCCTTTATTTTCCTCGCTTCCGTTAACCTTTTAGATGGCTGAATAATTGTTTAGGTTGATAATACGGAGCGCTTCTAACATTATTAGGATGTGTATGGGTGAGTATTAGTTCGTTTCGGAAGAAAAATAATCTCCGTTTTCTCAATTTTCTTGTGAGGGGAAGAGGCGATTCAGGTTAGCGGATTGTATCTTTGCATCTGAATAGAAATTAAATAATGAATTCAACATTACATATATTTAATCCCGATAACGATTTGGCACTGGCCAACAATAACGAAAATTATCAATCTCCTGCTTCTGCCCGGAAAATGGGAGAGGATTTGGCGGTACTTCCGGCCTGGTGGGCACAACCGGGAGACGCGGTATTGGTTCCTTCTATCGGTGAGGCGCGAATATGGCAGCAGGAAGTTGCCGGTTTTGTGCCTGATGTTGACTGGTACTCTATACGTCAAATACCGGATTTCGATTGTATAAGACCGTGGGGATGGAATCCTGCTTTGCTGAAATTTCTTCGTTTGTGGGGAGTTGCCGATAAAGTGTTACTTTCTGTAGAGCAGATGAAGAGGATCAGGACATTATCCTCACGTTTGTCGGCTGTGGATATCTTACCCCGATTGGTTTCTTCGGAACATTTTTGTGGCGAATCAGTCTACTGCACTACCGAACAAGAAGTGGTATCGGCTTTAAAACTTTTTTCCGAATCCATATTGAAAGCACCTTATTCAAGTAGTGGAAAAGGATTGCGCTGGGGGCACGGCGTGTATGAACCGGTCTTAGGCAATTGGTGCCGCCGCATCCTGAAAGGGCAAGCGGGAGTAGTGGTGGAGCCTTTATATAATAAGGTGGAAGATTTTGCTATGGAGTTTTATGCCGAAGGCGGTAACGTGCGTTTTATCGGCTATTCTTTGTTTCGAACCGATTCCAACGGAGCGTATATAGGAAACTTGTTGGCGACGGATAAAGAAATAGAAAACAGACTTTGTGAGAAGGTAGATCGGAATACGTTGCAGCAATTAAGGCCGGCTATATTGTCCGTGCTTTCCGGTTGGTTGCAAAACACCTGCTATCGAGGATATTTAGGAGTAGACATGATGATATGCCGATTTCCCGATTTCCCGTTCTTCCGTATCCACCCGTGTGTAGAGATTAACTTACGCATGAATATGGGAGTGGTTGCCCGTATTTTTTACGATCGTTATGTGGCGGAGGGAGCAAAGGGAATTTTCTCCGTGTCATATAGAGGAGACAGTGAAGCACTGTTGGCTGAGCATAAGAAGCTGGAAGAAAGTTATCCTTTACAAATAGAAAATAACCGGATCGTATCCGGCTATCTGTCGTTGGCTCCGGTAACGAGGCATACATGTTACCGGGCGTATGTGTTGATTGAATGAATGCGTTCCTTAGAAGCTGTTTAAATCTGAATGAGATAGCTTTTATTTTTTTCCATAGGAATTCAACGAAAATGGTTATGGGATGGTGCTATAGGCGCTTTGCAAAATCGTGTTTAATAGATAGTCCCACTGCCGTCCTGTTAAAAGATTTATATGCTATTCTATGTAATTAATAATCTGTCGATTATAGGTGTATTTTGAATAGACGGATTTGCATTAACCTACACTGTGAAGTTCGTTAGGCAATAAATCATGCCGCTTATATATCACTTTTTAGGGATATTCAGTAAATGTCCCTAAAAACGGAGAATCCGGTGTAGGCCTTCAGCACCATAAGGGCTATCTTTGCTGAAGGAGTGAAACAACTCCTGCGACCCGACCGCTGCTGCCACAAGCCGACCCCTGCCGCTATACCGGCGAACGGAAACACGGAGTGAAGACGCCCAAGTTCGCTCTCCTTAAAACTTTTGCGGTATTTTTCAACAATATCGAACTCTGTAAAGCCCAAAGTAGGGTGAATTTCTGAAATATTTTGTATCTTCGCCATATCTTAGTTCTGGTATTTCCCCCGTTTTGGCTGACAAACCTTATTTTTGGGGCAATATCTAAAGATACAAAAAAGCCAATTAATTCGCAATACTTTGAGCTTGAATTAGTTGGCTAATTTTATAGTATTTCCTGAATATCCCTTGACAAAGGGTTCTTTTTCCAGTAGCATTCCTTTTACATCGGTAAACTTTAGTGTGTAAGCCCCTTCTTCGAGAGAGCTGATATCCGGTTATTCGATCTTGACAAAGGGTTCTTTTTCCAGTAGCATTCCTTTTGCATCGGTAAACTTTAGTGTATAAGCCCCTTCTTCGAGAGAGCTGATATCCGGTTATTCGACCTTGACAAAGGGTTCTTTTTCCAGTAGCATTCCTTTTGCATCGGTAAACTTTAGTGTGTAAGCCCCTTCTTCGAGAGAGCTGATATCCAGTTTCCGTTGGTAAGGTTGCTTAAGTAGCTCTCTGCCATACGCATCGGTTACAATCAGATAGCGCGCTTCCGGTATTTCTTTCACAGACAAAAGATGACTGTTTGTGACGGATTGGCTTCCTTCCGGCTGACCGTTATCTTGCGGACTACGACTCTCGTTACCGTAGCAATCTACCGCAGTAACGGCGAAATAGAGTTTCTTCCCTTGCTCTGCGTCTGTCACATAACATGTATCTCTCAAATTGGTAGCTATAAGGTTTTGCGGCAAATCGGTGTTTACAGGTTCCGTTGTGGAAGCGTAGACATGGTAACGTATACCCGTATCCTTGGCGGAACGTGCCGAATGATCGTACGAAGCATTCCATGATACGGTAATCTTTCCATTTTCTTTTCTTACGGTAAGGTTGGCCGGATGGGTGGGCGGGATGCTGTCCTGCCATTTCATGGGCTGAACCAATGCGGGATAGGGGTAAGCGTCCCGTTTGATTACATCGAATACTCCGGAACAATTCTTCAACAGAAAGCGTGCCCGGAAGTATGCCTGCCCGGGAACACCGGCGCTACGGGTAAAGTAAATTTGCTGTTCTATATCGCTGAGCGGCCAGTTGGCTTCCTCTAAAAAGTAAACGCCCAAGCCCGGAACAACCGTCCTTCCGTTGCAATTCTCTTGCCAATCCAGTACAAACGGATAAAAGTTCTCTTCCCTAAAATAAACCATCGGGCATACAATGTCGTGAATCCCTTCTTTCAACCACGACCGCGCATCTTGGAATACGGTGTGGTAAGCGTTCCACCCGCGTGACGGATAACGGTTCGTATCTTTATACTTCCCGAGCGGAGAACTGCCTACCTTTATGTAAGGTTTGATTTCTTTGATACCCTTATATATATAACGCACCATTTCGGTGATATTATCTCGGCGCCATTGTGCCAGACTCCGCCCTTTTCCGTATTTGCGGAACGTGCTTTGGTCGGGAATGCGTGTCCGTCCGTCAGGATAACGGATATAGTCGAAATTGACCCCGTCCAGATCGTAACGGGTAACCATTTCCTTCACAATGGAGAACAGATACTCTTTTGCTTCCGGATGTCCGGGATTCAGATACCAAAATCCCCGATAGTGCATGCAGATTGAAGGCTTTTTCCGTGCGATAGATGTTTTTCCCTGATTCTTTATATGCTTGTCGCTGCCTAACGGGACGGCTACTACCCATGCGTGGCATTCCATACCTCGTTTGTGGCACTCTTCTATAACAAATGCAAGAGGATCATATCCCGGGTTTTTACCGCAAGTGCCGGTCAAAGCGTCACTGAACGGTTCTATATCCGACGGATAAATGACATCTCCCCGTATGCGCGTTTGCATAAGTATCGTATTGAAATTGGCCGCTTTAAACTCGTCCAGTTGTTTGCATATTTCTTTTTTCTGTTGGGCAATGCTGGTAGGAGATAGCGCATACGTTTCGGGCCAGTCGAGGTTACCTAAAACCGTAATCCACACCGCCCGTGTCTCATATTTGGGCTGTTGGAATGCTTTGGACAGGGAAAAAGAAACAGGCTCTTGCGCCTGAAGTGGAGAAAACAAACAAAGAAGCAATAGAAAAAGAATCGTTTGGTTTAAAAACTTACGGTGTATAGTAATGATAGACATTTCTCTTATTTTTTTCTGCAAATGTACATGATAATTTCTGAATCTCCTACTTGGTAATAGAAATGTAGTAATGCTTTTAGTATCATTTATAAAACGTAGTGTATATTCTATGAAGAACCCTACACAAGAATCCACGAATCAGCTTTCGGTAAAAGAAAGAAAATGGTTCCGGTTTGGAAGGATTATACATTTTTTCATCAAGTATATGTAGAAAGTTTTTGGCGGATATCGTTTGTATTCTTATAAATTGTTACTTTTGCGGCACGAAAAACAACAATATTATGATTACATTTACTTTAGCTCTTCTTTTTTTGATAGGGGGATATTTTATTTACGGCCGTTATGTGGAACGCATTTTTCAACCGGATGTTAATCGGAAGACTCCGGCTTTAACGAAAGCGGACGGAGTGGATTATTTAGTGCTTCCGAATTGGAAAATCTTTATGATTCAATTCCTTAATATTGCTGGGTTGGGACCTATATTCGGGGCCATTATGGGAGCGCAGTTCGGTACGGCTTCTTATATGTGGATTGTATTCGGAACTATTTTTGCCGGAGCCGTCCATGATTTCTTTAGTGGAGCGCTTTCTCTGCGGCACGATGGAGAAAGCTTGCCGGAGTTGATTGGACGTTATTTGGGAAAGCGTACCCGCAAAGTGATGACGGTATTCTCCGTTGTGTTGATGGTGTTGGTGGGCGCTGTTTTTATTTCCGGTCCGTCTGAGTTATTGGCAGGTATGACGCCTGTATGGATGAATGCCTATGTATGGATGATTATCATATTTCTTTACTATATATTAGCCACACTTTGTCCGATTGATAAAATCATAGGAAGAGTCTATCCTTTATTTGCCATCGCATTGTTGTTCATGGCTTTGGGCTTGTTGGTGGCTTTGTTCGTCAATAGGCCGGATTTGCCTGAAATGTGGGAGAGTTTCGGAACGAAATATGAAAGCAGTCCTATTTTCCCGATGATGTTTATTTCCATTGCCTGCGGGGCAATCAGTGGTTTCCATGCCACCCAGTCGCCCTTGATGGCTCGTTGTATGAAGAATGAAAAACAATGCCGTCCTATTTTTTACGGAGCCATGGTGACGGAAGGTATCGTTGCTTTGATTTGGGCTGCGGTAGCCACCTATTTTTTTGGTAAATACGGAACCGAATTTGTGGATGAGAATGGTACGAAAGTAACCAATGTGGCTTCGTATGTGGCTACTCACATCTCCGTAGAGTGGCTGGGCACATTCGGCAGTATACTGGCTTTGTTGGGTATTGTGGCGGCGCCTATTACGAGTGGAGATACGGCGTTGCGTTCTGCCCGCCTGATGGTAGCCGATTTCCTGCATTTGGAACAGCAGGGAGTAGCTAAACGTTTGATGATATGTCTTCCGCTGTTTTTGGTGACTGCCGGAATCTTATGTTATAGCCTGGCCGATGCGGAAGGATTCAAGGTTATATGGCGATACTTCGCTTGGTGCAACCAGACCCTTTCGGTATTTACTTTATGGGCCATAACCGTGTATCTGGTGTATGTTAAAAAGAATTATTTTATCACATTACTTCCTGCTTTATTTATGACATGCGTTTGTTCTACCTATATTTGCATTGCCGGCGAAGGATTTGCCCTGCCTTCCGTTGCAGCCTATGTAATAGGTGGAGGGTGCTCGTTGCTGGCTTTGGTGTTGTTTATAGTGTGGTATAATAAAAGAGGAAAATCTACATATGAGAAAATATAGACGTTCTGTTTGGTTGCCTTTGTTGCTGTTCCTTTATACTACGGGGATGGCTGTTTACTTTCTTCCGCGCAATACGGAAATCAGTGATACCGAGAAGTATTGTACTATCGGCTTGTCGTATGTAATCATTGGCATTCTCTGGTTTTTGCTCCGTAAGAAAGAGCGGTTGGCCCGGAAACGGGAAGAGGATTTGAAGAAGCCGGAAAACCATACGACGTAGAAGACAAAGAACCTCTTATCTGCATACAGACTCAAAGGATAAAAGCCGGCTAACGGTTTCGAAAGCAGGGAATAAAATGAAAGTTATTCAGTTGAACATTGTGTTCTATTTTTTAGAGGATGTGTTTTCTACTGAAATGTTCTTTTATTCCTTGTTCTGCTAAGAGCATGTTGAGATTGAATAAATAACTTATTATTATGAAAAACATATTCGTTCTATTACTACTTGTTTTAGGGGAATTTCATGTCGCTTCGGCACAGATAACGAAAGCGCCCCGTGCTTATTTTGATTATTTGGTTACTACCACCCATCCCGACCGTTGTTATCACACGGGTGAAGAAGCCGCTGTACGTATATTGGGCTTTGCCGGTGGCCTGCCTCTTGATAGTGTACAGGTTACGTTCGAAGCCGGTAACGATATGTTTCCTGCGGATAAAAAAGGTGTGGCGCTCTTTCGTAACGGAGAGGCAATCGTTCCTTTCGGAACCATGCAAGACCCCGGATTCCGGTATTGTAATATCCGTTTTTCGTTTAATGGAGAGAACTATAAGGAAACGTTGAAAGTTGCTTTCTCCCCCGAAAAGATCCAAAGTATAGCGGAAATGCCTGAGGATTTCCTGAAGTTCTGGACCAAAGCTATGAAACAGGCAGCCAAAGTCCCGATGGATGTTGAGATCACTCCGTTGCCGGACTTGTCAACAGAGAAGGTCGAAGTATCACTTGTAAAGTTACCCTGTTCCAAGAAGGGCCGCTATATATACGGTTATCTGTCCAAGCCCCGTGCGGAGGGTAAATATCCGGTGTTGATGGTTCCTCCCGGTGCGGGTGTGAAACGTACATCTTCCATGTCCTCGTATGCAGAAGAAGGGTTTATTACACTTGCTATAGAAATTCACGGAATCTCTCCTTTGGTGTCCGATGAAGAGATGAAAACGAAACAGGCGCAACTCGGAGATTACATGTATATGGGCATGGCCGACCGGGACTCTTATTATTATAAAGATGTTTATCTGGGATGTGTACGGGCAGTAGATTATCTCTGTTCCCTGCCGGAATTCGATGGAAAGAATGTAGGAGTGTGCGGTGGCAGTCAAGGCGGTGCTTTAAGTATTGTCACAGCCGCATTGAATAAGCGGGTAAACTTTGTGGCAGCTTTTTATCCTGCGTTATGCGATTTACCGGGCTTTTTGAAAGGGCGCGCCGGAGGTTGGCCCCGCTTGTTTGTTCCCGGAAAGGAGCAAAAGCAGACTGTGGATGCGGCGATTGCCTGTCAAACACTATCTTACTACGATGTGGTGAATTTTGCCCGTACGCTGTCTATTCCCGGTTTTTATTCTTTTGGTTACAATGATAATACTTGTCCTCCGACTTCGGTTCAGGCAGCCATCAATGCCGTTACAGCTCCTAAGGTCGTGGTAATTACACCCACCTCTTCACACTGGCGCTTTCCGGAAAGCAACCGCAAGTCCATTGAATGGATGAAAACGCAGTTACGGTAAAGAATTTATAAGATGTGGGCCGCTCCTCAGAACCGTTTTCTTTTGAGCGTTAAACACGCTACTTTTTTGAGCTTAAACACAGATATCGGGGGTGTGTCAAAACTAAAATAGTATATCAATTTGTCATCCCGGTAGTGAAGGATCTGAAAATATTCACTAGTGCTTTACAGATTCTTCGCTTTGCTCCCTTAGAATGACATACTATATGATAACTTTATCGGAGTTTTGACACAACCTCCTTTCTGTAAGGGGAGGATTCCTTGCAAAGCAGATGTTTCCTTGTAAAGCAGATGTTTCGCGCAAGAAAAAACTTCCCCGTTTTTTTGTAGGCTGAATGTTGCAAACGCCACAAACGCCACAAACGCCACAAACGCCACAATACTACAAACGCCACAATACTACAAACACCACAACGCTATAAATGCCACAATACTACAAATGTTGTGAATGTTGCAATGTTGCAAATGTTGCAGCCTCTTTTTTCCTCACACACGCGTACGCGCGCGAGGCGATAAAATCTTCTTTCTGCCCGCTGAAGTAGTTCAACTTTGATAAGTCGCCATAAAAATGAGGGGTATTACGCACCGACACTTCCAAAAGATTAAACATGTTCGCTTAAGACTCGCCCAAATAGTATGTGATAAATTTTACTTGATGGGAAAGTTGCAATGTTGTAAATGTTGCAGTCTCTTTTTTCCTCACACACGCGTACGCGCGAGGCGATAAAATCTTCTTTCTGCCCGTTGAAGTAGTTCAACTTTGATAAGTCGCCATAAAAATGAGGGGTATTACGCACCGACACTTTCAAAAGATTAAACATGTTCGCTTAAGACTCGCCCAAATAGTATGTGATAAATTTTACTTGATGGGAAAGTTGCAAATGTTGCAGCCTCTTTTTTCCTCACACACGCGTACGCGCGCGAGGCGATAACATCTTCTTTCTGCTCGTTGGAGTAGTTCAACTTTGATAAGTCGCCATAAAAATGAGGGGTGCTACGGCACTGACTCTACTCCAGAATTAAACATGTCCGCTTCCGACTCGCCCAGTAGTACGTGATGATTTTCATTTGATGGGAAAGTTGCAATGTTGCAAACGCCACAACGCTACAAACGCCACAACACTACAAATGTTGTGAATGTTGCAATGTTGCAAATGTTGCAGTCTCTTTTTTCCTCACACACGCGTACGCGCGCGAGGAGGATAAGAAAATTCCTTAGCCGCTGCCTTCGTTGTTCCTCTCTTTCGAATGCTCTCGTTTACCGAAACTGGTCACTAGACAGAAAGGCATCTATCTAAAAATCAGCCGGTAAAATAGGGTAGGAAAGGGTCTTAGATAAAATGATTAAATTTATGGGCAGTTAGCGTTCAGATAAATAAACATTGAGTGAAGAGTTTTAATAAATATCTGGAAAATAATGATTATGATTTCTGGCTTAGCTCTTCGTTTGAGTTTTCTGATACATCGTAAATGCTTTCTACTATAAAAGAAATGTTACAGTTGTTCTATGGGGATTTATCTCCCGCTTATATTCGCTTTCCAAGATTAATTTTACCCGTCTGGACTTATAGTCTGATGAGAAAAGCGACCGAGCTCATCTGAGATTAATAATTCTAGAATATGAATCATTAGTCTCCCCTAAAATTTTGATACCCCTATTATTCCGTTAAAGCATAATAGTAAAAGGGTGATATACAAGCGGCATGATTTTTTGCCTAACGAACTTCACAGTGTAGATAAGTTCAAATCCGTCTATTCAAAATATGCCTATAATCGACAGATTATTAATTACATAGAATAGCATATGAGTCTTTTAATGGGACGGCAGTGAATATGAATATAGAATTATTTACCGAAGCGGATTTCTCCGATATTATTAAATTTTTTGGAAGCGTTGGCGCATAGTACTCCTCATTTTTACGGCGACTTATCAAAGTTGAACTACTCCAACGAGCAGAAAGAAGATGTTATCTCCTCGCGCGCGTACGCGTGTGTGAGGAAAAAAGAGGCTGCAACATTTGCAACATTGCAACATTCGCCATATTTGTAGCGTTGTGGTGTTTGCAATATTACCCTTCTCCATCAAGTGAAAATCATCACGTACTACTTGGGTGATTCGTAAGCGGACATGTTTAATTTTGGAGTAAGGTCAGTGCATAGTACTTCTCGTTTTTGAGGCGACTTATCAAAGTAGAACTACTCTGACGGGCAGAAAGAGAATGTTATCTCCTCGCGCGCGTACGCGTGTGTGAGGAAAAAAGAGGCTGCAACATTTGCAACATTGCAACATTCGCCACATTTGTAGCGTTGTAGCGTTTGCAACTTTACCCTTCCCCATCAAGTGAAAATCATCATGTACTACTTGGGTGAGTGGTAAGTGTATATGTCGAGGTGGGGTTACGGGTACATGGAGTGTGGCAAGGCTGCGCTTGGTTAAGTAACAAACTCGTGTCCGGTTAAGTAATAAGCCTGTACCCAGTCAAGTAACAAACCTGCGCTCGATTAAGTGACAAGCCTGTGGCTTGGTGAGCCGTAGGCTTATCACTACATCTAGTGACAGGCCTACGGCTTGAGTAAGAATAGGCCTACGACTTACCCATGCCGTAAGAAATCGGGAAGCTATCCCGTTTTAGACCCTTCGTTCGTTTGGTTCCTCACCTTCCGTTCCACGGGTAGAAAAGGCTGGTGAAGCAACGGACGAAGGGTGTATCGTAAAGTAACGTAAAGGAAACAAATCTATCGTAAAACGTCTTTTCCCACAGCGCTACCTTTGACGCAGAAATCAGAAGAGAAAGTTGCTTATTCGTTCACCGGGCCCGAACAGGTTTCTTTCTCGATATTTCGGCTTTGCTTGATGTGCCAACTTAGCCCGATGTACCTGCCGGATTCGAAACGGCCGTTTCCGGTACCCGCCGTAGCTGTTGAAAGTGGGGAGGCTACAGAAATTCGGTTGGCAATCGGCTTGGGGAATTATCTGTTTTTATAGCAATTAGTCTGAAGCTGTTTAAGGGTATTCGTTGGAGAGTTGAGAACCATAAACTTTGTTCTGAGATATCCTGAACTTGTAGGTTCGCTAGTCACTTTGCTAATGCATGCTTCAGAGAAAAGGAGGTATAGGTCTATTTTGTAGGCAATATCATTTGTTCTTCCGAAAGAATTCGGACAAAAATTTGGTATATTCCTTAATACTTCCTACTTTTGTCCTGCTCCGGTCGGCTCGTTGCGGGTTTGGCGGGAGAAAACATATATAATGAAAGACGTTTTCATGCGTTAATCTTCTACTATTCGAATCTCGCAAATTCAGAATCTAAAGGGAAGAAAGACAGCAACCGAAGCGTCTGCGTGGTATGATTGTATCCTGCATAAAGTAGATTGGTTCTTATGAACCCTTCTGGTTCTTTGCATGTTCATCATACAGGCGTGGGCTGACTGGCGTTGCTTATCCTTTTTAGATGGGCAATGCGAGAGCCTGAATAGTGGGATAAGCAGAACAGATTCCCACGCTTTCTTTATATATTATGTCCTAGTATTAAAACGGTGGCTTCTGTCGGGGAATCTTTCAAGCCAAACATTGCAAAACTAGTATGCATATTGGTCAGCTTATCAAACAGAAAGTGGAAGAGCGACAGAAGACTGTAGTGTGGCTTGCCCGCGAATTATCGTGCTGTCGTTCCAATGTGTATAAAATTTATGAGAAGAGTTCTATTGATACCGATATATTGTTCCGACTCTCTCAGATTCTAGACTATGATTTTTTTAGCGTTTATACGGAAGAAGTACGCAAGAAGAAATGTTCCCAATAAGTATACATGTGTACTTATTGGGGACATGTTTTTGTATATAGAATGGAAATTCTTACGTTCTTTGTTCTGAATTTTATAAATAAATAGTGGCTGGACTTTTAACCTAAGGAATGCTATGTTGAATATTGAGTGTATGTTATATGAATATAAATATGAAATGGATTGAAAAGGAGTTTCAGGCATATTTAAAGATGTATCTTTTTTATCGTAAGGCAGATTCTTCTTCATCTTCCATAATTAGGCATTATTTTATGGACCGGTCTATGCTGTTGGTTTCCTTGTGCGAGTGGGGCTTGAAAATACTGGCGGGACGTAATGGAAGGGCTTATGAAAGGAGCAATAAACTTGATGAATTATTCTATTTGATAAATGAAGAAACGCAATGTATGATTATACAATACTTGGGATTATCCGTTGATGAATTTAATGAAGCTATTTCAAAAAATGCCGGTTATTTCAGAGAATCCGGTGGCTATGTTCGTGACATTCCGTCGATGGATTTATCGTTTCTTGAAAAATTGTTGTATATCATAGCCAGTTTGGTTTTAGAAGAAGAGGACTATTCAAAGGTGAAAAAGTTATTGCTGGGAAATGATTAACACTTTTCTATCGTCTCCGTTTATTTTGTCTGCTTTCTGCTTCTAAGTTTACCTTCGAATCCATCCGGATAAGGATTGAAAGTTTCTTTGCGGTTAAAAGCACGTAATTAACCGAAATTTTGCGGTTAACTTATGTCTGATCACTACAAAAGTATACATGAATGATAGCTAGGGTTATCCAAGAAGTCTGAAGGTTTAGATAAAAACTTTTGAGTTAGGACTGACAGGACTCAAGTATAGAAAAAAGCGCCACTTTACACCTGGTCTTCATAGGTTAAAGTGGTACTTTTTATTTATTCAGTTACAATCTGTAACTTTATCTAATTCAGATTTGACTTGTTAGACAGCCCTTTTAAACTTGCGAGGAAACTTTTCTTTTAGTCTTCGTGCAGCTTCTCCTGTAAATATTGCCCTGTATAGGAAGCTCCGCAGGCGGCTACTTCTTCCGGTGTTCCGGCTGCTACGAGATTTCCGCCCTTGCTTCCGCCTTCAGGACCTAAATCTATTACATAGTCGGCACACTTCACCACATCCAGGTTGTGCTCGATGATAATGACGGTATGTCCCTTAGCTATAAGTGCATCAAATACTTCCAGCAGTTTCTTGATATCGTGGAAGTGAAGCCCGGTAGTGGGCTCATCGAAGACAAAGATGGTAGGTTCTATTTTCTCCAGACTCAGGAAATAAGCCAGTTTTACGCGCTGGTTCTCTCCGCCGGAGAGCGTAGAGGAAGATTGTCCTAGTTTGATATAGCCTAAACCTACATCCTGCAAAGGTTTCAGTTTCTTTATGATTTTTGTCTGCTTGTGTTCGGTAAAGAATTCTACGGCTTGGTTGACGGTCATTTGCAGTATGTCGTAGATACTTTGGTCTTTGAACTTCACTTCCAGCGTATCGCTTTTAAAGCGTTTGCCGTGACATGATTCACACTCCAGTACCAGATCCGCCATGAATTGCATCTCTACCGTCACCGTACCCTCGCCTTTGCATTCCTCGCAACGGCCTCCTTCGGTGTTGAACGAAAAATAGCCGGCTGTGTAACCCATTTGCTTGGCGAGTGGTTGATCGGCAAACAGTTTGCGTATCTCGTCATAGGCTTTTACATAGGTAACAGGGTTGCTTCTCGTGGATTTGCCTATCGGATTCTGGTCTACAAATTCGATGTCTTTCATCATGTGGATGTCTCCTTCGAGAGAGATGAATTCTCCGGGACGTTCGCTGCTTTCGCTATATTCCCGTTTCAGGGCGCGATAGAAGATGTCACGCACCAAGGTCGATTTGCCCGAACCGCTGACTCCGGTTACTACCGTCATTACATTGAGCGGGAATTTGACGTCTATGCCGCGCAGGTTATTTTGCCGTGCGCCTTTTATTTCGATATAATTGTTCCACTGTCGGTGGGTGGCAGGTACAGGAATTTTTTCTTCTCCCAACAGGTAACGTACAGTATAGCTGTCGCTGCCGGGTTTCAAGTCTTTCATGTCGCCTTCGTAAACCACTTCACCGCCCAATCGTCCGGCTTTGGGACCGATATCTATGATGTAGTCGGCGGCACGGATAATTTCTTCATCATGCTCTACCACCACCACCGTATTGCCCAGCTCTTGCAGTTGGCGCAGGACTTTAATCAACCTTCCCGTGTCGCGGCTGTGCAATCCGATACTCGGTTCGTCCAAAATATAAAGAGAACCTACCAGACTGCTGCCCAATGAGGTGGCGAGGTTGATACGTTGGCTTTCTCCACCGGAGAGCGTATTGCTTAATCGGTTGAGTGTCAGGTAACCCAGCCCTACGTCTAACAGGAACTGGATGCGGTTGTTTATCTCGGTCAGGATTCGTTTGGCTATAAGCGCTTCGTGCTCGTCGAGTTGCAATTGGTTGAAAAACTGTTTTAAATCGTAAATGGAGAGGTCTACCAATTCCGAAATGGAACGTCCGCCCACCTTTACATAAGTGGCTTCTTTTTTCAGCCGCGTACCGTGGCAAACGGGACATACTGTTTTTCCCCGGTAACGTGCCAGCATCACCCGGTATTGAATTTTATATTGGTTTTCTTCAAGCATGCGGAAAAACGAGTCGATACAGGTTTTCTCGCGCGGGCCGTGCCAAAGATAATCCTTCTGTTCCTGCGTCAATTCGTAGTAAGGAGTGAAGATGGGGAAGTTGTCTTTTGCCGATTCGCGTATGAATTCGTCTTTCCATTCGCCCATCTTTTCGCCGCGCCAACATACAACCGCTCCGTCATAAACGCTTAATCCTCGATTGGGGATGACTAGACTCTCGTCTATTCCGATAATCTTGCCGAATCCTTCGCATTCGGGGCAGGCGCCGATAGGGGAGTTGAATGAAAAAAGCTGGTCGGTAGGTTCTTCGAACTCGATGCCGTCCGCTTCGAATTTCTTGGTGAAAGAGTGCAGAATGCCTGCCGGATAAAAACGGAGCAAGCAGGTTCCGTCTCCTTCATAGAAAGCGGTTTCCGCCGAATCGGTGAGGCGGCTAATGCTGTCTTTGCTGTCGTCACATGTCATACGGTCGATAAGCAGGTATACCACGTCTCCGCCTTGTGGCGCATAATCTTCCATACGTACCATTTCGCCGTTTACCTCCAAGCGGTTGAAGCCTTCCTGCATATAGATGCCGAGTTGTTCTTTCAAAGAACGTCCTTCGCGCAATACAATGGGGGTAAGGACTGTATATTTAGTTCCTTTCGAATAAGAAAGCATGCAGTTTACCACATCTTCCACGGTGTGTTTCTTTACCAATTGTCCGCTGACAGGCGAATAGGTTTTTCCTATACGGGAGAACAGTAAACGCAGGTATTCGTAAATCTCGGTGGAGGTGC
This sequence comes from uncultured Phocaeicola sp., assembly GCA_947581855.1. Lineage (GTDB taxonomy): Bacteria > Bacteroidota > Bacteroidia > Bacteroidales > Bacteroidaceae > Phocaeicola_A. Next base: position 29,663 of record CANPVZ010000014.1, read on the forward strand.
CTACGGTAGAACGCGGATTGCGGCTGTTCACTTTCTGTTCGATGGCGATGGCAGGAGGTATACCTTTAATGAAATCGCACTCCGGTTTGCTCATTCTTCCCAAAAACTGACGGGCATACGATGAAAGACTTTCCACATATCGTCGTTGTCCCTCGGCATATAAGGTGTCGAAAGCAAGGGACGATTTACCCGAGCCGGACAATCCGGTAACAACTACCAGTTTGTTACGTGGAATATCCACGTTGATATTTTTGAGATTATTGACTCTTGCGCCTTGAATTGAAATATATTTGCTGTCTGCCATACCTGTTTCTTCAGAATTAATGTGCAAAGATACTGTTTTTCTTATTTGGATGTTTCGTAAGCAAACTTCTTTTTAGAGAAAACAAGTATTGTTACAACAGTTTTGTATCAAATATTATGATACATTCAGCTCGAATATTGTGAGTCCGTTTGTACATACGATGTGATACATTCGCGACAGACAATACTGTATTGTTGTGGCAGGCTATCCCTCATAATCAGGTTGAGGAAACAACTTCGTTAGTTATGAGTGAGCACTTCGTTCGTTATACGTGTTACAACTTCGTTTGTTAAACACGCTGACTTCGTTAGTTATGCAGCCTTGTAAGGTAAGTTGTCTTTTGTTGCGTTGGCTAGGTGTTAAGCTCAGGTGAGGAAAGGTTTCAACTGAAAAATGTATTTGTACATACACATCTTTTATGTTGGATAATAAGTGTGACTGCCCGTTTGTATGTAGCTTTGTTGCGGTAAATTTATTCAAGAACAATATGATTCGATAGCCGGAAGCCGGATCGTAGTAGGAACCATTGTAGCCCTGCTTATGGTATGTGGTTCTGTATATCTTTTAAAAAGCTGGTTATAAGGTAACGCTACTTCATTTTTGCTTCTCCGTAAGATATTTCCAATATCGGGTGGGCATGTCTTTTTTTTGTTTTCTTGGGTTCATCCGCTCTTTGATGCAGATGGCTTTGAAATAAGTACGCCATAATTCCTGAAACAGTTTCTCATCTTTTGCCATTAACTCTTCGTTGAGCTTGCCGGTGAGGAAGTGCGGAAGCTTTTCGGCAAAGCTCACACGGGTCAGCGTTTCTTTGTCATAATAATAACCATAGTCGCGGCGTTTGTCGTAAATCAGGAAAGGCTGGTCGGCAAAACGATCTTTGAAATGAGAAATGCCTAAAGCTATAACGTTGTAAAGAGGTTCGTGTAAAGCGAAATAAGTGCCGTCTGTCGCTTTTTGGAAACGGACGAATTGTAGCATCCGGTGTCGTTCGTGCATTACTTTGCGATAGGTGTTGGTGACCATCAATACATCTTCGTCGGCAAAATTGGTTTCGATACTTCGTGGAGAATCCACCGTTTTACGGATATACCGGAACAATGGCATGTCCAGTTCCGGCAATTCGGAGAGGTAACTGATTGTAAGGCAGGAGAGGGCAGCGGCGGAAAGTTTCTTTCGCAAAGCTTTCCACACCCGTCGCGCTTTTGCCTCGTCCGTTATCACCGTATGAGTCTCTTCACAAAAGAGCGGAAGCTGTTCCCCTTCTCCCAGCAATACGTCGGGAAAAGTTTTGCGAGAATAAGCGTCGAAGACAGCAGTTAATATCCCGTCAAAAGTCCGGTCGTACAGATAAACAATCATGGTTCGTCGGGGAATTGAAAAGAGAGTTGCCTGTCGTCCGTTTTCTTTTTGGGGGCAGGTAACAGCAGCTCCCTCACTCTTTCGGGGCGCAATTCGTTCACGCCTCTGGCTTCCAGTTCGCCGCAGGTGATAAAATATTTTGCTTTCTTCATCACTACACCCATCTTTTTAAGATGATAACTTGTCAGGCGACCAAAACGGCGGGAAGAAACAATGAGGCGTGCCGATTTGACTCCCACGCCGGGGATACGAAGAATCATTTCGTAGTCCGCCTTATTGATATCTACCGGAAAACATTCGGGATGGCGTAACGCCCACGATAATTTGGGGTCTATTTCTAAATCCAGGTCGGGATGTGCGTCGTTCACTATTTCATCGACCTTAAATTGATAGAAACGCAATAACCAGTCTGCCTGATATAAACGGTTCTCTCGCACTAAAGGCGGTTGCTTCAATACGGGTAGTCTCTTATCGTACGTATTGACGGCAATATATCCCGAATAATAGACCCTTCGCATGGTAGGGCGCGCATATAGAGTTGATGAAAGATGGAGGATATCTTTGTCGCTGTCGGCGGTGGCTCCTACTATCATCTGTGTACTTTGTCCGGCAGGTACAAAGCGCGGTGCGTAGCGGAATTTCTTTCGTTCTTCCGAACTTTCCAATACACCTTGTTGGATAAACTTCATCGGTTGGAACACACTTTGGAAATCTTTCTCGGGTGCCAGTCTTTTTAACGAGTCCTCGTTGGGGATTTCAATATTTACGCTCATACGGTCGGCATAGCGTCCGGCTTCGTTGATAAGCTCACGGCTTGCTCCCGGAATACTTTTCAAATGAATATATCCGTTGAAGCGGTGGATTGTACGCAGGTCTTTCACAATGCGTACCAAACGTTCCATGGTATAATCAGGGTTACGAACCACTCCGGAACTGAGAAACAATCCTTCTATATAATTACGCCTGTAAAACTCCATAGTCAGTTCTACCAATTCGGTAACCGACAGTGTGGCGCGGGGAATATCGTTGCTGCGTCGATTGATGCAATAGGCACAATCGTAAATACAATAATTGGTGAGCATGATTTTGAGTAGCGAGATACACCGTCCGTCGTCCGAAAAGCTGTGGCAAATGCCGATGCCGCCCAGTGTGTTGCCTACGCCGCCTTGTTTGTTGGAACGCACCGTTCCACTCGACGAGCACGAGACATCGTACTTGGCCGATTCGGTGAGTATGCGTAATTTCTCTAAAGTCTGTTCCGTCATGGGTTTGACATTATCTGCTGTTTCGTTTGTTTAAAAATTCACTTTTGGTGATAAGGTAACAATCATGCTACTTATATCGTCTGTTTAGTATGGGTTAAATGAGGCGATAAAAGTAGTGCTATTTTCTTATATGAAGAAAGAGAAGAAGTGAAAAAACTTTCTCTTCTTCTCTTTTTTCCGTAAAAGTGATAGTGTTTTATTTGATATTCAATAAAGTATCATCTATCATTTTTTTCAGTTCATTCTTCGGCATGGCTCCCTGAGTGGTTTTCGGTTTCCCGTTTAACGGAACCCAGAGAAGAGTAGGAATGCTGCGGATGCCAAATGCAGCAGCCAGATCTTGTTCTTTATCTACGTCTACTTTGTAGATGTAGATTTTGCCTTCATACTCTTTTGCTAAATCCTCTAATACAGGGGCTAAAGCCTTACAAGGGCCACACCATGTGGCGTAAAAATCAACAATACAAGGCTTATCTCCTTCGTATTTCCAGTCGTTGGGATTCGCTTCGTAGTTGTACACTTTCTTTAAAAACTCCGCTTTTGTTAAATGGGTCAATTCCATATCGGCTCCTTTCTTTTGTTGTGTACCTTCTTTGTTTCCGGAACATGCTGTTACCGTGATTAGCAGACAAAGAACGGTCAAAATTGGTTTAATACTTTTCATAATCGTCTCGTTTTTTATTGAGAACAAAGATATTATCCTTTTTGCTCAAAAGAAATGGTGAAATTCCATTATAAATTAGCTATATTTCCTAAAAGGTGGTTTTGGGATTGTTTTTTATTTGTCGGGAGCGTTTTTTAGGCTGTATTTATAGCGACAGTTGTTGTTTCTGTTATCCCTATGATTTTTCTCTTGTTAATTTAGGGCAAATTCAACCTGTAAGCATTATCTTTGCCTCCATAATAAAAGTATGAAGAAACCTATGAATCGAAGACATTTTACACTATTCCTTCTTTTTCTTTTTACCATAGCCGGCCTCACGGCTCAGACTTATCCCAAGCGTGAGTTCCGGGGTGCGTGGATTCAGGCAGTAAACGGACAGTTTCAGGGAATGGCTCCCGACAAAATGCGCCAAGTATTAATCGAACAATTGAATAGTCTGCAAGCCGCAGGCATTAATGCCATTATTTTTCAGGTACGTCCCGAAGCCGATGCACTTTATCAGTCCACTTATGAGCCTTGGAGCCGTTTTCTTACCGGTGTGCAGGGAAAAGCTCCTTCGCCGGTATGGGATCCTTTGCAATTTATGATCGACGAATGCCATAAACGTAATATGGAACTGCATGCATGGATAAATCCTTACCGCGCCAAAACGAAAGGAACGACCACATTGTCCGGTAATCATCCGTCTAAGTTTTATCCCGAACAATTTTTCTCTTATGACGGACAGTTGTTTTTCGACCCTGGTTATCCCGAGAACATCAATTATATCTGTAAAATTGTGAAAGACATTGTTTCCCGTTACGATGTCGACGGGTTGCATATGGATGATTATTTTTATCCCTATCCGGTATCGGGACTGGCGATTCCGGATGATGTCAGCTTTGCCCGTTACGGCCGCGGATATGCCGATAGGAATGATTGGCGCCGGGATAATGTAAGCCGTTTGGTTAAAGCCGTACACGAAACTGTACATCAGTGTAAACCGTGGGTGAAGTTTGGCATTTCGCCTTTCGGCATATACCGGAACAAGAAGAGTGCTTCGAATGGAAGTGATACCAACGGATTGCAGAATTATGATGACTTATATGCCGATATTCTTTTATGGGTGGATAAAGGATGGATGGATTATAATATCCCACAGATTTATTGGGAGATAGGACATCCGGCCGCAGACTATGAAACCTTGATTTATTGGTGGGCCGACCATGCGAAGAACCGTCCTCTCTTTATCGGGCAGGATGTGATGCGTACGGTTAAAAATGCCGATCGGCAAAATCCGGCTATTCACCAGCAGGCTCGTAAGATGCAGTTGCAACGGTCGTTAGCTTCGGTCGGGGGAAGTTGCCAGTGGCCTGCCAGTGCAGTAGTCGACAATGCAGGTAATTATCGGGATGCATTGATACAAAGTTATCATCGTTATCCGGCTCTAATGCCAAAGTTCCCGTTTATAGATGATAAGGCTCCTTCGAAAGTACGGAAAGTAAAACCTGTGTGGACGGAAGATGGTTTGATTCTTTTTTGGAGTGCTCCCAAAGCTAAAACAGAAATGGATAGGGCCGTTCAGTATGTGGTTTACCGTTTTGAAAAAGGAGAGAAAGTGAACTTGGAAGACCCCTCCAAGATTGTGACTATTACACGTAATACATTTTATCCGCTTCCGTATGATGACGGTAAAACAAAATACCGTTATGTGGTAACTGCCTTGGACCGTTTACAGAACGAATCGAAAGGAGCCAAGAAAACGGTGAAGCTTTAATCTCTGTCCCTTCGTAACAGGTTTAGAAATCGAATTATAGGGAATAAATGAGTCCTTCTTCAAGTTAGTTGAAAAGCAGAACTCTTTGCCGTGCATGCTTTGTAGGGATATCCTTAAAAGAGTAAAGTTAAAGCCAACTGATTAATTTCTAATTAGTTATATTGACTGAATATCCCTATCTAAAGATACTAAAAAGCCAACTAATTCGCAATGCTTTGAGCTTGAATTAGTTGGCTAATTTTATAGTATTTCCTGAATGTCCCTAATAAAGAATCGCGCCTGCCGCTCCGCACAGCACAATCATTAATATAGGATTGATTTTGTAGTAGCGCGTACATACAAATGCTGTTATAAATAATAGTACACTGATAACGAACTGGTATAAATTATCGTGAGGCGTACTGAAATTTTCCGCATTCATAAGAAGCAAGGCTGCTGCAGCCAACAAACCTACTACCGCCGGACGTAGCCCGCTAAATACCGCTTCTACCATAGGGTGTTTCTGGTATTTCAGAAAGAATTTGCTGATAGCCAGCATTAAGATAAAAGAAGGAAGTGTTACGGCGAAGGTGGCGGTCATGCTGCCCAACACACCCATTGTTTGAGAGTAACCGGCATTCATTATAGCCGTATATCCTACATAGGTTGCTGAATTAATACCGATAGGACCCGGCGTCATCTGGCTGATGGCGACAATATCTGTAAACTCGGAAGTACTAATCCAATTGTATCGGGTTACTACTTCGCCTTGAATCATGGAAAGCATGGCATATCCGCCTCCGAAACCGAATAAACCGATTTTTAAGAAAGTGTAGAATAATTGAAGGAATATCATTTTTGTTCAGATTTAGAGTGTTTGTAACGGCCCCACAGGTAGCCTCCTATGCCGGCTATAATGATAATGTATATGGGAGAAACTCCAAGCAACCATATGAGTAGGGCGCTGATAACAGGAATCCATATCGTGTAGCGGTTAATTTTTGAAGATTTAGCTACGGAAAAAGTCGGCGCAGCGATAAGAGCTACTACAGCCGGGCGGATTCCTTTAAATATGTTTTCTACCAGTTGATATTCTTTAAACTGTTGAAAAAATAAGGCAATAGCCAAAATAATAAGGAAAGAAGGAAGAATGGTTCCTAAAGTAGTCATGATACTTCCTTTTATTCCTCGCAGTTTGTAGCCTATAAAGATAGCCATATTAACCGCAAACACTCCGGGAGCGGATTGAGCGATGGCCATCAAGTCTACAAAATCTTCTTTATTAATCCATTTCTTTTTATTAACTATTTCTTCTTCAATAAGGGGAATCATAGCGTATCCCCCTCCGATAGTAAATGTGCCGATTTTGAAGAAGATTCCAAACGACTCTAAGTAAATATTCATACAGTGTTTTATTTGTGGTGTTGTTCTATATTCTTATAATAATCATAGTTATGGTTTATTGCCTTTCTCCGCATATTCACTGGGAGTACATCCAAAACGTTTTTTAAATAGTTTACGGAAATATTTTACATCACTGAATCCGGTAATATAGGAAATCTCTGCTACATTATGATGATTCTCCCATAGAAGTTCGGCTGCTTTGTTTAGGCGTACGTTTCGTATGATGGTGTTGGGAGCCTGGTCTGTCAGATTCTTTAATTTTTTGAAGAAACCTGAGCGGCTCATATTCAATGCGGCAGCCAAATCATCGACGGTGAAGCCGGAATTGCTAAGATTCATTTCAATAATTTCCTTTACTTTTTTCATAAACTGAACATCCAGATCGGACGCATTGCCGGGAAGTTCATTCACTTCTTCTTCCGGACTAAATTTGGCAAATTTCTCTTTTAGAATAGTTCTGTTACGGATAAGTGTCCGAATGGTAGCATGAAGAACTTCTGCATTAAAAGGTTTGGAAATATAGCTGTCTGCAAAATTATTCAGTCCGTAAACTACATGTTCCGTGTCTCCTAAAGCAGTCAATAAGATAACCGGGATATGAGATGTTTCGATGTCCTCTTTTAATTGTTTGCATAACTTGTCTCCGCTCAATCCCGGCATCATTATATCGGAAATAACTAAATCAGGATTAGATTTCTTAATACTTTTCCATCCTTCCAAACCGTTCTTTGTTGTGAAAACCGTATAATTCTCAGAAAGCAAAGATTCAAGGAAATGACGCATTTCATCATTATCTTCTACAATGATTATTCGGTACTTTTTCTTTTCTTCATCTATATACGGAACGTTTTTTACTTCTTCCATATTCTTTTGCACGTTTTGTGCCTGTTCTTGCTTCTCCTCTGAGAAATCGATAAGCTCTTGCTTATAATATTTGAAGCCTATGGGGAAGAGTATGGTAAAAGTGCTTCCTTTGTTTTCCATGCTTTCGAATTGAATATGCCCTTTATGAATTTTCACAAGTTTATGAACCATATGAAGGCCTATCCCGGTGCTGTTTTTAATATGAATGGCATTGCTGGCCCGAAAGAATAAGTTGAATAATTTTTTTTGTTCTTTTTCGGGTATCCCGATTCCCGTATCTTTAATTTTTATTCCCCAATTATCATTTTCTTGTATAGTGGATATTTCTATTCGTCCATTCTTATTTGTATATTTCAAGGCATTTGATATCAAATTCTGTAAGATAGTGTTTATTTTTTCCTTATCAATCCATACGTCTGATACATTTTCGTTTGGAATATAGGTAAAGGTTAGTTTTTTCGACTCTGCATAAGGCATAAAATGGTTCATACTTTTTTGTATGACAGTATTTATATTGTGCTTTTTTATGTGCAAAGAGCCTTCTTCGCTTTCGTTCTTTTCGAAGGCAAGTGTATTCGATATTAAATCACATAATTCATTCGTTTTATGCAAGGCAATATTTAGATACTGTTTACCTTTCTCCGATAATGTTTTTTCTTTAGTTAATTCTTCAAGGGGCACTTTTATTAAAGTTAGCGGAGTGCGGATATCATGTGCGGTGTTTATATAAAATTCAACTTTGTCGGCAGCGAGTTTCTTCTCCCGTTTCATCCAGAAATACCGGATAATGATGCTTCCCACGGAAAATAAAATAAGTGCGAGGATGCTCTTTGCCCAGATGGTTCCCCAAAAGGGAGGGGCAATGTTTACTTCGATAGCTTTTTCGTCAAGCACAGTGAAATTGTTTCTCATTACCGCCCGCACCCGTAGAACATATTTGCCCGGGTTCAGATTTGTATACTGAACATGATTATCTTCTGACGGTACACTCCACTTGTTGTGTAATCCTTCAATTTTCCAGCAATAAAGCACATTTTCCGGGTTATCAAAGTTGATAGAAGATATCTGAAATGAGAAAATGTTTTGTGAGTAAGGAAGTTTTATCTTCTTTTGCTTGTTTATATCTATTGAAATGGATTTCTCTTCAGGAAAATACAAGCTCTTTTTAGGGATGGTCCGAAGATTTGAGAAAACAATTTTCTCTTCATTTTCATACGGGAAGGTTGCCTTGTCCGGAAATTCAATGGCTCCGTTATTAGAACCGAAAATGAGGGTGTTTTCTTTGGTATGTACACACGCATTATAGTTGAAACTGGTGGATATTAACCCTTGCTCTGAAGTCCAGTTATAAAACGTCTTATTTTGATGAAAATAGCGAGTAAGCCCTCCTTCGGTACTGAATAAGAGATCTCCGTCATTGTTGGATATAATTGCATATATATTGTTGGCAAATAAAGCGCAGCTTTTCCGTCGGTGGCTTATGAATTCTCCATTATTTAAATTGTAGATTAATAAACCGCTGCCACACGTTCCTATATAAACATTGTTTTTATTGTCTTGATAAATGGCGCTTATATGTTTACACATAACAGGGAGATCGATAGTTGTAATTTTCCCATCTTCTTTGTCTATTTTATACAATCCTTCTGTTGTACCAATCCATATGCATTTTTCATCCTTTTCGGCCATGCAGGTTACTTGATGATCAATTTTAAAATATTGATATTTCCGGTTATCCCAATCTATCTTTTCAATTTTATTATAACCGCCTGCCCAGATATATCCGTCGCTATCTTTTATGATTACTCTAACATATTTGTTTACATCTTTATTTTCTTCTCCATAAAAATTGGGACTAAGGTAGTATGCCTTTTTTTGTTTCTTATCAATCCAATAAACTCCCGACATGTATCCGCCGGCCATAATAATCCCTGGTTTTATTTCACAAAGAGTTAGATATATGTGATTTTTATTTTGGGTATCCGTTAGCTTGTCTGATAAATAATGTTCCCACCTTTTTTCTTTTTGTCGATAGAGGCTTATTCCATCGTTGGTGGCGTACCACAGATCTCCTTCTGAATCTTGAATGATGTAATTTACCTGATTATTTGCAATTGTCTGGGGATTATTAATAGCATGCCTTATCCAATTATAACTTGGATGGGAACGCAGATAAAGAGTAATGCCCATCGGATAAACGGAAACCCAGACACGTTGTTTTTCATCGACATATATATCGTTGACATTGTTTCCGTTCATTTTGTTTTCAGTGGTGTAATCAGCCGTAAGAAAAGGTTCCAGTTTATCTTCTATTAAATCATATTTATAGATTCCGGCTCCGAAAGTTGCAATCAGAATATTTTGGTAATTGTTTCCATAGACTGCAAACTTCATGATTTGTATATCTTTAGGAACTCCCAAATCCTTCATTTGATTGCTTTTAATATCATAAAGATATACTCCGTTCCGGAAAGTTCCTATTAAAAGCTTTTGGTGTGATGCACTGTAATGAAGTTTTTGTATCCGCATGGAAATCGTATCTATAGCCAGATTATGAATAGGCTTTAACGTGTTATCTATGAGGTGGGCAAGGAAGAGTCCGCGTTCTGTTCCGATATAAAACCGATCCTTCCCTACATGTTTTACTTCTGTTATAGGATATGGATTGGAACTTCGGATTTCATGATACTTCTGTTGGTTGACATCATAAATATATATGTCATTCTTGTTGCATAACCATACCGTATGATTTGGCCCCAGACAGGTATAAGTAATCCGCTGCGGAACCATTGCGTTTTTGGATATGTCAATAGTATCGAATTTATCTTTTGTCTGATTATATTTATAGAAAATACCATTCTTGCTAATTCCCCATAATGTACCGGACTCATCAATTTTGAGCTCATCTTGGGATAGTGGAAAATTAGGATTCTGGGAAGTTGTTTCCGAAGGGTAATTTTTAAATTCTTTTCCATTATAACGGTCTATACCATTGCTTGTCAGGAACCACATGTATCCTTCTTTGTCTTTTGCTATAGAGTATACGCGGCGGCTACTTAATCCTTTATCTACGGTAATATATCGAAACGATTGTCCGTGTGATAACAGTACAATAAGTAGAAAGTGAATAAGCGCAAAAACGCGTATTGTAATTCTTCCAGAAAGATTCATGTATTATAATGTTTCTCAGTTTTTTTATATAAAAGGGGCTGTCTCAAAAGTAAGTAGCTATCCTTTTTCAGTCATTCGATTTATTATCGGATGGCAGTGGAAAAGCCGCTTTTGTAACAGCCCCTTTTATATGGAATAAACAATATTTTTTATTATTTGTTTATAGTAATCCAATTTTTTGCATTTACAAAAGCCTCAATCCATGGGGTTATTTGGTCTGAGTTTTTCCTGTCGAGTGGATAAAAAGCATTTTGCCAAGGGAAGAATGCTCGTTCCAAGTGAGGCATAATAGCTACGTGGCGACCGTCTTCGCTTGCCAATGCGGCAACAGAGTAATCCGACCCGTTTGGATTTCCCGGATATTCATCGTAGTTATATTTTGCTACCACATGATATTTGTCCTCTTCATAAGGTAAAGAGAACTTGCCTTCTCCGTGAGCTACCCAAATGCCTAATTTGCATCCGCTTAAAGAACCGAATAATACGCTACGGTTCATGGGAATGGTTAATCCGACAAATGCCGATTCGAATTTATGCGAATCGTTGTGGAGCATTTTACCTTTCTTTTTATGTTCCGGATTAATTAAATTAAGTTCCATCATGAGCTGACATCCGTTACATACACCTAATGATAAAGTGTCTTTTCGGGCATAGAACTTATCCAAAGCCGCTTTTGCTTTTGGGTTAAATAGAAAACTACCGGCCCATCCTTTAGCAGAGCCCAGAACGTCAGAATTGGCAAATCCGCCGCAGAATACGATGAAATGAATATCTTCCAACGTTTCACGTCCACTGATTAAGTCGGTCATAGTTACATCTTTTACATCGAAGCCTGCCAAATAAAGCATATAAGCCATTTCTCGTTCGCCGTTTGTTCCCTTTTCACGAATGATGGCTGCTTTGATACCGCTTGGCGTGCGACGGTCTGGATTCAATCCGTATTGTGAAAACTTACCGGTGAAGTCTTTGTTGAATACCAATTCCAAAGGTTGCATCTTGTAATTTTCAAAACGTTTCTTGGCGCATCCGTTCATGCTCTGTTTGCGGTCGAGCAGGTAAGAGGAGGAGTACCATACGTCACGCAGGTAATCGATACCGAACTGGTAGGTTGCTTCTCCTTTGGTTACAAGGATGTGACGTTCTTCTGCGGGAGTTCCTAACTTGATATATCCCACACCGGCATTTTCCAATATTTTCTTTACCTCTTCTTTATGTTTGTCTTTTACTTGTATCACCACACCCGGATTTTCTGCGAACAGAATCTTTACAAGGTCTTCTTCCTTTATCTTGTTCAGGTTGATTTCCATACCACCTTCTGTATTGGCAAAACACATTTCAAGTAAAGTGGTTATTAAACCTCCGGCAGAAATATCGTGGCCGGCAAGAATCAAACCTTTATTTACCAATTCCTGTATAGCCAGAAATGCGTCGCGGAAGTATTCAGGATTCTGAACGGTAGGCACATCGTCACCTATTTTATTCATAGATTGAGCGAAAGCCGAACCTCCCAAGCGCAATTTGTCAAAGCTGAAGTCAATGTGGTATAAGGTGGTTTTTTTATCGTTTATCAGCACCGGAGAAACAACCTTCTTGATATCCGACACTTCACCTCCGGCAGAAACAATGACTGTTCCCGGACTGATAACCTTTTCGCCGTTGGGGTATTTCTGAGTCATGGATAAAGAATCTTTTCCTGTCGGAACGTTGATTTGCAAAGCACAACAGAAATCAGACAGTGCTTTTACGGCAGTATACAGACGAGCATCTTCGCCTTCTTGCGAGCGGCAAGGCCACATCCAGTTCGCTGAAAGAGAAATGCTGTCCATTCCATCGGCGAACGGAGCCCAAACAATGTTGGTTAACGCTTCGGAAACCGATAATACCGAACCGGCGGCAGGATTGGCTAAAGCTGCTTGAGGCGCATGCCCCAAGGATGTAGCGATACCTTTTTCGCCTCTGTAATCGAGAGCTACCACTCCACAATCGCTCAAAGGTAATTGAATCTCACCCTGACATTGCTGGCGGGCTACTTTTCCTGTTACCGAACGGTCAACTTTGTTGGTTAACCAATCTTTACATGCAACAGCCTCCAATTGAAGAACGCGTGTAACATATTCGTTGATCTTTGCAGTATCGTAGGTAACGTCCTCGTAATGGCGTTCTACTGTTTTATCTACCATATAAGTTTTAGGAGATGAACCGAACATTTGGTCTACTGCCAGGTCGAAGGGACGAACTCCGTCAGCTTGCTCGAATGCGAAACGGGCATCACCGGTAGTTTCACCCACCACATACATCGGAGCACGTTCCCGTTCTGCAATCTTCTGCACATGCTCAATAGCCTCTTCTTTAACGAGCAAGCCCATGCGTTCTTGACTCTCATTAGCAATAATTTCTTTAGCAGAGAGCGTTTTGTCGCCGATAGGAAGTTTGCTCATATCTATCAAACCGCCGCATTCTTCCACCAGTTCGGATAAACAGTTTACATGTCCGGCCGAGCCATGATCGTGAATAGATACGATAGGGTTGTTTTCTTCTTCGCAAAGGGCACGAACAACATTGTTGGCACGCTTTTGCATTTCGGCGTTGGCGCGTTGTACGGCATTCAATTCTATACCGGAAGAATAACGTCCTGTTTCTACGGAAGAAACAGAACCGCCACCCAGTCCGATGCGATAGTTATCTCCACCGATTACCACAATCTTGTTACCTGCTTCCGGTTTACCTTTCAAACAGTCGCGTTGAGTTCCGTATCCTACGCCTCCCGCTAACATAATCACTTTGTCGTAACCGTAGAATGTATCATTCTCTTTATGTTCGAAGGTCAATAAAGAACCGCAGATGAGCGGTTGGCCGAATTTGTTTCCGAAATCGGATGCGCCGTTTGAGGCTTTGATTAATATTTGTTCCGGAGTCTGATACAACCATTTACGTACCGGTAATAGTTCTTCCCATTCGCGTCCCTCTTCCGTGCGGGGATAGGAAGTCATATATACAGCCGTTCCGGCAATAGGCCAGGAGCCTTTACCGCCTCCCATACGGTCGCGGATTTCTCCACCGGTTCCGGTAGATGCGCCGTTGAACGGTTCGACGGTAGTGGGGAAGTTATGAGTTTCGGCTTTTAAAGAGATAACCGTTTTAATATCTTTAATGATAAAATAGTCGGAGGTAGAGTGATCTGCCGGAGCAAATTGCTCCACTACCGGTCCCTCTGCGAAAGCTACATTATCTTTGTAAGCAGAAATAATCTTGTTGGGATTTTCTGCAGTAGTTTTCTTTATCATTTGAAAAAGAGATGATTCCATTTCTACTCCATCGATAATGAAAGTACCGCCAAAGATTTTATGACGGCAATGCTCCGAGTTGATTTGAGCGAAACCAAACACTTCCGAGTCCGTAAGCTTGCGTCCCAGATCTTTTTCCACTTTTAACAGATAATCCATTTCTTCGCGTGAAAGAGCCAGACCTTCTTTTTCATTGTATTCTTCCAGATTTTCTACATACACAATGGGCTGGGGCTTCATATTGGTCGTGAAAACATCTTGATTCAGCCCCTTGTACATGCGCTGGAGCATCGGGTCATAGTCTGCGTGTTCATTTTTTACCGGAAAATACTCTTCGATACGGGTAATGCCTTCAAGCCCCATGTTTTGAGCAATTTCTACAGCATTCGTACTCCAGGGAGTAATCATTTCCTTACGAGGACCTACAAAGTAACCTTTCAGGTTCTCTTCAATTTCTACTGTTGCGTCTCCATAGAGCCAACATAGTTTTTTAATTTCTTCAGACGATAAATCGTGATTACATTCTGTGGCAATCACATTTTGTGCGGAGGTTCTGAAAAATAGAATCATATTATGTCAATAATTAGTATTATTTAAAATTCTACTGTTTGAATAGTGTGCAAAGTTAAATAAAAGGGGCGGGGTACAAAAGAAAAGAGGGAAAATAAAGTGAAAAATGATAAAGGTTTATACAGTAATGAAAAAAAACTCTATGTAGTTTCTCCATTTCCCAAAAAAGTGTCATCTTTGCAACATGAATTGGTTAGAGCAAGTATCACTATTGGAGTTTTTAGTGAAAGGCTTTGTGATTGGCGTGGTGGTTTCGGCGCCTTTAGGGCCTGTGGGGGTATTGTGTATCCAACGGACATTGAATAAAGGGCGCGTTTACGGTTTTGTTACCGGATTAGGCGCTGCATTAAGCGATATTATCTATGCGCTGTTTACAGGATACGGTATGAGTTTTGCCTTTGATTTTATTCAAGCAAATATTTTTTACTTGCAGTTAATCGGTAGTATCATGCTTCTTGTATTTGGAATTTACACTTTTCGAAGTAATCCGGTTCATTCCATTCGTCCCGTGTCATCCAATAAAGGAACTTTAATCCATAATTTTGTAACCGCTTTTTTTGTCACGCTTTCCAATCCTCTTATCATATTTCTTTTTATCGGCTTTTTTGCCCGTTTTGCTTTTGTTCTTCCGGAAATACCCATATATGAACAAACGTTAGGTTATCTGGCTATTGTTACCGGAGCTGTGGCATGGTGGTTCGGCATTACTTTTTTTGTTAGTAAAATAAGAAACCGCTTCAATCTTCGTGGTATTTGGATATTGAACAGAATCATAGGTGTAGTGGTTGTGATAATGGCAATTATTGGATTCTTCTATACCCTTACGGGGAATTCTCTGTACTAAAATTTTATGATATGTTTATAGCCAAACAATTAAAGGATAAGAATATAGCCGAATATCTGTTGTATATGTGGCAGGTGGAAGATTTGCTTCGTGCTAACGGACTTGATATTGAAAAGGTGAAACAAACGATTGTCGACCGCTATCAATTGGATGATACGCAGAAGGCTGAGCTGACACACTGGTATGAGGATTTGATTAATATGATGCGTTTGGAAGGTGTGTCGGAAGAAGGGCATTTGCAAATAAATAAAAATACGCTTTTGTCGCTGACCGATTTGCATCTGCAACTGCTTCATTCGTCAAAGGTTCCTTTTTATGGAGCGGCTTATTACAAAGCATTGCCTTATATGGTAGAACTTCGTGCCAAGAACGATAAAAAAGAGCTTCCGGAGTTGGAAACCTGTTTTGATGCTTTATATGGAGTAATGCTTCTGCGTTTGCAGAAAAAAGAGATAAGTGCCGAAACTCAAAAGGCGGTGGCTGAAATTAGCAATTTTATTTCTTTATTAGCTAATTATTACGAAAAAGAACAACGAGGAGAGTTGGACGAGATTTTAAATAACTAACCGAAATAAAAATGGATATATTAATAACCGGAGCTAATGGTCAGTTAGGAAACGAAATGAGGGTGTTGGCTGCCGAGCATCCGAAGCATGCTTATTTTTTTACGGATGTAAAAGAATTGGATATCTGTAACCGGAATGCTGTGATAGAATACGTTCAGCGAGAGGAAATAGATTGTATCGTAAATTGCGCGGCTTATACGGCGGTAGACAAAGCCGAAGAAAATGCCGAACTTTGTGAATGCTTGAATGCACAGGCTCCAGGATTCCTTGCAGAAGCGGCTCAAAGCCGGGGAGCTGGCATGATACAGATTTCTACGGATTATGTTTTTGACGGTACACAGCATATACCGTATAAAGAAACCGACAACCCTTGCCCCGTATCAGTATATGGC
Organism: uncultured Phocaeicola sp.; assembly: GCA_947581855.1. Taxonomy (GTDB): domain Bacteria; phylum Bacteroidota; class Bacteroidia; order Bacteroidales; family Bacteroidaceae; genus Phocaeicola_A. The sequence goes on from CANPVZ010000014.1 coordinate 46,088, forward strand.
CGTACCAAACTGAAGGGAGAGGAACTAGTAAGGCTGAAATGTGCCAAGTCGATGGTTATCCGTACAGCTTGGTTATATTCGGCGTTCGGAAACAACTTTGTGAAAACAATGATACGCTTGGGTAAGGAAAGAGATACATTGGGGGTCGTGTTCGACCAGATCGGCTCGCCTACTTATGCCCGCGATTTGGCTGTCGCTATCTATGTTGCCATCGAGAACGGTATTGTGCCGGGCGTTTATCATTTCAGTAACGAAGGTGTATGTTCATGGTACGATTTTACCAAAGCCATTCATCGTTTATCGGGTGTCACTTCGTGTAAGGTGCGTCCTTTGCATACCGATGAATATCCGAGTTCGGCACCCCGTCCGCATTATTCGGTATTGGACAAAGCTAAAATAAAAGAAACATTTAACATAGAGATTCCTTATTGGGAAGAGAGTTTGGAGCAATGTATCCGCTTATTGGAAGCCGGACAATAAAAATAGTTATTAAAAGATGAATGAAATAGAAAGACGACGAACTTTTGCGATTATCGCACATCCGGATGCCGGTAAAACCTCATTGACCGAGAAATTGTTGCTTTTCGGTGGCCAGATCCAGGTAGCTGGTGCTGTAAAATCTAATAAGATAAAGAAAACTGCTACATCCGACTGGATGGAGATTGAGAAACAACGTGGTATTTCCGTCACCACTTCTGTGATGGAGTTTGATTATCGCGATTATAAAATTAATATCCTCGATACACCGGGGCACCAGGATTTTGCCGAAGATACATACCGTACTCTTACTGCCGTAGACAGTGTAATCATTGTGGTGGACGGAGCAAAAGGTGTAGAGACGCAGACTCGGAAACTGATGGAGGTGTGTCGTATGAGGAATACTCCGGTTATTATTTTTGTAAATAAGATGGACCGTGAAGCCAAAGATCCGTTCGATTTGTTGGATGAATTGGAGGAAGAACTCGTTATCAAAGTGCGGCCGCTGACTTGGCCTATTGAAAGCGGTCCGCGTTTCAAGGGTGTATATAATATTTATGAACAGAATCTGAATCTTTTCCAACCATCCAAGCAGGTGGTTACTGAAAAAGTGGAAATTGATATTCAGACTGAAGAGCTCGACCGACACATCGGTACTCCTTTGGCCGAGAAACTCCGTAGTGAACTGGAACTAATTGAGGGCGTTTATCCTGAATTTGATGTAGATGAATATTTGAAGGGCGAACAAGCACCGGTCTTTTTTGGTTCGGCACTGAACAATTTCGGTGTAGAAGAACTGTTGAATTGTTTTGTGGAGATTGCTCCGAGCCCTCGGCCCGTACATGCTGAGGAGCGTACTGTAGAACCGAAAGAACCGAAGTTTACAGGTTTTATCTTTAAAATTACTGCAAATATCGATCCGAATCATCGTTCGTGTGTGGCTTTTTGCAAGATATGTTCGGGTAAGTTTACCCGCAATACACCTTATTTGCATGTACGTCACAATAAAACCATGCGTTTTTCATCGCCGACTCAGTTTATGGCGCAGCGTAAGACGACTGTGGATGAGGCTTGGGCGGGCGATATCATCGGCTTGCCGGATAACGGAACCTTTAAGATAGGAGATACATTGACCGAGGGGGAAAACCTTCACTTTAAAGGATTGCCGAGTTTCTCTCCGGAAATGTTTAAATATATAGAGAATGCCGACCCGATGAAAACAAAACAATTGAATAAGGGTATCGATCAGTTGATGGACGAGGGTGTTGCCCAGTTGTTCGTTAATCAGTTCAATGGCCGTAAGATTATCGGAACGGTAGGGCAGTTGCAGTTTGAAGTCATTCAATATCGTTTGGAGAATGAATATAATGCCCTTTGTCGTTGGGAGCCGATTAGTCTATATAAAGCCTGCTGGATAGAAAGCGATGATGTGGAAGAATTGGAAGCATTTAAGAAACGTAAATATCAGTATATGGCCAAAGACCGTGACGGACGAGATGTTTTTTTGGCCGACAGCAATTATGTATTACAAATGGCCCAAATGGATTTTAAGCACATCCGTTTCCATTTCACCAGTGAATTTTAGCTATATTTCTCGGGACGGTAACAAAAGAATTGTTTTGTCTCTTCGAACGTAGCTTGATGATAAGCGTAATCAATATCAAATTAGATAAGTACAATAAAAGGCTCCCGAAACTTAAAGCTAGTTTCGAGAGCCTTTTGTGATAGAACAAATTCGGGAAAAACTACCTGTTTTTTCCTTTCAAGCGATTGATAGTTTTGGTAATTTCATCTTTTAATACAGGGTCTGACGGAGCTAGTTGAGACAGGTTCTGAATGATTTCTTGCTTGTTGTGGTTCAGATTGTACCAGCCCAACGTTTCGGCAGCGGCTACACGCAAATCGATATCACGTGCCGGATCATCAATAAATTTGAGGAGTGTACCGATGCTTTTGGTTGCCGGATGGTTACGAAAACCTACAATCTCCAGACGTTTATTCTTTTTGGTGGTTATGGTATCTAAGATAGCCTGCGCGTTAGCTGCTTCACTTTTTTTGTATGCAGCGATTTGCTTGTATACTTTCTGTATATCCGAATCATCGTAGATTGGCATGTTTCCAGTTTGTTTCCTGATTTCCGCTTCCAATACCTCTAGGTTGGTAGTCTTGATGGCCTCGCTAAATTTAAAGAACATCCGTCGGTCTGTATACCGTAAAGTCAATGCTTGGACGAAAGCGGGGATCAGTTCATCAGAACCATTCTTGGCAATATATTCGGTGGCGAAGCGGCGAACCAGCTCATAACTATCGTTGATGGCAGCTTTGAGTACTTCCGGTGCATCCGGATGGCCATTTAAAGTCAGTAAACGCATGGCTTCCAGACGAACTACCCCATAAGGTGATTGGAAATAGGTGTCGCGTAACAAGGCCGACAGACCGGGAGCATCTGCTGCGCTCAGCTGTCTCAATGCCATAGCCTTCACATCGGGTAGAGAGTGTTTGAGCATCTTCTTCCAATATGCTATGTTGCCTTCGTTTAATACGATGGCCTCATTCATGTCGAAGCCAAGACCTGCCCGGTCGGCAAAGCGGTAAGTTGGGTCGCCGATGAGGTGTGTTTCGAGGAAACATACATGGCGATGCCATTCTCCGATACGAAGTCCTGCATTCAGTAATCCCAGAAATTCATCCGGCCATTTATCTTGAATAGTATTGACCGTATTGGCTTGTGTGACGATTGTCTTTCCCGGATTAAAAATATAAGCTCCCGCAATATTGTCCTTTTCGTAGAAAGAACCGTTGAAACATGCGTCAAACATAATGAAACGGGCATTGGGGGTGATTTTACGTATGTCATCGGTATAGATGTCAAGCGTTAGGTTAAATAAGGAGTCAGCTTCCAGCTTTTTCGGGTCGAAAGCTTCTTCGCACCATTCACGAGGTACCCCCAGACTTTTCATATACGATTCAATGGTAGCTTCTTTGCCTTTCTTCGGGGCTTGAGAGGATATCTTTGAACGCAAATATAACTTGATATTCTCAATGGAACCCTGTGCACTGCTAGTGTTAGGATATCCGTTAATGTATTGAGTATCATCTGCCCCGTGGTGATGGAAAAGCATAATATCCAGTTCGGGACGCTGTACTTCGTTTAAATAATAATTTTTCATAGGATAGCGGGATTCAAAATCCATGAATTTGACACAATTCCCAGGTTTGAATAACTCAGGGAATTGTTCTTTCAACGCTAACTGTTCTCCGGCCCATGCCACTTCATCTTCTGAGTTATATCCATGTCCGCGTGCCATAGTCAGGTTATCGATCGGATTGTTTGCATGTTTTTGTTTTTCAGCAACAACCTTCCATAAGTAATCACGTAACATCTGGTGTCTGTCTTTTCCTTCTAATTCCAGCGGTTTGATACGTGCCGAATAGATAGAAGGTGAAATATATTGTTTAGATTCCGGTTTCAGAGAATAATAGAAATATGCAGGTATCTCACTGTCTTGTTTTAAGAACTTGAATTCCAGTCCGAAATCATCATAATAACGATCCGATGGAATACTAGAACGTTTCCAGTCTCTTCGCTGATCCATTTTGAATGCAGACGACAAATGCTGTGCATCCCGAATCATAGGGATAGGAATGTCGCCTACTAATACGCAACCTTCCAGTGGTGTCTTGGAATCGGCATGAAGCCGGATAAGCAGTTCCCGTATTTCTTCGGGCGATTTCCAAGTATGAACCAATACATAAGTTCCCAAACCATCCGCTTCAATACTCTTTTTGTAAGCTTCAACAGCCTCTCGGACTTGTGTATAACTTTCGTTGTCTACTACGATGGCGAAAGTCGTTTTGCTCTTTATATCCGGTTTTATAATGGTCTGCGCCAAGGTGTATAATATGCCGGAAAGAAAGAATAATGTACTTAGGAAAACAGATTTTACATTCATAATAGTTGAATAATTTAAAAGTTACAACCTATACTGAGCGAAGCATAAGAACGATGGTTGAAATCATAGTCGGATGTCTTCGTGTAATTAAAATTAGCCTTAGCAAACAAACATATTTTTTGTTCAGGATTAATTTTCTGCGAATATACGGCGGAAACACCTAAACGGTAATATTTAGACGTTAAATAATTCTCATCTCCTTGTTCCAGCTCGGTTACCGTTATATAGTCGGCATGTGCCCCTCCGTATTGGTATTTACCGGAAAGATTATTGTTATAGGCAAAAGAAGCTTTTACCAATAACCTTTTTTCAAGTTTCTCGGAAAAAGCAAAATTCTTACTTCCATTTACGTAGAAAAGCAGGTTTTCCGACTTCTTATAAGAAGCCGGTATCAAGTAGCAATCATCGTATTTGATATAGTTGATACCTGCATTGGCTTTCCATGAGTATTCATCGTTCCGGTTGGCAACGATAGAATATTCAGCAAAGGCCTTCTGAGTTTTATAAGTGGAACGGATATTTTTGTATAAAGTAATCCAACCCTGTTCATCGGCAGTATTATTCCATTCCGTCAGATATTGAATTCCATCGATATGCCGGTTTTCATATCCCAGTTTCAGGAAATGGGTGTAATATCGGTTTCCTGTATAAAGATTTACAGTCCCATTCCATATTTTATCTTTTACGGTGCCTTCTTTACGGGGAGTAGAAAATGAAACCGTAGCATCTTCTACTTTGGCATTAAAGCTGCCTTCCACAAGCAAATGAAAACGGTCGTTGTCGTATCCGTATTCCAAACCGCCTCCGTAATTGTTTCCAGCATAATTTGTGGTACGTCCGGAACCATAACTGACGGTTGCCACCCCTAAGCCATACAGTTCATAGTACGTTTGCTGTAAGCCTGATGTTCCTTCGTTTGTCATGGAAGATTCTTCTTTAATGGAATAATAATTAAAATGGGCTCCGATATGATGCTTGTCGAGGCTATATAATATACCCGGTTTAATACCTAAAACCATGAGACGTCCGTCATCACGCGGATCTCTTTGTTTAGCACCCATCGTAGCCTGATAAGTTCCTTCTATACCCATAGCCCAGTGTCCCCTGTAGAGCGGGGTAGAGGCTCTGAACTGCAACAAATAATCTTGGTTACGCCAATTACTTTGATGTTCATCCACTACATAGTAGGGCATACCTCTGAACGGATCGACCAGCGACGCATTATATCCGGCATCATTTATATTATCACGTGAGTAGTTGAATAATCCCCAGACGTAAGATTTGTTCAGTTTCATGGAACCCTCACTATTGAACCGGAGTTGATTGATACTTTCTCCCTCCTGTGGACGGTGAAAGTTACCTTTCGTCATGTCATATTCTATGCTGACCTGTGAGAAAGTCTGTGCGTCATCAATAACCGCTCCCGCGGCATTTTCGGATTGATGCCAAAGCCTTTTGGCCTTTATCAGTTCTATTGCTGCGGGCGATGTCTGTGCCTCTGCCCGGCAAGTGAAGACAGCGAGTAAAGCTGCCATGCTCCATCCTGTTATATAATTGATTTTCTTTTTCATCTTCGTTTTTATTTTAATGTATGGTTCCATACCGGCATTTTAGTATTGTATCTTCTGAAGGTCGGTACCATGTTTCTATCAAAATCATCCGTACTGTTGTTGGTATCCTGTAAAATAATGGAACCGTCTTCATTGTATATAACATTTCCATCCTCATCAGTCAGGAGTTTCCGGGAAACACTTTGTGAATTATAACCCGCTCCTACATAAGTCATTCCTGCGTCCAATACGGTAGGCATACGTTTCTGTGTGATTTTGGTTTCATTTAGTCCTCCTTCTACAGCGTCTAATACATAACTAATAGGTATTTTGGCATAAACAGCTCCTGTAGGTTTAGCCAAATCTGGCGTTTGCATATTTTTATCTCCTATCGGATCCCAGTGTTCTCCTTCTGGAACTTTAAATATTACATATGCCCCTCCTTGATTACCTGATAGATACATTTTGAGTGTTCCGGTAGAGGCTTTCCCTTGATAAAACACAATTTGCATATCCGGAGCATTCGTATTGGGATATATGGTTCCTATATGAAATTCAAATTCGGCTGTACTGCAATCTACCGGAGATTTCGGATTCCAAATTTCTAATTTATGATTGACGGCGAATTCTGCCAGAATACATGATTCTCCAGGAGCTAGAGGATAATCTGTTCCAGTTCCGGGGATTTTCCATACAATACGTCCATATACATAATTTCCTCCATCTGATTCCGGCCAGGTAGGAAGGGTTGTTGTTGTATTTAAGGGTTGTATGTCAGCAAAGTATAAACCATCTAAATACATAGTATTACTTGAATTGTTGTAGATTTCATAGAATTGGTCGTAAGGGTAACTTTTATTGCTTTGATTTTTAGAACATGACCAGTATATTTCTTTAAATAATAATGGACTGATTTTTAGCCCTTTAATCGAAATGTTTATATTACTATTTCCCTCATATAAGGCCTGGTTAATGGCTGAACCACTTAAGTAATATTCAATATCCTGAGTGTTTTTGGCTTTACCGGAAATCGTAATGCTGTAAATTCCGGGAAGAATTCCGTCAATACTTACTTTTTCTCCTGATAAGATACGTGTTTCGTGAATATCTTCATCATAATTGTCAAAAGATATTTTTAATCCATCAAAGTTGCTGATTCCTTCTACATCGATACTCGCATTCACAGATACGGTTAAGGGTTTTACCTTTTCTGTATCAAAAGCGTCTTTAAATGAGTCGCATGACAGAAGGCAGATTGAAATGATGAAACTGAATGTAATGATATATAATTTCTTCATAGCTTACTATTTATTTTAGGAGTAATGATAATTCTAGACCTACAGTGAAGCGGTTATTTCCATTCAAATCTGTATAAATCCCGGGATTACGTTTAGAACGTTGCATTGGATAACTACGGAACATATTGTTTGCGAAAAAAGATATTCGTAAGTAGTCACCGATTTCTTTTGTTACATTTAGGTTAAATCGGCAATATGGTGAATAGCTCTCTTTCAGGTAATAGCTTTGATTCACGTTCCTCAAAATATTATTATATCCGGCATCTATTAGGCTTTGTCGGTTTGTATATTCTCCCGGTTCGAAGTAGTGAGCAGAAGCATCTGTTTTGGAAATATAGCCGACAGGAATGGAGTCATTTCCCATTTTATACCAGTTGGCATCTTTCCATACTACTTGTGTGGTCAGAGTAACAACAAAACCAATTCTTGGAATATTATGTGTGATGCGTAAGGAAGTAGAAATTCGTTCCTGGTTATATTTTTCTAATCCCCTTTGATAAATACCTATATCATTTCGTTTGTCGTAAGACGAAGTCGTTCCTGTTTCATAAAAGGTATAACCGTCTGTATAACTTTCACTTTTCATCCATGCTCCGTTTAGTACAAAAGAAGTACGGATGGCATCAAAACGTCCTAAATTCAAATCAAATTCCAGTCCTTTTGTATTTAATCTACGGTTGTTCGTAGGAGTAGAGAAGCTGGCTAAAACCGGATAATTTCCTTCTAACTCGAATAAGTCCTGGTCATTGCGTTTGTAACTGTTTACGCTAAATGACCTATATGTCTCTAACGTGGTTGCAAGAGAATAGCCATTCTTCAGACGCTCGCTGAAGGCAGTGACAGACAGGGTGGCTTGTTTGATCCTCAAGTCGAACCCGATTTCCGCTTTGTGATTTTTAGCTACTTTCAGGTCTTTATTACTTGCATCATATACCTTTGTAGTGGTGATGATTGTTTGTTTATCCGCGTTTACTGTAGACAATCCCATTTCATTTAAGTTGGTATATTCGAAATAAGCCTGTTCTGGATGGAGGTAAAGTACTGTAGGCATTTTAGCAGTGATGCCGTATCCTCCACGTATCGTCAGCATGCGTGGAATGATATCGAAAGAAGCATTGATACGCGGAGTAATGATATTGCCGGCAACGGAAACGCGATCATACCGCGCTCCGGCTTGAATTCTGAGGTTTCTGTTTCCAATTGTCCAATTAAAATTTTCTTCTGCAAAAAGGCCGAATTGGTTGACAAAAGGGACATCTTTAAAACGCCGCATACGGACCGCCGCATCTGTAGAAGGCTTGGTTGGAGCTTGTTCGGGAGAGTAAGTCTTTCCATTTCCTAAGTTACCATCGGTTTTGAAATCCACACCTAATAATATCCGATTGTTCAGATGATTGCCGAATCTTTTAAAAAAATTAGCAGTCACCTTTGAGAATATATTCAGTTCCTTTCCGTCTATATTGTAATGGGATACATACGAAGTAGGTAGATGTAGAGCATAATTCATTTCGTCAATTCCTTGAAAATTGGTTATTTTATTTCCGTCTGCGTCGTAAATATCCTGTCCCGGTTTGTTAGAAAGCACAGCTCCGTCGGTAGTTGTTTGTGAATAAACGAAATTTCCGTTTGCATTGGTTTCATAATAGCTTTTCTTCCCGGTGTATTGGGCAGATACCACATATTTTAAGTTCTTCAGCCATCCTTTGTTGATGCTCCATTGTCCGTTGGTATTCAGTATGAAGCCTATATCGGTTCCTCTAGATGAGGTATTGTCAGCTTCGTCATCCGGGTTCTTTTCTCTTCGGTTCTTTCCATAGATAATATCAAAAGAGGTGTTGCTTTTTAATTTATTCTGGAGAAAGGTATTCGAATATAGAGCTTTTGCTGAGAAGCGTTCGTAATATAAGTACGACTTGATAGGGCTTGTCGTATTGTGTGCATAATCAGCGCTTATATTTAAAGCTCCTCTTTTCTTGCCCAGTTCGAAACCTGTTCCGGCAGAAAAGGCATATACAAACCGGTTGGTTTTGGCGTTCACTCTCAGGGGCTCGCGTCCGGCCTTGGAGTTGATAATAACCGCTCCGGAGGTTAAGTCTCCATATTCTACAGAAGGAATACCCCGAATTACTTCTACCGATTCGATATTGTCCGTAGAAATACTACGGATGTCTAGACCTCCGGCTGGAGAAGAACCACCACCAATCGGAGACACATATCCGTCCCCTTTTGCTGTAGCATTCATGGTCTGCAGGTTTGCATTATTGGATAAAGGTGCACCGTCCTGAATAATGCTTACACCCATTGCATTCAGGTTATTGTCATATGTTTTGGCACTGGATGAAATGCTTCGGATATTGAATTGTTGTGTATAACTCAGTCCGTTATCATCTGTTGTTCCGCCGGGTAAGAGTGAAAGCAAGTCATAAAGGCTGTTGGCTTGTAAGTGATCCATGGCCATTCGGGATATTTTAGAAGAGGTCGCTTGACCTGTTTTATTTTCCTCTGCCGTAACAACTACTTCCTTAATACGGAAGTTCTCTTCTTGCATCACAAAATCTAAGTATAAATCACGGTTTACATTAATGAGCGTATCAATGCTTATCTTTCCCAAATACCGGATGCTCAGTTTGGCTTTTCCCTCGGGTACATTATTCAGAGTGTAATGGCCATTATTGTCGCAGGTAGTATGAATGGCATAGTCTGTAAAAGAGGCCGTAGCAAAAGGAAGGGCGGCTAGTCGTTTCCCGCTTTGCTCATAAATGGTACCGTATATTTTAAAAGCTTTTTGATTTTGGGCTGTTAAAACGGTCGGAATGAAAATAAATATCATATAGCATAGACATATTATTTTCCAATTTAAACATTCAGGTTCTTTTCTCATTTTTCTCTCTATTTATTAAGTCTTGTTAAATATATGTAGTGGTCTAAACAAGTATCGGCAAAGATATAGAATGAGAATATTACTTACAATCGCTATTTGTAGGTATCTTGGATAAGGTCGTGTAATTGATTGGCCCATCGTTCCTCTCTTCCTTAATATACAAATATATTCGAAAATAAGTTAGAGCAAAATAAATTGCGGTTAAAAGATATTAATTAATTTACTCCTATTTTAATAAATTGTTGTATGATTATGTTTTTATTCCCCGGACTTAAACAATTTCCTGAGATATTATTCCTTTTTGTATTGTTAGTAAGTATAATTGTTTGAGAGTAGTGAGGATAAAGATACTTGTTCAAAGTATAAGTGGAATCATGTATATAAGAAGAATTAACAGAAAGAGAGGCTTATTCCACAAATATCTTGTTAATTTTGCATTCTTCTTCTAAAATAAAAACAAAAAGAACATGATGAATGAAGATATCAAACAAGCTATTGAAGTGATGCGTAATGGTGGGGTTATTCTTTACCCGACCGATACAATTTGGGGAATAGGGTGTGATGCTACTAATCCGGAAGCCGTGAAACGGGTTTATGAAATAAAGAAACGTGCAGACAGCAAGGCTATGCTTGTGTTGGTAGATTCTTCGGCAAAAGTAGACTTTTATGTAAAAGATGTTCCGCCTGTTGCCTGGGATTTAATAGATTTGACGACTAAACCTCTGACGATTATTTATGATGGAGCGCGTAATTTGGCTCCTAATTTATTGGCCGAAGATGGTAGTGTGGGGATTCGGGTGACAGAGGAAGAGTTTTCTAAGCAACTCTGTTTTCGTTTTAAAAAAGCAATTGTGTCCACTTCCGCTAATATCAGTGGTCAGCCTTCACCAGCAAATTTCAGTGAAGTGTCGGATGAGGTGAAAGATGCGGTGGATTATATCGTTAAATATCGTCAGGAGGATATGAGCAGTCCTAAGCCCTCCAGTATTATAAAGTTAGGAGTCGGTGGTACGGTAAAAGTAATTAGAGAATAAAGACAAAGATATTAAGTTAAGGAGATTTGTTTAATGGAATATACGGAAGAAAAACCAACGTTCTTTCAGAGATTTATTCTGTGGCGTGAAGAGAAAATTAATGAGAAACGTTTTGTTTTATTGCTGAGTTTCGTGGTGGGTATCCTTACTGCTCTGGCTGCATTAATATTAAAATTTCTGATTCATCAGATAGAATTTTTTCTAACGAATAATTTCGATGTTACGAGAGCCAATTGGCTTTATTTGATATATCCGGTAGTAGGAATCTTTCTAACGGGATTGTTTGTACGAAATATTGTAAGAGATGATATTAGCCATGGTGTCACCAAGATATTATATGCAATCTCTCGTCGGCAAGGAAGAATTAAAAGGCATAACATGTGGTCATCTGTTATTGCCAGTGCTATAACCATTGGTTTTGGAGGATCGGTAGGGGCGGAAGCACCTATTGTGTTGACAGGTTCGGCAATAGGCTCGAATTTAGGGAAAACCTTTAGAATGGAGCATAAAACCTTGATGCTTTTGATAGGGTGCGGTGCGGCAGGCGCCGTAGCAGGTATTTTTAAAGCGCCGATAGCCGGATTGGTTTTCACATTAGAGGTTTTGATGATTGATTTGACAATGGCTTCTTTGTTACCTTTGTTGGTATCGTGTGTGACGGCGGCAACGGTTTCTTACATTACTACAGGTACGGAAGCCATGTTCCGTTTCCATCTGGATAATCCTTTCGTCATGGAACGTATTCCCTATGCTATCTTAATGGGAATTGCCTGCGGATTAGTTTCACTTTATTTTACTCGAGCTATGGATTCTGTCGAAGATATGTTTCGGAAATATTCGAATCCTTATGTAAAGTTGACTATTGGAGGTGTTATATTGAGTATTTTAATATTCCTTTTTCCGCCGCTTTATGGTGAGGGATATAATACAATTGAATTGTTACTTAACGGGACTACGTTAGCTGATTGGAACGAGGTGATGGACAATTCATTGTTTTATGGTTTCGGTAGTTTATTGTTAGTATACTTAACATTAATCCTTTTATTTAAAGTATTTGCTTCCAGCGCTACTAACGGAGGGGGAGGTTGTGGTGGTATTTTTGCACCTAGCTTGTTTTTAGGTTGTATTACAGGATTTATATTTGCCCGTTTCTGCAATCAGTTTGATTTAGGCCCCTATATACCGGAAAAGAACTTTGCGTTGCTAGGAATGGCGGGGGTGATGTCGGGAGTTATGCATGCTCCTTTAACCGGCATATTCTTGATTGCCGAACTTACTGGAGGATATGATTTATTTTTGGCTTTGATGATTGTTTCGGTAAGTGCCTATTTAACCATTATAGTGTTTGAACCACATAGCATTTATTCCATGCGATTGGCTAAGAAGGGTGAACTTATTACTCATCATAAGGATAAGGCCGTTTTGACTTTGATGAAAATAGAAAATGTAGTCGAAAAGGATTTTGATAAAGTTTCACCGGATATGGATTTAGGTCAGGTAGTAAGTGTAATATCTAAAGCTAAGAGAAATGTATTTCCGGTGGTAAATAAAGATGGAGAACTATTGGGAGTTGTTTTGTTGGATGATATCCGGAATATTATGTTTCGTCAGGAACTGTATCACCGTTTTACAGTAGATAAGTTTATGGTATCCACTCCGGCTAGATTGAATATTAATGATTCGATGGATGTAGTGATGACTAAGTTTGACGATACGGGGGCGTGGAATCTGCCCGTTGTAGATGATGAAGGGAAATATATAGGATTCGTATCTAAATCAAAGATTTTTAATACGTATCGTCAGGTTTTGGTGGATTTCTCGGCGGAGTAATTTATATAAGGTAAAACAAGATGGAAAAGAAAGACTTGAGGATTGTATACATGGGGACACCGGAATTTGCGGTGGAAAGTTTGCGTTGTCTGGTAGAAGGAGGATATAATATCGTAGGAGTAATTACGATGCCTGATAAGCCTGTCGGTAGGCATGGTAGTGTGCTGCAACCGAGTCCTGTCAAGCAATATGCTGTAGAGCATGGATTAAAGGTGCTGCAGCCGGAACGTTTAAAGGATGAGGCTTTTGTGGAAGAATTACGAGCTTTGCAAGCTGATTTGCAAATTGTGGTTGCTTTCAGAATGTTACCGGAAATTGTGTGGAATATGCCTCCTATGGGGACATTCAATTTGCATGCGTCTTTGTTGCCTCAATATCGTGGAGCAGCTCCTATTAATTGGGCTGTAATAAATGGAGATGTGGAGACCGGAATCACTACGTTCTTTTTAAAGCATGAAATAGATACGGGTGAGATTATCCAGCAAGTGCGTGTGCCTATCGCAGATACGGATAATGTGGGAATCGTTCACGATAAGTTGATGAAATTAGGAGGAAAACTGGTGTTGGAAACAGTGGATAATATTTTAACCGGTAACGTACATTCTATTCCTCAGGAACAATTATTGCAGGGAGATGAAGCTTTGCGCCCTGCTCCGAAGATATTTAAAGATACATGCCGTATAGATTGGAATCAGCCATTGAAGCGTATTTATGATTTTATTCGTGGGCTTTCTCCTTATCCTGCGGCTTGGAGTGAGTTGAAACAGGCTGATGGAACCAAAACGATTATGAAGATTTATGATACAGAGAAATTGTTTTTAGAACATAGCTATCCAATTGGTACAATCTGTTCAGATGGTAAAACTTATTTTAAAGTAGCTGTAAAAGATGGATATTTATCTCTTAAAGAATTGCAGCTGGCCGGAAAAAAACGTTTACGAATCGAGGAATTCTTACGAGGATACAAAATAAATACACCGTTGACCGTCGAATAGAAAGGAGATAATGGGAAATTATGCTTCTTCTTTAGGACTTTTTGTTTTCTTTCTATTCGGAAGGAATTAAAAATAAGAAGATGATAATATTATAACATAAGCAACAGAAGTTTCGTAAGTAAAACATTCCAGTGTAAAAAAGATGCTTTTGCTTTATTAATAGGGTAATAAAGAAGTACGACTCCGGTAATTTCTCCCTACTGGTTACTGTTCTTATTAAAACGAGACTTTGATAATGTGAACCGATAAGTAAGGCTGCCTCCATTTTTTATATATAGAGACAGCCTTTTTTGGGAATCCATTGTATGATTCTCTTTTGTGTTACTTTAGTTTATTTAGTTTTGGTATTGGAAAAGCTACCGAAAGAAAGCTTATTACTTTTATCTTTTTCTGTAGGCAACCACTTAATTCTATATGTTTTTTCTTCTCCGTTGCCATTGTTCACTTTCACTTTTATTCCATGGATGGTTCCTTCTGTAAATCCCGGTATGCTACTTAGTTCGAAGGATACCCAACCGGATTGTGGATAAACCTCATTATCTCCTTCCAGGTTATGCCGAAACTCTACTTCCAATAATCCGTTTTCGTCTACCTGACTTTCTTCGGTAGTAATCAAATTGAGCATGTGGGCAATTCCGGAGTTGCTTCCTAAATACGTAAAGAAGATATTTAAGTGGTCACGGCTCGTATAGATACTTGAAACAGCAATAGGGTCGTTGCCTATACTATCTTCTTTTTCGGCTGGCATTTCGTATAGTTTTTTAGTCAGTACCTTGTAGAGATCGTAAATTTTTATGGAACGATTCTCTTTTTTAGCGTCATCTTCGTTAAATTGAAAGTAAGCCAATATACGTTGCCCTTCTTTATTTGCTTTATAATAGGTTAGTATATCTTTGTTGCTAACTGGTAAATAGCCAAAGTAGTCACTTTCCAATGATAAGTTTCCCTCGGAGTCGTGCACAGTTGCCATATCTATTTCGTATACTTCATCATCGTCATCGCATGAGATAAAAAACGGAATAGTTAACAGACATAAAGTCCAAGTTAAAAATTTGAATTTCTTCATCTTTGTTGCTGTTTTAGTTTTTTGTTAGTATTTACTTATCACTTTTTTTCAGATATCTTGATACGTACGCTCATTTGAAGTAACAAGTGTTTTTTCTGTTTTCTGTCTCCTAAATGGTGGAAGATGTGGAATACTGCATAGAAAGATGTTAAAACTGCTTAAGGCAAAAAAAGCTTCTTCATAGATGCAGTATTTTTGTATTCCAATCATTTATAATGTAAAATATCGAGAAACACGTGTCACAAACAATTAGTGAAACAGAACTGACGGAACGGTGCAAGCAGGGAGAACGAAAGGCTTTCCAACAACTTTATGAGCAATATGCCGGTTTGTTGATGGCTATTTGTGTCCGTTATGCAGGGGATAGAGAATCGGCCCAGGATATTCTTCACGATGGCTTTTTGAAGATTTTTCGTTCGTTTACTCAGTTTTCATATCGGGGTGAAGGTTCTCTTCGTGCGTGGCTTACTCGTATTATGGTAAATGAATCTTTAGAATTTTTACGCACGAAAAACCAATTGAACCAAACTGTTTTAATGGAAAACTTGCCTGATACGATTCCGGATTCGGATGAATATGATTGGGAGCAGATTCCTCAATCTCAGCTCATGCGTTTTATAGAAGAATTGCCGATAGGATATCGTACCGTGTTCAACTTGTATGTTTTGGAAGAAAAAAGTCATAAAGAGATTGCCGGAATATTGGGAATAACGGAAAAAACTTCCTCTTCTCAATTATATCGGGCAAAATCTCTGTTAATAAGAAAAATAAAAGACTATATTAAAAAAGAACAATGAAAGAAGAACAAGATAAATGGATAGAAGAATTTCGCAACCGGATGAAAGATTATTCGGAACCTGTGCCCGAACAGCTTTGGGAACAGTTGAATGCGGAATTAGAAAGGCCTAAAGTCGTTCCTTTCTATGCTCGTTGGCGGATGATTGCCGCTATAGTGATTCTATTGGTTATTTCATCGCTTACAGTGTGGTTTATAAATTCGTCGTCAGCTGACTATACCGAAGATTTATCGAAACGGATAACTCGAATAACAGAAGAAAAAACACTTTTTAATAAGGAACCGGATAGAATAAAAGAACAGGTTCTACCTTCGCAACCGTCTCCTTCCGTTCCGAAGCAGATTGCTATGAGTTCAGCTTTGCCAGGGAAAAGTGTGGATGAGATAGTAGCGGAATCTTTGCAGAAAAAGGAAACGGAAGAGGGAAAAGAGGCAGAGGTAGAGAAAAACAAAGAACTTCATAAATATCAAGTAGAAGAAAAAGAAAATTCAAAAGAGCAGAGACATGTTTCGACGCGCGCGGCCCGTTCCGGATATTCTTTTACGGCTTCCTCTCCTAAGCGGGATAAACATAAATCTTGGGAAGTAGGAGTTTCGGTAGGTAATGTTCCGGCATCGGTGTCTAATACTTCACCCGGATATAAGGGCTTACCTCATCCGAGATCTCAGAATAGTCTTATGATGAGTGACCCTTCTTTCAGTCAATATCCATCGGATGATATGGAAGGGGATTATAATCATATTATGAGTCCGGTGAACGGTAATAGTGAAGTCTATGTATTGAATCAAATTTTATCGAATAATATCAGTAATGCGGTTGTTTCGGATATAAAACATCGGATGCCGATAGCAGTAGGCGTCTCGTTCCGATTGTATCTTGATGAGAAATGGGCTTGTGAGACGGGTCTGACGTATACTCTTCTTTCATCGGAGATACGGGCCGGAGGAGACCGCTATTATTATAAAACCGAACAACAACTTCATTATGTGGGTATCCCATTGAAGATAAGTTATAATTTATGGGAAAATAATCGTTTCTCATTTTATGTATCGGGAGGAGGAGCAGTAGAGAAGTGTGTATCGGGTAAAGCAAAAACCGTATATACGACAGAGGATGAAGAAAACATGTCGAGTAGCGAAGATGTGAAGATAGAGCCTTTGCAATGGTCTGTTTCTTCGGCTGTTGGAGCTCAGTTTAAGTTGTCTAAGCAAATTGGTATTTATGTGGAACCGGGTGTTAGCTATTATTTTGATGATGGCAGTGAAGTGCAAACCATACGAAAAGAACATCCATTTAATTTTAATTTACAATTAGGTATTCGTCTTTCATACTAAATAGCTATCTTTGCTCATTATAAATGAAATGCAAGTTTCGCTTACACGGTAATGGTAGGAGTAAATGGATCTATTGGTGTTAAATCCATTTGGAAATAAGGAATAGTCGCTTGTATTTTATTGATGCTTTAATGTCTAACGAAGTGCTTCTTTTATTACTGAATAAAGAAAAAGAGCTTGCGAAACCTAAAACATAAGTGGTATGAAACCTATAATAGCGCCTTCTTTGCTGTCGGCCAATTTTGCCGATCTGCGAACAGATATAGAGATGATAAACCGGAGTGAGGCCGATTGGTTACATTTAGATGTAATGGACGGTGTTTTTGTTCCGAATATATCATTTGGTTTTCCTGTACTGAAATATGTAGCGGAATTATGTAAGAAACCGTTGGATGTACATTTAATGATTGTTGATCCCGTAAAGTTTATCAAAGAAGTAAAGGATCTGGGAACTATGATGATGAATGTGCATTATGAAGCTTGTGTTCATCTACACCGTACGATACAGCAAATCAAAGAAGCAGGTATGAAGGCCGGCGTAACTTTGAATCCTGCTACTCCTGTAGCCATGTTAACCGATATAATAGGGGATGTGGATATGGTATTGCTGATGAGTGTTAATCCTGGTTTTGGAGGACAGCAGTTCATAGAACATACCTTAGACAAAGTTCATTATTTGCGTGAACTGATAGCTCGAAGCGGTTCGAAAGCTTTGATAGAAGTTGACGGTGGTGTAAACATAGATACAGGAAAGCGTTTGGTAGAAGCCGGAGCTGATGTACTGGTTGCCGGAAATGCGGTATTCAAGGCTCCCGATCCGATTGGTATGATTCACTCTCTTAAAAGTCTTTAGTCCGGTTGGTTCATTGGACTGAACAACTGGAAAAATACCCTTTCATCCGATTGGTTATTCCCTTTATGGCAGGTATCTTATGTGGAGATACGTGTCCGGAGAGTGTATATGCTTATGGCTTGATCGCTGTAGGTATAAGTGCACTGTTCCTATGTCTTTTCTATAAGCATAAACTTTGGTTTGGATTAACCCTTTATCTATTTCTTTTCTTTTTAGGGAACCAACTCCTTTTTTTCCAAAAGCAAAAAGGAAGGGTCGATTGGGAGGAAGAAAAAATGCTTTATACAGGCGTGTTGCAGGATCATCCTCAGGAAAAAGTCCATAGTTTCTTGTTGCCATTAGAAGTACAGCAACATAAAGTACTATTATATGTGGCAAAAGATTCTTTTCCGGAAGACCTGAGAAGAGGTCGCCTCATTCATTTTTATGCTCGTATTGTTTCTCCTGCTAATCTGGAAATACCGGGACAATTCAACTATGCCCGCTATTTGCAAAGACAAGGTGTAACGGGAACGGCTTATGTCGGAAACGAATATTGGAAACCGGGTGAAAAGGAAATAAGTACACAATCGTTAAAGCAGAAGGCGCTGGATATACGAGATCGATTATTGGAACGCTATCGTTTGTTAGGTTTTCAAGGAGATGAACTGGCAGTATTGTCGGCATTAACGTTGGGCGATAAAAGTGAATTGAGAAACGATTTAAAAGAAACCTTTTCTGTAGCGGGAGCCAGTCATGTGTTGGCTCTATCCGGTTTGCATTTAGGTATTGTTTATGGAATATGCGCTTTTCTGTTTTCTTTTCTTTCTATAGGAAGATCCACTCTTTGGATTCGGATGTGTTGTACGGTGGGCGTTTTATGGGCATTCTCTTTTATGGTCGGTTTATCGGCTTCCGTAGTCCGATCGGCTTGCATGTTCTCTTTGTTTGCCGTAGGGCAATGCCTCAATCGTAAAAGTATATCTTTAAATACTTTGGCCTTATCCGCTTTCCTGATGTTATGGTATCAGCCTTTTTATTTGTTCGATGTTGGTTTCCAACTTTCTTATGCAGCCGTAGCTTCTATTATAGTATTTCATCCTTTTGTTTTTCATTGGTGGAAGCCTACTTGGAAGATCCTTCGTTATATTTGGGGAATTGTTGCAGTTTCGTTGGTTGTGCAAATAGGAGTCGCACCTCTCATTATTTATTATTTTTCCCGTTTTCCCGTTTATTTTCTGTTGACTAATTTGTTGGTTATACCTTTAACTTTTTGTCTTGTAGCTGGGGCGATACTGATGTTATTATGTGGTTTTTGTCTGCCATTACAAAAAGGAGTGGCTTTTATTTTGAATGAATTGATTAAAATGATGCATAGCGGATTGACCTGGATTGAACGGATGCCGTTGTCGGTTATTGATGAAGTAGAAGTCAGTTGTTGGGGAATAATTTGTTTTTATTTGGTTGTTGTTTTTCTTGTAAGTTATAGTTTGCGTAAAAATGCCCGTTACTTAGTGGGTGCGTTAGCATGTGTCGTATACATGGTGGCGGTTCCTTTTTTCTCTCTTTTTTTCGTAGAAACTTCGCGGATGCTTTTTTACCATTCCATGCAGGGCGTTTCCGTGCAGTGCACTTATGCAGGTAAAGATCCGTTTGAATTGTTTCCTATGCAAGAGAAGTCCGATGTGAAACGTTTTCATGGGAAAACTATCGCTGTAGTAAAAGATAACGGTTGGCATAACCGGGGTGCCGACATGCTTTTTCCTATAGATTATTTGGTTATCCAGAGAGGATTCACGGGGTATATAGCCGAGTTGCAGAATGTGTTCTTTATACGCAAAATAGTGCTTGATACTTCATTAAGTCTCTATCAACAGAAACGTTTATTAAAAGAGTGCGAAGAGTTAAAGATTGAAGTTTTTTCGCTTTCTGAACAAGGTTATTTGCTGGTTGAAGTGTAGAATCGCAAATAATTTGTACTTTTGCGTCCTATAACTTTAAGGATTGAAAGAGTATGTTGACAAAAGTGATAGCGCAATCCAAGATTGATCATTTGGGTAAATGGATTGAGCGTGCGGATAAAGTGGTGATTGTTTCTCATGTAGCTCCGGATGGCGATGCGATAGGTTCTTCGTTAGGGCTGGCGCATTTCCTCGAATCGCAGGATAAAACGGTAAATGTAATTGTTCCGAATGCTTTTCCTGATTTCTTACGCTGGATGAGAGGGGCGAAAGATATATTGCGTTATGATAAATATAAAGAGTTTGCGGATAAATTGATAACTGAAGCTGACGTTATTTTCTGTCTGGACTTTAATTGTCTGAAACGAATAGAGGATATGGCTACGGCAGTGGCAGCTTCGCCGGCTCGAAAAGCAATGATCGATCATCATCCGTTTCCGGAAGAATTTTGCAAAATTACTATATCTCATCCTGAAATTAGTTCCACGTCCGAATTGATATTCCGTGTCATATGCCGTTTGGGATATTTTGAAGATATCACCAAAGAAGGAGCGGAATGCATATATACCGGTATGATGACCGACACGGGAGGATTTACTTACAATTCAAATGATCGTGAAATTTATTTCATCATCAGTGAGTTGCTTTCGAAGGGCATTGATAAGGATGAAATATATCGTAAAGTCTATCATACGTATTCGGAAGACCGTTTGCGTTTAATGGGTTTTGTATTATATTCCAAAATGATAGTATTTCCGGAGTTTAAATCCGCATTGATAACTCTGACCCAAGAGGAACAAGATCGTTTTAATTATACAAAGGGAGATACGGAAGGATTCGTTAATATTCCACTAAGTATAAAGGATATCCGTTTTTCCGTATTCTTGCGGGAGGATAAGGAAAAAGGTATGATTAAGATTTCATTACGGTCCGTTGGTGATTTCCCTTGTAATCAAGTTGCGACAGAGTTTTTTAATGGCGGAGGGCATTTAAATGCTTCGGGTGGAGAGTTTTATGGAAGCATTCCAGAAGCGGTTGAGTTGTTTAAAAAAGCATTGGTCAAATATCAGGATCTTTTAGTAAACAAAAAATAGTTATATAAGTATAATTGTCCTCGAATTTGATCTTTACATAAAGGGCTATTTATTACTTTTGCGATAATTTTAGAATGGTTATTATGAAAAAAATAAGTTATTTGTTTCTTTCTCTTTTTGTGTTAGGGGTGTGTTTTCAATCCTGTGATGATTCGGAAACCTATGCTGATTTAAAAAAGAAAGAGAAGAAAGCAATTCAAAGTTTTATTGAAAAGCACAATATAAATGTAATTACCGAAACAGAGTTTGCCAATCAGGATTCCACTACGGATGTCTCAAAGAATGAATACGTTCTCTTTAATGATAATGGCATCTACATGCAAATAGAGAACATAGGAAACGGAGAGAAACTCAAAGATGGAGAATGGAAAGAAATAAATGTCCGTTTTTGGGAAATATACGTGGAGAGCGGTGATACTACCTCAGTATCGAATAAATTGGAACGTCAGCCGGATACATTTATGTGCAAAAATAACAGTGGAAATTTTACAGCTTCTTTCACTTCAGGTAACATGTATTCTACTTACGGAAGTTCTGTCCCTACAGGCTGGTTAGTTCCACTAAGTTATATTAAATTAGGCAAGGGACCGAACCAAAAAGAATGGGGGAGAGTGAAGATTATTGTTCCGCATAGTGCAGGACATTCGGATGCGGCTCAAACCGTATATCCTTGTTATTATGAAATTGCTTATCAAGGAAAATGACGCTTATTAAATCAATTTCTGGAATCCGAGGAACTATTGGCGGTCAGCCCGGGGACGGACTGACTCCTTTGGATATAGTGAAATTTACTTCGGCTTATGCCTCGTTTATACGTAAAACAACTACCTTAACGAGCAATAAAATTGTTGTCGGACGGGATGCCAGGGTCTCCGGAGAGATGGTTAAAAACATCGTATGCGGGACATTGATGGGCATGGGCTTTGATGTGGTGAATATTGGTTTGGCTTCTACGCCGACTACCGAATTGGCCGTGACAATGGAAGAGGCTTGCGGAGGCATTATTTTAACTGCAAGTCACAATCCTAAGCAGTGGAACGCCTTGAAACTATTGAATGAGAAAGGGGAGTTTCTGAATGCTGACGAAGGCAATGAAGTGCTTCGTTATGCTGAAACCGAAGAGTTTGTATATGCCGAGGTGGAATCTTTGGGTTCCTATCGTGAAGACCATACTTATAACCAAAAACATATCGACCGTGTATTGGCTCTGAAATTGGTGGATGTGGAGGCTATCCGCAAAGCTCGTTTTAAAGTGGCCATAGATTGCGTGAATTCGGTCGGCGGCATTATTCTGCCGGAGTTATTGGAACGACTAGGGGTGGAACAAGTAGAGAAACTTTATTGTGAACCAACAGGAATGTTTCAACATAACCCTGAACCTTTGGAGAAGAATTTAGGTGATATCATGAACCTAATGAAAGAGGGACATAGGGATGTAGCGTTTGTAGTAGATCCGGATGTTGACCGTTTGGCTATGATTTGTGAAAACGGAGAGATGTATGGTGAAGAATATACATTGGTTACTGTAGCCGATTATGTGTTGAAGCATACTCCCGGCAATACGGTTTCCAATCTTAGCTCAACTCGTGCTCTTCGCGATGTGACGCGCCAATACGGTTGGCAATATCATGCGGCGGCAGTGGGTGAAGTGAATGTGGTTGCCAAAATGAAAGAGACCCATGCTGTGATTGGGGGTGAAGGAAACGGAGGAGTTATTTATCCGGAGTGTCATTACGGACGAGATGCATTGGTTGGAATCGCGCTTTTCTTAAGTCATTTGGCTCATGAGGGAAAAAAAGCCAGTGAGTTGCGTGCTACTTATCCTCCTTATTTTATAGCAAAGAACCGTATCGACTTAACTCCGTCTACAGATGTGGATGCGATCTTATCCAAAGTGAAAGAATTGTATAAGGATGAAGACATCAATGATATAGATGGGGTAAAGATTGATTTTCCGGATAAATGGGTGCATTTGCGTAAAAGCAATACGGAACCTATTATCAGGGTATACTCGGAAGCGTCGACAATGGAGGCTGCGGACGAAATTGGAAAGAAAATAATGGATGTGGTTTATTCGTTGACGAGGTGATAATCATTCGTCTATCCAGAGTAAGTCGCTCATAATACCGTCTGAAATAAAGATACCTTGTCGCGTTAAGCGGAGGGTATCTTTTTTTATTTCCATCATACCCTGTTCGATATGCGGAGAAGCATTCTGCAGGCAATATTGATACAACTTTTCTCCGAATTCCTTCCGGAGGTTCAAAAGGGAAAGTCCCCACATGGTTCTGATGGAAGTGATAATACGGTCGTTGTATCGCATATAGACATTTAAATCTTCTTTTTCGAATGGAACTTTTCCCGTTTCTATTTCTCGGATATAATCATTTAAAGATGCAATGTTCCATTGCCGGGACCTCCCGTTATAGGAGTGTGCGGATGGTCCGCATCCTATGTATTTTTTTCCTGTCCAATAACTGGAATTGTGCTGCGAGTAATATCCGGGGAGACAGAAGTTGGAAATTTCATAATGTTCGTATCCGGCTGCGGAGAGTGTCTCGATGAGTTGTGTAAAAAAGGAAAGGCTTCTATCTTCATCTATTTCGTGAATCTGCTGCTGTGCTTTTAGTTGCCATAGCGGTGTTCCCTCTTCGTAGATGAGGTGGTAAGCTGAAATATGCTGCACTTTCAAGTCAATAGCTTGTTGCAAATCCGTTTGCCATGTTTCGGTTGTCTCATTCGGCAGTCCGTAAATCAAATCGATGCTTATGTTGTGAAATCCTGCTTCTTGGCAACGGCGTATCGCTTCTATGGCTTGTCGGGCAGTATGTCGGCGTTGAAGAAACTGAAGCGTCTTATCGTTAAAAGTCTGTATACCGATACTGATACGGTTGAACGGAAGGCGGCGCAGCATATGCACATATTTTTCATTCAAATCATCAGGATTCGCTTCAAGAGTGATTTCCTTGCAGTATTCCATGCCATACACTCGGTCTATACAGTCAAATAGTTGTCTGAAAGCCTTTTCATTCAGTTGGGAGGGAGTGCCCCCTCCCAAATAGACGGTTTCTATATTTTCATTTTCCACGTAGGCACGGCGTATTTTTAGTTCTGTGCATAAGGCATCCACATAAGCTTCTTTTTTCGTTTCTTCAGTAGTGGAATAAAAGTCGCAGTAGATACAGCGCTTTTTACAGAAAGGAATATGAAGATAAATGCCGGCCATATCGTAGATTATTTGCGATGTACAATCGTTCCGGTTGCCTGATAGGTAGGCATGACCAAGATTTCAGCAATTTGCATGTACTCGGGTACGGATGCGGCAAAATAAACCGTTTCGGCAATATCATCTCCATTCAATGGATGAATACCTTCGTAAACATGTTCTGCCTGAGCTTTGTCGCCACGATACCGGACAACCGAAAAATTAGTTTCTACTAATCCCGGTTTAATATTGGTTACTCTTAGCGGAGTATCTACCAAATCAATACGGAGTCCGTCAGATAAAGCTTTCACGGCAGCTTTGGTTGCGCAATAAACACTGCCTCCCGGATAGGCCATGTCACCGGCTATGGAACCGATATTGATGATATGTCCGCGTCCACGTTCAACCATACCCGGAACTACCATCCGCGTCATGGCTAGTAAAGCCTTGATATTTGTATCGATAACAATGTCCCACTCATCCAAATTGCCCTCTTGTTCCTTGTCCGTACCGATAACCAATCCGGCGTTATTGATAAGTATGTCTATCGCTTTCCATTCTTCCGGAAGAGCATCCAGTGCAGCGGAAGCAGCTTTGCGGTCGCGTACGTCGAAGGGAAGCAGGCAGACTTCGGTATTATAGGCTGTTTCTACTTCTTTTTTAATGCTTTCCAATTTTTCTATATTGCGTCCGTTAAGGATGAGGCGTGCTCCTTGTGAGGCGAATTTACGTGCGCATCCTGCGCCAATACCGCTGGAAGCCCCGGTTATCAATACTGTTTTATTCATCTTATTTCTTTTTGAATTAGTGTGGTAAAGTTACGAGAAATCTCTGGAATAAATGAATAAAAGGGGAGAAAAAGTATCAAAAGGTTTAATAGAAAGACTGTTATAACACCGTGTAGCGTCCACCGGAAAAAGCGGGTAATGCAAGGATAATCGGATTTTGGAAGCGGATAGGTTTTCTGATTGTTACCCTTGCAGGAGGTGCGATTCTCATACCTGATGCGAATCTTGGGCCTTTTATTATGGTTTGCTTGTTAAGAGTGGGTGCATTGATTATTAGTCTGGCAATCAAATAAGCAAGTATGGACAGGTTTACATCCGAAGCACAGTTCATTCGAATAACGGTAAGAAGAGGAAACAGACAGTGACACGCCTGTGGCACACTTGTGCCATCATTAGTGTCACACTTGTGACATGACTGTTGTCACACTTGTGCCAAAGGGGTGGCACAACTTCTTACAGCGGGAAGATACATAAAGCGGGAAGATACTTACAGTGGGAAGATACTTACAGCAGGAAGATATGTGAAGCGGAAAGATACTTACAACGGGAAGATACTTACAGCAGGAAGATATGTGAAGCGGGAAAATACTTAAAGTGGAAAGATACATGAAGCAGGAAGATGGTACTTCACCTTTCCACTATAAAGAAATACTATAGATTACGCATCCTAAACTATACCAAAGGCGATAAGGCCGAAACTATATGTTTGTTGAAGATAGGTTACATCACACTGTACATCAAAAATAGAGAAATAGGGCATGAAGTCTTGGCTTCTTCCTCTCCAATTATGTCCACTACCCTTCCAAAATGATAACGCCCTTTCATTTTGGAAGGGTTTCCTCGTATGTTCGGTTCATATCCCGAATCGTTATTTGTCTGTATGTGTGGAAGATAGAATATGATATGTATGTTTGGCATCCATATTGCCATTTTAATTCGTGATAATTGAATGTTTAACTCAAATAGAAAGTATTATGGATTTATTTTCAATTGGATTTTTGGTGTGTATATGTAGTGGAGCAAGCTGCTTTTGGCTCTTTGGCAAATGCATCGACTGGTTTGAAAAAATCTAAAAGGAAAGGAGAACTGGATTATGTATACATCGTTGTTTATCATCAGTTTGGTAATGTTCGGATACCTGTTGTATGTACTCGTCAAACCGGAAAAGTTCTAATCGAAAGAAAGTATGAACACAGAGATTTTAGGAGTGATACTCCAGATAGTCCTTATGGTAGGACTGAGTTATCCGTTGGGAAAATATATTGCTCGGGTTTATAAAGGAGAGAAGACTTGTCTCGATTTCCTGAAGCCCGTGGAGAGGTGGATGTACCGCCTAAGCGGTATCAATCCCTATGAAGAAATGGATTGGAAGACGTTTTTGCGGGCATTGCTCGTGGTCAACCTATTCTGGTTCGTGTGGGGAATGTTTTTGTTAGTGATGCAGGGCGTATTGCCGCTCAATCCTGATAATAACCCAGGGCAGACGGTCCATCAGGCATTCAATACTTGTATCAGTTTTATGGTGAACTGCAATCTGCAGCACTACAGCGGCGAGAGCGGGTTGACTTACTTCACCCAACTGTTTGTTATCATGCTGTTTCAGTTCATCACCGCTGCTACGGGTATGGCAGCCATGGCAGGAGTTATGAAGGCGCTGGCAGCAAAGACCACCAAAACTATCGGTAACTTCTACCGTTATTTAGTACTCAGCGTTACCCGTATCCTTCTGCCGTTATCGCTCATTGTGGGTTTCATCCTCATCCTGCAAGGCACGCCGATGGGTTTCGACGGGAAGATGAAAGTGACCACACTCGAAGGAGCTGAACAGATGGTCTCGCAGGGTCCGACAGCTGCTATTGTCGCCATTAAGCAATTGGGTACCAACGGCGGTGGTTATTTTGGTGTCAATTCATCGCATCCGTTGGAGAATCCCACTTATCTCACCAATATGGTGGAATGCTTGTCGATACTGATTATCCCCATGGCGATGGTCTTTGCGTTCGGATTCTATCTGCGTCGTCGCAAGCTGGGCTACAGTATCTATGGCGTAATGCTCTTCGCTTATCTGACCTGCACTGCTGTTAACGTGTATCAGGAAATGAACGGTAATCCCCGTATCGACGAGATGGGTATTGCACAGGCAGGAGGCTCGATGGAGGGCAAGGAAGTGCGCCTCGGTTCTGCCGCTACGGGCTTGTGGAGTGTGGCGACCACAGTTACGTCTAATGGATCTGTCAACGGCATGCACGACTCCATGATGCCTCTTTCGGGCATGATTGAGATGCTGAATATGCAAATTAACACTTGGTTTGGTGGCGTTGGCGTGGGATGGATGAACTATTTCACTTTTATCATCATTGCCGTCTTCATCAGCGGACTGATGGTAGGTCGTACGCCGGAATTTCTGGGGCATAAGGTGGAGGCGCGTGAAATGAAGATTGCCTCTATCGTAGCTCTGTTGCATCCGATTATTATCCTTGTGGGGACAGCACTTGCCGCCTATCTGTTCGTTCATGTACCGCAGTTTGTGGCCAATGAAGGCGGATGGCTGAATAATCCCGGCTACCACGGTTTGAGTGAGATGCTGTATGAGTACACCTCTTCTGCCGCCAACAATGGATCGGGATTTGAGGGACTGGGCGACAATACCTGGTTTTGGAACTACTCATGCGGAATAGTCCTGATGCTGGGACGTTTCGTGCCTATTGTTGGACAGGTGGCGATTGCCGGCATCTTGGCGCAAAAGAAATACATCCCTGAGAGTGCGGGAACCTTGAAGACCGACACTGCGACATTCGGTGTGATGACTTTTTTGGTCATATGTATCATTGCCGCTTTAGCATTCTTTCCTGTTCACGCCCTCAGTACTATTGCAGAACATTTAAGCTTATAATTCAAAATGAAACATAACAATTCAGTATCCTTGTTCCAAAAGGAGCAAGTCCAAGAGAGCATCAGACAGTCTTTCGTGAAGCTTGACCCCCGCCTGATGGTCAAAAATCCGATAATGTTTACCGTAGAAGTCTGTACAGCCATTATGATTCCGGTGACACTCTATTCGGTGTTCAACAGTCAACAGGGATCCTTTTCGTATAATGCAGGGGTGTTTGTCATTCTCCTATTCACGCTGTTGTTCGCCAATTTCGCCGAAGCCATCGCTGAAGCGCGTGGTAAGGCACAGGCCGACAGCTTGCGTAAGACTCGTGAGGAGACTCCGGCTCGTCTTCTAGTGAATGGAAAGATAAAGACCGTTAGCAGTTCGCAACTGAAGAAAGACGATGAGTTTGTTTGTGAAGCAGGCGACGTTATTCCCGCGGACGGAGAGATTGTGGAGGGTTTGGCCTCCATCGATGAAAGTGCCATTACCGGTGAGTCGGCTCCTGTCATCCGTGAGGCGGGTGGGGATAAGAGCAGTGTTACCGGCGGTACCAAGGTGCTTTCCGATCGTATCTGTGTGAGGGTGACCACCCAACCGGGTGAAAGTTTCCTCGACAAGATGATTGCCCTGGTGGAAGGAGCGTCTCGACAGAAGACACCGAATGAGATAGCCCTGACTATCCTCCTGGCAGTGTTCACACTGGTGTTCATCATCGTTTGCATCACGCTGAAACCATTTGCCGATTATACGTGCACAGCCATTACCATAGCTTCGTTCATTTCACTTTTCGTATGTCTCATTCCCACCACTATTGGCGGCCTCTTGTCTGCCATAGGCATTGCGGGAATGGATCGTGCGTTGCGGGCCAATGTGATTACTAAATCGGGCAAAGCCGTTGAGACAGCAGGGGATTTGGATACTCTGCTGCTCGACAAGACGGGGACTATTACCTTCGGCAACCGTAAGGCGACCGCATTTTATCCGGTTGAAAGCATAGACAAGAATAAGTTCATTGAGTACTGCCTGTTATCTTCCGTTTCCGATGACACTCCGGAAGGAAAATCGATTGTGGAACTTGCCCGTCAAAACGGTCTGAAAATACATCGTCTCCATACAGAAGGCTCGCAAATGGTCAAGTTCACCGCAGAGACCAAATCTTCCGGCATCAAACTGAAAGATGGGACGGAGATAAAGAAAGGAGCCTATGACACTATGCGTAAGCTGTCGGAGGACGCAGGAAATCTCTTCCCGGAGTATATCATGAGCCTAGTGGAGAAAATCACTTCCAACGGTGGTACGCCTTTGGTGGTATGTGTCAACAAGAAAGTTGTCGGAGTGATTGAATTACAGGACGTTATTAAGCCGGGCATTCAGGAACGTTTTCAGCGGTTACGTAAAATGGGTGTGAAGACTGTTATGGTGACGGGCGATAATCCGCTGACAGCAAAATATATAGCAGATAAAGCAGGTGTAGATGATTTCATTGCCGAAGCAAAGCCTGAGGACAAGATGAATTACATCCGAAGAGAACAGGCCGAAGGGAAGCTGGTTGCCATGATGGGTGATGGTACGAACGATGCTCCGGCATTGGCGCAGGCCGACATCGGTGTGGCGATGAACAGCGGCACACAGGCAGCCAAGGAGGCAGGCAACATGGTGGATCTGGATAATGATCCGACCAAGCTGATAGAAATTGTGGAAATCGGTAAACAATTGTTGATGACGCGGGGTACGTTGACCACGTTTTCTATTGCTAACGATGTGGCGAAGTACTTCGCCATTGTTCCCGCCCTGTTTATGGTTTCTATTCCTGAATTGGCGGCACTCAACATCATGGGACTGCATTCGCCCGAAAGCGCTATCCTGTCAGCCGTGATTTTCAATGCCATCATCATTCCGATATTGATTCCGCTCGCATTGCGCGGAGTGGAGTATAAGCCTATCGGAGCCAGTGCGTTGCTTCGTCGCAACCTGTTCATCTACGGTTTGGGCGGCATTATTGCACCGTTCGTAGGCATAAAGCTGATAGACCTTTTAATCGGAGTTTTCTTTTAAAACGAAGAATCATGAATTATCATTAGATTCGTTGAATAGTCACACTTAAATAAGTAAATAAGATGAAGAATTTTTTGAAAGCAATAAGGTTGACCTTGGTGTTCTGTGTAGTTTTGTCAGTGGGTTACATAGGCATATTATGGTTGTTCGCCAAAGTAGCAGGTCCCAATGGTGGTAATGCGGAAATAGTGACTTTAAACGGTAAGATTGTGGGTGCCGCCAAGGTGGGGCAGCAGTTTTCTTCCAACCGCTATTTTTGGACACGTCCATCTTGTGCCGGTGATGGCTACGATGCTACCAATTCGTGTGGTAGCAACAAGGGGCCTACGAATCCCGAATATCTTGCTGAGGTGGAGGCACGCATTGATACTTTTCTGGCGCACCATCCCTATTTGGAACGCAAAGAGGTCCCGGCAGAGATGGTAACAGCCAGCGGATCAGGGCTCGACCCGGACATCACGCCCCAATGCGCTTTTGTACAGGTGAAGCGTGTGGCGAATGCTAGGGGTATGAATGAAAACCAGGTTAGGGAAATGGTGGAAAAGGCGGTGGAAAGGCCGTTGCTTGGACTTTTTGGTACAGCCACGGTCAACGTGCTGAAACTGAATATCGCGCTTGATGAAGCCACTAAATAAATAGGGGTGTAGCAATAATCTTCCGGGCTTTATATCTTTCTTTTCCGTCTGTGGATAAAAGTGAGTATAAATCAGTATCATATATATTTGACATAAAATATCAAATGGAAACAAAAGAAGACCATGCACAGCAGTTTCTCAACCTCATTCGACGGTCGCAACGAGGCAAGTTCAAACTTTACATCGGCATGATAGCCGGTGTGGGCAAAACTTTTCGCATGCTTCAGGACGCCCGTGAGATGAGACGACAGGGTATCGACGTGCAAATAGGATATGTGGAGACACACGGGCGGCTCGACACGGAGAAGGTATTAAGAGGATTGCCCGTAATCCCGAGGCAGAAGATATTCTATAAGGGGAAGGAGGTGGAGGAGATGGATCTCGATGCTATTTTGCGGCTGCATCCGGAGATAGTGATTGTGGACGAACTGGCACACTCCAACATTGAGGGAAGCCGCAATGAAAAGCGGTGGCAGGACGTTATGGAACTGCTAGACGCAGGTATCAACGTGCTGTCGGCAGTCAACATCCAGCATATCGAGAGTCTCAACGATGAAGTGCGTGGTATCGTGGGTATCAAGGTGCAGGAACGTGTACCCGACCGTATGGTTAGGGAGGCCGATGAGGTGGTGAATATCGACCTGACAGCCGAGGAGCTTATAGACCGCTTAAAGGCTGGAAAGATATACCGGAAAGATAAGGTAAAGACAGCACTCGATAACTTTTTTAAGACGGAGAACATTCTGCAATTGCGCGAACTGGCCCTTAAGGAGGTAGCCTACAGCGTAGGCCGGAAGGTGGAGAGTGAGGTTACTACCGTGCGTGGCGAAAAGACGGTAGGGGTGGTGCGCTTGTTGGTGTGTGTGAGCAGCAACGAGCAGACACAGCAAACTATCATCCGCAAAGCGGCGCGGGTGGCGGCACGCTATGATGGGGAGCTTATTGCCCTTTATGTCCAGACTTCCCGAGAAGACAACGACCGCATACCGCTTGCCACGCAGCGTCATCTGATGAGCCATTTAGAACTGGCGGTACAATTGGGAGGCACTATCAGGCAACTGAAGTCCGATAACATAGAGCAGGCGATTATAGACACCTGCAGGAACGAGCATGTCACGTTACTCTGTATGGGACAGCCTTCTTTCTCCGTACCTCGTATTTGGCTCAAGGCGGCACGTTATGAGAAATTTCTGAAAGCATTGAAGGAGATGAAGATTGATTTGATTATTTTTGCATAACGGTACATATAAGACCATGAAAATGAATTTGAATATAAAGGAAAAACTGACCCTTTCCGTAGGATTGCTGGTCTGTATGATTGTGGGTTTGGTAGCTCTCTCTACTATCAGTTTACAGATACTGACCGCCACAGAACCGGACTCTCCCACGGCAGAATACGGGCTGAACCGCTCATTGCTTTTGATAGCAATCTTTGGTCTGGTCTGCATTATGATAGGTGTGTGGTTGCTCTTTAAGCTGCCCGGCTCCATCAGTAAGCCTTTCAAGGAACTGTCGGGGAGCATCAATGAGATTGCCAATCACAACTACGATGTGTCACTTTTGCTGACTGGAAGTACCGAGATGGAAAGTCTCTCCGCTAACTTTAACCGCATGGCGAAACGTTTGCGCGACTATCACAATTCATCGGTATCGGCGCTGATGACTTCCAAAAAGTATCTTGAAACCATTATCAACTCCATTGACGAACCTATTATATGTCTTGATAATGACCTTTCGCTGTTGTTTATCAACAACGAGGCGCTCTCCATTCTTAACATTGACCGTACGGATGCTATGAACCGTTCCGCTCAGGAGATCGCTTTGCGCAACGACCTGATGCGCCGTCTGATAAATGGAGCAGATAGTGACGGCGGCAAGGAGAAGAAGGATGAACCGTTGAAGATATATGCTGACAACAAAGAGAGTTATTTCCAAGTAAAATACCTTCCTGTGCGTCTGTCCAACGATAACGGGGTGCAGACGGAAAGGAAAGGTATTGTTGTAATGTTGAAGAACATTACCGAGTTTCACAAAATGGATGTGGCAAAGACAACATTTATTTCCACGATCTCGCACGAGCTCAAGACGCCTGTTTCAGCCATCCTCATGAGTTCGCAACTGTTGACGGACAAGCGTGTGGGCAAGCTCAACGATGAGCAGCAGGAACTTTCCGACAGCATCAAAGAGAATGGCGAGAGGCTGCTCTCCATTATAGGCGAGTTACTTAACATCACACAGGTGGAAAGCGGGAAACTATTACTTAATCCCATCATCACCAGACCCATTGAACTGATTGAATATGCTATCAAGGCCAACCATGTACAGGCGGAGAAATTCGGTATTAATATTGAGATAGACTATCCCTCACAAAAGATTAGCAGGCTTTTCGTGGACAGCGAGAAAATAGCATGGGTACTGACCAATCTGCTAAGCAATGCCATTCGTTATTCTAACGAGGGTAGCCGGGTCATTATCGGTGCCAAACAACCTGATAGCCGACACATAGCCCTTTATGTGCAGGATTTCGGTAAAGGTATCGACCCCCGCTATCATGAGAGCATTTTCGAACGCTATTTTCGTGTGCCGGGTACCAAGATACAAGGTAGTGGACTGGGGCTTTCCATCTCGCGCGACTTCGTGAAGGCGCATGGCGGTACGCTGAGCATCAACAGTGCACCCGGCAAGGGTAGTTGTTTCACCGTCACATTGCCGATATAATTACAATTTAGAGGAATTCCTACCTAAGAGATAGCTAATTACAGATTAGTGTGCAGTGCACTCATTTTATTGATTCGATCTAATAGGGAGATAACAAAGAAATCGTTTTTCCTTTAGAGAAAATATAAGTAATTCAACTGGATATATTGGAGTCGTTTATCTCGAAAGATTCTTAATAGGAAAGGGGCTGTCGATAATACCGTTGGTTCGGCGGGTAAATGTTTATTCCTACGTAAACAATTCTAATTGATGCATTCCCAAAAATGCTTGTTTCCCACGGGAAACCTGAAGCTTTTAAATGTAATATTGGGGTTTAAGGTAGAAGTCATAATAAAAAAGCTGCCGCATATATCACATACACGACAGCTCCTTGCTTTAAGAGTAAGGTTTGATTATTTCTTGATCTCCCCTTTTTCGGTAAGGATTACTGTGGTGTCCTTTCCGTCTTTGCTTACTAAAACAACCTTATAAAGTTTCTCTTCTCCTTTTGTAGCGATGTAAGCTTCCTTAATTGTATTTCCACTGTATTCCTTGCCTAATGCCAACTGAACATCTTGTGGAAGATCATGTGCATCCATTTTTACAAATTCGTCGGCTGGAGCTTGACTGTTGTTTACTACTGTCGTGTCGACTTTTGCTGTGTTTACGTCTTGTGCAAATACTCCTGTGGTTCCTAAACACATGGTTACGATGGCCACTGCTAATACTTTTTTCATAATGATTAAATTTTAATTGTTTATAACTTTACTATTATTTTATGGTGTCTTGAAGTTTCTTTTTTATTTTATACTTTCTCCTTTATCATTTACTACAATGAAGAACGATTCTCCTGCCTGGTCAATGAGCTCGATTTTGTAAACTGTCTGCCCTCCTTGATACCCGATATAGGCTTCGAAGAAGTAACATCCCGGATTTTCCTTTTCTACGGCTTGCATCACTTTCTCGGGTATGTCTTTAATTTCTATTTTGGAGTATCCGTCCGTAGCATATACATAATTTGTTCCATTGATAGGAAGAGCAGACGTTGCAGCTTCCATTATACCATTACCTAAACTCATTACTGTTGCAATCATTACTAATACCTTTTTCATATCTTTACCTGTCTAATTGTTATCTGTAAAAGATATCACAATGCGTGTGCCACAAACTTGATTTATCGGTTTAGAGAAAAGAAAAAACAGAGCCAAGAACTTGTTTGATGCGAACAGGTTCTTTTAGTAGTATAATCAGAGTGATATAAAAATAAACGTATTTGCTATCAAATAGTATATATAATATTTCTTTTTACAGGGAATATACCCTATATATTGTGACAAAAAGATAGATGACAAAGGATTGAAAAAAGAACGGTTTATAAAAAGATGAATAAATATTATTAGGGCTTAGCAAGTGTGCCGTTTGTGGAAAGTTGTGGAAATATGTGGAATTTGTGGAGACCGATGTGGAAAATTTCCACACATGGCCTGATTATAAGTAACGTGCATGAAATAATCGGAAGCGGAATATTCTTCACTCCTCCGGTTTTATTGAATTCCGTATAATTTTAATTTATTGTATAATGTCTTGCGGTCAATCCCTAATAATTGGGCTGCCCGACTTTTGTTTTGGTTGGTTTGTCGTAAAGCCTCCAAAATCCTTTTCTTCTCTGCTTCTTCATTATGGAGGCTTAAAGATTTGGCAGGAGAAGCGTTGTCTGTTAATTCGGAAGCTATATCGGCATAGGTGATGTAGTTACTTTGAGCCAGAAGGGTAGCCCGTTTAATGATATTCTTCATTTGCCGTAAATTTCCAGGCCAGGAATAGTTTTGCAAGGCAGTGGAAGCTTGGGTGTCGAATCCTATTAAGTTGCGTCCTAATTCATGATTAGCTTGATCTAAAAAGAAATTGGCAAATAAAAGAATATCTTCTTGCCGTTCTTTCAAAGAGGGCATACGCAAGGTAAATTCATTGATTCGGTGAAATAGATCTTCCCTGAAATTTCCTTTTTCAATAGCGCTTTCCAGGTTTTCATTCGTAGCGCTAATAAGCCGTACGTCGACTTCTATTTCTTTGGATGAACCTACCGGCCGGATTCTGCGTTCTTGCAAAGCTCGTAGCAACTGGATCTGAACTTCGTAACTAAGGTTGCCTATTTCATCCAGAAAGAGCGTACCTCCATTGGCTTCTTCAAAAGCTCCGGTCTTATCAGTCAAGGCTCCGGTAAAAGAACCTTTTATATGGCCGAAAAACTCCGAGGCGGCCAATTCTTTAGGAATGGAGCCGCAATCAATGGCTATAAATGGTTTATCAGCTCTTTTGCTCAGTTGATGGATACGGTGAGCTACGTACTCTTTTCCGGTACCACTTGCACCGTTAATAAGAACAGACATATGAGTGGGTGCTACTAATCCTACATAATTATAGAGCTGACGTGCAGCTTCACTCTCACCTTCCAAGAAGTTTGGGTGGTCTGATGTGGGGAGAGAGGAGTTGGCCCTTTTAGGAGAATCGATAGGTCGGGTAACAGGAGTAGGGGCTTGTAATGCTTCATTTATTTTTTTTAATAGCTCATCCGGTTGTATGGGTTTGGCTATATAGTCTTTTGCTCCGCGTTTCATGGCCAGTACGGCAGATTGAATATCGGCATATCCGGTCATGATAATCAAAGGGCAATTGTATCCTTCTTCATCCATCCAGTTAAGTAACGCTATGCCGTCTTCATCCGGTAAACGTAAGTCCGACAATACTAAATTATAAGTATCTGTTTCCAATTGCTTTTTGGCACGGGTTATGCTACTGGCAGTGTCTACCGCGAATCCTTTTTTCCCCAGCCATGTTTTCAGCATGAGAGAAAAAGTAACATCATCTTCAACAATAAGAATATGTTTAGTCATTATCAGCACTCTCTTTTTTACAAAAGTAATTCCTTTTGGGCATATAAGTAATGTGTACTAATACCTTTTAACTTAAAACGATTTAAAGGTACTCTTCTGCCTGTTGAATGATATTTTTCATTTCATGGGCAATAAAATTCACTTTTTCCGTTACTTCGTGCGTTACATTTTCAAGTGTGGAACATTCAAGCCATCTTAAAGGTTCTTTGCATGCCTCGGCTCCTAACATAGTGAACAAGGGGAGCATTTTATGAGCAAGCGCCTTTATTTCTTTCATTTCTCCGGATTGCAGATGTAGAAGTAAAGATTCCCTGTTTTTCTCCGTTTCGGTAATAAATGTGCGTATTATTTCATGTGCCGCTTCTGGGTCGTCTTCTGAAAAAGCTGTAAGCGCTTGGATGTTTAGGGTCCCGTTTTCGACTTTATCAGCAACTTTGGTTGCTTTTATTTGAATATTTGCAGAAAGAATCTGATTTATTTTCGTTATGATATCATTTAAAGTGAATGGTTTATGGAGACAACCGGCAAATCCTTTATCGATAAATTGCTTTTCTTTCATATCGCTGCGGGCTGTCAGGGCAACAACCGGAATATCTTTGGCCTGTGATGCGGTAAGCGAACGTATGGCTTCTAACAAATCGAATCCGTTCATTGCCGGCATTTGTATGTCTGTTAGGATAATGTCAAAAGGTTGGCTTTTCAATAGTTTGAAGAGTTCTTCCGGTTGCTCGCAACAAATAACTTTCAGTCCCGGACGGTTTAGCATATCTGCCGTTAAGTTAAGCTGTATGCGATCATCATCTATTAAAAGAAGATTAATGTCCCGTTTCCCTGGAATAAAGACGGATTGTTTGTCCGCTGAATCATTTACGCTCTTCTCCCTTGCTACCGGCAATGGGATGAATACTTTGAAACAGCTTCCTTTACCCGGTTCGCTCTCGAGTTGTATTTCTCCATCAAGTAAGTTTACAAGTTTCTGTGTAATGGCAAGTCCGAGTCCGAATCCTTCTTCCCCCTGTGCGTTGTGAAGCCGGGTAAATTCTTGAAAAAGTTTCTTTTGTTCCTCCGTAGATATTCCGCTGCCGGTGTCCGTTACGGAAAAGTATAGTCTATTGTTTTTTAGTTCGGTATGTAAGGTAATGCTTCCCTTTTTAGTGAATTTTAAAGCATTAGACAATAAATTCTCTGCAATTTGACGAATACGGAAAGGGTCGCCTAGATAAGAATCATTTAATTCT
Organism: uncultured Phocaeicola sp.; assembly: GCA_947581855.1. GTDB lineage: Bacteria > Bacteroidota > Bacteroidia > Bacteroidales > Bacteroidaceae > Phocaeicola_A. The sequence continues at coordinate 83,580 of CANPVZ010000014.1, forward strand.
TCGTCACTTTCGTATTTCAAAACCAGTTGCTTTTTTGTGGCCAACGGTTCGAAGCTTGTATAAATGGTATCAAACAGTTGTTTCGGATTGAACGGAAGATGATTTATTTCCATTTTATGTGAATCGAGCCGATGGAAATCGAGTAAGGAACTTACAAGGTTAAGTAAATGCGAAGCCGAGCTTTGCATATTATTCAGGTAGAAACGTTGCCGTTCATCCACTAAGAGTCTTGAGAGTAAATCGATATAGCCTAGAATTGATCCTACGGGAGCTTTGATGTCATGAGTAATGGTCAGCATCATTTTTTCCCGGGCCACTAATAAATCTTCGGCTCGTCTTTTAGCTTTTTCCAATTCGATTCGGTAATGATTGCTGCGAGTAATGTCCCTTCCGATAAGAAACAGAAACAATATGACAAGTATAACGGCTGATATGGCAATAGAAGCAATTGTTATGGCGGAATTCCTGCGTATTTGTTTCTCTTGCAGAAGTTTCAGTTGGGTATGCTGTTGCTCTTCCTGCTCGAATGTATTTAGGATAAGGTTTACTTTATTACTGAGTTCCCAACCGTTATATTGAAGTGTATGGATACGGCGTTGAAGTATTTGTTCTATCTGGGATTGACTGTCGCTGACTTTGGTTTGTATGTTACGAAGGATGGTGACTACCGTATCGGCCGGATTATAAGCTTGCAATAACGTATCGGTAAGCAATTCCTGACGAGTATTGATGACAGTGGTGGAATCGGGTTTCCCACCGGAAAATACATCAGCAATCCGCTGGAAGAATCCCCGTGGTTTTTTCTTTACAGTATATGAGTTTTGATGAATGATTACTTTCCGTTGCACTCGTTGTTGATTTAGTAGTGAATCCTGTTCTTCAATCACCTTCTCCATATTCTTTTTATAAAGCTGATCTGCATTGGAATCTTGAATAGCTTTTAATAAGTTACGCATATTCTGTTCTTTTTCTATCAACAGATTGGATACCGTATCCAACCGACTTATTTGAAGACTGTCTGAGAGAAGCATTTTTAAATGGTAGATGGATTCGGATACTCCTTTTATTGCTTTTTTGTATTGCGGGAAATCCTGTATTTGTCCGGCGCTTAGTGATTGTCCGATGATTTCGGCTTGGTATAATTGTAAAATAACTTGGTTGGTAGCTTTTCGGCGAATGTTTACTTCCGTTTCGTAATTACCGGAATTTGTTAGCTTTTTCATCTCTTTGTAGATGTAGCTAACCGCGAATATAAGCAATAGGGTTAACAATGTATATCCCACTACAACTTTTATTTGTGTTGATTTGTATGCATTTGACATGACAGTAACATCTTAGTTGTTTGTTTACGGAATCTCAAAAGAAACATAATTCCTGCACTGGTCAGTCCGAATGGAAAAGCCATCCAGATGCCTACAGCTCCTCCTTTTAAAATAAATCCAAAGAAATAACTGGCCGGTATAGAAATCACAATATAAGCAATGAAAGCAAAATACATCATTGGTTTTACATCGGCAATCCCTCGTAAAGCGTTGGCGAAATTCGTCTGCATGCCATCGCCCACTTGATAAAGTAGCATTGGCAGGATTAAGGCTATGACTAATTTATTAACTTCCTCACTATTGGTAAACCATCCGCTTAACTGGTAGCGGAACAGAAAAATGAAAGTGCAAGCTATTAATCCCATTAACAAGATTAAATGAAAACCCGCATAGGCTGCACGTTGCAAATTAGGAATATCTTGTTGGCCTTTAAAATTGCTGACTCTTACTGCAACGGCTGCTCCCATGCCGTAATATATCATAAAACAAGCACTTCCGATGGTACACATAATCTGATGGGCTGCCAATGCCGCAGCGCCGATCCATCCTAGCATGATAGCGCATATACTGAATGAAGCCGTTTCCATACCCATTTGTAAAGCCACAGGCCACCCCAGTTTATTTAGTTGTTTGAAGTCGGGAAGGTTTATCCGTATCTTCCGGAACCCTTCTTTATAGGGAGCGTAATGCTTGGAATGAAAAAACAAGATGGCAAAGGCTGTTACCATCAGTATCCGTGAGGTTAGAGTAGAGATGCCGGCTCCCGTGATTCCCAGTTCGGGAAAACCTAATTTTCCATATATAAGGATATAGTTACCAATGATGTTCAATACATTTCCGCTCAATAAGATCCACATAGCCGAACGAGTATCAGTGATGCCATCTGCAAATTGCTTGAAACCATTGAATATCATGACAAACAAAATGGAGCACCATATGATGAGAAAATAAGGGCGTATTAACGGTAACAGTTCCTCCGGCTGATCCAGCCTGTCTAAATTCAAATAGAGGATTCCCATTACTATAGATAGAAGAATTCCTATTAACAAATTGGCGACAAGGCTGTTTTTTAAACTGCCTCCTGCATGAAGAAGGTCTTTTCGGCCGTAAAGAGCTCCGACGATAGGAGTCAGACCATACGAAAACCCTAGACCGAATATGATGGCAAGATTAAATAAATTGTTCACAAATCCTGCGGCCGACAGTTCGTTGGCACTGTGGTGACCAATCATTAACGTATCGGCAAATCCTAAAATAATGATACCCACTTGGCCTATCACTATGGGGATTCCAAGATAGATGAGTGCTTTATAATGTTTTTTGTAAGATATCAGTTGGTACATTTTTTTTTGCTTTATATAAAAGAGTACAGCAGTTTTCGGACACGAAAGTCTTGATTGCCGTTGCCTGCAAATCCGCAGCGTTGATGTTACGGTATTTGGCAACTTCTTCGTTTATGTCTTCTGCTTTTCCTATCAGTTCGAAGAAAGCAAGATTACTGGCTACATTCAGATAATGAATGTTATTGAAAATAAACTCCGATTCATATCGGTTTTTAACTTTCTCTATTTCTGATTCTGCGACGGTTGCATTTCTTATCTTTTCCAATTCTTTCCAGATCGCTTTTTCTATGTTCGCAAGCGAGAAACCATAAGCCGGTTTGGCAACAATATGAAACAAACCTTCATCGATACTGCCTGTAATATAGGCATCAATGGAAGTGCATATCCGTTGCTTTTGTACGAGCTCTTGTTCCAGGCGGCTGGATTTTCCGCTAGAAAGAATATCCGAAAGCATATCGAAAGCATAATAATGGGGATGTTTACGATCACACATATGGAATGCCATATAAAGAGTATCTACCGGAACGTCTCTTTCTACTTCTAATCGGCGAGGAGAGGATTGTACAGGCTCTTTCGGTAAATTTCGGTTAGGCACTGCGCGTGCAGGAATCGGAGTAAACCATTTATTAGCCAGACGTAAGGTCTCTTCAAAAGAAATATGGCCGGTTACGGAAAGAATCGCATTGTTGGGGGCATAAAAACGGTAAAAGAATTCTTTCACTTCTTCTAGTGTTGCCTGAGCTATATGATTTATATTCTTTCCGATGGTAGGCCATTGATACGGATGTCGGGTATAAGCCATTGACCGCATGAGGTGAGATACATCCCCATAAGGCTGGTTAAGATGTCTTTGTTTGAATTCTTCGATTACGACCTGACGCTGAACCTCCAAACTCTTAGGATTAAAATCCAGTTCAAGCATTCTGTCGGACTCTAACCAAAAAGCAATCTCCACATTTTGGTAAGGAAGGGTAATATAGTAATTGGTGAAATCATTATTTGTCCATGCGTTGTTTTCTCCGCCTGCATTTTGAACAGGTGTGTCGTAATCGGGAACATGGGTGGAACCTCCAAACATTAGGTGCTCAAAAAGGTGGGCAAATCCCGTGTGGTTCTCGTCTTCATCCCGTGCGCCGACGTTGTACAATATATTAACGGCTACCATTTGAGTGGTAGGGTCTTCATGATGTACAATTCGTAATCCGTTTGGAAGGATATGTTTGTTTACCTTAATCACAGTGCGTTAGTTTTCTATCGTTACTTTTTTTATGATGACATCTTCTGTCGGACGGTCTGCGCGGTTGGTTTTCACTTCCTGAATTTTCTCCACTACGTCTAGTCCTTCGGTTACTTCTCCGAAAACCGTATAACTGCCGTCTAAGTGAGGAGTACCTCCAACGGTAGTATAAGCCTGTTTTTGTTCAGTTGTAAACTTAAAAGGATTTTTCGCAGCTTCAGCTTCGGCTTCCGCCACCAATTTCTCTTGTAAAACAGAAAGAGAGTCGATATCGTTTGATTTACGTAATTTATAGATCTCTTTCATATACGGACGTGCCAAAGAGTCGAATTTCTCTTTTACAATGCGGCGGTTTAAATTGGCTTCCATCTCATTTAATTCTTCCGGGCTGAAAACAGTACCAGTTACAATATAAAACTGGCAACCGGAGGATTTTTTGTCGGGATTCACATCATCACCCATCCGGGCGGCAGCTAAAGCTCCCTTTTTATGGAAGTAGTGTGGATATACAAACTCAGCAGGAATAGTATATCCTGTATCACCTTCTCCCAGCATTTTATCGGGCGTTGCCTTTTTTGAATCAGGATCTCCTCCTTGAATCATAAAGTCCTTGATGACGCGGTGAAATAGGGTACCGTTGTAAAATCCTTCTTTCACCAATTTTATCATGTTGTCACGATGCTGGGGAGTTTCATTGTAAAGTTTTACTTTAATGTCGCCTTTGTTTGTTTCGAAGCGAATAATTGTTTCGTTTTCCATATTCTTTTTATTTTGGCCATTGCAGGCTGTCAGGGCGCAAAGCAAGGCAATTGATAAGATGTGTATAAAATGTTTCATTGTTTTTGTAGTTAGAAATGATTTGGGTGAACAAAAGTACGATATTTTGTAAAAGAAGAGGAGGCTTTTTAATATTTATTGAGAAATTGAACTAATTTATCTGTGCGATTGTTTATGAAATAAACATCCGAATCATGTTAATTTTTTAATATCTTTATAAACCTCCTACCTTACGTAAAGTAACAAGAGATTGGACACTTAAATAATAACCATATGAATAAATTAGAAACTTCTTTTGCAGGATTGAAATTGAAAAATCCTTTGATTGTTAGCAGCTCGGGTTTGACCAATAGTGTAGAAAGGAATAAAAGATGGGAAGAAGCTGGTGCGGCAGCGGTGGTGTTGAAGTCATTGTTTGAAGAGCAAATTATGATGGAGTCGGCACGAATGCAAAAAAGTAATGGATATGGAGAGGAAAATGAGTATCTTATGACATATTATCGTGGACATTGCCTGAATGAATATATTGAATTGTTAAGAGGAACAAAAGAGCAGTGCAGTATTCCTGTTATAGCAAGTATAAATTGTTATAGTGATGCTGAATGGACTGATTTTGCCCATACCTTAGAAGAAGCCGGAGCCGATGCTATAGAATTGAATATCATGGCTATACAAAGTGAAATTGACTATGATTATGGCTCGTTTGAGCAACGCCACATTGATATTTTACGGAAGGTAAAAGCTGTAGTGGACATTCCGGTTATTGTAAAATTGGGTAGCCGTTTTACGAATTGCATACCTTTAATAGACCAACTATACGCAAATGGAGTAGCAGCTGTCGTTCTATTTAATAGAATGGCTTCTCCCGATATACAAATAAATACGATGACCTATACCACTGGTGAAGTGTTAGGAAATCCTTCGGATATTTCTGAGGTTATCCGTTGGATCGGTTTGGCTTCCGCACGCATCCCTAGCCTGAATTTAATAGCCTCGGGAGGTGTCGGAGACGGAGCTGCGCTGGTTAAAGTTATATTAGCCGGGGCACAGGCCGCCGAAGTATGCAGTACGCTTTATCGCCACGGTGCTTCTCAGGTTCAATCTATGCTTTATTTTATGGAGTCCTGGATGGAAGAGCATGGTTATGAATCTATTGTACAGTTTAAAGGTAGGATGAATGCTACCGGAATGGAGGATGAAACGGTATTTGAGCGTACTCAGTTCTTTAAATATTTCTCTCAGAAAGAGCCGTACTAAATAATTTTTTATTTCCTTTGCATAGTCCTTAGTTTTAAGTTAAAGAATTTATGAGGAAAGTTTTTAAGTGGGTGGGGATTGTATTATTAAGCCCTGTCGTACTTTTTATCCTATTAGCTTTATTACTTTATATACCTCCTTTGCAAAACTATGTTGTGAAGAAGGTAACGGTTTATGCCTCTCAGCAAACAGGAATGTATATCCACATCGATCGGGTGAAACTGGCGTTTCCTTTAGATTTAGCAGTGGACGGAGTGGAAGTGATTTCGCAACAAGATACTATATTATCGGTCGATCGCATACAAGTTGATGTGCAGTTATTACCCTTATTGCAAAAAAAAGTTGAGATTAATGGTATCAGTTTGGAAAATGCCAAGGTGAATACTTCCGATTTAATTTCAACTATGCGATTAAATGGTTCGCTTGATGAGTTTTATCTTTCTTCTCATGGAATAGAACTTACTTCCGAAATGGCGGTTTTGAATGAAGCTCGTTTGAAAAATGCCAATTTACATATTTGCCTGAAAGATACGGTGGTGGAAAAAGATACTGTTTCTTCACCTGTATATTGGAAATTTGAATTGCAGAAAATTGCTTTGCAAAATGTGACGCTGGCATTACAGTTGAATGATACGACTTCTCTTTCTACTTCTATTGGAGATGCTGATTTACGCAATGGATTTGTTGACTTGAAGAAAAATGCTTACCGTGCAAGTAAGTTTGTATTACAAAACGGTACTTTTACTTATGATGCGGATACGCTTGCGGCACGACCGGGATGGGACGCTTCGCATATAGCATTGGAAGGTATTGAGATAGAATTGGATTCGGTAAACTATGCGGGGCGGGATATTGCTTTTTCTATTCCCCGTCTGGAAGCAAAAGAACGCTCCGGACTCCATCTTATATCCTTAAAAGCTAGGGTGACTTCTGATAAAAAAGCAGTGCGGATACCGGTATTTTCAATACAGACTTCCGATTCTTTTATTGATCTTAAGGCGGATATGGAATGGGATGCTTTAGAACCTAATAAAGATGGATTATTTACGGCACGCTTTTTAGCAGAGTTGGGGAAACATGATTTGATGACGTTTATAGGAACAATGCCGGAGCTATTTGTAAAAGAATATCCCAACGCTCCGATAATGTTGCGTGCAGGAATGGACGGTAATATAAATAATTTACGGATAACCGGAATACAGACGCAGCTTGAAGGGGCTTTCCGTGCCTCTATGCAGGGAGAAATTACAAATGTATTGGATAGCGTGCGACGTACTGGAGCTTTAACGATTAAATCGGAGACACAGGACTTGACTTTTATTACGGCTCTTGTCGACAGTGCGAATTCTGGTTCATATGTCATACCTCAAGGTATGGCCTTGGATGGAAAGGTAGGAATAAAAGGAGATCAGTATAGTGCCGATTTAAACTTGAAAGAAAAGACCGGATTGATTTCTTTATTAGCCTCTTACAATGGAAGAGATGAATCCTATGAGGCTAAAATACAAATTGACAGTTTACATGTGCATGATTTCATGCCGAAAGATTCCATATATTATCTTTCGGCAGAGCTTTCGGCCAAGGGTGCCGGATTTGATTTCTATTCTCCGGATACCTATATGGAGGCTGATGCGGTATTAGATACTTTGCAATACGGCAATTTAAATTTGTCGGGCGTTACATTGCAGGCTGGCTTGCATAAAGGACAGGCTAAGGTTACATTAGATAGTGATAATCCCCTGTTAAAGATGAATTCCCGTTTAGATGGATATTTAAGTAGGGAAGAGGTAAGCGGACAACTCTTAATGGATATAAAAGAGGCAGACTTGTATGAAATGCGTTTGGTGGATTCTCCTTTAAAAACTTCTGTGGCGTTTGCTTTAGAAGCTAAAAGTGATTGGCGGAAACTGATTGCCCTAAAAGGCGGTTTTGAGAAAATAAAGGTCATCACATCGAAGAATACATATCTTCCCAAGAATCTATATTTTAATGCATCCACTTCGGAAGATTCTACATATATGAGTGTGAACGCCGGCGATTTCAAAATGAAACTAGAAGGACGTAAAGATATAGAGACAATCATAAAGAACCTTACTGACTTTTCTACCGTATTCGTTCAACAAGCCGAAAATAAGCAATTGGAACTGGATGCTTTGAAAACTTACTTGCCGGAACTATGTGCGCAGATATCTTCCGGAACGGATAATCCCATTAATAATTATCTGATGCTGAAAGGGTTCCGGTATAATCAGTTGTTTATGGACTTGGATACTTCTCCGATAGAAGGTATTAATGGTACATCTTATTTGTATGCTTTGCGTATGGATAGTTTATGTTTGGATACGTTACGTTTTGATATTCATCAGGATACAACAGGGGTTAAATTCTTTGCTGAAGTTAAGAACGCTCCTACTAATAAACAATTTGTATTTGATGCCACTTTAGATGGACAGATTCATGAGAAAGGGGCCCGGTTAAAATTGAAATACCTGGATGAAAAACAAAAAACAGGTGTGCTTTTAGGCTTAGGAGTGGATTTGGTGGATCACGGTTTGCGGTGTTACTTCTTTCCGGAGCATCCTATTATTGCTTATCAGCCATTTAATCTAAACGAAGGAAATTATATATATTTCCGTAAAGACGGCCACATTGAGGGTAAGGTCAATTTGTTAAATGATAAAGGAACCGGTGTTCGTTTTTATTCGACTCCTAATGAAGAAGTCTTTCAGGACCTGACATTCGAACTTTGTCGCATAGATATTGGCGAATTGCTTCAGGTAATCCCTTATATGCCCGATATTACCGGTATTCTTAATTCGGAAATACACTATCAGAAGGCGGGGGAACAAATGTCATTGGTAGCCGAAACTTCCCTTGATAGCTTGAGCTATGAAAAAAGTTTGATTGGTAATATTTCCAATTCAACAATCTATTTGCCGAAAGATCAAGTGACTCATTATGTAGATACTCGTTTTGCTAAAGACGGAGATGATATTTTCGTACTTCGGGGCGATTATAAAGATCTGGAAGAAGGGATATTGGATATGAATATGACGTTGGAACATTTTCCACTGAATATGGTAAACGGATTCATTCCCGATCGGTTGGTAAGTTTGGAGGGAGATTTGGATGGTAGTTTGGAAGTAAAAGGTACAACTGCATCGCCCGTTGTGAATGGCGAATTAATGTTGGATTCTGTGTTTATGAACTCGGAGATATATGGAGTCCGTTTTCGTTTCGACAATCGGCCGGTTGCGGTAACGAATAGTCACTTATTGTTTGATAGGTTCAATATCTATACTCGGGGAAAGACTCCGTTTACGATTGATGGAGACGTGGATTTTGCTACTCTTTCCCGTATCGGATTGGATTTGCGTATGCGGGCTTCCGATTATGAATTGGTAAACGCTCCACGCAGAAAAACATCTGTTGTTTATGGAAAGGTGTATGTAGACTTTTTCTCTACGGTGCGTGGTGCGTTGGATAATTTAGTGGTGCGCGGAAATATGACGGTACAAGGTAAAACGGATGTCACATATGTTTTGAAAGATTCTCCTTTGACCGTGGATGACCGTTTGGGCGATTTGGTGACTTTTGTCAACTTTAATGATACGACAAAATTGGAAGAAGCGGAAGATAAGAAATATACCTTGGGAGGAATAGATTTGTTGATGAACGTGCAGATTGATCAAGGCGCAGAGATGAGGGTCGACTTAAGTGCCGATCATGAGAGTTATGTTGAACTGCGTGGAGGTGGTAACTTGTCTTTACAATATACTCCGCAGGGCGATTTGTTGTTATCCGGACGTTATACACTTACAAGTGGAGAGATGAAATATGAGCTTCCGGTTATTCCATTGAAAACGTTCAATATAAAGAATGGCAGTTTTGTCGAATTTACAGGTAATCCGATGAATCCTTATATGAATATTTCGGCAACGGAAAGAATACGTTCTACCGTTACAGAGAATAATTCTCCACGTACCGTTTCTTTTGATGTAGGGATTTCTATTACGAATACGCTGGAAAATATGGGGTTGGAGTTTACACTTGAAGCGCCGGAGGATATGACGGTGCAGAACCAGTTGGCAGCTATGTCGAAAGAAGAACGCGGAAAACTGGCTGTTGCTATGTTGGCTACGGGTATGTATCTCGGCAGTGACGGTGGCTCAGGAGGCTTTAATGCAAACAGTGCGCTGAACTCTTTCTTGCAGAGTGAAATTTCCAACATTGCAGGTAGTGCTTTAAAAACGGTGGATATAAGCGTTGGAATGGAGGATGCAACTTCTGCGGACGGAACTTCCCGTACGGATTATTCTTTCCGTTTTGCCAAACGTTTTTGGAATAATCGGTTGAGCGTAGTAATTGGCGGACGCATTTCTTCGGGAAATGACGTGGCGGAGGCAAATGGTGATGAATCATTTATTGATGATGTTTCGTTGGAGTGGCGTTTGGATGACAGTGGAACACGTTATATTCGTCTTTTCCATAATAAAGATTATGAAAGTATTCTTGAAGGAGAAATAACGGAGACCGGAGTGGGTATTGTGCTTCGGCGTAAGATGACTAAATTGGGAGAGCTTTTTATTTTCAAGAAGAAGAAAAATAGAACTATGAACCGTGAAGTAACTCCAAAACCATGACAAAAGGAAGATATTATAATAACAGGTGCTTAATTTATATAGTTTGTGTTATCCTTTTTACGGCTTGCTCCACTACAAAGAATTTGCCGGAAGACGAGACGTTATATACGGGTATCAAAAAGATGGTTGTAGAAAATGAGGATAAAAGTGACGCAGGCGAAGCTACGATGGTGGAGGTCGAAGCCGCACTGGCTTATCCTCCCAATAATGCGTTACTGGGCAGTTCTTCTATACGTACTCCTTTTCCTATCAAATTATGGATATACAATGATTTTGTAAACAGTAAAACCAAGTTTGGAAAATGGATTTTTAATCACTTTGCTGCGACTCCTGTCTATATTTCTACAGTAAATCCGGAGCTTCGTTCCAAGATAGCCACGAATGTATTGCATAATTACGGCTATTTTAATGGAACGGTATCTTATTCTATTGACAAAGAGAAGAACCCCAAGAAGGCAAAAGTAAGCTATCTGGTAGATATGCGGAATCCTTATTATATTGATTCCGTAATGTATGTACGTTTCTCTCACAAGGCCGATAGTTTGATAAAAGCCTCCTATGATAAACGTCTTCTCCGAAATGGAGAAAATTTCAGTGTGTTGCAATTGGAAAATGAGCGGACACGTTTATCCAATTTGTTTCGTAATAATGGATACTATTATTTTAGGCCCGATTTTATTACCTATTTAGCCGATACCATACAAAAACCGGGAGAAGTGAGTCTGAAGGTATTGCCTGTTGGGGGGCTTACTGCAAATATAAACAAGCAGTGGTATATAGGTAATTTGTCGATATATATGAGGAATAATCAGCAGAGAGGAGCGTTTACGGACTCTTTGCAGCGGGGAGCCTTGTCTATTTACTATAGCGGGAAAAAGATACCTTTGCGACCGAGAGTGCTATTCAATAATTTCCGTTTCCGTAAAGGAGAACTTTATTCGCAGGAGAATCAGTATTATACACAACAGAATCTTACCCGTATGGGTATTTTCAGTTCGTTGGATTTCCAATATACGCCTCGTGATACAACGGGTATCTGCGATACGCTGGATGTTCGCATTAATGCTACTTTCGATAAGCCGTTGGATGGACAACTGGAGTTCGACTTTACTTCCAAGAGTAATGATCAGTTGGGACCCGGAGTTTCGTTTGGGGTTTCCAAGCATAATGCTTTCAGAGGTGGGGAAACTTTTTCGTTTGAACTGGATGCTTCGTATGAATGGCAAACCGGTTCGTCCGTAGAGGGAAGCAGTTCCATGATTAACTCGTATGAATTCGGAGCCTCCGTATCGTTGGACTATCCGCGTTTGGTTATTCCTTTTATGAAGTATCGGTGGTCGCGTTATCCATCCAGTTCGCAATTTAAACTATATGCCGATCAATTAAACAGGGCAGGCTTCTTCAAATTGTTGTCGTTTGGCGGTAATGCTTCATATGCATATCAGCCTTCTGCGACATCTAAACATACTTTTTCTCCATTTAAACTCACCTTCAATTTATTACAGAGCACTACCGCTAAGTTCGACTCGATAACGGCGAATAATGAGGCTTTGTATTCAAGTTTGAAAAATCAGTTTATTCCGGCAATGAGTTATACATATACGTATGACGATGCACCTGTAAAACCCAAAGGCGATTATGTATGGTGGGAGAGTTCGGTAACGTCGGCCGGAAATGTTACTTCGCTCATCTATCGGATGTTCGGTCAACCTTTTAATAAGAAGGATAAGGAACTTCTGGGAAATCCCTTTGCCCAGTTCTTGAAATTTACTACAGAAATACGTAAGAGTTTCAGATTGGGAGAGAAGAGCCGTTTGGCGACTCGCTTTATGGCCGGCGCTATTTTCTCGTATGGAAACTCAACTACGGCTCCGTATAGCGAGCAATTTTATATAGGGGGTGCGAACAGTATCCGTGCTTTCACGGTTCGTTCTTTAGGGCCGGGAAGTTATCATCCCGAATCGGATAAAGTATATTCATATCTCGACCAAACCGGAGATTTTAAACTGGAGGCCAATGTTGAATATCGTTTTCCGATATTAGGTAATTTGTATGGGGCTACTTTTCTGGATGCCGGAAACATTTGGTTGCTGCATAAAGATGAACAACGTCCCGGGGCACAGTTCTCTTTGTCGAATTTAGGAAAAGAAATTGCGTTGGGAACGGGAGTCGGGTTGCGGTATGATTTGCAATTTATTATCCTTCGTTTGGATTTGGGTATTGCCATCCATGCTCCTTATAAGACGTCCCGGAAAGGGTATTATAATATTCCGAAATTTAAGGATGGATTAGGCTTACATTTTGCTATTGGTTATCCGTTCTGATGGAAAGTGAAAGACACGATAGTGTGTCTTGTTGGGTGATAAGTTTTGGTTATATCGTATGGAAATAGATTTTCAGATATCGGATTTGAAATGCTTGTTTTATGAAAACACATGGAATGACATCATAATCTGATCTCTTTCTGTTGTATAGATGAAGAGTTGAAGTTACCTTTATCGATTGGAGCGAATTGTTTTTTTATCTAATATACTAATTACTATGAAGAAAAATGTATTATTTGTAATGACGTTATTGGCAATATCATGTATGGCAATGGCGCAGTTACCGGCATTTCCCGGAGCAGAGGGATGGGGTATGAATTCAAAAGGCGGACGAGGTGGAATCGTCCTGGCAGTAACCAATTTAAACGATAGCGGTCCTGGAAGTCTGCGGGAAGCTATCATGAATCCCAATCCCAGAATTATTATCTTTAATGTGGCGGGAACAATTGAGTTGAAGTCAGGTTTGAGTATTGAATCTCCGTTTATAACCATTGCGGGGCAAACGGCTCCCGGTGAAGGTATCTGCCTTAAAAACTTTCCTTTGCAGATACGGAATACCCACGATGTAATTGTACGGGGTATCAGAGTGCGTCCCGGTACCGGATCCGGATTGAAAGGTTCGGAAATTGACGGCATCGGAGTCTCTAATTCTGAAAATGTAATGGTAGACCATTGCGTTGTTAGTTGGTCGTGTGACGAAGGTATCAATACATGGCATCGTGCCCGGAATGTTACTTTTCAATGGTGTGTAATGAGTGAAGCGTTGAATAAAGCCGTTCATGAAAAGGGTGCTCATGGTTTTGCCGCTTCCATCGGCGGTTACAAATGTTCATTTCATCATAATATTTTGGCTAATTGTGCCGGGCGGAATCCGAGCATAGGCGGTAATGATCAAAACCATACTCTTTGGCTGGATTTTCGTAATTGTGTGATCTCTAACTGGGAACATCGGACCTGTGACGGGAAACCTCTTTCTGTAAATTTGGTGAATAATTATTATAAGCCGGGACCTGCTACGAAAGAAGAGGTAAAGAGACGTATAGCGAAGATCGATAATGCTGAAAAACTCGGATTCTCCGGAATGTGGTATATCGATGGGAATGTAATAGAAGGATATCCTGAAATCTCGGCAAATAATTGGAATGGAGGCGTGGATTTTGAAGAAGGTTCTTCTATGGAAAAGAATCGTAAGAAAGAACCTTTTAAAGTGGCGGCGGTAACTACTCAGTCGGCAAAAGATGCCTATAAACTGGTATTGGAATATGCCGGTTGTTATCCTTATAGAGATACCCAGGAAAAGCGGATTATCAGGCAGATTCGGACAGGTGAATACTCTTGTACCCCTAACGGTATTATTGATAAGGTGGAGCAAGCGGGAGGCTGGCCGGTTTTAAAGAGCGGACAGAAGCCTGTTGATACCGATAAAGACGGAATACCGGACGAGTGGGAGAAACAGAACGGTTTGAATCCGGACGATTCTAAGGATGCCGTACAAATAGCAGCTAATGGCTATATGAATATTGAAAATTACGTGAATAGTCTCCTTCCGGATATTTATCAGACAAAATAATTGCCGAAAATCGCCTGTTGCATGATAAGTTAATTGCCGCCACGTGGAGTGTTATTTTCATAAGGAATACGATGAGTAGAGGGAAAGTTTTATTCTATATTTCTCCGTCTTGTTATTTTTTGTATACCTTTGCCACTGATATGAGAATCTGAAGTAATAAAACTTTTTAAATAAAATAAAAATATGAAACCTACATTATTTGTATTAGCTGCCGGGATGGGAAGCCGTTATGGCGGTTTAAAGCAACTGGACGGACTGGGCCCTAACGGTGAAACCATTATGGATTATTCAGTATTTGATGCCATTCGTGGTGGGTTCGGCAAGATTGTATTTGTTATCCGTAAAGATTTTGAGAAGGACTTTCGTGAAAAAATACTTAGTAAATACGAGAATCATATTCCGGTGGAGGTGGTTTTCCAATCTTTGGATAAGCTGCCCGCAGGCTTTACTTGTCCCGAGGGACGCGTGAAACCTTGGGGAACCAATCATGCCGTGTTGATGGGTAAGGATGTTATTAAAGAACCGTTTGCCGTAATCAATGCCGATGATTTTTACGGACGCGACAGTTTTGCCGTATTGGGGAAATTCTTGAACGAGTTGCCTCAAGGAGCAAAAAACACCTATTGCATGGTAGGTTTCCGTGTAGGGAATACTCTGTCGGAAAGCGGGACTGTAGCGCGCGGAATATGCAGTACGGATGATAGCGGTTGCTTGACAACGGTTGTGGAACGTACCGAAATTATGCGTGTAAACGGTCCGGTATGTTATAAAGACGAGAAGGCAGAATGGGTAGCAATTGATGACAATACACCCGTATCTATGAATATGTGGGGATTCACTCCCGATTACTTTAATTATTCCGAAGAATATTTCATAGAGTTCCTTAAGGCAAATCAGGAAAACTTGAAAGCGGAATATTTTATACCTTTGATGGTGAATAAACTGATAACCGAAGGCACGGCTACCGTGAAAGTGTTGGATACGGTTAGCAAATGGTTCGGTGTGACTTATGCCGCCGATCGCCAGGGTGTTGTCGATAAGATTCAGTCATTAATTGATGCAGGCGAATATCCGGCAAAACTCTTTTAAGTAAATGCAAAGTATCCGTGAAATATACCGCATCGGGATCGGCCCATCGAGCAGTCATACGATGGGCCCCCGTAAAGCGGCGGAGATTTTTTTGCAACGTCATCCCGAAGCCGCTTCTTTTGAAGTTACCTTATATGGTAGTTTGGCGGCTACAGGTAAAGGCCACATGACGGATATAGCTATTCTCGATACACTTACTCCTCAGGCTCCCGTTAAACTCATCTGGGAACCAAAGATTTTCTTACCTTTTCATCCTAACGGAATGTTGTTCAAATCGTTGGATGCCCATGGAAAGGTGACAGACAAGTGGAAAGTTTACAGTATTGGAGGCGGGGCTTTGGTTGAAGAAGGGAAGAAAGAACAGCCTTCGGCGGAGATTTATCATATGAAGAGTATGAGCCGTATTCTTTACTGGTGTGAACACAGTGGCAAAAACTATTGGGAGTACGTAAAAGAAAATGAAGATTCAGATATTTGGGATTATCTGGCCGAGGTGTGGTGTACCATGCGCGAGGCTGTGGAGCGTGGTTTGGAAGAAGAAGGAGTGTTACCCGGACCGTTGAATTTAAGACGTAAGGCAGCTTCTTACTATATTCGTGCCACAGGCTATAAAGATTCTCTTCGTACCAGAGGATTGGTATTTGCGTACGCTTTGGCTGTAAGCGAAGAAAATGCTTCGGGCGGGAAGATAGTTACTGCACCTACATGTGGCTCTTGCGGAGTGGTGCCGGCCGTACTATATCATCTTCAAAAGAGCCGTAATTTCTCAGATACTCGTATTTTGCGTGCGTTGGCTACAGCCGGGCTGGTAGGTAACATTGTTAAAACCAATGCTTCTATTTCTGGTGCCGAGGTAGGATGCCAGGGCGAAGTAGGAGTAGCATGCGCTATGGCCTCGGCGGCGGCAAATCAGCTGTTCGGCGGAAGCCCGGCGCAAATAGAATATGCTGCCGAAATGGGGTTGGAACATCATTTGGGTATGACTTGTGATCCTGTTTGCGGTTTAGTGCAGATACCTTGTATCGAACGGAATGCTTATGCGGCGGCCCGGGCCTTGGATGCTAATATCTTTTCTACCTATACAGATGGTACGCACCGGGTATCTTTCGATAAAGTAGTGGAAGTAATGAAGCAAACCGGTCATGATTTACCCTCACTCTATAAAGAGACTGGTGAAGGCGGATTGGCTAAGGATTACAAACAAATGTAATAGGTGATAAATAGCCTGAATGGTTATTATTAGCGGTTATTGGCTTTTAAATTATAATAGACATGGACGAATCTTCAAGAAAGTGGAAAAGTCGGTTCCTGTCTTCCAGTATTCCTTTGGAATATGAGACGGCAAAGATTTTGAGTAATTTAGGACTTAGCGTTTCATACGATTATTCCTACTTCAGAAAAGAGGGAAATGAGAATAAAGAATTTTCGGTAGATTTGAAGGGGCTTGGTTTTATTCCGTTAGACGATGAGAATGAGGTAGATGCTTGTGTAGAAATACTAGTGGAATGTAAATATCGTGAGGACGGAAAGAAATGGTTCTTTCTGCCGGAAATAGCTGTTTCAGAAGTCTCCGAACGGACATCGGGGGATGCTGTACGTTCCATTACTTGTTTTTCAACTAAAGAAGTAAATAAAGAATCTATTTATGCCTTTGAGGATCAATTTGCTTTTTCACTTAAAGGTACCGAAATAAATTTTCATACCGGTGATGTTTTTGATAAAGATTTACGGCATGGTATTTTGCAATTAAAATACGCTATGCCATATTTGCTATCATCCGCTATATCGAATAATCTGTCTTGGCATTTGGAAGACGCAATACCTCATTTTATTTTTCCCATATTGGTGACGAATGCTGAGTTATATCTATTAAAAGAAGAATTTTCTATCGAACGGCTCAAGAAATGTGAGGATATAGAGGAAATAGCGGATAAAGTTCCTTATTTAACTTATTTCTCGGACTATAGTCCTGATTTTGCGGAGCATCATAAACGAATATTCAGAAACTTTTATGATGATTTTAAAGAGAATGAATCTTTACTTTATTTTGAAAAGTATCAAGAGCAGAAAAAACATCCGGTATATGGCATATACGATTCTCCGATGAGGATGTGTGAAGAGCTCCAGTGTTCGTATCAAGGGATTATAAGAACCTATTACTCCCATTTTATAATATGCTCTGTCAGTCAGTTACAAGTCCTTTTGGAAGATTTTTTTGATAGTATAACGAAAGCTATATATCATTAGTCGTATTTATATATTCGGTATGAACAATGTATTAGCCTCTTTATACAAGATTTTCCGTATGCTCGGGGCTATTTGATACCGAATATTTTATAAAATATTCGGGCTGTTACAGCTAGGCACTGTAGAAAAATACGGTCGAGTAGGGACATGAATTTGCTCATTGTTATTTTTATATAGAGGCAAAGGAAAGCAATATATTACAAATTGCCAAATTATTTTCTTTGGGTGAAGAATACCACAAAAAGGCTGCTTCATTGTTCTATGCAGAAGCAGCCTTTTTCTTTGATCATTCTTTTTGGTTTGTGTTACTTATTTATATCCTTCGGGCTTTTCTATATTATCATTTGTAGCGCGTTCTTCCATGCGTTGAATACGTGCATCCAAATCAGGGTGGGTAGAAAACAGTTGGTTCAGTTTATTGTTTTTCTTTGCTCCGGCCTCCTCTTGTAGTTGTTTCAATTTTTTGAAAGATAAAGCCATTGACCAAGGATTCTTTCCGCATTTCTTCAAGAACTCATATCCGTAATCGTCGGCGGCACGTTCTTGTTTTTGGGAATATGTCGAATTTACAAGAGCTTCTCCAAGCTCACCTAATTGTGAGTCGGTTAGAGCAGCCGTTTTTCCTCCTTGTGAAGAGATACCGTCTTTTAAAGCCGACGTCAGCAAAGCCGTACGAAAACCATTTTTCGAGTCTCTATGAGCGACATGCCCTATTTCATGTCCTATAACTCCTAGAAGCTCTTCATCACTCATGATATCCATCAGGGATGAAAAGACACGTACGCTTCCGTCGGCACAGGCAAAGGCATTCACATCAATAACATGATAGACCTTAAAATTCAAAGGAATTCCTTCAGCGTCGGTTAATCCTTCTGTTAATTTGTTTAACCGGATTGTATATTCGTTGTCATCGGCGCACACCGGATTGTGTTTGTCCATCCAATCGATATATTCTTTCACGTATTCGGTCATTTGTTCGTCTGTGAGTGTAACCGCCTTTACGGCACTCGTGGCGCCTTTAATCGCTTTTTTAAGATTGAACTGTGCTGAACAGGGAACTGCGCTTAGCAGACATGTTAGGGCAATCACCCAATTAAATAATGTTTTTTTCATTGCTCTGGTGCATTTAGTGTTTATTTTTCGTCTGCAAAAGTAGAATTTCTTTTGGTTTGGACAAGTATAAGATAAGGTAAAAATGATAAGATGGGTTTTATACACCGTATGTCGGACATATAGTAAAATATAAATAACTTTTTTAAGATCGGTTCGAGGCGGACTGTGGGCTTATTAGGAGATATTGTGGAAAAAGAATGAATAATTTGTAAGAAACGTACAATGTATGAAATGGATAGAATACGAACTTTAGTTTTACAAACCGAATAAATTACTTATTTTTGCACAATTGATTAGATTAGATTATAAAAAGGTGATTTCAGTAGAAGGTTTACAGGTAGAGTTTGGAGCAACTCCTTTGTTTGAGGACGTTACATATGTCATCAATAAAAAAGACCGCATTGCTTTAGTTGGCAAGAATGGGGCGGGGAAATCGACCATGCTCAAAATATTAGCGGGATTACAGGTTCCCACTGGAGGTCGTGTGTCCGTGCCCAAAGATACAACGATAGGTTATTTACCTCAGGTAATGGTTCTTAGCGATACGCATACGGTGATGGAAGAAGCCGAAAAAGCTTTTGAACATATCGCCGAGATGCAGGGAAACATAGAGAAGATGAATCAAGAGTTGTCAAAACGGACGGATTATGAATCGGAAAGTTATCAGAAACTTATTGAGCAATTTTCTCATGAGAACGAACGTTTCCTCATGATGGGAGGCAGTAATTATAAAGCGGAAATTGAGCGGACGCTGATGGGGCTGGGGTTCCGGCGCAGCGATTTCGACCGTCCTACTTCAGAGTTCAGCGGAGGTTGGCGCATGCGTATCGAGTTGGCGAAGTTACTGTTACAGCGCCCCGACGTATTGTTGCTTGATGAGCCGACCAACCATTTGGATATAGAGAGTATTCAATGGCTTGAGGGATTCTTGGCTGGTCATTGCAATGCGGTGGTACTGGTCAGTCACGACCGTGCGTTTATCAATAATGTGACCAATCGTACTATCGAAATCTCTTGCGGACGTATTTATGATTATAAAGTGCCCTATGACGAATATGTGGTGCTTCGTAAGGAGCGGCGCGAACAGCAATTGCGGGCTTATGAGAATCAACGCAAACAGATACAGGATACGGAGGAGTTTATCGAGCGGTTTCGTTATAAGGCAACCAAAGCCGTGCAAGTGCAAAGTCGTATCAAGCAATTGGAACGTATCGTTCCCATCGAAATAGACGAAGAAGATAATTCAGCGTTGAGGCTAAAGTTTCCTCCTGCCGTTCGGAGTGGCAATTATCCCGTCATAGCGGAAGAGGTAAAGAAAGCTTATGGCGATCATGTAGTGTTCGAACAGGTGACGCTTACCATCAATCGCGGAGAGAAAGTGGCTTTTGTAGGAAAGAATGGCGAAGGTAAGTCTACATTGGTGAAATGTATTATGGGAGAGATTCCTTTTGAAGGAAAACTCACCATCGGACATAATGTGCAGATAGGATACTTTGCCCAGAATCAGGCACAAATGCTGGATGAGAACTTGACGGTGTTCGATACTATCGACCGGGTGGCTAAAGGAGATATTCGTTTGAAGATACGAGATATCTTAGGAGCCTTCATGTTTGGAGGAGAAGCGTCGGATAAGAAGGTAAAAGTTCTTTCGGGAGGTGAACGCAGTCGTCTGGCCATGATTCGTTTGTTGCTCGAACCGGTGAATTTCCTCATTCTCGATGAGCCGACTAATCACCTGGATATGCGTTCGAAAGATGTATTGAAAGACGCCATACGCGATTTCGACGGTACGGTGGTTGTGGTCAGTCACGACCGTGAATTCTTGGATGGATTGGTGACAAAAGTATATGAGTTCGGAGGCGGTAAGGTAAAAGAACATTTAGGGGGTATTTACGATTTCTTACAAAAGAAAAAAATTGATTCGTTGAATGAATTACAACGGAGTACGCCGGTAAAACCCTCCGCACAGGAGTCGTTAAAATCGGCAACTCCCCTACAGGAATCCGACCCAAAGTTGAGTTACGAAGCACAGAAGGAGCAAGCCAGGAAAATACGTAAGATAGAAAAACTGGTGGCCGAATGTGAAAAGAAAATAGAAGACCTGGAAGCCGGTATCAGAAATTTGGAGCAACGGATGGCAACACCCGAAGGAGCTTCGGATATGAACCTTTACGAACAGCATATCCGGATGAAAAAAGAACTGGATGATACTGTAGAAGAGTGGGAGAAAGCGTCAATGGAACTCGAAGAACTGAATTCTTAATCTAAATTATTAACATAACAATGAGAACAAAACATTATTTACCAATCGTTACATTAGCCTTGACAACTTTGGCGGGATGTAACATGAAAAAGGAGGCGACTATGACATCGGGAATTGATTTAGCCAATCTCGATACGACGGCTTTACCCGGCGTAGATTTTTATCAGTATGCCTGTGGCGGTTGGGTGAAGAATCATCCGCTTACAGCTGAATATGCGCGTTTCGGAAGTTTTGACGAACTGGCTGAAAACAACCGCAAGCAAATGCAGACGTTAATTACCGAAATTGCCTCAAAGCAGAATGCTCCGGGTAGCATCGAGCAAAAGATCGGCGATTTGTATAACATCGTAATGGATAGCGTAAAACTGAATGCCGACGGAATAGAACCTATTAAGGGAGAACTGGCGCAGATTGCGGCTATACAGGATAAGAGCGAGATATTTCCTTTGATGACCCGACTGGGATTGAAGGGTATTGGCAGTTACTTTAACGAATATATCGGAGCCGATATGATGGATAGCGAAGTAAATTTATTCCAAATCGGACAGGGTGGCATCAGTTTGGGAGAAAAAGAATACTATATTGATGACGATGAAGCTACCAAACAGATCCGTGACAAATATAAAGCTCATATTGTGAAGATGTTTCAATTAGCAGGCTTTGATGAAGCTGCCGCTCAAAAGAAAATGGAAGCGGTTCTTGCCATCGAGACCCGCATTGCTAAAGCTTCTTACAGTGCGGTAGAGCAAAGAAATCCTGCTGCGAACTATCACAAGATGACTGTGGATGAATTTAAAAAAGAATATGCCGGTATTGATTGGGATACTTATTTTACTACCCTCGGCCTCACAGGTTTGAAGGAACTGAGTGTGGACCAGCCCGAACCTATTAAAGAGGTGATTGCTATCATCAATACTGTTCCCGTGGAAGATCAGAAAGCTTATATGGAATGGAAACTGATTGACAGTGCCGCCGGATGTTTAAGCGATGCTTTGGTTGAACAGAATTTCGATTTCTACGGACGTACCATGTCGGGAAAACAAGAACAGAGTCCGCGTTGGAAACGTGCCGTAAGTACTGTAAACGGAATCTTGGGCGAAGCGGTAGGACAAATGTATGTAAAAAAATTCTTCTCGCCCGAAGCAAAGGAACGGATGGTGAATCTGGTGAAAAACTTGCAGACAGCTTTAAAGGAACGCATTCTGGCGCAAGAATGGATGAGCGACACAACGAAAGCTAAAGCTATTGAAAAGTTGAATGCTTTTTATGTAAAAGTAGGTTATCCCGATAAATGGAGAGATTATTCCGGTTTGGAAATCAAGAACGATTCGTATTGGGAGAATGTGAAGCGTGCCAGTGAGTTCGGATGGAAACTGATGGTTGAAGAGAAATATAACAAACCGGTAGATAAGGATGAGTGGTACATGACTCCTCAAACCGTTAATGCTTATTACAATCCGACCACCAACGAAATTTGTTTCCCCGCAGGTATCCTTCAATATCCGTTCTTCGATATGCAAGCTGACGATGCATTCAATTATGGCGCTATCGGTGTGGTAATCGGTCATGAAATGACTCATGGATTTGACGATCAGGGACGTCAGTTCGATAAAGACGGTAACTTCTCTAACTGGTGGACTGAAAAGGATGCGGAAGACTTTAAGACTCGTTCCCAGGTAATGGTAGATTTCTTTGGTAATATTAATGTATTGCCCGACTTGAAAGCAAACGGCGAGCTGACATTAGGCGAGAATCTTGCCGATCATGGAGGGTTGATGGTATCTTACCAAGCCTTTAAAAATGCAACTCAGGACGCTCCGTTAGGAGTGGTGGACGGATTTACTCCGGAACAACGTTTCTTCCTGGCTTATGCTTCGGTATGGGCAGGCAATATCCGTGATGAGGAAATCCGTAACCTGACGAAGAGTGATCCGCACTCCTTGGGACGCTGGCGTGTAAACGGTGCTTTACCTCATATCGATGCTTGGTACGAAGCATTTGGTATTACGGAAAATGACCCGTTGTTTGTGCCGAAGGACAAGCGGGTTACAATTTGGTAACCGAAACATAGGTTAGCCGGAAGTATAAATTTAATCTGTTGGATATAGCCCGGCAAGGGGGCTGATACCATGCAAGCCATTTCTTTACTCTTTATCGAGTATGGAAATGGCTTTTTTTGTAGCTCGGAGGATGTCTGTAGATGGGAGAAAAGTTCGCTTTATTTGCGGAATGTTTCACCTCCTAAAACTAACAAAATCATGGAAAAAAAAGTAATCCAACAGATGGTATTGAAATTTATCAATACCGAGATTAAAAACATGGAAGCGATGAATCGTTTCGGTGTAGCAAAGAATTATAGATGTGTGCGGAATAGTTTGTTCCGATATTTACAAGAACGCGGCAAAGCCGATATCCCTTTCAGGAAACTGACGGCATCTATGCTTGCCCATTATCAGGCATGGCTCTGGAGTCGTGGTGTTAGTAAAAACACTTCTTCTTGCTACATGCGCAGCCTGCATTCGCTCTTCAACAAAGCTGTCGGTCAAGGATATGCTTTCGGCAACCCTTTTGTGAATGTATATACCGGCATAGCGAAGACTCGGAAACGTGCCATTACGGAGGAAGATATCCGTAAGCTGTCGTGCCTCAATATTAAAGTTGAACTTATTAAGAGCGGAAAGAATCCGGAACAGAAAAATTTTGTAAGTACTTACCGTAGTCTTCTGTTTACAAGAGACTTGTTTCTATTTTGTTTTTGCGCTTGCGGAATGACGTTTGTCGATTTGGCTCATTTAAAAAAGAGCAATCTTTCCAATGGTTTTATCCGGTATGCACGCAAGAAAACCCGCCAGCCTATTGAAGTGAAAGTAGAAGCGGTTATGCAAGAAATTATCGATAAATATGCCACTTCATCTCCCTATCTTTTTCCCATCCTTACTTCTACAGATACTCGTGAGGCTTATCGCCAATACCATAAAGCAATACGGATATATAACATGAACTTGAAGAAACTTTCTGAGTTTTTAGGAAAGGGTATTTCTTTATCTTCTTATGTCGGCAGGCACACTTGGGCAACCATTGCTTACCGCCAGCATGTTCCTTTGCCCATTATTTGTCAAGCTATGGGACACGACTCTGAACATACCACACAAATCTATCTGAAATCTTTAGAAAATTCAGTAATTAACGAGGCTAATCACCAACTCTTAAATAACGTTTTTAATTCCACCTCTAATATAGAGGCGGAAATATTTCGTTGCAAAGATATAAATTATTGATAAAACACACAAAAAACTCACCAAAAAATGGAACAATGCTATATTGGTAAATACTGATAAAAGAAATATTTATCCGAATGTTTCCCTTTATCACATTGAATATTAGGTGTTTCTAAAAATTTTCCGCCTCTATATTAGAGGTGGAAAATTTTTCTCCCTTTTTGATTGATTTTCAACAAAGGGAAATATGAAAAGAAACAGATATAATAGAGGATTTGATAATGCTGATTTTTGGAAATAATTCCAAGATTGCGTTAAAATATATATTGTCTAATTAACTGTAAATAAATTAAATACCGTAAATAGCTCAACTATTTGGGGAGTATGAATAATATCCTGATGCAAGACAAGCCGATATTTTTGCAACCACAAGAAAAAGACGAAAACATGTGGTTCGTCATGACTTCCCCTGACCCGAAGTATGTTGAGGAGCGTTTATTGGAAGAGAATGTCCGTCGTGAGTCCACAGGTAAAATACCTTTTCAGTACTTTGTCCCCTATCAGTTTTTGAAGCGCAGGAT
>CANPVZ010000015.1 GCA_947581855.1 uncultured Phocaeicola sp.
AATTGCGGACCTTTATGAATAACAATCCTTAATTTTATCGAAAACAGACGGTTTGTTCCTCAAATCATCGCATTGTTTATGACCTTATGTCCATCACACCAGAAACAGAATATTGCTCATTATATTATTCTCAAAGTGTGTAGAAGAGCTAAGCCTTAAGCTATATATTCTACTATTTTGCATAGTTGGCTGTGTAATATCTAATTAAAGATAAAATTTCCCGAATAACACAAATGGATTTTAATCTAAAAGACTATCTTTGTATTAAATTTATGTGTTATGAGTACAACAGAATATATACAAATCATTATCGGCATCGGTCAAATTATTGCTGTTGCTATTATTCCAATTATTGTTTGGGTATTAGGAATAAAATACCAAGATAGAAAAGCAAAAAAAGATGCTCAATTAAGAGTTTTCCTTACACTAATGGCAGATCGAAAATCAGCCCCAATAACAAAAGAATGGGTTGATGCATTAAATACAATAGATGTCGTATTTCAAGAAAATAAAAAAGTTCGACATGCGTGGAGAGAATATTTAGATAGTTTAAACGAAAAATCACCCCATTTTGATAGTAGTAATTCTTTTAGACTTGACTTACTTTCCGAAATGGCCGTTTCTCTTGGATATAAAAATTTAAGGTATTGATATACATATCTACACTGGAAAATCACAGAAAGGCTGGAGTCGGGAAATCCTCGAACCAGTCTTTTCTATTTATTTAACGTTTACTCTTTCCGTCATCGTCAAAACAAAAGCCGAAAACATACTTGTATCGGCTTTTGTAGGCTGTCATGTAATTGAAATGTTGTGCAGAAAGATTTCGATTGTATTAGCATGACAAGTATATAACGTGACTTCTATATATCATATTCACATCATTTAACTCAAATCCTACTTGCTCCGCTTTTCACTTTATCGTTATATGCACAGGAGGTTATCAGATTTCTATCAAGATTTTCTCCGTGAACTCATTGTTGAATCAATCAATTTTTGTAAATTGTAACATCATTAAAATTTGGAGGACAGCCTTATGAAAGACCCATTCAAACTTAATGCTAAATCAATCATGGCTCTTTACGAATTATTTCCTACGGAAGAAGCCTGTATTAAACATCTTGAAGCCATTAATTGGCATGGAAAACCTGTTTCACCATTTGACAAGACCTCTAAAGTTTATAAACTGAAAAGCGGCAAATATCGCTGTAAGAATACAGGCAAGAACTTTACCGTTCGCACAGGTACGATGTTTGAAAAGACAAAGATAAGTTTGCGTAAATGGTTTATTGCCATTTGGCTTGTTACCAATCACAAAATAGGTCTTTCTTCCTACCAACTCGCAAATGATATAGAAGTAACGCAAAAGACAGCATGGTATATGTTGCATAAAATACGTCATGCAATGCGCCTCGCCAATGAGAACTTCTTAGAAGAAGCAGTTGAAATAGACGAAACCCTTGTTGGCGGAAGAAACGGCAATCGTCATTGGGATAAGAAAGTGCCTCATTCACAAGGACGCTCCCACAAAGATAAAGCACCAGTCGTTGGGATGATACAACGTGAAAATTTGATGAATGCCAGAGTTACTCCTGATACAAAATCCGATACCCTGTCTGCATTCATTAAAGAATACATACACCCCGATGCAATCATATATACAGATGAGAATGATGCCTACAATCAAATAGGCTTTACTTATACCCGTTTCTACGTTGACCATAGTAAGAAATTATACAGCTATGAACATATAACAACCAATAGAATAGAGGGAGCTTGGACGCATTTCAAGCGTATGGTCAAAGGCACATACAGAACTCTGCTCAAAAAGTATTTGCAGAAATATGTTGATGAGTTCGTGTATAGGTATAATCTGAGGGACATCAGCAATTCAGACCGATTTAACTGTTTCCTCTGCTGCGCTGACACACGTTATACATACAAGCAAATCAGAAAATCAGCGGCTTAAGATGAAAAGAAGAAAAGAACAAACAGAATTTAAACTTGGAACAATAGTTGTTCCCTACATTGAAATGTTCGATGAAGCAATAGCCATAAGAACAGAGGGTGTACAACTAATCATTGACACTTATTTCAACGACCTGTCTATTGAGGATATTCCACAGCAACATGTGTTCACTTGGGATTGGCTCGGCAAAGGTTACAAGTTTACCGTCATAAATCACCTCTATAAGTCGTCTAAAGCAAAAACTAAACGAGGCTTTAAGAAGTTACTCGCAGAGGCATTACCATTGCTTATAGACCCTAAAAACGGACTAATAAAAAAGCCGGAACTTAGTCCGGCTGATTTAATGGGATTTAATTCAATTTTAAAACAACTTTAGTTCTTGATAGGAACGACAGAGGATATTATATATGTTTTAGGGAAAATAAGGTTGATACCCTCTTTTTCATAGTCCTTAATGGTACTTTTAGAAGCCACCCCATGATTTTGAGTATAGAGGCTTAATTTGTTTTTACAAAATACAGTAACTTTTTCTTGGTCTCTACTGTTTTTGACAACACCGTCATATAGATACCCCTCTGAAACGGAGCCACGCACATATTTTACTTCTGCATTTACTATACTTGAATCAAATCTGACATATACGGTATATGCTTTCCCTAATTTGTCATAACTGACTTCAAATTCATCAAGTCTAACGACACCTGCCATATCATTTTTAAGATAGGCTTCCTTATAGGAACAAAACTTGACACTGGAACTTTCATAACAACCTAAAGAATCGGTTATTGATTCTTGTGCATTTGACACCACTGCAATCAGCAGTAACGTGAACAGAACGAAATACTTTTTCATAATGGCGAAATTTTCGAGTCTTTCTCAGACAGCCAGTGAGAAATTACGTTATATATAGAAAGTGGGACTGCCACCTGTGCATACTCGAAAGCATCGCCAAACGCTTGTACAAACACACAGATGAGCAGCCCACTTGATATAGGTTGCCCTCTGTGCCTTGTTTGTACTTTTGTTGAATTGGCGATTCTTCGAGTATCAAGGCACTTTCCTTGTAAATTACCAACAATGTCATTGCCTCGAAAGGCTGTGGCAAAGATAGTTGATTTTATCCAAATGAAAAGAATAAGAGCCGTTTATTCTATGCTAAAATGGCATTAAAGGGGAAATTCAAATGTCAGTTCATAACTTTCTCCATCAAGCCACGGGGAAGCAATAATCTCCACTTTGTTAGAATATCTATTTACCTGAATAGGGAAGCCATCGTCATTTTGAATTTCCAGATAATTTTCTGTTTCCAAAAATCCATTAGTACATTCAGTGTCACTTATCAAATCAAAACTTACCCATCGAAGTTTATCTGGTTCTCTATTTGGCTCAATCGGTAATGGGTCTTGCGACAAATCAATCGCAAACCGTTTTACTCCATTGCTTACCGTAAATTCAACCCTTTCAGCTCGTGACTGAATATTATAGTCATAGGCTTCACCCCAATATGTCCCATCAACCAAGTCTTTATCGGCTTCTTTTTGATTCACCGTAATCGTACGAGTCATTCCGCCACCGGAAATAGCTATAGAAGAACTTCTTGAATTTCCTGTGTTTTCTTCAGCAGCAACAGTAACAGTTCTATTTCCACTCCCACTATCGGGAGTTACTGTAATAAAATCCTTTTGCATAATACTCAATATTACTATCTATTTAAATCAACTTTTGTTATCCACAAGTAATTATCGGTGCCAAACTTGAAATCTTCTTTATGGATAGATTGGGTACGTTCAAGCAAGGCTTGTTCGGTCATACCGTTTACAAAGTTATGCCCGATGTTCAGTACAAGAGTAGTGATGTCTTGTGCATCACGGACTTCGTTATATCGACATTCACGTGTCTTTAGGTGTACATCATTCACAAGGAATACACGATGTTCATCTAATACGTCAAGGATAAGAACCTTACAATTACAGTTCATAACAAGCCCTTGACAAGTCTTCAAAATGTTTTCATCCAATTTCATATTCAGTAATTTTAATGATTGATACTGAATATATAACGTAATTGTAAAGAAGTCGTATAGTTCATTAAATTTTGGCACAGGATTTGTAATAACATAAGTAGCGGAAGTTTAAAACTTTTGTATCCAATTTGGCTCATCTACTAAGCCAACAAGTCCGTGAGGATATGTAGACAGGCTTTTATAGACTTCTTCCCCTGTAACCTGAAGATACGAGATTTTTATAATTGTTTCTATTTTACAAAAAAACAATGACAGCTTACGATTTAAAGAACATTGCATCTGCAGGTGGAAATATTGTCGTTAGTGCAAAAGATTTTTCAGCGTATGATTTAAAGAATATTGCTGAAAACGGAGTAGCAACAAAGGCAAAGCTAACCATCAAAAACGCAGGTGGATTATCTGGATATGATTGCAAAAATATTGCATCAGCCAATCCAGGGAATGTAACATTTGATTTTAGCGAATAAATCCCAAACCTATTGGGAGTAGGAATGGGATTTATTCAAGTGTATAACGGCAACCTGAAACATGTTGCCACTAAAGACAGAAAGGAGGTATTTATGAGTCCTTATGCTAATTTGAGAGGTAACTCTCCAGTCGTTGGCTATGAGATTGAGGCTACACGTATAACCGTGTGGTTTAAAGGCGGCAAACCATATTCTTATAGCTACAACAAAGCAGGAAGGGAAAACGTGGAAGAAATGAAACGTCTTGCAAAGAGTGGTGCAGGCTTAAGTGCATATATTACACGCAACGTTCGTTTTCTTTACGATTAAACTAACTGCTTTTTAGGATGACGCCCTGACAGAGTTACTGCTTTGTCAGGGCTAATTTTATGCCATAATGTCATTCCTTTCTGTAAAACAGCGCAAATATAATAACTTCTATAATACAAACAAAGAATATTATCTTTGGTTCGAGGATTTCCCGACTCCAGCCTTTCTATGATTTTCCAGTGTAGATATGTATATCAATACCAAATTTAAAGCAAACAGAAATTGATAGATTTTATTCTCCTAAATATTTTGGTTCTCAAATGAGCCGACAGGAAATATTATTTCAAGAGAATCTACGAATTTTAACCCGATCCAAAAGTTGTGCTGAAAGTTTTACTGAGGAAGAATATGAACAGCACTATAAGGAGTTGATGGAGCAGCAAGGAGAGTAAAGAATATGGGAAACTTCCATTTTCTGTAAGATTATTGATTTTTCATCCTTAATTAGAGGGCTTGCGGTTACACTAACGACTAAAGGAAACCCTAATACTGCAATTTCTCAATGTTTAGAGTGTCATAGTTCAACACTTCAAGAAAGCGAGGTTTTGCCTAATGGGTTGTATAATGTATTTGGCGCAAATGGATTGGTTGGTTATACGGATGTGCCACAAATGAACGGTGATGCAATACTGGTAATCAAGGATGGTTCGGGTGTTGGTACAGTTTCCTACGCACAAGGCAAATTTTCGGCGATTGGCACACTCAACTATCTTACAGTCATAGATAACAATGATTTGCGGTATCTGTACTTTGCACTGTCTGTGTTCAACTTTCAAGCGTACAAAACAGGAATGGCTATACCACATATCTACTTCAAAGATTATGGTAAAGCGAAAATATATTGTCCTCCACTTGCTGAACAAAAGCATATCGCAAATGTGCTTGACAAATTGGAGAGTAAACTTTTATTGGAACAAGGCATTCTTGCATCGTTTAACTGGCAAAAACGCTACCTGCTGGGACAGATGCTTATATAAACATTTGACTTAATAGATACCGCTTCAATAAAATGTATTGCTCCAATAATGACTTTTCATTTGCCATACAGTAATGCAAAGCGTCAAGAGTTTTAGCTATACGTTCTTGTTCTTCTAACGTAGGCAATACAAACTTCATCTTCATAAAATCATTCTTTTGGAGATTAAACCGTGTACTCCCTTGTGCTAACGGATATATAGCCTTACGAAATGAGAAACTTGAAATGAAGTGGGCAAGGTATTGAGGTAATACACGTTCATCATAGAAATGAATGCCAAAACAGAAGCTATTCAAATAAAGTTTCTGCGTGTTGCCCAAATATACTGCACCTATACCAACTTCTTCCGGAGTTTCAGATGAGAGTGTAAATAAAGCATCACCGTACTGCACACAGTTTTGCCTTTCATTGGGAGCTATTTGCACAAATTCATAATCCTTTTCTGAAATGTAAGTGTTCTGATACACATTCATGTAGGTGATAAATGGCTCACCGTCACCGAAATCATCACCACTTTTTCCGCTTAATCCGGAATAAGCTTCACCCACACCCGAGAAACATACTGTTTCTCCCTTAATATCTCTATGGATATTGTCGCTTAGCCCTCTAATTAAGGATTGCAGTTTTTCAATGATTTTGTTTTGGGTGGCGATGCGAGCATCCACACATTGCAAGAGTTTTCCAATCTTTTCTTGCTCTGACAATCTTGGGATATCAAGAGATACCTTACTTAATCCATCTTGTCCAATATTGAAATGCTGTGCTCCTGCTCCTTTCACAATGATTCTTTTCCGTGCAGTAGGTGAAGCCAAAAGGTAGCGAAAGAATAAAGGATTATAGTTGCCCTTACTCTTTCCACGGATTACGAAGCCACCAAATATTGCAGGCTTGCTATCCAAATAAACATTTGCCCGACCAACATCCTCCAAAGTTTCTGAACTGCGTTGAAAAAGGATGTCGCCATAATCAACTCCATATGTTTCAATATCTCCATCTTGAAGTTCTACAGATGCACGAATATTATCATAGCAAATATATTGGTTATTAAGAATATCCATAACAGATATGAACTTCGTTCCACGTCCGAAACGCTTAGCGTCAGGATTTAAACCATTTTTGAAATTCATAAAATCGGTGAGCGGTTGACTGCTCCACTCCCCACTAAACTCCGGGAATCTCAGATTTGGAACATTAAGGACTTTATTTTCGTTATTATTTGCCATAATCATTATTCTTTATCAGGGTTAATATCAAACGGCAACAATTTGTCACCATTATTAAACCGGTCGAAATCAGAGACAAAAGAACGGTCTTGAATCACTTTATATTTCTCATACTCACCATACGCCTTCTCTCGTGCTACTTCTTGTGAAACTTTTCCAGCTGTATCTTGTGCTTTATAATCCATTATGCCAAGAAACTGTTCAAGACGTTGCTTCCATTCTTCCATCGTCGTGATGATGTGACGTTGTGCACGAAGCTCTGCAAATTCAAGGAATGCATTGGTTATGCCGTTAAGTTCAGAAACTTCTTTATCTGACAAATAGTTCTTTGCCACAATCGTATCGGACTTCTGAACTCTGCCATCAGGAGCTTTCTTCCAAGTGGTCAATCCCATGTGGAGCATTTCAGAATCGGCACGTTCATACACTATTTCAGCAGCGGTACGATGAGTTACAGCCAAGTGCATCATATTTTGCACCATTTTGAAGAACAATTTGGTACAATCCGATTTCGGGTCATAGTCGGCACTACATTCCGCATAAATGTCTGTTATCTTCTGGTAGTATCTGCGTTCCGATGTGCGTATCTCACGAATACGCTCCAGTAAATCATCAAAATAATCTTTGCCAAAGTGCTTCCCCTGTTTTAGTCGTTCATCGTCAAGAGCGTATCCTTTAATGACAAATTCTTTCAAGACAGACGTAGCCCAAATACGGAACTGAGTGGCCTGATAGCTATTGACACGATAACCTACCGCTATGATGGCATCCAAATTATAGAACAACGGAGTACGCTCCACATCACGTTCTCCCTCCGATTGAACTATCCCAATTTTTCGGATAGTTGCCTCTTTGGTAAGTTCACCGGATTCGTAAATCTGCCCAAGATGATAGTTAATAGTTCGTACATCCACGCCGAACAAGTCCGCCATGCGCTTTTGCGACATCCAGAATGTTTCGCTATTGAATATTACCTCTACTCGAACTTCTCCTTGTGCAGTTTTATAGAGTAACAGATTGGAACTAAATGAATTTAACACCAATTCATTAGTAGATATGGTGTTAGAGAAGTAATCTCTTGCTTGTTGTACCAATACTTTTTTTGCATCAGCATTTTCAGCAATAATCATACAAGCCATGCGTGACAGGCGGAAGATACCGACTTTACGGAACGAGCCACTACCTATCTTCACCATATCAACCGCTTGGTTGAAATGCTCGTCAATCTTCATCCCTTTTATGCCTGCAACTTTAATGGCTTTATCTATGACTTTTTGGAATTTCCAATAAGCCGAATAGCCCATAGCAGCGCAGAGGTCACGAGAACTCCAATATTCATTTTCGTTCTCATCGTGACGACGGATATTGTCGAATGAAGGACGCATTTCAGGTATGTTGTCTATCTCTGCCATAACACTACTATTCAACCAGTCCCAATTCTTTAAGATACACTTCAATCTCCTTATCAAGTTCGGCACGTTTGGCTTCCAGTTCCTTGATTTCTGCCATTACAGCTTTAATGTCAATAGGCTCTTCCTCTTCAAAGGTATCGACATAACGAGGGATATTCAGATTATAGTCGTTATCAGCAACTTCCTGTAAAGTGGCAAGATGGCTATACTTTTCTATTTCTTTTCGCTCGCGATATGTGTCAACAATCTTGTCGATATGCTCTTTACGCAGCTTGTTTTGTGTCTTAACCTTTTCAAACTCCTTGCTTGCATCAATGAACAGGATGTTATCATCTTCCTTACGACATTTCTTCATCACAAGGATACAAGTCGGAATACTTGTACCATAGAAAATATTAGCCGGTAGACCGATAATAGCATCTATATAGTTTTTCTTTTCTATCAGGAAACGGCGGATTACTCCCTCAGCATTACCACGGAACAAAACGCCATGCGGAGCGACACAAGCCATCGTACCACCTTCATTGAGGTGATAGATCATGTGCAGGATAAAAGCATAATCTGCTGTCTTTTTTGGTGCAAGCCGTCCTGCCTTGCTGAAACGGTCATCGGTATTGAATTTGTCGGCAGCACTCCATTCAGCAGAGAATGGAGGATTTGCGACCACCGCATCAAACTGAGTATCGCCAAAGGCATCCCATTCAAGCGTATCTCCGTTTTCAATCTTGAAGTTACTGAATCTGATACCATGAAGCAACATATTCATTCGGGCAAGGTTGTAGGTTGTCGGGTTCTTTTCCTGTCCGTAAATATCCACCGCTTTTCCAATGCTGGCAGCACGAAGAAGCAACGAACCACTGCCGCAAGTCGGGTCATAAACATTGCGCAATCGCTGGTGACCGATGGAAACAATCTCTGCCAAAATACGGCTGACTTCCTGCGGTGTATAGAACTCTCCGGCTTTCTTTCCGGCTCCTGCCGCAAACTGCGAAATCATATATTCGTAAGCATCACCCAAGATGTCGATTTCCTGTGATGCCTCTATGCCAAAGTCTATATCGTCCAATGCAAGAAGCACATTGCTGACGAGTGTATTTTTATCATCTGCCGTTTTACCAAGTTTCGGCGAGGCTAAATCAATATCAGAAAACAATCCGCCAAAATCTTCTTCACTATCCTGTCCAAGAGTGCTGTCTTCGATACGCTTCAATGAACGTTCAAGCATAGGTAAAATGTTCTCTTTCCGCTTGACGGCCTCTATTACGGACGAAAATAAGAATTTCGGTTCAATGAAGTAACCTATATTTTCCAAGCATTGATTCTTTGCTTCCTCTTGTAACTCGATCGCATCGGTATCATCCATCTCCCACAATCCCTTAAATGTTATTTCATCATCCACCAAGGCATTGTTAGCGTACTTCTCTATTTTCTCCGATAAGTATTTATAGAAAATGAAACCTAATGTAAAATACATAAAGTCGCTTGCCGACATATTACCTCGCAAACGATTTGCGACCTCCCAAAGCTGGTCACGGAGTTTCTGTTGCAGTTCTTCGCTCATATCTTTATTACTCAATATTATTCTGTATTACATCACTTCCCGGCAATGGTATATTGCTCTCCATTATGCTTCTAAGGTCATCTAACATTTTCCCTTTATATGAGAAATATTTTGCCCCTTGATATGCCCCCGATGTATTCCGTTTTTCTTCCGGCATAAACGTACCGACAAAAGGGGACAATTTATAAATACGACCTTCGTATTCAACGGAATCATCGCTTGCCACTTTAACTTCCGTATTCGTAGGAATAAAGGTAACACATTCCCCTATTTTAATACCTACCATACTGAATTTGAAACGTCCTCGCTTTACGATTCGTTTCTGCACAATAGGCGATGATTCTTTTTTGTTATGGCAAACTGGTTTGTTATCTACATAGACCGTAACAACCGCATCATCAATCATCTTGGCTATGTCATTGAATATATCCAAAGCTATTTGCGGCGGTACATTAAAAAACTCTCGATTCTGTCGAATACGCAAATCCGTCAACCGGTCAATAGTCTTGTGTACATGCTTTTCAACATCGTTATATTTGACCGTCTGAATGGTTGCATAAATCTCAAAAGGCAACGGAACCGCCGTATTGTCAAGTTCCTTGGAACGTATATCGACAGGACGCGCACTTTTACCAATCTTGACCCAATCCTCACGAAAACTTGGATTAGTCAAGATATACACATATCCGGGTTCGTTTATCTTTACCATATCTCTATTCCTTTTAATCCCAACTGAAAGTATGTATGATATTACGCAATCTGTCCAAAATCCTCGTCAGTGCTTTTCTCGTCTTAATCAATCCAAGATGCTTTTCTTTCAATGCCTTTTGTATGATTTCCGGCTGTTCTTTTTGCAGGTAATCATATTCTTTAAGGAAGTGATTCAGTACTGATGGCGATATCTCCTCTTCCTCAGCCAATGAATTAACTGCATTTTCTCTCTCAACGGCAATATAGCGGTTCAACCGTTCTTCCAAATCGCTTGTCCCGTCGACCTTGCCTCGCTGCATCATGAAGTTCTCCTTATCGTCATCCACATTCTTTTGAATGAAACCATCGATAAGTTTGGCTTTGCTACGCATCTCGGCATCTTTAATCATCGTGTCAATGATATTCTGACGGCGTTCTGCGTAATCGGCACTATATGGGTCAAGTTCCGCAATGAGTTCAAGGATATACGCCACATTGATAATGTCGCTATGCAAAAGTTCAAGACAGAAATCTATATCTTCCAGCCCTTGATTATTTCCATATGGGACAGGATCTTCCGCTACGACTGATGGAGTTGCAGGCGGTTCTATAAACCCGACCGTAATATCAAGATACTTACTCTTATAGTCGTTGAACTGCTGTTCAGTCATACCGAGGTCTTCCGCCTCCTCGCTATAATCTTCGTATATCTGAATTTCCGCATGTTTACGGATAATATCACGAAATGCAAGCACAAAATTCTTCTTGTCATTTTCACTTTGAAGAAGATCTATACTTCCGGGAGTCGGATATTTTCTCAGAAACTCTGTTGCCAAGCATTTATATTCCTTTTTTACATCCTCAAACGGTGGGCGTACTATATCTTCGGGATTGTCCGAGTTGCTGAATAATTTGATCGATGTATCAACGTTGTTTTTCAAATCACGGAAGCAAATAATTTTACCGAAACGTTTCTTCTCGTTCAAAACTCGGTTAGTACGACTGAAAGCCTGCAACAAGCCATGATATTCCATGTTTTTGTCGACATAGAGCGTATTCAGTTTTTTACTGTCGAAACCAGTAAGGAACATACCCACGACAAGACAAAGGTCAAGCGATTTCATATCCGCTTTCTTCTTTTTCATACGCAGATTGATGTCATCATAGTAGGCACGGAAATTTTCTGTAGTAAAGGCAGTGCCGAACATATTGTTATAATCGTCCATAATGGCTTGCAGTTCATCCGCCTCACCAACGCTCTCTTTTGCATACTGCCCTGTACCCATGCCGGTCTGTTCATCATCCTGATTATTGTTAGCAGCGTAAGTAAACACAGCACCAATACGGATTTTCGGATTCAACGATTTGAATATCTTGTAATAGCGTATAAGCATCGGCACGGATTGCACGGCAAACAAGGCGTCAAACTCTCCGTCAAATGTAGATTTGTTGAAATTGTTTAGGACAAATTTGGCAATTTCCTCCATACGAGTTTGATTGTCATTGTCAACAACTTCATTACCATGATAATACTCTACGAGGAAACCAAGCACATTCTCATCTGCTATGGCATCCTTAATAAGATATTTATGAAGACAATTTCCGAATATCTCTTTAGTGGTATGTCCATCCACCGCATTTTCGGTAAAGATAGGCGTTCCTGTAAAACCGAATATTTGAGCATTGTCAAAGAACTTCACAATCTTCTTGTGACTATCCCCAAAATGACTGCGGTGGCACTCGTCAAATATCATAACGATACGTGAATGACGAATGGTTTCAATCTTGCTACTGTACCACGTCCTGCTGACTGCGGCATTGAGCTTCTGAATAGTAGTGATGATAATCTTGGAATTGCTTTGAAGCCGCTTCACAAGCTCATCTGTATTGTCAGTACCATCCACAGCACCCGGCTCAAACGCTTCATATTCCGATTGCGTTTGAGTATCAAGGTCGTGCCGGTCGACAACAAACATAACCTTATCCACATCGTCCAATTCCGATACAAGTTGTGCAGCCTTGAACGAAGTCAATGTCTTTCCGGCTCCTGTTGTATGCCAGATATAGCCGTTATCATTGGAGTTCTGCACACGATCCAGAATCTTCTCTACGGCATAGAACTGATAAGGACGAAGTACCATCAAACATTTGTCGCCCTCATGCAACACGATATATTTCCCTATGATTTTGCCAAGCGTACATTTTTCCAAGAAGAATACGGCAAACTTATCCAACTCATTGAACGGATGATTGGCGGCATCCGTCCAATTAAATGTAAACTTATAACCGCTATTGGGATTATTGGCAAAATAACGGGTATTTACACCATTTGAGATAACAAACAACTGAATATAGTCAAACAATCCATGAAACGAGGTCTTATGATAACGTTGTATCTGATTGTAAGCCTGTTTGAGTTCTACTCCCCTGCGCTTTAATTCTATCTGAACCAATGGCAAACCATTGATAAGTATAGTCACATCATAGCGGCATTTTTTCCGTCCTTCAACAGTAATCTGATTTGAGACCTGAAACTCGTTCTGACACCACTGGGTACGATTGAGAAATTCCACCCAAATCCTCTGTCCGTTTGTGGTATCAAGCGGATAGAGGTCACGAAGTTTCTTGGCCTTTTCAAAGCGAGTTCCACCTTCGAGATAAATCAATATCTTCTCAAACTCTTCATCCGTAAATGAAGTACGACCAACCTCTGCCAATTGTTTCTTGTTATGAATCTCCAACTGACGTTTGAAATTGGCATAAAGATTATCCTCTTCGACAATTTGGACATACTCGTAGTCCATTTGTCGAAGTGTGGCTATCAATCCGGCTTCCAATGCCGCTTCGCTCTGTATTGACATATCCTTGCCCTGTTATAGTGTTATTACCTATTTATTCCAGCTTGTAATATTTTGATGCCTAATGCATTTTCTATTTTGCACAAAGTTTCCAATGACAAATTCTCTCGGCCTTTCAACACTTTAGAAACATACTGCTGGGTGCAGTTCATTTTCTCAGCCAGCACTCGTTGTGTCATGCCAAGTTCTCCCATTCGGTTCGACATAGTCGCGGCTATAGCCTGCGAATGGCAAACCCAATTTTCGCCTTTGCATTCCACTGTTTCCTCTTTTACTTCCAACGCGGTGTCTATCTTTTCTTTAGCCATTGTATGCATCAAAAAAATACCTTTGCCTTATTTTGTAGGCAAAGGTACTATAAATAATTGAGATGACACAACTTTCAGGTTGTTGACCAGTTCTTTTTGTGGCAAAGAATATTCCTATTTAATTACTGTTACTCTTAAATCATATCTACGGCTACCCGCGTCAAGATCAACATCATACTCTTTTAATCCTTTTTCAACTGCAATCCGATGCAATTCTTGCTTATCCTTTTGTGATATATCTGGACCATAATAGATTGCTTTCAAGCATCCAACATCCGGAATTGCAACATAATCATTCTCATCTTCTAAGTTATAATAAAGCATTCTCCATTCATGTTCGTGCTCGTATTCTTTTCTGTCCTTATAAAGATAAGCTCGATACCAATATAATTGATTAACAGATATCATAGACGACAAAAAGTTCAACCAATTTTTATCTCCAATCTGCTTGAAATATTCGTAAGTATGAATATTGCCCTCATCCAATGTAACGTCCGGTCTTAAATCTGTATAAATCACAGGAAAGAGATTAACATTCATTCCCAATGAATTATATTCTCTATAATAACATATTTTCGTTGCTTTTTCCGTCCTTATTTCAGGGGATTTCTGTGTTATATGCGACAATGTTATGCGCAATGCATCTTTCAATGCATTTTTTAGATCTTTGTGAATCTTATCTTGATCTATATATAAATACGAATCATATTTATCTGGAAACATTCCCGCATGGCATAATGAAATAGTTTTAGATTTAAATGATTCAATTGTATAGCCCTTATCGTCTATTCTACGATACCTAAAAAGTTTTTCCGGTATATTGGGAAGTACTAACTTATAAATATTACTCCATACGTCAGAAGTCGCAGTTTTATCTATATTGAAAGGGATATAAGATTGTTCTATAATCTCTTGGAATTGTTTTCTAAAATCCAACATCAGCAAATCATGAATTTGTTATTTCTTTATTTCATTAACCCGACAATATCCCCAGGCAACATGGCATTTCCTGCATCATCTTTCGGAGTATTCTTAAGAAACAGCACTGGAACGATAGTGTAGTTCTTGGCAAACGGAAGCAGATTAACTTTGCGGAGAAGTTCAGCTGTGAGCTGTTTAGCATTCTCCTGAGTTGTCCATTTACATTCCCCAACCAGCAGATACTTTTTATCAAACGATTCTGCCATTACATCAAATTCGACCTGTTCAGGCTTCTTATCCTCATTGAGGACAGAACCCCACCAGCGTTTTGCCTTACCATAAACTACTCCACCTACAAGATTACCTGTTACAGCATCCCGGCACAGTTTTTCCCATTGCATACTCACATATTCCGAGAAATGGGCGTTCAAAGCCTGTTCTATGGGCAAGCGACGACCAAGTTCAATGAACGAGCGATTCGAAACAACAAACTGGTAATAGAATGCCATAAACGGATCGGCTATCTTATAAAGGCTCTTTTTCGCATTCTTTTCATCAATACCAAACGGAACATCTTTTTCCAAGAATCCAAGATCGATAAGTTTCTTTAATGGTCGTGACAGATTAGTTGCCGGCTCATTACATCGTGCTGCTATCTCAGAGAGACGATTTGCACCAGTTCCGATATAAGACATTATTGTCGAAGTCTTGACAATATCCTTGACATCATCTTGAAACAGTTTGATAGGCTCCTCATAAAGCGTTCCATTCACAGAAAGGATATTGTGCCACAATGCATCATCAAGCGAACTTCTGTTTTCCCGTAGTTCCCAATAACGTGGTACACCTCCCCATACGGCGTACTCTTCAATGGCATCCATCGCATCAAGGCTCAAAGCCTCTTGAATATACGGCAAACGTATCGGCGCAAGCCTCATTATCTCATCAGCACGGCCATAGAGAGGTGCAGTCGAATCAAGAAACAATCCATACATCATGTTTTGTGATGAACCGCAAAGCACAAGATTATACTTCAGTTGTTTCTCGTCAACCAGTTTCTGCAAAACAGACGGCAGCTCTGGAGATTGTTCCACAAGATATGGAAATTCATCCAAGCATAGAGTAAAACGCTTGTCTGTTCGATAATTGACCGCACGAAACATAGATTCCCAGTCCGGATATGTCAATTTATCGAAATCTGGAAACACTTGTGCTATCACTTTGGCAAGCAATGTTCTCTGATGTTGGCCTTCAGAACGATCGGCAAGGAAATAAATATCATTGTCCGACAACACTCTTTTGATAAGCGTTGACTTACCCAATCGTCTGCGACCGTACATTACGACTAACGAGGACTTCTCTCTCGCAAGAGCATCCTTCAAACGAGCTGCTTCATCTATTCTATCAACGAATTTCATACGTCTTATTTATTATGCAATGCAAACATAATGATTTTATTGCATAATACAAAATTTCAAACCCTGTTTTTATTCTCATAAAAACATTTTAACTTACAAATAGAAGAATATGTACTCTATTCCTTTTTTGAAGCTCGTTTCCTTGTCTTCAAACTCAAATTCTGTAATGCTTTCCCCAATTTATCTTCTTTGGCCAACCATAGAATATTATCGTCAAGTTGCAAGGTATACAAAACATGCAAGTAAATACCGATTGCCACAGTCGGTGCGCCTTTCTCTATTCGGGATACGGTAAACGGAAAACAGGTGCACGTTCAGCCACCTGAGCCATGCTCAAATTTCTGCGTAAGCGAGCCAGTTTAATCTGTTCCCACACGACCGCCATCTTCTGCTCCAGTTTTCGGGGCAATTTAGTCCCCATTGTATTCTTTGTCATATTCAATACATCATGTAATATGCAAACATAGCGTTTTTATTTATTTAATGATGTATTAATAATAAAGATAAGAGTATTCCATAAATACAGATTCTTAAATCTCAAACATAACAGCACATTATTCCTCATCATAATCTTCTGATGCTTCCTTAAATAATTCTAAAAAATCTGCATCAGACATTTCATTCTCTAATATTGCCTGTTCAGCCTCTTCATTTGATGTCAATCCATCCTCATCATTTTTCTTTTTCAGTGCAGTTATCCGTGTTGAATTCACTTCGGGTAATTCTCTTTCTATTACTCTCATAGGCTGTATAACTGTTACTTCATTTTCAGACCGATACAGGTATGATGCAGAAAGCTCTTTAATAATAGATTTCATTTCATCTATTCTGAGAAGTTTTTCACCTAGCACATAGTAGAACATCACATAACCATTTCGCTTCAGATAATCATTCAAAATATCTCTTCGTACAAAAAGTCCACGAATATAATTATTGTGATCTGTATTTAAAGCCGCAACGCTACCATCTATAGCCTTTATCACGCCTCTTATCTCTGAACAATAAAGTCCCATCTGTTCCATCACTTCTACACAAGGCATATATGCCGTACTGAAAAATTCATTTTCTTCATCAATTCCTTCCCAATCTTCTTGCAGTTGTGCTTCATACGACAATTGTATATTGCAAGGACAATCATACGGACGAGACCAAACCTCATGTTCGATTGATGATTTATACACATCAGCCCAAGGATAATCATTCCAAAGAAACTCTATCATTCCCCGACGCTCAGGCATCCATCGCCCATAGAAATTTTTATTTTTCAACCAATTAGCGAACTTTTCAGCATCTTCTTGTTTCACGAAACATGCATTACTGAACAAAAATATCTCTTTTTCCTTTTCCTTAGAAGTATCATACCCCATAAGCATAACGTATTCTACCCCTTGAAGTTTTGCCAGATATCTAAAGTCCGGCAAGTACTCGTCCATATTTATCCAATTTTCTTTTTCTTTACCTTTAATTAGCTGTATTTCTATTCCAGTAAATCCTGTTTGGGGTTTATACTTATATTCCACATCAAGCGTCGGGTCAAAACGAGATATTTCTGCACTATTCCACGGATATGGATTAGGTATCAAGTCTTTCTCTTCGGCTTTGTCGCTGTAGTAGTATTGATCTTTCGAAGTACGACAGGCATCCATCAGATGAGCATTCATTCTATGCCATGCTAACCATTGAAACTTCTTTCCTATTCTTTCTTGGTCATTATGCGATCTATCAGGTGAGTATTTCCCATTGTCCAAATAACCTAACTTGTCATTCCAGCCCAACACCTTCACAATATAATAGGCCATTTTTGCCATAATATCATGAAGAGAAACACCTTGGTACTTTCCGTCTTCTGTTGGTAG
Organism: uncultured Phocaeicola sp.; assembly: GCA_947581855.1. Taxonomy (GTDB): domain Bacteria; phylum Bacteroidota; class Bacteroidia; order Bacteroidales; family Bacteroidaceae; genus Phocaeicola_A. The sequence goes on from CANPVZ010000015.1 coordinate 17,992, forward strand.
AAAATAATCATTGCTGGAGTGTCTGTTGTTAGTCCCAATAATATAACGGTTAAAGTCCTCAAAACCGAATAGAGAGTGATACATCCTAATTGACCCCTGTTGCAGACCAAAATAATCTTGCGCTATATGATGGTATTCAGGAATGGTACTTTCATCTATAGGTTGTGGTTTGAATGGTGTCCTGATACGTTTCCAATAGTCACATGCTTCATCCAAATAGTATGCTCGCTCTATGATTTTCAGTGTCCATTGGCGAACGATTAAATCTTGTGGCACTGTCTCCTCACGCTCATAATAGAGATAGAATATGCAACATGCAATAGCAGCGGTCAGTTCTTTATCCCGAGAAGGTAGCACTACGCCGCAGACAGCACAATATAGTCCACCTAACACATATGGGTCATTGACATTCTCAAACAATCTTATCAACCATAAAATTAGCGTCTGATGTATCTGGAGTATCTTTCTAAGCTTCCTGATGATAATCGCTCTGAACTTGGGGTGAGAAGAACTGAGCATCCATGTAATACATATCAGATATTCCCTCTCGCCATCACTCACCTCTAATGTACAATCTTGTTCCAGAGGCACCTCTCCTATATAATTATCACCATACATTTCGTACATCCGGTTGACATAGCGTGTCCATATCAGGTCTCTGCACCCCACCGTTGGGTAGGTTTTCAACTTCTCGTGTATCTGTAAAGCCTCATCCAATGTCACCTCATCGAATTTTTGTACAAGACGCAAGGGGTTGACCTTATCGTTGTCAAGCCGCAGTAGAATTGATATAAGCTGCTGATCGGTTATATCCGACTCCATTAGGAAGTCATAATAGAGTTCATACAACGAACCTCCTTTCTGTATCAGCCTCTCGTCATAAACTTCCAGTCCTTTATGATACCAGCAGTCAAACAGAGCTTTGACTGCTGTCCTGAATTTCTCGGACGGCACTGTAATATTCCGCTCCAAATACTTTCTCTCGTCATCTATCCACCGCAATAGTCCCTTCACATCCATCTTCGACTGCAACAACTCACCTGCCTTGTAGTAGTCACCCAAGTTTTCATATTCAAACATCACTGCGGGTTCACCTGTGTGTGAACGGTCGTCTAAAAGCAGATTAGCTGTCAGGCACGCATGCAGCAGGTCTTTCTCCCACAGCCTGTATGGAGCCATGCGTTGTCCGTATAGGCGAGCCTTGTGCCGCGTTATAGGGTTAAAATGATCATTAAAAACGCTATAGTTAGCCAACTTTGACAAATATTTATCTGCAATATTTAGTTCCGGGTCTTCATCCACCATATCCGTCACCTTTTCATTCTTTTTGGCCACATATCTTTTGTACAGCATCTGCTTGTTGACGTGGCGTCTTTCATCTTCTGTTAGTGAATGGAAGGTCTCACAGAATATCTTCAGGAACAGTGGGTTCTTGAACGCTTCTATCCGATGGTTTCGGTAACGTTGATCAATACCATACTCTTCAAAGTAATCATCAATAGCTTTAGCCTTATTTACAAATCCCTCTATTATTTGTATGTGCCACTTCTTACTTTCCAAAAGGTCATTCACCTCTTTGTCGAAAGGTATCCTAACGGAAATAATGAGCCGAATATGGTCATAGTTTTCCAGTTCCACGCGTAATGCACCAAGATGATTATTCCAGTAGCTACATCCCAAACCTTCATTGATAGCATCTATCACTATCACAGCATAGCGACCACGGTTTTTCAACTCTTGATTGAAATCCACAAAACTCATCTCCTGACAAACCACGTCTCGAATATAGCTGATAGCAGACTGGTAAGCATTGAAGTCCGTTCCAAAGAAAAGATATATATTTGTCTTGGTTTGATTCTTTAGGGCATATTCACATAAACTATGTGTCTTGCCGGAACCTGCTTTCCCTATCAAACAAAGGTTCTTTGTTTCAGTAAAATTAAGTCGTTCAAAATCTTCTTCTTTCAGTTCATAGACAATTTCATTCAGTTTCCTCAGTTTGTCACTGTATCCTCCAGACCTGAAAGGACGCTCTCTTTCTATATAATCATAGCAGCGTTTCAGAATGCTACAACCATCGGCCATCAATATATCAATATCCAGATCTTGCCATATTTTCAGCTTGTTTTGAATCATCTCCTTCATATGGTCAGGAAGTTTACTGATACATTCTGACAACGTCGCTGCCTTCTTGGCACTTTCTTCTAATTGTTGCTTATCCGAAATATTTTCAAGTATCTTTTCTAAGTCCCTATTCTCTTGATGCAACTTGGGCATATATCTGCCATGAACCATAGCCACGGCATCTTTGCAAAGCTGATAGCTACGGCCAGTACCCATAGTGGTAATATCGTCTGTAGCCCAGTCGGTATCATAACAAATGCCTTTATTGTCAAGATGTTCTTTAGCCTTTGATACCGATAGGTAGCTCAGGGTCTCATTTATCTGAAGGACAATGATACCTGTCACCCTGCCAGACATACTGACCACGGGTGAACCAGACAAACCATCGAAATTGTGTAGAGCCAATTTATCATCACGTATCAGGGTGCGGTTGTTCCATACACCCCCTTCTATCTCAAGTCGGTTTCTCACCTCCAAATCCACGAGATTACACCCCATGGCCATTTCTTGTGGATAGCCATATACACGAAGGGGCATGTTCTTCACATACACGTCACACAATAAGGTCATATACTCCGTTGCATGATAATCTGCTTCTGATACTACGGTCAGCAATGCCAAATCAATAGCATTTCCCGGAATTGACAGCTCTTCTCCCTTACACAACAGGGATTGTCCAGCCACATCAATATAAATAGCGGCAGGTGCCGCCACACTTTGGAAATGGGCTTTCACCACATGGCGAGCTGTTAGCAACTGTGTGTCGCTGATAAAAAAGGCCGTTCCCTGCTCCGATTCGCAGTGTACAGGCACCACTAATGTTTCTACTGTTTTACCATTCAAATAACTCATACTCTTGTTCAGTAATGATAGTTTTTACACCTAATTCGCGTTTTACTTCCTCGTTTAACTCATTCATCTTTTCCGTGATTGTACACTGGCGGCTGAAAACTATCAGTTTTGCTTGATCGTCTTTATGTTTTTCTGCTATTCTTCCAAACGTTCCCCATGCAGGATACTTTTCCCCCTTTCCTCCGGGTATGAAATATATATGTGAATTGATGCGATTAAGCAAAGTTTTGCTGCTATTTCCATTACTTCCATGGTGTGACACTTTAATGGCATCACACTCCATAGGTTTTGCTTGGTCCTTGTATTTGTTGTCAATAGTTTCCTCAATAATATCGGCAAAAGCATCACCAAGCATCGCTATCTTATGTTCACCACATTCCAGCATAAATGCTATAGACGAACAGTTGGTGTCAGAGTCATCGGCGCCCTCTTCCTTGGCTTGCTTCCTTACAAATGCCGCATTATAGACAGGTGTATTTTGGGCGGAAATCTGCTTAACACCAAACTGTTCCTGATAGGCATCTACTAACCTTATCAGCAATTCTTGTAATTCTTCAACATTTTCTATACTTTCACTCCATGTTTGCATGAAATATTTGTCAAAAGCCTCTTTGAATTTATTTTCAATAGCTTTTAGTGCATCTTGTTTGGGTGCAAGAAAAACAATCTTACCATAATCTCCGGGTATATAAAAGTCTTCTGTATTACACATAATATATTCTGTTCTCCACACTTTTTCAAGTTTATTATTGCAAAGGATAGTCTGAGCAAGTGTTTTTCCTTGTATTGCAGTGATTTCTCGGTAATTGATAGCATCAAACTCTACGGGCAATGCCTTTTGTATTTGTTTTAGGATTGTTTTCTGCTGATCATTAAGTGCTACATATTCTGCATCTTCTGTCCGTCTATAACAGTTATACCATATTTCCCCGACGGTTAGACCTTCGTGTTTTTTTAGCATAGTGGCTATTCCCTGTATGTGATCACCATCTATGTGAGTGGCTATCAATAAATCTATATGATTATGTAGTGTGTTTTGCAAGTATTCTCTCAAGGATTCAGTGTAGCTACCACAATCTACCATAATCACATATTGCTCCCCTTCATCCTTTACAAGACGAATAATGTTACAATCACCAATACCAGCATCAAATGAACGAAAATAACATTTCATAATTTATCCGGAATTTTATATTTACCAATCTATTTAATTTATGCAAATTGAAACGATAGACAATATTTACTCTTCTTAAAATGTCCAAATATGATCATTGCCACGAATATATTTCTCTATTCTTGCAAACTCAACAATTGTTTTTTTTCTGTCCATCCCAGCCTTTACCGCCACAGCAAATAAATCCTCCTTTGTAGGTTCGATACTATCATTGATTGAAGTGGTGCGGAATCCGTTTATTCCATCGCTTGGCAACAGGTCGTATGCCGGTGCAAAATGCCAGTCGCCATCACAATAGATAAATGCAAAGTTTTTCGCATGGTCATCTTTATTGTCATTCAGATAATTGAACACCATAAGACGATACACTTTCCACATTTCAGCTACATTATGTGTCAATGCTGCACATACTTTAAAGATATGTAAGTAGTCGATACTTGGCAGCCGGTAATCAGCACCTATCAGCCCGGCAACACTTACCACATGTAATTTTCATTCGGTATACGGTCAAATCGCTCCACACCGAAATACTTATTCTCAAAAAGTCGTGTTTCCGGCATCTCAATTCCACACTCTTTAGCAAGAAGCGAATAACGGTATTCATCCTCACCAATCTGTTTGGAATCTCTCTTTGCTCGGAATTTTACCAACCATTCTTTCCCATCATAACGAGTAAAGATTTTGGGACGAGCACCACCCGGAGAACCACCTCTATATTGAAACTCCTCAATTCCCTCTCCGTTATAATTGTCGCTATCAAGAATCTGTTCCGCCTCTAATGCCAATTTTTCAAAATCTGCGTACTCTTGCTTTGATACAACACTCTTGTCTGGACGAAATTCCAATGCACCGCGTCCAGTAGAACCGACCAACGCAAGACGGTCAAGTAGTGACAATGTTCGTGGATTAATTCCGTTCCGCTGCAAGTATCTATCAAGAATTAGCAATCCCCACCCATCAGGCAAACAATCATCAAAAACACCGAATCCACCATCAAACGGACGAGGTTTTGCTATAAATACCCCTCTGCGCAATGGCAACTCAAACGGAGATATGGAAAAACCAAAATTGAGCCACTCTGCCGAATATTCAAACGCACATAAACTCTCTTTGGTCAAAGCCACTCTGCCAACCAGTCTATTATCATATATTACCTCTATTTGTTTTATACTATTCATTTTTCTTCCCTCTTTTACGAGTAACACTTTGCTCATTCAATACATCATCTAATGACTGATATTGCTTCTGCGCAAAAAGAGCGTCAAATTCAGAGAGTGCATTCAAGGCAAATCCAACTTGAAGCAATCCCCTCAGCGAAATTTCTCCTGTCTGCTCAAATCTACGATATGTGGCAAACTTGACCCCTGCTCTTGTAGCCAACCCCTCTTGTGTCAAATCCAGTTCAAGCCGCCTTGCTTTAACCCTTGATGCTATCTGCAATGCAACCTCGCTCGGACTGGCAATATTAAACGCTAATATATTATTCATATTACTATAATAATCAAATCTACAACCAAAATATTGTTCATTACAAAGATACAAACAAATCCTCATTCACACATCATATCAGAGAATGAATTTTGCTTGCCAAAAGAAAAAACGACTTTACTTTATCCTCGTATTCGTATATACGCACATTAAAGTAAAGCTAAAAAAAGGGAAAGAAAGAGATGGCTGCGCCAGAGTTGAACTATACTTGCCAATTTTTTCTTTTGGCTGCAATAACAAGTTAAAATATCCGTGAACCCATCTACGATTTTGCAGCCACAACCAGCGAAATAATCACCGATATGCTTTATCTTTGCGAACCGGATATTACAAGGGCTAAAAGGGCGATTTCCCTCTTTTTTCCCTCCGTTTGAAGACAAACTAAGGTTAAAAACGTTAAATCTTCGATTTTCGGCGAAAAAACAAGTAAATTTTTGAGGCTTCTATCTTTTAAGCTATAAACTATTGATAATCAATTAGCATAATATGCTGTATCGGCAAGTGAGGAAAACTTTCAAACGATTAATGAATATTACATTTTATAGTTAAAGCGCTCTTTGCGAGTGCTTTTTCTTTTTGTCGGTTATTAACGAGATTCTTGTTTTTAACCGTTTTCGTGCCATTCTTCGTATCATCTTTGCACTGCAACAGAAATGGAAGAATTTTAGTGAGCAAGGTAGCACATGAATGAGATACCTTGATACGCGATGAGACATTTTTGGCGAAATAATAGACGAAATAAACGCAATAGAAAAGTAAAAACTCACAATTACCCCAAAATAGCAAAAACTGATGCAGGTAAGTAAACTCTAAATATATAAGGTGAAATGTTCATCTCTACGAATAGGAGCAGTGAAAAATATTTCGGTCAGTATAAAAAATATTTTGTTATTTATTTCTGAATATCAGTAACTTGCTAATTATTATTAAACGGTACTGAAAAAATGTTATAATAATATGATGCTCTATATGTAATTTATGTTTACCTTCGTGACGTCTTGCAATTTTGCAAGAAGAAAACATTATATATGAAAAACATAAAAATAGGGCTCCTTACAGCAGTAGCATTGTTTACTGTGTTTGGTTGCCAGAAGTCGATGTATTACGACGAAGATAATGCAACTAGTGATGGAGATGCTAAAAAGCCTGTTATTTTCTCGGGAAGTGTGCTGACTAGAATGGTTGATAACACGTGGGAGACGGATGATAAAATCGGGGTTTATATGTTTCAAACAGGCGAAGTGCTTTCTAAAGAATCTATCCTAAGTAACTCCTCTAATCGAAAATATACTTATTCTGAAAGTAAGAACGGCTTTACTCCTCAAACAAAAAATGATACGCTCTTTTATCCGCAAACTGGTGACGTGGATTTCATCGCTTACTATCCCTATAAATCAATAAAAAATTATGGTGTAACAGTGGATGTGTCGAATCAGGCACAACCGGCTGCTATTGATTTACTCTATAGCAATAATTTGAAGAACGTCGGTAAAAGTGATGACGTATTGACGCTGAATTTTTATCATCAACTTAGTAAATTGATTTTCTCTATCAGTGCAGGAGAGGGATTTAGTAAGGAGGATCTGGCTGGGTTAAAATTAACGGTGGAAGATGTAGCGACTAGAGCTTCTTTTGCTTTGCCGACAGGAGCCTTGGCGCTTAATGATTCATCGAATAAGAGTGTTACTGCTAAAGTGAATGAAGCCGGTACGCAAGCCAAAGTGATAATGTTGCCTCAGAATTGTGCTAAAAAGCAGGTGAAGGTCACTATGAAATCCTTGCGGAGCTTTGTCTTTGAAATTATATCTACTGAAGAGTGGCTTTCTACACATAAGTATACTTATAATATTGTATTGGCGAAAGATAATTATTCAGTTGGTGGGCTGGTTGGTACTGTCGAAGACTGGACAGATGGAGGCTTTTCAGATTTGGAACAGTCGGGTAGCAGCGGTTTGGATGCTTCTATTTGGAATGGTACTTCAGCTAATACGGATTGGTATGTGCCGAATGCTATATCCTTTAATATTTCTACAGCAGAAGAATTTGCCGGGCTTTCCGAATTGGTGAGGGGGGGGGTAAATTTTGAAGGTAAAACCGTTCATTTACTGACAAATATTGATTTGGATAATCATCCGTGGATTCCTATCGGTTGCATGAAAGAAGAAAGCTTCAAAGGCATATTTGATGGAGCGAATCATACGATTAGCGGTCTGTCTCCGCTATTGGTAGAAGGTAGTCAGGCAGTAGGATTGTTTGGAGATAATTCGGGAACGATTAAGGATATAATTATAGACGGAACGATACTTTATGAAGGTCCTGTGGCTATTTGTGGTGTATCGAGCCTTGTAGGAATCAATCGTGGAACGATAACGGGATGTCGTAATTATGCTTCTGTATCTTGTACATTGCTTAAAACCTCGGAAGCTAAATCTATTTTATATTTGGGTGGTGTTGTAGGCGCTAATTTCGGAATTATCACTGGTTGCCAGAATGAAGGAAGGGTGACGGGAGATAATCAGAATGTAGGTAAACCTTCGAGGACTTATGTTGGTGGTTTGGCTGGAATTACCTCTTCTGTTATTTCCGGTTCTGAGAATAATCAGAACATTTCTTGTAAAGGCGATTCTGTTTATGCGGGAGGTGTGGTTGGTTCAATGACTTATTCGGGAAACGGACAGTCGGCGATATATGCTAAGGTACTTTCTTGTTATAATTATGGAAATGTGACGGTGGAAAGTTCTTCAAGTGTTGCCATCTCAGGAGGTATTGCAGGATATATGTCTGCTTCAGGTAACGAGGTATCGGGTTCTTATAATTATGGTGAAGTAATGTCGACTATCATCAATAATACAGAGTATGCCAAAGCAGGAGGTATTACAGGTGAAAATGAAGGTGGAAAATTACACACTAATGTAAACGGCGGGTCAGTGTCGGCTGTTAATACGTTGAATGTTTCGTGTGCGGCAGCCGGAGGCATAGTGGGCAATAACTTAAAAGGGGGAGAGGTGCATACTTGTGTAAATGAATCTACAGCGTTTATACAGGCTGGTGGTTTGACAGGAGGAATTGCCGGAGTCAATAATCGGGCTGAGGGAACGTTGGCCAATGTTTATGACTGTTGCACTAATGAAGGCATTCCCTCAAAATGGATTGGTAATGCTGCGGGAAGTAGTGTCAAATCAGGAGTTACGACTATTAGTCATTCTGATGAATAGGCGAATATTTTCGGAACTAACCCGATACTGAGCAGAGCAAAGAATTCGTAGATCGCGTGATTGCTATAAAATAAGGAAGAAAATCGACCCGATGTCAAGCAAGATAAGAACTGTGGGGTCGTTCCGATGAATAGTTATCATGTCGACATAAGACATAATTCTGCGTAGAATAGAGGAAAGAGTTCGAAATCTTTTTCTAAATAGAATCAATTAAATCCTACCCAAGTTTGTGAAACATAACTTATTCTTAGGTAAGTTTGCATAAAACTGAATTCAATATAATTTGCTTCATCCGACAAATGTGTAGATGATAGGTTGGATATTGGGAATCAATAATATAAATATGTATTGCAATAGGATTGAAGTGCTCCCAAAAAGTAGGACTGGTTAAACATTATCTCCTTATAGAAAGAGTTCTGTATTTTACCGGACTCTTTCCTTTTAACCGGGATTTTATTCTTTTATTATTATAATATTCGACATACTCCTCCAAAGCCTTTATGAAGGCTTCCGGCGATTCGAACTTTTCAGCATAAAGACGCTATGACTTCATGATGCCGAAGAAGTTTTCAGCCATGGTATTATCCAGACAGTTACCTTTACGGGACATACTCTGTATGATGTTATGTTTTGCAAGGCGCTGGTGATAGCCAAAGTGCTGATATTGCCAACCTTGATCAGAATGAAGTATAAGTCTATCAAGATTGTCAAACTTGACAAAAGCTTTGTCAAGCATATCATACACTTGTTCAAGATTTGGACTTTGGGAGATATTATAAGATATAATCTCCCCGTTGAACATATCAAGTATCGGTGACATATAAAGCTTGACTGGTCCACTATTTATTTGTGTGACATCAGTCGTCCATTCACGATTTGGAGTCTCGGCGACAAAGTCCCGTGAAATTAGGTTAGGCGCAATTTTACCGGCTTTTCCTTTGTATGAACGATAACGCACCTTGCATATCTTGCTTTTAAGACCTGACTCATCCATAAGACGCTGTACGGTCTTGTGGTTTATGACATAGCCACGGTTACGCATCTCGGCTGTCAGCGACGATAGGCGTAACGTCCTTTATGCTCATGGAGAATAGACTTAATCAGATCGTTTTTCACTGCATATCTATCCTCTGCCTATAGACGCTTCAAATGATAATAGAACACCGAACGAGTTATCTTTCTCAACCTCAATAGTAAGTCAAGTGGATATTCAGACCTTAGTTTGTCGATGGCTTTTGCCCATTGAGCCGTGCTCGGGCTTTCTGTTCCTCGACTAAAGCCTTCACTTTTTTAGCAGCGCGTTCTCTGTCCTCAGATGCAGATTTTCTGCCTGAAGCTTCTCAAGTTCTGTCTTCGGTTCTTTCTTCTTTGGTCTTGCCATGGACTCTTTGGGAGGTCGACCTCACCGTTTTACGTCATATAGGAAGCCTCCGGAACGAACCTTTCTCAACCACGATAGAATCGTACTTCGGTTCACATCGTAACGAAGGCATAACTGTTGTAAAGTTACTCCATCTCTGATCTGTTCCAAAATAATTTTTTCTTTTTCTGCCGGAGTAAAGTGATAACCCTTTGTTGATTGGTAAAGACCTTCCTCTCCGTAGGATCGGTAACGTGCTACCCAATCGCAAACCTGATGCTTGTCAAGATGACGTTTCCGGCAAAGGGATTTCACCCCTTTACCACATATAATCTCACTTACCAAATTCAGCTTTTCTTCAAAACTATGCTTCATTAGTGTCCCGTTAAATTTTAATACCCCTGTTTTTTCCGTTGAAGTACAATCGCAAGATGTGAATATACAAGCGATATCATTTCTTATCTAACGAATATCATAGAGAGTATAAATTCAAATCCGTTTATTCAAAGCATGAACGTAATCGATAGATTATTAATTACATACAGTAGCATATATATCTTTTAACGGGACAGCGGTGACAGACAGTAGTATGTGAATCTTTTAACAGGACAGCAGTGACAGACTTTTATAACATTGGACTGCATAGGCGGCTTATTAAAATAGAGTCAATGAATAATCGTACTCTTTAAAGAAACGTAGGTTGCCTTCTGCTACAGCTTTAAACTTTCTTTTATGTTGGGATGTTAATCAAGATAATTATACTAAAAACTGAAGAATGATGAAGAAACTGTTTTTATTCGTTGTGATGGCACTGAGTGTAACGGCAATGACGGCTCAGTCGGAGAAAAATGCTGATACGCAACCTCGGAAGCATAATGTAAACCGCTTGTCGAAAGACTATTTTATCCCCGGTCGTTTTAAAGGAAAAACGATTCTGATTACCGGAGGAGCTCGGGGAATCGGTAAATGGACGGCTATTCGTGCGGCTAAGGAAGGGGCGAACGTCGTCATTATGGACTGGCTTGATGAAAAAGGCCAGCATGTGGCGGATTCTCTGCAAGGGATGGGTTTGAGTGCGCTGTTTGTATATGGCAATATACAGAAAGATGAAGATTGCAGAAGGGCTGTGGAGGAGGCTGTAAAGACGTATGGAAAATTAGATTATGCTTGTCTGAACGCCGGGGTGATGGACGGAGTTTTCTCGGGTACTCCTTTTAAATACGATGAAGCGCAACGAAAGTTAATGCCTAATGTCATTACGGAAGCAACCGATGAGTATTGGGAAAAAGTGTTCGCCACGAATGCAGCGGGTACGTTCAAGTCGATGCGTGCCGTACTGAATCAGATGGTAAAGCAGGATCAGGGAGGCGCTATCGTAGTGGTGGGATCTATAGCCGGGATGACCGGATTATCGGGAAATCCCGCATATGTGGCCAGTAAACATGCCGTAAATGGTTTGGTGCGGAATGCGGCTATCGATTATGCGCCTTACGGAATTCGGATTAATTCCGTTAATATGGCTGAGACCAGAACTCCGATGGTAGAAAGGGCAGAAGAGTTTGTGGAAGCCCGGCAAAAGGCCGGCATTGGTTTTGGCATGGGAAAAATAAAGACAATGAGTTTGTTGAAATATTGTGATTCCGAACACCGTGGTTCTTTTCCTTGGGAACAGGCTTCTAACATGTTGTACCTTATTTCGGACGAGGCATCTGCCATCACTGGTTCTATTATTGCTACGGATGGTGGATGGACGGATTATTAATTGGAACAGCATTGTCCGTATTTCTGTGAAAGCTAGCTAGATAAATACAGATTCATGTAATGGATGTTCCTGTTTTTCATGAATCTGTATTTATACGTGTGGTCCGGATATGCTATTTTTCTTTTGCTTACCTTTGTTTTATTTGCAATGCTTTTAGAAGGGTAGGAGAGAATGTATGGTCTTTTCTGCCGGACAGGATATGCCGTTCTGCTTCCCACCCTTAACTTTTCTCACAATATTGAGCATTTCTTCAAATAAATGTCTTATGACTGTCCTGTTAAATTTTGAGACCCCTATTTTTTCGTTGAAGTACAATAATAAAGTGTGAATATATAAACGGCAGGATTTATTATCTAACGAATTTCATAGAGAATATAAATTCAAATCCGTCTATTCAAAACATACTTGTAATCAGCAGATTATTAATTATATACAGCCGCACGAGTTACATGCCCTCTTACTGCTTGTTTAAGAGGCAAATGAGTTTTGGCAAAATCCAAGTCTTCGATAATTACTTTATAGAAATCGTTCACTGTACTGCAAGGCAACATCGGCAACGCTTTACCAATAGTAGGTGAATCTTTTAACGGGACAGCAATGTAAATGTCTCATAAACTGATATAGTAAAGTACATAGTTACATTTGCAGAATACAGATTTATAGTATGGCATTAAGTTTATGAATAGAGAAAAATAATGCAAAGCTACTCGGAATTGTCTATGAAATGTTTATTTTTGCTTCAATTGATAAAATACAGAAGTATGGCAGATAATTATATCGAAAAGCAATATGAAGAATACCAGGCGCGGAAAGCCGCTTGGGAGCGGGAACGTAAGTTGGGAAAGAAAAAGAGTACTACTTCGTATGTAAATAAATTGGAGCGAGAAATGACAGACACTACTCATGGAAAGAAACGGGCATTTGTCACCGGAGGTGCGGCAGGTATTGGAAGGGCAATTGTACAAGCTTTCTGCCAGGCAGGTTATCTGGTCGCCTTTTGTGATAAAGATGAGGCTGCGGGTTATCAGACTTCTCAAGATACCGGAGCGGCATTTTATCCGGTCGATGTCAGTAATAAGGAAGAACTTGAGAAGTGTATGCAACAGATTTTTGCATCTTGGGGAGATATAGATGTGCTGGTGAATAATGTGGGCGTTAGTGAATTTTCTCCTATTACAGAAACAAGTGTGGAAGATTTCGACAGGATACTTTCAATTAACCTGCGGCCGGTGTTTATTACTTCGAGGCTATTGGCTTTACATCGTCAGGGACAGGAACCCCGTAATACTTATGGACGTATAATCAATATTTGTTCCACACGTTATTTGATGAGTGAACCCGGCAGTGAAGGATATGCAGCTTCGAAAGGAGGCATTTATTCTTTGACACATGCTTTGGCTTTATCACTTTCAGATTGGTGTATTACCGTCAATTCTATTGCGCCGGGTTGGATACAAAATTGTGATTATGAAAAATTACGGTCGGAAGACCATATACAGCATCCTTCGGGAAGAGTGGGGAAACCGGAGGATATTGCCCGCATGTGTTTGTTCCTTTGTCAGGATGAAAATGATTTCATCAATGGTGAGAACATAACGATTGATGGCGGTATGACGAAAAAGATGATTTATGTGGAATAATCCTTGCCGTATTATTGTATAGGGTAAAATATGTTTAAGCGGAACCGTCCGTAAGTGAGTAATTATTCATTATATTTGTTTTACACTGTCTAAAAGATTCCTTTATGAAAAGATGGGCTATTTTTCTGTTAGAAGCTGTTGTGCTGGTATTGTCGGTTGTATGGATGTTGCAAGAATGCTCTATCGAATCGGTGATAACCTGTGTAGGTTCGATATCTACCTTGTTTGCTTCCGTTTGGATAAAGGACCCGAAGAAAAAGATTTCCGAATCGGATGTCACTTTGCAAAACAGTCATGGAAATATAGTAGTATTAGAGAATAAAGGGAATATACAAATCAACACTTCCGGAAAATGAGCATTTACAAAAAGATTTATTTGGATTCCAGTAATGGAAACATTATTGTGGAGAAGATAGCCGACAATGGCTCTCTTGTTGTGAATACCATTGACTATAATGAATTTATAGCTCAGCATACAAAAGACTTAAAGGAACGCATTGAAGAATTGCAGAAGCTTTTGGAACGCAGTGAGGTCTGTTTCGATTATAAGTACCGGGAGCAAGCAAAAGAAATCGAAGAACTGAAACGGCAACTGGCTGATAGGGAGAAACAACTGGAAGAATTTATACGGCAATATCAAGAGAAAGATTTGTCTTTAGCGGGAGAAAAGTATCGGGAGGCGTTTGATTTATTTATTGCAGGAAAAGTGGAAGAAGCTTTGCTTGTATTGGATGAAGAAACTTTGAATGAAGCTGAAAAAACTCAAGCAGAGAATCGTTTGTTGAAAGGGCAGATATTGCTTTCGGTTAATTGTATGGAAGAAGCGGAAATGAATTATAAAAAGGCCGTGGAAATCTGTCCGTCAGCAAAAAATTATCAGTCATTGGGAATGTTCTACAGAAATATAGGTTGTTATAAAAAGGCTGTTACGTGTTTTAGGAAAGCGAAGAAATATGGTAATGATGATTTAAACACTTTAATACAATGGAATTATATTGGGAGTTGCTATGAGTTAATGGACGATTATTCTCATGCCAGTCAATATTATCAAAAGGCATGGAAGATGGCGGCCAAGCTGGGGACGCTTCCCTATGAGGATGCGTTAAACCTGATTTGTGGCATGGCTAACGTTGCTTGGAAGATGGGCGATTGCCAAACAGCAGAAGAAAAGTATCGGTCGGCTATTAAAGCGCAAAGAGACGCGCTCTCTTGGGAGGAAAACAATTTTCCATACGAAAGGTTAGCTAAAACGTTATGTAGCTTGGCAAAAATACTTTCCTCTTTAGAGAACAGGGCAGAAGAGGCGGAACAATTGTTTTTAGAGTCGATTGCTATATGGGAGGAGCATTTACAAGATAATCCGGATATCTATTATCCTTATTATGCGGATACGTTGCTTTACTATGCTAATTTTTTGGCCAATAAGGATCCGATTGCTGCTGAGGAGCATTACTTAAAAGCTTTGAAGATTTTTCGCAATCGGGTTCTGAACTATAGAATAATTTTTAAGCCGGTTCTATCTCAGATACTCTTATCTTTAAGCATGCTGTATTCAGCTATGAGGCGAGATGCGGATGCCGTCAGTCTTCTGAAAGAGTGTGTAGAGCTCATGGAAACACTTGTTTCCGGAAATCCGGATTTTTATTTGTATAAATTGTGTTATGCTTATTTTCAGTTAGGCCTATTAGTTAAGGATGATTGTGAAAGGGAACGTTATTTCATTGCATGTCTTGATTCTGTAAATAGAATGAGCATTGCTCAGCGGACAAAAAGTCTCAAGTGGGAAGTTCAGGCCAATTATAATCTGGGCATTTTATGTTGCAAGGAAGATTTTAATAAAGCTTTTTCTTATTTTGATGAGAGCATACGGGTGCAAAGATTGCAAGTTGCTGAAGAGCCTGGAAATGAGAAAGAACAGCAAACTTTAGCTGATATCCTGAAAGAGGTAGGGAATTTCTATTTTAGTATTCACAAAGAGCTTGGTTGGGAATATTTGCAGGAATCCAACCGGCTTTATCAGTCATTAGGTATTCGGAAAGAGGAGTATTGTAATGAGGAACCTTTGGATGAAGAGCTAGTGGATGAAAGATATTTTGATGAAGAACCTTGCAAACAGGAGAGGATAAATGCTGACGATCGGTTGGAAGCTATTGATTCTCCGGAAAGTCCTGATTTAGAAGTAGCTTCTATTTTAAAGGCAAATATGCTAAATGAAGACCGATGAAATTAGTAGAATTATATTTTTAGTATCCGAGACGGGTGTAAGTCTTTCCTTTATACCAATATTTATGGATTATATGTACGGTGGAGGATGATGTGAATGGAATCATATTCGAAGAAAAGGTTGTCCCTCCATAAAATGTACAGTCTACCTGTCTTATATGGAGAGATACAATCTCTTTTCTTCTCACACACCAGAGATTAGTAAATTGGAGATATGATTGTTAGTCTTCTATGGCTACGAATGCATTTTTGTACAGTCCGCAAAGCGGGCAAGTCCAGCCGTCCGGTATATCCTCGAATGCCGTACCGGGATGAATGCCGGTTTCGGGAGAACCTTTTTCCGGATCGTATATATAGTCGCAGGCAGTGCAACTATACTTTTTGGGAACACAACGGTCTGCTACGATATCCCAGTTTACTATGTCCCAGAATGCGTTGATATAATCGGCACGGCGGTTGCGATAGTCAATATAGTAAGCATGTTCCCACACATCAATCACTAATATAGGTTTCAAGTCTTCTTTTATAGGAGTTCCGGCATTCGATTCGGATAAAATGGAAAGCTTATTTTGTTTGTCTTTTACAAGCCATACCCATCCGGCTCCGAATAAATTTGTTGCGGCTCTGGTAAATTCTTCTTTAAAAGATTCTACGGAACCAAATTCACGAGTTAACGCTGTTATTAATTTCGGTTTCATGGTTTTCCTTTCGGGAGTCAGATTATTAAAGAAGAATGTATGATTCCATGTTTGAGCCGCATTGTTAAAGATGTCTCCATTGGCTTGACGAACAATTTTTTCCAGATTCATCGACTCATAAGGTGTGCCTTGAATTTGTTTATTCAGATTGTCAATGTACGTTCTCAAATGTTTACCGTAATGGTATTCCAGTGTTTCTTTACTCATGTTAGGAGTTAAGGCTTCCATTGCATAAGGAAGTTCGGGCATCTCATGAATCATTGCTTTGGTATTTTGAATGCTCTTATTTTTATTCTAAAGAGACTGTTGAATAATTAGGTTTTCTTGTATAGTTAACAAAATGCTTCATGTAAAGGTTTAGACCTATTAGATAAATGAATAGAAGAGTGACTGTCTTTTTAGGTGTACTTAGGAATACAAAAAGCTCAATCAGAGTTTAAGTGTACATTTATACAATCTTATTTGGTTTCATAGGGTATGAAGATTTATATTTGTACAATTATTGGTTAAATATTGAATATTTTGCTCTAACCTTTTATAATATGACGATTGAGAAGTTGGGTTCAGGTTACGATGAGTTAGTTCCTTTATGGGAAGCTTCTGTGCGAAGTTCGCATTCTTTCTTGTCGGAAAAAGATATTCGGTTTTATAAAGCATTATTGTCTAAAGAATATTTTCCGGCCGTTCGGCTGTATGTGATTCGGAATAATGACGGATTGGTTTTAGCGTTTATGGGCGTCAGCGATGAACTTATCGAGATGCTTTTCGTACATCCTGACGCGCAAGGAAAGGGATATGGAAAAGCTTTGATAGACTATGCCGTTTGGAAGAAGCATATATATAAGGTAGATGTGAATGAGCAAAATACATCAGCTTTTAATTTTTATCGCAGACAGGGATTCAAGGTCATCGGACGTGATGATACAGATGCTTATGGAAAACCTTTCCCTATATTGCATATGCAAATCAACATGAATCGTTTTCAATTCTATCGGGATGTATACGATATTGTGAAAGAAATTCCATCCGGTTATGTTATGACCTATGGGCAGATTGCCACCCTGACAGGGAAGCCTCAATGTTCGCGGATGGTAGGAAAAGCTATGTTTCACGTACCCGAAGAACTTCATATCCCGAGTCATCGTGTGGTAAACAGTCTGGGACGATTGGTTCCTTCGTGGCCGGAACAGGAGCGGCTCTTGGAGCAAGAAGGAATTTCTTTTAAGAAGAACAAATGCGTAGATATGAAAAAGCATCAGTGGAAACCGGAGGAGTATTGGAAGTAAAGAGAATATCCTTTTGATGGAAAAAATAGAATGTATGAATATAATCCCTGTTTTGGAAAATAAGAAGCAGTATATGGACCTGTTGCTGATAGGTGATGAGCAGGAATCTATGATAAATCAGTATTTGGAAAAGGGTGAGATGTATATTTTATACGATGAAGAGATTAAAGCGGTATGTGTTGTCACCGATGAAGGCAAAGGCATTTGCGAACTGAAAAACCTCGCTGTATATCCAAAGTTTCAACGAAAAGGATATGGTAAGCATTTACTTCGGTTTTTGTTTGAACATTACAAGAATAAATTTTCCGTGATGCAGGTTGGTACGGGAGATAGTCCGTTGACAATTCGTTTTTATGAGTCATGTGGCTTTTGTCGTTCTCATTGCATACCGAAGTTTTTTATAACCAATTATGACCATCCTATTTATGAAGAAGGAAAACAATTGGTAGATATGATTTATTTGAGACGGGATTTATGATAAATTTTAGATGAAATGGATATAGAAATTAGAGAAGCTACAGAGGCTGACATACCTCTGTTGCATCTTGTTTTTGAATTGAGCGTAACGGGTTTATGCAGTCGGGATTATAAACCGGAGCAAATTCATGCATGGGTGGCTCGTGCTGATATGAATCGTTGGCGTGAATTAGTAGAAAGTGATTTGCAGTTTTGGGTGGCTTTAGAATCGAAATCCGGATTTCCGGCGGGCTTTACGTCTATTAATAAGGAAGGATATTTGCATAGCATGTTCATTCATCCGGATTTTAAACGGCAAGGAATAGCTACGATGTTGCTGTCTCAGGCTGAGGCTTTCGCTTGTCATTCTGATATACCGTCAATTTATGCGGAAGTGAGCCTTACTGCCAGACCTTTCTTTGAAAAGCAGGGTTATAAGGTAGAACGAGAGCAAACCATTATCGTGAATGGAGTAGGAATGCGTAACTTCGTTATGCGAAAATTAGTGGGATGCGGTAATTCTCTTTAATCTTTTATATACATAAATGAATGCCGGAACAAGGAATAAATCTGCCGCAATCCATGCTGCCGGATCTCCAAAACATACGGCAATGTAACCGAAAGCCGGAACCGCATACAAGCTAATCAAGGTACGAGCTATCATTTCCGATACACCGGACAGCATAGCCAGATTGGTATAACCTGCCCCTTGAATGGTGTAGCGGAGAATACAGAGAAGTCCTAATATAGGGAAGAAGCTTGCAGAAATGTTCAGAAACAATTCCGTGTCATCCAAAATTTCTATTTCAGAAGGGTCGATAAAGAGTAATGCCAGAAAACGGGAACCTATTATTAATATGATGAAAGTAAAAGCTGCGTATATAAGCATCATCCACGTACTTGCTTTGATGCCTTCCCAGATACGTCCCGGTTTACCGGCTCCATAGTTTTGTCCGGTGTATGTAGCCATGGCAATACCTAAACTTTCAAACGGACATAAGAAAAACATTTTAATACGCATGGCAGATGTAAAGGCAGCCACACAAGCCGTTCCTAAAGCATTGTTGGCGCTTTGAAGCATAATGCTGCCTATTGCGGTAATAGAAAATTGCAGCCCCATGGGAACACCGATATATAATAAGGTCTTAGCTAGTTTCGACTGGAATTTCCGTTCATTGGGAGTACCCTTTAGTATTTGGAAATGTCGGTACATATAAATGTAACACAATATGGCGGATACACCTTGCGAAACAACTGTCGCGATTGCTGCGCCCATTACTCCCCATTCAAGAACAAGGATGCAAAAGAAATCGAGGAGAATATTCAGAATAGTAGAAAGGAACAGAAACCAGAACGGGGTTTTGCTATCGCCCAAGGCACGGATAATGCTGGATAATAGGTTATAAAAGAATGTAAAAGGGATGCCGATAAAAGTTATCAGCAGGTAATCGTATGCTCCGTGGAAAATGTTTTCCGGAGTTCGTATCATTCTTAAGATGTCGGCACATAAAAGGCTGGTTATAAATGCAATGGTTATCGACATGATAATAGCTAGCTGTATGCTCACTGATACATAACGACGCATAGTGCTGTAATCTCGTGCTCCGAATTTTTGCGCTACCGGAATGCCAAATCCGCCGCAACATCCATTGCAAAAACCAAGAATAAGAAAGATAACAGACGTGCTGGCTCCGACGGACGCTAATGAATTGATTCCTAAGAATTTTCCGACAATAGCCGCATCGATAAGAGAATACGTTTGTTGGAGTACGTTGCCTAATAATAACGGTACGGTAAACTTGAATATGAGTGGCCATGCTGCCCCTTCGGTCATTTCTTTGGAAGTTGCCATATTGATATCCTAAAAACAAATAACTTCTAATACCTAAATTCGGATGCAAAGATATATCATTTCGTATTTATGAGAAACTGTCTGCTATTATATCATTTATTCTTTTATAAATAATTTCAGATTTTGTATAATTCCCTCCTGACAGGGGCTAAAGTGAAGGCTTGAACCTTATTTGGCTCAGTAAAGACGATACGGGTAATAGGCTGGATGGCGATCTTGTTTTTTAGGTTCGATTCCGTTAAGATCTCCTCATATCATTGGATAGTGAAATAGCTAATCATGTTCACAGGGTTAGAGTGTAACAAGCCGGCCGTTTGGCTGTTTCCCATTTTCTTGTCACAACTTGTGGAAAGAAACGAGAGGATGCAGATGCCGATATCATAATTTTGTTTATCCTAATTGGGAAAAGTATGATTAGGAAGCCTTATCTTTACAAGCTGAATTTTAAAGTTAAGAGAATGGAACGGATAATGAAAGTATTTTGTTTGTTTTTGATAATCTCTCATCTTTTTGTAGCACAAGCGCAAACCATAAAAGTCGCTCTCGTACAACCTCATTTGGTGTGGGGAGATGTGGATGCTAATTTAAAAGCTTTCGATAAAAGGGTGGAGGCATGCGAACCGTGCGATTTAATAGTTTTTCCGGAATTGTTTGTTTCCGGGTGTGAGATGAAGAAAGCAGAAAAAAAGAATAAGTACTCCGTGGCCGGTCGTTTTGAAGATGTCGAAGTAGCCTTGCGCAACTGGGCCGTTCAAAAGCGGGCAGTGGTAATAGGCTCTACTGTATATGCTCTGGAAGGGAAGTTTTATAACCGGTTGATAGCTGCTTTCCCCGATAGTACCATACTTTATTATGATAAGCATAATTGTTTTAAGAAAGGCTCTTTCTCTCCCGGAAAGGAACCACTGATTTTTGTATATAAAGGAGTAAGGTTCGCTACCTATATTTGCTATGATCTGCGTTTCCCGGAGTGGAGCCGTAGCGGCGGGTTGTATGACGCCGCCATCTATATCGCTAACTGGCCCGCTTCCCGACGGGAAGATTGGAACCGCCTGTTGAGAGAACGTGCTATAGAAAACCATGTACATGTTGTGGCAGTGAATTGTGCCGGCACTGATCCGTATGGGCTTTATTATGCCGGAGACTCCCAATTGTTGGATCCGGAAGGGGAGGTAATGACCCAATGCGGAGAAGGATTGGATGAGATACAATATGGAGTCATTCTTTTATCGGAAAAGAAGTAATTTTCCTTTCTTCCAAGTGTACGTTAAAGAATAGGCCCGAAATTAATCATTGTTTGCTTTAGAACTAACTTCCGATCCCTTTCAAACTAATCTGTGTGTAAGTATAAGTTAGTCTTACCACGAGCGAGGTAAGTACATATCCCGTACTTGGTATGTATATACCCCGAGCGAGGTATATGCTTCTCTCGTTCGGGATAAATGTAGAATTAGCTTGTTTGTTACTTAATTGTACGTTTAAAACGTATTAGTTATAGGAAGAATTTCAATTAATTTTCTTTCTGTTTACAGACTATAATTTTGTTGCCTTTCCTAAACGCCAGACTTCTCGAGACATAATTGGTATGGAAGATTCTGTCAGAATGCAAAGCTGCTCAATAGTATTATGAGTCAAACTTTTTAGAGCTCACTTTGAAACTAAACGTTCAACAAGTTTACAACCGTATAAACCATCCGGATTTCAGCTTCAAGTGTAAATGGATGGAACTGATCGCATTATTCGAAATACCGCAATGCGCCTGCCATAATATGTGCCCGGTCTTTTGCTTCTTGGACACTTTCCAGCGGAAAACCTAATACAAATGTCCGGTAGTTTCCTTTGTATGCGATACCGGCGCCGGTGTTGCCGTCAGTGTATATAAAAGAAGATATGGCCGGATGAATAGGTAGAATACACGCCGGTGCCGGTACGGCATAATTCTTCTCGTTCGGAGCCCGATAGATGTGAAACTGAATGCCAGTTCCCATTATTTCGTCGGACGAAGAATATAACATTAAACCTCCGGATTTATATTTTAAGACGCTTGAAGTGAAGTCCGTTGTTTGCTCATCGTTTATGTGCGAACCGCTGATGATAAGTTTGCCTCCTTGTTCGCAATAACGGGTAATCCAGTTTTGGACAGTTGGTGTAAAGGGATGTTGTTGTACTCCAAGTATATAGTCTACTATCGGATAGTCGGCAGGACGAATGATTCCGTTTTCTATCGCTTCGTTACTGCATGAAACAAAGGAATAACCGCCAACCGATTGAATTGCTTTTCCATGAATAAAGGGGTAATCGAACGTATTTCCGGCTATTAACTTGCCTTCCAGTTCGTTGCTGCTATAACCCAACCCGCCTTCCGTTTCAATACCTATTTTCTTACGGTCGAGCCCCGTTTGTTCTCCACAGTATTCGGGTGTTCTTAAGTAGGGAACCCCTATGTCTTTACGAAGGTTGAAACCTTGCAGGTTCGTGGTTTCAATGGTCTCGGGGCCACTCAACCGATCGAATCCATTGATTATTAATATGGTTCCTTTACTACGTTTGGTGTAGTATGCCGAAAGGGTTTCCGAGGGGAAACTCTCTCCTCCCTTATTTACTGCAGTAACTTTAAAACTGTAAACTAATTCGGGTTCTAATTCTTTTATAAAAGAAGTTCCTTTTACCAGTTCTCCATTATCGAACCCTCCGAACCCTATACGTGTGTATACGATGTATTCGCGTGGGGAAGCGGTAGGTTCTAAAGGGTCTTCTACCGGTTGCCAAGATAGTTTTACTTTATTTTTCTTTCCTGTAAATTGAATGGCAAAATGATCTACCGGAAGAGGTTGCACCACATAATCTTTCTGGTGCATGGTAGCAACATATTTAAGGATAGACTTATAAACAGAACGTCCCAATGTAAATTTGAAGTGGGGATTATGTCCCAGTTTCATATCTTCAAAGTTTTGGTGGGAAAGGGTTTCTAGAATCATGGATGGAATGGCCGGTAAACGGCTCTCGCTATAGTTCCGGTTCCACATTCCCCGACGGGCCCAATCAATGCCGAATTCAGCACTTAGATCCCGTTTTAGTCCCGTTAATACCATATCGTTTAAATCTCTTGAAGTATAACGGGAGAGTCCTGCTTCGAGCAAGCCATTATTAAAATCGGTTGTATAAATCCCCAATGAACCGATCAGTCCGTCGTTTTCTGAGAATCCTGCATCACTGTGAATGCTGACAGATAACTCAAACGGCACTTTCAATCCTTTTTGTATAGGGTTGAAGGGAGAGCCTCCCGACAGATAATTAACCATGTTTGAGCGAGTGTTAATATCGTCTGCGTAATCATTTATTCCCTGTTTGCCGCCGTACACTGTATAAGGCATTCCGCTCCATTGTGCATTGTAGCGTGCGCCTTCCAAATAACGGGGTAGTCCGCTGGTTGTTGCAGGAGTGGCGTCGGAAGAACTTCGGGCAATATTTCCCATACCGCCCCCGAAGCGAACCGCATCTGCACAGACTACGCCTTTTTGCTTGCTTTCATTGCTGAGAACCACCATACCGTAATCATTGTTTCCTTTGTCGAATTCGAAACTTCCTAAATAGACCCAGGTTCCTCCGCCTATTTTTTGATTAACTGCAAATTCGGTTGTTCCGCCTTTATGGAAAACAATGTATTTGACATCAGAAACGCTATTAGGAAGGGTTTGATATGAAACATATACGGCATATGTGCCTGTTTCCGGAATATCGGGTATCCATTCGGCAAATGTCCGGCTTTTTTTCTTAGTGGCAGTAACCGTGAAACGGGCGCTGCCGTCCATAAAAGGATTTTCTCCGTCTAGATACGTACTTTTAAGTCGGGCAAATCCTCTGGTAGGCGTTATTTGCCATTTACTCCGTCTGTTTTTGTCCTCGTAATATATATTTCCGTGTTGATTTATATCATTATCCACAATTGCTTCATTAGGCTGCCAGTCCCGTTCGCGCGCGGTAAATATAATAGCGCCTGCATTTTCAAGCATGGGGATGATATAAGGTACTACAAAAGATTGGGTGAATAAATCTTCGGTAGTGCAAAACAGACGAGGGCGTTGCCACATCCATTCACCTTTCTCATTCTTAAAATACTTTCCGTGACTTTGATGTATTGCGATGTGTCTGCCTTCGAGTCCGGATATCGCTTCATAAGGCTTTGATAAGTTCTTAACCCAAGCATCACCTTTATAGTCTATAGAATTCCAAAGCCTTGATTTGTCTCGGTGATTTTTCTTTCGTAAAGCATTAGGTACTAAATCCTCAATGGGTTTTCCGTCTGCGTAAATGGTTATATTGTAATAGTTGACCGGTCCGGGGAGAGATTGTTTTACGGAGCGATAAATTGCTTCAACCGTTTCGTTGGTGAAAGGTTGGTATCCGAAGTTTGTTTCCGGATAAATATCAAGTTTGCGTTGTTCGTTATCCAAGCGGATGGATTTGAGTCGAGTGGTTCCGATGTTTGCATAAGAGGTTGTGTAGTTTCGAAAGAATTCTTTCAATCGTTCTTCTACCGTGTTGTTAAGTTTCTGCGCCTGAATGAACAGGGTGAAAATAAATAGCGGAATGAAAAAATATATGCGTTTCATACGTACACTTTGTTTAAGTTTTATATTAACTTAGGAGGAATTATCCTTGCGCTGAAACTACGTCGTGTAAATAGACAATCTCTTTTTTACTTTGTGCCACAGATTGATACCGATTTGGATAACCGCTATATTTCTTTTCATCCCGGATTATTGGGGACTACAAAAACCTTTATGTAAAAATGATGAATGAAGAATAAACCATCCGGACAGTAATTTTTCATTGTTCATTTTTAGTTGTTTATTTAATAAATCATACGGGCTTTGGCATCGAAATATATAAAGCTGATAATTCCTTCTTAATTTCTTTATGTTTGTTTCGAATACAAAAGTATATGTCAAAAAGAAAAGAAGAATTGAAAATTAGAATTAATTAGGGAATCCTTATCTAATTTTCAATTCTTAAAGAGGTTATCAGATATCTCCTATGGAGAATCTTTCGGGATGTTTACCTTTAAAGTTTGTATAATACAGTTTTATTTCACGCATATCCTTTTCAATATCTCCGCTTGGAAAAAGCTCTTTTTCCATAGTAATACATTTCTTTGGGTAGTCAATAGCCACCAATACAATAGGAATCTGCGCTGCTAAGGCAATATAATAAAATCCTTTTTTCCAGTCCGGATTAGCCGATCGTGTACCTTCGGGTGTGATAGCCAGATGAAACGTTTTCCTTAATTTCGCTTCATTTGCCATTTGGTCAACTAAGGACATTTTCTTTTTTCTATTAACCGGGATACCTCCCATGCTGCGGAATAGAATTCCAAGCGGCCATACAAACCATTCCTTTTTCATCATGAAGGCGGTTTTGCGACCTATAGCTCCGTAAAATAATTTTCCGATAAGCAAATCCCAATTTGTAGTATGCGGAGCGGCACATAGGATGTATTTATCATAGTCGGGCACAGTTACTTTCGTTTTCCATCCCAACAACTTATAATAAATAAAACCGCAGATTGCTTTTTTCATAATTAACTCAGTTTTCCTATTTCTTCGATGAGCTCGTTTACTTGTTTATTAAAATCTGAATGGAATTTTTGGTAAAACCCTTTGATATTACCTGGTTGAGGATGACTGATACGGGATATAAAATCGTTGTGTATGGTTAATATTTTGGTCATGAGGTTTTTTGCTTCTTCTTTATTTGTTCCGGATACATACTTATACTGTACCCAGCATTCGGTAAATAGTTCACCAATAATGTAATTCACATTCTTCTTTAAATTCTTTTTACTTGCCATATTAATTAAGATATTAAGTTAATACTTGTTGTATTCAGGTGTAAAGGTACTCAATTTATTTTTATATATCAGAAAAATAGACGAAATTTGCTCGCGTTAAACGTATTTCCATATAAAATTAATAAAATTATGACAAAGAGTGCACTACAAATCGCAAGAGCAGCTTATAAACCAAAACTTCCTAAAGCTTTGAAAGGAGGAGCGGTAAAAGCAGAAATGGGGCAACCAACCGAATCTGTAGCCGATCAAGAGATGATTAAGAAGTTGTTTCCTAATACATACGGTATGCCTTTAATTCGTTTTACGGAAGGACAGCAGGGAGAGCATCCGGCAATTAACGTCGGAGTGATTCTTTCCGGTGGACAGGCTCCCGGTGGACATAATGTGATTTCTGGTTTGTTTGATGGTATAAAGACTTTGAATAAGAATAGCCGTTTGTTCGGATTTATTTTAGGACCTGGCGGACTGGTTGAGCATCAGTACATGGAACTTACTTCGGAAATTATTGATGAGTACCGCAATACAGGAGGGTTTGATATTATCGGATCTGGCCGTACCAAACTTGAAAAAGAAGAGCAGTTTGAGAAAGGTTTGGAAATTTTGAAGGAATTGAACATATCTGCGTTAGTGATTATTGGCGGTGATGATTCGAATACAAATGCTTGCGTGCTTGCTGAATATTATGCAGCTAAAAATGCCGGCGTACAGGTAATCGGTTGTCCGAAAACGATTGATGGAGATTTAAAGAATGAGATGATTGAGACTTCCTTTGGTTTTGATACGGCTTGTAAAGTATATTCAGAGGTAATCGGAAATATCCAGCGCGATTGTAATTCGGCTCGTAAATATTGGCACTTTATCAAATTAATGGGACGTTCCGCTTCTCATATTGCTCTGGAATGTGCTTTGCAGACGCAACCGAATGTATGTTTGGTTTCAGAAGAAATTGAGGCAAAGAAAATGTCATTAGATGATGTAGTGACATATATTGCTCAGATTGTAGCCAACCGTGCAGCGGCAGGTCATAACTTCGGTACAGTTCTGATTCCCGAAGGTGTGATTGAATTTATTCCCGCTATTCGTGATTTGATTGCCGAATTGAACGAATTATTGGCGAAGAATAAAGATTTTGCTATGATTAAGAAGTCGGCGCAACGGGAATGGATTATCTCTAAATTATCCGAAGTAAATGCGAGAATTTATGAAAGTCTTCCCGAAGGTGTGGCAAAACAGTTGACGCTCGATCGCGATCCACATGGAAACGTACAAGTGTCACAAATTGAAACAGAAAAGCTACTGTCCGATATGGTGGGTAAGAAGCTGGCTGGATGGAAAGAAGAAGGCAAGTATGTAGGAAAGTTTGCTACACAACATCATTTCTTCGGGTACGAAGGACGTTGTGCGGCTCCTTCTAATTACGATGCCGATTATTGCTACTCTTTAGGATTTACCGCATCAATGCTTATTGCCGAAGGTAAAACCGGATATATGTCGTCAGTTCGTAATACCACAGCTCCGGCGGATGAATGGATTGCAGGTGGAGTGCCTATTACCATGATGATGAACATGGAACGTCGTAACGGAGAAATGAAGCCGGTTATACAGAAAGCTTTGGTGAAGTTGGATGGAGCTCCGTTTAAGGCGTTTGCTGCGCAGCGCGATCGTTGGGCTATTGAAACAGATTATGTTTATCCGGGTCCGATACAGTATTTTGGTCCTACAGAAGTCTGTGATCGGCCGACTAAGACTTTGCAGTTAGAAAACGCTAAATGATTTAGATTAATAGTTGTTTAGAACGTTGGTAAGCATGGAATATTTGTTTTGATACAAATTATTTTCTCTTGTTTCAACGGAATATTAATAGAGGATTATACAGGTTTTGAATACGAAGCGGCGATGGCTTGTATGCTTAACCTGTATAATCCATATAATTTGTGTCAGAAAGCATATCTGCTTTAATCTGCATCTTGAATTATGGTTAAGAGAAATCCCCTCGATACGGTAAATAAACCGGCACATAAACCTCGTAAAGCTACCGTCACAACGAAACGACCTATATCACGTACACCTCGCCGGAAGAAAAAGAAG
Source organism: uncultured Phocaeicola sp. (assembly GCA_947581855.1). GTDB lineage: Bacteria > Bacteroidota > Bacteroidia > Bacteroidales > Bacteroidaceae > Phocaeicola_A. Next base: position 46,061 of record CANPVZ010000015.1, read on the forward strand.
AAAAACGTTATCCGTGAATGGTATGCTAATAAGCCTCGATGGGTGATTGGATTAATCTCGGGAATCATTGCTATCGCTTATGCCATTGCACTTTATTTATTTTTTATTCGTCCTTATTTGTATCGATGGAATACGGAAGATATCTATTTTTATCGGCCGGCAGTGCATGGTATTGATATCTCCCATTATCAGGGAGAGATTGATTGGGTGAAGTTGGGGGATGACAGATATAAGGGGAATCCGCTTCATTTTATTATAATGAAAGCTACGGAAGGATCTGATATGTTGGACGATAACTTTCAACAAAACTTTGCTAACGCACGGGAAAACGGATTTATTCGTGGCGCATACCATTTCTTTAGTCCGCTTTCTCCGGCTTATAAACAAGCAGACTTTTATATTAAGAATGTAAAGCTTGAAGCTCATGATTTGCCACCGGTACTGGATGTGGAACGCCGTGGTAGCTACGGGGATGATTCGTTACGTATCGAGGTGAAGAATTGGCTTCGCATTATAGAGACGCATTATGGGGTAAAACCTATTATTTATGCTTCTTATCGTTTTAAAGAGAATTACCTTTCTGATTCTTTATTGAATACCTATCCCTATTGGATAGCTCATTATGAAGTAGACAGCCTTGAGTATAAAGGGAAATGGGCATTCTGGCAACATCGTGATAACGGTAAACTTACCGGCATCAAAGGATGTGTGGATATGAACGTATTTAACGGAGATTTGAAAGAGTTGCTTGAAATGACGATTCAAGAAGATACGGTCACGCATACTACTGCATATTAAGAGGGAGCATAGCTATAGCTATTGTGGAGGTTGACTGTTGTTATCGAGAGGATAAGTGTAACATTGTCCTATGTCTATGACTCTCTTTCTTGTGCTAAGAAATATTACCGGTAGCAGTGTTATTACTCTTTGGCAAATTTCACCGCAGTCCAATTATGCTTTTCTTTATAATGTACGAAACGTAAACCTAACCGTTCACCTTCGGCACGAATAAAGGGGATATCTTTTACATAGAATCCACTCATGTAGATTTCCGATCCTTGGTGCATACATGCCACGTACTGTGCCATATCATTTAACAGGATATTGCGGTTGATGTTGGCAATAATAATATCGAACGAACGCCCTTTCAGCGAGGATGCATCGCCCAATTCCACCGATATATTGGAAATGTGGTTTAGTTTGATATTATCTTTAGAGTTAGAAACACACCAGTCGTCGATGTCAATGGCTGTTATCGGATCAGCTCCCCGCATGGAAGCTAGAATAGCTAGAATGGATGTTCCGCATCCCATATCTAATAGTGATTTTCCTTGCAAGTCGGCATCCAACAGTTCGGAAAGGATGAGACTGGTTGTTTCGTGATGTCCCGTACCGAAAGCCATTTGCGGGTTGATAAGGATATCATATTCCGCTTGGGGAACATCCTTATGAAAGGTGCTGTGTATAACGCACCGATCGCCAATAATTATCGGTTGAAAGAAATTCTTTTCCCATTCCTCATTCCAGTCCTTATCTTCTTGTGGTGTTACTTCATACGAGATGGCTGTGTTTTTTATAGGGAAAGCTGCTATTACATATTTCAGTTTTTCCTCGCTATAAAGTGTCTCTTGGATGTAAGCTTTTACACCCTCTTTTGCCTCTACAAAACTTTCAAAGCCTATGTCTCCGCAGAGAGCGGAAAGTACATCATTTACAGTTTCGTTGCAAGGTTGGGTACGGAATGTTACTTCAAGATATTTCATTTTTTCTTTTTGTTAGGATATCGGATGCAAACTTACATATAAATTCCGATTTATATATCGATTGGATATAGAAACTTTTTTATAGAGGAAAGATACAAGATGAAAAGAAGGTGAGAATGTGAGAAGGATGTTGTGGCTTTCCGCTTCTTGGTATATGTTGGACTTAGGGAAATCTTTTTGGACTATTATTCTAACTGGAGTTCTGTTATGCGTATAGCGTTGCGTTCTGAATAATCCTCTTATCCCTTATCAATCGTCCTATATGACCCTGTTCCAATAGATTTAACGTTATGATTGGTACCTGTTGTGTTGAAATAGGGAAAACCCTATCAACAAATAGGGAATTTCCCTGTTTCTTATAGAAAACCTCTTTTATCTTTGCATCAGATATAAAGGGTAATAACGTTTAAAGATAGAAATAATAATGAAAAATTCCGTATTCGTATCGTTATTGTTGGCCATGCTGCCTTGGGTGGCTTCGGCCCAGAGCGTAGACGATGATTTGTATTATACTCCGAAGAGTAAGCAAAAGACGACTACGACTACTGTGAAAAAAACTGTAAAGGAGGTTAAAGTCTCCTCTGACGGACAAGTAAATGTATGGGCGCCAAACGCCTCTACGGTAGTGGTGCGCGATAAAAAAGGGAATGTGAGGGATGTGGATGAATATAATCGTCGCTATTCCGCACAAAAAAATAGATTCTCGGTGGAGAATGATACACTATATATTGATGAACGCGAAGACAGTGACTTGGATGGAGAATGGATTAACGGTTTTGAGGGAACGCAGGATGATTATGAATATGCCGTGCGTTTGATTCGTTTTCAAAATCCTCGTTATGCCATACCGGTAAGTAGCCCATTATATTGGGATATTGTTTATGCGCGATCCTATGTCCCTTGGGATTGGAATGTCTATGATGATGGCTTGTATGCCTATATTTTCCCTACCTTTAGTAACCGTTTGTGGTGGGACTGGCGATTTAATTCTTTCGGCTCTTGGGGCTGGGGTTGGAACTCTTGGGCTTATTCTCCATACTATAGTTGGGGATGGGGCTACCGTCCTTATTGGGGCTGGGGAGGTTGGTACGATCCTTTCTATCATCATCATCATTGGCATGCGCATGGTCCGCATTGGGGCTGGGGCGGTGGTCATTGGGGAGGCCCAAGTTATCGTCCGGACTATCGTCCGTCTACAGCACAAAGAGGGCATGACAGAGTTAATCGTTATGATTCCGGAACCCGTTTTACTGGTACTCGCGTGAATGGAAGTAGTAGTAATCGTTATTCGGGAACACGTGTAAACGGTTCGAATGAATCGGTTTCTTCCGGACGTTTTAACGGCGTGCAAGGATATCGCAGTACCGGCAGCAGTGTTAGAGAAAACAACTCTGCATCAGTAAGACCGTCAACAGGAGGCACACGTGGGGACCGTTATGAAAGCGGAAGCAATAGTGGTACTTCCAGAGTTCGTTCAACTTCTTCTTATGTGCGTCCGAACAGTGTGCGTTCTAACAGCAATACTTATTCACGTCCAAGTAGTACGCGGAGCTCCAATACTTCCGTCAACCGGAGCAATCGGAGTTCATCGGGAAACAATAACTCTTCCTTCCGTCGTTCGGAAAGTAATTATTCTCGTGATTCGGGAACTTCTGTGCGTTCCTCAGGATTCTCGGGAGGCAGCCGCAGCAGTGGTACAAGCAGTGGCGGTTCTCGTTCAGGCGGCGGACGCAGCAGAAGATAATTAGCTAGAACTAAATAGATATAAAATTTATGAGAACGAATAAATTGATTGTAGCAATAGGCGCAATGGCTGTGAGTGCCGGGTTGCGTGCGCAAACTGTTTATGATATCACTCCGATTATGACGAATGAGTTGAATGGTACAGCTCGTTTTGTTGGAATGGGTGGTGCGATGGGAGCTCTTGGAGGTGATATCACTACCATTGGAACTAACCCTGCCGGCATCGGAATCTATCGTAGTAATGATGTAGCGGTGAGTTTGAGTTATAATGACATTCAGTCGAAAGGATCTTTTAATGGAACCACTACTAAAGATAGCCGTTCGCGCTTGTCATTCGACCAGATTGGATTTGTATATAGTAATAAGGTGGGAAATAATACCTCTTTGCGTTTTGTGAATTTTGGCTTCAATTATCGTAAGCAAAACAATTTCAATAAGCGTTTTGCTATGCAAGGCAATATGGAAGGGGCTTCTCAAACGGGCTATATGGCTTATCAGACAGCACAGAGCGGAGCTACTTTTGATAGTTTTATGGATATGATAAGCCTTCCGGCCAATGAGGAATATAAGGCTTATGAAAATGACAGGTTCGGTTGGTTGAGCGTAATGGGTGGACGTACAGGTTTGGATGCTGCAGAAGTTACCACAGATGAGGGAACGAAGGAGACGTGGTTTTACGGTTGGGATGGTGATTACGCAAGCTATCGTAGCGAAACGAAAGGAGGCGTAAATGTATATGATTTTAATGTCTCTTTCAATGTGGAAGACCGTTTTTATTTTGGTTTGACAATCGGCGCGTATGATGTGGATTATTCTCGTTATTCGGTATATGGAGAAGATCTGTACAGAGAAAGTGATGCAGGCGAATTAGGTGCAAGTTATTCTTTTGAGCATTGGTACAATACCGATGGCTCCGGAGTGGATGTGAAATTAGGCTTTATCGTTCGTCCGTTCGAATATTCACCGTTGCGTTTGGGCTTTGCCGTACATACCCCCACTTGGTATTCATTAACCGAAAGTTATTCGGCTCGCTTGCGTTCAGAATATGATGTGGTAAATGCAGATAATCAGATAGAACGGTATAATGCCGAAACCGATTCTTACGACGGTTGGGGAGGCAATGTGGTGAATGATTATGAACTGACCACTCCATGGAAATTTAATGTTAGTGCTGGATATACTGTTGGTACGTCTGTAGCTTTGGGAGCCGAATACGAGTATGCTGATTATTCTTCGGCTAAGTTGAAGAATGCCGATGGATATGAAGATAGTTACATGGCTACCCAAAACAGTTTTATTAAGGAAGACTTGAAAGGAGTACATACTCTCCGTTTAGGAGTAGAAGCCAAATTGGTGCCGGAATTCAGTGTCCGTGCAGGTTATAACTTCAGTAGTGCAATGTATAATAAGAATGCGTACAAAGAGTTGTCACCTTATACCACACGTACCGATACGCAGTATGCAAATAGTTTTGCTACCAATACATTCTCTGTTGGATTGGGTTATAGACTGAATAATTTCTATGCAGATATGGCGTATGTGTATAGTACACAAAAGTCTGATTTCTATTCGTATGACGATGCTTCTTTACCGGCTACCAAAATGAAAGATGATAAGAGCCGTGTTTTGTTGACGTTAGGTGTGAGATTTTAAAAGGAATTGCAAATAACTGATAAATAAACCGGAGTGCTTTGAAAGGTATATTCTGGTGACCGAAGAAAATAGAAGGTGTCTGAAAAGGATACCTTCTTTTTTTGTTATGCCACCCGTTTATTATCCATTTTTGTTTTTAAAACCTCTTAGTTCTTCTCAATGATCGCTTTTCGAGAAGTCATCTTACAGAAATAAGTAAAAAACAAAGAGGACTGACTGTTTTAGCCAGTTTCCTTAGGGTATGTGCAATGGCAACCAGGGTAAACTCTGTCTTTACCTTCTCCGTTTTTTTGTTTTCTTCTTTATCTTTTTCAGCTTTTTTGTTTTGGAGCTTTCTTTTATCCCTTTTATTTCTTTACTTATATTCCTTTTTCTTTCCGAAGTTGAAACCGAAATAAAACTGTAACGTCCCTAGGGTATTATTCATGGAGAAGTACTTTTGCTTATAGTCATATGTGTGACCTACCCAGGAAGCACCGATAAAATATTTAGAGTTGTTATAGACAATGCCTGCCCTTGTGATTAAATCGAAATTAATGTTATGATGCCGATCATTGTTTTCTTCGTATTGCGAAAAGATACGTGACCGCTTGTAAGCTACCGCCGGAGCTATCGATACGCATGCAAGGCAGTTACGGGCGAATACCCAATTGTAGGCATATCCGAAATGGATACTGAAGTCTTTATATTCTACTTTATTGACTTTAAGCGAGGCTTCCATTTGGTCTAATATCCAAGAGGGAAGTTTTTGGTAATCGAAGGACATTTTGTGAGATGAATAAGATATACCTGAAAGGAACGTACCGACACTTTTTCGTTGATTGGTTGATTGACTGAATGCTGCCGGATAAGAGAAGTGCTTATTATTAAAAATGTAATACATATTGAAACCTTTAATGTAAGCTTTCATCCCATCGAAATTAATAGAGGTTCTTAGATTAGGAGTGTTGTTGGTTGGAGAAGAGGAGGGAGTTGGGATCACAAATCCTTCCATATCTTTTAGTTTAAAGTCGTTACCTATTTTCCAATAGTAGAAGTCTACTCCAATTTTAGAACTATACAAATTAAATGTAAATTCGGTCTTTTTACTGTTGTGCTTGTTATGTCCTCCAAAAACTTCAGCGGCATCTACCGACCAACCAATGAAGAACCAACGCCATCCGAAGTAAGCGCCTATTTTGTAACTAGGATTGGGAGCAAAGCTCATTTGTTGTTCTTTCGGTTCAGAGGTACTAATACGGTAATGTTCGAAGATTGTATTATTGGTCAGCATTACCGCGAAGTTATATCGGTTCGGAGAAATATATGTTGTATCGTAATTATTAAAATCGATAAATTCTTTGATAAACTTCTCGAATCGGCGTAACGGTCTGACGCGTTTTTTTTGAGAAGATACTGTATCTGTAATTTCCTGTGCCATGGAACAGGTACAGGAAACTAAAAGAATAATCATAAACAACAGTATCTTTTTCATTTATATACAAAAGACTGATTTAAATTTTCCCCAGAATTTTATCTACCACCCAATTGGTAGGAGTAGCGCTAATTCCGTTGCAAGTACATATACCTTTTCCCTGCAAATGTTCCACTACAGCTTTGATAAGAGGTAATTGCACATAGGGTGGGTTTTCCACCGCAATTTCTTCCCGTCCGCGTTCGGTATGCAGGGCAATCGGATCGAAAGTGAACACAGAGAAACAAATCATACCTTTATCGCCAATAATCTCAATCCGGTCTTCTTTGGCGGATTCGTGTGCTACAAAGCACCAAGAACCTGAACCGGGCAGACCTGAATCGAATTTGAAACATGCGCTTACCGTATCTTCCACTTCATAGAGTCCGCCTCGGTTACTGCAATATCCCTCGGCTTCGAGGATGCATCCGAATATATCTTGCAAGATGTCCAACTGGTGAGGAGCTAAATCGTAGAAATATCCACCTCCGGCTATACCCGGTAATAAACGCCAGGGAAGATTTGTCTTGTTATAATCCATTTCACTTGGCGGCTGTGCAAAACGGATCTGCACATTGATAACCGTACCGATTTGTCCACTGTTGATGAGTTCTTTCACCTTTATGAAATAGGGTAAGTAGCGACGGTAATAAGCAACGAAACATGGAACACCTGTTTCTTTGGATATTCGGTTAATACGCGTACAATCTTCGTAATTGGCAGCCATAGGCTTTTCAATATATACCGGTTTGCCTGCTTTCATAGCCATGATGGCGAAAGTAGCATGCGATGACGGTGGTGTGGCAATGTAGATTGCGTTTACATCCGGGTCGTCTACCAACTCTTGCGCATCATCATACCATTTAGGTATGTTATGCCGTTGAGCATACGATTCTGCCTTGCGGGCATCGCGACTCATTACAGCTTGCACCATAGAGCCTTCTATCATATTGAATGCCGGGCCGCTTTTACGTTCCGTTACATCGCCGCAGCCAATAAATCCCCATTTAATCATTTCTTAACGTTCTTTTCTATAATGAATAAAAAAATCTTCCTACTATTAATTGCAAATATATTCATTTTCGCTACTTTTGCCATGTAAAAGACATACATTTTTTAAATATTTAGGTTATGAACGAGCAATTTCAAACTTCCGTATTATATAAATCTCGTGGCTTTTCCGGTCGCTTATCAGAGAGTTTTAAGTTTCTGGAGAAGAATTTTAAACAGATATTTAAAATTTCCATATTGGGTTTGATACCTGTTGGAACATTATCTGCTTTTACTCTGACATTTATGCCTGTGCAAAGTATGGATGGGATATTGGTGCTTGTTTGGTTGTTGATAATGCTTGTTTTGTCTTTGGCTGCTTCTCTTTATTTTCATTCATTCATATATGCTATGTTGGAAAAATATGGAGAGTTGGGTTATGTGCCTTCAATGAAATTCAAGGCTTGGTGGCCTTTGATGAAGAAAAAGATGGGACGCGTGTTGCTTTATGATTTGTTTTTTAGTATTTTTTTTGTAGTCTGTATGCTGATTGTATTTGTTCCGTATATCCTGAGTACGGCTTCTATAGCTACGTCTACTGTTAACGTTTCGGTTCCTTTGTGGGGGCCGTTGCTGTCATTGTTGTTTTTTATTATATTTGTCTTTGTGTTCATTCCTCTTTTTTTAATGCCTAACTTTTATCTATTGAGTCCGGAATCTTTGATGAGTTCTTTTACTCAGTCCTTTAAATTAGGTATTCCGCATTGGGGATCTATGTTCGGTATAGCTTTGTTAACACTCATTCTTTCTATTATCGCTGAGATATTAGGAGGCCTGCCGTTTTATGTAACCGAGCTGGTTAATTATCTGATTGCTTTGGCAGCAGAAGATGGAAATATGGTGACTTTACCTTCTTATTATGTGATGATGCGCGTGGTGTTCGCCTTTTTAATGTCGGTTATAAGTTATTATGCTTCATTGCTAGTTTTGGTACCTATGGCATTCCAATATGCTTCGTTGGTAACCATGAAGAAAGAAAAAGAAATGGCCGAGAGAAATACTCAATCTCTTTGATATTTATGAAGTAAATCTGAGAAAGCTTTTCTTTGCATGAAATTATGCAGCCATAAATTGAGACTATCGAGCAGAACTGGAGATTGTTTGTTTACTCCCCAGGCGTAGAATTGATTAAAGCTGATTTCAGTGCCTATATCTAACTGTGGAAAGTCCGGCAAGGAAGTTTCTGCTATACCGGATTCACACACAGCGTAATCGATATCTCCATGTGCTACCATCGCCATAAGTTGTTCCGTTCCGTATTTATCTATTTCTTTTACAATAATGGTGTCGCCGATTTCTTTGCTTAAATTACGGATGCGATAACTTACCGCAGAACCGTGAGGTATATAAACCGTTTTTCCTGCCAACTCCAATTGATTATGAATGAAAAGGCTGTCGGTTTTTTCTTTTCGTTGAACAAGTATTTGTTTATTGACAAAAATAGGGATTGTAAAAGCAAGCAGGGAGTCTTTTGATTCGCTAGTTACCAATATGCTGTTGGCTATAAGATCATACGTTCCATTGTTTATTCCGTTAATTTGATTCTCCAACTTCATTTCGGGACAGATATTTAACCGCAATCCTTTTTCTTTGGCAAAGGCTTGCACTAGTTCGTAATGAAAACCGGAGATACTGTCTCCTTTTACATAATAACTGACCGAGTTATATTCAGTTGTAACTTTTAGTTCTCCGGAAGCAATAATTTCTTTGTAATCTCTAGGTCCTTTTTTTCTTTCTTCATGCGGATGTAATAAAAATGTTGCTATCGTAGCAGAAATAGCCCCCATTATTATATATTTCAAATATTTCCGTTTCATGACTTAATTGAAGAAATTCCATGAAATCCCCCATTTGAATACCATCGGGTTGATTGGGTAATGCGGAACAAGGAAGTAATTGGATTTGCCTGTTCCTTCGTTGACATGTGACAACATTACATAAATGCGGGTATGCTTCAGATGCAAGTTCGCATAGACATTAACTATAGGGTAATTGCCTATTTCTATACGATTGTCCGGGTTTTGTACATAAAACTGTCCCATAGCCGGAGAATAGTCCGGTGCGTAATATTTGGTGAAATAACGGACATCGGCTCCCAACTCTACGCTCAATACCTTTTTTGCTAATTTAAAATCAAGATAAAGATTATGGTATAATGATAATTTAGGCAAAGGAAGCACATCTTCGTTGCTACTTTTCTGGTAAGCTATTTCATTATCCAAATGAAGAATACCGAATTTGAAATCTTGTTTCAGAATAGCACTAAGTACTTGTATATTGTCGCTACATTGTCGTACGGCTACATTGTTTTTATAAATAGTTTCTTGGGGAGTTCCATTGTCGTCGACGGGAGTATAAGGTACACTGGCATTGGCAAAGTAAGTATAATTTTTTATGTTTTCCACTCCTACACGTAGATTTGTTTTCCATTTTTTCGAAGTGAATTCTCCTTCAATTCGGGAACGTAGTTCTTTAGCCAGATCATCGTTGTTCCACCAAAAATGCTGCGAGTGATAATGGCGGAAATAGAATGATGGAGTGATACGTTTGGTAAAAGCATGCGCTGCCAGTTGGATAGTATCTTTAAAAAGTCTGAAATTCAAATCTACTTTTCCGTCAATATCGAATTGTCCCGCATCTTCTCCTGTGAGAGCTGTTTCGCCCTTTATAGTATAATGCAAGGTATTACCCATTCTCTTGGAAAGCTCACCTCCGACAGATAGTATGTTTTCCGTGTATTTTTTTGTGAATTGGCTAGCTGATGATTCCACCGTATCCGGCAATTCAAATTTACGTATTTCATATGATACGAAACCTGTCAGTCCGGCTTTCGCCCATTTGTTGAATCCTTCGTGAAGGGCAATGGCGAAAGTATTCTTGATAGATGAATTTCGTGTTATATCCAATGTGGAATCTCCTGGAAGATAGTTGTGCAGGTAATAGTTATCCGGCGTATCGTAAGCTATATATTTGCGCTTATAGTTTTGAATTTTTAAAGTGTGTATAAAACTTGTAACAGGTACAAAATCCATATAGTGTTGTGCCGTATCGATCGGCTCCTTATGGAATCCTAAATTATAGCGTTGAGTCAGAAATAAGTAATAATTATCATTGCGGTTCCATGTTTTATCCAGGATGGTAGGGATGTCCGACGGATTATATGTGTTTGGCAAATCTTCAGGGTTGGTGATATATATATCATCTTCTATACCTCCGTTTTCGGCCATCTTCATATGATTCTTGCTGAAGATGAAATTCATATTATAACGGTCTCCTAAATATGAAGAAAATAATGTGCCGTTGAAAAGAGAGGTAGCTTGGTCGTTATACATACCTCGTCCATATAAATAATCGAAAGTGAAACCGAAACTCAAGCGCCGGTTGGCATTTACTCCAAAGTAAGAGCGGAAGCGGTCTTCGCCATCCGTTTGGTTTCCGGCTGAATAATAAGATAAGTTCGTAAAAGGAGATTTTGTATTAATAAAATGGAAATCTTCCGTACGAATCAAAAAGAAATCATAAGGGTCGGTAAACAGAAACTGAGAAGGCTCTTTCCGGTCAAAAAATATACGTGAAAGACGAGGAGAACCCATGTTTCCCAGATAGTTATAATGACCGTTCATGCCATCCGTTAACTGTATGTTTTGGAACTGGTGGCGTAAGGTATCCACTTCTGTCGGGTGCATGTTTCCTAACCAGTCGACAGTCCACATTCGTATACCGATGGGGATGGTTTCGGAATCTACAGTAGTTGTATCGTTTGGGTTTTCGTTCGGGTCCCGGTTTATGGTACGCGGTCCGTCAGCTGTTTGATTATACAAGCGATTCGTTTGCGCAAATAGTCCTTGTGCAACGGTTAAAATGATAATGGGTATAAGTAGTAAACGTTTCATAATTAGGCGCAAAAATACAACAAAAAACGAAAAGCTTGCTCCTTTCATAAAAGAAACTTGAAGTTTGAAAATATTTTTTATGATTCTTCCATAAAAGAAAAAGCTGAAATTTGTATATCCTGCTGTTTAACAATAAATATTTTTAAGGTCGTTTAGGGAAGAGAACTAATGTCTAGGTAGATACTCTCGTTTAATTGTACTTTTATAATATGGTTATGTTTTAGAAGAAGCGACAGCTGCATAATATAGTAGATAAAGTGTAGATAAAAGAGTTGCTTTAAAATAGAAGGGGAAAAACGGAAGACCTGTCGGATTGAAAATTTCTTTGAGCAAGATTCTTATATTGCATCTTATCTTTCTGAATATAAGACGAGATAATAAAAGAATCCTTGTGTAGAAGGTCTCTAATTATAAATAAAGCTGCCTCATTGTTTTATTTTTGAGACAGCCTTAGGAGAATAGATGAAATTTTATTTGTCTATTCGTGTGGGCGGATAATTTCCATACCTTTACGGATTGCAGCTTCATTCATGGGTATTAAATGATGGTGGCGTTCTGGAAGAGTTTTCCTTAGCCCTTTCAATACACTTTCGATGGAAACGATCGGATGAAGTTTCAGCAAACCTCCCAATACAATCATATTGAAAGCTTTCGTATTATTCATTTCCGTTGCGGCATCCATGGCATCAATACGGTAAATATTGATATCCTTGCGTGTTGGCGGTTCAATGATCCCATACCCATCATAAATAAGAGTTCCTCCTGGTTTGATTTTGCTTTCAAACTTTTCTAAAGAAGGCTGGTTTAAGATAATAGCCGTATCGTAACGGCTGAGAATGGGGGATGAAATGCGTTCATCGCTGACAATAATTGTTACATTGGCTGTACCGCCCCGTTGCTCAGGGCCGTAAGCCGGCATCCATGTAACCTCTTTTCCTTCCATTAAGCCGGAGTAAGCGAGAATCTTACCCATCGACAAGACTCCTTGTCCTCCAAATCCGGATATAATAATTTCTTCTTTCATATTTTCACTCCTTATCTTTTAAGTCTCCCAATGGATAATAGGGGAACATGTTCTCTTCCATCCATTTATTTGCAGCTGACGGTGACATTTTCCAGCCTGAGTTGCAGGTAGAAACAATCTCTACGAGACTGGCACCTTTGCCGTTCATCGAATTTTCAAAAGCTTTACGTATAGCTTTCTTTGCTTTACGTATGGCCGCTACGGTGTGAACCGTCTGTCGGGTTACGTACGCAGTTCCTTCAAGAGTTGCAGCAATTTCAGTCATTTTCAGAGGGTAACCGTGTAATTGTACGTCGCGTCCATAAGGGCAGGTAGCAGTCTTCATACCGACTAATGTAGTTGGAGCCATTTGTCCTCCGGTCATACCATATATAGCGTTGTTTATGAAAATGATAGCAATGTTTTCTCCACGATTTAAGGCATGGATGGTTTCCGCAGTACCGATACACGCCAAATCGCCATCTCCTTGATAAGTAAATACCAAGCGGTCTGGCCATAAACGTTTGATGGCGGAGGCTACAGCCGGAGCGCGTCCGTGTGCTGCTTCTTCCCAATCAATATCCAAATAGTTATACATAAAAACAGCGCATCCTACGGGAGAGATACCGATTGTTTTTTCTTCCATTCCCATTTCTTCGATAACTTCTGCTATCAGTTTGTGTACTACTCCGTGGCTGCATCCCGGACAATAATGCATCGGGTTGTCATTCAATAGTGTGGGCTTTTTATAAACCAGATTCTCAGGTTTTATAATATCTTCTTTAGTCATAATCAAATGTTCTAGGTAGTATTAACGCATAATTCGCAAAATAATTTCCATTATTTTCAAAAAGAGAGACACTGCACATACGTAAAAGAAAGGATGTTTGTCGTCCATTGTAAAATAAAGGATAACAGAAATCAGCGCTCCAATCATAAATAGCGTATTCAGTACGGTTCTTATTTTATCTCTGTCCATAACTTATTTCATTAATTTTTCTTTCAGGTCATCCACCACTTCGTCCGGATCAGGGACAATGCCTCCCATGCGTCCGGAGTGAACTATTTTTATATTATTCTGTACGGCTAGACGAACATCTTCAATCATTTGTCCAGCGTTTAGTTCCAATACCAGAATACCTTTTATATGATGTGATAAAAGTTCTATTTCATCATATGGGAACGGCCAAAGTGTGATAGGACGCAACAGACCAACCTTAATACCTTGTTCACGGGCTATTTCAATTGCTTTCATAGCGATACGGGCACAAGAACCGAATGCTACGATCAAATATTCGGCATCCTCACATTGTATTTCTTCGCAACGCACTTCGTTTTTTTCTATTTCTTTGTATTTGGCTTGCAGATGGATGTTACGTTGCTCCATGATAACCGGGTCGAGTTCCAGAGAAGTGATAATGTTCGGTTTACGTCCTTTTTTTCTGCCATTAGCAGCCCACGGACATTGGGCTATAATTTCTTCTTCCGTGCGTCGGGGGCGGAATGGAGGGAGCACTACTTTCTCCATCATCTGACCGATTACTCCGTCGGCCAGTATCATAGCTGGGTTTCTGTACTTAAAAGCCAGATTGAAAGCCAGACCTACAAAATCTGCCATTTCCTGTACAGACGATGGAGCCAGAACTATTAAGCGATAGTCGCCATGACCTCCCCCTTTTGTACTTTGGAAATAATCTGCCTGACTCGGTTGGATGGTTCCTAATCCGGGACCTCCTCGCATGACATTAACTATTAAACATGGAAGTTCTGCACCAGCGATATACGAGATTCCCTCTTGTTTTAAACTCACACCTGGGCTGGAGGAGGAGGTAAGTACCATTTTTCCTGTAGCTGCCGCACCATATACCATATTAATAGCGGCTACTTCACTTTCAGCCTGTAGTACCACCATACCCGTAGTCTCCCACGGCTTTTCTTCGGCAAGAGTTTCCAACACTTCCGATTGCGGAGTAATAGGGTAACCGAAATAGCCATCAGCGCCGCAACGGATGGCTGCATGGGCTATAGCTTCGTTTCCCTTCATTAATACAACTTCTTCTGCCATATAATTAATAGTTAAAGTTTGGTTTTATAAACTGTGATGCATCCGTCTGGACATACAATTGCGCAGGAAGAACATCCATTACATTTGTCCTCTTCTATTTGCGAGGCATACGGATACCCTTTTTTATTCACTTCTTTTTGGGTTAAAGCCAAAATATCAAGTGGGCATGCCACGACACAAAGGCTACAGCCTTTACATCGTTCCGTATCCACTACGATTGCACCTTTAATTGTTGCCATAAATAATTCGTTATTGGTTGAACATGTCTTTATTATAGAAATTTAAAATATCCATTACCATTTCTTTCGCTTGCAGCGCCGGGCTATTTGGATTACGTTCTATGGCCTCGAGATAATTATTAAGAGCCATTTGCCAGTTTCCTAATTTGCGGTAGGCGTTGCCGCGGAGATAATATAATTCGTCGGAGGAAGAGGGAGAGTTTTTTATGAGGATATCCAGTTTGCGAATAACAGCATTCACATTGCCCTCATTCAGTTCTTTTTTAATAGCTTCCAGATTCTCCATGAGTCTACTTTAAGATAAATTCTGATACGAAGATAGTTTTAAATTCATAATTCATGCTTTTCTAGGCCAATAATAAAGGTTTTTTATACTAATTTAGAATAAAATTAAGGCTCTAAAATCATCATATCTAGTTGATGCTTAGAGCCTTAATATTAAAATCTTCAATAGTTTCATTTAAAACTATTTTCTGTCTTTTTGCCACTTTATTTCATCCATATATTGATGATTTCGCCAATATACATTTTATGCATAGCTTTTCCTTCCCATTCCTGTTTTAATGACTCATTTTTCAGGGCTTCCGGATTGAGCGATTGTGCTACCATCTTTTTACATTCAATAATTAGCCATGCTTCTTTAAAAGCTTTACTGCCTGAGGGGGTGGTAAGGGGGGTTAAACCGCTTGCTTTAACTTTATCTGTATTTCTGCCGGATTGGCTTCCGCACAGTTTTAAAGCTTCCCGATTACTTTCGTTATAGAAAGTGAGAGTATAAGTATCATTTTTCTCCATAAGCTGATAAGTATATCTGCTTGGATTGATGAAGCAAAAAGCGACGGGCTTCTGATATAGGTTACCAAGTCCTCCCCAGCTTGCAGTCATCATATTGAATTTTTCATCATTGCCGGCAGTGATAAGCATCCAGTCTTGTGAAAGCATTCTGTATATATTGCCGGGAATGTTTTCAGGAGAAATCTTTTTGAATCCTTCCAACGAAGAGGTAGCAATTGTTATTGCTCTATTTGTTGTGGCTGCTACTTGGTTGCTGCCGGAGATTGCTGCTTCTGTCGTCGAGGTGGCCATAACGTTTGTTGCAACAGGGGCTGCAACGGCAACACTTTTTACTGATGCTGGAGCTGATTGAGAGGTAGCAATACCTTTCGATGTATCGATAGTAATAACTGAAGGACTTGTTTGCTCTTCTGCTTTCTGAGGTTCTTCTTTAGGAACTGCATTAGCTACCGGTTTCTGTAATTGTTCGGTAATAGAGTTAGCTACGCTTTTGAATAGTTCATCTTTATAATCGATGGTCTTAGAGCGGAATTTTCCGATAACGCGGGCCAGTTTGTTCTTTTTCTTATTCAATCCGTTTTCGTCGGTAATGATCTCTTCGGCATTGTATCTTTCGCCACCGTCCCGTGCTTCATTATACCAGTATCGGATACGTGTCATAGTTAAATCGCATTTGCCGGGTGCACATTGAATCATAAATTGATAATAGATTCGGGTGCGGTCTAATGACAGGGCACTAGATGAGAATACAAGGTATTCTTCGCCTATTGCGCCAATCTCGCCTTCTTGCGTATTTTCTGTAATGAGTTTGTTGTTGGGAAATTGTTCATTTGTTTTAAATTGATCCTTAGCCCACTTGTTTACCATATTATAGATGGCTTCTTTGGATGTACCCGGAACATTTATGGTTTGAGTAAAAGTTACTTTTCCGTCTACCACAGGTACGGCTCCTGCTAAATATTTAGAGGGAGTTTGTGCAAATCCCCATACAGGAATCATTAATAGGAGTAAGAGTATTTTCTTCATAGCAATAATAATTTGTGAATAATTGCCACAAACTTAGTGAAAAAACAGTTATCCCGGTTGTATGTGATAGAAAAATTAAGAATTAAATGTGCAAAATACATCAATGGCTACTGGATTGGTTGAGATAAATTCTCATTCTTGGAGCCAGCCTTTGCCTTGTCTCACTATTTCATATTTTCCATCGGTACAGTTAACAATGGTGCTGGATTCTATCCCTCCGATGCCTCCGTCAATAATTAAATCCACTGCATTGCCGAATTTTTCTTCTATTAGCTCGGGAGTAGTGACGTATTCAATATCGTCCGCATCATTGTGAGGCAGGGTAGTGGTTAGAATGGGTGCCTCCAATAATCGGCATATTTCGCGGATGATGGGATTATCGGGTATACGGATTCCTACTTCTTTTCGATTCTTGAAAATTTTAGGCAATCGGCTTCCTGTGGGAACGATGAAAGTGAAAGCTCCCGGCAAGTTGCGTTTCATTAGTTTAAAGGTAGGATTATCTATTTTGGTGTATTCGCTTATGTTACTTAAATCGTAGCAGATAATAGCTAAGTTATTTTTACGCGGATCGATATTCTTTATTTTACAGATGCGTTCGATAGCCCTTTCTTTTAAAGCGTGGCAACCGATTGCATACATAGTATCCGTTGGATAGATAATTAATCCGCCTTCGTTGAGAATCCGAAGAACCTCAGTAAGGTTCTTCGGATTATTATCTTTTGAATAAAGTTTCAGTATCATTTTAATTTTTTCTTTAAGAAATCCAATGCTTTTTCTGCCGCTTTCTCTTTAACCTTTTGTTTCAGAGAATCCTTGTTTGCTGTTGTAGCAGAGTCGAGACCTAATTTCTCACCCACTTTATTCAGTGCTTTATCGGCTACAGATTGTACGGCTTGGTTTACCATACTTTTTGTATCAACCGATATATTGGGAGAGGAGAAGGTTCCGTCAATCTTCAGATCAAGTGTAGTGAGTTGCGAAATAGAGCCGGAAGATGCGGGCAGTTTAATTTTTCCGGTATAGTCGATTGTCTGATCCAATCCTGTGCTTCCGGAAAGATTCAGAGTTGTTGATCCCAACTTGATATCAAACGGAGCAGTGCTGAGACGGCCGTCTTTAATCTGAAAATCAATATCGATATCTTTTACAGTGATGTTTTTTAAATCCGGATTGTTTATTGCGTCGGCAATCTTGTCGATGGCATTTACACCGCTTAGGCTTAAATCTTTAGTTTGAAGGGTTCCGTTTCCTTGAAGAGTATTCATAACAGGCGACATCGTATTATCCAATTCTGTGGCAATCTTCATATTGCCGGAGAAGTTACCTTTCAACCCTTCGAAAATCGGGGCGAACTGCTGTATCATATCCAGCTCTTTGAATGTTTGCGCAAAAGAGAGTCCTGCCATACTGAACGAGGCATTCAGGTCCGGGTTCTCATTTTCCTTTGCAGTGGAATAAGCTCCGTTCATGACAACTTTTCCGCCCATGGCATTCATGGAAAGATTCTTCATATCTACCACACCGTCTTCGATAAGGAGTTTACCGTTCAAATCGGTTAATGTCATTTGGTCGAATAATACCTGTTTCATATCGGCGTTCATAATGAAATCGATGTTTTTAGGTACGCGTATTGTTCCTGCTGCTTCCGTGTTTTCCGATGCAGTTGTCGTGGAACCATCAGTTGCTGTAGCTAAGCTGTCGTTTTCGGCCGTCATGAAATCGTTTAGATTGAAATAATTGGAACGCACGTTCAGAGAACCTTTTATGGTTTTACCTTTTAAGGCGTAAGCCATATAGTTTTCAAACCTACAATCGGCAGTAAGGTCGTTTTTGCCGATATTGACAGTCGTTTCGCTTAAATTTAGGTATTGAGGAGTAAAACTGAAAATAGATTGTTGAATAGTAACGTCTGGCATATCTTTTATTTTCAGTACCATGTTTTTCAATTGAATATTTCCTGAAGCGGAAATTTTGTCGTAGACTTCTTTTTCTATATAAGAGAGTTTTCCGGCTGCATTTATATCCGCTTGGATAATACCATTTAATTCCATATCTTCTACCGGATAAACGTCTTTTATCTTTCCTAGATTCAAGGTTCCTTGAGCCGCGAAACTGAAATCCGGATCGCTGACCGGTGTTTGAATGTCAGCTGTCAAGCTGAACGGATTGCCTGCCAGTGAAAAACTGAATGGCTGTATTTTTATTTTCGTCAGGTCAGCATCGCCTCCAGGATTCGTTATTGACACCCCGACTTGAATATTATCTACTCCGGCCGGTAACGACGGGTAACGGAACATACCGTCTTTTACATTTAGTTTTATGCTTAACTGCGGTACATTTTTACCTTCCATTTTACCTTTGGCAAAAGCTTCCATGCTGACATTTCCACTTGTTTTCAATGTTTCGAAATCTTTTGTATAAATGGCGGGAATAAGTGACAAGATTTCTTTGAATTGTATTTTGGACGTGTTGAGCTTGATATCCATATCTGTTGCATTTTCGGCAAGCACTACCCATCCGTCGAGATTTGCCTCGATGGCATTCAAGCGGAATTTATTATCTTTGAGTACGTATTTCTGGTTCTTCATGTCGGCATCCACATCCATTTTTGCGTAGATGGCGGCGTTGGAAAGAAAAGGAATTCCATTCATTTTAAACAGCAGCTTTTCGATTTCCGTCTCTACTTTCAAAATGGTGTGTTCGGCACTCATATCTCCCGAACAGGTAAGGTTCAGATCTTGAAGATCGGCATATGTTTTTCCTTGTCGGTCATCATAGATTATATTGATATCTTCTAAAGCAACCTTTTTCAGTTTGATGCGGAAAGCTGATGCTTCTTCGGGATTCTCGGTTTCGGCTACTGCCGTACTGTCTGTTTTCATAATGTCCCAATTAACGCGTCCGTCTTCCAATACAATAGCTTTCACATCGGTGTTCTTGACGATAATTTTGGATATATCGTATCCGGAGTTTCCGAATAAGGAAAACAAGTTTACCGATACGCTTACTTTTTCAGCCTTTACCAATGTATCGTTTTGAAAATCGCCTACTCCTTTCAGCCAGAAGTCTTCGAGAGAAACGGAGGCTTTAGGGAAATCGCGAAGCAGGCTAATATCCAAATTATCGAAATAAAACTCTGCGTTTAACATTTTGTTACCCTCGGTTAATACAATGTCTTTGATTTTTCCTCTGAAGGCATAAGGAAGAACAATCAATAGCACCAAAATGATTGCTATAACAATACCTGTAATTTTTAGACTTTTTTTCATGATGATATGTTTTAGGATTCGTTTCTCTTATCACGCAGTTCTTCCGCAATGGCCCACTGTAAAGCCGCTTCGTCCGTTTTACCCAAACGCGAAAGCACATCTCCGTAAAGTTCATGCGCTTTGATATGCTCGGGCTTGATACCTGTAGCCCGGTCGAAGTCGGAAGCAGCACCTTCCATATTGTTCAGCTCAATTCGGTTCTTTCCCCGGTTATATACGGTTTTGAATAGCATCGGACTGAGTCGTACAGCTTCGTTAAAACACTTTTCCGCTTCGTAGTAATTTTTTTCAGAATAGAGCGTCACTCCCTTTCTTACCCATGCATCTACGTATTTGGGAGCCAGTTCGATGGCTTTGTTGTAATTGGCTATGGCAGCCCGGGTATCATGAGCCAAGGTAATGCATTCGTTTCCCATCTGATAGTATTCTTTCGCATATTTTTCCAGGCTCTTTTGCAGATTCAGCATTTTTTCTTTCAATGCCTTGTTTTCTTCTTTCAGTACATTAATAATATGTAGTTTTCTGCGTATGAACCGTTTGATTAGCGGACGTTCAATATCATACCGAGCATGAATGGCACGGAAAAAACTGTTTAGAAATTCATCAAAGTTACCTTGTTTAAAATACTTTACCGACTCTAC
This sequence comes from uncultured Phocaeicola sp., assembly GCA_947581855.1. Taxonomy (GTDB): domain Bacteria; phylum Bacteroidota; class Bacteroidia; order Bacteroidales; family Bacteroidaceae; genus Phocaeicola_A. The sequence continues at coordinate 66,657 of CANPVZ010000015.1, forward strand.
ATATAATACATCGGCTTGTGCCTGCTTCAACGCTTTCTCAATGAGTTGCTCGTTGTTGAATCGTCCGGCGAACTGTACTATTTCGGGGCGTACGAAGATGTCCGCCCTTGTAATTTGTTTCTTTAGCTGAATACCCTTTAACGAAGTGCACCGGCTGAGCGCCACATATGCCTGTCCGCCGGCGAATACGCCGCCTGTAAAATCAATAATGACATGGCTAAATGTCAGACCCTGACTTTTATGTATGGTAATGGCCCATGCTAAGCGGATAGGATATTGAGTGAAGACACCCAGTTCTTCTTCCTCTATTTTCTTTTCTTTTTCATTGTAAGTATAGCGGATGTTATGCCAGGAGTTACGCTGTACGTCACATTCCGTTCCGTCTTCGGTAATAACGTAAATAATACCCTCTTCTTCGTCGATGCCTGAAACCGTTCCTATGGTTCCGTTTACCCAGCGGCGCTCCATATCGTTTTTAATGAAAATAACCTGTGCTCCCGGTTTCAGTACCAGCTCCATCGAGGTAGGCAAGCTGCTTTCCGGAAATTCTCCACTTATTTCTCCTACAAAAGTGACGGCTTCACTAGGAAGTTCCGCCAATTTTTTCTCATTGATGTAATCTACATTATCCCGGCGGGTAGCCAGTGTAATGTACATGTCATTCTCTTCATTCTTAATACAAGCGTTATACCGTGTGTTCAGTAACTGCAAATCAGCCGCTCCGGCCGTGTTGGTACGGATGTGATCAAGCACGTTGATAAATACGGGATCTGTCTGCCGGTATACTTTCTTCAGTTCAATGGATACCAGTTCCATGGTGTTGAAGACCTTGGCCGAAAAGAAAAAAGGGGTAGGATAGAAGCGGTTCAGAATTTCACGTTCGTCGGATTTAATGACCGGTTCCAGTTGGTATACATCCCCTACCAGCAAAATCTGTTTCCCTCCGAAAGGCTCGCGCAGGTTTCGGGAATAAATGCGCAGCACTTTGTCGATAAAGTCAATGATATCGGCTCTTACCATGGATATCTCATCGATGATGATGAGTTCCACTTCCTTAATCAGTTTTCGGTGCGAAGAAGAATACTTCAGGAAATCTTTGATTTTGCGAATACTGAAATTCGGATCATCCGGCAGTAAGGGATAAAAAGGCAATTTGAAAAAGCTATGTAAGGTACTTCCGCCTGCGTTGATTGCCGCGATGCCTGTAGGGGCCAGTACGATATGTTTCTTTTTGGTGATGTCGCAAACGTATTTCAAGAATGTAGACTTTCCTGTACCCGCCTTTCCCGTAAGAAAAACCGACTGGCGGGTATATTGTATCAAGTTCAGAGCATTCTGAAACTCTTTATTGTCTGTATCTATTTTTTGTGTCCCCATTTTCAAAAGTCAACAAAGATAACGTAATTTGCAGATTCAGGACTATACGGAGCGTTTAAATTTTATACAAACTTCTTAATTAAATGTCAAATAATGGTTATCTTTGCAAAATAAGTTAGTTTTGCAGACAGAAAAACATGACATAAACTATAAAATAAAGAAAAGAAATGATGAAAAGAAAAAAATGGCTATGCCTTGTGGTGGTGTGTTTTATGACTGTCTGCGCTTCGGCGCAGATGATGCGTGCTTTTGACGTGAAAGCGAACTTTCGAGGTGATTTCGGTTTTGGAATAGGGCTGACCATGAACGTGGTAGATCAGCTCGATTTTGCCCCTGCCTACAATTATTATTTCAGAAGCGGAACAAATGCCTGGAATCTGGATGCGGATTTGCACTATAATTTTAAAGTAGCTCCTCTTTGGAATGTTTATCCATTAGCGGGCATTACTTATTATCGGTGTGAAAAAGGACGTTTCGGAGCTAATTTGGGAGCCGGCTGTTCTTATGACTTCGATATGGAGTGGTGCGTGAAGGCGGAAATGAAATATCAGGTGGTGAAACGTTGGGATGATTTGTTTGTGAGCATAGGCGTTTCCTATAAATTTTAAGACTTAGTACTAACCTTAAAATAATACGAATATGAAAAAAGCAATTTTACTCGTATGCATTTGTATTTTATCGGGAGTAGCTGCGGCGCAGAGTTTGCGCGCTTTTGATGTGAAAGCTTCGTATGGTTCTGAAACGGAACGTTTTGGGATAGGTGCAGGTATGACTTTAGGAGTGATAGGTGAACTGGAGTTATGTCCTTCGTTTAATTACTATTTTAAGAAAGATCATACGACACTTTTTGATGTGGATGCCGATTTTCATTATAATTTCCATTTAGGGAAGACGCTTATTCTATATCCATTGATTGGCGCTACTTACTATAATCTTCGTTTTGAGTATGACGATACGAAAGAGATAGAAGGGAAGTTTGGCGCTAATTTAGGTGGGGGAATAGGGCTATATCTGATGAAAGAATTATTGTTAAAGGCCGAGGTGAAATATCAGATGGTAGAAAAACCGGATGAAGCGGTTAACAAGCTTTTATTTGATTATAAGAATCAAGTAAAGGCAAGCATCGGTCTGGCTTACGTGTTTTAGAAGGTCTGGAGTTGAATGAAGCAGTGATGAAGAGGTACGGCAAAGCCTTCTGTAGAGTCCTCTAGACATTCAATATCTATTTAGCGCAGGTTCTCCAAAAGAGATACTTATTTTGTGAGAATCTGCATGAATTTGTCGTAAATCAGTACTTTTAATGAGGTCTCAATGGGGAAATTTGATTACTTTTGTTCCGGTTAAGAGAAATAATTACTCATTTAAAAATACGATGAAAAACAAATTAGCTTTACTTTTATTAGCTGGTGCAATGGCTGCCTGCACCGGAAAGAATGCGGTGGCGCCGACCGAAACGGATGCTGCCGATTTAATTGTACGCAATATTGCGCTTACCTCTTTTCCCGATCGGGAAATTAAAGTAATTCCTTTAGGAGATAGTTTATTGTGCGCTAAACAACTTTTGCAACAGGCCATCGACTCTTGTTCTTTGATGGGTGGCGGAAAAGTAGTGGTGGAAGACGGCTATTACCGGATTAACGGGCCGCTGCATTTGAAAAGTGACGTGAACTTGTATTTGTGTGAAAATGCCTACTTGCAATTCAGCGGCAATCCTTCCGATTTTCTTCCGGTAGTGCTTACCCGATGGGAAGGTACGGAATTGTACGGACATTCTCCTATGGTATATGCGTATCATGCTAATAATATAGCCATCACCGGTAAAGGAACAATCGATGCGCAAGGCGGACTCGTATTTGCGGAATGGAGCCGGCGGGAAGCGCCCGACCGTGATCGCTTGCGTGAAATGGGAGATAAGCTGGTGCCTGTTCAGCAACGTATTTTTGGCGAAGGCACTATCTTGAGACCCTCTTGCATTCAGCCTTACGGTTGCTCGCGTGTACTGATAGAAGGCATTACTGTTAAAGATTCTCCTTTTTGGACTATTCACCCTCTTTATTGCGATAATGTCATTGTGAGAGGGGTAACTATCAACAGCCATTTCCCGAACAATGACGGATGCGATCCCGAATCTACCACCAACGTGCTGATTGAAGATTGTACGTTCGAAACCGGAGATGACGCTGTGGCCATTAAAGCGGGAAGAGATACCGATGGCCGCGCTATCGGCAGGGCTTCCAAGAATATTGTCATCCGGAATTGCGTATTTCATTCAGAGTGTAACGGATTGTGCATCGGTAGCGAAATGTCGGGTGGAGTAGAAAATGTGTACATGAATAATATCACTATCGGTACGGTGAAAAACGCATTATATTTTAAGTCGAATAAAGACCGTGGCGGATATATCCGTAATGTAGTGGTGGACAGTATCCGGATTGAACGGGCACGAGGAGCTATTCTTCGCTTCGAAACGAACTATTTCGGTTTCAGGGGAGGCAATCACCAAGCTAAATACGAGCATTTCCGCATCAGTAATGTGGATGCCGGAACGGCTGATCATTACGCTATTTTTATGGATGGCAACGAAGAGAAGAAGATTGACGATATCCTTATTAAGAACTTTACCGTAAAAAAGGCGGAACATCCTTACTACCTGATGAATACGGATAAGGTAATTTTCGACAATTCGTTTGTTAACGGGGAACCTGTGCCACAAACTCCGCAACAGAGCACGGCAAAAGTCACACTTGACGTGTATTGAGTTTGTGCCAACGCAGTGTCACAGTTGTGACATAGGGCGTGGCACAACTGTGACAATAGTTAAGTCACACTTGTGCCACACATCATGTCACATCTGTGCCTCAGGCGTGACACAAATCAGGCACAGCGTATCTCTTATAATAATAGGTAGGGGTAGGTTACGGGCAAGCAATAGCCTGTCGTTACACCTACCAGTCTAAATCCTCTTCATAAGCGTCGAACTGTATCGGTTCTATCCCACCAAACTTCTTGAATACGGCCTGAATGTATTGCTGTTCGTTGCGCGATAACAGGCGCTCTCCCTTACGCATCCGATAATAGGTCCGCCGGCCGAAATGAGACATCAGTTGGAATACGACCGAATGCATCGCAGGGTACGTCAGACTGTTTAGTGCCGTAATGAATCCTCTGGCATAGCGCATTTTGCCGTAAGGACGGTAAAAAGGGCAATCCCCTGTTAGGTTGGCTTGGTATTTGGGACTGACGATTCTCCAATATTCCAAGTCGGCAGGTGCAACATTTTCCAACAATTGCCGGAAACAGTTGCTGGCTTTGGGACATTCTCGGTTGAGGCACAAAGCATATTGATAAGGTGCTTTTTCGAAATCCAATTCTTCTTTCATGGTGTGTAATATTTTGTTTTCTCAGTAAAGGTAAGGCTTTATTTTTGAAAATGTAAGGACTTAAATATTTTAATTAAAAAAACAAACAAATAGTTGCAATATTTTAAAAAAGTATTTTCCTTTGCAGCGGATCTCAGCTAGCCGGAGGATTAGAGTGAGGTTCTTTATATTAATTAAAAAAGGCGTTTACCAAATGTTATTTTCTTACCTCAAACTTCATAATTTTGAATCTACAAGAAAGTACGGCAACGGGAGACGTCCACTATCAGGTGTATATTCCAATAGTATGCTTTAGCATAGTGTTTTGTATATCTCATCTTGGCGTGGACTAGCTGACGTTGCTTATTCTTGGGGCAATGCGAAGGCCTGAAGGTGGGATAAGTGAAAGTACAGACTCCCATGCCTTTTTTATGTATTGCCGAATCCGGGGAGACTATAGGCCAAAGTAATATGTTTATGAAGTTTGTTACAGTTTCTTTGTTTGCCTTGTGTGCAATATTTCTGGCAAGTTGTTCGCAGCGTTTGGTAGATTTTACCGTTATTTCTTCTAAAAATATTCCTATAACGGAAATGGGGGTAGAGTTTAAAAAGGCAGAGAAAAGGGTAAAGGGTGTTGATAGTAAGTGGAGCATATTATTTATATCGGGTATACCTAATATGAAAGAAGCTATTGATAGGGCTATAGAGAAGTATCCGGGAGCCGTGGCTCTGGCAGATGGCGTTATTTATAGTAAAATATGGAATTGTATCCTTCTTGGACAGAACCAGTATGTAGTGGAAGGGACTCCTATCTATCTGGATTGTAGAAATAACAATTCCGGTTTATCTAATGAAGGAAATTATATACCTCAGCAAACTTCCCAATCGTCTTGTTGTCAGCAAAAGGTTCAGGAAGAACCGAGTCAGGTTCTCTTGCAGCAGAAAAATGTGATGCGTGTTACCCATAATGTACAAACGGGGGAGACGTTGGCAGCTATTGCCACAGCGTATGGGGTGAGCATTCCGGAAATTATAAAATGGAATAAACTCGAGTCCAATACGGTATACAAAGGAATGAAACTGATTATTTACATTCAGGAGTAAGACATTGTTTGGCAAGCAATAGTCATTCCTCTGTCTTTGCTTTATGAGAATGCTATAAAAGTCGTATGTAGAGTGAAACGAAGTATTTTCGTAAAAATACTATCGGGAGGATATCCAGAAAACGAAAAAAAGGATATTCAGAAAATATAAGGCAACTATCCAAAAAGTCAAAAATGAATGAGTTAAAGCTATAGATTTTAACTAAATAGATAAAAAGTGCCGCTTTATCCTATGAAAATTAGGTATAAAGTGGCACTTTTTCTATACTTGCGCCCTGTCAGTTCTAAATTAGACGTTTTAATCTAAACTTTCAGACTTTTTGGACAGCACCTTTTTTGTGTCTTTGAATAGATATATTTTCTGAATATCCCTATCGGAGTCTTTCCTCGATGTATGCTTTGATTTCTTTTTGTTGGTCAGGGTGAAACCAGGTAATGTCGGAGTCTCGTTTGAACCATGTCATTTGTTTGCGTGAGTAAATACGAGAGTTTTGTTTTATTTTCTCAATGGCGAAAGGCAAGGTCCATTCTCCATCGAAATATTTGAATAACTCTTTGTAACCAACTGTATTCAGAGCGTTCAAGTGGCGGAAAGGATACATTTGTCGCGCTTCTTCCAGCAATCCATCTTCCATCATTTTGTCCACCCGATGGTTGATACGGTCGTATAATTCCTCCCTGTCACGTGTCAAACCTATTTTTATAATACGGAACGGTCGTTGTTTGGCCGACTTTGTGCGGAAAGAGGTATATGTTTTTCCCGTCATATAGCAAATTTCCAGCGCATGAATAACCCGTTTCGGGTTCTTTAAGTCCACACTCTTATAGTACTCCGGATCTAAAAGTTTCAGTTCCTTGCATAATGCTTCTAAACCCTCCTTTTCATAATGTTGCATCATATATTCGCGGGTTTCGGCATCTACGGTCGGGATATCATCAATTCCTTTGCAGATGGCATCTATATACATCATGGAGCCACCTGTTAGGATGAGAGTGTCATGTGATGTGAATAATTCATCAAGTAGTTTGATAGCGTCGAGCTCGTATTGGGCCGCACTATAATAATCGGTTAGTTGGAGTGTGCCTATAAAATAGTGTTTTGCCTGCTCTAATTGTTCAGGGGTAGGAGCCGCCGTACCGATTTGTAAGGTGGCATAAATCTGTCTGGAATCGGCAGAAATGATAGGCGATTTATAACATTTTGCCAATGCAAGACTTAAATCTGTTTTTCCTACGCCGGTAGGACCGATCAGGACAATAAGACTTTTCATATAGAAAGCTTTTCGGTATAAAAGTTATATGTGAAAAAACGGAATAAAAGGATACGGAGCCATTGATTATCCGTATTCTTTTATTCCGTATATCATATTTCTAGGTTTCCCGGCTTTAATATTTATCCGAGTCTAAAGATTCAATACTGCTGTCTCCCATCTCGAATCCTTCCGGGTCAAATTCTTCCATGTCAAAATCCTGATCTCCGTAAAAGTTCTCGTCTAGATCTAAAGAACCGCTTGTATTCATTACTTCATCGAAGTCGACGATTTGCTTGGGAGCTTCACCCTTTTGTCGTGAGCAAATGGCGTTTTCAAGATATTGTCCAGGAATAATTTCGGTTAATTCGATAAAAAATACACGGTCGGCTAGCGGATCGAACACATAAAGCAAACGTTGCTTTTCGTCTTCAATAAGTTCGCTCAAGCGCGTTTCTTTCATCAGCCAGCAGTCCTCATCCGAACTGCTCCCCATATCTTCCAGCGTAACTTCTTTTTCTTTTTCCCAATCTTCGTCGCAGAGGAAAAAAGAGGTCATTTGGTCGTCTTTATAACCTGCCGACTTAAGAATTGCTGTGTGGAAGTCGAAGAACGTAGCTTCCGAATCAATTTTAATTTCCCGGATAAAATTATCTACTTCATCCGAGATAATTGTAAATCTGTATACCATATACTTATTCTTTTAGCGAATAATACCTCTTTCTGATGTCTGAATGAAGGAAACAATATATTCTATTTCCTTGCTCATCGGAATTTCTTTTTTTATCTCTTCTAACGCATCGCTTACGTTCAATCCTTTTTGGTAGATGATTCGATAAGCATTGTGTATGTTTTCAATAAGCTCATTGGAGAATCCCCGGCGGCGCAATCCGATGATATTGATTCCTGCATAAGTAATAGGTTCGCGTCCTGCTATGATAAAAGGCGGAATATCTTTGCTAAAGCGTGAGCCTCCTTGCACCATCGTATATCCACCTACCCGGCAAAACTGGTGCATCAATACGGATGCGCTGATTATGGCATTGTCGTCGATAATAATTTCACCGGCCATTTTGGTAGAGTTGCCGATAATACACCCGTTTCCTACCCGTGCGTCGTGGGCTACGTGAACTCCTTCCATTAAGAGGTTATTGCTTCCGACAACTGTTTTGCCTTTGGAAGCTGTTCCGCGGTTAATGGTTACATTCTCTCGGATTGTGTTGTTGTCTCCAATTTCAGCTGTAGTATCTTCTCCCCGGAATTTGAGATCTTGTGGAATGGCACCGATTACCGCACCTGGGAATATTCTGTTTCCGTTGCCAATACGTGCCCCGTAAAGAATATTGGTGTTGGCCATTATGATGTTGTTGTCGCCTATAACAACATTCTTGTCAATAAATGCAAAAGGGCCTATTTCTACATTATTACCTATTTTTGCTTCCGGATCGATATATGCTAAAGGACTGATCATGTTTTATTTCTTTTAATTATTTGTTCTTTACTATTTGTGCCATAATTTCAGCTTCGCAAACTACTTTCTCTCCTACAAAGACATATCCTTTCATGGAAGAAATGCCGCGACGGATAGGAGCCAGTAGTTCTACACGGAAAATCAACGTATCTCCCGGAACTACTTTCTGACGGAATTTTACTCCGTCGATCTTCATAAAGTAAGTAGAGTATCTTTCCGGTTCGTCTACCGAATTCAATACAAGCAATCCGCCTACCTGGGCCATTGCTTCTATTTGAAGAACTCCCGGCATGACCGGCTCTTGTGGAAAGTGTCCTTGGAAGAACGGTTCGTTGGCGGTTACATTTTTAATACCGACAATGTAGTTTGCTCCAATGGCAGTCACTTTATCTACTAATTGGAACGGATAGCGGTGGGGTAACAATTCCCGGATACGGTTAACGTCCATTACCGGAGCTTCGTTGCAATTGTATACCGGAGCCTGAATATCGTGAAGTTTTATTTCCTTACGCAGTAAACGGGCAAATTTATTGTTTACAGTATGTCCCGGCCGAGTTGCGATAATTCTGCCTTTAATCGGTCTGCCGATGAGTGCCAAATCGCCAATGATGTCGAGCAATTTGTGGCGGGCAGGTTCATTGGGCCATACTAGAGGTTTATTGTTTAAGTAACCCAGTTTTGTTGCGTCTCGGTGTTCCACTTTCATTACATCGGCCAACTTGTCCAGATTCTCCTGAGTCATCTGACGTTCGTATATCACAACGGCATTGTCTAAATCTCCTCCTTTAATCAATCCGGCTCCTAGCAACGGCTCTATTTCGCGTACGAAAACGAATGTACGGCTGGATGCGATTTCTTTTGGAAAATCGGACATGTTATCTAATGTGGCGAACTGGTTGGATAAAACCGATGATTCGTAAGATATAAGAACATTTACGCTGAAGTTTTCATCCGGAAGTACCATAATTGATGAACCGGTTGCTTCATCCTTGTATTCTATTTTCGACTTGATGATATAATAGTCTTTTACGGCATTTTGTTCTTCAATGCCTACTCTTTCAATGTTTTCTACATAGAATTTGGCACTTCCATCGAGAATAGGGAATTCCGGTCCGTTTACCTGTATCAGGCAATTATCTATTCCTGCAGCATACAAAGCGGCTAACGCATGTTCTACAGTACTTACTTTTACATTGTTTTTAGAGAGTACAGTTCCACGCGTTGTTTCGGTCACATTTTCAGCAACTGCATCAATAATAGGTTGTCCTTCTACATCAATACGTTGGATTTTGTATCCGTGATTGTCCGGTGCAGGATTGAAGGTTACCGTTAAGTTGAGACCTGTGTGTAATCCTTTACCACAGAGTGAAAAACTGCCTTTTAGTGTCTTCTGTTTCAACATGGTCTTTTCTTATTTATTTAGTTGTTTTTTTAATTCTTTTACTTCTTTCTGGAGCTGGCTGATACTTAAGTACATTTCCGGTAAATTTTTGAAAGCGGCAGAACTTTTAAAGAATTGTTTCGCATCGATAGCCGGAGAGCCCATAATAGACTTATATCCTTTTAGTGTTTTGGCAATGCCCGATTGTGCACCTACATTCGTATGGTCGCCAATTTTAATGTGTCCGGCTACACCTACCTGCCCTCCGAACATGCACCATTCGCCTATTTTGGTAGAACCGGCAATGCCTGCTTGTGAGGCCATTACTGTGTGGCTGCCTACTTCCACATTGTGAGCTATCTGGATGAGGTTGTCTAATTTCACCCCTTTGTGTATGATGGTGGCTCCCATAGTAGAACGGTCAACACATGTATTTGCTCCTATTTCTACATTGTCTTCAATCACTACAATGCCTATTTGAGGAATTTTTTCATACCCTTCGGGTGACGGAGCAAATCCGAATCCGTCGGCCCCTATCACACATCCTGCATGCAAGATACAGTTATTACCTATTTTGCAGTCATGATATACGGTCACATTCGGATAAAGAATGCTGTTATTTCCCACTTTGGCATTTTCGCAAACAGTAGCATGCGGGTAAATAGCCGTATTGTCTCCTATTATGGCATTTTCTCCGATATATGCGAATGGAGCAATATAGACCTCTTTACCTATTTTTGCAGATGCGGCAATATATGCTAACGGGTCAATACCTGTTTTCTTAGGCTTGCTCATTTCATATAAGGTTAATAGCTTTGCCAGACTTTCGTAGGCATTATCAACTTTAATAAGCGTTGCTTTTACTTCTTTCTCAGGAACAAAGTCATTATTAACTAAAACGATACTTGCTTGTGTATCATAGATATAGTGTGTATACTTTGGGTTTGATAAAAATGAGATAGCGCCGGGGATTCCTTCTTCTATTTTGGCGAAAGTATGTACAGTCGCATTTTCGTCTCCGACAACTGTTCCTTGAATAAATTCTGCAATTTGTTTTGCTGAAAATTCCATAATAGTGCGTTGTTCTAATATTTCTTATAAGTTTTGTCGGGAATAGAATCACGCAATTGCATAATATTCCCATTATTGTGCAAATTACGTAAAATTATTTTAGATATCCGTGAAGTTTGACAATTATTTCTGTTCTATTTTCAAATGCGGAGGAAACAAACATAGTATTTTTTCACTTTTTTCGATAGAACGGATATGTTCAGCATGTCGGATGCTTCAGCAATGTCTTTGGTTGTACCATCGTTGTACAGTATCTCTATGCTGTCGTCTTCTTTGCTGTACATATCTTTTTCAATACTCGATGTGGAGAAAAAATATTGAGCTTCTTTTAAGGTGATGTGTAACTGATTGCTGATATGGTGAAGTATTTCGTTTTTACGTTTTTTGTTAATGGGGGTTTCGGTCACTTCCACTTTAAATAGTCTGCGGTTGATCATTCCTTGGCTGAGGGTTGAAAGTACCGGATCGGAATGTTGGCTCCATACTTTCAGTGCTGTCCAAATATCGTTGTCATCCAGTTGGACATACTGTGCCAGACATTCGGGATTGCTATAAAATTCCTTTTTGTCTATGTGGTGATAAAGAAAAAAGTGTAGGGCAGGCGATGAGAAGAGATCTACGCCTTTGTTTGCTAATTCTTTTGCCCGCAATAAGGCACTTATAAGCATCTTTTCACTAGCTACGGCTGTTTTATGAAGATAGACCTGCCAATACATCAGCCGGCGGCTCATCAGGAAATTCTCAATGGAATAAATACCTTTCGATTCGATTACTAGATGATCATCCTTTACATTTAGCATTTTGATAATACGTGCAGAACCGATATTTCCTTCGGTAACTCCGGTATAGAAACTGTCTCTCCGCAAGTAGTCTAGTCGGTCCATGTCCAGCTGACTGCTGATTAGTTGATGCAGAAACTTCTTGGGATATTGGTCTTTGAATATCTGGATTGCCAAATTAAGCTGTCCTTTTACATCCTTATTAATTTGTTCCATTAAGAGGAGGGAAATATCTTCATGAGTAACTCCCTTGACCAATGTGTTTTCGAGTACGTGCGAGAATGGTCCGTGACCTATATCATGCATTAATATTGCAGCTTGTACGGCTTCTGCTTCGCTGTCGAAAATAAAATTGCCTTTGGCGGTTAGTTGGGTAATAGCTTCGCTGGTGAGATAAAAGGCTCCTAGAGAGTGTTGGAAACGGGTATGTTGCGCTCCGGGATAAACGACAGAGGATAGTCCCAATTGCTTGATGCGTGTCAGACGTTGTAGAAGAGGATGCTGTACAATATCGTACAGCAATCCTTTGGGAATATTGATGAATCCGAAAACCGGATCATTTATAATCTTTCTGTCGCTCATAATAGTATATGGTTTATATTAGGAGCATTATCTCCTTTATTGATTTACAATAGGGCTTTAAGTTGTTCGGCCATTTGTTCCTGAACCTTTTTAGCTTCGGCGGCGGCTGCTTGTGCAAAGTTTTTGCTTTTATCCGCATAGATGATGGCACGGCTTGAATTGACGATCAACCCGCAAGTGGCATTCATTCCGTAGCGACAAACTTCTTCCAACGAGCCGCCTTGCGCGCCGATACCCGGAACCAAAAGAAAATGATTGGGAACCACTTTGCGTATATCTTGGAACATACTTCCCTGAGTTGCTCCTACCACATACATCATGTTTTCATCGTTTCCCCAGTTTTGTGAAGTTCTTAATACTTTTTCGAATAAACGTTCGCCCTGATTATCTTCCATTAATTGGAAATCGTGCGAACCTTTGTTAGAGGTAAGAGCTAGCAAAATAACCCATTTATTAGGATAGGTAAGGAAGGGTGTTACACTATCTTCTCCCATATATGGAGCCACGGTTACGGAATCGATGTCCAATTCTTCGAAAAAAGTACGGGCATACATGGCAGAAGTATTGCCGATGTCTCCTCTTTTTGCATCCGCTATAATAAATTGGTCAGGATAGCTTTGTTTTAAATACTTGATAGTCTTCTCAAAAGATATCCACCCTTTTACACCCATGCTTTCATAAAAAGCCAGATTCGGTTTAAATGCGATACAGTACGGAGCGGTGGCGTCGATGATGGCTTTGTTGAAAGCAAAAATAGGGTCTTCTTCGTTCAACAAGTGTTCAGGGATTTTTTTGATATCCGTATCTAATCCTACACAGAGGAAGGATTCTTTTTTCTTTATATTTTCAAATAGTTGTTGTTTATTCATTGTTTTGTTTCTGTTTTATATTTTGTTCTAATGATTGCTTTTGTTATGATGCAGGTTTACGCAAGATATTTTTTATCGAGGGTTATTTAGATATATATGTTATTTATTTTATCCTTTATATCTTATTCCACGATACACTATCGTAGATGAATCTTTTCTTTTTAATCATAAATTGCGTAATTATATATGGATTGTGATTCAGTTGAGAGTTAATGTTATTTTAACACCTTCCTTTTCTTTTACTCCGGAGCTTAGATACAATATATAAATAATTCCTCTCTAGCTCTGTTATGTTTGAATTTTACTTTTCGTCCTGAAAAAAACGGTGATTTCTTTACCTTCTCAACTTCTTCTTCCTCCTTTCTCCTATAATTCACTTTCTTTCAGTCGTTCCGCATTTTCCGCTACAATCAGATGGTCGATGCAATCTTGAATGTTTCCATCCATGAAAGATGCTAAATTGTAGATAGTATAATTAATGCGATGATCAGTAATACGCCCTTGAGGATAATTGTAGGTACGGATTTTTGCCGAGCGATCACCGGTGGATACCATTGTCTTACGACGGCTGGCTATGTCATCTACATATTTCTGATGTTCTTTATCGTATATAAAGGTACGTAAGCGCGATAAAGCCCTTTCTTTGTTTTTGGGTTGGTCGCGAGTTTCGGTACACTCAATCAATATCTCTTCTACTGCTCCGGTATTTGGATTCTTCCAGTTATAACGCAGGCGTACACCGGATTCTACCTTATTGACATTTTGTCCACCGGCTCCACCCGAACGAAACGTATCCCATTTGATTTCTCCTTCATTGATTTCCACATCGAAAGGTTCAGCTTCCGGTAATACGGCAACCGAGGCAGCCGAGGTATGTACACGTCCCTGGGTTTCTGTAGCAGGCACACGTTGTACACGGTGTACTCCTGATTCGTATTTTAATGTTCCGTATACTTTTTCTCCCGTTACCGAACACACTATTTCCTTAAAGCCTCCGGCAGCACCTTCGTTGGCGCTGGATATTTCTAGCTTCCATCCCTTGGTCTCACAGTATTTGGAATACATTCTGAATAAGTCTCCGGCAAATATCGCAGCTTCATCTCCACCTGTACCGCCACGGATTTCCAGCACAGCGTTGCGGTCATCTTCCGGATCAGCGGGGATAAGCAATAGTTTGATTTCTTCCTCTAGATCAGGCAAGCGATTTTGGGAAATTTCCAACTCTTCGCGCGCCATTTCTTTCATGTCTGGGTCAGACTCATGGGCTAGGATATCTTTTGCTTCATTTAAATTACCCAGTAATTGAATATATTCTTTACGGGCCTTCATCAAATCGTCTAGCTCTTTGTACTCCTTAGTCAGTTTGACGTAACGTTTCTGGTCTGCAATGACACTAGGATCGGTAATAAGGGTAGAAACCTCTTCATATCGGGCTACAAGCCCTTCTAATTTTTCTAATATTGTATTGTTTTCTGCCATTCGATAGTTAATATCTAAATTCGCCAAATTCCGAACGAATAATCAATTCTTTCTTATCACTCTCTTCGATACGGCCGATGATTTGCGCATCGATGTTGAAACTTTTGCTGATTGCAATTACCTCTTCTGCATGTTCGGGAGAAAGATACACCTCCAAACGGTGTCCCATATTGAATACCTTATACATTTCGTCCCAATCGGTTCCACTTTGTTCTTTGATAGTTTTAAACAGGGGAGGAACCGGGAAGAGATTATCTTTGATAACCTTTACATTGTCTACAAAGTGCAGAATTTTGGTTTGAGCACCTCCCGAACAATGTACCATTCCGTGAATCTGAGGACGGAGCGCATCCAACAATTTCTTTACTACAGGAGCATATGTCCGGGTAGGAGAGAGTACTAATCTTCCGGCATCCAACGGACTCCCCTCTACTTTATCAGTCAGTTTAAGATTCCCGCTGTAAACCAACTCTTCGGGAACAGCTTTATCGTAACTTTCCGGATACTTCTCAGCCAAATATTTGGCAAATACGTCATGACGGGCAGAAGTTAGACCATTACTACCCATACCACCGTTGTATTCTTTTTCATAAGTGGCTTGTCCGTACGAAGCCAGCCCCACAATTACGTCACCTGGAAGGATGTTGGCATTGTTAATCACATCGCTTCGCTTCATGCGGCAAGTTACCGTACTATCCACAATGATAGTACGTACCAAATCTCCCACATCCGCTGTTTCGCCGCCTGTGGCATATACGCCGACACCCAGATCGCGGAGTTCAGCAAGTAATTCGTCTGTTCCGTTGATAATAGCAGAAATAACTTCTCCCGGAATCAATAGCTTGTTGCGGCCAATGGTCGAAGATACCAGGATATTGTCTACCGCTCCCACGCAAAGTAGGTCATCAATGTTCATAATTAAGGCATCCTGTGCGATACCTTTCCATATACTTAAATCGCCAGTCTCTTTCCAATATAGGTAAGCCAGACTCGATTTTGTTCCGGCACCGTCTGCATGCATGATGTTGCAATATTGAGGGTCTCCTCCCAAAATATCCGGAATAATTTTACAGAACGCTTTAGGGAAAATACCTTTGTCGATGTTTTTTATAGCATTGTGTACGTCTTCTTTAGAAGCAGATACGCCACGTTGCATATAACGTTGGTTATTGCTCATAATATGTGTTGTTTTAAAATTTTACGGTAGGAGCTTTTTCGGTTCCAGCTTCCGCTTCAAAGTAAGGGCGTTTCTCAAAACCAAACAAGCTTGAAAAAATATTATTAGGGAATTTCCAGATATAGGTGTTGTAATCTCGGGACGCTTCATTAAAATTCCGACGTTCTACACTGATACGATTTTCTGTACCTTCCAATTGAGCTTGCAGCTCTTTGAAATTCTCGTTTGCTTTCAAATCGGGATAATTCTCGGTAATGGCCAGTAAGCGTCCTAAAGCACTTCCAACCTCACCTTGTGCTTCTTGATAAGCTTTTAATTTTTCCGGAGTCAGATTGTCTGCGTCCACTGTTATTTGAGTTGCCTTTGAGCGAGCTTCCACTACGGCTTCAAGTGTTTCTTTTTCGTGGGCGGCATATCCTTTGACCGTATTTACGAGATTCGGAATTAAATCGGCCCGGCGTTGATACTGATTTTCCACATTACTCCATGCGTGGCTGACAGCTTCGTCTTTTTCTACCATGGTATTGTATCCGCAACTGCTTAAAGAAATTACGCATACAATCATCAGAATAAATCTTGTTACATTCTTCATATATGTAGTTTTTATAAATTATCTATTTTTGTTTTTAATCATAAAGAATTCTTATTTCGTGGGAGTATCATTCGTTTTACTCGTTAGGGTTTACTCTGTTTTATCGATTAAGACTTCTTTATTATTACTGATATATTAATTTTTGCTATTTGTTTTGTTTCATTTTAAAATCGTGAACCGGCACCGCCTCCTCCAAAACTTCCTCCTCCGAAACTTCCTCCAGAGAATCCTCCTCCGCCTCCTCTGAACGGACCTCCACCAAAGATAATCGGACCTCCCCGCCCGGCTCTGCCTATACCGCCGGACTCGTCGTCAGAGTCTTCGTCTTTTACGACTGTATATCCACAATTCGAACAAGTATAAACCACGCGTTCTCTTTTTATTCCATTCTTCCTGGAAATCAGATGCGAATCAGTACGATGTAAAGTATGCTTTTTACAGTTTGGACAGCGTGTTTTCTTTCGCTGAATGTAATAGGATAAAGCAAAAATGCCAAGCATGAAAAGAAATACGAATCCTAAGATATAAAGCTCTCCTGAATTTTCATTTTCTATATCTTCCGGTTCCATCGAACCATCCAGATAGCTGTTAATTGCTTGAATTCCTGAAAGCATACCTGCATTCCATTCATTTTTAGCGAAATAAGGGTTCATTTTTTGGATTTGGATACGTTTACAAATAGCGTCGGGCAGGATGCCTTCCAATCCATATCCGGTAACAAACTGGATACAGCGGTCTTGTGTTGCCAATAACACGACTAGACCGTTATTGCTATTCTTTTTTCCAACTCCGTTTTGTTTGCCAAGTTCATAGGCAAAATTAAAACAGTCGCCTCCCTCAATCTCCTTAACGGCCACCACTAATGTTTCAATGCCGGTTTTTTGTTCCAAAGCATAAAGAATACTGTCAATTTTGGCTACCGTAGCAGAGGATAAAACATGATCAGGATTGCAGACATATCGAGTTTTATCTTGGAGATGAACCATAACGATGTCGCCGACTTTGTATGCTTCGGCTTTTCCTTGTATGGCAGCAAGGAAAGTGCAAACAATTAATGTTATGACATATCTTTTCATATTGGTGCAAAAATACAAAATCTTTTGATATTTTGTGTGTTTGAATACACATTATTGATTAAACAAGGAACATATAGAATTTGTTTCCATGCAGATTAAGGCTGGTTAATATGCCTTGATTCGTCTATTTTGGCATTTTACTTTTTACTATTTCTTTAATAGGCTTTCATTTTGATTTTTTATATCCCTTAAGGGTTATATTCTTTCAGGAAATTGTTTATCATGTTGGTGTATGCTTTAGGGTCTATTTGATAGGAAGTGGCGTGGGTAGCTTCCGGTTCCAACCATAATCTCTTGGGCTGAGGTTTAGCATGGAATACTTCTATACCCATATAGGTAGGAACGTATGTATCTTCTCCTCCATGGATGAAATACATTGGAAGGTTGCATTTTTCTACTTGTTTTAAAGCATTTGCTTCTTTAAAACTCCATCCGTACTTGCATTTGCAGATGGCATCCGCTATGTAAAGGAGAGGAAAAGCAGGGAGATGAAACTGTTCTTTTAATTCTTTTTTAAATTGATCCCATACGGATGTGTAACCACAGTCTTCTACAAATGCCTTTACGTAGAATGGTAATTTTTCGCCTGAAACCATCATGGTGGTTGCGCCTCCCATAGAGATACCATGTATGACCATCTGGGTACTGTCGCCGAAAATCTCATTGGCTACTTCCATCCATTGCATCACATCTTTTCTGTCGTTCCATCCCATTTGTAAATGGTCGCCTTCGCTAAGTCCGGAATAGCGTAAGTCTGGTAGCAGAATGTTATAATTTAAAGAGTGATTATACATATGTCCCAACATGAACATGCGTATGGCGTTGTCTGTATATCCATGAACCAATACGGCCGTTTTGCGGGTAGGTTGCCTAGCAGCTACGTAATAAGCATGCAGCTTTATGCCATCGGGTGCTAAAATGAATGTATCCTTTAAAGCTCTGACTTGATTCAGGCTGTCTACCCATTGTTTGAGAAACGGATATTCTTTATACATATAGGTATAAGAACTTTCAATGTTCTTACCTCTATTATCTGGCTTTAGTGCATAATTCACCAAATACAGAGCTCCGAGGTAGGTAATGATGCAAAAGATGACTAAAACCCCAATAAGCCTGTATAAGAATTTTCCGGTTCTTTTTTTCATTTTCTTTCCCAAATATCCCAGGCAGCGAAGGCCTGAAGCAATAACATTTCCAATCCGTTTTTAGTAATGGCTCCCTTTTCTTCTCCTTTTTGCATGAAAAGGGTGACATCAGGGTTATATAACAAATCGTACAGCAAATGGTTGGGAGTTAGATAATTATAAGGGATGTTAGGACATTCGTCAGTATGGGGATACATTCCTACAGGAGTACAGTTTACAATAACCGAGTATTCTTGCATTACCTCCGGAGTAAGTTCTTCGTAAGTAAACATATTCGGACGCTCATGGCGAGAAACGAATGTGCTCTCGATATTAAGTTTCTTCAATCCTTGAAATACTGCTTTCGATGCTCCTCCTGTTCCCAGTATCAATGCTTTTTTATGATGGGGTTCTAATAAAGATTCTATGGATTTGGAAAAACCTATAAGGTCAGAATTATAGCCTATCAGTTTAGGGTCGGAACCTTTTTGGCGAATGACTTTGATAACATTCACAGCCCCGATTTCGCGGGCGTCTTTGTCTAACTCATCTAAATAAGGAATTACTTTTTCTTTATAAGGTATCGTTACATTCAGACCTTTCAATTCCGGATTCTCCGCAATGACTTGCGGTAGGTCATTGATAGAAGGAATTTCGAAGTTCATATATACAGCATTGATCCCTTCATTGGCAAATTTCTCGTTGAAATAGTTTCTCGAAAACGAGTGTCCAAGCGGATAACCGATTAATCCATATTTGTCCATAATGATGTTTTGATGTTTATTTGGTGGCAGTGTATAACGTGCAAATTCCCATTGTCAGGCGTTTAAAAGATACCTCTTTAAAACCTGTCTGGGCGATAATCTCTTTCATTACTTCACCCTGAGGAAAGGCCTGGATCGTTTTAGGCAGATAAGTATAAGCGCTCCTGTCTTTTGAAATTATCTTTCCGATGAGTGGAAGAACTACTTTTGAGTAAATAGAAAACAGTTGCTTCATGGGGAAGCTTTTGGGAGTGGATAATTCAAGAATTATAAGGTGGCCGTTTTTGTTTAATATACGGTATATTTCTTTTAATGCTTTATCCAGTTCTTCAAAATTCCGTATCCCGAAAGCAACGGTGGCAGCATCAAAGCTGCAGTCGGAAAATGATAAAGCCGCACAGTCTTCTTTGGCAAAGCTGATGATGGGAGTGAGTTCCTCTTTGACTACCTTTTTCCGTGCTATTTGCATCATGCCTTCAGAAATGTCGATACCTACAATTTTTTTCGGATGTATCTTTTTCTCCATTAGGATGGCAAAATCCCCGGTTCCGGTAGCAATGTCCAGAATCTTTTCCGGTTGGAAACTTTTCAATGTGTTTACTGCTTTTCGTCTCCAACTTTTATCAATACCAAGCGACAACGTATGGTTTAAAGAGTCGTAGGTAGGAGCAATGTTGTTAAACATTTGCTCTACCTGCTCTTTTTTTTCTCCATTTCCGTTGTACGGCTTTATATTTTCTTGTGCGTATTTCATTCTTATTTGTTCAAGAATTCCGTAACGTTCTTTTCAATACGTACAGCGAGTTCATCGGTATTGTTTTTTTGGAACTTTTCACCCGTGATATGCTCGTATAATTCGATGTAGCGTTCACTTATAGAGTTAACGATTTCATCGGTCATTTCAGGCACTTGTTGTCCTTCTTTTCCCTGGAAATCATTAGCCATTAACCACTCACGGACAAATTCTTTCGATAATTGCTTTTGGGCTTCTCCTTTTTCGAAACGTTCCTGATATCCTTCAGCATAGAAGTAACGGCTCGAATCCGGCGTATGGATTTCGTCCATCAGATAGATTTGACCGTTGTGTTTGCCGAATTCATATTTTGTGTCGACTAAAATAAGTCCGCGTTCGGCAGCAATTTCTGTGCCCCTTTTAAACAAAGCTAAAGTATACTTTTCCAATACAGCATATTCTTCAGGGGTGGCCAGACCTTGTTTTAAGATTTCCTCTTTCGAGATGTCTTCGTCATGTAATCCCATTTCCGCTTTGGTGGTAGGGGTAATAATAGGTTCGGGGAAACGTTCGTTTTCTCTCATGCCATCCGGTAGTTTTACGCCACAGATTTCGCGTACGCCGCTTTTATAAGCACGCCATGCACTTCCACAAAGATAACCACGTACAATCATTTCTACCGGAAATCCTTTACACATTACTCCTACAGTGACCATCGGATCGGGGGTAGCTATTTTCCAGTTTGGACAGATATCTGTTGTTGCGTCTAGAAATTTAGCCGCAATTTGGTTTAACATTTGTCCTTTAAATGGAATTCCTTTCGGCAGCACAACGTCGAAAGCTGAAATGCGGTCTGTAGCAACCATCACTAATTTCTCATCATTGATGTTGTACACATCGCGTACTTTTCCGTGGTATACACCTTTTTGTCCCGGAAAATTAAAGTCTGTTTTTACTAAAGCTTTCATAATTTATTATGGTTTAAATATTCGTGTCTTTGTTTGTGGCGTTCGCTTTGTGTCTTCCTTTAGCCGCAACCCCAGTACTTTCATCATATCTCTCGTACGCCTCCACAATGCGAGTTACCAATTTGTGGCGGACAATATCTTTTTTGTTCATCTCGATAAAACTGATGCCTTTTACGCCTTTGAGAATCTTTAGAGCCTGTATAAGTCCGGATGTTTGCGAAGCAGGCAAGTCTATCTGTGTCATGTCCCCAGTTACAATCATCTTCGTGTTAGTACCCATGCGGGTAAGAAACATTTTGATTTGTTGTGTAGTAGTATTCTGTGCCTCATCAAGAATGACTACTGCATCGTTCAGCGTTCGTCCTCGCATAAAAGCTAGTGGAGCAATCTGTATCACGTTCAGTTCCATGTACTCTTTCAGTTTGGCGGCAGGAATCATATCTTGCAGTGCGTCGTATAGAGGTTGCAGATAGGGGTCTATTTTATCTTTCATGTCTCCTGGCAAGAATCCGAGCTTTTCACCGGCTTCCACTGCTGGTCGGCTTAAAATAATTTTCTTTATTTCCTTATTTTTAAGAGAACGTACGGCTAAAGCTATGGCAGTATACGTTTTTCCTGAACCCGCCGGACCTGTTGCAAACAGCATATCATTCTTTTCATATTCCTGTACTAGTTTTAGTTGGTTGGCGCTTCGAGGAGTAATTGGTTTTCCTGTTACATTGTATACAATTACGTCTCCCGTTTTTTCTACTTGAGGGGTATTGCCTTTTATTATATCCAGAATGACTTCTTCCTTCAGCGAGTTGTATTGAGCACAATATTTTTCCAGAGCCAGAATGCTATCTTCGAATGCACACATTTCTTCTTCGTCTCCCATTACTTTGATGATGTTACCTCGCGCAACAATTCTCAGTTTGGGATACAAAGCTTTTATCATTTGAAAGTTGGCATTGTTCACGCCATAAAAAATAACCGGATCAGTATCCTCTAAAACAATATGTTTTTCTATCATTTAGTATCTTTTGGTGTATAACAAACTTGTTACAGGTTGCAAATTTAGTTATTCGTTTTGAATTGTTTCTCTATTTAAATGCTAAATTCGCCCTCCGTTTTCAATTTTTATTCTCTGCATTCTTGTTTATATGTTCTTTAATATTCATTTATCTTTTCTTTTTAAGGTATTCATTATAAGAATTTATAAATGAAAAATGAAAATCTCCTGTTGAGGTCTGTTCTTATAGTTCTTAATATCTCAGATTTCTTAGACAAGAGAAAACAAAAACAATTTTTCCTATTTTTAGTTTTTAGTTTTTCATTTAATTTGTTTTTCCTTTCTATCTTTGTGCCGTTTTATAAAAAACTTAGCAAGTAATGAAAGCGAATAAACTTTTTTATACCTCTCTTTGTCTGTTGATTTTCGTCATGCCTTTGGTGACTAGTTGTAAAAAGAAAGATATGTCGATGAAGATGAACGAGCCTCGAAATATAAAAGGAGTCATTAGTTACAAACGTAGCTTCCCCGATTTGAATGATAAACATTTGGCTGTAGCCAAACGATTAGGGATTCGTCCCATTGCTTCGCGTGATGATGTGGCGTCTTTAGCAGGCAGGCTAGAAAAAGTCGATTCATGCGAAGTCTTCGATGTGGATTCACTCACTCATTCTATTCCTTATTTAGTACCGCAAGCTCATACTTTATTGAATCGTATTGGACAAAACTTTTTAGATTCGCTTGCAAACAAAGGGTTGAATCCTAATAAAATAGTTGTCACATCTGTGTTACGGACTAAAAACGATGTAAAACGTTTGCGTCGGCATAATGGAAATGCTTCTCAAAATTCTGCTCATTTCTATGGTACTACGTTCGATGTCAGTTACAAACGTTTCTGTAAAGTGGAAGATCCGGATAAGCGTCCTCTGCAAAATGTTAGTTCTGATACTTTGAAATTGGTATTATCGGAAGTGCTTCGTGATTTGCGTAAAGAAGAAGCCTGCTATATAAAATACGAATTAAAGCAAGGTTGTTTTCATATTACTGCTCGCCCCAATAAAGAAAAGGCGCAGTGAGGTCACTCGTCTTTTCGGTAATTTCTGTTTCAAGGTGATATCTTTCTATACTTTGCCAGTAAGTAAAACCGATATTGGGTATTTGAAAATAGTATCATATAGGAAAAACTATCTGCAAGGGATAAATATTCTTTCTTTTGTACCATACACTCTTTAAAATGAGTTGGAAGATATCATTATTTGCTAGATTATGCGAACATTGCTGGTACATCTATGTCAAGTTGGTACGACATGCCAAGCCTTAGGGTAAATTTATTTTTTATATTTACTTGGCTCTAATTCTACGATGTAGTAAAAGTTGTTACTGTATTCTTTTCGAAAGAGTATAACGTAGTATAGTTTTTAGAAAGGCTTTATAGGGAAAATTCTGTGTTGAAGTATGATGAGTGTTATAACCGGAGAAATGTACCAGAATGAATGAAATGGTTTGATTTTATAACCACCGATTAACATCTCTTTCCGTAAGATACAGGTTTATATTCTGCGTAAGTCCATATTAATCGGTGGCTTAAGAGTGGTTATGTCGTCCAATTATACTCTGCTTTGTACATCAAAGTATTTTTCAGCTATTCGGCTGGAGCCAATTCTATGGTGAAATGGCGCATAATAGGCAATTCTTTGGTGATGACGTACCCGCGACGGATGTTTTCCCTTCGATCGTATACATTTTTTAAAGCGGAAGCAATCACATCCATATGGTTATTAGTGTAGGTACGACGGGGAATGGCTAAACGCAATAGTTCCAAAACCGGATAGCGGTTTTCTCTGGTTATCGGATCGCGATCAGCTAGGATAGCTCCGATTTCTACGCCTCGTATGCCAGCTTCTAAATAAAGTTCTACGGCTAGTGTTTGTGCTTGAAATTCTTCTTTGGGAACATGCGTGAGAATTTTTTTCGCATCTACAAATACGGCATGTCCGCCCGCAGGACGTTGGTAAGGAATACCGTATTCGTCTAACTTAGTAGCTAAGTATGCCACTTGATTGATACGTGTTTCCAGATAATCGAATTCCGTACCTTCATCCAGCCCTTGTGCCAAGGCACTCATATCTCGCCCCGACATACCTCCATAAGTGATAAACCCTTCATTCATAATGCAGAACATTTGGCATTTTTGCCATAGTGTTTCGTTACGGAAGGCCACGAATCCGCCCATGTTGACAATTGCGTCTTTTTTACTTGACATGGTGGCAATGTCGGCATATGAAAACATTTCCCGTACAATCTCTTTGATGCTTTTATCGGCATATCCCTTTTCGCGAGTCTTGATGAAATATGCGTTTTCTGCAAAGCGGGCGGAATCTATCTGTAATCGGATTCCGTACTTTTTACAAAGGGAGGAAACGCTACGTATGTTCGACATGGAAACGGGCTGTCCTCCGGCGGTATTGTTCGTAATGGTCAGAACCACCACCGGAATGCGTTGTGCGGGATATTTTTTGAATACTGTTTCGAGTTTCTCTAAATCCATATTTCCTTTAAAAGGAATTTCCAGCTGAGTGTCGCCCGCTTCGCTGATAGTGCAATCAATAGCTTTGGCTTTACGGAACTCGATATGACCTTTGGTCGTATCGAAATGAGAGTTCCCGGGAACGATGTCTCCCTCTTTGAGAATTGTGGAATAGAGTACATTTTCAGCGGCACGTCCTTGATGTGTAGGAAGGAAATAGTCGAATCCGAGGATGCGGTGAATAGCTTCCTGCATCTCAAAATAGGAGCGTGCGCCGGCATAACTTTCGTCTCCGGTCATCAGAGCGGCCCATTGTTTGTCGCTCATGGCACCTGTACCCGAATCGGTAAGCAGGTCGATAAAGACCTGATCACTTTTTAGATTAAACAAATTGTATTTTGCTTCTTTAATCCAAGTTTCGCGTTCGTTCCGTGTACTTTTGTGAAGCATTTCCACCATCTTGATTTTGTACGATTCTGCAAATGGTAATTCCATAATTATATGATTTAAAGGTTTTATTTCAATGTAATTTAGCGAAAGCTTTCGCAGCTTTTTATAACTGACAGTTGTTCAAATGAAGAATAACTGTTGAGTGGTATTCCATATTGTAAAAAAGTGAATTCTTTTTATTTATGAAAAGATAGGGAGAAGATAACCGTTACAGTATGTGCCGGTTAGGAAAGAAACTCATCTCTCTTTTTGATGTTCAAAAAAAGAGAGTTTAAAGATAATATGTTTATTATGTGTATCATATGTCTACAAAGTAAGGGAAAAATAAATACCTTTGCAAATAAATTAAAAAGAAGATTCAGCGTGCGTCGATATTTTATTTATATGGCTTATGATGGGACGAACTACCATGGTTGGCAGATACAACCCAATGGTGTGAGTGTGCAAGGTATTTTGATGAAAGCTCTCTCTACTTATCTCCGAAGAGAGGTGGAGGTGGTAGGAGCGGGGCGTACGGATGCCGGAGTGCATGCATTGTTGATGGTGGCTCATTTCGATTACGAAGGAGAACTTCAGACAGAAATACTGACCGATAAACTAAATCGTTTGTTGCCTCCGGATATTTCTATATATAAGGTGGTGCCGGTGGTAGCGGGGGCTCATGCTCGTTTCGATGCTTTATCGCGTACATATAAATATTATATTACTACAGCTAAGAAACCTTTTCGTCGGCAATATACTTGTCGTTTGTTCGGTCAGGCTCCGCAAATAGAAAAGATGAACGAAGCGGCGCGCCTGCTTTTTAACTATACCGATTTTACCAGCTTCAGCAAACTTCACACAGATGTGAAAACAAACAATTGCCGCATTATGTATGCCGGGTGGACACAGTTGAGTGAGGATGAATGGGTGTTTACGATTCAGGCGGATCGTTTTCTTCGCAATATGGTACGTGCTATTGTGGGTACGTTGTTGGATGTAGGACGTGGCAAGCTTTCCCTTGATGACTTTTGCCGAGTAATTGAACTAAAAGATCGCTGTAAAGCCGGGAGCTCAGTTCCGGGCAATGCATTGTTTCTGGTAGATATAGCTTATCCGGAAGCGATTTTTAGTATTTGAAAAAGTATTTCTCAGATGGTTATGAGATACTTTCGCATATATGATTAAATCGTTTTCATGGCTATTTTTTTCTATCGCTTGTTGTTAAACTGCACTATTATTCACTGTTTTAATCGTTTCCTGTGGTCGAGTTTAATGGTGCTTTTTATGTGAAGCCATGGGTAAAGTAACTTTAAAGTAATTGTTTGCAAGAGAAAAGCCATTCCTTACACTGGAAGATTTATTGTTGATGGTCGAGCCTGTCGGTATAGCTGCATCCGCTCCGATATGAACCCGTACAAATTATTTTCTGTAACTGTGAAAAAACTTCTTTTTGAAAGATTGTTTCTTATTTATTCAAGTCTGTTGAAATGGAATGTTGTTAACTCATTATTAGTCTGAATAGAGTGGATGAAAAGAGTATTTTATATTTTAGATCAGTGGAGCTAAGGGTGGCGAATTGTTAATATGTAGACGGAATTCGGCTTAGAAAATTCACATTCCCTAACACAAATGCTTAGAACGCATTTCATTCCTTCCGGTTCTATTTGCGAATATACGATTCTTAAGATGCAACGTTCCCCAAATATTGAAATGTAAACAAATGTAAAAGACGTAGAGGCTCATAGGGGATTTTTAGAAAAGACTGTATCGGATTTCTGCTGGATGACGAACATTGCGCAGCAGAATTACAGCCGAAACGCAGTAGGGGTTTTCCTGTAAACTCAACTGCGCAGCAGTTAAATCTCTGCTGAATTATAGGAAAAAGCATGAGCAGGCAGTTCTCCTAAAACGAGAGCTTGTTGATTTTGACGATGCAATGGTTAATGAACGTAAAAAACTTGTTTGTGAGAAGTCCATACAACAAGTTAGGTGAATGAATGTCCGTACGGGCTGTTATCGGATGCTTTAGATGAATTTGTTGTTAATCGGTTGAAAATCAGTATTTCCCTATAGATTCAGAAATATTTGTTTTCCGACAGGGAAGCATTGTATTTAAGCAAAAAAGTAATCTGTTGGAAATCATTGTTTTATCGAAACCGGAAGGATCCGCCGAAAGGATAATGTGTTAAGACATGTATTCGACTGTTAACTCGGACCCGGTTGATTGTTTTATAATTTCCCTTCGCTTTTTACATTCACTCGAATTCTGCTGACTTATCCTGCTTTTTAGTGGAGCTGGAGGGAATCGAACCCTCGTCCAAACGAGGAAACCATATGTTTTCTACATGCTTATCTCTGCCTTCGATTTTCGAATGCAAGCAAGACCAGAGCCACCAACTTGCACCTTATCCTCTTAAGTTTCGTAAGAGCCGTGAGGAAAGACTCAAACTATTTCCGATTTTACTGCGCCACTTTGCCAAACGCCTCGGAACAAGAGCTTTTGAGTGACGTCTCGTTTCTACCACTGTGGTAAAAATAAAGTTAATCTACTATACTTCGATTAAGCAGCGAGAGCGTAATTTTCGTTGCCAGATAAATTTTTGATAACTGAGATTAAAGTGCTAATCACCGACGCACTGCATGCTTACATACCATTTCTACCCGCTGTCAAATCCAGTCAACCCCAAAGTATTATAAATGGTTTGTTATTATTATACACTTTATGGAGAATTGTTCGATAAACGAACTTTATCCATAGAGAGATATGGAATATACTTATCTCCTTTATAATAAGATGTTGCAAAGATAATGTTTTTTGTTTATCGGATGTTATTTCTTTGCAAATATTTATATTTTTCAATGTTGTACGCCTCTTTTGTCCAGTAACAAAGATTTTATTGTAGAACTGGTGTATTATTTTTAATCTAAATCCACGACGGTGATGCCGGCTCCTCCGAATTGTACATGTTCGTCTTGGAAATGAACTACGCCCGGAACCGTTTTCAGGTAATCGCGTATAAGCGTACGGAGGATACCGGTTCCTGTTCCATGTAGGATACGCACTCGACTGATTCCTAATAAGATGGCATCGTCTATGAAATAGGTTACAGCTTGAATGGCTTCGTCGCCTCGCATACCCCGTACATCAATGTCCTGTTTGAAGCTTAGTTTCTTTTCGTAAACATTGTCTTGGGTTTGGGTGCTGATGAATGAGGTTTTAGTCTGTTCTTTAGCTTGTGGCATAATCTTTGCACGTTCTAAACGATCCACTGTGACCGTAGTTTTAATCATTCCAAAGGTAACACTTGCTTTTTTTTCATTGATGTCTATAACGGTTCCTATGGAATTCTGCCCTTTTATTTTAACATTGTCTCCAACAGAGATCGGCATTTCTTTTGGGATGGATGTTGTTTTTTCGGTTGATGGAGAGTTCTTTTTCTCTTTTTTTCGATTTTGCTTCTCACGTAACTTTTCCATCTTGCGGGCAATCTTTTCTTCTGTGGCTTTCAGTTCTAGTTCGTTAACGGATGCTTTGAACGCTTCCAATTCCTGACGAGCCGAACGTGTTTTTTCTTTCTCTGCCTGCGCTTCTTTTATAGTCCGGATAGTATTCTCTATCCGTGCATTCGATTCCTGTAATAAACGTTCGGCATCTTCTTTTGCTTTGCGGAAGATCTCTTTTTGGTTCTTTTCAAGTTCTTGTATTTCATATTCATATCGGGATATAGTTTCTTCCATTTGCTTCTCCCTTTTTCGTATATTCTGACGCTTGGTCTCCCAATAACGCTTATCACGTACAATATCTTGCAAGTATTTGTCGGCGTTGATATATTCGCTTCCTACTAATTCGGAAGCGTCAGCAATAACTTCTTCAGGTAAACCAATTTTCCGTGCAATTTCTACGGCAAAAGAACTTCCCGGATTTCCTATTTGTAATTGAAATAACGGTTGCATCTGATGACGGTCATACAGCATGGCACCGTTTACCACTCCTTCATGATTATCAGCAAAATGTTTGAGATTTTGATAATGGGTGGTGATGACTCCGAAGACTTGTTTATGATGCAAACGTTTCAATACAGCTTCGGCCATAGCACCACCTATTTGTGGTTCTGTCCCACTTCCAAACTCGTCGATTAAGATGAGGCTATGTTCGTTGCAAAACTTCATCATATTTTTCATGTTAAGTAAATGGGAAGAGTAGGTACTTAAATCGTTTTCAATACTTTGTTCGTCGCCAATGTCGATAAATATGCTGTGAAACAGGCCGGCATGACTACGTTCGTGCATCGGGACAAGCAAACCGCATTGTAGCATATATTGCAACAGTCCGACAGTTTTTAGGCATACCGATTTACCGCCGGCATTCGGACCGGATATGATAAGGATTCGTTGCTGAGCATGAAGCTCGATTTCCAATGGAATCACTTTCTTTCCATGTTTAGCTAAAGATAGATAAAGTAAAGGATGGATGGCATTTGTCCAATCAATTACTTCCGTTTGTTCCAGATTGGGTTTAAGTCCTTGTATCTGTATGGCAAAGTATGCTTTTGCTCGTATGAAATCAATTTCTGCCAAGAATTCGTATGATTGCAATATTTCAGGAATGGCAGGACGTATCTGAGTTGAAAATTCATTAAGGATACGAATGATTTCTCTTCGTTCTTCTCCTTCCAATTCACGGATACGGTTATTAGCCTCGACAACTTCTGCCGGTTCAATAAAAATAGTTTTTCCGGTAGCAGACTCATCGTGAACGATACCTTTAATTTTTCGTTTCAATGCTGGAACAACCGGAATTACAAGACGTCCATCGCGCATAGTAGGGGTTACATCCTTATCTACCACTCCTTCTGCTTGTGCACTTCGTAAAATGGAGTTTAAACTACGTGAAATGCCCGAAGTGGTATTAGTAATTTCTCGACGAATACGCGATAACTCCATGGAGGCGTTGTCTTTTATCTTACCATATTTATTAAGAATGGCATCGATGCGAGTTATCACTTGTGGAAACACGGTAACATCTCCTGCTAGATTTCCTAAGGCAGGGTAGGGTGATTTTTCGTCTTCATTTCGGTTGAGGAAATGGACAATGCCTTGAATTGTTTCTAATGAACGACGTAAATCGAATAATTCTTGTTCGTCGAGATGCATACCTTCCACCTTGATACGTTTTAATGAAGGACGAACATCAAAAAAATATTGGTCAGGAAAATCATCTTTTTCCTGAAGGATGGATACAAACTCTGTGGTCTCATTTAGTAGTTTATCGACTTCTTCATATTGATTGGAAAAGTTCATCTGTTCTACTCGTTCAATACCTAAAGGACTGAGACATAGATTTTTTAATAAAGATCGAATACTGTCGAATCCAATTTTCTGTTCAAAGTTTTGAGGGTATATCATATTTAGTTACTATCGCTTTGTTTCACTTTGCAAAAGTACGACATGAAATTTTTATTGCAAAAAAACAGCCAAAGTATTTGCAGGTTAAAAAAAATCCCTTACCTTTGCAACGCTTTTGGAGAAAAGCATTTCTGAAAAGAAATTATTGGAGAGGTGGCAGAGTGGTCGATTGCGGCGGTCTTGAAAACCGTTGTACTGCGAGGTACCCGGGGTTCGAATCCCTGTCTCTCCGCAATAAACGCTGAAAATCAGCGAATTGCAAAACAAACACCCAATTTTACACCCAAGAATGTAAAGTTGGGTGTTTTGCATTATTTAAGAAAAGCCGCCGAACAATACAAAATCATAGCCTCGTTTTTTTGTTATCCATTTGTATGGGGATATTTTGATATTTCATTCATTTTTATTCCGGTTTTTCATTATTTGGTCAAAATTATCGCGCCCCCAGTTTATCAATGCTTCTACATGAGGCAAAAGTGTCCGGCCAAAATCCGATACATAATATTCGACCCGTGGAGGAACATCGGGATATAATTTACGCTCGATGATTCCGTCTGTGGTGAGTTGCTTCAATACCTGCGACAGCACTTTTTCCGATACGGACGGAATGTTACGGTATAGTTCGTTGAAACGCACCGGCTCGTTCTCGGAAATCTTCACGAGAACGACCAACGCCCACTTGTTGCCTATCCATTCAAGCATCGGGGCTGCCTTGCAATATTCATAGTCTAATTTTTTTGCCATTTCCTGTTACACAAAACTGATTGAGAATGACCGAAACAAACTTTTCGGTAAGGGTCAAACCTTTCGGTAAGTTATTGTTCCAGCTATAATTATGAGCTAATTTCGCATCGCAAAATTAATAAAAATCGTTTAGACATGATATATCCTGAACTACATTTCACAGGGCAGGTGTGGCGACCGCCATACGAAGCCAATTCACAGTTGTTGCAGATAACATCGGGCTGCACATGGCATAAATGCAAATTTTGCTCACTTTATCACGGTACGCCATTCAGAATGTCACCGCTTTCTGAGATTGAATCCGATTTGAAGGTCATCCGCCAATGGCAGCCACGGGCACGGCGCGTTTATCTCACAGGAGCCAATCCATTTGCTCTGAGTTACAACAAACTGATGGATATTGCCATACTTCTCCGCAAATACCTCCCCGACATGGTGTCATTCGGAATGTTTGCCCGTGTCACGGACATTACACCTAAATCGGTGGAGGAGTTGAAAAACCTTCGTCACATGAAGCTCGACAGTATCAACATAGGTATTGAGACTGCCCACGACCCCACATTGGAGCGGATGAACAAAGGCTATCATGCCTCGGATATTCTTGAGCAGCTATCAAAACTTGATGAAGCCGGGATACTATACAATGTATTCTATTTGAATGGTCTCGGAGGCAAAGGCAATGGAGTGGAAAGTGCTGTTGCCACGGCAGATGTGCTGAACAAGCTCCATCCCTGCATAATCAACATTGTATCGCTGACCGTCTTCCCCGAATCAAAGTTATATCAGGAAGTATTGGACGGCACTTATACGGAAGAGCCTGAGATTGAGCGTCTGATTGAGATGCGTACGCTTATCGAACGATTGAGAATAAAAGTCAATCTGTTAGGACATCATGTGTCCAATACAGTGCCTATAACCGGAGCATTGCCTCATGACCGAGCGGCGATACTCCGCGAATTTGACAGAGCGATAGCCGAGTTTCCCGAAGAGGAACTGAAAGCCTATCGCAACAGGATATGGCATCTGTGAAGATTCCCTTTCTTGTTTGGCCTGCTCATTTTGGGCAGGCTTTTTTAGGGTAAAATGTTAAGAATCCAAGCCATGTTTTGGCCGAGATTACGCATATTGGCAATCCCTTCTTCGTCGTTAAAAACATCGCTCACATTTTTGCCGTAAACCATGTTCCAGTAAGTAGAGCCGACAACAATCATTTCTTTGTTGAGCATAAAATGATTCATGGTATCAATGGCTGTCATGCCTCCGGCACGTCGGACTGCGGCCACCGATGCACCTATTTTATGTTTAAGTAATCCGGGATTGGTGGCGACAACAACTCCTCCACGGTCAAGAAACGCCTTCATCTTCGATGACACATCAGCCGAATAAACTGGTGAGCCCAAAATAATTCCGTCTGCCTCAACAATGCGGTTGAATACATCGCAAAAACCATCTCCTTTGAATACACAATTACCATGTCCTTTACAGGCAAAACAAGCGCGGCACGGTTGGATATCTATGTCTGCCAACTGAATCAGCTCCGTTTCAATACCGGCTTTATTCAGTTCTTCAAAAACCGTATTGATTATTATCGCAGTGTTGCCTTCTTTGTGAGAACTGCCGTTAATACCTATTACCTTCATATAGATTTTGTCAGTTTATCCATTATAGAAAATCATGTATTTGTCGAGATTCGACAAACTCCATTTCTATGCAATTCCAAATCTCACCGAGGCAAATGTAGCTTTCAGTCTTTTCTCTTTGAACTTGCTTGAATCCCGCGGCTTCATAACAATGTATTGCAGATGGATTATTTTCAAATACACCAAGCGATACTTTAGTCGCGTCTAATTCTTTGTGGGCATAATCAACAGCCATGCCGACAAGTTTTTTGCCCAAGCCGAGACCTCGCTTTGCATCATCAACTATTACGAATCCAAGTCGCCATTCTGAATTTTCAGGGGTTGGCTTTCTGAGTGTTATATAACCAATGACATCAGCGGCATCAACCATAGTAAGAGCGATTGATGAATGTCCGTCTATGAATTTGTCATGAAATGAGTTAATATCATCTGGCGTGACAGGGTAACGCGAATACCTGTCGGCACACCATTGACGCATTTGATACTCGTTTTTCAACCATCCGGCAATAATATTTGCATCAGCCGGATGGAATTCTCTCAATCGCAAAAGAATCTCGTTGCTGCCCATATTCATTATTTTTTTTCGCTCCTCAGCCCAACAGAGCGGATTATTAAATGCAGAAGCGCGGACTACCTATGTCAATCTAACTTGACGGCCCTGAGAAAGCCTATGATGCTGCTATAACAATAGCAGCCCACGCTGTATGCGTGAGAACCACTATGCTATCTCTTGCATCAAATTTGAAAGGCTCTCAGGTTTTCAAGTTACAAGATGAGCATAACGCTTCTTTTTTTTCTTATGTCTTGGGAAGAGTTGCCTCTATCCGAATGCAAAATTAGTTATTTTATTGATGTTTTGCATTATATAGAACGGATTTATAACTTGAATCCTCTACTTTTTCTTGGTTCTTCCGTTGGTTGTCGCAAACCTTGCCGAAGTTTCTCCCATTGTTCTTTGAACCATTCGCTTATTGGTTGCCTGTTAATGGTCAGCACCAGTTTGCTATCATCAGTCGGATTCTTTCCCACTTTGAAGACATCATTTTTGATTTCAAACTTTCTTCTGTGTTCCTCGGAATAAATCTTACCATTGCATTGGATAGCTTCTTTCTTTGTCAAAAGACAATCTATCATATCTTTGGTAAACCCAATGACAGCGCATAGTTTTTCCATTCTCAACATTTCTCTGAGCATCGGAAACCACTTGAATGCCTTTTCAAGCAGGGTGTTCAGCCGTGATATTTCCCTGTCTTTGGCTTCAAGTTCTTGGTTGTGTATGCTTTGAAGATTGCGTATCTGTTTGCCATATCGCTCTTGCATTTCCTGCATTTGGATTTTGAGGGCGTCAATACCTTTGTCTCGTTTGGCAATCTCTTGGTGTAAATCTTCATTGGTTCGCTCCAGCTCTTTCAACTTTCCACTTCCGAAAAGAGAACCAACTCCGCTTGCTATGGCGGTGGCAGCATCGGTGGCTACGCTTTTGAGTTTGTCCGTACGTATCTCTGATTTTACCTGTCTGAGTTCCTGTTCGGCAAGACTTACCTGTTGCTCCTTGTGTCGCTTGGCTTCATCTATGCGTTGCAGTTCGGTTCTCTGCTTTTCAATGATGAAATCATTTCGTTCCAAATGTTCCTTTCCTGTCTCGGATTTAGATTGCCCACGTTGCATGGAGAGGATGTCAGATGCTAAAGTCTGCATTTCCATCATATCGTCATCATTGAGCT
Source organism: uncultured Phocaeicola sp. (assembly GCA_947581855.1). Classification (GTDB taxonomy): domain Bacteria; phylum Bacteroidota; class Bacteroidia; order Bacteroidales; family Bacteroidaceae; genus Phocaeicola_A. The sequence goes on from CANPVZ010000015.1 coordinate 101,276, forward strand.
TTTGGCTCTTTCCCGTATCGTGGTTCATCCAATCGAATACGATATGTGCATGGTAATTGGGCTTGAACCATCTTTCACCTACTTGGAAACTCTCCTTGTCCTCTGCATCAGGCTGTCCGCTTAGCCAATGTCCCTCGTCTTTATGCAGGAAAATTTGAAGCGGAGTAATACCCCAGCGTCTTTGGCATTCCTCGCCAAATTTCTTCACGTCTGCCAGTGTGGTGTCCGCTTTGATGAGCAACACACCCTCACGGATGGGTGAGCATCCTGCCACTTTTATGATTTTTCCGTTCTTCCCTTTGCGCTCACGCTCTTTCTCCTGCATGGCACGACCAGTCTTTTCCTTTACCATTTGTTTGATGTGGTCGTAGTGCGTTTGCAGGTCGGGGCTGCCGAAGTCTGGGTTTATCCATTGCTCGTTGTCGGCGGACAGTTCGGACACGATGTAGATTCTGGACTCTCCGATATTACGCATATACTCGGCAGTCCTTCGGTTATGAGCCTCGCTTGATTTGATGTTGCAAGGCTTGATATGTATGCTTGATTTAGTTGCCATAACTATTCTGATTTATTGTTTACAATAGATTGTTTTATTCGCTTTCGCAGAGGGGTTCTTAGGGGTGCAACCCATAAGCGGAGTTTCCAAAGAGAGGGTCACTCTTTGGTCGGGTTGCATAGGGCTGACAGCCCTTGCCGGGTTCTTAGGGCAGAGCCATAAGCCACTCGGGAGAGCCCACAACTACGAAAGCGAAGCGTGTAGTTATAGTGGGCTATAACCGAAAGCCTCCCGGTTTCTTCGCCGGCACATTTTGCTTCCTCTTGACAGGTTGAACCTGCTTCTCCCTTTCTATCTTTTTCTGTAGGTATTCGTTTAAGTCTTTGCATCCGCTGTAGGTCTGCGAAGCGTCACGGATGTGTAAGTCCCTGCCGTATTCCATACGGATTTGTTGGAGTGCTTCCATCCCCGCACGGTCATTGTCAAAGAAACAATGGATTCGCTCGTAGTTCCCCAAAGGATAGAGGGCTTTGGAAACATTGGCTATGGAGTTCAGCACCATATAATCCTGTCTGTCCAGTTCGGGATATTTCGGGCAATTCTCCAATCTCAAAGTAAGAAATGAAAGATAGTCCATAAATCCCTCAAACACATAGCACGTTTCCCTTGCTGTTCCCGATTGTCTTATGTGGGATATTTCCTTTGGTGCGATACAGCCTTTGAAATAGCGGTTGCGGATTTCATATCCGCCCGAAACATTTGGAAAGGCAATGGCGAAATAGCGTTTGCCATGATGGGTGAAATGCGCTTCACTGCATTCTTTTTTCGCCAGTGCAATGTTTATTCCTCTTTCCTGCAAGTAGGTAAGCAGGGCAGGAGATGAAAGCGATACAATCTCCAGCTGTTGGAAACTTGGCTCGGAAGAGGATTGCTTGCCAAAAGAAAAAGACACGGGGCGAATGCTGGGTGCCTGTTCTTCGATTCTTTGCAGGAGATATGGCACATGGTCGGAACAATAAAGTTCCTGTGCCAGTGCGATGATGTTACCACCCTTGCCGAGTGCAAAGTCATACCATTGGTTACGCTCGGTATTCACCTTGAACGAAGCTTCCGTTTCTTCCCTTAGCGGTGACTTATACCACAGGTTTATCCCCTGCTGTTTGACTGGAGAAAAGCCCAAACTGTGCAGATAATCTGCTATCTTGATTTGTTTCGCTGTCTGTATATCCATAAAACGATTGGTTTAATGATGATTGAATTGGTTTATTTCTCTTTTCGCCCGTACCTCTTTATAAAGTACGGCCTATAATCACTTCACTTTATTCTCGTATATATAGGGTACGGTAATAAAGTGAAGCGGTTTTGCCACATTCCGCAACCACTTCGCTTTATCCCTAATATATAGACCCTCGGAATAAAGTGAAGCGATTGCAAAGTGTGGGCTAATAGTGGAAGTCGGGCATGAACGTGTACTTTCTGCCGTTTTCCTGCACTATCATCCGTTTGTTCCGGAGCATGGTGATGAGGGATACTGCCTTTTTATGATTCAGCTTTACACCCACTGACACATAAGTCTTGATTAAGGTGTCTTCCAGTTCCTTGTAGCCGTATTCCTCTTTCAGCCCGAAAACGGCTTCCAGTGCGATTCGGTGTTGCTGTTCGGTGATATGCCTGTAAGGGTCGAACTTTTCTTCTTCCGGTCTTCCCGGTTTCTTGGCTTCGGGCTTGTAACCCTCCATCAGTTCAGGCAGGGCATTGTCATTGATGCGGAATGAAAAAGGCTCGAAGTCCATTGCCCGTATGTGCATGGCTGAAACATTGCTTATATCCCCGTTGCCCTTGTCCTTTTCCACAAGGAGGACGGTTTCAGCCTTGTTGTTCAGTTCCGTGCCGATATGCCCCCTTGCGTTCTCATCGCCCTTGTTTTGATGGAGTATCGTGTGGATATGTATCTGCCTGTCATCCGTCCACTGCATCAGTTTGGATATGATGCGTGTCGATTCACCGGGGCTGTTGATGTCATATACCATGTCACGGATGCCGTCTATGATTACAAGGGCTATGTCAGGCGTATTGTAGATAGCCTGCTCTACAATCCTGATACGCTGTTCGGGCGTGTATTTCCTCAAAGCGAGAAATTCAAGATTTTCATTGTCCCTGTCATCGGGAAGTCCTGCCAATCGCAAAATACGTTTCATTACTTTCAGGCAATGGTATGGGCTTTGTTCCGTGTCCACATAAAGGATTTTCCGTTTGTCTTCCGGAAGTTCCGCCACATACCTCAATACTGTGCCGTTTTTCAATGCGGCGGCTACGATAGCCGATACATTGAAAGTCTTTTTGCTCTTGGCTTTGCCGATGGATGCGCTGAAATTCCCCAATGTACCTATGACGGAACCATGTACTTTGAGAATCTCAGGAGCTTTCTCATAACATTTCGACAGGCTCAAACGAGAGGCTTGCCAAAGGATTACAGCTTCTTCTGCCGATATTTCCTTAATCTCTTTCATATAATCCATAAGTACCCCTCCCGTTATTTTCGTCCTCCGGTTTTCTTTCCAGCCAGTTCAAGGGCAAGTTCCACATCCACGATAATCTTGCGCCCTATTTGCATAATGGCTTTGTCTATCTTTCCGCTTTTCTTTATACGGTTGGCGGTAGGCAGACTGCACCCGAATAATTTGGCAATGCCAAGTATTCCGTACACATACTTTCTTTCTGTGTCCGTGACGGGCTGCAGCTGCGCTTCCGTTTGGTTGGAAGCGTGCTTGCTTAGGAATATGAACTCCTCGCCTGTCATCTGCCAGACGGGTTTTAATAATAACTCTTGAAGATTTGTCATCGTCCAATCTAATTAGTCGTTAAACAATCAGCCCTGCGCACTGGCTGCTATTTCTGTTCTCGAACGATGCAAAATTAGGTATGGTTGTGAGTGGTAAGGATGTGGATGATATAATTTGGTGTTGTTGTATATCACTGAATATCAGATAATAAAAATACCACTCAAAAATTAATTTGAGTGGTAAAAGTGGTAATTTCGTGGAGTATCAGGATATATCACGAATTATCAGAATATGCTTTCCATTTCTTTGGCGAATTTTTGGTTGCTGTCACTCGGAAAATCGGAAACCGGTTCTTTGTATTTCGACCTGTAATAGCTTTCGTCAATATCCATCAATTTTAATATTTGGCTCCTCCATTCATCCCTGTATTGCTTGGATAGTTTCTCGCTCATCAGGAATATCAGGTAACATACCCGTATCTTTTCCCTTGCCTTGATTTTTAGTTTGTTCTTGCAGGGGTACAGGTTTATATTGGCATAGAAGTCCGCTATGGTAATGGCTTCGAACTGTTCCCCGACACAGGTTTCATGAATGGGCGAAAGCGATTTCATGTCAAAATATTCATGCTGTCCCTCCGGTGTATTCTGTACTTTTTCTTGCTCGTTTTGCTTAACTGGTTCTTCCGGTCGTTTTTCTTCCATATCATCAGGAAGGTACTTTTTCAGTACTTCCATAAAGCGAAGGCTTAGGCGGTAAACATCACCGGAAAGGTTTTCCATATATTGAAAAGCCTCTGTCCTGTCGTGCTTTTGCAATTCATAGAGTTTATCCAATTCCTTCTTTTCCTTGTCGTATTCAGTCTTGCAGCGTTCATATTCCTTTTCTGCCTGTATTTCTTCTTCGTCCGTATGCTCCCGAAAACCAATGAAATCATATC
>CANPVZ010000016.1 GCA_947581855.1 uncultured Phocaeicola sp.
GTTTATGTCAATAATTGCGTTTTCTTTGGATTAGTAATTCTGAATCATTAGCATCACTTTTGAGCTCTTTATCTTGACGATTACTTTTTCTTTGGATTAGCAATTCCGAATCGTTGGCATATCTTTTAAACTGTTTATGTCAATAATTGCGTTTTCTTTGGATTAGTAATTCTGAATCATTAGCATCACTTTTGAGCTCTTTATCTTGATAATTGCTTTTTCTTTCGATAGGCGATTCCGCATCGTTGGCATATCATTTTGAATTTTTCATCTCAAAGAATCAATGCTGTTTTCTGGTAATATCTTCTACTAAACTGTTTAAATATACTTCCAAATTCGTGTATCCGTTGACTTTATCGGTCGACATACTTCCGTCGGAATGATCATGTGGGTTTAATCCGTGTGCCGTTTCCCATACATCGGGTATACCGTCTCCGTCGGAATCTTCCCGATCGGCAGGTTTCACTCCGCCATCATTCAATGTCGGCCATGGACTAGTAGCGCCTTTCGGCATCACATCATACGGTGTGTCAATCAGTCCTGGTTTTTTGGGTGCGTCAGGTGTCACACTGCCTATATAAGTCGCTGTTCCGTTGTGGGTTTCTTCGGCAATACGGGTGTCAATCTCGTCGCGCATTTTGGAACATCCGGCATATGCAGTTACCAAACGGTAAGCTTCCTCGGCCGTATGAGTGGTAACTACATCTGTTTCCAAAGGAGTGTTTAAGCGGATTTCCTTTTTAACTTGTTTGGTAAAAGTGTGGTCGCAAGCCGCATGGTTTATCTGTTCGTAGATGCCCTTCTTCCAATTGTTCTTGCTGACAGACGGGTTGCCTTCTATCACATTGCCATTCACATAAAATCGTCCCCACACATGTTCCATGGGTTTCCATTGGTTGGGGCGACCGTTCCGACCGGTACAATATTGTGTGGTACGTACCCCGAGAGAGGCGATCCGGTAACTTACGGGTCCTTCTTTGGGAGTCGCCGGTCCCGGTTTGTAATAGTTGTTTACGATATTCACCTTCATGCCTTCGCCTCCGTAGCATCCGTTCCCTGCCCAGTTGTAGATTACATTGTTGCGCATATCCACATATTCCCTTTCTTGTGTAGAAGGGCGAGGGCCTAAACGCGGTGCGCGACTTTCGTGATGCGCTAAAAGATTGTGATGATAGGAAGCCTTTGCCCCACCGAAGATGGCGCCGTATCCGTGTCTTCCTTTTCCGTGTCCTGCCGTACGAAGACTCTCGGTTATCATGCACCACTGTACCGTAAGATTCTCCCCTCCATAGAGGGTGCAGCATTCGTCTACCGACCAACTGACGGAGCAATGATCTATGATAACGTTCTTATTCTCGGTTCCTCCCAAGCCGTCCGGTTCGCCGCCGTGTCTGTTGCCTACCCGGAAACGCAGGTAGCGGATAATCAAGTTGTCTGCCTTTAATGTGACCGGATAGTCGGCAACACATATACCCTGTCCCGGTGCAGTTTGTCCGGCAACAGTCAGGTTACCGTTGGTGATTCTCAGTTCATTGTTCAAGAAGATGGTTCCGGCCACATCGAATACCACAGTGCGGGGCTCTTGCTGCATCAGTGCGTAGCGTAGAGTTCCCTCCTGCATACCGTCTTCGAGCGTTGTTACATGGTATACCTTACCTCCACGTCCTCCGGTGGCGTAACGTCCGAACCCTTCGGCGCCGGGAAAAGCTATCGGTTTTATATTATCTTGTGCCGCAGCCGGGCAGCATACTATTCCCTGAATGCATAGCAGTGTAATAAATAGTCTTCGTATCATATTATTATATCCGTTTCTGTTTGCGTTGTAAAGATATATAAGTTTTGCTGAAATTTAAGATTCTTTAGATGGAAAATGATAGTAAGCAGGATGTTTTATTAGCGATATTTATAGTTGGGGCATGCACATAGCAATGAAAGTTTTTTTACTCTTTATTAATCTGGATAATAAAAGTTGTAAATAGCGATGATAATCAATAATAAGAGTTTACTTTTCTACCTCATACGCTATAAACTTTGTTATAGTTTGAGAGGGAATGATTTTACCAACTATATTTATGGGACTTACCACCAAAAGGGGTGAGTTAATGAAAAAGAGTGGAGGGGTAGTTATCTGCTAAAGTTCTTTTTCTATGTACCAAAGTGGACTTGATGTAATTTAGAATGATAGCAGCTTCCATCGGATTCAGGTTATAAATGCGTATTTAGTTGATACCTGAAGGAATTTGTATTTCCGGAAGCAGAGCAAAATTTATTTTGCAATATCATTTAGCAACTGTTGTTTTTTGGGTGGTGTATTTAAAAAAGACGAGCCGGCTCTGTCTCACGACAAAGTCGGCTCTAATTTACTATTTAACACGAGTCTTTAAAAAAGACTTTTACTTGATTTTTCCATTTGTCCACCATCTCGGATCACCGACTTTCATTTTATAGATATCGCTGTTTCGAACTTTTTCGGTATCCTTGTAACGGAAACCTTCAATATTATGATGGTGCATGTTTTCTTCTCCGTTCACTCCTGACGGTTGAGGATCCACAAACAATTCTTCCGGTGTCAACGTATTCGTGCCGATATGGATACGGGTTTGGTCCATACCTTGGATGTTTTGTGCTCCTTGCTGATAACCCGGACCACGGTTGGTTGCGCTGAACTGATAGCTGGTAAAGATTTCGTCATCTTTATGCTTACCTGCTGCTATATTCGGATTCAAAGTGGAGTAGTTATCGGCAAAGTCGAAAACTTGGCCGTTAAAACGTTCTATACGACATCCTGCGTTATATAGAGTACGGTTATCACCATCTCCTTTGCGAGTTAATACCCATAAATTGTTTTTGCAAATGAAGGTACTGTTCGCTGGGGCATAACGCATTTCGAACATCAACCGGTCTTTCGAGCGGGTACTCATGTTGATAAATGTATTGTTTTCCACGCGTATCTTCCAAGTAGTAGAAGCCGGCCATGCCAGATTTCCGTTTTCTGATAACATCGCATGACGAGGACTGTTGATGAATGTGCAGTTAGTCATGGAGAAATCTTTGAAGATGTTTGAGTTGGCGTTTGCATCTTTAGCCGTACTACCGCCATCGATCCAAGAATAGCCACGTCCGTTATTATCGTATACGCCGCAATCGTAGAACAGACAGTTGTCTATTATAAATTTATCCACAAGCTTCCGATTCGGTCCTTGGAAACGTATCCAGCCTCGAATCATATTACGGAAATTACAGTTGCGTACCTCGAATGTTTCCAAAGAGAAAGGCATTGCTTGAGAACTTTGGTTGATGAAGTAATTTCCTAAACCGGATCCTTTTCCCCATTTTTCTCTGGTCAGGTAATTATAAGCTTTATCACAATCGAAGTTAATATCCTGGAAGATGATGGATTGTACATTGATACCGCCCATTTCACCATTGCTGGCATTACGTCCGAATGAGAAATTACAACTTGAAGGATCTCCTTTGTCATCGTCGTTGGCTTTGCCTAAGTCGAAGCAGCCGATACCTAGGTATACTGTCGGTCGGTTATTCGGGTCATTACTCTTTAAGGTAAATCCTTTCGACATGTTTACGGTGTTTACTAAATAATAAGTTTTACCGCCTTCCAATAAGAATGTAGTTCCTTCGGCCAGTGTATTGTCGGACATATAGTTGCGCAGAATTGTATCGATACGGCAAGCCTGTAGACGTTTGGCTGCAAGAATCGTATCATTCGGATCAACAAAATGTTTAATAAGAATAGGCTCGCCGACGACTCCTTTCATACGTACCATATTAGTGTTGTATAGACGGTCCCAGTAACGTTTAACTTTGTTGTTCAATCCGTTAACGATATATACTGCATTCTCGACCAATCCATCTACATCTACATATCCCCGTTGTTTATCAGCTTCGGTCAGGTTAATAATTTTGCTTTCCAAAGTCGGATTATCTGATGAGGGTTCTACTTTGATTTGATCCATAACATATCTTCCGTTCTCTTCTTCGAAGTGCTCTTTGTAATTCCCGTCGGAAATTAGGTTGAAAGATATACGCATGCTGTTTTGGGTTATATTTTCTACCCAAATCACATCGGGCACATCATAGCGTTCGAGGGTGGTGATATTCAAGTAATCATCGGGATGAGCGCCGTCGCCCACTCCAAACCATTTGGAGTTGTATGCTTCTCCTCGGGATGAGAGTGTTTGGATAGCAAAGCGATATCCCGTTTTGTACTGTAAGTCTTCAAGTTTCAAGCTAAGACATTCCGGTCCTACAACAGTATCAACAATGCAATCGTATGGATTATCAAAATCCCGGCCTTGGATAATTGCTTTCAGGCGATAACCGGCCGCTCCGTTTATACCGTACCAGTACAACTGGATATCATTTATACCAGAGACATCGCTGTAATATCGGTCGGAAGTGCTTATTCCATTCCGTTCCGAACGGAACATAGTCATGAATTCGCGGTATGGATTATCCTCTCCCTCTCCCGAAATGGTATCGTCATCGCTGCATGAGGAGTAGGCGAAGCAGGTTAATGCCGCTAATAATAAAAGATATAATTTGTTTTTATACATATATTTCGGCTTTTAGTAAATTAGTAACCATAGTAATTTTTATAAGTTCCGGCTGACCGTTTGATGATTTCAGACGGATAAGGCAGGATATAACGTACTGTAGGTAATTGCTCTGCCGGAACTTCCCATAAGGTACCGGATTGTGTTTTTCCGTTATCTACATAGAATAATTCTCCAAAATCATCTCCGTATATATACCCGCGAAGCGAATAGAGGCACTTGGCTTTCGGATAGCTGGTAGCATCATCAATCCATTCATACATATTGGCTGTTTCCCATGTGCTGCCCGGATGTTCCTCTTCTTCCCAAATATTTTTGATGCTTAATATATCCAGCGTTGTATTTGGATAAATATTAATATCATTCGGGTTATTGTTCTGGTATTCGGCTTTGTCGGGATTACGGTAATAGAAATGGATCGGGAATGTGTCGAAACGGTCGTCCTTATTGTAATCCATCAGACCTCCTATGTATGAAGCCAAACCGTAGTAATCAAAGAATACATCCCGGATGACTTCATTATATTTATTCCAGCGGACAAGATCTTTCCAACGTATGTTTTCACCTCCAAATTCCCATTTGCGTTCGTCCATAATGAGTTTGAAGAAGTCTTCCTTGGTTGTGTTGGCAGAAATGTAGGCATCTACTTTCTCTCCATGATCTTGATTGGCAAAAGCTCGTTCGCGCACCTCTTTAAATGCTGCGATGGCTTTGGCTCCATTCGCTCCTGATACACCATTTTCTAATTCATTAACGGCTTCGGCGTACATTAACAACACATCGGCATAACGCATATACGGGAAGTTGATACCTGTACTACCTGTACTTTGATTACCTTGCGCATTGCCGGCTTGTGCCCATAACTTCGACCATTTGTTGCAATAATTGTAGTAATCGTTATGCAAGGTAGGTGTTCCATTATAAGAGTATTTCCAGTAACCGATGCAGTAAGCTAAGCGTAGGTCTTTACGGTCGAATGAGAAACGATAGAAACTGTTCAGTTTCATTCCGTCTTTAGTTTCGCCCCATATATTTTTACCGGAAGTTGCATTATCTTGCGTATCTACTTTGGGTCCCCATTGGTAACCGATACTACCGCTTCCATTTTTTGCGAACGGGATTTCAAAGATGGGATCATCGTTATTGGTAACAATATAGTTACACTCGTCAATGAATACTTGGTTGTAAGGCTTGTTCAATTTATGTGTGCCTGACGCAATGACCGAATCGCAGTATATGCGGGCAATCTCGTAATAATCACGATAGTCGTCGGAACGTTTCATTGTGCCGTACGAAGCAGGATTTTCTTTTTCCGGGCGTAATGAGTAACCACCGCGTGTCATGGCGATACGGGCAATTAATGACCAACAGAATTCTTTAGATGCACGTTCGATTCCTTCGCTTAGTTCATTGGCAAACTTCATGTAGGGAGCGATGTCGCGCAAATCATTAATCAATGTTGTAAGAATTTCATCTCGATCGGCTACCGGCATCACTAGATTGTCGCTCATGTCATACGAGCGGGTAAAGGTAAACGGTATATCGCCAAAGAGCGTTACCATATCATGATAAGTCATGGCGCGTAAACATTTAGCTTCGCCTATTTGTTGCAATATAGTCGTATCTTTTGCTGCATAAAACGTACTATTCTCCGCAGCCGTTACAAAATTGTTTGCGTATTCGATAACTTTATAGGCTGCACTCCATATTTTCTGTAAGTCTCCTCCGTTAGCGGCTCCTTCGAATCGTTTGTAATCACTGCCGTTCAATTGTTTCTCAGATTTGTCATTTGGAGTAAACTCTACATCATTGTTCAATGTGAAAGAGGTATAGTATTTTTCGCCATATAAATCTCCGCTTAACAGATAAGCATATACGGCGTTTAGCGCTCTGTTGGTTTCTTCTTTAGTGCCGAATATGTATGAATCATCATATTTTGATTCGGAACTAACCTCCAAGAAGTCGTTACAAGCGCTGAAACCGGTTAATAAAACCAATCCACTTATTATGAATATAATTTTCTTCATTGTTCTTTTTGGTTTGAGGGTTAGAATGAAAGATTCAGGCCTAACAAATAACTCCGGTTACGTGGGTAACGGTTGTAGTCCATACTTGGAGTCAGACCAGATTGGATATCCACTTCCGGGTCGTATCCTTTATATTTGGTTAACAACCAAAGGTTAGAACCTGTAAAGTAGACACGTAGACGGTCTACCCCAATTTTCCGTGTGAAGTTTTTCGGGAAGGTGTAACCGATAGTGACATCTTGCAGACGGAGGAATGAGCCATCTTCTACAAAATAAGAATGGGCTATTCTTTTGGTTACATCTTTCGGGTTCCAAAGAGTTGCATCTTTATTCTGTTCTATATAGTACTGCTCTAAGTAAGAGGGCAGAGTAGAGTTTGCCAAGATTCGCTCTCCGATTTCATTCGTATAAGTCCAACGGTGTTCAGCGTCAAAATCAGATAAAATGTTGTAGTAATTATTCTTGTTGTCTTTGGCTGAAGATAACATATAAGCGTTTCCGTTGTATACGTCAAAACCTACGATGTAGTTGAAGTTACAAGTGAAATCGATATTCTTCCAGTTGCCGCTAAGGCCAAAACCTCCTTGAAATTTCGGGTTTGTGTTACCTATTACTACACGGTCGTAGTCATCTATTTTACCATCAGGCTTGCCTTCCGGACCGCTTAAATCTTTGAATTTAGGACGGCCGGGCGCTGTACCGAATACCCCGTCACCATTAACTACTACATATTCTCCGTTTTCATCCAAAGTAGGAGTGAAGTTAGCAGAAGTTGTACGGTCGAATCCTTCGAAACCGTAGATACCATCGTAAACATAACCATAGAGCAAACCAATCTGTTCTCCTACTTTAAGGTAATAGTCGTATACTCCTCCTTCACTCGCCCAACGTGATGAACTTGCACCAAGCATGTCATCGGTTCCGTTTAATTTGTCGATACGGGTTTTGTTGAAGCCGAAAGCAAGATTTCCACTCAATACATAATCTTTATTACGGAGAATATCACCATTGATGGTTAATTCGAAACCGCGGTTGGTTACTTGACCGATATTTTGCATTTGCTTCTGATAACCGGTTGTCAATGGGATATCGCTTTTGTAAAGTAAATCTTTGGTAGTGTTCCAATAAACTTCCGGTGTGATCGTTAGTCTTTCACCAAAGAAGCCAAAGTCGATAGCTAAATTGCGGGTTATGGTTGTTTCCCATTTGATTTTTGTGTTTGGGAAGGTTGTGCCGCCTGAATTAGCGTAATAATTCTCACCATTATAGCCTACTTCATGAAAGCCCGGACCTCCGGATGATTGGATGGAGTATTGGTAACGCCACATATCATCATCGATGCGGTTATTTCCTGCCATACCTATGGCTGCACGTAATTTTAAATTGCTGATAACAGGATGACCTTCTAAGAAACTTTCCCTACTTAGTACCCATGCGCCGGAGATTGATGGAAAATAACCCCATTGTTCGCCGGGAGCAAATTTTGTCGAGCCATCTGCACGGAATGTAACAGACAACAAATATTTGTGGTCGTAATTATAACTTGCTTGGCCGAAGAAAGATGCTGTGCGTTCTGGAGAACTGATGGAGGATGTTGTTGCATAAGGTTGCCCCAATCCCATGTTGTTCAGAGCACGTGTGGGTTCTATTTGTTGTGGAAATAGATGGGATGTACTTGAATTCTCCTTTTTTTGATAGTGTTGAACTTCTTGTCCTAATAGGAACGAGAAATTGTGTATGTCTTTCAGACTGAAATTGTATGTAGCCGTATTGGTCCATGAATATTTCTCAGAGCGTCCATCGGTAATGCTTGCTACCGGCAGATTTTTGTGTAGGGTTTTTCCTGCTTCGCTAGTCAAATAACCATAGAAACGGTTGTTGTCGCTAAAGGATATTTGTTGTGCGATGTCGGACCGTAAAGTCAAGCCCTTAATTGGTGTCCATTCCAAAGATGCTTGATTGGTAAAACTCCAAGAGTGTTTTAATTGGTAATTTTGGTCAATATCGCCTTTGGGGTTACTATACTCGAAGTATCTTTCTTCTTCTTCATCGATGGTTTCCGGATCGCGGTAAGTGAAATCGCGCAAACCATTAGACGGACGGTAACGTAAAATATTGATTAATCCGCCTTTTCCTACATTGTCGGCGCCGGCACCCATGTCGCGGCGGAAAGTCATACGCGGGTTAATCAATAACTTTAATGTGGAAGAAAGCTGAGAGTTTATTTTGATATTGATATTCGTTCGGCGTACACCTGATCCCATCATGATACCATTTTCATTGTGATGGGTGATAGATGTGTTAAAACGCAGTTTCTCATTACCTCCGTTAAGTGTCACATTATACATGTAACTCATGGGGTGTCCTCCCATAATCTCATCTTGCCAGTCGTTGGTTCTTTGGTTTTTGTAAAGTCCGATATCCGCCGGATTACCAAAGTTACCACGCCATTTATACAGATCGGAGTTATTGTTAATAACGTTATCCAACTGATAACGTACAAATTCGTATGTATCAAGCAAATCTAATTTACGGGCTAATGTACGCATTTGCGCATACATATTAAATTCCACTTTCAGTTTACCTTGTTGAGCCGATTTGGTGGTTACGATTACTACACCGTTACCTCCTTTTGCTCCGTAAATAGCTGTTAAGGAGGCATCTTTCAAAATATCGATAGACTGAATATCGGTTGGAGGTATATCGTTGATATTATCTGCTTGGAAGCCGTCAACGATATAAAGAGGCTGGTTACTTTGTGTAACGGACGTACCTCCACGTACCCGGATGTTAATTTCTGCGCCAGGTGCTCCGTCGACTGTGGTTACTTGCACGCCGGCAACTTTACCTTGGAGAGCTTCTGCTGCTGAGGAGACAGGGACTGCGGCTAGTTTGGCTCCTGAAACCGAACCCACCGATCCGGTTAAATCTTTACGGGCTTTGCTGCCGTAACCGATAACTACAACCTCATCAAGAGCTTGGTTGTCGTCCTCAAGAACGATTTGTAAATTCTTCTGGGGGGGGGGTAATTCTTACTTCTTTAGTTTTCATACCGATGTATGAAACAATCAAGGTCTTACTCTTTCCGGTGAGTGTTAAACTAAAGTTACCATCCAAATCTGTAACGGTACCATTGGTTTGATTTCCCTTTTCCAATATCGAAGCGCCAATAATGGCTTCTCCGTTGGAATCTTTCACATTTCCTTTTACTGTGATGCTTTGTGCATAGATTTCTGGTGGAATCATCAACAGAAACGCAAGCAGCCACAAAGCCCACTTACTTCTTTTCAAGTTTTCCATTATAGTTATTTAAGATTAACAATAGGTGGTTGCCCACTTTTTACATTTGTTTATATATGCAGTGCAAAGGAATGAATTTTTTTTTTAAATAAGTAAATAATTTGGCGAAAAAAGTTTAATGAAAGTGAATGTTCCATTTAACATAGTGTATTTGTCCGGCATCTTAGTTATACTCTTTATCTCACTAATATCGGGACTTTTGACCTGGTAGTTTATGTAAAATGGTAAGAATGTTATTTTTTGCATTTAGCATGGGAGATCGAATGTATTACTGCTTTGAGTTCGTGCACTCGAACCGGTGGAGTTGCTTTTAACAAAATATCAGGAGAGAAAAGTAAGCAAAGGTGGTGCAGAAGTCATTCGTTTTATACTTTCCGGCATTGTAACAAGGCTTTATGGCCGTCGGCAAAGGTAGTGGCAAACAAATAGATCCGGCCACCCTCGTTTAGTTTCAATCTTTTACGCAGCTCGTTTACTGAAGCCGGAAAGTTGCGGGTGGTAAGATTAGCTTGTTTTAATAAGGAGACGGCTTTTAGCTCTTTCTTGCTGAAACCATACACTTTATCTATAGCAAAACGGCGCCCGGGGAAGTCTTCGACACATTGGGAAGAGGTGTAGAGATGGCTGTTGGGATGCAGTTTCTTTAAACCATATTGTTTGGCAATACTTCGGTAAGCTCCTGCTTTCATTACAGATGCGTTGGGTTCATAAAGGTACTCTTCGGCTGAATTGGTGTATTGGCATTCGGTCTGTGTCTCTTCACCCCATGTAAAGATGAAGGAAGAAATAGGGTACGGAAACGTTTTTTCATCAGGGGAAGGCGTTGGAAAATCTTCGATGAAATGGGATGTTTTTACCTGTTTCTTGTCTAAGCCCGTATGATTGGAGCATGTATTGGGAACCACAGTAACGGTTTTGTTCGAAGGGATGCGGGGCGTAAGATTTACGCAATGAAGTTCGACCTCTTCCTTTTCTTTTGGAGAAGTGGCGGATAATATCAGCAGTAACTCTTTGCATTCGTTGTCGACCGATACGACATGAATGGCTTGAATGGAATGTAAATCTTTTAATGCTTGTGAAATGTCGAGCATGGGAGAGAGTTTGACCAGCACGGTGGAAGCTTTTTCCAAAAGTAGTTTCTCCAAAGCTTGTATATTCGGTTCGCAATCAGCTATGGCTACGGTTTTCCCTCCTTGGGCATCGCGCCGTGCCGGGTCGAGAAACAGGCAATCTACCGGTGGCGTCTGTTGCAGATATTCTGTGCCGTCGGCATGTAGGACCGTGATTTCAGGACGGTTTAATAAGGTGAAATTATGACGGGCAATGTCGCAAAGTTCTTCTTGCCGTTCAACGTAAACTGAAGTCTTGAAGCGGGTGGAGATAAAGTAGCAGTCTATGCCGAAACCTCCGGTTAAATCGGCAAAAGTGTTGCCGGAAACAAGCTGGGCCTTGTAACGTGCCGTAGCCTCGGAAGAGCATTGCTCCAAAGAGAGATGGCGTGGATACAGAATCCCTTTCGTGCGGCTCCAGGTGGGGAGCTTATTCGAGGCAATTTGGTGTCCGGCAATTTGCGTGAGGGCAGCGGGCATGTCTACGCCTGTCCGTTTGCCGGCTTGTAAAGCCAGATTGCGTACGTCGTCGGAGAGATGTTCCTCGATGAAATGGAGCGTTTCGGCAGATAATTTCATGTCTTTAACTTTTAAGGGAACTTATGCCGGACAGGAATTACACAAGTGCTCCGGCAAGTAATGTCATGTTTGGACTTTCTTCATTTTACCCGGAATGATAGCCGAGAAACGGCTGCCTTTCCCTAATTCGGATTCTACTTCGATGCGTCCGTTTAAGCGGTCGATGATTACTTGGCAGATAGAAAGTCCCAGTCCCGTACCTTGAGCGAATTCGTCCGTTTTATAGAAACGGCTGAAAATCATTTTTTGCTGCTTCGGTTCAATTCCTTTTCCGGTATCCTCCACATAGACATGCACTTCATTCTTTTCACGGTCGAAATAGTATCCTAACGTGATTCTTCCTTTTGTGGTGAATTTGTTGGCATTGCTCAGGAAGTTCGCTATCACTTGTGTGAAGCGAAGTTTGTCTACCTGTATTGCTGCCGGCGTGTCTTCCATATTCAGCTCGAATTGGAGTTCTTTATGGATAATGACTTCGTGCGTGCGGTAGATTTCTTTCACGAGTTTAGTTACCTCGTATTCATGTAAATCCAAGGTAATGTTGCCCGATTCGATACGCGACAATTCGAGGATATCGCCGATAAGCTTCAACAACAGCGTGTTGTTCTGGTTGATTATCTGCATCATTTCTTTTCGTTCTTCACTGCTGATATCCTGCGAGGTTACCGGATCGTTTAACAGGTTGGCGAATCCCACAATGGCATTGAGCGGCGTGCGTATCTCGTGGCTCATGTTAGCAAGGAACGATTGCTTCAGTTCCGCTTTTTCGGCCAGTTCGCGGGCTGTAATCAATTCTTCTTTCTGTTTGCTTAGCTGTGTAATAGCCACCGCCAGTTCTTCGTTCCTGTTTTTCAGATTAGCCAGCGCCTGGTTTTTTTTCTCCTTTTCGCGGCTACGTGTTCTGTATAAATGTGAGATGACATAAAGCAGTAATAAGGCTGCCAGAACGGCCAACAAGTTTGTTTCCCACTTGTAGCGCTCGTAAAAAGGCATGTTTATGATTTTGTATTTTTTGTCGAGCTGGTTGGGTTTAATGTTCCAACGGCGTAGTGCGAACCAGTCGGCTACATGTTCTTTGCGACTCAACCGTACGGGTATATCGCACGGTTTCTTCCCCTTGAAGATTTCGATGGCGGCTCCCACTTCCTCTTGAGCTTGGATGGGCAGTGTGGTGATGTAACCGGCTATAAGGTTTTTGCGATAACCGAAATATTCGTTAATGGCTGTAAACTTCATGTTTTGGCACAAGTCGCCTCCGATGATGGAAACATAATCCTGCTTCACTTGGAGATAATAATAAGGAAGTACCGGAGTATATTGATTAAGGTTCCAAAACGTATATTCGGTTCTTTTTTTGCGAATCGCCATAAATTCGATGTAGTCTTGCCCTTGGGGGATGAATGGCGGATTTTTGTCTTCGATACGCCGTAAGAGAAGCCCTTCTGTTTGGGCATAGGTAGAGGTAGCTACTTGCTTTTGAATCTCCTCACGCAGTTTCCGGTCGAGAAAGGTACTGTCGATAAAAACGAAAGCGATGAAGTTAGAAGGAGCGAATTCTTTGATTACATCGAGGTTTTTAACGAAATCTATGCTGTCATGGAATCCCGTTACATTATCGAAGTCTTCCAGTAATTCCCAGTTCGGATAGTTCACTCCGCCAAAAACAATAGGGCATGTTTTAGTCCACGGATGTCCGGTTTTTAAGAGGGAATAATGTGCTTGGTCCTCGTTGACCAATATAATGTCTGGTTTCCAGTCTTTTTTTTCGAGCCCCCTGAGCAGGCTATCCATATATAAAATCTCGTTTTTTTCGTTATGTCTCTCGCAGTTTAGGTAGACCACCTCCAGATCTATATTATATCCCTTTTTATGGAATTCGTCTAAAACATATTGGTTAAAGTCCCGATAACCTTCGTAGGTAGCCTCATAAGAATGTACAACAAGAACTTTGTGTGTTTTGTCTTGTTGGTGGGAGCATGCACAGAACAGTAGACAGAGCATGAATATGGAAGTCTGAACGACCCTATAAAAAGCTGTTACATTCATCAGATAGCGGCAATGTTCAAATTATTGGCTGTAAAGATAGATATAATTTGATGAAACCAAGCAAAAGTTTTGTCTTTTTTGCTTTTATAGGTTCCTCAGAGCCGCACTCTGGATGGGGTAACTTTTCATTAAAGGAGTGGTTCGGCTAACTCTTTTTATGAGCGGAGAGGCCGCTAATTAAAGAGGAGGCGGCTATTTTCTTATTATTTTTGCTTTATTGTCAGGATGAGGGTGGCAGAGTTCGCTACGTACGTTGATTTTCTTTGGCTGTGGCGTAAACAGATATGAAATTGGGTGTGCGTCTGCGTTGCATTCTTTGCCTGCTGACGCGGATAGCTCTACGTTTCAACTTGGAGCTGTCTGCGTCGTGACGTGGAGCCGTCCGGCTCAGAACGTGGAGCTGTCTACCTCAGTAGCTGATTTTGGCCATTCCAATTCGTTTATACTAAACACTTTAGCGTTATCTTGTTAACGACAGTGTGTTTTGGACGTATTTTTCTCCGGTTCCTATTTTTCTTATTATATCGGCACTGGCAACTGCTTGCGAAAAGTATTGCGATATCTTTCTATGTAGTTTGGTCCGGCATATGAATTTGTTCAAACAGACGAATGGAATAATGGATGCTTCTGTATACAGGAGAAAACAACGTAACGGATACCCATCGGGATACTATTTTTCTTCTATAAAAGAAAGCGAATTTCCTTCAGATTAGCCGGATACTCCCTATTTTAGTACCAGTGTTGGGCATTTTATTTATATCCTGACGGATTATTTAGGAGCACAAATTCTGGAAGTTTGGACATGGGATGGTGTACCAAAAGCGCATTATCTTTTGGATAAGCCTGTTCATTATATCGCTGTTTCTGCCATACATCATCAAATCTATGCAGTGAATAAAGAAAAGGAAGGACTGATTTATACTTATAAATTACCAGTTTTTATTAGTGGGTGAAATGGAATCTACAAATGTAGTTTCGTGTATTTCTTACATTGGATATGCTGTAAAGAACTATGCGGGTGAGTATTTATATTCTATATTGAATGTTGAATAAGAATTATATGTCTGTAACTGGTAACTGTATATTTTATAGTTATAACAGTGATGTGGCGGAATATGCCGAAGATGGAAATGGAAGTGTGGCACACACATGGAATTGTACAGAATGTGGTAATGGTGGATGGTAGGAAGATGATGAAAAATAAATGGAATATTTGATCCTAAAGAAGGCGATATGACGAATTATTTTTCTATGTTTGAAAGGCCTGACGCTTGGTTGGTAAAACAGGAAACGGTGAATAGTTCTATCATACCCAGGGAAACCTGTCTAGACAGATTTGTTATTTTGTTAAGATTGGTATAATAAATTCTACTTATAATTCTTTTTTTTCTGATAAGATTTATATTTTCGTAGAAATTTTTATTAAGTAATAATTTGTAGGGAGGGGATAAATTTTAATAAGTAATATATGCGTAGTTGTGTTGATAGCTAATCTTTGCGTCATACAAAACGGGGACGTTCGAACTGTAAGTTTGAAGGATCTGGCAAATGTATTAGATACAGATGCCGAATGTATTTCTATACCTATTAAGAAAGAATATTCATATGAAAAACCTTATCTATCTTCATTTTCTTATAGTATTGGTGGCGTGTTCTGCTCCAATGAGAGAAATTAAGAATGATCGTTTTGGCAAATTAAAAAACGAGTATCAAATAAAAGAGACGGGACTGAAAAATTTTCCTCTCGACAGTGTTACTACCATTAAACCGCAATACATGCAATTATTGAATGAAGAAACGGACACCCCGATGTTATCTATATTAAATAAGCATACAAATTCCATTTATCTGTATAATTACGCAACTTCCGAATTTATAGGGAGTATTGCATATGAAAGAGAAGGTCCTAACGGTATATTGGAGGTTGCCGGCTATTATGTCAAAAATATGGACTCCATTTATATTTTCAACAGACCTCTCTTGGAAATGGACTTAGCTGATTCGACAGGTATTGTAAAACAACGGATAGCATTAAGAGAAATCAATTCGGAATGGAGCAAATTTTATCCTCAGTATAATTTTTGTACGGCTTGTCCGATATGGATGAAAGAACCGTATTTGATATTGACGGGACTTCATCCGTTCAATAGTACTGATGATTGGGTTGGTACCTTCAAATATACAGCATACCTAAATATGAATACGAATGAAGTTTCTTATTGTCATTTATATCCTGAAGAAATCTTTGGTGACAACGTCAATTGGGATGATCCCGTATACACTCAGGTGTATTCGGTATTGTCGTCTGCTAATGAACTGATACACAGTTTTACCAATTCACATAATCTGTATATTTCTCCTCTACTGTCGGATTCATCGCGTACTGTTTATGGAGGCAGTAATCAGGCACATGCCATAAAATCCATAGACTGGGATGCAAGTCGGGGACATACTCCAAG
The DNA here is from genome assembly GCA_947581855.1 of uncultured Phocaeicola sp. GTDB lineage: Bacteria > Bacteroidota > Bacteroidia > Bacteroidales > Bacteroidaceae > Phocaeicola_A. The sequence goes on from CANPVZ010000016.1 coordinate 16,095, forward strand.
AGAACTCATAAGTAAACACTATATAAGTTCGGATGTGTATACTAGTATATTGCATGATCCGTGGAGGCATGTATATTACAGATACATGCTGCAGGGAGTTTCAAATGCGTCTCAGCGGACATCTGTCAATCAAAAAAACATTGTTGTGATTGTATATGATGAGAATTTCAATTATCTAGGGGAAAGTGTTATAGGCAATGGAAAGCAATATCATTGGGAAAATTCTTTTGTGAGCGAAGATGGTCTGAATGTGGAGTACAACAATTCTGAAGATACTGATGAAGACTTCTTGAATTTGAAAATTTTTACTATAGAGAAGAAATGAGATTAACAACAAATATTCTAATCGTTTTATCAGTCTTTGTTGTTTGCGCATGTGAAAGCCACGAAAGCAGAATTGAAAAAAAATATTTGAAAGAAAGTTTATCCCAATTGAATTTTGAGAATTCTTATAAGTGGATTGTTATTATTCCGGGAGCCGGGTGTCATGGCTGTATTCAAGAAGGCGAATATTTCATGCAGAAAAATGTGGGCAATAAAGATGTCTTATTTATTTTAACAAACCTGTCGTCTGTTAAAGTCTTACAGCATAAAATAAGTATTAAGATAAAAGAATGTTCTAATGTATATGTGGATCGTGAGGGAATTTTTAATGTTCCCACTAAAAATGCAATATACCCCTGTGTAATTTATTTAAAAAATTCTGCTATTGACAGGATTGAGTTTCAGTCGCCTGGGAATTCTGCATTAAAGAGGTTAAAAAAGAACTTTAACTAAAAGGATAATGAGGAAATTATTTCTGTACTCTTCATTTTTGATTTTATACTTATTTGTAAGTATTAACTTGACAGTAGAGTCACGGACTATACCATTGTGGTGGAATGCAGATTCTATAGTTGCCATGTGGCAGGCGAAAAGGCTCACCTGTCCACGGGAGTATGTTTATCTGCAGTTGAATAAAGACATCTATGAAACTGGAGAAGATTTGTTTTTCAAGGCATCCCTATTTCAGTTTCCCACTTTGGAATATTCAAACCAGAGTAAAACATTATATCTGCAGTTGTTGAACTCTATGGATAGTGTGGTGTGGCAGGCCAAATATCCAATTGAAAAAGGACGGGCAACCGGGCATATTTATCTTTCCACCGAACTTCCGGAGGATAATTATTATCTTGAATCCTATACACGCTATTCTTTCTATGACGATAGTCTGTCCCTTTTACAAAGGAAAAGAATAAAAGTTGTAAAAAATGTAGTCGGAATATCTGGAAATCAGGAGATTGTCCCTTTGAAAGTTGAAGAATTGACTCTTCTTCATACAGGTGTGGAAAAACAACCTACAGAAGTTAGTTTTTGTTATCGAGGACGTAACCGGCATTTCTTAGGATTCCGTCTTTCCTGCCAGGACTCTGTCGCTTCCCGAAATCTGCTTGTAGTAGCACAAATGTATGGCACGCCTTGTTATATGGCAAAGGTGCATATGAAAGGAGAACAGGATGTAAACATTCCGCTCTCCGTATTTCCCGGACAGGGAGTGGCAAGCATTTTATTTTATGGCGAAACCATGCATCCGTTGTGGCAAAAACAAGTATATGTACATCACGAAAAGAGGTTGTATATACAGATGAAAACAGACTGTCCCGATTACTCGTCTCGGGATAAAGTTACGGTCAGGGTGAAAGTAACAAATGAAAAGGGAATACCGGTGAGAGCCGATTTGGGGATAAGTGTTTTCGACCGCTTTTATGAAGAGAAAATGCGTCCGATTAATATGCTGGCGGAGTGTTATCTGGTTTCACAGTTTACCGATAGCTTATATAATCCACGGAGATACTACGAAACACCCTTCTATGAGAATATGTTCTGTATAGACAGTCTATTGCAACAACTTTCAGCGAATAAATATATTTGGAACTATGACAGAGCCTATAATTGCTATTCTCCGTTTTTGGCGGAAGAGCTGCAAGGAGTACTTGAAAGTAACCGAAAAGCAACAGTAAGGAGGCTCAGGGAACAACCGGAACAGATGGTAAGGGTCTTCAATGCCAATGGCTCGTCGCAACTGTTTATGACAGATTCCTCAGCTTGTTTGCGAATCAATGCTGAAGAAATGAGAAAAATGCGAGGAGGATATATTTATTTACAACCGCTTATGGGAGAAGACTACAAACCTTATATCTCCTTTTGCGATGAATTTAAAAGGATAAACGAAATCCGAAAGCGTAAATCTAAATCGGACGCTTGGACAGATGTCCGTCAGACGAGTAATTTTACGGCTGCTTATGAAAAGCCGGTAGTAAATAAAGATAGCTCAGTTTTATTGGATGAAGTGGCTGTTTCTGCCTTAAAAATAGCCCGTTTCAGGGATAAATTTATGGGTAGACTCGATAGCCTGGCAAACATGGATTTAAATCATCTTTTTGTTTGTTCTAAGTGTGGATATTTGGTAGACTATTATTCAGGATATGTTGGTCATCACGAGAATCCCGATTCCCGGAGCCGATGTAAGGGGGAACATTTGATTCCGGAAGTAGGAAAACGATACGAAATGGTAAAATTTGAGTACCGTAAAGAGGGAACAAGTGGTATGGCTTTTAAGGTTGTTGATCGTAAAATGATTATCTATCACAAAAATCTATATACTGAGGACGAATTGTTGAAGATAAACAATATTTATCGTGTGAAGGGATATGAGGGTATATATAATTTTCATCATGTGGATGATTTGGAAGTTGCTACCTCAACTCCGGATGCCCGCAACGCATTATTTTGGTCACCTTCCATTAGGACTGATGAACGAGGAGAGGCAGAGTTTTCTTTTTACTGTTCGGATATTAATTCTGAATATATTATACGGGTAGAAGGAAGCGATGGAAAAGGGTTGATTGGCTGTGGAGAGAGTTTCTTTAATGTTTATAGAAATAGAAAATGAAAAGCAAATTATCTCTATATTTGTAGCGTTTAATAAAGTCGAATGTTTAGGAAGAGTTTTAAGAGAGTAGTTCTTGTAGCGATCGTTGCGACAATAGCCGGTTATGTATTTTATTCTAGTACTGAATCTTCTTCTATTACAACTCTCGCGGGAGACGGGGTAGAATCTGTAGCTGCATGTGAAAGCATCGGTTGGTGGGATAATGAGGACAATTGTGTGTCGAATGGCAAAGGAGATTGTTTTTGCAAAACAGATTCTTGGCAGGAGATTACAGATTGTAAATTATAATATATACGTTTTTAGAACATTAAAACTGAGGTGTATGGGTTGTAACGATTATTATGAGTCATTATTTTAAAAAATGAAACTAATGAACTGTAAATTACTATCATTATTATGTATTGTGTTGTTTATTGCTTGTAAATCTCGTCCTGTGGTGCAGGTGATAAATGAGGGGAACGTAGCAACAGATTCGATTCTGTTATGCAGGCAAGATTCAACAATTATTATAAATATAGGAGATAGATTGGATCCGGCTCCTTTATCGTCACAGATTTATGCGGGTGAAGATAATGAAACATATGTCATGTTGGAGGAGAATAAGTTACATTTATTTAATCTTTCGACAGGAACACAATATGATACGTTAAGTTTAAAGGGATGCGGAAAACTGAATAGTTACTCGGGTTTCCTTTATACGAAGGATACTATATTTGTATATAATTATAAACAAAAAGTTGTCTACTGCTTAGATTCGGCACTGAATATTGTAGATTCCTGGGATGTCCGAGAAAGATGCAAAGCGAAATATCCTCTCGATCCGGAGGCTTTGACCTTGTCTCCCATATTATACTTCAATGGAAATATTGTGCTTTCCGGTAGCGGACTGGGATCACCAGACGATGCTACCCCGGAGAACCGTCCGATAAGTTGCTGTATAAATGTATCAACCGGCGGAATTATATATGGTAGTGCTTATCCGGAGCAATATGTTCAGGGGGATTTTGGTGGGGTATATTTTAACTCTATCTATCAAACTGTGGATAAGAGAGGCAACTATATTTATAGTTTCCCTGCGGATCATTCGGTTTATTTCTATCGTCCGGATTTATCAAAGTATGAGAAGGTTTATATGGGAAGCCGCTATGTTAGCAAGATTGAATCTTCCGGTTCCAATTCTCTAGATTTATTTAAGGATAAATCCTTACGAATCAGATATTACATTAGCCAGCCTTCGTATGCAAATATTGTGTATGATAAGTTTCGGGATTTATATTATCGGATTGTAGAACACCCGTTTATGGGTCAATGGGAATCCGGTCAAAATTTCAGTAAGCCATTTTCTATTATTGTGATGGATGGTGATAAAAGAATTGTTACGGAAACTCCCATAATTAAAGATTATGCTCAGTTGAATTTAGGTAATGTGCATGTATCTAAAGCGGGACTTTTAATACAAAAGAATTGTTCGGATGAAAACAGAATAGAGTTTATTGTTTATAAAATGAATTGAGGTGAATAGATTAAAGATTATTTTGGTGTTAATGGCTGGAATTTTGTTTTTTTCTTGTGAAAAGCAAAATACTACAACAAAAGAAATGGTGAATTGGAGAATGGATGTATTATAAAAGCCGAATATCAATCGCCGTATGCGGAGAATCTTTTTAAGAAATTGGAATGGGAGATGAATGATGAAGAATGATTTGTACGTTTATATAATAGCTTTGTTAAGCTGTATGGCTTGCCATTCCAAGCGGATGGTGAAAGAAGAAAACCGCTGGAATCTTGCTGTGGTAATGGAATCTGAAAAAGCCACTACTTTGGAGGAGCTGGCTGATTCGGTTGTGTATATTCCTTTGGAAACAAGCGATTCGTGTCTGTTGTCGAATGGGGCTTATTTGTTATATGCCGACAGTTGTGATATTTTTGTGAGGTCGAACAATTGTCTTTTCCATTTCGATGCGAACGGGCATTATTTAAATAAAATAGGGAAAAAAGGCATGGCTCCGGGTGAGTATGCAAGGTTGCAATCCGTTTGTGTAGATAAAGAAAATCGCCGGCTTTTTTACTTTACGGGGAATAACAAAGGGCAATATTGGGGATATACCGGTGAATTCCAGAAGGAAATAAATTTGCAGTGTGAGGGAAAAACGTTTTCGCAGTGTATTACGTCAGGACATCATATCGTGGCGGAACAGCGTGAATATACGGATAAGGGATTAAAAACAAGTATTGTTTTTTTCGATATGGATGGGAATTTTCTTCAGGAGATTCCTTTAAAACAAGATGACAAGGTGGTGGATATAAGTATGCAAACCGTACCACTTATATATGCCTTTGGAGATGAAATAAAATACAAGGATACGTACAGCACGGATCTGTTGTCTTTTGAAGATAAATCGGGCCGGACGGAATGGATATTTGATTTAGGTGAGTATGAGCCGTCCCGGGAATATCTGGAGGATATGAGAAAACGGGAAACATTGATGCGTGAGATGGTTCAGCTGGTTGATATAAAAGAGAGCCTGTCACATTTCTTCTTGTTATTAGTGCATGATTATCGGTTAAGAGGGGTTGTGCTGGATAAAGAGTCGGGACTTCTGATTTATAGTAAGGAAATGAATATGCCTCAGAAAGGAGGTGGCATGGAGTCTGAAGAAATCGAGGGCTGCCGTTTTTGGCCTTCATTTACCGATAAATCTCATGTTGTGTATGGTTTGGCAGCAGTGTCGTCTCTACCGGAAGGAGGGTTTCGGGCTATAACTCGTCATGCGCTTAATCACTTCCCGCTTACCGAAGAGTCGAATCCGGTTGTTGTGAAAGTGATTTTGAAGGAAAAATGAGGCTTTTCTGTCTGTTGTTGGTAATTGCGCTGTTTGGTATATGTGGTAGTAAATTGGTCGTAAATTATAATTGAATAATAAATGGAAACAATGTATGGCCGAGAAGTCAGAATCATTCTTGAGACGATCGGTTTCCCGGTACTTTCAGCCAGTTCCATCTTTTCTCCCAATCTGTTAAGACAGCCTCTCTCCATTTTTCCGTAGTCTTGAAACCTTGCCACCTACCTTTAAACAGGTTGGGGTCCGATTTGTCGGTGTACCAGTTGTCGCCTAATTTATAAGAAGACGCGATGTGTTTGCCCGGCCACTGTTTTCCCACAACGAATGCGCCGGACAACCCGTTCAATTCTTTTATGTCGGATGTAATTTCATATGACAAAGATTCAGGAGCTTTGGGAGAATAGTTCACTCCGTAAATTCCGTTTCCTAAATAATAACCATCCCAGTTTTGCTTGGCGATAGTGAAAACAAAGCATTTGGTTCCGACTTCTTTCTTGATTTCAGGCCCTTTGAAGCGAAATTCCATCACGGCATAGACCGGAACGGTATCTTTGAGAGTCGTATTTCTTGTAAAAATGATTCTCGGGCTTTCAGTCATTTTCTCAAAACTTCCTCCCCACGACTCTTTTGTAGGGTCTTCAGGATTACCATCCATCATGTATAAAAGAGAAGGCGTATCACCCATTTTTACAAAGCCGTCATAATAGTTTTTAAAATCCTTTCCCAGATTACCTGCCCCAAGGATGCATTTATCATAATACATTGTGTTGAACTTATCCGTTTTCTTGCTGTCATGAATAAAGCCGCGATAAGATGCGTTGTTTTCGATGATCCAAAGGTTAGGAAAATTCTCGGCAATATAAGCATACGCGTTAACGCTCCATTTTTTATTAGGCCCTCCAATCCAATAAACACGAATGTTCGACTGGATATCGGGTGCGTCATGAAGAGCCTGGGCTATATCCTCTATGCCTCCCCATACAAGAACCCATAAAGGATCGCTACATTTCTTACGGGCACATTTCACAATCCAGTCAGAACCTTCCGTAGGCTTTTCGTATCCCCAAATGGGAGCGTTTCCCCTTCTTCCTTGTTTGCACAATGCTCTCAGCTCATTGGGAGTCTTCAGAGTCTTTACATGCTCTTTAAGTTTTGGATAATCTTTTTCGTATAAGTCGATCATCCGCAAAATTTCTTCTTTCGAACCATTGCCAAAAGATGGGGAAGAGACGAGTCCTTCGATATCGAACATTTCGTTGTACATCAACAGATGTGCCATTGACTGGTTATCATCGGCATCCGTACCGCCAATATCTGTACTGATTAATATCCGGGGCTTCTTGGGTATCGGATTTTGAGCGTTTATGCTGAATGCTACGAAAAAAATGATGATAAGAATTAAAGTTGATCTTTTCATAATGTTCGATATATATTATTCCTTTCATAAAATAAGATAGTAGCCATCAAAATATTAAATTTATAGTATGCAATAAATAATATTTGGAATGATTACTACTCTCTTTTTCGAAGTGTAAAGTTACAGAGATTTATTGGATGGAAGATAATTTTTACAAAAGATTTTTATTCATAGGGGGAAAACTATACTTGCAAGCAAAGAAAACACTCATGAAAACCGGAACAAAGCCAAACAAAAGGAGTGTCTCATCTTCCATTTAGTAGGCTGATGATTATTAAATTTCTGTTAGGTATCGTTTGTATAATTCTTCTAAGCTGTAGCTTAGAGTGGTTGTTTCGGATAAGAAGAAACGCATTTCTTGCTAAAATTTGTCATCCTCTGCTACTTTTTGTATAGGAGTAAGTATGTATTTATACAAATTCCTTATGAATTTATGTTTCCGATTTTCCGGAATGTCTAATGAGGCATGGAGTGAAGCCATTTCCTGAATTTTAGACTGGTAAAAAAGAAAAGCGTTAACTGCTTATTTTTTGTGCAATTAACGCCTTTCTTTGTTGTGGACCAGCCTGGGCTTGAACCAGGGACCTCCAGATTATGAGTCTGTTGCTCTAACCAACTGAGCTACAAGTCCGGGAAATTCTTTTCGATTCCGTCTGCAAAAGTAGAATGTTTTATTGAAATATGCAAGAATTTGAGATAAAATTGTATTTTTGCAAGCGAATTTAAGGTAGGAGTTACTGAATGAAGAAGACAATTAGGAACTTTATTTTTGATTGGGGTGGTGTGTTAGTCGATGTTGACAAGAAACGTTCCATAGAAGCTTTCAAGCAATTAGGGCTGGTGCAGGCCGATCAATGGATTGGTAACTATAAGCAGTCCGGTGTGTTTGCGGAATTGGAGCGGGGCGAGATTTCTGCAGAAGTTTTTTGCCGTAGAATTCGCCATATGGCTCAGGAGACTATGACCGACCAACAGATTATAGAGGCGTGGAATGCAATGTTGGGAGAGGTGCTTCCGTGGAAACTGGAAATGCTTTTATCTCTTCGCAAACGTTATTTGGTGTATCTTTTAAGTAACACGAACGCGATTCATTGGGATGTGGCCTGCAAACGTCTGTTCAGGTATCGGGGGTTTGATGTAAACGATTTCTTTGAGGAGATTTATCTCTCTTTCCAAATGCATCTGGCAAAACCTTCGAGAGAAATTTTCCAGGCGACCCTGAATTGTGCCGGTTTATTGCCGGGCGAAACGATGCTGATAGATGATTCGCTCGCTAACTGCGAGGCGGCGGAAGCATTAGGCATACAGGTATATTGTCCGAAACCTGGTGAAGACTGGCGTCATTTGTTTGAATAATGAGGAATGTGTGTTATGGAAACAGTAAAACCATGTGTGGCTACGATCGGTTTCTTCGATGGAGTACATCGGGGACATCGCTTTTTGATAGAACAGGTAAAAGAGCTGGCTGCCGAACGGAAGCTGTCGTCCACCCTTATTACTTTTCCTGTACATCCGCGTAAAGTTATGCAAGCTGATTATCAGCCGAAGTTGCTTTCTACTCCTGAAGAGAAAGAGGAATTGCTTTTGCAGGCGGGGGCAGATCGTTGCGTAATACTTCCGTTTACTCATGAACTGTCGCGACTTTCGGCATACGAATTTATGCGGGATGTGTTACAAAAACAATTGAACGTGCGTATTCTCGTAATAGGTTATGACCATCGTTTCGGGCATAATAGGAGTGAAGGATTCGAAGATTACTGTCGTTATGGTGAAGAAATAGGAATGGAAGTGGTGAAAGCTCGGGCTTATGTCGCGAATGGAGTAAATATCAGCTCTTCCGTTATCCGTGCTTTTCTGAGCGAAGGAGAAATCCATCTGGCGAATAAATGTTTGGGATACCGCTATTTTTTGGAAGGAACCATTGTGGATGGTTATAAAGTGGGGCGTACAATAGGATTTCCTACGGCTAATCTTTCCGTTTCGAATCCGGATAAATTAATTCCTGCAAATGGTGTATATGCTGTAAAAGTGCATCTTGAGGGACATGAATATAAAGGAATGTTGAACATTGGTCATCGTCCTACGTTGGATAATGGAGCGCAACGGAGCATCGAGGTGCATATTCTACATTTTTCATCCGATATATATCAAAAAACGATGCGTATTGAGTTTGTCGATCGTATACGCGATGAAAAGAAGTTTCGCCGGGTGGAAGAGCTGGTAGCGCAACTAGGTCGGGATGCTGAATTGGTCGACCGCTTATTAGCATGTGAATCGTAATTTATAAAGGAGAAAACTTTTATGAAGAAGGCTATTATTTTATCGCTGATTTTTTACGGATACCAATTTCTGGTTTCTTTGTTGTTCGTTATGCTGAATGTTATCCGGAAAGATCCTGATCCGATGTCATTGGGAGCTAATGCACTGAGCCTTTCTTCTTTGATTCCGGGTTTGATGATAGTGGGACATCTTATCTATTGTAGGGATGTGAAATTCGGATGGAAATCTTTCTTTGAAGTTCCTTTGCGTTATTTGCTACTTTGTGTGCCGTTGGTTCTTTCGGCCATGTTTTTTCTGAATGTGGTGAACGATTTGCTTGATTTGCCTAATTGGGGCGAAGCTGCATTCGATATGATGAGCCGGAATGTGTTTGGTATTATTGCAATGGTTATTGTGGCTCCATTTGCAGAAGAACTTTTGTTTCGCGGCGCTATCGAAGGTCATTTCCTGAAACAAGGAAAAAGCCCGGCTTTTGCCATTGTTGTGTCCTCCCTGTTTTTTGCTGTTGTACACGGAAATCCAGCACAGATACCTTTTGCCTTTTTGATAGGCATGCTGTTGGGCTGGCTCTATTATCGCACGGGAAGTATTATTCCCGGAGCGTTTTGTCATTTTATCAATAACGGCATTGCTGTAGCATCCATGATTTTTGCTCCGAATGGAAAGACGGCGGATATGGTAGGGGAGGTTCATGTAATAGTGCTTCTGGTTATTTCGTTAGTAATATTTGGTATGAGTTTTTTCTATGCGAAAAAACATTTTCCTAGACGTTTTGATTAGCTTCCGCTTTTGAGTTTCTGTGTTCCTTTTTGGAGTGCTTTTCTATCGCTAAATTCTCCAGGATAAGATTGGAATACGGTGGCTTACAATAATGTATAGCAACCAGTGGGATGAAATTCTACAAAATGCGGTTAGAGTAATTGTATATAAGTAAGGAAGTAGGCCTAATGGAGAAGTAGATGGGTATTGTAAATGTGTAATCTCAACTGTGCCGGACGAGGCGATCTGTTACTGAAATCTTTTCGGTTCGTTTGAAGAAGGCATTAGAAGTTCTTCTGTTGCTTTTAAGGTAAGGTGAATTCTTATAGTCCTTTAGTTAAGTGTGCTTTGGCTATTTGAATGGTTCGTTTGAATCCTTTTAAAAGTGTGGTAATGATTCTGTTTATCGGTATGAAGAAGAAAGGCTGTTCAAAAACAACGAAGACCGATTAAAATGAAGGATTGAATTTTCGCAGTTCATTTCGTAAACTGTGTGCTTTCCCATCGGTGAGCTTGTCCAGTAATGTCCAAAAGTGTTTTCCGTGATTCATCTCTTTGGTGTGTGCCAGTTCGTGGAGCATTACATAATCTATTAAATGCACAGGTAATAATAGCAAGAAGTAAGAGAGATTGATGTTTCTACTGCCGGAACAGCTCCCCCACCGCCCTTTGCTTGAATTGATTTTCAAATGGTTGTATGGCAGATTGTGCTTTTCCGATAATGCCTGTAAACGAGGGGGAAGAATCTTTTTTGCCTGTTTGCGTAATCCTTCTTCTATTACTTTATGCAACCACTCTTGTAATTGTTGGTCGGCAAATGAAATATGGGGTGGGCAGATAATTTGCATTTCCCCTGTACGCCATCGAGCCATAAATTCCTCTTTTTCTCCTTTGATAAGGGATAGCTTGAAAAGAGGGGCATCGATACGGAACTGAAAGTCTATGAGTTTTTGTTCTATTTTTTCCTGGCTTTTCTTTAAGGAGTCCCGGAAACGTTCCAAAGCTTGCTTCACTTCGGGTGAAGAAGTGTAGGGAGGCGCTGTGATAAGAATGCCTGCCGGTTGGGGCCGTAAAATAATGTGGCGTGCCCGTGGGTTAATTCGTATGTGAATAATGCCCAGTTCTTTATCGATAAACTCGTTCTCTTTCAGCATGATGGTGCAAAGATAAAAAATAAGAAAGCTTTGTTGCAACTTTCCCGAATCTAATTTCCGTCTAATAAAAGTGTATTTTTTTAGATTCATGAGTGAACAAAAATGATTGCAGAGTGTTATTTGAATAGATTAAGAACTTAAGTAACTTCATAAACTCTCTCTAATATTCTAAATTCTGATGAGGCCCCTCTGTGAAGAGCGGCCTTTTTCACAATGTATTTTATAAAATATTCGTAGAGCCTAAATATTATTGAACCAGATTCTTTTTAACTTTCTGCTTTCTGTTTTTTGAAACTATATTATCTATCTTTGCATCCTGTTAGGCTTTCACAAATATAAACATGAAGAACTATGAATTTTAAGTTACGCTTCTTAGGGTGTTTGCTTTGCTACATTCTTTCTACACAAATAATATTTGCCGATTCCGTATCTCAAGAATCAGGTGAAAAGTATAATTTGCTTATTATTAATACTTATAATGAATCAGCGCCATGGAGTAACAGTGTTATCATACCGATTATGCAGGAAGTGGGCGGATTGCCGGAAATAGAAGCATATGTAGTACATATGAATACGTTGTTTATTACTAATGATTCCCTGTATGAAAAAGCGGAAGATGCATTGTTTGATCGATATAAGGGTGAACTGGCACCTGATTATTTGGTGCTGATAGGAAATATGGCGTTTAATTTGCGTGACAGAATTAAGAAAACATGGGGAGATATTCCCATATTGTTTTGTGCGGAAATGGATTTTCTTGTCCCTCGGAAATATTATTATACCGGATGTGAGGAAGAGGCCCCGAAAGAACAGGTAACTCCATTGGAACAGATTCGTGACCAATATAATTTCACCTATATAGCAGCTCCTTCCTATTTTGAGGAAACCGTCGATATGATGGTGCGAATGTTACCTGAAATGAATACGCTCGTGTTTGCTGCGGATAAGTTTTATTTAAATCGTAACAGTGAACGCATTATTAGAAACTATTTATCAAAGAAATATCCGGATATTCGGTATGAACGGTTGGTTGCGGAATCTTCTATAGGTAACAAATTGAGAATCTTGCTAACAAAGAATGATCCGACCGTAGGATTGCTTTTTTCTACATGGTTTTATAAACGTAATGATTTAATGGGGAATCCCATGCTTATTTCCGGAGATTACCGTTTGATTATGTCTTTAAGTAAGCCTGTATTTACTTTGAGAGGGGCTTATGTGGATAATGGAGGATTTTTGGGTGGGTATTTTTATGATAACAATGAAATCTGCGATTGTCTGATCCATACTCTCCGTGATGTTTTGCAAGGCAGGCAACCTCGGGATATTCCCTTTTATTATCCCCGGAATTCATATCCGCTTATTAATTATAGAGCTTTGGTAAATAGTGGAGTACCGGAAAGTTTGGTTCCGGATGGGGCTGTGTTTATTAATAGACCACCTACATTATGGGACCGTTATAAATACCAAATTCTTATCGGGTGCGGGCTGGTAGCCATATTCTTTATTATTCTGTATATAAGGCATAGATATCAAAAGAAAGAACTTCTTCTTTCGAAGAATTATAATCTTCTTATCAAAAATATGCCTGTACTTTATGCAAGGGAACGGGTGCTCTTCGATGAAAAGAATAATGCTGTAGATTTGGAATATCTTACCGGCAATGCGCTGTTCGAGCAATTATTCTCATCGGAAATGGATGCAGGCATGAGAAAACTTAGCAGAATGATTCCTTCTCAGAGTGAGAATTTTATGCGTTTTGTACGGATGGTACTTAAAGAAAAACGTTCGGTTTCTTTTACCTATTATTTTGAGCGGGTCAATTCGTTTTATGAGATCATTATTCGTCAGTCTTCAGAAGAAAATGTGGTAGATCTGTTCGGCTTGAATACTACAGCATTGCATAATACGCAGAATTTATTGCGTGCTACAAACAAAAAGTTGGCTATGGCATTGGACGTAGCCCATATTATTCCATGGAGGTGGGATCTGGTGAAGCATCTTATTGCTTGTGATGCGCACCATTCGTTGTTCGAGCTGGATTCGGAGGAATACAATGAGAAAGGGGCGCAGCTTATTGATGATTCCGATTATTTCCAGAATATACATCCCGATGATGTAGAACGTGTGAAGAAAGGATATAATGATTTAATTACCGGAAAGACTGTTTTTGTAAAAGAGGAATATCGGGTTTTATTGAAAGTCGGAAATCGTATGCGTGTCAATTGGCTGGAAACACATGCGGTAGTCGAACAGCGCAATGAACAAGGCGAGCCTGTGGCATTGATAGGTTCTTTATTGGTAATTAATGACAGGAAAAAGAATGAACACGATTTGATTATAGCGAAAAACCGGGCGGAGGAGTCGGATAGATTAAAGTCTGCTTTCCTTGCCAATATGAGTCACGAGATACGAACTCCTTTGAATGCGATTGTCGGTTTTTCTTCAATATTGGCTTCTACTGAGGCGGAGAATGAAAAACAAGAATATGTCAGCATTATAGAGAATAATAATCAATTGCTGCTACAACTTATCAGTGATATCTTGGACTTGGCAAAGATCGAGGCAGGTACGTTGGATTTCATTTATTCGAACATTGATTTGAACGGGCTTCTGACTGATATTGAGAATACTATACGCATGCGTATGAATGGAGGCTCTGAACCTTGTCTGAGGCTTGTTCTCAGAGAGACGGATTGCTTTGTATATACCGAACGTAATCGTTTATCGCAAGTGCTGATAAACTTGCTGAATAATGCAGTGAAATTTACTCAGACAGGTGAAATTACTTTTGGCTATGAACTTCGGGAAACTGAAATTTATTTTTATGTGAAAGATACCGGATGCGGTATTCCCAAAGAAAAAACATCTCGTATTTTCGAACGCTTCGTTAAGTTGAATTCTTTTGTTCAGGGAACCGGTTTGGGACTGTCGATTTGCCAAAGTATCATAGCCAACATGCATGGTCGTATAGGAGTGGAATCGGAAGAGGGAAAAGGGAGCCTTTTCTGGTTTACTATACCTTATAAACCGGTTAAAATAGAGAATGCTCCTGAGGAAAATATTATTCCGTCGGAAATTGTAAACGAAAAGATTACCATTTTAATTGCAGAAGATAATGAAAGCAATTTTTTGCTTTTTAAATCCATCTTACAGAAAGAGTACCACCTTGTGCATGCATGGGACGGAGCAGAGGCGGTTGAGCTTTTCCGGAAATACAAGCCACACATGATCCTCATGGATATTAACATGCCGAATATGAACGGATATGAAGCTACCCGTGAAATACGGAAGATGTCGGAATCCGTTCCTATTATTGCTGTTACGGCTTATGCCTATGCTTCTGATAAGCAAAAAGTTATGGAAAACGGTTTTAACGGTTATATGTCAAAACCTCTCAATGCGAGGAAATTACGGGATGAAATTGTAGCGACACTCAACAAGAACTTTATTATTATGTGATAATTTTTTAATTATTATCGTTATAAAGTTTTATACTGATATATATTCTTTGTACTTTTGTAACGAAAAGAGAGTCTTATGCGTAGATATTGTTTAATTACACATTTTCTGTTGCTCTTTTCTTTGTCTTTATCGGCCCAGAAAATAGTTTTTACCCCTCAATGGAAACCACAGAGCCAGTTTGCCGGCTACTATGCCGCTCAAAAGCTCGGTTATTACAAAGAAGCGGGTCTGGATGTAAATTTCCTCTATATGGAAGCTTCGACAGCTGCTATCACTAGCCTGCGAGAGAATCGTTCGCAGGTAATTACTTTAATGTTATCCCAAGCACTCAAAGAATGTGATGAAGGAAATCAGTTGGTAAACTTGTTACAAACTTCCCAACGCTCTTCTTTGGTGTTGATATCGAATCCTGATAAACCTCTGAATCAAGTTTCGCAATTTAAAGGAATCCGTATCGGATATTTTAATGCCGGGTTCAATGAAATACCGGAGGCTTTTAATCGTATTGCCCGACTTGGATGGGAACCTATTTACTTTGAGCAGAGCTTCAATTTGCTGCTTTACGGTGTGATAGATGCCACGGTGGCGATGGAATATAATGAAATGCAACAGGTTATATATTCGGGCGTTAGTGTATCGGAAAAAATGTGTTCCGTTTTGCCGACCATGGCTATAATGTACCGGAGGATGGCTTATATACTACCAAAGCTTATTATGAAACGCATAAAAGGGAAATGGATGCATTTGCCGAAGCTAGCAGAAAAGGGTGGGAGTGGGTGCACAAACATCCGAAAGAGGCTTTGGACATTGTAATGGAAGAGATTGAAAAAGCTCAGGGATATGCCAGTCGCGTGCTGCAAAAGAAAGGACTGGAAGTGATATTGGACGCACAGATAGATCGTCAGCAGCAAAAAGTTACCTATGCGTTGACTAAGGAGACTTTCGACCAAGTACTTCAAATATTGAAGAGGGCTGATTTAATAAAGGGGGACATTAACTATCAAACATTTGTAAAGCCATGAAACTGAACTTTTCGCAACGAGTTAGCTTATATGTCATGGCATTAACTACCTTGCTGTTTGTTGTAACATTGGGCATTGTATATAAAACAGCTCGTTATTATTTGTATAACAAGACCATGCAGGAAGTGTCGGGTCAGCTTGATATTACTGATGAGCGTATCAATGCTGTGCAGACCAATATTGAAACGATTAGCCGAAACTTGCAGCCTCGTCTTCTGGAATGTTTAAACAATCCCGACAAGTTGTTGGAGGTGGCGGAGGAAACAGTTGTGGGCAACTCCTTGTTAGCATCCGTGGGTATAGGCTTTAAGCAGAATTATTTTGCCGGTTCCGAAGCGTTTCATGTGGTAGCCCGTCGTTATTATAAAGATAATTCCGTGCAGAGCTATATTTTTAAGAATGCTGAACAAGGGAACTATTTCTGTATGGATTGGTTTCAGATTCCTTTCTTGCTGGAAAAATCTTATTGGAGTGAAGCTTATGAGAGCTACGACAATTATCCTGTAGTGAGTTATTTATCTCCCATTCTCGATGAGCGGGGAGAGCCTCTAGCCGTATTGTCGGTGGATATCCGCCTATATGAGTTTACCAAGCTTGTAAATCAGGATAAGGGTAGTGAAAACTTGAATTATTTGATTGACAGGCGGGGTACTTTCTTGGTAGCTCCGGAGCATGACCTGATTATGCGTGAAACGATGTTTACGTTGTCGGATGCAACTGGAGACAAAGCGTTGTGGGATATCGGTTTGAGGATGATACATGGCGGAACCGGAGTAGGGAAGTTTAATGAGAATGCTTCATCGGCGTATATGCTCTTTAAACCTACAGGACAAATGGGATGGTCTACAGCTATAGTTGTTCCCGAAAGTATTATTACCAAAAGTATCCAGTCGATGAGCCGTCGTACGATTATAGCGACGATTTGCGGCCTTATTCTTACCTATTTCCTGTGTTTCATGCTGATACGGAGGCTTACCAAGCCATTGAATGCACTAACCATATCTGCCGGGAAAATATCTGCAGGTAACTTTAATTCACCGTTGCCGAAACTGAAGCGAAATGATGAGATAAAGAACTTATGCAATGCTTTCACGCAAATGCAGGAATCGTTGGCGGAGAGCATATCGGGTTTGATTTCCGCTCGTGATCATGCCAGACAGGTGAATCGGATGATGGCTGCTTTTATTCGGAATATCGGGAAAGATATCCGTACACCTATTAATGCTATTATGGGCTTTAGTAATGTTATGGCAGAATCGGTTCCGGAAGAACAGCGTAGCGAACAAGAACAATATGCCGATATTATAGTTTCCAATTGCATGATATTGGACAGGCTGTTGAAACGGCTTGTCAGTCTTTCCGAACTCGAAGATGAATCGAACCGGATGAACTTTGTGCAATTCGGCTGTCGGGATATCTGTACTTCTGTTATAGCGGACTTTCTGTTGTCAAACAAACAGGTAAATGCCCATATGGAAGGAAATTTGGAGGAGAATACTGATATTGAAACCGATCCGATGCAGTTGAAGAATCTTCTTTCCGATTTGCTGGAAAATGTAACTGCGATGAGTCAAAGCGATTCGGTGGTTCTTTCCTATTCAATAACAGAACATCCGGGTGAAGTTACTTTTGCGGTAACAAGCAAAGGAAATACTGTTTCCGATAAGGATGCGGAAAACTTCTTCCGCCGTTTCGAACATCAAGATTTGACGGATAGCAATGACAACTCGTTAGGCTTGTATATCTGTTATCTGATTGCCAAGAAGCTGCATTGCAAATTGTATGTAGATACTTCGTATAAGGAGGGTAACCGTTTTGTATTGGTACATCCTCTTAAGCAACAATAAAAATAAAGGGCCACTGCTCACGCGGTAGCCCTTTCTCTATTAAAAGTTAGTTTTTTATGAAAATTTTGAGAGAATTGAAACTTCACAGTTTCTTTTTGATTGTTTTGTTTTAATAAGCACTAACTATTATTTTAGATTAAAGCAAATAAATATCAATCCTTGTCCTCTTGTTTAGGTATCATCGTTTTAGCCAGATTATCGATAAAATGCTCATTCATGCAGCCCGTAAAATTAATGATCCTAAAATGGTCGTTTTTATGGCTGAACATGACTAACTCGATGATGACCCCCTCTTTCTTCCGTACCATAATCCGGCAATTTTCATTGCTGTCGTTAAACGAAATAAAAGGTTCAAATCGGTTTATGTTCTTTTCTATAATCTTTTCCGCTTTGTTGAAATAGAAATCTCCTTTTGTCTGGGAGCTTACTATTTGCATGCTTTTCAGGTCCATCATTATGTTTCTCATCTCTTCCTGAACTTCATCTTTTGCATCGGTTTTCAGCACTTCTTCCATCATTTTCGGACTAACGCTGACACAATGAAGCAATGTGTCATGTTTGTTTTCCCACATGTAGCGGGAAACGAAGTCCTGTGCCATAGCCGTTGCAGCGGTAAAGACTATTGTACAACCTATTGTAAGAGCGCGTTTCATTATTCTTTTTTGATACTATCGGGAGCAACCTGACTATTATCCTCAGTGTTTGCCGCTGCAACGGCTACACTGTCGTTGGCATATTGTTCCTGATATTTGTTGATACTTTCTGATACGGACATCAAGGCTTCGGAGATTTCTCCGTATGCTACTTGCGGGTCGGTGTATGTATCTTTATAAGTATCATAATTGTAATCGGTTTCTATATCCCTGTGAAAAGAGCGTTGTGCTGCCGTACCCAATGACAATATGATAGCTACGACGGCTGCTGCTTTAAACAGAGGCCTCAAATGGCGGGAAAACGGTACGTGATGTGCAGTTACGACCGGTTTCTCTATTCGGGCTAAGATTTTGGCGTCAAAGTCATTGCCAAGCTTAACCTCCTTAGCAGTTTGTTCGTAAACAAACAAATGTTTGTAGGAGAGCAAATGAGCCGGAATCTCTTTCTGCTGAAAGAAAGTGCGCAATATTTGTTCTTCTTCGAGAGAAGTCTCACATTGCCAGAATCGCTCTAAAAGCTGTTCAATGTACTTATAATCCATAGTTCTCAATCTTCGTATATTGTTGTTTAATTCGTTGTCTGGCGCGGAAAAGGTTTACTTTTACCTGTTCTTCCGTCAGATTCAGAATGTCCGCAATCTCTTTATAACTTTTCCCTTCTATATCCCGTAGTTGCATGATAGAACGTTGCTTCTCGGGCAATTGGTTGAAGAGGCGGTGAACAAGTTGCATACGCTCCTCGTGAACCAAATCTTCGTAAGGGCTGGATGCATCGGGCTTTTCTTGTGTTTCTTCAGTCAACTCTTCATTCTGAGTAGCTTTAAGCTGGCTGCGGTCTATTGCCAAATTGCGGCATACCGTCAGACAATAAGCCTCTAGCGATTCGAGTTGTTGCCATTCGTTACGCTTGTCCCACACTTTAATCATGGTATCCTGCACGATATCTTCCGCTTCAGCGCTGTTTTGCGTGATTCGGAGAGCCAGTCGGAAGAGCTTGTCTTTCAAAGGCAAAATATCGTTTCGGAAACTGATTTCTTGCATCCCTCTATATACATGACGGACGAACAGAGCAAAAGTTACACTTTCATCCTTATTTTTTTTGATTGCTTCTTTTTTTCCTTTCCTTATTGCAAATGTATAAAAAAGTATCGAGTGTAGAATATACTGGCGGAGGGAATCTATTATAAAGGATTGCGATGTATGTATTTTTCAAAGTTACATTTGAACCCAATTTTTATTTTACCCTTCTGAAACCCTTTGCTGACGGGCGTTTCAGATTTGTGCACAAACGCAACCCTTATTTGTGCACAAATGACCTCCTCCGTTGTGCACAAATCCCGACCTCGTTTGTGCACAATGGAAGGTTGCGTTTGTGCACACCGAAATGATGTTTATTTTTCTTATCAATAAAGGCCTGGCTGTGTAGACCTACTGATAAGGAGTTTGTACCAAAACGGGTTATCTGCACATGGGGTGAAGACCGCTATGGTGAAGGTCAAATATCTGTTTCAAAGTGGTTAAGTGAAGGGGATTTATGATAAATACTTTTTAAAGATAAAGTTAATAGGATGATTATTTTAAATTTGCTATTCTTTTATGTTAGAATTGCAGGAAATTTATATACATTTGCTCTATTAACTATATTAATTGATTCATTATTATGAAACACTTAGTCACATGTATTTTGTGGGGAATAACATTTGTCGTGGCATATGCTCAACCTAACGAGCGGATTATCGGTAAAAAAGTGGATGGAGGCGATTTGACGGCTGTGTATTATAGTTTTCCACAGCGGTTGCAGTCTTTTTCTACTGATAAAAGTATGAGATACATTTGCCTGCATTTTCGAGATACGACTTCAAATGGAAAATCTCTTAAGAATAAAGGCGAAGTGGGTATTTATGATATAAAAAGGCGAGAGATAATGTGGAAAGAGCCTATCAATTATCTTTCCACTTTACCTGTATTTACTTCAGAAGGAGTCTTATTGCATGAAATGACAAAAACTTCTTTGCTTGATTTTCAGACAGGCAATGAACGTTGGAAGTCTTCATTTTTTCATGTATATGTCAGTGATTCATTAAATGTGTTGTTAGGATATAAATATCCGGCCTCTGATATACTGAGGGCTATCCGTTTGAGTGATGGAACTGAATTGTGGAGGCGGAAACTATCTCATCGATATGGGTGGCAGCAACAGTATGATATTTATCCAGATAAACGGCTAATTGTAGCGGACGATATTCATGAACTAAACCTATTGACGGGTGAGATGTTTACTCATGAAGCCAAAACCGGAGTGGAAGATGTCAAGGGGATGTTGTTGAAAGGGGTTGGCGCTCTTGCTCTAGGCATTGCAACGGGGATGGTTTCCGGGGGATTGGGATATGTGACGTATGTTCCGACATACTCTAATGTCATTATCGGCATGGTTTCGAATGTTTTGCTGGAAGATTCTTGCTATTATGTAGCCGACAGACGCTGCATTACGTGTCTCGACAGGCAATTAGGTACTCGTTGGAGGACGGATTTGCCGGATAAAAGAAGCTCTTACTCGCGGTTATTTATGATGGGTGATAAACTTTATATGCTGAATTATGGCTATGCGTTGAAAGACGGCTCTAAAAAGGTGAAGAACGGCCGCCCCTTTATTGCCTGTTATGACAAACATTCCGGAGAAGAAATTTATTTCAATCAATTGACCACCCAAAAAGATATGATTGAAGATGCATATATTTCAGAAGATGAAGCTCTATATATGCTTTTTGATGATGGCTTGGCCTATCAATATTTAAACGATTCCATAGTGGACATTTCACTTTGGGATACGGAAAAATACGGAAGACTGCACGCTTTGGTGAAGAATGGTGTATATCGTTATAGACGTGATAAAGAAGATTTTATTCATCTGGAAAGTAGTGCAGACTATTGTATGGTCAGCAATGATAAAATGGACATATTCGAAGTGGATAAGAAACTGAATGTGCGGACTCGATACGGAGCAGAATCAATATATGACACTTATTATGCGTTGGATGCGTATCGATTAATAGGAAATGGACAGGACTTTTGGTTAATACATGAGTTAGGAATGCCGGTTGCTCATTTGACAACCAATTTCCGGTATGGTTATGCCCAAGGGCGTAAGTTATGGTTGCTATCTAATGAAAATGAGATATTGGAGGTGGATTTAGATAAAGCTCTCGAGTAAAGCAGACTATACTATAACCTGTATAGACGTAAAATGAAAGCAGCAGAATTAAGTTCGGAACCTATCACTTCGTTGAAACTTAATAAAAATGTCGTTTAGTATGTGTGATGAACGGCACTTTCTCTATATTTGCAGATAGCACAAAAGGTCTTGGAAAAGAAAAACGTAAATACAGAACTTTTAATTTAGATTAGAGAAATGAATATAGAGGAATTTAGAGCATATTGCCTTTCATTTAAAGGTGTACAGGATAAAATGCCATTTGAAAAGGCGGCTTCTGAATATGATAGAAACTTGCTTGTTTTTTATATCTTTGACAAATGGTTTTGTTTCGTGAATATAGATGTATTTGATTTTTGTAATATAAAATGCGATACGGAACAAAGCGAGGATTTACAAGATAAATACGAAGGAATAAAGCCGGGCTATCACATGAATAAGAAACATTGGATCAGTGTTTATTTTAATAAAGACGTTTCGGATAAGATGATTAAAGATCTGGTAAAGCAATCATATGAGATTGTTGTATCTTCCTTGCCCAAAAAGAAAAAAGAAGCCTTGCAATGTATGTAAAACCCAATAAAATCAAAGATATGGTCACGAAAGAAAAACCTGTTTATGAACAACTGTACACGAAAGAAGAACGCAAACTTGCGGAACACATTATCCAATTGGAAAAATCAGCACTTGACAAATGGTTCAGAGGCGACACATCCGGATATGAGCAGTTATGGTCTAGACGTAGCTTTACTTATTTTGACGCGGTAGTTACTGAACGCATAGACGACCATGCCACGATAGCCAAATTTTTAGAAACCATCGAAGGTAAACTTTACGCCGACAGTTACGACTTTCGAAGTCCCCGTGTGCAAATAGGGAAAGATATGGCAGTGCTTACCTATCAACTTTTTGCAAAGACTACACTTATAGATATGGAGTATAATTGTATCGAGGTTTATCAAAAAGAAGAAGATGATAATTGGCATGTAATCCATTCTACATGGTCTTTTATCCAACCCATGGAAAAAAACTTCGGAAAGGCAAAAGACATTGTGTAGGAGTTTGTTTATCAAAGTCTTCAGCGGAGATTTGTTTTGTTCGCAATAAGTCGGGTTATTCTTTTGTAAAAGCTATTGCACGGTTCACGTATTCGATGAACGGCTGTGTGACGCGGAACATTTCCGTCACTTCTTCCAACAACCGGTCGGAGTACATAAACGTGCGTCCCGGTTGATATACCAGGCAATAGGTCTTCAGGCGAAGATATTCCGGATAGGGGGCATCGGCAGGGAATCCTGTAGGGTTACGTTTCAGCATATCGTTCGAATCGATTTGGAACGGTTGGGCTTGTTTCACGATACGGTCGAAGTCGCCTTCCCCATTGCAAATGTCTTCGCGGAGAATACGCATTACTTTGGGGTCATAGCAATAATCGCCGGAGGCCAGCATATTGCCGTTTGGGAAACCGTCGTCGGTGGCTCCCACCTGGAAGTAATAGCCGGCATAGCCCGATTTCTTTCCGCCCGGATTTATATAGGCTCCCATGTGGCATTTATAAGGAGTTTTGTCCGAGGAGAAACGGGTGTCGCGGTAGATACGATAAATGCAGTCTTTAGCTGTCAATCCGGTAATGCTCTTGTCGAAACCTGCAATTCCTTTAATCAGTTCTTCCGTAAAAGCATTGAAGCGGGCTTGTGCCTGCAAATATCTGTCCTTGTTCGCATTGAACCATACACGGTTGTTGTTTTGTTGTAATTCCGCTAAAAAAGCTATGACTTCTTTCATGGTGATGATTATTAGCTGTGATTCATTTTCTCTTCATCCAATCATTTCCCTGATTTTATGAAAATGTTTTTCTTTACTTCAGTATATTGACGCAATCGTTTACGGTCTGTCCGCATCGTATGGCACGGGGTGCGTGGTTTGAGGTGCGGAAAGGAATTATCGGGTTATTTGAGTGCCTTGTTTCCCGTCGATGGCAGACGCAAGGGTGATGATTACTTTACCGACTCCGGCCTCCAGAGCCTCGAAAGAGTTCTCCAATTTCGGAATCATGCCTCCCTGAATGATACCCTCTTCTACATAACGGTCGAAATCAGCTCGGGTAAGTTGGGGTATCACACTGTCATCATCGTTCTCATCTCGCAGCACTCCTTTTTTCTCGAAACAGAAGATAAGTGTTACATCGAATAACTGCGCCAAAGACTTGGCTGTCTCTCCCGCTATGGTATCGGCGTTGGTATTGAGAATATGACCGTTGCCATCATGGGTGAGGGGGGCCATTACCGGAACAAGACCTTTACGAATCAGGTCGCCGAGTTGTTCGGCATTCACCTTTTTCACATCACCCACAAAGCCGTAATCCACTTCTTTGACCGGTCGTTTTGCGGAGCGTATCACGTCCATGTCCGCACCTGTCAGTCCGATAGCGTTTACACCTTTGGCTTGCAGTCCGGCTACGATGTTTTTGTTTACCAGTCCTCCGTAAACCATTGTAACAACTTTCAGTGTTTCGGCATCGGTGATACGGCGTCCGTTCACCATTTTGCTTTCGATACCTAACATTGCGGCAAGTTTCGTAGCCGAACGGCCGCCACCGTGTACTAAAAGTTTATTTCCTTCAATAGCGGCGAAGTCGATGAGAAGCCGGTTCAGCGTAGCCTCTTCTTCTACAATCTTTCCGCCTACTTTTATAATCGTAAGTTTTTCTTTCATAGATTATTATATTTTAGGTATCCACTTCTTCCGAAGACAGAGAAAGTGAAATACAAATCTAAACGAATTATTTTTCCTGTACCCTCTAAGCCTGGGAACGATACTTTTTGTTTTCAGTGCATCGTTGGTCGTATTCTTTTCGGTTTCTTATTCTGAATAATCGAGTTTTACTACAATCACACGTATGTTCTGGTTTTCAAGTTCAGTCCTAATCTTAGCTCTATGGCAGTCGGCTTTCGCAAACTGATTTTAAGTTGCCGGCACCCGTATTTAAGATTTTGGGTTTCGGCTTATTCCAAGTAAGTGTATCCGTAGAGTCCCGAACGGTAGTTAGAAAGGAATTCTTTTCCTTCTTCTACTGAAATCTTGCCCTCTTTTACTGACTTGGTTACCCAAGTCTCCAATGTGCGTACCAATTTTTTCGGACTGTATTGCACGTAATCGAGCACCTCGGCAACCGTTTCACCGTCAATCAGTTGGTCGATAGAATATCCTTTTTCATTGACGGAAATGTGAACGGCATTCGTGTCGCCGAAAAGGTTGTGCATATCGCCTAGTATTTCTTGATAAGCTCCTACAAGGAATACACCTATATAATAAGGCTCTTTCATTTTCAGTGAGTGTACGGGCAAGTAGTTGGATACGTTGCGGGTAGAAATGAAATTAGCAATCTTTCCGTCGGAGTCGCAGGTAATATCCTGCAAGGTTGCCGAGCGGTCGGGTTTCTCGTCCAGACGCTGTATCGGCATGATGGGGAATATCTGGTCGATAGCCCATGAGTCCGGTAATGACTGGAATAGTGAAAAGTTACAGAAGTACTTGTCGGCAAGTAGTTTGCTCAGCTTACGGAATTCGTCCGGTGCATGCTTCAAACCGGAAGCAATCTGATTGATTTCGCGAGTGACCGACCAATACAGTTTTTCTATTTGTGCTCGTGTCTTCAGATCGACAATGCCATGACTGAACAAGTCAAGTGCCTCTTCGCGTATTTGCTGCGCATCGTGCCAAGCTTCCAACATGCGGTTTTGGTTCAGGTTATCCCATATTTCGTAAAGTTCTTGTACCAGTTCGTGGTCTTCCGGGCTAACCTCCCATTCGTCATCCATCTCCGGCAGACTAGCCGTTTCCAATACTTCGAACACCAGCACCGAATGGTGTGCCGTCAATGAACGGCCGCTTTCCGTAATTATGTTAGGGTGGGGAATGTCGTTCTTATCCGCAGCATCGACAAAAGTGGAGATAGAGTCGTTTACATATTCCTGGATGGAGTAATTTACGCTACTTTCGCTACTGGAGGAACGTGTACCGTCATAGTCAACGCCCAATCCGCCTCCAATGTCTACAAAACTCACGTTGAAGCCCATGGAATGCAACTGCACATAAAACTGCGAAGCCTCGCGCAAGGCGGTCTTGATGCGGCGTATCTTAGTGATTTGGCTGCCGATATGAAAATGAATGAGTTTCAGGCAATTTTTCATATCTTTCTTTTCCAAAAAGTCGAGTGCTTCCAACAGTTCGCTGGAAGTTAGTCCGAATTTACTGGCATCGCCGCCGCTCTCTTCCCATTTGCCGCTGCCGGATGAGGCTAGCTTGATGCGGATGCCTATGTTAGGATTTACGTTTAACTGCTTGGCCATGCGGGCAATCAGTTTCAGTTCGTTCATTTTTTCTACTACGAGAAAGATGCGTTTGCCCATCTTTTGCGCCAGCAATGCCAATTCTATGTAACTTTCGTCTTTGTAACCGTTACAGATGATGAGCGAGTCATTGTCCGTATTCATGGCAATCACTGCATGCAGTTCCGGTTTGGAACCGGCTTCCAGTCCCAGATTGAATTTCTTTCCGTGGCTGATGATTTCTTCTACTACCGGACGCATTTGATTGACTTTGATGGGATAGATGATGAAGTTCTCGGCTTTGTATCCATACTCTTCCGCAGCTTGTTCGAAACATTTCGCCGTTTTCTCAATACGGTTGTCCAGAATGTCGGGAAAGCGAACAAGCACGGGGGCTGACATATCGCGTATCTGGAGCTCGTCCATCAGTTCTTTCAGATCGACTTCCACGCCGTCTTTACGAGGAGTTACCACAACGTGTCCCTTTTCGTTGATTCCAAAATAAGAAGTACCCCAACCGGTAATGTTGTAGAGTTCTTCGGAATCCTCAATGCGCCATTTTCTCATTTCTCAATAGGTTTCAGAGTTTATTCTTTATAGATTTAATAGTTTGCGTAATCGGCTGATTGATTCTTCTATTTGTTGGTGGTTCTCCAACAAGCTTGTGTCGAGTATATATTTTGCCCGGGAATAGAACGGTTCGCGCACCTCAAGCGAACGGACAATGAATTCCATCATCTCTTTGTCGGTTTTATCAGCCAGTAAAGGGCGTTTGTATCTTCCCGGTTGCAGGTGGCGGAACAGAACTTCCGGCGATGCTTTCAGATATACGGTCATAGCTTGTCGGTTCATGTATTCCATGTTGTCGAAAAAGCATGGCGTACCCCCTCCTGCTGAAATCACTACATTCTCGAACTCTGCAACCTCGTGGAGCATTTCTTTTTCCAGTTTCCGAAATCCCTCTTCTCCCCGTTCGGCAAACAGTTGGGATACGGTTTGACAGAAACGGTTCTCGATGAACCAGTCGAGATCGAAGAAGGCTAGTCCCAGTTCTTGAGAAAGTGCTTTGCCCAAAGTCGTTTTTCCGGCACCCATATAACCGATAAGTATGATGCGGATCATGGCTTATGCTTTCTTTTTGGCGGTATAACGTCCGCGTTTGGGAGTGGAGGCACTGCCTTTTTCATCTTGTTTCCGGACAATCTCCATGCATTGGCTATAAGTCAGTTCAGCCGGTGCTGTAGTCAGTGTTTTAGGCAGTTTATAGTTTGTTCCCTTGTAACAGATGTATGGGCCGAAGCGTCCGTTGAGTACTTCCAAATCCGTATCTTCGAATCTTTTGATATGCTTTTCTTCTTCCGCTTTCCGTTTGGCTTCAATTAGTTCTACGGCTTCTTCCAGAGTAATCTCCATCGGGTCTATTCCTTTGGGCAGGGAGATATACTTATTGTTGTGGCGTACATACGGTCCGAAACGTCCGGTACCGATTGTAACGGTTTTCTCTTCAAAATCGCCCAATGTACGAGGGAGTTTGAAAAGCTCCAATGCTTCTTCTAAAGTAATGGTTTCGATGGATTGGCCTTTTTTCATTTGTGCGAAGCGTGGCTTTTCTTCATCTTCGGCACTGCCGATTTGTACCACCGGACCAAAACGTCCGATTTTTACGGATATCGGTTTGCCGGACACTGGGTCGGTTCCCAGCATACGTTCACCCACTTTATGTTCCGTTTTTACAGCTAACGTTTTTTCTACCAAAGGTTCAAACTGGCTGTAGAAACCTTGCATGACTTTTGTCCATTCTTTTTCTCCCTCGGCTACCTCATCAAATTCTTTTTCTACATTTGCCGTGAAGTTGTAATCCATGATTTCCGGGAAATATTCGAGCAGAAAGTCGTTGACCACCGTACCGATATCGGTAGGAATTAATTTGCCTTTTTCGCTGCCTGTCAGTTCCGTTTTGATCACGTCGGTAATGGTTTCGTCTTCCAGCGACATGATATTATATTTCCTTTCTACTCCCGGTTTATCGCCTTTCTCTACATATTCACGTTGCTGGATGGTAGAAATGGTAGGTGCGTAAGTAGATGGACGCCCAATGCCCAGTTCCTCGAGTTTCCGTACCAGACTGGCTTCCGTATAACGCGGTGGGTGTTGGGTAAAGCGTTCCGTAGCCACAATCTCTTTACGTTCCAGTGTCTGACCTTTCTTTAGCGGAGGTAACAGGCGGCTTTCATCTTCTTGTTCTGCATCATCGTCATAAGATTCTTTATACACGCGTAAGAATCCGTCGAACTTAACTACCTCGCCTGTGGCAACAAACGTTTCGGTTATTCCGGAAACGGAAATCATGGCAGTGGTTTTCTCCAATTCGGCATCGGCCATTTGCGAAGCGAGGGTGCGTTTCCATATCAGGTCGTACAATCTCTTTTCCTGCTGGCTACCTTCGATGTTTTGCTTGTCCATATAAGTAGGACGTATGGCCTCGTGTGCTTCCTGAGCCCCTTTCGATTTGGTAGCGAACTGGCGTACTTTTACGTACTCTTCTCCCATGAGTGAGAGAACGGTTTCTTTGCTTGCATTGATTGCCAGAGATGATAGGTTCACCGAATCGGTACGCATATAGGTAATGTTTCCCGATTCATATAGTTTTTGCGCTACCATCATAGTTTGTGCCACGGTGAATCCTAATTTGCGTGCTGCTTCTTGTTGTAGAGTCGAAGTGGTGAAAGGAGCTGACGGCGACTTTTTTACAGGTTTCGTGGCAATATCGGCAATATGGAAAGAAGCCGATTTGCATTTCTGCAAGAAAGTAAAAGCTTCTTTCTTTGTTTTAAAACGATTACTAAGTTCAGCTTTCAGTTCTACGTTCTTTCCGTCAGCATCGGGTACGATGAATACGGCTGTCACCCGGAAAGAAGCCTCTGTTTTAAATGCTTGTATTTCTCGTTCGCGTTCTACAATCAGACGTACGGTAACCGATTGTACACGACCTGCCGAGAGGGCGGGCTTCACTTTCCGCCATAATACCGGCGATAGCTTGAAGCCTACAATACGGTCGAGTACGCGGCGTGCTTGCTGTGCATTAACCAAATTGATGTTGATATCGCGTGGTGTTTCAATTGCTTTCAGAATAGCACTTTTGGTGATTTCGTGGAAAACAATGCGTTTAGTGTTTTCCGGTTTTAAGTTGAGCACTTCGAATAAATGCCATGAAATGGCCTCTCCCTCGCGGTCCTCATCGGATGCAAGCCATACCATTTCGGCTGATTTCGCTTCGGATTGCAGTTCGGATACCAATTTCTTCTTTTCTGCCGGAATTTCATAGTCCGGCTGGAAAGTATTGGTGTCTATACTAAATTCTTTCTTTTTTAAATCGCGGATATGTCCGTAGCTTGAAAGAA
The DNA here is from genome assembly GCA_947581855.1 of uncultured Phocaeicola sp. Lineage (GTDB taxonomy): Bacteria > Bacteroidota > Bacteroidia > Bacteroidales > Bacteroidaceae > Phocaeicola_A. The sequence goes on from CANPVZ010000016.1 coordinate 45,410, forward strand.
CTTTGTAGTCTTTTCCCAGAAACTTTTCGATTGTTTTTGCCTTTGCAGGAGACTCAACGATAACAAGATTTTTTTGCATGCTTTTGTTATAACCCATTAAAATTCGGCGCAAAAGTAGAAAAAAAAGTAGATTATCTCTTATAATAAGGTATAAATCTACATTTTTTAGGGAAAAAGAGAGATTTTTCTTTCGTTGTCTATTTATATATGTATTTAATTCATGCTTTTTTTAATAATGAAACTCTCTATAATTTGTTTTATCATTAAGAATAATAAGAAAGTGTATTTATTGTCTCCGAGTTTAAAGAATACTCCAACAGATGATTGTAGGTTTTGGTCTGTACAGGCAACTTTTGGTGAACAAATGATATATTGTATTGATGCGCTTTGGTTATTGTAGATAAAAAGTGCCACTTTATCTTATGAAAATTAGGTGTAAAGTGGCACTTTTTCTATAGTTGCGCCCTGTCAGTTTTAAATTAGACGTTTTAATCTAAACTTTCAGACTTTTTGGACAGCACCTTTATAAGACTTACCGGTGTTTGATAATGAGAAACTACCGTTTATCAATTTAGATCAGTCAGAAGCGAAGGCTCGCCCCCAGCATAAAATTAATTTTTTCCGTAGGATACCCCCAATAATACTGGTAAGAACGATTGAAAAGGTTATCAGCCTTCACCCATACGGAGGTATTTTCCAGCAACGGATAGGAGAGAGTTAGGTACAGATCGTTGATGGCTTCCATCTCTCCTTTGTAACGACTGGTGTATTGATAACCTGCTTCCCAGTTGAGCTTCTCAACTTTACCAGTGACATTCAGGCGCAGGTCGAAAGCCGGTTTGGTGTACAGGTACGATTTGTTGTCCTTATCGGTGCTCCAACTGTGATATACGGCTTGGGCGGACACGCTTATCAGGTCTTTATACAGATAATTGGCGGAAAGTCCACCTTTCACCGAGTTAGCTTTGTCTTGTGTCAGCATGTTCGGACCATAGGAATCGGGAATCACCAGCAAGTCATCGTCGCATAGTTCGTAACCGCCGAACAGATGTAAGTTGAAACCTTGCGAGATTCCGGCTTTGAAGCCCACCGTTGCATCCAGTTGCATGTGCGTATTCTTTAGTTGCTGGATAGCGTCCCAGTAAGGAGATAGGGCATTCATCCGACGGAAGTCGCTGGGCATGACACCCCCTTTTCCTTGGATGTAGAAAATATAGCTTTCACTGAAAGGAAACTCAACCAATACATCTGGCGCAATTTTGATTCCGCTGTCAAAACCGGTGCTCCAATCTATTTGGGCTCCGATTCGCAGTCGTAAAGTTTCTTGCGTAAGCGCATAGTAAGGATTCAAACGGAAAAGCATATAGTTCTCGAACGGAGGTAGGCTTATTGTATTTTGGGCATTGTTATCAGCTTCGTTCATTCCGTTCAAACCTGTTCCGGATAAATTAGCGAGCATAGTTGTTCTGTCTCCTCCCGTATAAGAAGGCACCGTGTAAGTTTTGTCATCCTGCGAATAGTTGTAATGGTTTATTTCGATATCCAATCCAAGCTTGTTTTCAGCAGACACTTGATAAGAGACCCCGGCGTTTGCGTGGATACCCGTTTCGGAACGTCCATCGCCCGACTCTTGTGCAAAATAGAAATACTTCTGTCCAAAGAAAGTAAAATCCACTCCTGCAGTGTATTGCCATTTATGATCGGGTAAGGCGGAGCGCAGATAAATACCTATGTTACCGGTGGTGTTGTCTTGTTTGTCGCTTAATTGCCCTGCGTAAGGCAAATAATTGAATGTTTGCAACCCGAAGCTGCCTTTTACTCCTAATTCTGCTTGTCTAAAACGGTGCGAGTAATGTCCGTTGATTTGGGTTTGGTAAAAGCGGGATGACCATTTCTCTTTGCTGTCCGGAAGTTCCAGTTTGGCATGTTGTCCGTCGAATGCAGCAGACACGTGCAGGTTATCCTTTTTACCCAGACTGTACAAATAACTGATGCGTCCCAACAGGTTGCCGTAGTTGCCATATCCCAGGTTTACCCACCCGCGTGTGGCATCCGTCTGCATAGGCATAGGAGCAAAGTTAGACATAGAATAGGGCTTGAACGCAGAGAAAGGCTTCTCTGTGCGCGCATATTCTATTTCCTTTTTAGTGACGGACGGTTCTTCGATGCGTGGCAATACATTGATTTTGTTGGCATCCATAATGTTCGGATTGTATTCGTTTTCCACCACCACGGTACGGGTAAGCGTCGTATCTTTCTGCGCCTGAAGCGGAGAAGCGGCAATGCTTCCCAGCCATAACGCTATAAAAATGCTTCTTTTCATATTTGCCTTTCGTTTTTAGCTTGTTACTCTTTTACTTTTTACTTAAACTTTAAATCGCACTGAGAGCTCTTTATCTGTTGCTGTTAACGCTGGATATTTGTTTTTCATTATCTTGCGGTTGTCCAATGTCGGCATGTAGATACGCATGCCGGAACGAGCCTTTTGGGCCCGGTTGTTGCTTACCGCCTTAATTAAGATTCTGCAAGCGGGTTTCAATCCGTTCGGCAATATCATCGTCCGCCTGATAGTTTTGTTTCAGCGAAAGCAAATATTGGCGGGCTTCCACTTTACGTCCCATCTTTGCATATACGTCCGATAAAAGTACAAAGCTGCGTGCCAGCCAGTAAGCGTGCGGAGTGCTGACGTCAATATATTCGAGTAACTCCTTTTCAGCTTGCTCATTTTGGCCGTTGTCGTACAAATATTGCGCCAAGCGGTATTTTGCTTCGGCTCCGTAGAGGTTACGCGTATCTTTAGCCAACTCTTTTAAGTCTGGCAATGCTTGTTCCGGATGAGTGGCAAGTGCCGCTTTTGCCCGATAATAGCGCGTCTCGTTGTTCAGTTCCGGCGTCAGTTTCGGGTTCGTCAACATTTCGTTAGCTATCAGTATGGTTTCATGGGTATCATTCAATAAATAAGCGCTACGTAGGATACCTGTCTGAGCCAACATTCTGCGTTCGGCAGAAGCCGTTTTCTCTTTCAGTAATTTATAGATAGACAACGCTTTATCGTATTCTTTAGCATTGAATGCCAGTTCGCCGCCCATTACCATTGCTTCTTCGGAAAATTTATTGTTAGGAAACTCCATCACTTTCTCCAGATGGAGTCGTGCCTCGGAATTGTTTTTCTCGTTGTAAGCAATCAGCCCTAGGTAATAGTGTGCGTTCAGTTGGAATGCACCGTTAGGGAATGATTGTAAATAATGGTTGAAGCTGTTTCGGGCGGGGGCAATCTCTCCGCGCATATACACCCGTTCGGCTGCCACATAAGTCAGCGAGTCACGCTCATCATTGGCTAAAGCGATGCCTCCTTTCTGCGAAGCGACAAAAGTGGCGTATTCATCGACGTTATTCAGGTCGATATAGATAGATTTCAAGTCGCGCTGAGCCTGCAAAGCCTCTTCGCTGCCAGGGTAGTTGCTGATAACCTGCTTATAAGCTGCGACGGCTTCGGGATATTTATCGTCCTGATAATAGAGAAGCCCTATTTCGCCGGCACCTTTTCGGGCAATGGAACTTTCGGGGAATTGCTCTACCAGTGTACGGAACGAAGCGATAGCTTCATCGTTGTTCTCCAGTTGCACATAAGCGCGGCCCCGTTCATAGAGTGCATCGTCAATGTAAGGAGAATGTGGAAATTGTTCTATTAACCGGTTCAAAGAAGTAATTTTACCTCCATAATCCTTTTGTAGTCCCTTTACAAATGCAATTTGATACAAGGCATAATCTCCGGATGAGGGGTATAGTTCGGCCGCATGGTCGTAAAGTTGGCGTGCTTCATCGAAATTGCGGGTGTAGAAACGACAGTCGCCTAACCGATTGTAAGCGTCAGCTCTAATGGCCATGTCCGCAGTGTTGGGCTGGTCGATAAATTTCTTGAACCAACTGCCGGCTTCGGCATAATTTTTTTGTTTGAAAGCTGTGTAACCCAAGTTGTATAAAGCCAGCCTGTAAGATTCTTCAGACGGATTAACCGCCAGAGAAAGGAATTGTTTGAAATCTCGTGCAGCTTCGGCATATCGGCCTTGGCGGTATGCCGCTTCGCCTCGCCAATAATAAGCGTCGGCTTGAGTTCGGCGATTATAAGAGCCTAGTGCGAGAGATTGGTTCAAATATTCCACAGCTTGTTTGAAATCGGCATTGGCAAACGCTTGCGTACCCAACCTGAACAAAATCTTTTGCTTTGCCTCCAAAATGCGGCTTCCCGGATGGCTTATTTTTGCGATGGATTGTAAGGCGGCCTCATAGCTGCGAGTATTCATATACACTTCCACTAAATAGTCGTTCACTTTTTCGGTGTAAGCCGACTGAGGGAATTCGTTAAGGAAACGTTCGAACACCGTAACTGATTCGGCAAAAGGAGAATAAGAAGTTTCGTGAATGCACAGCGCATAGTTGTAAAGCGCTTGTTCGGTTACAGCCGGATCGCCTTTCAGTGCGGAGGCTTGCTCGAAAGCCATACGTGCCTGAGGTTTGTTTTGCAGTTGAATATAACAAAGCCCCATGTGCAGGTATGCGTTTTGCGACAAAGCATCTTGCTCGAAGGTAGTTCTCTCCAGTGTTTCGGCGGCACGCAAGTAGGCCCGTGTGTGGTAGTAAGACATGCCTAACCGGTAAAGCGCGTTGCGATCGGGCTGATTTACGCTATGTACATATTCCTCCAAAGGAACAATAGCCTGCTCGTATTGCCTTTGGCCGTAGAGCGCTCCTCCGAGGATACGTTTTTCTTCTGTTTGGATGCTCTCTATAGTAGAAAGACGGTGATGCGCAATGTCTGATAAAAACTGATGGATCTTCCGTTCCGTAGTGATTTCTTTTTGCGCTTCGGCATAACGTCCTTGCGCCAGATAAATGTCGGCAATGTAACAAGGCACGTCGTAGCCGAATTGCTTGCTGTGGCGCAGGTTTTCGAATATAGGCAAAGCTTGTTCGTAACGTTTTTCGGCATAGTCGATATAAGCTTTGTAATAAGCGGCCTCTTCCCGGTATTGAGTGCTGCATGCCTGCACTACGCTTAATAACACATACGCTTTTTGCAAATTGCCGGTTTCAATATAAGCTATTGCCTGATGCAATGTGCATTCGTCGCGTTCCTCGTTCGGCAGCGCATCCAGGTCGCAATGTTCGAATTGCTCGATGGCTTCGGCATATTTTCCCTCGTAAAAATAAGCGTTGCCGATAAGGGCGTTCACCCTGTTCCGATAAACCGATTCCGGATATTCTTTCAAGTAATGTTGCAGGATGGCTATGCATTCTTTGTCCTTCAGTTCATAGGCCGAGCAAGCCAGCATGTAATCCGCCTCGCTTATCGTTTCATAGGGGAGTCCTTTCTTTTTTACATATTCTTGCAGCAAACGTGTGGTTGCCGGATAATTCTTCTGTACAAAAAGTTGTTTTGCCTCTTCAAAAGTCTTTTCCGACGAACCTATCGGTACATGGCGTTGTGCCATGTTTGCTATGGAGACTGTTCCGAATAAAGCAACTAACAAGATTCGTTTGATTTTCATACGTATTTATTTATGTTTTTCAAAAATCGGTTTACTCCTTCGCGGACAGATGTGAGTCCAAACTCATCGGGATTTATTTTCGCCAATGGCATCCAAAATGTTTCCGCCACATCATCTTGGGCGGTAATGCGTTCGGTATCCTTTACGGTGCAGAGGAAAAACATATCCAAAGTATGAACCATGAAGCCGGAATATTCGTATAGGTTGGGTAATGAGAATAGGTAGCGTGTATCCTCTACAATCAGTCCGGTTTCCTCTTTAACCTCACGTGCCACGCCCTCTTCGCCGGTTTCGTACATGTCTACAAAACCTCCGGGCAAATCAAGTGTTCCTTTAGCCGGTTCTTTGCCACGGCGGCAAATCAGCATTTCCCTTTGAGGGTTTAAGATGAGAGCCACCGTAGCCGAGCAAGAATTAAAATAGTAAGTGAATCCGCAGTCAAGGCAGTGTTTAGACTTTCCGTTATGGACCTCAAAGTGGGATGAACCGCATTTAGGGCAGTATTTGAATTGTTCTAGTGGGTGCATGATATTGTTTTTGCTTTTGTGGGCAAATATACAATAGAAAAACCAGATACAAGGCAGAATACGGAAAGAATCCTCTCACTTCTTGCTTTTCTTACTCTTCACTTCCTTTGCTCATTCTGCCCCTTTCGTCCTCTGCTCCACTTTCAATTTTTCGGCTTTTAAATGATTTTCCAGTTTGAAAACTGTAACTCAGTCTGCATTCAAAAGAGGGCTTTTGCCAGCCATTATTCATTTTGTAGAGCCGTTCGTAAAATTCTGTTTTCACATTCAAGTTAGTCTGTTTGTTAAAGAGATTCTTCACTCCGATGCTAGCGGTGAGTTTGTCACCAAAGAATTTCTTTTTTAACCGGATGGTTACCCTTTGGTTGGGAGCAATGGAGAAATTGCTCATTTGTACCTTACTCGTATAACTATAACTAAAGTCAAGATAGAACTTTCTAGGGAGGGTAAAAGTTGAGTTTGTGTTGTACATCAATAAGTTATGAAATTCTTGTGGACTCTCATTGTTTAATTTGTCACCGTTCCGTACTAGTGTGATATTATTCTGCCAGTTCCACCAGTCGGTTAGTTCAAAAGGCATATGCAAGGCAACTACATACTGTTTCATATCATTGAAATTCCTTTGGCCGATATAGCTCACATCCGGCGCGTCAGGACGGGTTGTAACATATTGTTGAATAAAATCTTTCGTAAATTCGGCCGAAAGGGTAAGCGTGTATTTCTGGTCGTACACGAAAGTTGCACTCACCTGGTTTTTATAAGCAGGAAGCAAGTTTGGGTTTCCTGTTTGATAGGTATAGTCGGAAACTTGACGGCGCGTAGGGTTTAGATCCCAAAAACCAGGTCGGCGGATAGAACGTGAATATTGTCCGATAAGCATGAACCGTCCTTTGGAATCGGCCATAAACGAGACGTTTAGATTAGGAAACCAACTCATGTATGCCTGTTTGATATATCCTCCCTCTCCACTAGCGTAGGTATATTCGGCGCGCAATCCTCCCGTTATGCCCCAGCGTCCGGCCTTGGCTGAGAGAATGCCATACATGGCTGCAATATTTTCTTTGTAATGAATATTGAAGCAATATTCTTCGGAAAGCAACCATTGTGTATCGTGCTTATATTCGTAAAGCGCTTCGTTTTTCATATTGTTCAACGTGTATTTGCCTCCGGCTTTCAGAGTCAGGTTAGGGTGCAAACATTTTTCCAAAGCCAGTGTAAGTGCACTTACCCGATAGTCGGTGTAGGTGAATTCGTGGTAAACCGAATCGTTTTCAACTTGATTCAAGCGGAGAGTCGTATGCCCTTCGGTTAAGTTGTTATCCTTGTTCATATTATAATCGCCCAATACCTTAAAAACAGATCCCTTTTCGTCCAACAGTTGGATATAGTTAAAAGTAGCGGAAAAGTTTTTGTTATGGTTGTCCGGTAAACGCCTTCCTTCACTAAGGCGTTCGTCTTCGCTGGTATATAATTGAGATCTGTTCAGAGAGGAGAAATTCTCCATATTTTGTGAATACTCCAGTTCCATTCCGATGCTATGCCGGGGTGTAAATTCATAGATGCCGCCTAGTTTTCCCTTTATGAAATGGGAGTTGCCATCCATGCGAGAACTCGACTCATACCGAGTGGCAGAAGACAAGTTCATTTCATCGATCAATGTTTTGTCTTTCGGTTTTAAATTACCCGAAAATCCGGCGTTCAACGTCAGTTTACCGTTGTGGTAACGGATATCCTCGGAAGTTTGATACTCTGTCTTAAGGCTGTTATAACGTGTACGAAGGGATGCATTGCCGCTCATACCGTCCTTGCGTTGCCGTTTTAGATTGATTTTGATAATACCTGCGCTTGTATTGGCATCATATTCCGCTCCTGCTTGTGGAATAATATCGATTCGTTGGATATCTTCCGATTTCAGGTCGCGGAGGTAATTGATGAGTTGTTCTTTCGACATGTGCAGTTCGCGTTCGTTGATAAGTACTTTCGTCCCCGAAGAGCCGTTGATGGCAATCTGGTCGTCGGTAATCCATACTCCGGGCGCCTGTTGTAACAATTCCGCCCCATCCTTGCCAAGGGCGGCAGGAGAGTTTGCAACATCCATGATAAAGCGGTCGGCCTCCCTTTTGATGAGAGGTGCTTTCACCACCACTTCATTTAAGGTGATGGCAAATGGTTGCACTTCGATGTTTCCCAAATGGGTTCCGGCAGGGTTACTTTGAAATAAATGATAAACCGTACGATACCCCATGCAAGCCACTTTTAGCAAATATTTTCCTGCCGGGAGGTGTTGAAATGAAAATTTACCATTCGTATCGGTTACGCTTCCTGATATAAATGTCGTGTCCGGTGTGTTTATCGTAACGTTAGCATATTCTACAGGTTGCTTTCCCGATATGATTTTACCTGTTATAGAAGCATTTTGTGCCGACGCTTGAGATATACCGCCCAGAACGCTTATGCATAAAGAAAAAATAATAAAGATAATACGTCTCATAAGATTTGTTTTTAATTTTTCTCTGTTAGAGGTAATGAATGGAGGTTTGGTTGCAATGGGGGTGTCTTTTGTTTAGAATTTGCGGATGTTTTTACCATATACGAATCAATTTCTGTTTTTTGTTCATTAAGTATGAGCTTCTTGATATTGCCCTTGGAATGTCGTATAAAGGGATATGTTATGAGAGTTAATTCGGTACTATTTTCATCTTGCATTAATAGATATATAGCTAGGTACCAACATTCTCAAATTTAACATATCGGCTCGTTTAAGGAAGTAGTAAGAGAAAAAGGATGTGCCAAGATTGGATTTTTAATTTGCTGTTAATGGTTTTTACAGCCGGACTATAATATCCGGCTGTGCAATTTGTTTTTAGTGAAATTCTATATCAAACCAGAAAAAAATAAAGTTTAATTGCTTTCCTAAATCAGTGATACCGTATTGTATCTCCTTTTTTAATCCCAATTCTATCTGTCGATAAACAGAAATAGGAATTCCTACATAACCGGATGTTTTAAAGAACTCAAAACACACTTCATCTATTTTTCCTGTATCTGAATTTATGTAGCAAGTTATGTAAAGACGACGTCCTCCTTTGCAGGCTGATTTCTGTTGCTCTGTGAATGCATTTCGGACTATATCTTGACATTTTCTTCTTTTTTTCGCATCATGTTCCATTACCGGATGAAATCCGTCTTCCGGTTCAATGTAAGTTTTACCTGTAGACCGATAAGCCGGGAACTTACCCTTTAATTTATTATTCTTGTTATACAGTTCAACAAATCCCCACGGTGTAGCATTGCACTGGTATGTATAACCATCCTCTTCAAATGTCTTTGTTTGGGAATAATAGTTTGTTTGTCCCCAGATGCTCACAACAATTGTAAATAAGGCAATAACTGCAATAAATTGTTTCATAGTTTGTTTTGATGTTATGTTACTACAGCCGGACTGTAATATCCGGCTATGCAACTTATTTCTAGTTAAATTCTATATCAAACCAGAAGTAAATGAAGTTTAATTGCTTTCCTAAATCAGTGATACCGTATTGTATCTCTTTTTTTAGTCCCAATTCTATCTGTCGGAACACAGAGATAGGAATTCCTACATAACCTGTTGTTTTAAAGAACTCGAACACCACTTCATCAATTCGTCCAGTGTCTGAATTAATAGAACAAACCAAGCAGAGGCGATCCCCTTTGCAGGCTAATTTTTGCTGCTCTGTAAATGCATTTCGAACTATATCTTTACATTTTTTTCTTTTTTTCGCATCATGTTCCATTACCGGATGAAATCCGTCTTCCGGTTCAATATAAGTTTTACCAGTGGATCGGTATGCAGGAAGTTTATTGACCCATTTATTGGCTTTATTGTATAATGCTATTATTCCCCAAGGATTTGCATCACATTGATAAGTGTAACCATCCTCTTCAAATGTCTTTGTTTGGGAATAATAATTTGTTTGTCCCCAGGTGCTCACAATGATTGTAAATAAAGCGACGGCTGCAATAAATTGTTTCATAGTTTGCTTTGCTGTTAATGGTTCTCACAGCCGGACTGTAATATCCGGCTGTACAATTTGTTTTTAGTGAAATTCTATATCAAACCAGAAAAAAATAAAGTTTAATTGCTTTCCTAAATCAGTGATACCGTATTGTATCTCCTTTTTTAATCCCAATTCTATCTGTCGATAAACAGAAATAGGAATTCCTACATAACCGGATGTTTTAAAGAACTCAAAACACACTTCATCTATTTTTCCTGTATCTGAATTTATGTAGCAAGTTATGTAAAGACGACGTCCTCCTTTGCAAGCTGATTTCTGTTGCTCTGTGAATGCATTTCGAACTATATCTTCTCCTTTTTCCCATTTTTTCGCATCATGTTCCATTACCGGATGAAATCCGTCTTCCGGTTCAATGTAAGTTTTACCAGTAGACCGATAAGCCGGGAACTTACCCTTTAATTTATTATTTTTGTTATACAGTTCAACAAATCCCCACGGTGTAGCATTGCACTGGTATGTATAACCATCCTCTTCAAATGTTTTTGTTTGGGAATAATAATTTGTTTGTCCCCATCCACTTATAGCTATTACTACTACAGTGGCTAATAATATAATTCGTTTCATAATCAACACCCTTTCGTTAGTTTTTTAATATTTGAAAAGTTATCTAATAAGTTGTAGTTTTCTTTATAGGGATATTCATTTTCTGGATAACGTCTCTGAAAACAGGATTGACTGTTGAATAGATAAATACATCTAATAAATCATTACTTGTAGTAGAGCGTAAATTTCCTTTACTGTCTATGAATTCTTCTAATCGTCGTGTTACATAATATCGAAGATTATTAGAATATCTCCTTTTCCATTTATTACTAGAAGACTGATATTCGGGTAACTTACTTACATATAAATATTGTGCATAATGAGTTTCAATTTCCCTATTCTGTCCGATAGCATCGTAATCAGAAAGAACGGTCTGATAACTTTGGTAAGCATGAAACATTTCATGTAAGAGTTGATTGCTTTCCATCTGCATGCCTAATCTTATTCCCATAGAACCACCTTCACATATACGGCAGTAATATTTAGAGTCCGTATTGAATGGCGAGTGATTTTCTAGTTATCTATATAATTGTACTGCATTTTCACATCAGCGGTGGAAGGGGTTTTCGTCCGTTTCCTTAAACGAAGCCGGTGGGTAATCTTCCCGTCGATTATTTTGTAGCCGTTGGAAAAGCGTCCGTCGGTAAAGGTGTATATCACAAAGCCCGAAAAATTCTTCCAGTTGTTGTAACTCAACTCGGTGATATCCTTGTCTCGTCCCGAGAAACGTTTGTCGGCAATGAATGTCACAATATGCGAAACCGTGACATTCTCTTGTTTGAAATGACGGATGATAAGCTTACTGTATGTCTGCGAAAGTTCCATTTCCCGTTTCTCTTTATATTCAACATACTTTGCAACGCTCACCCCGTTTCCAATACTAAGAGGTGTTTCAACCACTTCCATATTGCCCGAACGCTCCACCCAACGTTTGGATTTGTTCCAAACAGGAGTTATCACTCGGTTTTTACCTCGGGTCTGCTCACGGGTTATTTTCTTTCCTTTGGAATGTTTCAGTTGCAAGTCGAGGGACAGGGTACCTACATTTGTTTCAAAGAACTCCTTGGCGTCCTCCACCGTGAACCCCTTCTCTTCTGGGGAGGGTAACCCGATGTCGTTTTGGCAACACACTGCCAAGATCGTTGAAATTGTGATAACAACCAAATTTTTTAGTTGGGTTTGATGGTGTTTTTTCATACATTTGTTTTTTACAAGTTCTCCAAATGGTTTTTCAATTCTCTTTTGGCGTCCAATACCAGAATGATGAGTAATATTACTACAGGCATGACATACAGATTCTTTGGAGCTATTGTCATATTTGTATACACAGTATTCGTTTAAGGTTTATATAATAGACACATGAAAAGAGGATGTGGGTGATACAAATAGTGATTTTTTTAGCAGTATTTTCGAAATTCTATAGAGATTCTTTTTTTTCTCTGTTCCTGAAGTATGAAGAGTATGGTTATTCGTACTTTAACAAATTCTATACCAAACGTTTTGCATATAGCATGGAATCAATGTTTATTACTATAATCAAGCGAAAAGCATGCTGCTATGAGAAGTGTTTCATTAGCGGAAACAAAGTGTTTAAACCATTCAAAACAGAATGTTTCATTAGGAGAAACAAAGTGTTTCGAACGTATGAAACACTTTGTTTTATCCTGTAAAACACTTTTTCAACACATAAGAATCACTCTTGATTGAAAGGTCAATTACCTGTAAATATGGAAGGTACTACTCCTGTTCTCTTATACTTGCATAGGTGAGGGGCTCTTTTGCTTTGTTGCCCTATATAGGTACGAGACACAAAGAGGAATGTGGGGAATTTCTTTATATATGGATTATTTATCATGGCACATTTTGGCAGACTACCTAACATCTGTCACATTCATTGCACCCAATAAGCGGCTATAAGTGATTGTATAGTTGTTCGTTATATGTAGTTGTGACGGGTGTGACAGATGTCAGGTGCGTTTTTTTATTTTTTTTTGGAAGAGTATAAAAGAATCACGTTCTTCATTAACCTGTGTATGAAGTGTTGAAGGATTCATGGTTGAGATAGTTGTTTGGGCGGAGATGGAGATATTGGTAACTCCCATTACAGAGAGAAGAAATAATTTCCACTTGTTCATAATCGATTTTAGTTGTTGGTTTTCTTATTTATAGGTTATTTTTACGGTATTAGATAAACCGCTAACTAATGATGGGGGGTAGACCGTGACTATAGAACAAGCTGGATAAAGCGGTCGGCTACTTTTCTAAGGATTTTATCTTTTGCTATATATCGGAAAGTTTATAGTTTGTGCTTGGTGTATTGTTTCTGGTAATGTCCGGCATTTAATTGCGAATCATGCTTAGGATGAGCCTTTAAGAATAAAGACTCATACATTGCATAATTTGGATATGCTTTCGCATCAAGGACTTGTCATCGTACAGTAGCTGATACGCTTGATTAGAGATTTATCCGAACGCAAAGTTTAGACATTCACAATTGCTGATAAGTGTCTTGCCGTTCTTCTCTGTAAATACGATTTTGTTCTCACGTGCCAACCATCCGATAGAAAGCGCAACATCAGTTTCATTCAGATGAAGTTTCGTAGCTAAACTCTCTATTGAACATTCGCGAACCTCATTGAGTGCATGCCATATTTTGCCTGCGTTCTCACCAATTTCTGCTTTTGTCATAACTATTGTATTTAGAGTTAAAAATGTTGTTTGTGTTTCATCATTACAAATATATACAATAGTTACATATGAAAGTGTTCTATATAGAGACTTTTTTTGTCGAATTGTGAAAAAAGTGTTATTTTTTGAAGTGTTTTAGTGACACTTTATAAGTATTCATTGCGGTTTCTTTTTGTTTTAGTAGAAGACTTTCGGTGGCTTTGGAGTAAAAAAGAGTGTGTAAGGAGTTACCTTCTAGAAAACTCCTTACACACTCTTATATTGTTTTTTCGGTTAGTGCGGGCCGATCAAAATGTAATATCCATCTTTACAACGAAAGTGCGTGGCGCTGCTACTGCCATGGGGCGGTAACTGTATTCCTCATTCAACAGGTTGTTAATAATAAATTGAAAACCTACGTCTTTGGTTGCTTTCACGCCCATCCGCAAATCCATAGTAAAGCAATCTTTATTATGTTTTCTCCAGTATGAATGGAGCGTTTCGTTGTCAATGCTTCCGAATAAGAGGCTACGTACATAATCCATCAATTCCGGTTTCTCTTTTTCGCGTTCGTCTACCATCAGGTAATCTACTGCCAATAGTTTACTCTTCCATGATAGGTTTGTACCCAGACTGATACGTTTCCACTGAAAATCGAGCGTTGCTTTAAAAGAATGCTTTTGCCGGTATTTCAAATAAGGAGAGGTATTGGATTTCTCTTTGATTTGAAGCGGGTCCGTGTAACCGGCTTCAACAGCATTACGCTCTTTATAGTCGGCATCGCGCGGCTCGGTATATACATAACCTATGTTATAAAGTAGTTTGGCATTCTTATTAAACGTGTACATACCCGTAGTGCTTACTTCCACTCCATATATTTCCGCTTTGGATACATTGTGGAACTTGGCGCCAATGCCTAAACTGGTTCCCGGCACTTTGTTGATCATGTCCATTAGCATCTTACCGGCATCCGTCAGACTGTTAATCATGCTATAGTCGGCATTGTTGAATAAGCCGAACTGGAATTCTATCATGTTGTCGTAACGGGTATAGAATCCTGCCAAATCCGCCATACCTTGCAGGTTGCCCCATTTGTATCCCTGTTTGAAACCTATCTCGGCATTATATCCTTTTTCGGCTTTCAGATTTTCGTTCGGGTAGACGCCTACACCGCCGATATCTTTGCGGGCATACTTCTCGGTAATAGAGGGGTTTCGGTAACCCTGTCCGAAACTGGCCCGAATGAAGCTGTAGTCGGCAAGTTGGTAATTTAATCCGGCACGAAATATCGGACGGAAGGGGATTTTAGTACCGAATATTTTGGTCTCGGCCTCCTTATGATGGTCGTCTATGCGATAATATTCGGCACGTAAGCCCGCCGATACACTAAGCTTATCCCAAAAACGATGGTCATATTGGAAAAACATAGCAATGTTGTCGCTTTGGTGTTCGCCGGTGGTGTACGAATCGTTGGTTATATGCTCATAAGTCAATCCGGTAGTAATTTGAGCACCGCTGTTCCACTTTTTGTTAAATTGGTAATCAAGATAATAATTGTAGTTATGATCCGTATGCGACGGGTTCTTTTTTCCGCCGTTGCTTACATCATTCAGCCAAGGTATTAAATCCGAAGTACCGCTTGGCAAACCGTTGTTCATTACCCATGAAATCAAGTCGCAGTAGTCGGCTGTGGTTGCATTGGGGAAAATTGGATTCAATACATTCAAAGCGCCGTTTACTATTCCGTTTAAATCGCCGTTTAAGAGTGGGGTGATAAAGGGAAGTAACATACTGTAATCTTTGTTTTGTATGTTGGTAACCATCCCTTGCAACGCATCAAGATCGGTTCCCATGTTTCCTAAGATGTTTAAAATGGAATTGCTTCCCGTAGGGTTGACAATCCTGTCGCCTGTATAGTAGAAGCGACCTTTAATACGATGCGTGGTGTTGTTATTCGGGTTTACGTAATTGAAGAACGGATCAATACGGAAAGAATTCTCTTCACGTCCCATATTCGTAAGTGATGAAGGACGGTAAGGTTCTTTCGGTGAACGCCATATAAAGAAATCGCCATATTTGTTAGTGAGGAAATCTATATTAAAACCGTAATTGATGATCCTGTTTTGTATATCAGGTTGGTGGTAAGTCAGGTTTCCGCCGATACGGAAGCGTTTGTTGTAGCCCTGTTCGCGATATCCTTCATCGGTAAAAAGGTTCATACTTCCGCTCACGTCGAAGTTTCCGATACGACGGCTGTGCGACAAGTCGAAACCTTCGTACATAGGATTACTTACGCCGGAGAACAGACTGCTGCGCAGAATAGGTTCTACCTCATATTTGTCTTCTTTCCAGAAATTTTTATCGCTCCATTGGTAGCTGCTGTTTTTGGGATCACCATATATGCCTACATAAGCGCTAACCTTGGTTTTGGGAGTCAGTCCCGGACGGGCTGTACGTACGTTAATGACGCCGTTTAGTGCCGAAGAACCATAGAGTACGGATGAAGCTCCTTTTATAACTTCCACCTGATCTATATTTTCCATAGGTACGGTATTCCAATTAATGACTCCGTTTGCAGGGGTCAACGCACTCATGCCGTCTACCAATACCAGACTGCGCGAACCTACGCTGTAAGTCCATCCGCCGCCACCACGAATAGAAGGTTGTTTGTCGATGATGTCTACACCCGGCAGTGTCTGCAAGGTTGAAGTCAAATCCGTAGGAGCTTGACGGGCTATATGATCGGCTTTTATAAGTTCCATCGATACGGTGACATCGCTCATTTTCTGTTCAAAGCGTCCGGCAGTTACCACTACATCTTCCATCAGGTTTGTTTTCTCTTTCATGTAGATGTCTTTGACAAGTGTCTCACGTTTGTTTATCACAATGGGCATTTGCATATCCTCGTATCCGATATAGCTGATTACCAAGTCCACACCACCTTCGGGCAGTTTAATCTCATAGGCTCCGTTTACATCGGAAACCGTACCTTGTGTTCCTGCTTTGTAAGAGATGGAAGCCCCGATTAAAGGCTCGCTGGTTTTGGCATCGTAAATATGCCCTTTTAAAGTTTGTGCTACTCCCGGAACAGAGAGCAGGATATACAGTATAAATATGGAATGTATCTTTTTCATAATCAAGACTGTTTTTAGTTTGACGGGTTATTAAGTAATAGACCTATTTCAAAATCAAGATTGTCGCCGAAAGCTTTCAGTGCTACCAGAAGTTTTCCTACCGTGTCAGCTTCGGGAAATACCATTTGGATAAGACCTGCATAATCGGCTAATGCCTCAATGTCGGTTAGCGGAGTGGCGCACAACTCGGGTGCAAGATAAGGCATTGCTTCCAATAAAACTCCTACAATGGCCAATTGGTCGGTGTCGATTTGCAACAGATAATCGCCGGTATATTTTTCAGCCTGGGAGGGATCGACAATCCGGTTCCCCTCGCTGTCGAATTTATAAACAGGTGCCTGTCCTTCTCCGGTGTAAGGGTTCTCTGTCGCTTTAAAACGGATACCATATCGAGCCCAAGTAGCCAATTGCATATATAGTTTCTGAATAATTTCTTGTAATTGCGGATCGGAAAGCGAACGGCCTTGTTTGGTTGCGTTTTGTTGTACGGTATATATAATCTGGTCGATATTGGGTATCACAAACAGGGTTTCGGAATCTGTGAAATAATAAGTTGCCAGATTTGCGGGCGAGGGAGTATAATCATCGTCTTCCCGTTTAGGAGCCGGAGTGTCTCCCATGATATCATATCCTTCCGGCCAGTCTGCATAGTCGGCAATAATGTTTCCATCGGGACGGAACTCTACTTTATTTAAGACAATCTTTAAAGCTTTTCCCGCTATTTGGGTTGCTAGCGGACCGACAAGACTGACCATCATACTTGACATGAAATCGAGCTGAGTACGGGGTAGAAGACGTAACATGATGGATGAACTATAAGTGGTTGTTCTCACCTTTCCGTAACCGTAAACCGGATCTTTGTATTCCACTGTATTCAGTCTTTTCCCTTTTAACAGGTTATCCTGTAACGCGATGTTGCTGAGGGAAAGTGCTAATTTCCCGGTTTCCACTTTTCCGGTATAAGCAAACGAAGTTCCGTTAGCTGTAGTTGCTGAACCGTTGAATGAATAACTTTCGCCATCGGTGGTTAGGGGAATATTGTCTAAATTGGTTTCTTGTTCGCCCGGCAAGATCTGTTTTAAAGAAAGGTAGCCCGTATGCGCATCTTTTAGTTTAAAGTAGACATTTTTTCCAATGAGGGCTTCTTCATTATAGAGTAAAGCCAAATTAGCTTTGTTCCCAGCGCTTAGCTGGTTTGTATAAGTGGCATTCACATCATAAGGTGAAGGGCCGTCATAATTGTCATCATTACATGCCGTAAGAACACTTGAAAAACAAACGACATAAAGAACTTTTCGCAATAATTTTACCTTCATAGTTTATTCTTAAGTTTTGAGTATAAAATTTGTGGGCAAAGGTCGGGACAATTAAAGGTTCTATCAAGTACAAAGTTATCGAAATTATGTACAAAATTATCGATTTTTAAATATTCTTGTGTAAAGAAGTTGCTCGTATAGCCATGTTTTATGCAGAGTTACTTATCTTTGTGAGTTGAAATAGAAAGGATTTAGTCTATGAAGAACTTAAAAGAGAATGATTTCCCGCAAGTAGATCTTCCTGTTGATTATTTGGCGTGGTCGAATATTACCGGAAAAGTTCTTAGTACGTATGGGTATTATCCTTGTAAGATAAAAGCGGGGATATTTGCTTTATGTTTAAGAGGAAGTATTCGAGTGGTGATTAATTTAATGGAATATGTTATTCATCCTCATGATTTTATCTTTCTGATTCCAGGAAGTTTTATCGAAGTGCGTGAAACAAGTAAAGACGCCAAGGTTGCCTTTGTCGGTTTTTCATCTGCGTTTATGCGTACTGTAGAAATGTGGAAGATAGCTACAGGTTTTCTTTCTTCATTGATTAGCAATCCTATTATCCCGCTTTCCGATAAAGCTTATCCTATTTATAGAGATGCGTTCAATTTGATTAGCCGTGTTCTGAATTCGAATGAAGTATCAGTCACACAAGGAATGATGATGTCGACAATGAGCATTTTTATAGAAAGTGTTTCGGGTTTGCATGGCCAGAAAGCCCAATCTGTAACCGAAACACGCGATCGTATTATTTTCCGTGAATTTCTACAGAACGCTTTTAACTATTATCGCCAGCAACATAAGGTTTCGTTTTATGCCAAGGCTGCTAATCTTACTCTTTCTCATTTTTGTGCGGCGATAAGTAAAGCTTCGGGTAAAACGGCGCGTGAGATTATTATGAACCTCATTATTATGGATGCAAAGGGACAGCTGAGAGGGTCTACGGTGCGCGTCAATAAAGTAGCAGAATCTTTAGGTTTTGAAAACCCCACTACTTTTACCCGTTATTTTAGAGAATATGTAGGTATGACTCCACAGGAGTATCGTAATTCATTATAGATATTTATGGGAAAAGAAATGTATATCAGAAAAGCGACGGAAGCTGATGCGGAAACATTGCTGGCTATTTATGCACCGTATATAGCTACGCCTGTTACTTTTGAAAACGAGCTTCCTACCGTAGAGGAGTTTGCGCGCCGTATTCGGGAAATTACAGCTTTTTATCCTTATCTCGTGTGTGAAATGGCTGACCGGATTGTAGGATATGCTTATGCGCATCGGCAAATGGAACGTGCGGCTTATCAATGGAACGCTGAGCTTTCCGTATATATAGATAAGGATTTCACAAGGTGTGGCATAGGGAAGCAACTCTACACCCGGATGATTGAACTTTTAAGGCGGCAGCACGTACAGACACTCTACTCGTTGATTACTTTGCCTAATGAAGCAAGTGTGGCCTTGCATCGTTCCTTTGGTTTCCGGATAGCGGGAATTCATAAACAAACCGGCTATAAGTGCGGATGTTGGCATGATGTGATGTGGATGGATTTGCGTATAAACTCAGCGGAAGGGGAACCGCCGGCGTTGGAACCTTGCCTTATGGATGATACCTTTGATGTAAAGTGAGAGAAATGAACGTGAGAAATAAATGTGGGTGTGACCGACTTGTCACATTAATTAACTGAAATTTACTGCTATGAGAACTTTGTTGTGGATATTGATGTGCTTGTTTATATGGTGTTGCCAGGAAGAAAAAAATTGCATAATTCATTATGTAGGATTAGATGATTTTGAAGGACATACGGTTTATTTATGGCGATATAATGCTGATAAACTGGTGTCCGATAAAGATTATGGAAAAGGACCGATGGATTCTGCTGTTGTTGTAAACGGAGCCGTGTCTTTTGTGGCTAAGGAAGATACGATGCATTTGTATGCTTTGGAGGGGGACGGTATAGGCGTCTTTTTTTATCCGGAACGGGGAGAACTGACTCTGACGTATGCCCATCCGAGTAAGGATTATGTATCGGATAAAAGTTCCAATCCAAATTCTCTAAATGAGTTAATGTCCCGATTGTGGCATAAGGATGGTTTCCCAAAGGACGAAACCCGAAACGTAATGTTTGCTAATTTGCAAAATGCGATAGGCTGTTATTTGCTCGATCGGTATGCAATCGTATATCCCGATGAGTTGGATGATATTTATAATGGAAGCAATGTTTTGATGCGTGACAGCACCTCTGTACTTAATTCTTTGAAGCGGCAACTGGATGCGACGCGTGAATTAAATCAGGGAGATAGGTATATTGATTTCCGGCAACGTACATTTGAAGGAGATACTGTTTGTTTTTCGGATATAGCGGGCGGAGGGAATCCGGTATGCTTGTTTTTCGTTCTGGATGGGAGCTCTAAGGATAAAGTTCGTAAGGAGATGAAGCAAATTAGAGATGAATTTCCGGATGTGCAATTTATCATTCCTTCCTACTATCTGGTTGATGCGGAGATGAAAACTTTCAAACATGAGCTGGAAAGGGACTATTCGGCATGTTGGTTAGACGACAGTCGCCGGTGGGAATCTTCCGTGCGATGGTTATATAGAGTAAACTCCTCTATTAATTATTTCTATTTATTTGATGGCGAAGGACGTTTAATAGAAAAAAGAGAAAGTGGAAGCAGTGAATATTCCTTATAAACTGTATGTTTATGCAGTAAAAGTGTTTTTCTTTCTGTTATAAAGAAAGGAATCTTGAAAATGTAATAGTTAAGGGGATTGTAAAATCGCAGGAATGTGTATCTTTGCAGCCCAAATAAGGTATGAATATGCAGGAAGAGAAATCGATTATTGAGGTTCGTCATGTTTCTAAGTTCTTTGGAGAGAAGACGGCCTTGGATGATGTAACTTTAAATGTGAAGAAAGGAGAATTTGTCACTATCTTAGGGCCGTCCGGATGTGGCAAAACTACATTGTTGCGTTTAATTGCAGGTTTTCAAACTGCATCGGAGGGTGAAATCAAAATATCCGGGATGGAGATTACGCAAACTCCGCCTCACAAACGTCCTGTCAATACGGTGTTTCAGAAATACGCTTTATTTCCGCACCTGAATGTATACGATAATATTGCTTTCGGTTTGAAATTGAAGAAGATGCCTAAACAAACCATTGAAAAGAAAGTAAAGTCGGCTTTGAAGATGGTAGGCATGTCGGACTATGAATATCGAGATGTGGACTCACTTTCGGGCGGACAGCAACAGCGCGTGGCTATTGCTCGGGCCATTGTTAATGAGCCGGAAGTTTTGTTGTTGGATGAGCCTTTAGCTGCACTCGATTTGAAGATGCGTAAGGATATGCAGATGGAACTGAAGGAGATGCATAAACGGTTAGGCATTACCTTTGTCTACGTAACGCACGATCAGGAAGAAGCGTTGACGTTAAGTGATACGATCGTAGTGATGAGCGAAGGAAAAATTCAACAGATAGGTACTCCCATTGATATTTATAATGAGCCGATAAATTCTTTTGTGGCGAACTTTATAGGTGAAAGTAACATCCTGAACGGAGAGATGGTTCATGATAGACTGGTTCGTTTCTGCAATACGGAGTTCGAATGTGTGGACGAAGGGTTTGGTGAACATACTCCGGTTGATGTTGTTATTCGTCCTGAAGATTTATATATATTCCCAGTTTCGGATTTGGCGCAATTAAGAGGGGTGGTACAATCTTCCGTATTTAAAGGAGTACATTATGAAATGACGGTACTTTGCGATGGTTACGAGTTTTTAGTGCAAGATTATCATCATTTTGAGGTGGGTGCCGAAGTAGGATTGTTGGTAAAGCCTGATGACATTCATATTATGAAGAAAGAGCGGGTATGTAATACATTTGAAGGGCGCGTGATAGATGAGACTCATGTAGAATTCCTCGGTTGCGAATTCGAATGTGCACCCCTACGGAATATACAGGCAGGAGAAGAGGTTTGGGTAGAAGTAGGGTTCGATAAAGTGATTCTTCAAGATAATGAAGAAGACGGAATACTTACGGGTGAAGTGAAATTTATTCTGTATAAAGGAGATCATTACCATCTGACTGTGCTCTCCGATTGGGATGAAAATGTATTTGTGGACACGAATGATGTATGGGATGACGGCGACCGTGTGGGTATCACTATTCCGGCGGAAGCCATCCGTGTCATTAAAAAGGTGGATGTAGGAAAATGAAACGATTAATACTCTTTTTATCCTCACGTAAGAGTTGGACACTGCCTTATATACTCTTTTCCGCAGTGTTTGTAGTGATACCGCTGTTGCTTATTGCCGTATATGCTTTTACGGATGATAACGGACATCTGACCTTCGCGAACTTTGAGAAATTTTTCGAGCATCCGGAAGCAATCAATACTTTTGTTTATTCTATAGGCATAGCTATCATTACTACGGTAGTATGTATCGCGTTGGGTTATCCGGCGGCGTGGATTTTAAGCAATAGCAAGTTGAACCGTTCCAGAGCAATGATTGTGTTGTTTATTCTGCCTATGTGGGTGAATATTCTGGTTCGTACATTGGCTACGGTAGCTCTGTTCGACTTTTGCAGTATTCCATTAGGTGAGGGAGCATTAATTTTCGGGATGGTATATAACTTCATTCCGTTTATGATCTATCCCATATACAATACATTGCAAAAGATGGATCAAAGTTATATTGAGGCCGCTCAAGATTTGGGAGCGAATCCTGTGCAAGTTTTTCTGCGTGTGGTGTTCCCACTTTCCATGCCGGGGGTGATGAGTGGCGTAATGATGGTGTTTATGCCGACTATTTCGACCTTTGCTATTGCCGAACTGCTGACTATGAACAATATCAAGCTGTTTGGTACGACTATTCAGGAAAATATCAATAACAGCATGTGGAATTACGGTGTGGCTTTATCTCTTATTATGTTGCTGCTGATAGCCGCTACATCCTTATTTAATACGGATGATAAAGATAATTCAAATGAAGGAGGCGGACTATGGTAAAGAGACTATTTGCACAGGCTTATTTATGGGTATTGCTTTTGTTACTTTATTCGCCCATTTTAATTATTATTATTTATTCGTTTACCGAAGCAAAGGTGTTAGGTAATTGGAGCGGTTTTTCCACTCATCTTTATACTTCTCTTTTTAAGAATTCCGTACATCATTCCCTGATGAATGCGCTCATCAATACCGTGACGATAGCCTTGATTGCCGCTACGGTTTCCACTTTGTTGGGAAGCATTGCCGCTATTGGTATTTTTAATCTGAAAGCGCGGGCTTATAAAGCTATAAGTTTTGTCAATAGCATCCCTATACTAAATGGAGATATCATTACCGGTATTTCCTTATTCTTGTTATTTGTGTCTTTGGGCGTTTCCCAAGGTTATGTTACAGTGGTGTTGGCGCACATTACCTTTTGCACTCCTTATGTAGTGTTGAGTGTGTTACCCCGTTTGAAGCAGATGAACCCGAATATTTACGAAGCCGCACTGGACTTGGGCGCTACCCCCCTCCAAGCATTGCGTAAGGTAATTGTACCCGAGATTCTGCCTGGAATGATTAGCGGCTTTATGTTGGCGTTGACTCTTTCCATTGACGATTTTGCCGTTACGGTGTTTACTATCGGTAACGAAGGCTTGGAAACTCTTTCTACTTATATTTATGCCGATGCGCGTAAAGGCGGGCTTACGCCGGAACTGCGTCCTTTATCGTCGATTATATTCGTAGTCGTGTTGGCGTTGCTGATGGTGATAAATTATCGTGCAGGAAGGACGAAGAAAAAATAACGGATTATTGGAATATGAATAAATTGATACCATTTTTAATGTTGCTGCTTGCCGTACAGACGGGGTGTTATAACACAAATGAACCCCGCACGCAAGTACTGAAGATTTATAATTGGGCCGATTATATTGGAGACGGTGTTTTGGAGGACTTTCAGGCTTATTATAAAGAACAGACGGGTGAAGACATCCGCATTGTTTATCAGACATTTGATATCAATGAAATCATGCTCACTAAAATAGAAAAAGGACACGAGGATTTTGATGTGGTGTGTCCTTCGGAATATATTATAGAACGGATGCTGAAAAAGGATTTGTTACTTCCTATTGATACTGTGTTCGCTCATTCGCCTAATTATATGAATAATGTATCTCCGTATATTCGCGAGCAGATTGATAAACTCTCCGTCAAGCCTGACGAGAAAGCAAGCCGGTATGCTGTGTGCTATATGTGGGGTACTGCAGGTATTCTATATAACAAAGCGCATGTCCCCGATTCGGATGCTATGTCGTGGGGCTGTCTTTGGGATAAGAAATATGCCGGGAAAATTCTGATGAAAGACAGCTATCGGGATGCGTATGGAACGGCGGTGATTTATGCTCATGCCGATGATTTGGCGAAAGGTAAAATAAAGGTGGAGGATCTGATGAATGATTTCTCGCCTCAAACCATGGAATTGGCCGAGAAATATCTGAAAGCCTTGAAGCCGAACATTGCCGGATGGGAGGCAGACTTCGGCAAAGAAATGATGACCAAGAATAAGGCGTATCTGAATATGACCTGGAGCGGTGACGCTATTTGGGCCATTGATGAGGCGTCGTTGGTAGGAGTGGAGCTGGATTATACGGTCCCTATAGAGGGTAGTAATATCTGGTATGACGGGTGGGTGATTCCCAAGTACTCCCGTAATCCGAAGGCGGCGGCTTACTTCATTAATTTTATGTGCCGCCCTGATATTGCGTTACGTAATATGGATTTTTGCGGCTATGTGAGTTCCGTTGCCACTCCTGAAATATTGGAAGCCAAGGTGGATACTACATTAGAACATTATTCTGATTTAAGTTATTTCTTCGGTCCGGGTGCGGACAGCATACAGATTGATAAAATACAATATCCCGACCGTACGGTAGTTGAGCGTTGCGCAATGATTCGTGATTTCGGCGACACTACGAAAGAAGTGTTGGATATTTGGTCGCGTGTGAAAGGTGATAACTTGGGAGTAGGCATTACGATTCTTATTTTTGTGGTGGTAGGTGGTATGAGTGGCTGGATGATTTATAAACGCATACAACATTATCGCCGGAAGAAGCTCCGAAGACGTCGGGTACGCCGACGGGCTAAAAGGCTACAGCAAAAGTAAAGGAAGATTTTCGGAAAGAGATGTTCCAAAAATGAATCGATGGTTTGCGCCCTAAAAGTTAAATAAAAACTGCCACTCTACACCTGATTTTCATAGGTTAAAGTGGCACTTTTTATTTATTCAGTTATAATCTGCAACTTTTGCTAATTCAGTTTTAACTTTTTGGACAATCTCACTGCTGTCCCGTTAAAAGATAGGACTGTCTAAAAAGTCTGAAAGTTTAAAGTTAATCTTTCAATTTAGAATTGATAGTACCCAAGTATAGAAGAAAGCGCCACTTCATATCTAATTCTTATAGGTTAAAGTGGCACTTTTTATTTATTCAGTTACAATTTATTACTTTAGCTAATTCAATTTTTATTTTTTAGATGGCCCCTTAATAATCTATTGATTATAGGAATGTTTTAAATAAACGGATTTGAATTTATACTCTCTATGATATTCGTTAGATAATAAATGATATCGCTTGTATATTCACATCTTGCTATTATACTTCAACGTAAAAATAGAGGTATCAAAATTTAACGGGACACTAATGGGACAATCTCTTTTCTTATAGTTTATCGGGAAGTCATCTCTTTAAAATAAACCGGCCGTTCATATCTTAGAGTTTCTGGGGGCGATGTAATAATTAATATTGCATGATTCTCTTTTTGGCTTCTTCGAATCCCTGAATCAGCTCGTCCATTACTTTTTTTACCGTTTGGCGTTGGCGGAACAAAGCCGCAACTTGACCTATCTCCAATTCACCCTCTTCCAAATCCCCTTCAAATATTCCCCGTTTAGCACGTCCTTTGCCTAAAAGTTCTTTCAGTTTCTCGGCTGATGCGCCTTGCTCTTCCGCTGTTTCGATGGATGTCCGAAAAGCGTTTGCTACAAGGCGAGTGGGAGCCAGTTTTTTCAACAGTAGTTTCGTATCTCCTTCGTTTAGTTCTAAACAGCGTGCTTTAAAAGCATCATGGGCGGAACTTTCTTCTGTTAGTGCAAAACGTGTTCCTATTTGTACACCTTCGGCACCTAATGCCATAGCTGCCAATATAGCTTCTCCCGTACCGATACCTCCGGCGGCAATTAAAGGCAGATGAATGGCTTTCCGTACAGCAGGAATGAGACAAAGAGTTGTTGTTTCCTCTCTCCCATTATGCCCTCCCGCTTCAAATCCTTCGGCTACCACAGCGTCTACTCCAGCCTCTTCGCATTTTTTTGCAAACTTGGAGGAAGATACGACATGGGCTACGGTGATGTCCCGTTCCTTGAGCCAACTTGTCCAGGTCTTTGGATTTCCGGCTGAAGTGAAGACTATTTTTACTCCTTCGTCTGCTACCAATTGCATGATTTCTTCTATTTGAGGGTATAGAAGAGGAATATTGATTCCGAAAGGTCGGTCGGTTGCTGCCCGACATTTGCGGATATGCTCACGTAAAGTTTCGGGGTGCATTGAACCCGCACCCAACAATCCTAATCCGCCTGCATTGCTTACGGCTGAGGCTAACCGCCAACCGCTGCACCATACCATGCCACCTTGAATGATGGGGTATTGAATTCCGAAAAGAGAAGTGATTCTGTTCATTTTCTGATTTTGAATGATTGATTTCATGTTTACTTTTCGTTCAAATATACATATAACTTTTCGATTTTTGTATTATTGGTTCAAACTAAATCGTTTTTCTTGGATTAAAATAATGTTTACTAATTGGAATCATACTTGTTTTGTTGAGTCAATTAGCAATCTTTATATGCCGGATATGATTAATTCGCAGAGCTGATTTATTAGGAAAATGTTTATTGGTAAGCCCCCCTATAGTTGAACGAAAATGAAGTGGAGGGATGTTTCTTAGAATGTTTATCGGCGCTTCGGTCGATGTGGACTTATTCCGATAGCTGTTTTGTTCTCAAAATAGGTATGTGGCAGGTGTTTTTATGGATGGGTTATTGGCTGATAGGGGTAGAAAAATTCTAGAAACATCTTTGTATACGAGAAAAAGACTTATTAATGTTCTCTATTTTTACAGGGTAAAAAACTGTTTGCTTTAAGACTACGGAATGTATGGTTTTCAGATTCCTGGTGCAAATAGGCTTTTTATTTGTAAATAGAGAACTTATAGAATCTTTGTTTTTTTATAAAATTCTTGAAATTCGTTGCAATCTATCAGAAAAATAACTATATTCGTAACATAATAAATTGTTTGCTGTGCTTTACGCCAATGAATTCGTTAGAATAATATAGGCGGTAAATTTAGATAGTTGGTTAATTTTTAAAATATACACATATGGATAAATTTACAGTAGGAATGAATGCAGGTATCGTGTGGCGTTTGTTGGATGATAACAGACGCATGGAATACCGGGAAGTCAAGAAAATTACGGGGATGTCTGACAGGGATTTGAACGCAGCCATAGGCTGGTTGTTCCGTGAGGATAAGATTCAAGTGGATACGCTGGTGGATAAAGGCATGGAGTATCTGTATCTGGAATTGAACTTATACATCGGATAAATTCTTAAGAGGAATTTTATGAACTTTCAAATCTTTGAGAAGATGTTGAGGTAGCTATGCGTATGGAAAACTTCAGGTAGTTTTAGGCTGAAGTGGTGATATTTTGTGGATGAACTTTATTAATTTTAAAAGAATGCAGGCTATAATTGATGGAGCATGGAAATATGCTGTTATGGAAGAATTTAAAAGCACTGATTGATGTAAACAGAATCTGAGTTTTGCAACAATCAGTGCTTTTGGTATGTATGGAGTTTCTATCACATTTTTGGGATCTTCCTATAGTTGGGCAATGATGGACATATAGTTGCAACTGAGAGTTGCTATCACACTTTTGGAGTTTCCTATAGTAGGATATTAAATAAATAGCCTGAAAAAATGATGAACACTGTAATCAAACCGAAGAATATTCCGATCAACCTCCACTTCATGACTTTTTTCAATAATGTAGCTTCGGGCAGTGACAAACCTACTACAGCCATCATGAAAGCAAGCGCGGTGCCTACAGGAATACCTTTGGCAACGAAAACTTCGATAACGGGTACGATACCCGCTGCATTAGCATACATGGGGACGGCTAAAATGACGGCAAAAGGAACAGCTAACCAATTGTCTTTTGACATATATTGTTCAAAGAATCCTTCCGGTACATAACCATGCATAAATGCGCCGATGCCGATACCGATAAGGATATATAAAAGCACTCCTTTGACAATGCCCCATGCTTCCTTCATAATCACAGGCAATCGTTTCAGAAAAGATGTATTTTCTTTTTCCCATATGCCGGATTCCGTGGAAGATTCTTTTTGTATTTGTTTTACCCAATCGCTTAAATACGGCTCTAACTTCATTTTACCCAAGATGAAACCGCCCGTCATTCCCAATAAAATGCCGCTAATCACGTAAATAATCGTAATGCGAATACCAAAAGTTCCTATAAACATAGCTACAGCCACTTCGTTAACCAAGGGAGATGTTATTAAATAGGCTAAAGTGACTCCCAAGGGAATCCCGCCTTTTACAAAACCTATGAACAGTGGTATGGAAGAACAGGAACAAAACGGAGTTATCGCACCGAACAGGGCTGCAAAGAAATATTGTAATCCGTACAATTTATGCGAAGTGAGATAATTGCGCAAACGCTCAATGGGAAAGTAAGCGTTTATAATTCCCATTATTACACTGATAAAGAATAACAATATCAGTATCTTTATGGTATCGTAAAAAAAGAAGTTTAGGGCTATTCCAATAGGAGTTTCGGCACTCAATCCAAAAATGCCATATACCAACCAATCGGCAAAATTCTGTATCATAATAGTTTAATTTATTGTTTGTGATATTACGAACATTCAATCTGAAAAATTATTCATGCAAATGCAGTCCGTCAATGATTATTTTTTTATTTCTGTTAGATAGAAATCAGTGAAAGTGTTTTTAATTTCATCCCGTACCCTGACGAATTCGCTTTTTATAAATTCTACCGTTCCGGTTGTTTCGGAAGGATCGTCAAATCCGATATGAAATCGTTTTTTAACTTTTCCGGTAAAAGGAGGACAGGTTTCATTCGCACCGCCACAAACGGTTATTACATAATCCCACGAATGGTCCAAATACTCCGTTACACTAACGGGAGTGTGTGTGCTTATGTAGATACCTGCTTCAGCCATGACTTCAACTGCTAACGGATTGACTTTGGCGGCCGGGTGTGTGCCGGCTGAAAATACTTGTATGTTAGAATCAAGACTTTGCAGAAAGCCGTGCGCCATTTGGCTGCGGCAACTGTTTCCGGTACATAATATCAGAATCTTCATAGTATATCAAAATAAGTGAGTCCGTAATAAATGCCTGCAAGAATAAAAATGATTGCTACTATCCGGTTAAACCATTTTTGAATGATTTGCACCTTATTATAAAAAAGACCTATTCCGGCAACACTGTAAGCTAAAAACCAAGCGGTCAACATCACCGGAAGCCCTGTTGCCAAGGCAAAGACAACCGGCAGTAAATATCCTTCGCTTTCTACGGCCGACATAGGAATAAGCATGCCAAAGAAAAACAGTCCGCTGGTTGGACAGAACGCTAAAGCAAACAATATGCCTAAGGAAAGACTGCCCCATGCGCCTTTTAATCTTTCGGTCTTCTCCGTAGCCGTGAAACCGAATTTAGAAAGATGTAGTTTGCCTCCGAATAGCATGAACAAGCCTATTAGGATCAGTGCGGGAGCAAGTAATATTTCACTCCAGCTGCTCACTTCCTTCTGGATGGAAAATATATCGGCTCCGCTTCGGAGCACCACAATGAGTATTGTTCCCAGTACTGAATAGGCAAGAATGCGTCCGGTTGTATATAAAATGCCATTTCTGAAAATCCGGTTCCGATTATCGAGGTCTTTGCTGATAAATCCGATAGCTGTGATATTGGTAGCCAACGGGCAGGGGCTTACAGCAGTCAGTAAACCCAATAAAAACGCCGTGATAACAGGTATTTCGCTGCTATCCAACAAAGTTTGCAGATATTCCATAAAGCTTAGTTATTTTAGTAACCCATTTATCTTCTTTTTTATCTCTTTCTTGAAGAGGTCTGTTTTGTTCCTTGCGTTCTGAAAACCGAAACGTGTCATGTCATGGCGTTCTTCCTTCCCGTTTTCCCACCCGTTTACATAAAGAGAAGACCAGCTGACACGATATTTCTCCGCAAGTTTTTCACCTTCGGAGGTTGAAATATCTACTTCTTTATAACGTACCTTCCCATTTTTTTCCAGTTCTGCCAAGTCTGTGTATATGACCTCTTTTGTATATTTTTCAATAGCCTTGCAAGTTACACAGCGTTGTTTCCCATGGAAATAAAGAACCTCCACATATTTGTCTGATGGTGTTTGTGCCCATCCCGTGACAAAGAACATGCAAATAAAAGAAAAGAATAAAAATCGTTTCATGGTAATGTATTTAATTGGGTTAGTATTGCTTTTATATCCTTGAGTGATATTTTCCCTTTTGCCACTACTTTTCCTTCCACTACAAGTGCCGGAAGCGTCATGATATTGTATTCCATAATTTTCATCAAATCTTCTTCTTTGACGATTTCGGCTGATATGCCTAATTCTTTAACAGCTTGTTCCACAGCTGTGTACAGTGCTTTGCAGTTAGCACATCCTGTTCCTAAAACTTTAATTTCCATTATTCTGTTATATTGGTTAAACGTAATTCGTAAAACAACGAACATTTATTCCAAAAAAAGGAGCTGTTATTCACAGCAATCCTCTGATTTGCATATACATTGGTTGAAGAACTCTTTAAAAAGTACGCGGGCTAACTTCCAATTTTCACGGTTGATACAATATTTCACTTTGGGTGTTTCCACCTCCCCTTGAATCAGTCCGGCATCTTTTAGTTCTTTAAGATGTTGAGATACAGTTGCTTTAGCAATTGGCAATTCTTCATGGATGTCGCCAAAGTAGCAAGTCTTCTGTTTTGCCAAAAAATGCATGATGGCAATGCGGGCAGGGTGACCCAAAGCTTTTGCAAATCGCGCCAATTGTTCTTGCGTTGCGGTATAATCTTTCTTTTCTTCCATGTTATTGCATATTGTTCGCAAATATACGAACAAGAGTGAATGTTGCAAAATAATTAAGAGTTTTTATAATTGTTCAGTCCACTCTGTTTAGGAATAGGGAAGGAACCGGTTTCGTTTCAATCAGTAGGACAGATAACGATACTGAACGGATACAAGTAAGAAAGGATTGAAAAGTATTTAGGTGAATGCTAAAAATGTTTACATATTCTTTTTGTGCACAAACGCAAGGTTTATTTGTGCACAAATCCATTCGCCATTTGTGCACAAACGACCTCCTCAATTGTGCACAAACGAGGGTTGCGTTTGTGCACAATTCTGAAACGCCCTGCTGTAAAGGATTCCAGAAGGCCTTTTTGATTTTAGAAGAGAAAAATGAGTAGTAATATATCTGTACATTAAGGTTCTGCGGGAAGGGAACTTGACTATCCTAAACGATTACACGACAGATTCTTTTCTTTTTAGGTTCACTCTTGATTAACTGCCAAGGTAAGGGCTTTCTTTATTCAACCGTTTATAAAGGGGATGTATAGGTAAGTTTCGCCTCAGGATGTTTTTCTATAGCTACATTCTTGCTATCAAGCGTGGAATTCTAAAAATTATCATGTACTTTTGTGAATCGTATGATTTAACCAACTTAATAACAGAGTATTATGCGAACATACTATTTTATTCTTTCACTTATTCTTATTTGTGCCGGGTGTACAAAGCAAAATACAGAAATAAGTACTGTCTTGACAAAAGAAGATATTATGGTGTTTGACAGCCTGTTTAATGCATGGGAAAACGAACTCTTCACCCATTCGGAAGCATATTTGAGTGCAAGTACGCAGGCTTATACCCAGTTACCTGCATTTAAAGAGTTAAAAGCAATGGGTAAGAAAATTATTCCCTGTATTATAGAACGTTTCGAAGAGGATAGCAATTCTTTTTTTGCTTTGCCTTTATATAATGAATTGCAAGATGTGGATAGCCTTAAATCGTTAGATAAAACGAGTGAACAGGAAAAAGTTAAGGAGATTGTCCGAAAATTCAGGAACAGGGAGAGGGAAAAGATGTGGGAAGAAACGAACACCTATAAAGCTTCTATAACGGATACGACTTTTTTAAAAACAAGAGGAGAAATGTCATATGCTGCAATAGACCCGCTTACCGGACAAGGTGTGAATAAGAATTACGCTTTTAATCAAGTAGTTTATTTAAAAGCTTTGCAAAGAGCTCAAAAACATTTGTCTGTCGTAAAAGACCAATTGAAGTGTGATTTAAAGTCCGGTGCGGAAATATATATTTCCGAAGATTTATATCTATTCATCGTCAACTTGTTCGAAGACTGGAATACATGGTTGAAATCGGGGAGATTTGAGATAGAAAAAGATGAGCAAGGACTTTATACCGTGTCACCCACCAATGCAAACCATCCTATACAATCTCCAAACAATCCGATTGAAATGGAACGTTCCGTCAACTATGATTTTGATATCATTCATAAGGAAAAGTTGCCTGAAAACTTTTTAGGCGGGGAAGTTCAAATGCAAACGGAAAAAAGCGTTTATTCTACTAACATCCGGTATCTGACTGTTATAGTGAACAATCCTACTGATGTTCCTTTAGAATTTGGTCGCGACTGGAAAGTACAAATTCAACACGAGGGGAAATGGATTATGCCTAAAATGAAAAAAGACTTGTGTTGGACTGATGATGGTTTAGCCTCTAATGAAACGTATGTACGCTATTATTTTAGCTTTCCGATAAATGAGTTCTATGAAGTCAGACCGGGAACATATCGCATAATAAAAACATTTTTTCAAGGAAATAAAAGATTTGAGCTAATTGCCGGATTTGAAATTAAAGGGTAAGTTCATCCTAAAATAACACTGTGAGAGAGGGTAATATAGAATGTGTACAATTGTGTGTATGGAGAAAAGGTAGCATAATTAAGTCCCGCCAATCATGTTTCGACAATTTTCTGTACTTTTGTCCTATTAGGAAGTAGATAATGACAGAATTTAATTCATATATGGGCAATATCAACACAGACTTTTTTAAGAAATTGTGTTTAAAATGCGGAGAACTGCGGCATTATAAAAGAAACGAGTTTATTCTCCGAGAGGGAGATGTGTGCTCCTTCTTCGGATTTGTTGTATCAGGTGTAGTTAAATATACTTGTACCAACCAAACAGAAAACAAGACATACAATGTAGGCTTTTCCTTTGCCAATGAATTTATCGCTGATTATCCCACTTGCTTATATAACATGAAGTCAGAATTGAATATACAAACGATAACCCCGTGTGATATTTATATCTGTTCTTCTGAATTCCTTCTGCAAAAATTTGAAGAAACCAAAGAAAACCAACGGATTGCCCGTATTGCAGCCGAACAACTATTTTTTCAGTCATACTCACGTTATTTAGATTTGTTTAGATTTACACCAGAAGAACGGTATCTTCAACTTTTAAAAAGATGTCCGCAAATTCTTCAAATGGTATCACTTAAAGAAATAGCGTCTTATCTTAAAATAACTCCTGTACATATGAGCCGTATTAGACGTAGACAAAGTTTTGGCAGTAAAGAATAAACATAGGTTTAGAAATTTAGCCATTTAACCATATTCCAAGATAATATTTGATTTTGTTGGGAAGTTCTTCCATATCTTTGTTCTAACCTTTGGCTGATTCAGTGAAAGGCAGAAAAAGATACTATAAACTATAGTTCCATTATATGAGAACAAAAAGATTACTTGGAATACTATTTGGTAATATTCTTTGCTTACTTACCAATGCTGCATTAGCTATTATTGCATTATGGGTTATCATACCAGTCTTTTTCGAAGGTGTTACAATCGATTCGGTGGTGGCTCGTTTCGGTATGGCTTCCGCTTGTATAGCTAATCTATTTTCAAAATACCCCAAAATTAAGATACTACTTTTCATGATAGCATTTATTTTGATAGCTGTGGCTACTCTCATTTACAATCATAGAGCAAATAATATATGAAATATTCGGAACTCATAAAAAAGACAATAATTGTAATAGTTACGGCTGTTATGACTCTTATTATGTTTTGATCTCTAATAGGCTTTTATGCCCTTTCAAAATTATCCCGGAAGAAGAACAATACTTTAAACATGAATTTAGGACACATTAAATGAAGCAATATGAAAACGAAAAATATTTTTAGAATACTTTTGTTATGCCTTTGCAGTTCTTGTTTCATAAGCTGCAATAAAAAAACAGTCGTGCGAACGGATGGTATAACGTAATACCAGGACAAAAAGACAGCATAGCCCATGAACCGATTGTTACGGTCAAAGATTTTACTACACTTCGATTGGATAGTGATGCCTTTGGAAAGTATGTCATAACAGGACAGATAAACAAGCAACCAATAGGCGAATGGTTCAAAGAACAATGGGAGAAATTAAGGCGAAGCTTACGACAGTCTGCGGAAGAGCCAAGGAAAAGTAGAGGATTTAAGTTATAAATCTGTTCTATATAATGCGAAGTATCAATAAAATAACTAATTTTGCATTGGGATAGGGGTAACTCTTCCCAAGACATAAAAGAAAAGAAGAAACGTTATATTTATCTTGTAGGTGAAAAACGTAGGAAATTTTCAGATTGATGCAAGAGATAGCATAGTGGTTCTCACGCATATAGTGTGGGCTGCTATTGTTACATCTGCATCAAAGGTTTCATACGACCTTCACTTAGACGTGGCATAGTTGGCTCACGTTTTTTCATTACAAATTTAATAACCCAATAGAGTCTATAGGGGATTATACGAATATGAACAAACTGTTTGTGACGTTTGTGGCGATTGTTTGCTTGCTTTTTACGGCTTGCGACAAGGATGATATTTTACCTGGTGGACCGATGCTCTGGACGTATGAGATTCTGACACCGGAAAGTGTAGAGTATGAAGGTGGCACCGTAGGTTGGATACCTAAAGACTGTTTCAAGGCAAACGGTAATGAGGGATATATCGTGATGACTTGCGAAAATTTCGATGTGCTCAATCCTATTTCGAGCAGTTCTTACACATACGATTGTGGATGGGCAACACTCAAGGTGGAAGCCAATCAGTTGAAGATTCATTTTCCCCGTCAGGTTTCGGAAGCCCCGGATGCATACGAGGAGATTACAATCTCGACAAATGATGGAAAGAGAACAGCAAGAACAATTATCTGTTTGTCCAGAACCTTTAAGGACGAAGGACAACCCGACCCGGAGCCGGAACCTCTGCCCGAAGAAGCCAAGTTCAAGATGAAAAAGGCATACTTCACTCCGTTTATGCACCTTGACACCCAATTCCCGGCACCGCTCGATCTGGTGACGTTCAGAATCACGGATATAAACAACAATTACACCCCGCTGGGCTTTCCTGAGTTTACGCAATATTACGACTCTATTGTTTGGAGTGCCGAGGGTTTCCCTCATACGTTCAGAGTCTATGAAAGCAATACAACGGAGGGAGGGACGGGAACACATCTTGCTACAGAATGGAGTTCGCACTTCTTCAAAAGCGGTACCATCAAAAATCACCTGAAAGGCTATCGCAAAGGAAAGGTTGAATATGAGACCTCGCTCGCTGTGAGACTGTACGAACGTGATTTCTTGGGGATTGAATGGGGGACAATCGTGTTGCAGAGCCCACAGAACCTTACAACCTATTGCCTGCTGGACACAGATTATGAGTATCAGGTGTATGACATCGTGGCAAAGGATTATAACCCCTTTTCTAAAATAATCCCGGTGAACCATAAGCAACTCTCGGATTCAGACTTTCCGGCAGCAGCGCAAAAAGCCATCAAAACACTGATGGAGAATAACATTGGTGAGGGGCAAAATGCTGGTGGAAAAGAGAACCTGTTCAAGTGCTTGCCCGAAGAGGGTGTGAAGGCTGAATTGTATTGGGAAAACAAGACTACCCGTATACTGATGTTGCATCAACTCTCCACTGACCCCGATGACCTGACACAAGAGAAGTATTATCTACACGTTGAACCTAAACAATAAAACAATGAATAAAGTAATAGTCACATTCCTCCTTTTAATTGGTATAGTAGCATCATCTTGTACAACCTCTAAAAGTGTAATATCACAAAAGGCAGACTTGTCGAGGTATGAATATGCCTCAATTATCAACAACGACACTTATCATATTCCGGCTCAACTGATGGAATATGAAATACAACTATTTGATGCCATAGAGAGTTCCCGTCTTAAACTTGTCAATGATTTACGTATTGGCGAACTGTCTCCGAATCAACAATCAAAGTTGCTTATGATAAAATATGGAGTAGATATTTTAGAAGAAGAATCTGTCGTAACTGTAAATTTCATAGATTATCTCACTGGTCGCCCGATAGCTTCATGCCGTGGCGCATATACAACCTTAGGATTCAGCGTATCAGCAGACATTAGAGGTGCTATAAAACGTGTTGCTAAACAAATAGCAGAAACATTTCCTAAGTAATTTATTTCATACAGCGAATTTATAATGGTAAATGAATTGAATAAAGAAATGGATGTGGATAAATACAAAATAAGAAGTTGGTCTAAAGATGATTTTTCCACTTTAGCTAAATATCTTAATAATAAAAAAATATAGGATAATTGCCGTGATAGCCTACCATATCCTTATTCCGAAAACGATACGCAACAATTCATCCTGTTCGTTTCAAGTCAAAACGAACAAAATAATTATTGTATCGAAGTAAATCAGGAAGCGGCTGGTAATATAAGTTTCGCTCGTGGTATAGATGTAGAGCGCTACAATGCAGAATTAGGTTATTGGCTTGCTTAACCATATTGGGGTAAAGGGATTATGACCCAAATGTTAGCACTGGCTGTTAGCTGCTATTTTCATCATGCAGATGTGATGCACATTTGTTCAAATGTTTATGCCGGCAACATAGCATCGATGAGAGTATTAGAGAAAATAGGTTTTCGTAAATGTGGCATACATCGTAATGCCTGTTTCAAGAATGGAGCATTTACAGATTGCCATTATTTTGAATTGCTAAGAGAGGAATTTAGGAATTTGGTTAAATAGTACAAAAAACACCCAGCTTTACATTATTGGGTGTAAAACTAGGTGTTTATTTGCAAATTACTAATTTTCAGCGTTTATTGCGGAAAGATTGGCTCTCAGACCTCTAAAACATAAAACAGAACCCTCTCTTTTGTAAAGCATTGAATCGCTCAATCTCCAAAGAGAGGGACTTTTTTAATTGCCCTGCCATAAAGTCCAAGAAAGGCTGATTGGTTTCTTCATCCTGACATTGGCGTAGGGAAAGTATATATTCTTCTCTATCCTCTTTGAATATCTTAGTCGGAAAAAGGTGATAGCAAAATTGGATGTAGTTCATCAGCAATCTAGCAGTTCTGCCATTGCCATCCACCCACGGATGAATCGTTACTAAATTAAGGTGGGCATTAAAACTCAATTCATACTGTTCCCGAAGTGTCCCCACTGTCTTCTGCTTCGCTTGCAGTATAGCGCAAAGTTCATCTACCTTAGCAGGAACTTTCAGATGGTTCATATAAGAATGTCCACCGACACCAGCCGTAACACCACATAAGCGAAATTCACCCTTAGAAGAATCGAAAGAACCGCCCATTACACTGTGTACACTGCCTGTAGTGCGCATCAGTGTTGCATTCAACCTTTGTAGCAAGGCAGGAGTTATCGGTACAAGGCTATTGGATTCGGTTCTGGCAAGTTCATACGCTTGCTTCAAATCCTCATTCATCAGATGATGCACTAGCGGTTTCCCTTTCGCCGTTACTCCCTCGTCGAAGAGAAGCTGCGTATCAAGTTCCGTAAGTGTCGAGCCTTCAATGGCTGTGGAATGGGTGATAAGAGAATACAGGTAGTACTTATCATAGTCCACCGCTTCATTGATACCAAGTTTCTGAAACTTTTGATATAACTGTTCTATCTCTTGCCAAACATCTTGTTCCATTGCTTTTTATATTTAATAGGCTTTATTTCTTTTCAAAGGTAGTGTATTTACTATGTTCAACCAAAGAAAACAATCATTTAATACCGTATTTTTTTGCACGTGTGGGGAAAATTCAGATAAAAGAAAAAGCTAAGTAATTGATTATTCAATACTTAGCTTTTACCATTGTACCCAGACCCGCATTTGAAATATTAAATATTAACAAATGAGAACAACTCTAACTTAATAGCAATATAACCGCTATATCATTATATTTCAATGTTCTATAAATAGCGATAAACGAAATTAAATTTAATGAGATTGAAATTATTTCGGGATAAACGGGAACATTTTGGGAACAATTCGCTATCTTTGCAGTGTTCAATCCAGAAATAAAATCGAAGCCCATGAAAGTGACTGCATTCATACGGAAGACTGCCAAAAAGAACGACATAGATACGAAGGCTACCATCTATTTTCGTTTGCGTGATGGAAAGAAAGACATCAAGGCAGCAAGTGAACTTGTCATCAACCCCAATCATTGGAGTGTTGAACGACAAGGTTATAAAGACCGTGTAGCTTTGGTGTCGGAAAACGAAAAGATGGACTTGAACCATAAAGTGCAGGCATTGACCCGAATGATTGAGAAGGAATACAAGGAGGATGCCGGAAGTGAATGGCTCGGGGAAGTCATAGATAAATTCCATCATCCCGAAAAGTATAAAACAGAAGAAGAACTGGCAATAGAGAATCCGCCTACTTTTGCCGAACTTTTTGATGAGTTTTTGGAGAAGCATAGTCTTTCGGAGGTCAGAAAGAAGAACTTCCGTGTAGTGAAAAGGGCTCTTATGCGCTATGAACTGTTTGTTAGAAAAACAAGACGTGGAATGAAGCATTTTACCCTTGACATCCATACTATAACTAAAGAAACACTTGCCGATATGTGGGACTTTATGGAGAACGAATATGCTTATGCAGAAGAATACCCAGATATATACGAGACCATTCCCGAAAAGCGAACCCCTCAACCGAGAGGAAAGAACACCCTTATAGATAGTTTTTCACGCATACGTACCTTTTTTATATGGTGCTATAACCAAGGCAGGACCACCAATCGTCCGTTTGACAAATTCCCCTTAGAAGAATGTCTTTATGGAACACCTATTTATATTACACTTCAAGAACGTAACAAATTGTTTGAGGCTGATTTGTCTGCTCGTCCACAACTTGCCATTCAACGTGACATCTTTGTGTTTCAGTCCGTTGTAGGCTGTCGTGTAGGCGACCTTTATAAGCTCACAAAGAAAAACATTGTGAATGGAGCATTAGAATACATACAAGAAAAGACGCGCAGTCATAATCCCAGAACAATAAGAGTGCCGCTGAATAGTGTTGCGAAAACCATACTTGAACGCTACAAAGATTATACAGGAACAACTCTACTTCCCTTTATATCAGAGCAGAAATATAATCAAGCCATTAAAGAAGCGTTCCGGTTGGCAGGACTTGACAGGGTGGTCACAGTGCTTAACCCACTCACTCGCAATCCTGAGCAAAAGTACTTGTATGAAGTCGTAACCACGCATACTGCCCGAAAAACATTCATTGGTAATATGTATAAGAAAGTGAAAGACCCAGACCTCGTTTCTTCGGTATCGGGACACAAGGAAGGTAGCAAGGCATTCCGCCGATATAGGGAGATAGACGAGGAAATGAAACAAGAACTTGTTCACTTGTTGGACTAATAAGGCGAAAGATTATGGCAAAGCAAGATTTCGAACAATTCAAACAGGATATTAAAGAATGGCTCAACAACCATCCAAAAGAATATGACAGATTCGTTGCCGAAGTGAACAACAAATCGGCAACAGGTTTACAAAAGATTTTCAAATTAGGATGGAAACTCGCCCCTCAAATGATGCATAAGTATCACGGTGAGTGCCATGGAGACCTTGCCAACGAATATCGTCTGCAAAGTTATTCGGCAGATGCCGATGCTGCAAGATTATTGGTTGAGGAGTTTCACAATCTGCAAAACGATTCAATAGTTCCTGCAATGTTGGCATGGCTTTATTACGGTAAGTGCTATGAAACTTTGGTTACCCAATTGGAAGCTGAAACACATAATCCTGCGAACAACTATTTTGAGAAGAGGATAGCCGCTTTAATGATTAAAGTAGTCATCAACAGTAGTATTCGTAATAAAATGCGGACAAGAGAAGATTGGCAGGATTTTCATCGGGAGAAACAGGCTATTGAGGATGATTGTGTGGTAGAAACAACTATTAAGGGGTTGTCCATTAATGATAAACCAATAGAAGAAAAATCGCCAACAGGTGAGCAGGCATCACGCACATTGAAAGACTATCTTCATGGAAATCAAGAAATGATTTTGGAGAAGATAAAATTGAGAGTTTCAACGCAGCATACAGGCATTGATTTGGCACGATTATATTTTGCCCTCCAAGAGGAAGGTCTTCTGACAGGCTGTGATGTGACGACATTTCATAAACTGCTTGCCAATGAACTTCCTGATTGCGACTTGAAAACCGTGCGTAACCTTCAAATTTCTATCAAGAAGTTGAATGACAGTACGAGCAGAGGGAAAATAAAAGACAATGGTATTGAACGGTCGCTTATCAATGAGTGGAAGGCTTACCTCGCAGAAGTAAATAACTAAAAGTATGAACTCATTTAATTTAATGATATGGATAAAGACATCATCACCCAAGAAATCAATGCCGAATATCTGAAAGGCTATATATACAACATCAGAGGTGTCCGTGTAATGCTGGATATGGATTTAGCCAACATCTATGGCTATAGCACCAAAGATTTTAATCGCCAAGTGAAGAACAACATTGAAAAGTTTGAGCAAGACTTCATGTTTCAGTTGTCCGATGAAGAGTGTGAAATCTTGAGGTGCAAAAATTCCACCTCAAGTTGGGGCGGTCGTAGATACAACCCTTATGCTTTCACCGAACAAGGAATATATATGCTTATGACTGTACTGAAAGGAGATTTAGCAACCAAACAAAGCAAAGCTTTGATTCGCATCTTCAAGCAGATGAAAGACTATATCGTAGATAATCAGCCATTATTAGGACAAAGGGAATATTTGCAACTGTCTTTGCAGACAACCCAAAACACACAAGACCTGCTTGACTTGCGTAAATCTCTATCTGCTGTTGATGACAAGGTTGCCAATATTATAGATACACTTGGTAATGTAGTGACAAAGTCGGAACTGGCAAATGTCATGCTTGATTTTGGCAATCCTTCAGTAAGGAGAGGTTGGATGATACTCAACGGTCAGCCAGTTGAATCGGATTTGGCTTACCAACATATTTATGCCACCGCCAAGAAAACGATTTTTGTGGTTGATAATTACATCGGATTGAAGACACTGGTACTTCTCAAAGATATTCCAGCTAATGTGAATGTTGTGGTATTCTCTGACAATATCGGTAATCGGTTGCACCAAACCGAGTTTAACGATTTCTGTCGGGAATATCCCAATGTCACCATTTCGTTGCAAACGTCTGGGGGTATATTCCACGACAGATATATAGTCATTGATTATCAAACTCCAGAAGAACAGATTTACCATTGCGGTGCTTCATCGAAGGATGGAGGTAATAAAGTCACGACAATCACAGCGGTTACAGATGGAGCTATTTACCATCCTGTTATAGACCAACTTATTCAAAATCCAGTGTTGACATTGAGATAAAACCATTTTCAGATGAACCCAATTAATTGCTTTACATTTCGTTTCTTTCGTTCTGCATTTCGGCGAAAATAGCGAAATGCAAATTACTAAATTATAGCGAATTACATTTATACTTTTGTGCCATCGTTCCAATGTCGGAGCGGTGGCACAATCATTTATAATGCTGCCAAAGTGATTGTGTCGGACTATGGGCAGTACATATATGCTATGACAGATTTAATGCAAATCATCTCCAACAGCACGGCTAATATCAAATTGGAGATTACGAGTGAAGACTTACGTCACTTCTCTAATGAGCTTATTAACCGTGCGGTGAATGAGGTGGCAATTGCACTCAAAGCCACCAATGAAGATAAGCTACTGACACGTGAGGAAGTCAAGGAAATGTGTGGTGTATGCGACACCACCTTATGGCTTTGGAACAAGCGCAATTACCTTAAAGCAATCAAGGTAGGCAACAAAGTAAGATACCGCCTCTCAGACGTGAAGCGCATCTTGGGGGAAACTAATAGAATATCTGATTATGGAAAAGATTGACAATGTTCCTGTGGCTCCTACAAATGGAAAAGTTGAGAATATCGGAGAAGAGTATGTCCGTATAGGCACAACCTTGTTTCGTATTATCAATCAGCCAATGATGAATGGTTCTTTCCGCAAAATGCGGGTTGAATGGAAAATGAGCGTATTCCGATTAGACCACGGCAAGGATGAAGCGGCACTCATTCCGAAATATGACGGATTCTGCACGATGCCCAGTCATACAGATTACCGTTTGAACGTGAATAACTTTTATAATCTCTATGAGCCAATAACCCACATCCCAAAAGAAGGTGAGTTTGGACATATACATTCATTGATTGAACACATCTTTAGTGAGCAATATGAATTGGGAATGGATTATCTTCAACTGTTGTACCTAAAACCAACACAGAAGTTACCAATACTTCTATTAGTGTCGGAAGAACGAAACACGGGTAAAAGTACATTCCTGAATTTTCTGAAAGCGTTGTTTCAAGAGAATGTGACATTCAACACCAATGAGGACTTCCGTAGCCAGTTTAATGCCGACTGGGCAGGCAAACTGATGATTGTTGTGGATGAGGTGTTACTCAACCGCAGGGAAGATAGCGAGCGATTGAAGAACCTTAGTACGGCACACTCGTACAAGATGGAGGCTAAGGGCAAAGACCGTTATGAAGTGCAGTTCTTCGCTAAATTCGTATTGTGTTCCAATAATGAAAATTTCCCTGTTTACATTGAGCCAGAAGAAACACGCTATTGGGTAAGAAAGATTCGTAGATTGGTAACGGACGACACCTCCTTTCTTCAGAAATTGAAAGATGAGATACCCGCATTTCTGTACTATCTACAACATCGGAATCTGACTACCAAAGAAGAAAGCCGTATGTGGTTTGCTCCGTCACTTATCCGCACGGAAGCATTGGAGAAAATCATCCGCTGCAACCGTAGCCGCATTGAACTTGATATGGCAGAACTGTTACTTGACATCATGGACACAATGCAGGTGAATGTGGTGGATTTCTGTATCAACGACCTATTGGCATTGTTCAATTATTCTATGGTAAAGGTGGAATGCCATCAGGTGAGGAACGTTCTGCAGCAGTGCTGGAAATTGGAGCCTGCACCCAATGCGCTGTCTTACTCCACCTATCAAATATCCGTGCTGCCAGGACAGAAGTATTCTGTATCGCACAAAAAAGTGGGACGCTTTTATACCGTTACCCGTGAAAAATTAAAAGACTACCGTTGAGATTGTTGAATATGATGAAATATAAGGGAAGGCATATAAATAAAGGAGTTACCATTCAACAACACCATCAACAAAATTCAACAAAGAATTTTGCCTGCCAAAAAAAAGAAAAAGATTGCGTACAGCATCTCTATTTTTCTTTTTCCCTCTTTTTGAAATCATCTTCAACAAAGTCAACAAAATCAACTATGGAATGAATAATCGTAAGACCTGACTTAAATGATATTCGTATGAAAGAAATAGAGTTGATACAATCTATCACACAGCGAGACCCGATATTGGCTAATGCGGTCAGCCGGATGATTGACTACATCCAAGATAGATGGGCAGCACCTTATCCGTCCAAAGAACAGACGGAAGCGGTCAATGCCTACCTCCGTTCCGTCCATGCGGACGGTGACGGGACGATGAACGAGACGAACATCGAACATCGCAGGATAGCGACACAGCAGATAACCATCAATGCCATCCGGGTGCTTGACAGCGGACAGCTTGACCGCCTGCAGGACGTGCTGAACCGCATAGCGGCAGACCGAGAGTATTATATGCCTGAACGTGGATATGTTTTAGGCAGATAGATGACCGTTGTAACACCATAAAATCATAGACCATGTGCAAAGAGATACAGACCATACACTACTGCACCATCCTTTCAGCCGGGCAGTGGGATTTTCTTTTGGAAGGCAAATCTTCCGCTTTCAGGCAGAAGTGCCTGTACCGGCTGATGACCGGTGCGGTACGGGTGAGAACCGCTTATAAAATCAAAGGCGTTGAGATTGTTTTGGAGGTGGGACAGGTGGCAGCTTCCGATGTGGAACTGGCGGAGTTTTTAGGTTGCAACCGCAAGACCATCGGCAAGCTAATCGACAGCCTTAACAGGTTAGGCATGCTGACCACCAGAACCAACAACCGTACTTCCGTCCATTCCCTGCATTTCCTCACAGGCTGGTATGCCGGGGGTGTCCTCATAACCAATCCCCATTATGTCAGACCTTCGGCAACCACCAAAGGACAGACGGGCAACGTGCGGACACCTGTTTTCGATAGCTTGCCATCAGAAAGCAGGCAGAATGCAGTAGCGGATG
This sequence comes from uncultured Phocaeicola sp., assembly GCA_947581855.1. Lineage (GTDB taxonomy): Bacteria > Bacteroidota > Bacteroidia > Bacteroidales > Bacteroidaceae > Phocaeicola_A. The sequence continues at coordinate 89,951 of CANPVZ010000016.1, forward strand.
ACAGCCGAGCCAAAGGACAGGGCGCGGACAGCATGGCGACAGGCGTAGCAGTCCTTTCTTCTTCCCTCTGTTCGTCTGAAACTTCCAACCCGTCAGCCGACAGACCGGATGACGACTACCATAATCCACCGCCTGATATGTTTGCAGCGGACGAAGCCGGGAATTTCCCTATCATAGACAGTGGGGACAGAACAGCTGACGGGAACGGTGCGGAAAGCCCTAAAGAGACGCTGTACGAAACGATTGACGGTGAGGATGATCCGGAATAAGGCGCAGTGGAATGAAAGGCGCAGAACGCAGATTTGGACGTTGCTCCGCTTGCGGGTGTGAGCTACCGGACTTGTCCCGGTATAGCCCACTATAACTACACGCTTCGCTTCCGTAGTTGTGGGCTCTCCCGAGGGGCTGGGCGTTGCTCCGTCCCACTTAGGACGCTGCCCTAAAAACCCGGTCGGAGGCTGTCAGCCCCCAACACCCCTGACCAAAGAGTGACCCTCTCCCTGCACCCTCCGATTAAGGCTTTGCCCTAATAACCCATTAAGAAACCCAAACACGCAAATTCAATGGCACAGAAGACATCCATCAACATAAAGCCCTGCAACATAGGAAGCAGCGGACCGCACAACAGGCGGACCGCGGAATACCTCGCCAATATCCGCAAGGAGAAGATTTACATACGCACCGACCTCATGGCGAAGAACGAGGCGTGGGTATCACCTGAATTGGGCGACACCTCGCTTGCCGAGCGCAACAGGCAGATAGCCGCAATGGTCAAGGAGAAGACGGGACGGGCTATGCAGACCAAAGACAGGGAAAAGGTGAACAGGAAGACCGGAAAGGTGACCATAGTACGGGGCAGCACGCCTATCAAGGAGGGTGTGGTAGTCATCAAGGAAGACACCACGATGGAGCAGTTGCGGCATTTCTGTGAGGTGTGCAAGCAGCGTTGGGGAATCACACCGCTGCAAGTCTTCATCCACCGGGACGAGGGGCACTATGCCATCCCCGGAGATACTGCCACATGGAAACCCAACCTGCACGCCCATATCGTGTGGGACTGGATGAACCACGACACGGGTAAGTCCTGCAAACTGAACGTGAAGGACATGAGCGAGATGCAGACCGTTTTAGCTGAGTGCCTGGAGATGGAAAGGGGCACCTCAAAGAAGCAGACGGGCAAGGAGCATCTGGAGCGCACGGACTTCATCATCACCAAGCAGAAGCAGGAAGCCGAGCAAGCCCAAGCGGAAAAGGAAGCAGCCCAAGCCGAAAGGGATGCAGCCGTCCGGGAAGCGGACAAAGCCAAGACGGAGCAGGAAAAACTACAAGCCGGGAACGAGGAGAAGCAGCGGCGCAGTGCGGAACTTGACAGCGAGATTGCTGACAAGGAGAAACGGGCACGGGAAGCCGACCGGGAGAATACGGACAGCATAAAGTCTGGTATTGCCAACCTTTTGGGCAAAGGGAAATATGCTGCCATCGAAAAGGAAAACGCCAAACTGAAAGCCGACAACGAACGCATTAAGAAAGCCTTTCCCGATGCGGTAAAAAAAGAGATGGAGAAGCGGACAAAGGCATTGACAGAAGAGAAGCAGAAAGCGGAAGCCGAGCATGACAGGGCTTTGGCGCAGAACCGTTCGCTTGGCATGGAGAGGGACAAGGCTGTCCGGCAGCTTCAGGAACAGAAGGCCGGGGAGCAACACCGCATCAGTATGGCGGTGAACCGAGCCATATCGGAGAAGGACAAGACCATCCGGCTGTTGCATGGTGCGCTGAAAGCGAGCCGGGATATTCTGAATTTGCTTGCGGACATTCTTTACAAGGCAAGCGAGGTGTTCAAGCGAGCCGTCGATGCGATTATCCATTTTGGTACGGAGCAGCACAAGTCTGTTTTCGCCCCGTCCGAAGCCGCAGACATCAAGAGTGTGATACAGGAGTACGGAGAAACCACCGAACAGCAGAAAGCGGTCGGCGCATGGCTCTGTGATTATGCGGAGAGCAGACAGCCTTTTGACGAAATAAAACATCGCCATACATTCAATGAGGTTGGCGATGTTGCAGAGGGTAAATATGATTGGAAGATAGAGCGTATGCAAGAGAACGGAATAAAGATGTGATCAACTCTGATGATGAATGGATTACCAAAATCTTCTTCGGTACGAGAAACCGCCGAAACGGAATAATGAGTTAAATGATGTTGTATAGGTGGATTGAGGTGTGTTGCGACCATAATATGCCGCAGAGCTGATTTGCGAAGAAACAATCATCGGATCATTGCCGTTTTGCACCGACTTCGTAAATAAGCTCATTATTTCGTATTTGTTGCCGAATTTGGCATTGGACTGCATCAAAATTTCAGATACTACCTGCTGAATAGAACGAGGGTATATAATAAAAGTATTGTCTGCATTACAAGTAATATCCTTAAATTCACTATTTCCGAAAAATACGATAACAGAATAAATCGGAATGCCGGGATTCTGTGGCAAACATTGTCTGATAGCCTGGATATGTCCGGCATTTTGCATGACGGGATTATAAAAACGATGCTTTTCTTTACCATACGCCAATAATTGAGTCCAATATTTCTGATGTTCACTACCAAAAATCCAACCACTATAATCCTTTACCTCAAACACGATAATGCCTGTTTTTGTTGCAACAGCTACATCTATTTGCGTATATTCACCATTCGGTTTCTGAATATACAAGTCATGGAATATGGCTCTTGGGTTAATACCCATTTTTAATAATTTCAACACTACCTTACGTTCCGACCACTCGCCACGAGTAATAGGCGTAACCTGTTCGATGAGTTCACGCTCTTTTCGTTTGGCATAAACAATACAAGCAATACCTATTACCAAACAAATAAGAATTATGATAGGTACGAGTAACATAAATGAATGCTCAATTATTTGCAGACAATATGATTGAGTGGTGAAATTAAACGTCCAAAGACTTACTTGAAAGCAATTATAGGAATTACCTTTGTACTTCCATACTGTTGATACTTATAGTTTCCAATTTGTCTTGCGCATTTCCCCTTAGGTGCTTTCACTATCTGGTTATTATAAAAGTTGCTACCTTCTTGAGCTAATATTAAGACCTCTAAATCAGAAGTAAAGACATGTCCTGAAATGGTTTCTCTAATTTCCAAAGCAATGGCATCGCCAGAATCCAAAACTTTCTGTACTTCAAAATTTTTCCTACTTACACATTCACCGGGTTTCTCAAACAATGTTTTTCCGAAATCCTTTTTTTCAGTAACAGTTCTATTTGATTTCGGTAATTCTACACCATCAACTATTCTAATAGCTGGTACTGTTTTCTCTATTTCCATTTTAGTACTATACTTATAAGTACCCACATGTTGAGCGCACTGGTCGTTTTTAAGAACGATTTTTTGGTCATCATAGAACTGTTGGCTTTCATTCGGTATAATAAAAACTATTGAGCCAAAAGATTCATCAGCGTGAGCCAATGCACATCCAGATTCCACTACTTGGAATACCTCAAATTGTGAGTATTCCATATAATCACCGGGTTCTTCAAACATTTCAAGTCCAATAATTCCCGAATTGTTAGAAAGATTAACGCAAAATGCGAAAACGAATGTCAGTATAATGCCTGTGATTACACCAAGCACGTAAATAATCCATTTCTTCATATCACTTTAGTTATTAAATCATAGTCAATAGTTTGAAGTCCTCTTTGGATATTTTCTCGATTGAAACGAGCCATTCAAGATAAGAAATATCATCTTTAAATTCTCTGAAACTTTTTCCTTTGTATTTCCCAAAATCAATTATTCTTTCTGATATGGATATATCCGAAGATTTTTCAGCGTTTGGATATAATCGTTTAAGTTCTTCAAAATCAATTTAAAAAAATCTATCTGTTGATTCTAACCAATGGAGATATTGACAGTCTTCCTTATAAATATCACTCAAAGATTTACCTTTGTATTTCCCAAACATAAGGACTTCATCGGCTTTATGGATAGGAAATATGTCATCAAGTGATACACCCGGAACTTCTATTAAAACCCACTCCCCACACCCGGCACACGGAATTTCCTCATCCTTAATATTGGGGTAACATTCTTGTCTATAACTGTCATCCGGTTTACCATCCACAAAACACTTTCCGTATGCTTTGCCGTATTTACCGCGAGGCTTCACTGATTCAACTAAAAATGTCCTGTCTCGATTAGGATCTATACGTCTCTCTTCACTTGAAGACCGAGCCAACCCTAACTCACATCTTTTAACCAAGAACGGAGTTCGCTTGCCTATATTGTAGTATATGTTGAAGATATTATCGTGTGGGTACATATTCAATTCTCGTTATTGCGGAATACTCCTGACTATTTGAATAGCTTATTAAGTTTCTTTCTTATTGCACTTAGGGCTATACTTTGGTCGTGGCTTACCGTCATTCCTATTCCACTACTTTTTATAACGGCCACACTTTGATTCGTGCTATAATCATAAAAAGTCACTGTTATATATGTATGTCCTCCATCCCATTTTTCAGATGTGACATGGATGTTTGGAGTGAGAATGCTATCTGAACACTCGAAAATTTTTTGAGTGTTGGAGGCTGATAAAACGGTCAAATTCGTTTCCGCTATTTGATTTTGAACAGACATAACCACATCATCTAATTCTCTATCCCCAGATGTTTCCTTACCGAAAATGACATATTTGTACTTACTTATGTTTGCATCATTAGATAGTACAATCTTACCTGAAGCACAGGATGTCATTAAAATCACAATAATGGCAATATGTATAAGTTGTGTAAACTTTTGTTTCATTTCTTTCGTATGTCTGTGGCTCTTTTAGTTCCAATTGAGCCGTTAATTGCGCAGAAGCGTGGAACTGCAAATGCCACGTTCTGAATTGGAGGTCGTAGGAAACCTGTACACACGAATGTAGTAATAGCAGCCCACGCTATAGCGTGAGAACCACTATGCCACCCTTGTGTGTAATTGTGAAATTTCCTACGTTTCCAATTCACAAGATAAGCATAACGCTTCTTTCTTTTCTAATATGTTGTGGAGAGAGTTCCCTCAATCCGCTTACAAAGATACAAAATGCGCACAATAAAAGCGCAAAAGAATTTGGATTTTAACGATATAAGTTAGAAACAATGTTTCTATTCAATTATATCTTTATATGAAATGCTGGAATCTTGCAAGATTATTCCTTTTTTACTTTTGCCACCAATATGTACCTCCTTTCCTGTCTTTTCAATTTGTGTTTCATAAGCTACAAGTAATTTCATTTTTTTGTCTACGGCACTGGGAGTTATTGCAACATTAAATCCTAATTGTCCACCTGCTTGAACAGAGGGGTACATAACACCGTCAAGAGCATGATCAGTTGTAACCACTTCCGTAAATATTGCTGATATAAGATAATTATAATCAGCTTCTTCTTTATTCTTCTTAGAAAATTCTTTGGCAAAATATTTAGCTGAAACATCTATATCATTAGCAAAATCAGGATGTTTCATTAGAAAAACATCATATGCTGATTTAAGTTCTTCAAGTAAAGAATTGTCAGCGTTGCAAAAATAATCTTTATGTATAACAACTAAAAGGTGTATATCCTCGATAACTTCCCATTTCCCGAATGTGATAGTTTGTTGTCCGCTTGATCCTACACCTCCTCTTATCAAGGAAGAACTTTCACATGCAGAAATAAACCGGGTATCTATAATGTTTTGCTCTTCTGGAACAATACATCCATAAAACATGGTTCGCATAGGCGTACTAGCTCTTTGGCACTGTTTATTATATTGTTGGGGTTTATATGACAAATCCGAAACTGTTTTTAGGTTTCCATCACAGCGTGCCCTTGTGATTGTTTTGCCGGGATGTAGCGTAAAAATAATAAATCCAACGTTACCCAATTCACGTATCAATTCTTTTATTTCAAAATAAGGGTATTGGCTTAAGTCTAACGCTTCTAAACGGTTTATTATCGTTTGCTTATCCATAATATATTAATTTTCGTAAGACTAAATTTGAATCCAATTAAATTTCGTTTTAAATAGGATCTATACGGGAACAAAACGGGAACATTCTTAAAAGAAGAAAAGGATAAGCCGTTTGTTTCCAACTACTTATCCTTTTACCTTGTACCCAGACCCGGGGTCGAACCGGGATGGAAGTGAATCCACTGGTGTTTGAGACCAGCGCGTCTACCGATTCCGCCATCTGGGCATTATTTTTTAATGCGGTGCAAAGATAGGGCATTTTTCTTAAACTGCAAACATAATGAACTATATTTTTTCAAAAACTGTGTTCTTATTTTTAATCGTAGTGCAAAACGGCGTAAAGATGATATAAAAATCACTTAATATTTTGAGAAGGTTTGATGTTTATTGATTTTAGCCCTATCTTAGCGAAAACTTAAAATCTATGATATCATGTCAAACGGTAACAACTATTGTGTGATCATGGCGGGTGGCACCGGCAGCCGTTTTTGGCCGCATAGCCGAAAAAAATTTCCTAAACAGTTTATTGATTTTTTCGGAACTGGGTATTCTTTATTGCAACAGACGTTCTATCGTTTTGAGAAAATCATTCCTGCAGAAAATATCATTGTAGTAACGAATGTTGCTTATGCGGATATTGTAAGAAAACAACTACCTCAACTTCCTGAAAACAATGTTTTACTAGAACCGACACGACGTAATACGGCTCCCTGTGTGGCTTGGGCTGCATTTCATATTCGTATGATGAATCCGGATGCAAATATGCTTGTTACACCGGCTGATCAACTGATTATGAAAGAGGATGAATTTAGAGAGGCAATGTTGCAAGGGCTGGAGTTTGTTTCTCAGTCGGATAAGCTTCTGACGGTAGGCATTACGCCGAATCGTCCGGAAACGGCTTTCGGATATATACAAGTAGATGAAAAGCATGAAGGAAATGTATATAAAGTGAAGAGCTTTACTGAAAAACCGGAACTTGACTTTGCCAAATTGTTTATGGAAAGTGGAGAATTTTATTGGAATTCCGGTTTGTTTATTTGGAATGTAAATGCAATTCTTGAAGCCATGAACAAATTGCTTCCCGAGATAACTTCTTTTATGGAACTTGCTCGGATGGATCATTTTACCGTAGAGAATGAACGTAAATTCGTTGAAACGTATTTTCCTTCTTGCCCTAATATTTCTATCGATTATGGGATTCTGGAAAAATCGGATAATGTATATGTTATGACCGGTAATTTCGGTTGGAGCGATTTAGGTAATTGGAATACCTTTTATGAGGTATCGCCAAAAGATAAGAACCAAAATGTGGTGATTAATTCTAAATCGCTGCTGTATAATTGCCATAATAATGTAGTGACGCTCCCGGCTAATAAACTGATTGTAATCAAAGACTTGGACGATTATTTGATTGCGGAAGAAGATAATGTATTAGTTATCTGTAAGAAAGAGGATGCTGCTGGTATTCGCCAGTTTGTAAATGATGTACAAGTAAAATTGGGAGAAGAGTATTTATAGGAAAACTGATAAATATCTTGGTAAAAGGTCTTTTGGTAGATTTAGATAGTAGGTAAGATAGTTATAAGTGTAGGTATTTTGGCAAAAGGGTTTTTAAATTGTGACCTAGATATATAGGTACGGATAGAATATTTCATTCGGTGAAGATGATAGGGAAGGATACTAGTTGTAAAAGAGAGATGAATAGATTTAAAATAGAATTTCTGGGTTCGAAACTCTGCTACCTGGGAAAATCATTAAAAAAACTTTTTTATTTTCTAATCCTTTGAATAAAAAGAAAATAATAGGAAACTTTTATCGTAAGTTGACTTATAAAAAAGGCTGTCTCATGGTTCTATGAGAGACAGCCTTTCTTATATGTTAATAGAGGATGGAAATTATGGTCTGTCGCTTTCCCAAGCTTTATTGATTGATTCCGCAATGTTAGTGAACTCTTCATTGCTGAGCTTTAATTTAGGGTTGGAAAAGAGCATATCGGATTCTTTATTAATAGGGATTAAATGGATGTGGGCATGAGGTACTTCTAATCCAATTACAGCCTCACCTACTTTTTTACAAGGAAATGATTTTTTAATGGCACGGGCTACCGATTTGGCAAATATATGCATCTCGGCTAATTCGGAATCCTCCAAGTCGAAAATATAATCAACTTCACGTTTTGGAATAATCAACGTATGTCCTTTTACTAATGGATTAATGTCTAGAAAAGCGTAGAACATATCATTTTCCGCCACTTTATAGCTAGGAATTTCCCCTGCCGCAATCTTACTGAAAATAGTTGCCATAGTATTTATTTTTTGTACATCTTATAAGAAAAAGAGCCAGTAGATAGCGATGGGCTGACCTCTGACTCTTTGTCTTTAAAATGAAATGTTAATGATTTCTAAACTAATTTTTCCCTGTGGAATTGTAATTTCTGCTACATCTCCCACTTTCTTGCCAAGTAAACCTTGGGCGATAGGGGTATTTACAGAAATCTTTCCTTCTTTCAGGTTTGCCTCACTTTCCGATACGATTGTATATGTCATTTTCATACCGTTTTTTACATTCTTAAGCTCTACCTTAGTAAGAATTTGTACCGTGTCGGTGCTTAATTTGGATGGATCGATAATTTTTGCATCGCTGATAATAGCTTTCAGCTGGTTGATTTTCATTTCGAGCATCCCTTGTGCTTCTTTAGCAGCGTCGTATTCAGCATTTTCCGACAAGTCTCCTTTATCACGAGCCTCTGCAATTGCAGCCGAGATTTTCGGCCGTTGCACGGTTTCAAGTTCTTTTAACTCAGCCACAAGTTTTTTGTAACCTTCTTCTGACATGTAAGCCATATTTTTTCCTCCTTTTTTATTAAACCTATAGGTTTCTATATAACAAAAAGAATTCCGACATTAGATTGCTGATGCCGGAACCCTTTGATTAGTTCACTTATGCAAAGATAGCTGTTTATTTGTTATGAGTCAACTTTTAAACTATGCTATGTAACATATAATAAGGTTTATATTAGCTTTTTTATTTCTTCTTCGATATTCTTTACCGCTTCTCCGCGAATCTTCAATTCATTGTTTCTATTAATTAAAAAGAAAGCTGGTAAGTTAGTAACGTTATAGATGCTCAAATAGTTCGAATAAATTCCATTAACATCCCGTACGCAAATCCAGGGAAGATTGTCGGCAGACGTTTTCCAGAAATGTTCGTCTGCATCTAAAGAGATTTGATAAATCTCAAACCCGTCTTTGGAATATTTATCGTATAATTCGCGAAGAGCCAAGTTGCGTGATGGCGAAACTGCGTTCTGGTATACAGTGAAGTCAAGCATTACTACTTTACCCTTTAAATCGGTAAGCTTCCGTACATTTCCTTTCATATCTTTCAATTCAATATCGATAATGTTGGCCTCTTTAATTTTATCTTTCGGGATTTCCAGTATCTTTTGTTGTGGAGCCCGGGTGTTTCTCATCCCTTTCATAACAATATTATAAATATTTTTAGTGCGGATGGCATGCGGATACCTGTTGTTGAGACTTGTAGCTACAGCCGCAAAGCACTTGATATCTTCTTTGCTGTTTAACGGATCGAAAATAAGGAAGTTGCCTAATTTCTGAAAGAGCGCAAAGTAAGCGTATGCTTTGGTCGGATCTTTGAAGATATAATTCAACTTGATATCTTGTTTATAATCGGTTACCATGTTAAATAAACTGTCCTGTATGATGTGTGGGGCCAGATTGGAAGCATTTTTGAAAAGGATATCTACTCTCCTCTGTAAATCAATTTGTTTTAACGAGAGTTCTTTAATCTTGACGGATGCTTCCGACCCTTCTACCGTATAGTTGGTAGGCATGTCGGCTAATGCAGCATTAATAATTACCGTTTCAGTTGAATCGATGGAGAAGTTGATGATCTGGTTATCGATGCGTAAACGGTAGTATTCCGGAGATTCCGGTTGTTTATAAGTGAATTTATAGGATCCGGAAGATCCTAGTTTTGTGGAGTCGAGTATTTCTATTTCGTCAATGCCAGATGCTTCGAAATAAAGCATTTTACCTTTTGCGTCGGAAATATCTCCTTTGACAGTGAAATGCGGTTCGTTGTTGCATGCACTTAGGCTTAGTAGCAAACAACCTATTACATAAGCTGAAATCTTTTTCATAGTGGTATAAATTCGTTTTGTCTGCAAAGTTAGTGTAAGCCAATCGGAATGCCAAATTAATTTAGATTTTTCCCCTTGTCAGTCTGGATAGGATAAACAAAATATAACATTGTTAGAGTTTTAAAGAGCTTGAACGGATATTATTTTTATAAAAAATATAAATAACAGAAAGATTTTATTGCTTTTACATTCCAATATTACATTATTGTGTATCTTTGCCCGAATTTTAGGAGATTTATAGATTAAAAAACTTTTTATGATTAACCCAATTGTTAAGACTATCGAGCTTGGTGATGGAAGAATTATCACTCTCGAGACGGGAAAGTTGGCAAAACAGGCTGACGGCGCAGTAATGTTGCGCATGGGAAATACGATGTTGTTAGCTACTGTTTGTGCCGCCAAGGATGCAGTTCCCGGTACGGATTTTATGCCTCTTCAGGTAGAGTACAAAGAAAAATATTCAGCGTTCGGTCGTTTCCCTGGTGGCTTTACTAAAAGAGAAGGTAAAGCCTCTGATTATGAAATTCTCACTTGTCGTTTAGTAGACCGTGCACTACGTCCTCTTTTTCCTGATAACTATCACGCAGAAGTTTACGTTAACATAGTCCTTTTTTCTGCAGACGGTGTAGATATGCCTGACGCGCTGGCCGGTTTGGCTGCTTCGGCAGCGTTGGCTGTTTCGGATATTCCTTTTGGAGGACCTATTTCAGAAGTACGCGTAGCTCGTGTTAACGGTAATTTTGTTATTGATCCGACTTTCCAACAATTGGAGAATGCTGATATGGACATTATGGTTGCCGCTACCTATGAGAATATCATGATGGTAGAAGGTGAAATGAGTGAAGTTTCGGAGAATGATCTGCTGGAAGCAATGAAGGTGGCTCACGAGGCCATCAAGGTGCATTGTAAAGCGCAGATGGAGTTGATGGAGGAAGTTGGCAAAACCGTGAAACGTGAATATTGCCATGAGGAAAACGATGAAGAACTTCGTAAAGCCGTTCGGGAAGCTTGTTATGATAAAGCTTATGCAATAGCAGCTAGTGGTAACTGTAACAAACATGAGCGGAGTGATGCTTTTGCAGCTATTTGTGATGAATTCAAAGCACAGTTCACAGATGAAGAATTGGAAGAAAAAGCAGCAATGATAGATCGCTACTACCATGATGTGGAAAAAGAAGCGATGCGCCGTTGTATTTTGGATGAAGGTAAGCGTTTGGATGGACGTAAGACAGATGAGATTCGTCCCATCTGGTGCGAGGTTGGCCCATTGCCTGGTCCTCATGGTTCGGCTATCTTTACACGTGGCGAGACGCAGTCTTTGAGCTCGGTTACATTAGGAACCAAATCAGATGAGAAAATTGTAGATGATGTGCTGGATCAACATAAGGAGCGTTTTTTGTTGCATTATAATTTCCCTCCGTTCTCTACTGGTGAGGCAAAAGCTCAGCGTGGTGTAGGACGTCGTGAAATTGGCCACGGTCACTTGGCTTGGCGTGCCTTGAAAGGAATGATTCCTGCAGATTATCCGTATTGTGTACGAGTAATGTCCGATATCTTGGAGTCTAACGGTTCTTCTTCTATGGCTACAGTATGTGCCGGAACTTTGGCTTTGATGGATGCCGGTGTAAAGATTAAGAAACCTGTTTCGGGTATTGCTATGGGATTAATTAAAAATCCGGGTGAAGATAAATATGCGGTGTTGTCCGATATTCTTGGTGATGAAGATCATTTGGGTGATATGGACTTTAAGGTAACGGGAACCAAGGATGGTATTACTGCTACGCAGATGGACATCAAGTGCGATGGTTTGAGCTACGAAATTTTGGAAAAAGCCTTGTTACAAGCAAAGCAGGGACGAGAATATATATTAGGAAAAATTACGGAATGTATTGCTGAACCTCGTAAAGATTTGAAACCTCATGCTCCTCGCATTGAAACTTTGATAATTCCTAAAGAATTTATTGGGGCTGTAATAGGTCCGGGCGGAAAGATTATTCAAGGAATGCAGGAAGAAACCGGTGCTGTAATTTCTATTGAAGAAATTGATGGTGTGGGTCGAATAGAAGTTGCCGGGACAAATAAGGAATGCATTGATAAAGCTATGACTATGATTAAGGGTATTGTGGCCATTCCTGAACTTGGTGAAGTTTATACTGGAAAAATTCGTTCAATCATGCCTTATGGTGCGTTCGTAGAATTTTTACCGGGTAAAGACGGATTGCTTCATATTTCTGAGATTGATTGGAAACGTCTTGAAACTGTAGAAGAAACGGGATTGAATGAAGGTGATGAAATACAGGTGAAATTGATGGAAATTGATCCGAAGACTGGTAAGTTTAAACTTTCTCATAAGGTACTTATTCCGAAGCCGGAAGGTTATGTAGAGCGTCCGGAACGTCCTGCGCGTCAGGATCGTGGCGAACGCACCGATAGAGGTGAACGCAAACCACGTTTCGAACGTCATGAGAAATAAAATTTTCTGATGTTTTCATATTGAAAAGAGGAACTTCGTTAGGTGAAGTTCCTCTTTTTCTTTAATTGGAATTGATAAAAATAGCTTTGCAAATATGAGGAGGATAATGTTAGAATAAATATTCTTGCAAAATGGTTGGTACAAAGTACAAATACAGTAAACAATATATTGAATAAGGTTTTAGGACATTGGTTTTCAATAGCCCTGTTCCTTATTCTATATAAACTCTAATATATTGGAACCTTTTATTCTTATATACTACGTAAACATGTTCTTTTTATGCTTATTTTCTTGTAAAAAACATATTAGAGGAGGCTTTGGTTGCAAGTGGTTCAAATCGCACTCAATTGGAAACTGTACTTTCTTAATTATTCGTTTCCTTTACAAGACTCTTTATATTTTTATGACACCTTTACCGGAAAAGTGGAACGAATGACTCTAAAGGATTATCAGTTTTTGAATGAAAAAGGAGATACTGTCCGTCTTTCTGATTGGAAAGGCAAGAAAGTACTGATGGATTGCTGGGCAAAATATTGTGGTGTTTGCCGTAAGAAAATGTCTATGGTATAGCGGGTGTATGAGCATTACAAAGAGGGTGATAAGGTATATGTTACTAGTCTTTTCGTAGTGTATCGGAATGAAAAGAAAGGAGAGGGAACAAAAATCGTTAAAAAGGAAGGCTTCTCTTTTTCTGTATGGAGTATAGATAAAACGTATGAACTGCTTTCTAATTTAAATATTACGGGTTATCCTCAAGTGTGTTGCTTTTCGATGAAGGGAGCTGTCTGAGATTCCACGGAAGGATTGAGGGAGCGGAAACATTATTGAAAAAAGAAATTGAATAACGTCCGCTACATATTATTCGCCTTTTTGTGCGGTATAAATCTTTTTGCCAACTCTTATTCATTTCACGATTTGCTGATGGTGTCGAAATAATTGTTTGCAAAAGGAACGTTTGCTTTGTGCTTCTGTATCATTCTTATTACGCAGTTATGCTTGAAAAGCCGGCAAAGAAAAAGACTGAATGTATATGTGCTGTATAGACTTGTTCTTTTGTCCCTTCTCATCGGAATAGACGGGGGTAACGGAGCCTGTTATGGGTTGTCAGAATTTTTATGGCGATTAAGGACGTTGTATTCCTCTCTGCACCTATTCTCATGTGGTTTGGTTTCCATTTGTTCCAATGTTCCTCCTTTCACCGCTTTCTCCCATGAAATCGGACTTTGTAGGTGAAAGATATATGGGCTTCACGTTTTTCTGTAAGGTTTCACTATAGCCCTCTTTTTACAAACTCTTTTCATTATCCGTGAAAGCTCTTTTTGCCTTATACTGGTACTCCGAAATTCCTGCAAAAGAAGCCTGTGATTCTTTTTCCTTTCACCGGAAATCCTGACTCCTACGGGGATTCCAGTGAAGGAAGCCTTTCTTCATGTCTTGGGAGAGGCCTTGTTGTGTAAATATGGTGAAAGCACTTTTCTTTCACACTTATCTGTTGAATGCCAATGGACTATGGTGAAATGTGACAGGGTGAGACGTGGGGTAGGCAAATTCCTAATATAAGAGGAGAAGTGAGAAAGGGAGTAGGCCAATAAATGGAGTACTGAAAAGTTATGCATATTGAACCATGCCGACTGACGTGTTTAGCCTTGCTAAATGCCATGTTTAGACATGCTGAGTGACGTTCCCGAGAGGAAGAAGTGACGTTCTTTCATCCCCGTTCCCCGTTACGTTCACCCGAAGTGATAGGTTTGCGGCTACTTGAGCCGCATGCCTACGGCTATCTCTAGTGCTACGCCTACGGCTCGATAAGTGACAAGCATGGCACTTGACATAAGCTATACTTGTCTAATTTTATTAGTTATACCTAAGTAACCGAGTCTGCCTAGTATAAGTAATCCCATTAGCTATGCCTGTCTAATAAATACTATAAGTGCGGTGTCCCCGGCCATAGATAGGGGCGGAGTATAACAAAAAAAGGTTCGCTTTTGCGAACCTTTTGCGCTTCAAGATGGGCTTGAACCAACGACCCCCTGATTAACAGTCAGGTGCTCTAACCAACTGAGCTATTGAAGCAT
>CANPVZ010000017.1 GCA_947581855.1 uncultured Phocaeicola sp.
GTGCTTATAGTAAGGTCTTTTAGTGCTTATAGTAAGGTCTTTTAGTGCTTATAGTAAGGTCTTTTAGTGCTTATAGTGGGGTTTTCAGTGTTTATAGTAGGTCTTTCTGTGCTTATAGTAAGGTTCTTTAGTGCTTATAGCAAGATCTTTTTAGTGCTTACAGCAAGGTCTTTTAGTGCTTATAGTAAGGTTCTTTAGTGCTTATAGCAAGATCTTTTTAGTGCTTACAGCAAGGTCTTTTAGTGTTTATAGTAAGGTTCTTTAGTGCTTATAGCAAGATCTTTTTAGTGTTTATAGTGAGGTCTTTTAGTGCCTATAGCAAGGTCTTTCAGTGCTTATAGTAAAGTTCTTCAGTATTTATAATGTAGTTTTTCGGTGTGTATGGTGCAGTTCTTTAAGGTTAGGGATTACTGTTCTTTGCGCGGACAGATTATTAATCTTCTTTGTGTGGGTTTTCCTTATCGAGGCGGAATCGGATGGGAAGGGTGTATTTTATGTTAACTACCACTCCTCGTTGTTTGCCCGGAGTCCATTTAGGCATGGACTTTACCAGACGCAACGCTTCTCGGTCTAATGATTCTTCTATTCCACGGACTACATGGAAATCGGTAAGTGTCCCGTCTTTATTGACAGTAAACTGTATAAGCACTCTTCCTTCAATACCTTTCTTCTTGGCTTTTTTAGGATAACGCAGGTGCTTTCCTATATATCTCATGCATGCGGCATCTCCTCCGGGAAAATAGGGCATTTCCTCTATTACACCAGGGAATATTTCGTCACTTTCGTTTACGGTGGCAGTGTCCGTTTTTACCGAAACTGAATTTACAACGCATTCTCCTATAAGCATGTCCGATGTTTCAAGCACGATTTGCAGAGGGGTGTTGTCGGAGACTTCCACGACTTGTGTCTGATAACCGATGTGGGAGATGGTTAACGGATGTTTTCCCGATACGTTTAGTTGGAAATTCCCGTTCGTATCGGATAGGGTTCCGTTGTTAGTCCCTGTTTCAACGATGTTTGCTCCTATTATCAGGTTGTTTTCCGCATCTTTTATCGTTCCTTTTATAAGGATAGAGTCGGTGGTTTGGAGCGTCTCTGTAAGAATCGGTTTTAGGGTTTGTGCCGAGGCTGTAACGGTAGCCGTCAGCGATGCAATTCCCATCGACACACCGATAAGGGTAGCGGCTTTTCCTGCCAGCCTTTTCTTTTCCAGTTGCTGTTCCAGATAACGCACTTCGGCTTCACATTTGGGACATGTTCCCAAGCAATCTCCTTGATATCGGCATTCGGAAGTGATGTATTCAATATCGTTCGCTTCGGCAATCTGCCGGCGAATCTCTTTCAAAATCTTACAGGTATGTTTTCCTCGATACATGGTTCCTGTTTTTTGGGGGTGTATGTACATTTAGCGGACGTGGAGAGCGCTTCGTTCCAAAGATAGGAAATTAATTTTGAAAAGGTATATAAAGAAAGTAAAAAATTATACGTAGGCAACAAGATGAGAAGGATTGCGTTACCTCGTGCCGTTCCATTGTCTATGTTGTCATGTTGCGCTGTGTGCGCCATCACCTTGCACTGGCAACATTAGAAACTTGATATGCAGGTTTCAAACTACTGATAAACAAATGATAATAAGATTTCGAATGTAGAGCTTTATCTTGCTATTGTGCCTTACATTATTAGTTACATAAGGGGTAAAGAAACCCATGTGTAAAGTTCCGTTATGTCTTTCAATAGGTTCGGTATGTAAAGATGTTAAAGCGGGAAAAGCCCATTTCTTTTAATTGTTCCACGCTGCGGTCGATGTCTTCTTGTGTATTGAAATGGGGAATGTGGGGGATGCGGACGGTAATGTGTTTTGCCATACCTTGTTTTGCCAACCATTTCAGGTTATTGATACTCTGGTCGTTGTTTCTTCCGGTATATTTGCGGTAGATGTCCGGATTCATGTCCTTTATGTCTACAATATAGTGGTTGATGATAGGAAGCAATGTTTCTAAGTGTTGACGAGGTATATTCAGCGAAGTTTCCACTGTAAGGTTCCATGCTTCTCCGCATAATTGGCGGAACTCCCGGATGAATTCGCTCCGCAGGCAAGGTTCTCCTCCTCCGAAGGTCACCCCTCCACAGGTAGCCAGAAAATAAAGCTCGTCAATTTTAACCTCTTCATAAAGCAGTTCGGTATCGTAGATTGGCTGGACGGTTTCGGGAGAAAGCGTGTGTGGATTCAGGCAATATTTGCATTGCAGCGGACACCCGTGGAAGACGACCAACGTGGTTACTCCTTCGCCATCCGTGGCAAGGCGGTGACGGGAGATACCTACGATGGGTGCGGTTTGCCAAGGGTGGCTTTCCATATAGCTCGGTTTGTTTAATTACACCTGCTGCATATCGCACAGCTTTTTATAATAACCGTTCAGAGCTAATAACTCTTCATGCTTGCCGCGTTCTACAATCTCTCCTTCGTGAAGCACGCATATTTCATCGGCATTCCGGATAGTCGATAAGCGGTGTGCAATAGCAATGGTAGTGCGGTTTTTCATCAAATGCTCCAACGCCTCCTGTACCATGCGTTCCGATTCCGTATCGAGAGCCGAAGTTGCTTCGTCCAGAATCAGAATCGGCGGGTTTTTCAGGATGGCACGGGCTATGCTGAGACGTTGGCGTTGTCCGCCGGAAAGTTTTCCGCCACGGTCGCCAATCAACGTGTCGTATCCCTTCTCGCTTGCCATGATGAACTCGTGCGCGTTTGCAATCTTGGCTGCCTCTATTACTTTTTCCTTTGTCGCGTCTTTTACTCCGAAAGCGATGTTGTTGAAGAATGTATCGTTAAACAGTATTGCTTCCTGGTTTACGTTACCCATCAGGTTACGCAGGTCGAAGAGCGATAAATCTTTGATATTGACGCCGTCAATGAGGATTTCCCCTTCTTGCGCATCGTAGAAACGAGGCAACAAATCCACCAGAGTCGATTTGCCGGAGCCCGACTGTCCCACTAAAGCAACACTCTTACCTTTCTCGATGGTCAGATTTATGTGTTTCAACACCCATTGGTTGTCGTATTTGAAAGAAACGTTCCGATATTCGATGCCTTCTTTCAATTCAGTCAGTTTTACGGGATGTTCACTCTCTTTCATGTTGTTAACAGCTTTCAGTATTTTATCCACGCGTTCCATCGAAGCCAGCCCTTTAGGAATGTTGTAACTTGCTCTGGAAAACTCTTTCAGCGGATTGATAAGGCTGTAAAGCATTACCAGATAAAAGATGAACGAAGGTGCGTCGATGGAAGAGTTGTTGTTGAGGATAAGCGTGCCGCCAAACCAGAGAACGATGACAATGAGAACGGTTCCTAAAAATTCACTCATCGGGTGCGCTAATTGCTGGCGGATATTTACACGGCTGATTGTGTTTCGGTATTCGTCGTTGGAAGAGAAAAAGCGGTGGTTCATTTTAGATTCCGCATTGAACGCTTTGATAATGCGCAATCCGCCTAAAGTCTCTTCTACCTGAGTCATCAAGTCACTCCACATTCCCTGCGCGGCTAATGATTTACGTTTCAGCTTTTTGCCTACCAGTCCCATAAACCACCCCATAACAGGTAGTACGACGATAGTGAAAAGAGTGAGTTTCCAACTGATTACAACGAGGGTAGCGAAATAAGCGATGATAAGAATCGGATTTTTAAACAGCATATCCAGCGAGCTCATGATAGATGTTTCTATCTCCTGCACATCCCCGCTCATGCGAGCGATAATGTCTCCTTTCCGTTCTTCTGAGAAGAATCCTAAAGGAAGATTCAATATCTTGCCATACAGCTTGTTGCGTATATCCCTCACCACTCCCGTACGGATAGGAATGATGGTAGCGGAAGAGAGGAAATAGGCTCCGGTCTTGAGGAATGTCATGAAAGCCAGAAACAACCCTAATATCAGTAAGGTGGTGCTTGCTCCCTGTGTTTCGATGAGGCGGGTTACATAATAATAAAAGTTGTTGGTAAAAATGTCCTTGAATCCCATATCGGCATCCCAGGGTATGAACTGGTATGTTTCTTCCTGTATCTTGAACAGAATCTGCAGAATAGGAATTATCAGCGCAAACGAGAATATATTGAGCACGGCCGACAGGATATTAAAGAGCACAGTAAGTGCCAGGAATTTCTTGTAAGGAGGAATGAAACGTTTCAGAATATTAAAGAATTCTTTCATAGTGGAGATTATTTAATTCGGGGCAAAGGTACAAAAAGATGTCTCATTTTCTATTTTACAACCAAATAAAAGTCTATATTTGCAAAAGAAAGAATATTAGTGAACTAACTTATTAATTAAAATTTAGGACTATGAGTAATTTAAAAGGAACAAAAACAGAAAAGAACCTGGCGGCAGCGTATGCAGGTGAATCCGAGGCTCGTAATAAATATACGTATTATGCTTCGCAAGCAAAAAAGGACGGATATGTTCAGATTGCGAACTTATTTCTGGAAACTGCCGAGAATGAGAAAGAACACGCTAAAATATGGTTTAAATTGTTGCATGACGGTATCGGCACTACAGCTGAAAATCTTTTGGATGCAGCAAAAGGCGAAAACTATGAGTGGACAGAAATGTACGCTACTTTCGCTAAAGAAGCCCGCGAAGAAGGTTTCGATCACATCGCTTACCTGTTCGAGCAAGTAGCGGCTATCGAGAAAGAACACGAAGAGCGTTACCGCAAACTTTTAGCAAATGTTGAAGGCAAAATGGTATTCTCAAAAGAAGGCGATGCTATGTGGCAATGTTCTAATTGCGGTCATATCGTAATTGGTAAGGACGCTCCTCAAGTATGCCCGGTATGTGCTCATCCGCAGGCTTACTTCCAGGTAAAAGCTGAGAATTATTAATCTTTAGGATAAATATTATCTGTAATATGGAAACGGGGCTGTCTCAAGAGTAAACAGGAGGCAGCCCTATTTCTTTAATTTTTGAACGAAGGGAAACACTTTTAGTTCGTTGAATAAACAGTGTCCTGTTATATTGGATACGTGAAGTCAACAATGACGCACGAGTAAAGCAAGCAATTGCCATGTAATGTCTTTCTTTCAAACTTATTGCGTGTGGGACGGTTGACACTAAGAGATTCCCCCCCCCCTGTAAAGTTAAAAGTTCAAGTTGGAGTTCCGATAGGGTAAATAAGAGATGCTACTTTATTTCTTTCCCTCTCTCTGTTTTTTCTTCATTTCTTTCAACCGAGCCAGTGCATGCTTTCTGCTCAGTAAGATTTGGTGTCGATATACCCAACAAGTCGTAAGGAAGTAAATGCCGGTTTGCAACCATAATGCATGATATTCGAAAAGTACCTCTTGCAAGGTCGCTCCCATGCTGTTGATACGTACAAATCCGTTAATGCCGAAAGTGGACGGGAACAACCATGAAAAGTATTTCCAGAAAGGCGGGATGGCAACGCCGGGCCATGATATTCCGCTGATGAATAGTAGAGGCAAAGAAGTGAAGACAAAAATAAGCATACACGTTTCCCGGTTGCGGATAGCGATGGAAGCTGTCATGGCAAAGAAAATACATGCCAATAAGTAGGGTATCAAGAAAGCAAAGAGAATATGCACTTGCGCTATCTGTACCAAACTGAACATTTTGGGTACGGCGCACAGAATATAAGTTCCCATTACCAGATAAATCATAAAATATACCAATGATTTGCCTAATACGATACGCAACGTTCCGTGATACCGTTTGTTTAGCGGAATAAGATCCCTGAAACGGTTATTTTCCCGAGCGGTTCCGGCAGACAGGCCAATTCCCAGCAATAAAGTTTGCTGTATAATCAATATCAGTACGGCCGGAATCAGAAAACTTGCGAATCCGTTTTGCGGATTAAACAAGGCCACATTTTCGTATAGAATAGGTTGGGTGCTCACTTCATCCTGGCGGTCGGTAGTATTGCCCAGTCGGGAGATTTTAATTCTTTTATTCATTTCCAGTGAAACATCGGTGCAGGTACTTAGTATTGCTTTATAATAAAGTAATCCGCTCATGTCGCAATATATCTGCACTTGGGTTTGTACGCCTTTTGCAATATCGTCGCTGAAATGTTCGGGTATATAAATGGTTCCGTAAGCTCCTTTTTGGCGCATTATCTCTTTGGCTTCTTCCAAATCGGCGCAATATGACATAATACGGAGGTCGGGGGAGGCATCCGCATCACGCAGAAACTTTCTGCTTAGAGTAGAGTGAGAAAGGTCTACCGCTACAACCGGCACCTCACGTACGGTTTCATTCGTATAGATAAAGGCATACAGAATAGGGTAAGCCAAGGGAACGAGGATGAAGAAAATCAGTACGCCTTGATCTCGGAAAACACTTTTCAGTTCTTCCCGCCAGATATAAAACAAGTCGCTAATGCCTTGGCTAATTTTATGTTTGAATGTTCGTTTCTTCATAGCTTTCTGTTTATTAAGGCATGTATTCGTAATATAGGATGGCATTGTGTAACCTCTTTAATATAAAAAGCGGCAGCATCATGAAGATGAGCAATGCCATATAAGACATCCATGCGTAGGACATAGGATAACCGTTGAGTGCCTGGTTCACATAAATGAGAAAATAATGACGCAACGGAAACAGATTGCTTAAAGCCTGCAGAGCCGGACTCATGGCCATTACCGGAAAAGAAAATCCGGAGATGGAGAATGAAACGACTCCCCATAAGGATGCTGCACTTAAGGCTAGGCGCAGGGAGGGGAGAAGCCCGTATAAGAAAATGCCGAATGCCTGCGAGGCTAATACCATCAGCAAAGCAGCCAATAACATAGGCAGAATGCCGCTATTGCACGGATAATGCAGATAGCCGTAGAGGTATACATTATAAAATGCCGCCATAATGAAGAACAAGAGCGTTTGCGGAAGAAGTTTGCCTGTGAGGGCAACATTGAGATTGTTGTTGGCAATACGCATCCATATTTTGGCAGTGTCGTTTTTTACTTCCGACCCAATGGAATAAATGGTTACCATAAATATGAGTAGCATTAGGATACCCGGCAGGATGGTATTGCAAAGATATACCGAGTAGTTGAGCCACGGATTGTTCAACGCATGGGTATCGATTACGATGGGTTGCAGAAAAGCCATAGCTTGTTCTTCGGTTGCTCCTTTGGCGTAAAGCGTTGCACGTCCTACAGCTCCTCCTGCCAGTTCCGACATGGTACGTAAGTCTTTATATAGTAGCGAACCGGCAATCAGAAGTGAGTTATTGGTATAGAATGAAACCGTAGGTTGTCTGCTCGAGAGAGCTTCTTCTGTCGTGCCTTCGGGGATATAGTAAAATGCATAGATTTCCCCTCTTTGCATGGCTTCCCGTGCTTCGGTTACGGATGGATAATATTCGGTGATTTTCGTTTGTTGGAATGAATCCAGATTCCGTATGATGTTACGGGTTGTTCCGGTATTGTCTAAATCCACTACCCCTACGGGCATGTCGGTAGGCAGTCCGTTGCCCATCAACGTAGTGAAGAAGATGTAGCAGAACAGTGGTGCAATGATTATGCAAAACAAATAAAGCGGACGGGAACCCATTTCTTTGAGTTCACGCTTTACCAACAGGTAGATTCTATTTATAGTTCCTTTTATCATTATTTCTTATGTAGAATCACACTCATTCCCGGCCTTAAACCCGTTACTTGTTGGAGGGGTTCAGCACGTACCTCAAATGTCTTTAAATCGAATTGTCCGGTGGTTTTCGTTGCTTTCCAGGCAGCATAGCTTCCTAAGTCTTTTTGGTAATAGACCTTTAGCGAGATATCTTTGTCGAGCGCCGGCACGAAAGCTGTAAACTCTTCTCCCATGCCCAAGCCTTTCAGCAGGTCTTCCCGTACATTGAATGTCACCCACATATCGTCCATAATAGCTACATTCATGATAGGGGCCCCAGTACCCACCAATTCGCCCGTTTTGGGAAATATCTCGGTCACTTCTCCGGCTGTTTGAGCTATCAACACGGTTTCTTTTATATAAGAACTGACTTCTTCCACAGCGCCTTTTGCCCTTTCCACTTGGGCGGCAGCCATCTCTTTGTCTTCTTTTTGTGCGCCATTCTTAGCCATTTCGTATTGTGAGCGGGCAGCCTTTTCCGTAGCTTGCATGGCTTGATAATTGGCGTATACTTCATCCCGCTTTTGTGCGGACATGACACCCTCTTCGTACAGACGGTTGATTCGTTGGTAAGATTTCTCCGCAATATCAAGTCCGGCTTTTGCCTTCTGCCACATTTCGAAAGCTGCTTGAAGTTGTTCGCTTCGTGTTCCTCTTTGGGCTTTGTTGCTTTGTGCTTGGGCAGCAGCTTCCATAGCCTGTGCTTGTGCCAGTTTGGCTATTACGTCGGGAGCTTCCAATAGGGCAAGCGTATCGCCGGCATTTACTTTCTGCCCCTCTTTTACACGGAATTCTACAATTCGTCCCGGAACTTTGCTTGATACACGATATTCATTCACTTCGGCTTGCCCCTGTATAATCTCCGGACTCTTTCCAAGCGTAAAGAATCCGATAACTGCTACAAGTACGACTACTCCTGTCAAGGTAATCAATGCCAGCAAAATATTGCTGCGTTGTGATCTTTCTGCCATGGTTATAGTGTTTTATATTTGTTATTTCAATGCAGATTAATATGCATGTTTACAGATTAATCTTTTTCTTTTTTACTACAGTTTATTAAGTTAAGAGCCTTTCTTTTATCGAAGATTGTCGGGGTTAGATAGTGTAATTAATAAAAATACTTATTCAATCATTATCATTAAGTTTAAACTCCTAAGCCTATTGCATACAGACCGGTGGCTTTTTTAATCCTTTATCTTCTTTATTTTCTTTAACTCCTTTAACTTTCTTAGTTGCTTTAACTTCCTTATCTTTTTTAGTTTCCTTATTTTACTTTTTGCTTTACTTCCTTACCTTAATTTATTGTTTCATCTTCTTTCTCACTTCACATTATTACTTCATCTTCTTTATTACTTGGACAAGGATATCTTTTTTCAAAACTTTTTCTTTTTTCACTTCAGACAAGCTACACAAAAAACAATACCTCAGTCTTTTCTTCTCTTTTAACTCTTAGGCCTGAACAAGAGGCTGTTAGATTCTATGGCTCCTTTTACTCCCTTATTCATTCGATGTTTTATTTTTTATGCTATATCTTGAACGAAACAATTCCTTCTTATCTTTCTCAACTTCTTACGTTCGAAGTGTTTATCTTAAAACTCCCAATGCTTTCTTTAAGTAGACTTCGGTCAGCTTAACGTCAATTTGTGCATCAATCTTTTCAGACTGAGCTGATAACCAAGCCGTTTGAGCTTCCAAAACATTACTTGTAGGAATTACTCCTTCACGGAACCCCAAATTGGCATAGCGCAGATTCTCGTTTGCTTTGTCGAGATTCTTTTCTGCCATCGACAATTTCTTTGTAGCTTCGTTTACTTTAAAATTGCTTTGGTTTACCTGCAATTCTATCTTTTCCTTTATTTCGTCTAACTGTAACTGTGCCGCCCGAGCATTAGCTTTAGCGGCTTTTACCTTGTACGAGCCTTCTCCCCAATGGAATAGGGGAATACTGACCATTACTCCTACATTCCACATCCCTTTGAATTTCTTCTCAAACCCGTTCAGCACTGAAGGGTTAGACATGATATAGTTTCCTAATAAGGCTATAGACGGAAGATATTCGGATCGGACTACATTCACTTTTTGCCTGTAAATGTCTGTCGCCAGTTCTAAGCTCCGGATTTCCGGACGGTTCTCATAAGCCGTTTCTATATGGCTTTCTACATCTGTATGAAGTATGGGTAGATTATCTAAATCTTCATCTTCCAATTGAATAGGGGTAGTCAAGTCGATACCGCATAATTGGCACAGAACCATTTTGGCAAGACTAAGTCCATCGTTAACTTTGGTCAGAGTCATTTCGGCTTCATTGACTTTTACTTTAACCGAGAGACCGTCTGCCTTGGTGGCAACTCCCTCTCTTATCATTTTCTCTATATCATTGTCGAGCCTTTGAACCAATTCTAGGAAACTTTCCGCCAATTTCTTTTTATGTACGAGCGATATTACTTGCCAATAAGCCTCATCCGTACTCAAAATTACTTCTTGTACATTGGTTTCATGTTGTGTCTTGGAAAGTTGCTCCGCATAGTTGGTAATTTTATTGTATGCTCGTATCTTTCCACCCATATAGATGGGTTGTGTAAGTGTGATGGCACCGGCAAACATATTGCGCGTGTCTGTGCGAAGTGCGTTTACTAATGAAGTGCCTACTGCATTAAGCGGGGAGGCCAGATCCAGTGCGGCTAATGGAGCCAAAAGTTGTCCTAAATCAGGATTAGCGGAACCTATTTGATGTATAGCCGCTTGAAGTTGAGGCTGGAGAGTACTTCCCATGCCTGAGAGCCCTTCTTTCTGTTCATTGCTCAATAGGGAAACTTCTCGTTGGTTGCGTAAATAAGTTCCTGTAGCAGAAAAATTAGGTAAATAGTTGGTGAAAGCAGCTTTTTTTTCGTAATGAGCAGCTTTGATTTTTTCTTTGGCAATTCGGAGCTCTTTATTGTTTTGGAGGGCTAGTGCACGGCAACTGTCGAGGCTGAGCATTGTTTGAGCTGAAGTCACGGATATTATTCCAGCAAGCAAAACGAAACAGATACTCTTCTTCATAGTTCTATATTCTTTTAAGTTCGTGTATGTGGTTGCATAAGCAACAATGCAAATATAGAAGTATTTTATGAAATGGAAATCTATTTAGCTAAAAAACTTTATTAAGTTGTTCCTTAAATTGGGTATTTCTCTTTATCTTGTGATATAGGCTTTATCATGAATATAAATGTTTTGGCTTGTTTGTATCTGATTAGGTTGAATAGTTATAATGAACTTCTATTAACAAACAGATAAAACACTTTCTATTAAAAAGGTTTGGTGCTTCAGCTCTTTTAGGCACTTTTTTACACCTTTAATTCAGAGCAAAAGATTGAGAACCAATCATGTTTCCGTCGGCAAAGATATAAATATGGTATGTTCCCGCTTGGAGAAATTCTTCTACATCCCAATAAACGGTAACTTGTTGTTCTTCTCCCGTATATTCAATGTATTTTTTTATGGAATAGCCGATTTGTTGGTCTTCATAAGGGAATGTGTTGGAAGCACTTTTTGTCAGCACTTCGTTTCCCGGTTTAGTAATACGTATATATAAGACCCGTTCTCCGGTCGTAGCTGTAATGTTTTTTACAATGGTGAAATCAATAGCCAGTTTGGTGATATTCTTAACCTTTTTTGTAGTCTTTCCGCGTTTGTTCTTAGGCGTAATATGTATGTTGGTGGCATCCAGTTGGGCCGCCAATGTTACTTTCTCATTTAAGTTTTTCTTTTCTTCTGCCAGACTGCTGATTTGGCGGGTCGCTTCGTTGTACTTTTGTTTCACCTGTTTGTTTTCAGTAGTAAGTGCTTCATTAATCCGGTTTAAGGAGTCTATTTGTAAAATGTAACTTCTCATTACCGCCCGTACCGTCTTTAGTTCTTTTTTCAAACGGGTGATTTCCGCAGCATTAGTGGATTTCACTTGTCTCAATTCTTCCAGTAATCGTTGAGTTTTTAATTTCTCGCTTTCCAGTTTTTCGAAAAGAGAGTCATTGTTAATCTGTATCTGTAATTCGTCATACTGATTGGCAAAATGGGAATATTCGTTTTCCATCTCTTCTTTTTCTATTTCGAAAAGCTGAGCCATTTCCTTGTTTTCTTGTTGGGTGCGTAACAGAAGGTAAGCCAGTACTCCCAAACCTATAACTAATATAATGATAGCGCCTATGACAAGCCCTTTTTTCTTTTCCATAAAACAAATAATTAAAGTATTGGTTATATCGCTCGCAAAAATAATGCTTTTTGTGGATAGGATAAGGAAAATTATTATGGAAATTTTTCTTTAATAGAAAAAAGATTGTACCTTTGCTCGGAATTTAAGAACAGATAGGTATTTATCTAACATTAAAACATTAATAATATGTCAAAAGTAACTGTAGTAGGTGCGGGTAATGTGGGTGCAACATGCGCCAATGTGCTTGCTTTTAACGAAGTAGCAGATGAAGTAGTAATGCTCGACGTTAAAGAAGGAGTTTCTGAAGGTAAAGCAATGGATATGATGCAGACAGCTCAACTCTTGGGCTTCGACACTACCGTTGTAGGTTGTACAAATGATTATGAAAAAACAGCAAACTCGGATGTGGTGGTTATTACTTCCGGAATTCCCCGTAAGCCGGGTATGACTCGTGAAGAATTGATCGGAGTAAACGCTGGTATTGTGAAATCAGTTGCAGGAAACATCTTGAAATATTCTCCGGATGCCATTATCGTGGTTATCTCTAACCCGATGGATACCATGACTTATTTGTCATTGAAATCACTTGGATTGCCGAAGAACAGAATCATCGGTATGGGTGGTGCTTTGGATAGTTCTCGTTTCAAATATTTCTTGTCTCAAGCATTAGGCTGTAATGCGAATGAAGTGGAAGGTATGGTAATCGGCGGACACGGCGATACAACTATGATTCCTTTGACTCGTTTTGCCACTTATAAAGGTATGCCGGTTTCTAATTTTCTTTCGGAAGAGAAATTGAACGAAGTTGCTGCTGCTACAATGGTTGGAGGCGCTACACTGACCAAGTTACTCGGAACTTCTGCATGGTATGCTCCGGGTGCAGCGGGTGCAATGGTCGTGGAATCGATTATTCATAACCAATGTAAAATGGTTCCTTGTTCAGTTTATTTGGAAGGTGAATATGGTGAATCGGATATTTGTTGTGGTGTTCCTGTAATCTT
Source organism: uncultured Phocaeicola sp. (assembly GCA_947581855.1). Lineage (GTDB taxonomy): Bacteria > Bacteroidota > Bacteroidia > Bacteroidales > Bacteroidaceae > Phocaeicola_A. The sequence continues at coordinate 12,831 of CANPVZ010000017.1, forward strand.
AGGTAAGAACGGTATTGAAAAAATAGTAGAATTGCCTTTGAATGAAGAGGAAAAAGCAAAGTTCGCTGCCAGTGCTGCGGCTGTGCGTAAAACAAATGCTGCTTTGCACGAAGTAGGTGCACTTTAATAAAAAATATTTTGTTTTTAGTGTGAGGGTGTCGTCTTTAGAGATGACACCTTTCTTTTTATATGAGAAACTTCTTTAAGTAAAAAGTAAAATGATCTTTTATGAATATAATTAGGTATTTGCACTTTTGTGATATTTATTTTACTTATCGTTTGGGAAGATAATTTGACAATGTGTTTCGAAAGCGTTATTATAGAATAAAAGATGGACTTTTCTTTCTTTAAAATCTTGAGTTTTTCTTTTATTAGAAATTGCTTTATAAAAGATCTGTATTTTCTTATTTTGTCTTTATTAATTTATCAGCTTCTCTAAAATTATAGTAACCTTCTCTTATATTTCCAATATCTCAAGAGGTTAGTAGAGCAGAAAGGGTATTGCAGCTCTTTGAATTTCTGCAATACCCTTCCGAAAAATTATTATGAAAACTATAATTATTAGTTAATCATATCAAAACCACAATAAGGTACTAATGCTTTCGGAATTCTGATGCCTTCCGGAGTTTGGTTATTTTCTAACAAAGCGGCAACAATTCTCGGCAAAGCTAAAGCGGAACCGTTTAAGGTATGGCACAATTCAGTTTTCTTGTCTGCTGTGCGATAGCGGCATTTTAAACGATTGGCCTGATAACTGTCGAAGTTGGAAACCGAACTTACTTCCAACCAACGTTTCTGTGCGGCGGAATATACTTCAAAGTCGAAACAGATAGCTGAGGTGAAACTCATATCTCCTCCACACAACCGGAGGATACGGAATGGAAGTTCCAATTTCTGTAATAGACCCTCTACATGCGAAAGCATCTCTTTATGTGATTCTTTGGAATGTTGGGGAGTATCGATACGTACGATCTCTACTTTCGAAAATTCGTGCAACCGGTTTAATCCGCGTACGTCTTTTCCATACGAACCGGCTTCGCGGCGGAAACATTCTGTATAAGCACAATTTTTAATAGGAAGATCTTTCTCATCCAATATTTCATCGCGATATATATTTGTTACAGGAACTTCAGCCGTAGGGATTAGATATAAGTCATCCAGATTGCAATGGTACATCTGTCCTTCTTTGTCAGGGAGCTGTCCTGTACCATAACCTGAAGCCTGGTTTACCACAGTGGGAGGCATGATTTCTAGATAACCTGCATTGCGGGCCTCATCGAGGAAGAAATTAATCAATGCACGTTGTAGACGGGCACCTTTTCCTTTATATACAGGAAATCCTGCACCCGTAATTTTCACACCAAGTTCAAAATCTATCAAATCATATTTCTTTGCCAATTCCCAATGGGGGAGAGCGTCAGCCGGAAGTTCCGGAATTTCGCCTTCCATTTTTTCTACTACATTATCTTCAGCTCCGAAACCTTCGGGAACTTCTTCATAAGGAACATTCGGAATAGTATATAAAATGGTTTGCAAATCAGCAGTAGCAGTATCCATGTTTTCCTGCAATGATTTGTTGCTTTCTTTCAATTCTGCTACACGGGCTTTTGCTTTCTCCGCTTCTTCTTTTTTTCCTTCTTTCATGAATGAACCTATTGTTTTGGAAAGCGAGTTAACCTCTGCAAGGTTCTTATCTAATGAGTTTTGTGCGCTGCGACGTTTGTTGTTCAATTCAATAACTTGCGCAATAACTTGTTGGGCGTCTTTGAAGTGCTTTTTTTCCAGACCACGGATTACTTCATCCGTATTTTCTGTGATTTGTTTGATAGTAAGCATATACTTTAATCGTTTTAAACTTTCTTTATAATTGGCAAAGATAGAGAAAAAACGAATACCTTATCATAAGAGTCTGAAGAAAATTGTTTTCAATGAATATGAAATGCTTTCATTTCAATTATAATGAATTTCTCTACGCTATTCTTTTATTCAGTTATAGTATTTTGGAAATTATATAGGGCATTGTTTGTGTATTTTGTTATAGTTAGGCTTATATTCCTTATTGTTAAAATAGATCTGTAAAAACATTTCATGTTAATGTTCTGCTGTATTTGTATGAAGGATGTAATATGTGGAGTAAGAAGATATATTATTTTAGAAAGAGGATAAGAGGCGTGGAGAGAAGAAACTATATTTGGGGAAATTAAAAAAATCAGTACTTGAAAGAAAAGATGAAAGACACAGCAAAAATGTTCCAGGAAAACGAAGAAATAGATATGTCACTTGGTAGTTTGAAAGTTAAGTTGTTGATAAGGTATCTTGCTTAAAGATACTTTCTTTATAAACTACATAATCTGAAAAAAGTAAGTGGATATATAACAAAAAAGCTCTTCACTATAGAGGAAGAGCTTTTTGTATATTACATTTATGAAACTTGATTATGCTTCAGTTGTCGCAGGAATTACAGAAACATAGCTTCTGTCTAAGCGTCCTTTTTTGAAACATACAGTTCCGTCAACTAATGCGTAGAGAGTGTGGTCACTGCCCATACCAATGTTTTCACCCGGATGATGAGCTGTTCCTCTTTGACGAACAATGATGTTACCAGCTTTACAAGCCTGTCCACCGAATATCTTTACGCCTAATCTTTTGCTTGCTGATTCACGGCCGTTCTTAGAACTACCTACACCTTTTTTATGTGCCATTTCTTTTAAATTTTAATTGATTAAGCAATAACTTGTTTAATAGTTAACTCTGTAAATTGTTGACGATGTCCGTTCAACTTTCTGTAGCCTTTTCTTCTCTTTTTGTGGAATACTAATACTTTATCACCTTTTACAAGGGGAGAAACTACCTCGCATACTACTTTTGCGCCCTCTACAGTAGGAGCTCCTACGGTTATAGTACCGTTGTTGTCTACTAATAAAACTTTCTCAAACTCAACAGTTGCACCGCTTTCAGCTTCTTGAATGTGATGTACAAATAATTTCTTGCCTTCTTCAGCTTTGAACTGTTGTCCGTTAATTTCTACGATTACGTACATGTTATTTTTATATTAAACGGTTTCTTCGCAAGGTGAACTTTAATCGCTTAAAATTACTTCTTCAAACCTTAACGAACTAAATTGGCTGCAAATTTACGATTTTATTGTAGATTGACAAAATCTTTAGAGTATTTATTTTGATAAAATCTATATCCCGGGATTCTTTAAGGAAGGGTTAGTTTTCATTTTCCCGATATCCACTACGGCTCATTCGTATACCTTCTTCTATAATGGTGGCACTACGGCGATGAATTAACCGAAGATTTTCGAAATAACAAGGATTATCTTCCTCGTCGGTAAAAAATACGACAAACGTATCTCGTACGGTTCCATAGGGTTTATAAATAAGCATATCGTACATTTGGGCGTATTCATCAGGTTTAAGCCAAAGGTTCACATCTTTTCTTTTTAATCGTTCTAATGATTGGTCAACCGGAATAATTCCTAAAAGATCTATTTTATATCCACAATGCTCTGTATTTCTAAGCTCATATATGAGATAAGGATATCCTTTTTTATTATTTTGGGGCCTTTGATGGCAACTTGCTGTAAGCAAGCCCAATATAAAAAAGTAAAGAACCTTTTTCATGCTTTAAATCTTGTTTAATGGTCTATACCGAAATTTTGATTGAGGACAACGGACAAAAATAAAAATAAGTGTGAGCATTTCTATCTATTCATAGAAGAGAGGACTCGTCGAAATGTTTTTGTTGTAATATGGTTAAAAGAAATATCCCACACTTTTAGATGATATATAATTATTTGAATTATTATATACTAAAAGTGATGGGCATTCTCTTTTTCTTCTTGTACTACAAAGTAAAATGTTCGAGGTTCCCTTTAACAAGAATAAAAAGCCAATGCTTTTTTCTTACAATAAATATTGCGACGTAATGTCCTTACGTTGTGGCTGCAAATATAAGTACAAAAAAAGATATAGCATCTTATTTTGGAGAATAAAATTACATGTGCAAACGTTTTTTTCTATTGATTCTTCCACCTGAAAGCCAATATTTATGATAATAGTTTTCATTTAGGTTACTTACAATAACTCCGTGTGAATTGCTTGCATGAATAAAATTTCCATCTTTTAGATAAATACCTACATGCGTAGGTTTACGTTTTGAATGTGTTCCATGAAAAAATACTAAGTCACCTTCTTTTAAAGCGTTTTTTTTAATTCGGTGGCATACTTTTATTTGCTCGTTTGTGCTACGGGGAAGTTTTATATGGTATACTTTCTTGTATAGCGAGCTGGTAAGCCCGGAACAGTCCGTGCCGTGTTTGCTGTTTCCTCCATGTCGATATGGTGAACCTATCCAGTTCGCAGATTCTATATATAATTTGTGGTAATCGTTCAAATCAATATCTATCCCAAGTGTGATACCTGCGCGTGCCAGTTCTTTATAATTGTAGGATGGGAGGCTACTTCGGCATGAAGTCAGAAGCAATAAGATTCCCGTTATATAAATTAGTTTCGGTTTCATTCTTTTATATTAAAATAGTTTTCCAATTCTTGTTCTGCAGAATGGTCCTCATTAATAAGATCGCTTATAATACGGCCATTTTCAAGTAATGCTATGCGATGGCAGATATCTGTGGTATGGTTTAAATTATGACTTGATATGAGTATCGTAGCACCGGTTTCTTTATTATAATTTTGCAGCAAATGTTTGATAAAGGATTGTGAACTTGGGTCAAGAAAGTTGAAGGGTTCGTCCAGAATTAATATGGCCGGTTGATGGAGCATGGCTGCAATGATACCTATTTTTTGTTGGTTTCCGGCAGAAAAATTTCGGATAAGTTTCTTTTCATCAAGTATCTCTCCGTTCATGAAACGTTCGAATAACTTAAGACGTTTGTCTATGTATTCTTTATTTAGGCCATACATTCTTCCTACAAAATAGAAAAATTCTGTTGGGGTGAGGTAATTTATGAGAAAACTGTTGTCTATATAAGCTCCCACAAATTTTTTCCATTCCTCGCTTTGGCTTACACGAATGCCTGCTATTTCAACATATCCTTGGTCTGCTTTTAATAAATCAAGTATTAAGCGAAACAAAGTGGTTTTTCCGGCTCCATTATTTCCAACCAGTCCTACTATTTCTCCTTTTGGTATAAAATAATTTTCTATATCAACCGCTATTTTGCGACCAAATGCTTTCTGTAAATGATTAATAGTTATATTCATATTTTTTCTATTTATCGGGTACTTCTGAATCTATCCATATTAATATATCTTCTCTTCATGAAACGTTTGTATATATTTTGCAACCACCAGTTATGGGCCAGGGTCAGGGTAATACCTATTGTTAATAAGATGGTCTGCCCGATTGTTTCTCCCCACATCCAACAGAAAAAATTATTCAGCAGAATGGGAATGAAGAAAGCTACGGCAGTAATCAAACTTTGATATGAACTTCCTGCAGTATTTCTGCCTGTTACTTGTGTGTTGAGAGGAAATGTCCGGTTGTTATACACTGCCAGTTGGAAAAGCATAGCATATAAAGGACCTGAGGTCATGAATAAATAAGTAAGGGATGTTAAGAGAGTAATCTTTTCGTTTAAGATTGCCGGAATACATAACAGAAATGGAATAATTAGCAGTGCTGTATTGAAGTAATATTTAGCTTTTAATAAGGATAAGATAGACTCCTTCCGACTAATCAGCCCATCCAGATAATTGCCTTCTACGTTCATGATGTGAACGAGTGTCATCACTCCTAATACAGCAAAATTATAAATGCAGATAAAATTTTTCATGAATCCGCTATCGTATATGGAAGAGAAACTAAGTACCATAGAAAAGAAAAACATGAATATAAGTCCGTTGCGGAATTGAGTGCGTACAGCTTTATTCCGGCTGCGCAATTTAATTTCTAAACGGATATACTCTCCTATTTCTCCCCAACGATCCAGAAATTTATATTCGAAAATATGCTTTAATCGTGCATGGTCTACTTTGGCTAGCTCTTTATATATATAATGCTGTTGCATACCGAGATTAACCCTAAACAATAGGGCTATAATGAATAGAAGAAATATCCAGTATAGAGGGTTCCATAAAATAAAACCTTCACCTAAAGTCATGGTAAAATGGTTTATTTTACTTTCGGGAAATAACAAATCGATTGCGATGTATCCTCCATATACTAATGTTGGTAAGAACAGAAAGAGTAGCCGTTCGTTAATTAAAGTCCTGCATAATAAATACCAATAATTATTGATAAGAAACAATCCCCAACAACCGATTAGGAATCCCGACACACCTGTTATTCCATGATATTTAAAAATTCCGGTGAAAGCCAATGGAATGAGCAGGGCAAACCAGAAAAGATTATAAAGACTTAAACCCGAACGAATTAGAAAGAAACGGATTAGTTGCTTTCTTTTGATAGGAAACAATATGTAAGGTTTGATTTCTTGCACTGGAATCTTTTGAAACAGAAAGCGAAGAAAGAAATCAAGTGCGAGAAAGTAAAATAAACCTTGGTTGAACAGGTGATATGGAGCAATGCCTGGATAAGTAGTCTGGAGGATTGTGGGGAGGAATAGGCCGATGAATAAAAGATAAACCATCCATATGCCAACGAAAAGATAAGTAAATATTTTAGCAAACCGATTCTTGTCGAACATCGGATGTCTTTTATTTGCCAGTTTTTGGTGTCGTCGTAGTTCCCAATATAGCATTTGTTGGAAATTAAAAGAGTTATATTATTCGCTTCGTTCATTGAAGGGGGCTTATTCCGTTAGGAATTATCGCTCATTTCACTCGCTAGGTGAGGCAAAAAACTTAAAAGTTTAAATAAGGATTTTACTCACTTTGCTCGTTGGGTTCGGAGAAATGATCAGAAAGAAAATAAGTTCCGATGAAAAAGCATTATAAAAATAAAACAATCATTCAGCAGAATTTATAGCTTCTTTATTTTTCTTTACCTCCCCTCACGAGCGAAGTGAGTATTATTTCCTTTACATTATAAATTGTGTTCTATCAAATAGCGTTCTGCTTCGATAGCGGCTTTACAACCACTTGCAGCAGCTGTAATGGCCTGACGATAATGTGGATCGGCTACATCGCCGGCTGCAAAAACACCAGGGATTTTCGTACGGGGAGTAGCTCCTTCCGTTATAATATAGCCTGTTTCATCCATATCCAAGTAGGGCTTGAAGATATCAGAATTTGGTTTATGCCCGATAGCAAGGAAGAAACCATCGATAGCAACATCATAACGTTCTTCATCGGGCTGCCCCATTCTTTTTACCAAATGTACACCTTCCACTCCGTTTTCTCCGTAAAGTCCTACTGCATTATGCTCAAACAAAACTTCGATTTTCGGATTATTAAGTATTCTTTCTTGCATAATTTTTGAAGCACGCAGATAGTTTTTACGGACTATCAGATATACTTTGGAAGCCAAGCTTGCCAAATATGTAGCTTCCTCGCATGCAGTGTCTCCGCCGCCAACAACAGCTACTACTTTTTTGCGGTAAAAAAATCCGTCACAAGTAGCACAAGCACTTACACCCATGCCGGCATATTTCTTCTCGTCTTCCAGTCCCAAATATTTGGCTGTCGCTCCGGTACTGATGATTAGTGTGTCCGCTTCAATTACTTTTTCATTGTCAATAGTAATTTTGTAGGGCGCTTGACTTAAATCTGCAGCAGTAGCTATTCCTGTACGGATTTCTACTCCGAAACGTTCTGCTTGTTTACGCAAATCTTCCATTAGTTCTGTTCCACCGATACCTTCCGGATAACCTGGAAAGTTTTCTACTTCCGTGGTAATAGTCAGTTGTCCGCCAGGTTGAATACCTTCGTATAAAACTGGTGACAAGTTTGCCCGTCCGGTATAGATAGCGGCTGTATAACCGGCAGGTCCTGAACCGATGATTAAACATCTTACTCTTTCATTACTCATAGTTTCTGGTTTTTAGGGGTTAATTATCTTAAATCGATTATTTCAGCGTGGGGATATCGTTTTGGGTCTAACGTAAAACTACTGTCCGACAAGTTTTGTTTATTACGGTAAGAGAGGATATCGACTTGCATTTCATCTCCTTGTTGGGAATGAACTCGGATAAAAACAGGCTGATAACTGTTTTGTTCCACGAATAATTCTATTAATGATATGTCTTGTTTTTTGTTTTTGGGCAGAAGCATTAACTTATACACATTTTTACCCTTGTATAGAATTGTACCGTTTAATTTATATGTGAATCCCTTTTTGTACAAGTTAATAAACGAATAGGGATTAATACTTTGTAATTCCTCTTCGGTAGGAGTACTTACATTAATTTCTTCATTTTCGACAATATAAGTCCATTGCGTTTGTCCGTTAAACCAAGTAGTTGTTCCGGGAGTTTCAAGAATGAAACGATTTCCTTTTAAGGAAATAGAACCTCTGGTCTCTCCGGATAGCTTATTCCGGCGAAAGTTCTTTAAAAGAAAAGTGGCTTTTATTCCACTGTCTTTCGACAGGGTGGACGAGGTTATGTCCAGTATCTCTTTAGCACGTTGTTCTTTTTGTGCAAACAATGTGATATGAGACAATAAAACTATATATAAAACTATATATTTTGTTTTCATGTGTGTACCTTATAATATATATTATTGTAAATTACTTAATCTCATCTCCAAGTCCGTTTCGTCCATGCAAAGAACTTCACGTGCTTTGCTTCCTTGCGCCGGTCCTACTATCCCTGCTTTTTCCAATTGGTCCATAATACGTCCGGCTCGGTTATAACCAATCGCAAATTTGCGTTGTATCAAAGAGGTTGAGCCTTGTTGATGAATGATTACCAATCGGGCTGCATCTTCAAACATCGGATCAAGATGTTTCATGTCTACTTCGCCGACATTACTGTCTCCATCTTCTGAAACATCAGGTTCTGGTAAAGCAAAAGCAGATGTATATCCTTGTTGATGGCTGATGTAATCGGCAATGCGTTCCACTTCGGGTGTATCAACGAATGCACATTGTACTCGTACCGGATCACTACCTTGTAAATATAGCATATCCCCTTTCCCTATTAGCTGTTGTGCACCGGAACGATCGAGAATTGTACGGGAGTCAATCATTGCTGCCACACGGAATGCTACACGTGCCGGGAAGTTTGCCTTAATAGCTCCGGTAATGATGTTGGTCGTTGGTCGTTGGGTAGCGATAATGGCATGAATACCTACAGCCCGGGCCAGTTGGGCAATGCGGCAAATAGGCAATTCAATCTCTTTTCCGGCTGTCATAATCAAATCACCGAACTCATCGATTATCACAACGATATAGGGCATGTATTTATGTCCTTTATTCGGATTTAATTGTCGAGCAATAAATTTGGCGTTATATTCTTTCAGGTTTCGGCAACCAGCCAACTTAAGTAAATCATAGCGGGTGTCCATTTCTTTACATAAAGAATTTAGGGTTTGTACCACTTTTGACACATCGGTGATAATGGCGTCGTTGTCGTCTGGAAGTTTGGCCAGAAAATGTCGTTCTATGGGAGCGTAAATTGCAAATTCCACTTTCTTCGGGTCTATAATGACAAATTTAAGTTCTGCCGGGTGCTTTTTGTATAACAAGGAAGTTACAATAGCATTTAATCCTACAGACTTACCCATACCGGTAGCACCGGCAACCAGCATATGCGGCGCTTTAGCCAAGTCCACCATAAATACTTCGTTGGTGATGGTTTTTCCTAAAGCTAAAGGCAACTCGAGCGTTGATTCCTGAAATTTCTTACTGGTAATGATATCTCGCATTGGAACTATTTTCTTCCGTGCGTTTGGGACTTCGATACCGATAGTTCCCTTTCCCGGAATAGGTGCGATAATACGAATTCCTTCGGCTGCCAGACTTAATGCTATATCGTTTTCAAGATTTCGTATTTTAGCGATACGTACACCTTGTGCCGGTGTAATTTCGTATAAAGTGATAGTCGGTCCTACCGTAGCATTAATGGAAGATATTTCAACATTAAAGCTACGTAATACCTCTATGATACGATTCTTGTTGGCTGTTTGTTCAGCCATATCAATAGACGGAGTGTTATCTTCGTATTTCTTTAATAATTCGATAGTTGGATAATGATAGTTCTCTAAATCCAGTTTCGGATTATAAGGTTCTATAGGTTCTGTTGTTTCATCTTCTTCCGTTCCACCTATAGTGACGGTAATCTCTTGATTGGGAGTTTCCAATATCGTTTCATCTTTTTGAGGAGTAAAAGGAGGAGTTAATCTTCTCTCTTCAAATTCTTCTTTTGTTTCCATATTTTCCAATGTCTCTTCCTCTTCATTTCCATTTTCTTTTTCCGATGTTTTTTCGTAAGGTATTTCTTCTAATGGTAAATTTACAGTCAGAGGCTGAGGATCAGCATATGCGTTTACGTTTTGCGTATTCTCTGGTTCATTTATATCAGATGGAATAACATCTTCTTTTTTCGTATTTTCTTTGCGTTTTATATTCGGATGCAGCGCTTTGCGGATGACATGAATAGTTTCGGAACTGAGGAAGATACAAAATAGAATGGCTGTAACAAGAAGTAACAATGCCAAGCCTGTTGCTCCGATTTGAGAAACAATCCATTCACTTACATTATGCCCGTGGAGTCCGCCGGGATAGCAGAAGCTGTTTCCGAAAGTCCCTTCGAATATAAACCCTAAGAAAATAGATCCCCAGATAAGCAATACGGAACAACCAAGGAACCATTTCCACAGGCGAAAATTATAAGCTTTCATCAGTTTTAGTCCGGCAACCCCTAAAAAAACAGCAATGAAATAAGCAGGAATACCAAAACAGCCATTAATGAGGTATTCAGCAACTTGGGCGCCACGTGCTCCTGCATAATTTTGTATATGGTTGTTTGTAGAAACAAGTTCTCCCGATTGAGGATTTTCCAGGATGCTTTGGTCGGCTGCTCCTGTAAAAAAGAACGAAGTGAAAGCCAATAACATGTAGACGGCTATAATTACACATAATAGCCCGATAATAAAGGATAAAGTTTCGTTTTTAATAAATCCGGTGAGTTTATGGTATGAAGCCGTTCTTTTTTGCGGCTCTTTATTTAATTTCTTTTTAGCCATGAGACAATAATTAGCGTTTGTCCGGCAAATATACTTGAAAAACATAAATAAATATCCTATTTATCGGCTTTTTTCATAACTTTGCCTGCCTAAAATAACATTTATGGAAAATAAATCTCAAGTCATTTTCGACAGAAATACGGTGGAGTTTGTTACCGTAGCTGCTGAGTTTTGCGCTTTCTTAGAACGCGCAGAGTTACGAAAACGTAACGATTTTGTCGATACGGCTCTTAAAATACTTCCGTTGCTTTATATTAAAGCTTCGATGTTACCTTCTTGTGAAATACTGAATGATAATGCACCGGAAACCTTTGTTACGGAAGATGATTATGAAGTGATACGTCTTACCTTAGCTAATATAATGGGAGGGAAGGATGACTATCTGGAAGTATTTTTGCAGGATATGGTATATAGTGATACTCCTATAAAGAAGAATATTTCCGAAGATTTGGCCGATATTTATCAAGATATTAAGAATTTTGTAAGTGTGTTTCAGTTAGGATTTGACGAAACAATGAATGATTCTTTGGCTATTTGCAAGGAGAATTTCGCTTTGTATTGGGGACAAACATTGGTGAATACCATGCGGGCTTTACATGATGTGAAGTATAACCGTTCGGATGAGGATTTGGATGAGGATATGGAGGATATGAAGGATGAGTAAGTTGATTAAACGCACCATATCTAAGGCTGAAATCAGTACTTTGCCCATTGTGGCTTTCGAAGGGCGGATTGTTACAGTTCAGACAGTGGCCGATGCAGAGAAGGCGGTTGATTTTCTTCTGACACAAAAAATGGTGGGTGTTGATACAGAAACTCGCCCTTCTTTTGTAAGCGGAAGGAGTTATAAAGTTGCTCTTTTGCAAGTATCCACCGAGGAAGTTTGTTTCTTGTTTCGTTTGAATTATATCGGTTTTCCTGACTCAGTACAACGTTTCCTTGAAGATAAAAATGTGATGAAGATAGGTCTCTCTCTCAGAGATGATTTCGGGGCACTGCATAAGCGTTCGAATTTTCAACCGGGTGAGTTTATCGAACTTCAGGATTATGTGAGTAAGTTTGGAATTGAAGACCAAAGTTTGCAGAAAATATACGCCATCTTGTTTGGCCGGCGTATTTCCAAAAATCAGCGTTTGAGTAATTGGGAAGCGGAGGTATTGAATGATAAACAAAAACAATATGCCGCAACCGATGCTTGGGCTTGCCTGAGGATATATCGTTATATGGAAGAGTTGCAACAGACAGGGGATTATCAATTAGAAGAAAAGAAGATTGAAATAATAGAAAAGGACGAATATGGAATATAGGAAAGTGTTTCTTAAATCAGGGAAAGAAGAGTCGTTGAAGCGTTTTCATCCTTGGATATTTTCCGGAGCGATTCATCATATTGAGGGTGAACCGGAGGAGGGTGATATAGTGAAAGTATATACCGCCGGAAAAGAGTTTATCGCTTTGGGACATTTCCAGATAGGTAGCATTGCTGTCAGGGTATTGACCTTTTGTGACGAACTTGTAGATAAGGGTTTTTGGAAACATAAATTGGCTGTTGCTTACGATTTAAGGAAAAGCATTGGCGTGGCTACCAATCCTATCAATAATACATATCGTTTGGTACATGGCGAAGGGGATAATCTTCCCGGACTGGTTATTGATATTTATGGAAAAACCGCAGTTATGCAGGCTCATTCGGCAGGTATGCATGTTTGTCGGATGGAGATTGCCGAAGCGCTTTCTGAAGTAATGGGTGATACCATTGAAAACATCTATTACAAATCGGAAACGACCTTGCCGTATAAAGCGGAGCTTGGACCCGAAAACGGTTTTATTAAAGGTGGCAGTGCGGATAATGTGGCGATGGAATACGGTTTGAAGTTTCATGTAGACTGGCTGAAAGGGCAGAAGACCGGTTTCTTTGTAGACCAGCGCGAGAATCGTTCCTTATTAGAGAAGTATGCCAAAGACCGTACGGTTTTGAATATGTTCTGTTATACGGGAGGCTTTTCTTTTTATGCCATGAGAGGCGGAGCTAAATTAGTGCATTCGGTTGACAGTTCTTCTAAAGCCATTGATCTGACTAATCAGAATGTAGAATTGAACTTTCCGGGTGATATGCGCCATGCAGCGTATGCGGAAGACGCTTTCAAATATTTGGATCGTATGGGCGACCAATATGATTTAATTATTCTGGATCCGCCGGCTTTTGCCAAACACAAAGATGCTTTGCGTAATGCTTTGCAAGGATATCGGAAGCTGAATGCCAAAGCTTTTGAAAAGATTAAACCGGGTGGTATCCTGTTTACTTTTTCCTGTTCGCAAGTGGTAACAAAAGATAATTTCCGTACGGCAGTGTTTACTGCTGCAGCTATGTCGGGAAGAAGTGTCCGCATTTTGCATCAGTTGACCCAGCCCGCAGATCACCCGGTAAATATATATCATCCGGAGGGAGAGTATCTGAAAGGATTGGTGTTGTATGTTGAATGAAGATAGATTGTAAATTTAAATATTGTTAATCCTTAGTTCTTTTTCTATCGATTATATGTTGCATAACATATAAATGTATATCTTTGCAACGTGTTTTTCATGGTATTAGATTTAAGGTTAAGGAAGATTGGGGATCGAGAGATTCCCCTTCTTTTGTTTTTACACCACACTTTTAGACGATTTCCACTCATCTGTACTCTTCCCTGCATGTACTTAGTTCACCGGCAATGATAGGAGGCTTTCTTACCAAACTTCTATTGTTCCATGATTTCCTTCTACTTTTACCATAAGTATGATAGCTTGGTTGGCGGAAAATGCCATACAATTCATAATCCGGTAGTTTGGCGAAAAATTATAATAAAACGAATGATTTTTACACGTGCCGGACGAGGCTTTATGTGTATATTTGTGACTCAATAACCAATAATATGAAAAACATAATGAAAACATCCCATTTTCTACTACTGTTTATTTTCCTCTTTATAGGTGCGGAAGAGGCACTTTCACAGGTCGTTCCTTATAAAATCTGGTATGACCGTCCTGCCTGTTTTTGGGAAGAAGCGCTTCCAATAGGTAACGGACGTATTGCCGCTATGGTGTTTGGAGATCCGCAACATGAGGTATTTCAATTGAATGAAGAAACCGTGTCGGCAGGTTCGCCTTATCAGAATTATAATAAGGAGGCTCGTGCAGCTTTGCCGCAGATTCGCCAATTGATTTTCGAGGGAAAATATGCGGAAGCTCAAGAGATGGCTGCTACCAAGATATTATCGCAGGTAGGTAACGAGATGCCTTATCAAACAGTGGGTAGTTTGAATATCCGTTATCAGGGTAACCGACAGGTGACTGATTATTATCGGGAACTGGATATTGACAAAGCTGTAACCACCACCCGTTACAAAGTAGACGGCGTGGAATTCACGCAAGAGGCGTTTGCATCGTTTACCGATCAATTAATAATTATCCGTATCCGGGCGTCTCATCCGAAAGCGATAAACTGTGATCTGTTTTTTCATACGCCAATGAAGAATCCCGCACGTAGTGTTTTAGGTAGAAAAGGTCTTCGTTTGGAAGGAACTACGGATGGAAGTAAGTTTTTTCCGGGTAAAGTCCGTTATTGTGCCGATATGGAACTAAAAAACAAAGGAGGTGAAATCGTTGCGGGAGACACTTTATTGAGTGTGAAAGGAGCCAGTGAACTTACTTTATACATTTCAATGGCCACTAATTTCGTTAATTATAAAGATATATCCGCGGACCCGTATCAACGGAATGCACAATATTTAAAGAATGCCTCAAAGAACTATCAAAAAGCCAAAGAGGCACATACGGCAGTTTACAGACAACAATATGACCGGGTGAGATTTGACTTGGGTGTGACGGAACAGACTGAGAAACCCATGGATCAGCGTATTAAGGAATTTGCTTCTTCCTACGATCCTCATCTTATTGCCCTTTATTTCCAATTCGGACGTTACTTGCTTATTTCCAGTTCCCAACCCGGTTGCCAGCCCGCTAACCTACAAGGTAAATGGAATGCGAAAACCAATCCCGCCTGGTGTTGTAATTATACAACCAACATTAATGCGGAAATGAATTACTGGCCTGCTGAAGTAACGAATTTGCCCGAATTACATCAGCCGTTTTTGCGGATGGTTCGCGAGTTGAGCGAAAATGGTCGGGAAGCTGCTCGAGAGATGTATGGTTGTCGGGGATGGGTCTTGCATCATAATACGGATCTTTGGCGAATGACGGGAGCCGTAGATCGCGCCTATTGCGGGCCGTGGCCGGTAGCAAACGCCTGGATGTGCCAGCATTTGTGGGATCGTTATCTTTACTCCGGAGATAAAGAGTATCTGAAAGAAGTTTACCCCATACTGAAAAGCGCTTCGGAGTTTTTTGTAGATTTTCTGGTACGCGACCCAAATACAGGGTATCTGGTGGTTACCCCCTCTAATTCTCCCGAAAACTCACCTCGTTGGATAAAGAAGAAAAGTAACTTGTTTGCCGGCATTACTATGGATAACCAGTTGGTATTCGACCTGTTTTCCAATACCTGTGAAGCTGCAAACGTATTGGAAAAAGACAGACAGTTCTGCGACACATTGCAAACGATGAAGAAACAGTTGCCTCCCATGCAGGTGGGACAATATGGACAGTTGCAGGAGTGGTTCGAAGATTGGGATTCCCCGGATGACCATCATCGACATATTTCCCATCTTTGGGGATTGTATCCGGGATATCAGATTTCACCGTATCGCTCGCCGGTTCTTTTTGAAGCTGCCCGCAATACGCTGATTCAACGTGGAGACCCCTCAACGGGTTGGTCTATGGGATGGAAAGTCTGTTTTTGGGCGCGTATGCTTGATGGCGATCATGCCTACAAACTTATTAAAAATCAATTGACTTATGTAAGTCCGGAGGTACAGAAAGGACAGGGAGGCGGTACTTACCCCAATCTGTTCGATGCGCATCCGCCTTTCCAGATTGACGGTAATTTCGGTTGCACCGCGGGTATTGCAGAGATGCTGTTACAAAGTCATGATGGTGCAGTGCACCTGTTGCCTTCTTTGCCCGGTGAATGGAAACAGGGTTCGGTGGAAGGATTACGTGCCCGAGGTGGTTTCATCATTGAAAAAATGACTTGGAAAGAAGGTCATTTGGAAGAAGTTACTATTCAATCGACCATAGGAGGCAATTTGCGGCTCCGTTCATACGATCCGTTGGTTTTTCCCCAAGGAAATCTGAGGAATGTAAGGGAAGGAGAGCCTAATGAAAATCCGTTGTTTGTGCAACAACATATTGCGCGTCCCATGATTAGTGAAAAAGCTCCTTTGAAGGGAAACGATTTACGTAAGGTTTATTTATATGATTGTCCCACTCGGGCTGGGGAGGTATTGGTTTTCAAAGTTAAACAATAAGGTAGGAAAGCAGAAGCCCGAAGCCTGAATCCGGGATCATATTCTTCCGGATATCGGGCTAGTTAAAAACAAAGAGCCGTAGAAGCAGTAATTATGCTGATACGGCTCTTTTTCGGTGTCTCAAAATAAACAATTAGTTACGCTTTCTAGCATTATTAGTTATCCGCGTAATTCATAATGCTAGGAGCATTGACGTTATTAGTTATACACATACCTTGACTTTGTCTCGGAACAGTGGGTGTATGTGGGGACAAAAGAACAAATTATTTATTGTATGCAAAATTACTTTTTGAATTATCAAGAAAAGGAATGAAGAGTTTAACTCACAAATTGGAAACGTTTGTTTTCTATGCTAATATATGTATGGCTTGGGATTTTGTTCCTGGGATAAAGCCTTTGCCAATTTGAGGATTACAAGAAAAGGTGCTGTCCAAAAAGTCTGAAAGTTTAGATTAAAACGTCTAATTTAGAATTGACAGGGCGCAAGTATAGAAAAAAGTGCCACTTTACACCTGATTTTCATAGGATAAAGTGGCGCTTTTTATCTATTTAGTTAGAATCTATAACTTTAGCTCATTCATTTTTGACTTTTTGGATAGCTCCTTTTCTTGTAAGTCCAACTTGAGAGATATGGATTAATGAACTTTGTTTTCAACTAATTGGGTATCAGTGTTTCGAATATATTCTAAACTGATGTTATCATCAACATTCTTTTCCAGACTGACAGGCTGTTTGTCATCAATGTTGAGTTTGGTATTAGTCAAGTTAAAATTCCGCGTTAAGGAAATCTTTCCTGCCCGTTTAGCCTGAGTTTCTATATCATAAAGATAGAAGTTCTCGAGTCGGAGAGAATCATTCCATCCCGAAGCATGTATAAATTCTTCCACATCGGCTGCTTTTACCTGCGATAAGTAGATATTACGGAAGTGAGGATATCCTTTTTCAGGCGGGTCGACCGGAGTAAGCATTACTTTCCAATGCTCGGGTATTTCGTCGTACTTGTAAGCTTCCGGCAGTTTGCTGTAACTATATGACGGATTCCAGTTCAGGTCGGCTGACAAGACATTTCGGTTTCCCGTAGCCTCAACGCGGGTTACATAGATATTTTCAATGGTTCCTCCACGTGTCATGGCGCTTTTCAACCGCAATACCGTAGAAGTGCCTTCCGCTTTCAGGTCATATCCCAAGACATTGCGTATGCTACCGGCGGTTTCGCTACCGCAGACAATAAGTCCTCCTCCTTTGCGGGCGGTACAGTTTCTGATCACCACATTCTCAGTGGGTCGGTTTACCCGTAACCCATCGGCATCTCTTCCGGCTTTGATGCAGATGTTATCGTCATTACAGTCTACCAGACAGTTCTCTATCAATATATTGGTCGACGAGTCGATATCTATTCCGTCTGTGCTGGGGCCGTGTCCGCCTACATTATTATTAATTACCAGGCCATCAACGGTGCAATGGTCGGAGTAAAGAATCTGGCATCCCCAGAATCCGGTACGCATCAGCGTGAAATCACTCAGTGAAATATCTGTGCTGCGTTCTACGAGAATACCGCGTACTCGCTTACAGTCATAATCCACAATCCATCGCAGTCCTTTCGCCTCATATTCTTTCCGCATGTTCCAATATCTGTCCCAAAAATCATTCCCCCGGCAATCGATAGTTCCTTTTCCACTTATGGAAGCGTTCTTTTCGTTGACAACATTTATGACAGCCGCCGGCCATACCATTTCTATGCCTGCAATGCGTGAACGGAATTCCGGATAGTTATGGATATCGGTGCTGGCAAGCAAGGTGACTCCTTTGTCTATTTTAAAATTAACTCCGCTTTTAACAAATAAGGCTCCGGTTTGATAGTATCCCGGTTCTAATGTAACCGTGCCTCCGCCGGCAGCGGCGCAATGATCGATGGCCTTTTGGATCGCATCCGTACTTAGTATGGAACTGTCGGCTACCGCTCCGAAGGAGTTAGCGGATACAGCTACTTTATTGTTCGGTTCGTAGCGGTTGCCTACACTGTCGGCCCACGATAAGTCCGGGTGTTGCGGAACTACTCCCCATTCAAAACCGGTTTCTTTCGGTTGCGGGGAATGGCAGGCGGAAAGTTGTGCTCCTGCCATGAATAAAAGAATAATTTTCTTTAAGTTCATATTGTTTCTTTTTTAATTGTCCGTCAGATGGTTACTATTCGGTTTATATAATCCTGTTTGTGTAACCTGATTATTTTGTTTCTTCCTGTTTTTTAATTTCCATCCGGTTTTTCAATTTCGGTAAACGGAGAAGGATTCCAGTGAAACTCCGCCGGGTTATCCGGATGAGCCGGATTGAATGCCGGATAAGGTCTTAAATAGCAGGTTAGTTCCGGAACGGCCTTTTTTATTTCTTCTATTACACATTTGGCTATCTCGTAAGCCCCGAACGTATTGAAGTGTGTATTGTCTTCCAATGCTTGGGTTTGTCCCGGATAAGTTCCTGCCGGATAATGTACGAATGCCTTTCGGGATTCTTTTTCGCCCATTGCTTCATATAAGACTTTTGTAATTTCTTGTAAATCTATAAGAGGCACGTTCTCTCGGGCGGCAATTTCGCGTATGGCTGCCGGATAGTTTTCATGGGTATCTAAGATTGTTTTATTATCGGGACTCCAATGGCGTCTGCGGGTAGGAGTAACTAATACAGGATGGGCACCTTTGGCACGCGCTTCGTCGATGTATTGCTTTATAGAGTAAGCGAAAGAGTAGTACGCTCCTTTTCCCGGACCTGTTTGTTTCTGGTCGTTATGCCCGAATTCCACGAACAGGTAATCTCCTTTTTTCATTTGCGATAGAGCTTTTTTAAGTCGTCCGGCTCCGATAAATGTATTGGCGGATTCGCCGGATTCCGCATAGTTAGCTATGCATACGCTGTCGTTAAAGAAGCGTGTAATCATTTGTCCCCAACTCGCCCACGGCTCATTATCCTGATCCACTACAGTAGAGTTGCCGCATAAAAAGAGGGTAGGTATGTTGTCCGTACGTTCGATAATAAGTTCGGCTAATTGAGGCGCGTCGCCATTGATTTCAATCGTCAGTTTATCGTCCCAGTTTAATTTGCTTAGCTCGCGTTTTTTTATGCGTACTTTCTCTTTCTCCGAAATCTGCGGGTTTCGTTTGTTAATAACGAAAGAGCAAGACTTATATTCTCCTTTCTTAGTCTTGATGTTTTCGAAGAACAGACGTCTCGATTCTCCCCGTACCGTTGTTGCGGCAGCTGTTTTTGCGCTTCCCACTAAGGCGATAACGTGGTAATTGCCGTCGGGAACTGTTACGGAAAAGTAAAATGGCCGGGTATTCTTGCCGTCGGGTGCCGGCAACAGATCGTAACCATATCCGGTTTGCTGATTAAACATGTTATCGGCATTTATTTTGATATATCCCTCTTTGACTTTCTTTCCGGAGGAAAAATCAAACTTGTAATTCTGGGCTGAGGCAGTGAGCATTCCTGACATAGCCAGAGTAATTACGGATAAAAAAAGATGTTTCATGATGTTTGTATCTTCTATTAATTTATTTTTTGTTTTTTAGCTGTATCGGTTTGCAGCTCCGGTTGAAAATCGAGATAAATAGGAAATGTGCCGGCACTGCTAAAATTCGGTTGCTAAAGTAGAATGTTTATATGGTTTATAACATGGTGAAATAAACGGAAACATAGAATAATTATCTAAAAGCGTAGATAACTTTCTTTTTCTCGTTTTTAAAGTGAAATTTATCACGATTTGGTGTACTGACATTTCGTTAGTTTCTTTTGTTACGGAGATTCTGCCCACAACCGGTATCACATGGGTATGTTAAAGCCTGCGAACAGCTTTCGTTCTTTCATCCTTTTGTGGAGAATTTCATAGAAAGCAAAGTTAATCGTACTGTTTGGCATAAACCATGCAATATTGTTCGGAAGTATGGAATTTTCGACTTTTTTCGGTGCAGATAAAAAAATGGCGGAAATCGGATCATCCAAACTAAAAAGTTACACGTTTATAAGTCCATGAATTTATCAATATTTCCATGTACTCCTATTATGGTGCTTTTAAGGAATACCTTATCTTTGCGAAGATAAAATAGAGCAGAGTACAGTATTCATTCAATAATATTTATACCGGTGTATACTTATTGTTTTCAGATGATTAACCGATTTACTTTTTATTTTTTATGATAATGCCTTTGGGTGCTTTAATGGTGGTTGTGACTTTTCCATTTGTATCTTTTACATGTTTCACGTAAACTATTCCCAACGGTGTAGGGAATGTGCCTTCCGCCCAAGTTAAATCGCATAAATTCGGAGTGATGCGAAGTACTTTGCATCCCGGTTCCAATATTTCTATTCCTAGAATATGCCGCGTTATCCAAGGAGTAGGTCCTGATGCCCAGCCATGACAAAGGCTATGCCGATAACTCGGATAGCAATAATCACCGAAATCTCCGTGTATGTCGTCTTTTCCTTTAGGGGTGAATTCATCGAGACGTCCGGCATTGTGTGCCCAGTCCAGATTGAAATCTTCCCAAAAGGTTGTGGCGCCTAAGTCGAGCATACCACCCCAAAATTGACGAATGATATCAATCGCTTGTTGGTATTCTTGCCCTTTAGCTAAAGCTTCTAACATATAATATCCGTAAAAAGTGGAAAAACCTCTGGCTCCTCCGACGGAGATAATTTTCTCGCATGCTTCACGGGCATCCATTAATCCGGCAATAGTCATTAAAGCCGCCGCTTGTTTCAGGTTATTAGGTTGCTTTATTATCTTTTGGATGCGTCGGATTATATCTCGACTTCTTGCGGCATGCTCTTTTTCACCCAAAACATTGCATAATTGTTCTGCATCGTTAAGCGCCCAACAAAGCAAAGCGCGGTAGCCAGCTTCTACTCCGGCTTTGTTAGGAGTAGAAGGCCAGTCAAGGAAACGCCATTTAGCTAAATTTTCATTTCCGTTTTCATCCACACATTCGTTTATACGGTCTATTACGCCGGTAATATAGTTGCGGTGTCGGCGTAAAAAGTCAAGGTTACCGTTGTGCATAAACCACTCATATTGTATAATAAGATACCACATGGAGTAAGAACTCATATTATTTAGCCATTTAGGAAGTGGAAATTGTTTGCAGGCTAAATCAATACTTTTTTCCACCACTTCGTTGTTTCCGAACACCGTTTGAATGGTGGCTACTTCGGGATGCATATCTCCCAACCAGATAAGGCGATCCCGTTTTATTCCATCCCATAAGAATTCCTGCATATTCAAGTGTACGGTGTAAGCTCCTGTCATCCATATTTCGTTTAAACGCTTGTCGTTGCAGCGGAATGAACCCAAGTAAGGAATGTTTCGGTAACGCAATATGGCGGAAGCCTCTTTTATGCGTACATCTACATCCGGTTGGAGTATATCGATACGGACAAAACGGAAACCGGTATGTCCGATTTCGATTTGTCCTTCTCTCGGTATATTGATCACCATGTCGCGTATGGCATGATCGTTGGTCGAGTATTTCTTGTTCTGTTTTTCCGATAGCAGAGAGCTACATGTTTCGCCTACCGATTCTCCGAACCGGATACGTACCGGAGTTCCTCCTCTTTGGTTCGAAGAACCTAGGATAAGTTTTAATCCTCCGTGCAATTCTTTTCCGTAATCCAGAATGACAGAGGCGGTATCTTGTTTGCCGGAACGTAACGTACAGGTATTCACTTTAGACATCTCCGATTGACCGTCGCTTATCCGTAATAGGACTTCAACGTTTTTTACTTGTTTTTCATTGCTTATCCATACAATGCGTCGCGGGGCGATGTATGCTTGCGACAATTCGTCGGGGCGTATGTTCGTTGTATCGTCGGCAAATACAGGCGGCAGTTGGTTTTGTGCTACGGTAAGGGTTACCGTCATACAAATGGATATTGTGAGGAGAACGTTTTTTATTTTCATAGTATTTATATTATTCATATAATGAAGCAAAAATAACAAATATTCTGTTCCGGAACAATGGTTAAATAGGCGAATACATGGATTTTTTATCCGTTTAATGTCCATGTTCATTCTCTGAAAGTGAATATGTCTAGGTAAATGTCAAAAATTACATGGTTGGGAAATAAAACAAAATATATCTTTGCCGTACCGACTTAATAGATTCGATTATGAAAAACCAAAATAAGATGAGAACCATGAAGAAACTGCGACTTACATTCGTATCCGGCTTATTTTTATGTTTGTTAACCACATCATTCGTTTCTGCACAAAACAAGTATGAAACTGTGAAAGTGAAAGCGCCTTTTTCCATGCAACCGATAAAAGTGTTTGTCTATCCCGACAAAGATTTTCCTATAACAGACTTTGGAGCTGTCCCGGGAGGAGATACGGATAATACGAAAGCCATTGCCGCTGCGATAGAAGCTTGTAATCAAGCGGGAGGCGGACGTGTAGTAGTGCCTGATGGAATCTGGCTTACGGGACCGGTACATTTTAAAAGTAATGTAAATCTGCACCTGGAGGAGAATGCGGTGTTAAGTTTTACGGATAATCCTTCCGCTTATCTTCCGGCAGTTATGACTTCGTGGGAAGGTTTGGAATGTTACAACTATTCTCCGTTGCTATATGCTTTCGAGTGTGAGAATGTGGCGATAACCGGTAAGGGAACATTAAAACCTAAGATGAATACCTGGAAAGTTTGGTTCAAACGTCCTCAACCTCATTTGAATGCTTTGAAAGAACTTTATACCAAAGCTTCTACTGATGTGCCTGTTGTTGAACGGCAGATGGCGGAAGGTGAAAATCATTTGCGGCCGCACTTGATTCATTTCAATCGTTGCAAGAATGTATTGCTGGACGGGTTTAAAATCCGGGAAAGTCCTTTTTGGACAATTCATATTTACATGTGTGACGGAGGTATTGCCCGCAATTTGGATGTACGAGCGCACGGACATAACAACGATGGAATTGATTTGGAGATGACCCGTAATTTTCTGGTAGAAGATTGCGTATTCGATCAGGGTGATGATGCTGTTGTAATTAAAGCCGGACGGAATCAGGATGCCTGGCGATTGGATACACCTTGCGAGAACATTGTTATTCGTCATTGCAAGATACTGAAAGGACACACATTGTTAGGAATCGGAAGTGAAATCTCCGGTGGCATTCGGAATGTTTATATGCACGATTGTACGGCTCCCAATTCGGTGATGCGTCTGTTTTTTGTAAAGACCAATCATCGCCGAGGTGGCTTTATCGAAAATATTTATATGAAAAACGTTACTTCCGGCAGTGCACAGCGAGTGCTTGAGATTGATACGGAAGTCCTTTACCAATGGAAAGATCTGGTTCCTACTTACGAAGAGCGAATCACGCGTATCAACGGCATCCATATGGAAAATGTTACTTGCGATTCGGCAGATGCTATTTATGAATTGAAAGGATGTGAAAAACTGCCGGTAAAGAATGTTTCAATAAAAAATGTACAGGTTGGTACGGTGAAGAAATTTGTAAAGCGGGTTAGTCATGTGGAAAATGTAACGGAGAAGAAAGTTCGTTATCAGAAACTGGAACAACAAGAAAAATAACTCCTGAACGAAGCGGTAATTCCTTTAACTACTGATAAATGGAACTTTCGAAATTTGAAAACCTGATTTGATTATGAGAAATTTGTATATATTCTTGGTGTTTTTGTGCGGTTTGTTTGTTTCGGTTTCCGGAAACGGGCAACCGGTACATGTTCTCCTCACAGCCGGACAGTCGAATACCGACGGCCGTACTTCGAATCTTGATTTGCCGGAGGATATCAAAGCAATGTCATCGGATACGGTTTCGTATTCCGAAGGTGCTTACCGATATTGCCGTATTGCGCAAAATGACGCAACCGGTACGTTTGTTCCTTTCTGGCCTCGTGCTGTCCGAGAAGGCGAAAATAATTTATGGGCTTATGATGCGGTGGTTTATTACCAATTGGAGCAAATGCTTAAAGAAGAGTTTTACGTCATTAAATGGGCGGTAGGCGGCACTTCCATAGCTTTTGGTCATAATTCGCCGAAAGGTCGTTATTGGTCGGCAGATCCGGAATGGCTGGCGCAAACTAGCGCTACCTCCGAAGGAGGGAATTCTTTGTTATTGTCTTTTATCCGAGAGATAGATGCCTGCATCGATCAAACTCTTTCCCAATTGAAGGGGGGCTATCAGATTGATGCGTTTCTTTGGCACCAGGGAGAGAGCGATTATCGTCATGGTAAAGCTTATTATGGAAACTTAAAAGCGGTTGTTGCTTATGTGCGTGCTCATCTGACTAAGAAAACAGGTAAAGATTATTCGAGATTGCCTTTTATCTTCGGAACTGTATCCAAGGCTAATAAGTGTTATAATAGCGAAGTGGAAGCGGGGATGAAACGTTTGGCAGAAGAAGATGCAAACGTGTATTTGATAGATATGTCCGAAGGTGAGTTACAAAATGACCGACTTCATTTTACCGCTAAGTCGGCCGAGTATTTGGGGAAACAGATGTTTAACAGGTTGGCAGGAATTATTACTGCAGAATCGATAAACAGCTATAAGAAATTGGCAAAGAACAATGAATTGGCGGGCAAACGTTTCGGCATTATAGGTGACAGTTATGTA
This sequence comes from uncultured Phocaeicola sp., assembly GCA_947581855.1. GTDB lineage: Bacteria > Bacteroidota > Bacteroidia > Bacteroidales > Bacteroidaceae > Phocaeicola_A. The sequence goes on from CANPVZ010000017.1 coordinate 37,973, forward strand.
AGAAACCATAAAGAACCCGTGGAAAGAACATGGCATTATAAGTTCGCCGAAAAACATGGTATGCGATACTTCAATTATGGGAAAAACGGTAGTAGCATTGCTTATTCCAGCCCGCGTTGGGGCGAAGCCATGTATCTGCGTTTCAAAGAGATGGCGGACAGTTTGGATTATGTAGTAGTGGTTGGCGGTCATAATGATTCCTATAAGTTGGATTCCATTGGAGGCATAGATGTATTCAAAGAACGTCTGGCTATTTTGTGCGAAGGGCTGCTCGATAAATATCCTACGGCTAAGATTTTCTTTTTTACTCGATGGAACACCAAGAATTTTCATGGAAGCGATGCCGAGAAGGTGGTAGATGCGATGTTGGAAGTCTGTGGCAATTATAATATTCCCGTATTCGACAGCGCCCGGAAAGGAGGTATTTATGTAAGCAGCGATGCTTTCCGGAAGGTTTATTTCCAGCGGAGTAAGAATAATACGGATACGGCACATCTGAACGAAAAGGGGCACGATCGTTTTCTCAGAGTCGCGGAACATTTCCTTTTGCAATATTAATTCTTTATATGAATGAAGCTTGTATGAGGCTTGCTATGGAAAAAAAAGTGATAAATATTACGTTCGATAAGTATCTTTTGAGAGCGATGTGATGGCTTTTTATTAAATTTTACTTGTCGGGATTGGAAAGAAACCGTTTCTTTGCGGAATGGTTGAGCGACCACTCGAATTATAAAGAAATATACATACGTTTAAACAATTACGAATATGAGAAAATGCTATGTTCTTCTGCTGTTGGTTCTATGCGCCGGCTTTTGTATGGCGCAAAGCCGTAAGTCGGTTTCTATTTTAGGAGATTCTTATTCTACTTTCGAAGGCTATTTACAGCCCGATACGAATTATGTATGGTATAATATTGTTCCTAAGCGCAAAACGGATGTTACTTCCGTAAAGCAGACCTGGTGGCATAAGTTCATCAAGGAAAACGGTTATCGACTTTGTGTGAATAATTCTTTTTCCGGTTCTACAATTTGTCATACCGGCTATCGTGAAGCCGATTATTCCGACCGTTCGTTCATTACCCGTATGGATAAATTAGGATGTCCCGACATTATCTTTATTTTCGGCGCTACCAATGACAGTTGGGCGGGTGTTCCTCTGGGCGAGTATCGGTATGCCGATTGGACAAAAGCCGATTTATACCGTTTCCGTCCGGGAATGGCTTACATGCTTGAACAAATGATAGAACGCTATCCGAATGTGGAACTCTATTTTTTGCTTAATTCCGGTTTGAAAGAGGAGATAAACGAATCGGTACGTACAATCTGTAAATACTATGGGGTAGATTGTATCGAGTTACAGGATATCGATACGTTAAGTGGTCATCCTTCTGTGAAAGGAATGGAACAAATATGCGAACAAATCAAACAGTTTATAAAGAATAAAGCGGAAACAAAGTAAATATTAAGTATAAACGCTCCTTAAGTCGGGGAGCATAATTATAAGCTATTACGTATGAAGAACAAATGGATTAGTTTAATTACGCTATTAACATTTCTATTGGGAGGGGGTACGGCTCTACAGGCGCAGGCTCCCCATCCCGAGCGGATTTATTTGTCGGGAACCGGTATCGATAATACCAAAACATGGGAATTTTTCTGTTCCGGCGGACAAAACAGTGGCAAATGGAAAAAGATTGAAGTGCCATGCAATTGGGAATTGCAAGGATTCGGCGATTACACTTACGGCCGATGGTATACCGTAAAAGGCGCAAAGCCGAGTGATGAAACCGGTATTTACCGTTATAAGTTCCAGGCTCCCAAAACGGAGACCGGAGAAAGAGTCAGATTATTTTTTGACGGAGTGATGACCGATACCGAAGTCTTCATTAACGGGGTATCGGCAGGGGAGATGCATCAGGGAGGTTTTTACCGTTTCAGTTATGATATTACCGATTTGTTGAAACCGGGTAAAAAGAACCTTCTCGAAGTCAAAGTAGCAAAAGAGTCTTCCAATAAAACAGTCAATGCCGCCGAACGTAAGGCGGACTGGTGGTTGTTCGGAGGCATATATCGTCCCGTATGGCTGGAAGTGTTGCCGGCTGTCCATATGCGCCATTTTATACTTCATGCCGACCAAAATGGAAAGTTCCGGGCTGTGGTTGAAATGGAGGGCGATGCTAAAGGTTATGAATTAGCGGCTTCCGTCTGTTCTTTAAAAGAAGGGAAAGCCATATATACCGTTAATCATAAGAATACCCTCCTTTATAAAATAGCGGATTCCGGAAAGGAATATACCCTGCAAGGAGAGTGGAGCGGTGTTTTGCCGTGGTCTACAGAGGACCCTAATCTTTATGTCGTTACCTTGGAACTGAGAGATCCGGAAGGTAAAGTCGTTCAGACGCGTGAGGAACGTATCGGTTTCCGCACCGTCGAGTTTTTCCCGCAAGACGGGGTTTATCTGAATGGAACCAAACTAGTGGTAAAAGGAATCAACCGCCACTCCTTTTCGGTAGACGGCGGACGCGCTACAAGTGCGGCGATGAGCCTTCAGGATGCTTTGCTGGTAAAAGAAATGAATATGAACGCTGTCCGTTCCCATTATCCGCCCGACGAACATTTTCTGGATATGTGCGATTCCTTAGGTATTGTTTATATCGACGAGTTGGCGGGCTGGCATGGAAGATACGATACGAAAACGGGTGCCAAATTGGTGAAAGAGATGATAGAACGCGATGTAAACCATCCTTCCGTCATTATTTGGAGCAATGGTAACGAAGGAGGATGGAATTATAATCTCGACACGTTGTTTGCCAAATATGATAAGTTGCAAAAAAGACACGTTATCCATCCGTGGGCGGATTTCAACGATTTGGATACACATCATTATCCTGCTTATCTTACCGGTGTAGCACGCTTTACCAATGGCTACAAAGTGTTTATGCCTACGGAGTTCATGCATGCCATGTACGATCAGGGAGGCGGTGCCGGTTTACGTGATTTTTGGGATCGTTGGTGCACCAATCCGCTCTTTGCCGGAGGCTTTATATGGGTGTTCTGTGATGAGGCTCCGAAACGTTCCGATAAAGGGGGCATTCTCGATTCCGACAAATCTAATGCGCCGGATGGAGTGGTAGGCCCGCGCAGGGAAAAAGAAGGCAGTTATTATGCCATTCGTGCGCAATGGTCACCCATTCAGTTGAAACCGTTGCTTATTACCGAACATTTCGACGGCAGTTTCTTAGTGACGAACGAGTATCTTTATACTTGTCTTGATAAATGCCGCATGACTTATAAGGTGAAGGCTTGCGATATTCCTTTGAAACATGTCGCTGAAAATAACCGTATTCTGGCGGAAGGTGACGTACGCCTGCCCGCTATAGCGCCGGGAGAAACCGGCAAAGCCCGTTTTGCGCTCCCGGATGCTTTCCGTGAAGGCGATGTGCTGGAACTCGAAGCTTTTGATAAAGAAGGGAAAAGTATCTGTACATGGACTTATCCGATTCGTTTGGCAAAGCAGTATTTTGAATCGCAAATGGCCCGGGTGCCCATGACCTTGGAAATGGTGCGACCGGCTACGGCCACCCGTACGGACGAAACTATCGAGTTGAAAAGCCGTGACGTGACGGTTACTTTCGATGCGGCTACCGGAATGTTACGCGGTATCCGGTCGAAAGAAACCGACATACCGTTTAAAAACGGCCCCGTTGCAGTAGGGATGGAGATACGTTATCAGCCGGCTTCCAGTTCGGTTCGTAATGAAGGAAGCGACGCCGTATTTTGTGCCCGGTACAAAGGAGGAGCCGATTCTATTGTATGGCGTCTGACCAATCGGGGCTTGCTCTATATGGATGCCGTATTGTTAAACCGTGCTTCCGGAGGCGGCGGATTTGATGATGCTTTCATGGACAGTCGGATTTTTAACCTGGGTTTGACCTTTTCTTATCCCGAGCAAAATTGTTCCGGCATGAAATGGATGGGACGCGGCCCCTACCGTGTCTGGAAGAATCGTATTCCGGGAACGAATTATGGCGTATGGCACAAGGCTTATAATAACACCATAACCGGCGAAAGTTACGAGAATCTGATTTATCCCGAATTCAAGGGCTATCATGCTAACCTGTATTGGGCCACGTTGGAAAGCGAGACCACTCCTTTTACGGTTTATGCCCGTACCGACGGCGTTTTCTTCCGTGTGTTTACTCCGGAAGAACCTAAAGGACGGGTATCGGCAACCATGCCCAAGTTCCCGGAAGGCGATTTGTCGTTCTTATTGGATATTCCGGCCATCTGTTCGTTCAAGCCTATTGAGCAGCAGGGACCCAACAGCCAGCCGGGGAATATACGTATCAAATCGGGGGATGAAGGTTTGAAGCTTAATCTGGTGTTCGATTTTTGTCAAAAGGATAAAGAAGGTAGCCGGTCATCCGGAAAGTAGTATCTCCTTTACCTTTACAACATTCAATTCCTAAAATCAATAACTTTAAAATGTAAATAGAAATATGAAACACAGACAACCGTTTATTTATCTAGTGTTAAGTGTGCTTCTGCTTTCCTCGGGTACCTCTTTGTTTGCCCGTAAGCCGGAAAAGAAAGAAGTACTGAAAGCCCTCAGACTGGCAAATGATTATTTCATGACGAAATGGAGCGACCCGGGACAATCCATACCCTATCCGTCGCGCAACAAGCATTACGAGTCTAACCTTTGGACACGCGGATACTATTACGAAGGCTTGCTGGAACTATGGAAAATAGACCCGCAGCAGCGCTATCTGGATTATGCGTTGGAATGGGGCAACAAACATAACTGGCAACTTCGCGGGGCTAAAAAAGATAAAGTGGTACGTAATGCCGATAACCAGTGTGCGGGACAAGCCTATCTTTTCCTGTATCAGTTAGATCCTAAAAAGCCGGAGCATTATATCAAAGCGATAAAGGAGGCAATCGATGCGATGATGGCAACCGACAAGATTGATGACTGGCATTGGATTGACGCCGTGCAGATGGCCATGCCTCTATTTGCCCAGCTCGGAAACATCACCGGCGATGCGGCTTACTATAACCGGGCATATGATATGTACAATTATACCAAACTGAAGCATGGGGCGAAGGGACTTTACAATCCCGAAGATCGCCTTTGGTGGCGGGATGCCGACTTCGATCCTCCCTATAAAGAACCGAATGGAGAGGATTGTTACTGGGCGCGCGGCAATGGCTGGATTGTGGTGGCTATGGCGCGTATGCTTGATTTGCTTCCCCCAAATGAACCTCATCGTAAGGAATATGCCGCTATGTTGACGGATATGTGCCGGGCTTTGAAACCTTTGCAGCGGGAAGACGGATTTTGGAATGTCAGTCTGCACGACCCGAATAATTACGGTGGAAAAGAACTTACCGGGACGGCTATGTTTGTGTATGGCATGGCTTACGGAGTGAATCACGGGCTACTGAATAAGAAAGAATTTGCACCGGTTGTCTATAAAGCCTGGAATGCAATGGTGAAAGATTGCCTTCACCCGAACGGCTTTTTGGGTTATGTACAGGGTACAGGAAAAGAACCTAAAGAAGCGCAGCCTGTGACATATGACCGTGAGCCGGATTTCGATGATTTCGGTTTGGGAGCATTCCTTATGGCAGGCGCCGAGGTGTATAAGATGAAATAACTTCCCAACGGCTTAGAGGATGGAGTGAGTTGTTTTGTGGAATCCATTTATTGCTTTTATATATGAAAAAGAATCTTTTTACTTTTCTTGTGGGAATATGTTTTCCTTGTTTCCTTTTGGCAAAAGTAACGTTGGGTGGCAACGGCTCGCTGACGGTTTCGCTGGAAACCGGTGATGAAGCGGTTGTGCGTACAGCGTTGGATATTTTCAGCAAAGATTACCGGGCTGTATTCGGTAGGGAAGTGGTAGAAGCGGAAGAAGCTACCGTTTATGTAGGAACTATCGGACTGAACAGTGTAGCGGAAAAACGTTTGGGAGCAGATGCGGTAAGCTTATTGCGTCCGCATGCCGAAGGGTTTCTGATAGAAGTAAAAGGAGATAAGCTTTATATTTTGGGAAGCGATAAACGCGGTACGGCTTACGGATTGCTTGAGTTGTCGCGGCTGATAGGAGTCTCTCCCTGGGAATGGTGGGCGGATTCGCCGATTGAAAAGCGGGAGACATTGACATTAAACGAGGGCTTCCGCCGAATGGAATACCCTTCGGTGGCGCATCGGGGTATCTTTTTGAATGATGAAGATTTTGCCTTGATGCCTTGGAGTAGCCGGACATACGAACCATCGGATGTAAAAGGAACCATCGGACCGAAAACTCACGCTCGTATATTCGAATTGTTGTTGCGCCTGCGTGCCAATACGTTCTGGCCTGCCATGCACGCATGTTCGGTAGCCTTCTATCTCACTCCGGGAAATAAAGAAACGGCAGATAAATATGGAATCTATATCGGTACTTCGCATTGCGAACCGATGATGAGGAATACAAATGCGGAATGGGGAAAAGCGGGAACCGGAGCGTACGATTATGTGCACAATCGTGAAAATGTGCTCAAATTCTGGGACGAACGGGTAAGGCAATTGGCGGGTTCCGATAATATCTACACGTTAGGTATACGCGGCGTACACGATGGCAGGATGCAGGGAGCCAAAACCGTGGCTGAGCAAAAAGCGGCGTTGACGAATATCTTGAAAGACCAGCGCCGGATACTTGCCGAGCGCGTGAATCCGGATGTGACAAAAGTGCCGCAGGTTTTTATTCCTTATAAAGAAGTATTGGATGTGTATCATGCGGGACTGGAAGTACCCGAGGACGTGACACTGATGTGGTGCGATGACAATTACGGTTATATCCGCCGTTTTCCCACGCCTCAGGAACGGGCGCGTAAAGGGGGTAACGGTGTATATTACCATATCTCTTATTGGGGACGTCCGCACGATTATCTCTGGTTGGCGACCAACCATCCGGCGCAACTTTATACGCAGATGAAGCTGGCATACGACAAAGGAGCGAAAGACCTGTGGATTCTGAATGTAGGCGACATCAAGCCGGCTGAATATTTAACCGAACTGTTTCTGGACATGGCATGGAATATCCATGCGATAGAAGATAATATTTCCGGATTGGAAAAGCATCTTCGCCATTGGCTGGAGCGGGAGTTCGGCAAGAAATATGCGGGAGAGCTCCTTGCGGTGATGAACGAATATTACAGGTTGGCTTATATACGTAAACCGGAATTTATGGGCAATACCCGTACCGAAGAAAAAGATCCGGCTTATAAGGTTGTGAAAGACTTACCGTGGAGTGAAGAGGAAATCCGTCAGCGTATAGGAGAATATAACCGTTTGGCGGATCAAGTAGTAACATTGTCTCGTCGCATTCCCACAGAGAAGCAGGATGCCTGGTATCAATTGGTAGAATATCCGGTGCGTGCGGCGGCGGAAATGAATAAGAAACATCTTTACGGCCAGTTGGCGCGGCATGGCTTGGCCGATTGGCAACTCAGCGACAATGCTTTTGACACCATAGTGTCCTTAACCGGAAAATATAATTCCTTGGCAGGCGGCAAATGGAACCGGATGATGAACGATCGCCCGAGGAATTTGGCAGTGTTCGACAAGTTGCCTCGTACGCAAGCGGATACGTCGTTACCGGTAAAACAAGCTCCCCTTTACCTGTTTAATGGAAATGACTATAAAGACTTTGAAGGAAAACGTCCCACAGGTCATGGTCTGGGATATCAGCAGGGAGCAGTCGGTGTGCCGCAAGGAAGTTCGGTATGGTACGAATGGAAAGCAAGCAATACCGATTCCGTAACGGTGGAAGTCGCTTTGGTTCCCAACCATCCGGTAAGCGGCCATACCCTGCGCTTTTCCATTCGTCAGGATGACGGGCCGGAACAAATAATCGATTATCGTACCCAAGGTCGGAGTGAGGAATGGAAACTAAATGTTCTTGGTAATCAGGCTATCCGACGAATCTCTTTTCCTGTAAAGGAAAAAGGAAGGCGCCGTTTGATTTTAAAAGCATTGGACGAAGGCGTGGTGGTGGACCAGATAAAAATATATCGATAATTCTTTGCGGTGGAGAATTTAATGCGGCACCAGTCTAACCCCATCACATAGAGTTGTCCGTCCATGATACCTATAGAGAACAAGTCCTGCTGTTCAAAGAGAAGGCCGCCCTGGACGTTTCTGAAGCACAGGGTGACGAAGAGGGTAAAAGGTTTGTCTCCCGACAATGACAGTTGCGGCACGGATGATGCCGGGAACCGGGCATAGTCCACGGCTCCTAATATTCCGTAGCCTGTCTGTAAGGCTTGGAATCCGTCCTGCATAGTTTCCAATTCTATTGCCATTGTATCGTTGTTTCTGTTATTTGTGCTATTCCCCGCTGCGAGGCGGGGAAGTGCTACCAAGCAAGCACCCGGACTAACGCACACTGTCCGAATAGCTGAATAGGGTTGTTTTACGGCTGCTTCAAATACGAGGGTACGGAGATGCAAACATCGGTTTCCCAATATTGATACAGCGTTCGGTTCCACGGCAGGTAATCCCACGTAGGTTGGCTACTGAACGCCCATTCGGTTTCATCGAAGCCGTAGGTGGTGTAGGTTGTTTTGGTGAGGCACTCCGTGGCGGTGAGCGACTTGCCGTGCATGCCGTTGGCATAATCGTTCGATGAAATGCCGCTGGGCAGTCTCATGCCGGTCCATGCCGCATTGCCGGTGAGGGCGCCGCTGGTATTGAATCCCACCACCCGTCCAAAGTCTTGATTGTTTGTAGAGCCGGCGATTTCAGCATTGAGGGCTATGCAGTTGCTGAGGGCGCTGCTAAAGGAGTTTGTTCCGACAATGCCGCCAACTTGTTTATTGGCGGTTATCTTCCCCGTGGCATAGCAATGGAAAATGTTGCTGGTATTGAGTCCGGCAATGCCGCCGGCATCCGTTCCTTTCGCCGTTACTTCCGCGTTGCTGTAGCAATGGGTGATGGTCGTGTAGTTTTTTCCGACAATACCGCCGGCATCGTTGTTTGTCGCCTCCACACTGCCGGAAGCAAAGCAGGCGGTAAGGGTGGCTTCACTTTGACTATACCCAGCGATGCCGCCGACGGTAGTGTAACCCTTGACGGTGCCGTGGAATGCGCAGTGTTCTATAGTGCCGTTTAAAAACCCTCCCACAATGCCACCGACATTGGAGGTTGTTGTCGCCGTGACATTGCCTTTGATGCGCAGATTCTTCACCGATCCGCCACCGTCGAGGTAAGCGAAGAAACCGATATTCATACTGATATTCATATCGGAAGTAATGTTAATGTTCACTCCGGATACGGTCTTCCCGTTACCGTCGAAGCTGCCCTTAAAAGTTGCATTATAATCTATCCCTATCGGTGTCCATTCGGCATCGCTGAGGTCGAGTTCTTCCGTAACGGCATCGGCTATCTGCACGGTCTTGCCCTCAAAGCTGACTGGGCCGGTTGCTGTCGTAAAGGTCAGCGCTTCTTGGTCGCCGTTCACTAACTTGGCAAATGCACGCAGTTCGTCAGCGGTGGAGAGGGTGAACGTCTCGGCGTCCGGGTTGGTGGTGTACCATGAATAATATTCCGGCTTCAACGTGGCTGTTCCTCCCGTCATGTTTTTGGTGTCTTCCCAGTCCTTGACGGTGATGGGTGAAACCAGCTTCACGCCGTCGTGTCCGATTTGCAGGGAGAGCGTGTAGGCTTTGCCGGGTTTGAGTTCGGGGATGCCGGTGAAGGTATAATCTGCCGTTTTATCGAGATTTATCTTTATGAAGGCTGCCGAATTATTCCCGGACTGTGGCGGAAGAACAACCATGTATTTACTATCGACATAATAAGGGAAATATTTCACATCGGCATTACCATCCGTAATATTCCCGTTTTCTAATACATGCCCTTTTGTGTGGAAATTCATTGTGAAGATTCTTTTATCTTTCAATTCATCGCTCAGTGTGATGGAGACGGTCACTTTCGCCAGCCGGTGTTGGAAGGCGAGGGCTACCGGGTTCGGGGTCTGGCCAGTAGCTTCAGCCGTCATATAATCGGCTTTGCGCAACAGAACTTGGTCCTGCTGGCTGGTAGGCACAGTAAATTTAGTATAATTGGTGCCCTCCGTCACGGGATAATAGGCTTGGAAAGAGAGCGTTTCTTCTTTCCAACGCAGGTAGGATTGTCCGGCGGCGGGCACCCAGTAGTCACCGGAGGACTGGACGTAATTGGAATAAGACGTGCCGCCGTCGGCGGAGATGGCTATCTGGTCGGCGGGGTCGAAGGACGAGCCGTCGCTCTCGGTATTGACACGGGTTTGGGGCATATCGCCTGCGGTGATATGGAAGCGCACGGCATCGGGGTGGGCGGCGTAAAAGTCGTAAGTATCGTCGTCGTTGCTGCATCCCGAGGCAAGCAGTGCCCCGGCTACGAACAGCGTGTATAGGCTATGATATATCTTTGTATTCATATTCTTTTTGCTTATGGGTGGTTAATCGATTGTTTTATTGCCAAGGTCGGTGCCATCGGTGTCCCACGCATCGGCGGTGATGTTGGTTTTGAGGAAGGATACTTCCGGGCTGCTTTTTCCTACCTGTATGGGCAGGGTGTAAGGGGTGTTGGCAAAAAAGTTGTACTGCTCGCCGAGGGTATAGACGTAGGTCTTATCGTCGGCGACGGTTATCTCTACGGAGAGCTGGCTGGCTTTCACATTCTGCGAATACAAGATAGCTTCGTAAGTAGTGGTACCGGTAGAGGGGTCGGGCTCACTTGCCTTATAAGGGACAATAGTGGAGATGGTATTAACATCTCTGGTATAGGTGATACCATCCCAAGAAATCGTACCGTCTTTTACCAATCCCTTGATACGAACATCGGTGATGGTGGCACCGGGCACCGTCTCTTTCACATCTTCCCCGATGGTGAGTTCGAGCACCATCTTCGAGAGGACGTGCTGGAGCGTAAGGGAGATTTCACCGTCAACGGTGAGGCCCGTAGCCGGATTCACCTTCGTACTTTTATATAGCAATAAATCGGCTCTTTCAACGGCTTCGGGGGTGCTTTGGTCGGCGATCCCTTCATACTTCAATTCTTGTTCGAGTGTCACATTCGCTTTCCAAGGGGCATAAGCCGTTACGGTGACAGGTGTTTCTTTGTCTTTCCAGTACATCACGGGAGCGGATGCGGTTCCGTCCGAAGCGGCTGTCGCTACCCACCTGCCGTCTTTGAACTCCATCTTTACATTGGAGTAAGTGTACTCGTCGCTTCCCGGCGTGACGAAGAAAAGTCCTATCGCCTGATCGATGATATTGTCGCTGGTGGTGCCGGCACGGGTGATGAGGTCGTCGATTCCGGCGGTGATGCGCACCTGTCCGTCGGCGGGGAAAGAAGATTGCGGCTGCGGTTCGTTGTCGCTGTCGTTGGAGCAGCCTCCCAATGCCAGGGCACCGGAGATTACGAGGGCTGCGAGGATAAATTTGTCTGTTTTCATATCTATCTCTGTTTTTAGTTATTAATTAGCGGTTGGTTTGGCTTCTCCCCCTTCGAGGGGCTCGCTGTTGCCCCAGTCGTTGATGGTGATGCCGCCGAGGGAGACGGTAAGGTCTGCGGGGGCAGTGCCGTTCACGGTGAGGTTGATGTTACGGTTTTTGCCGGGTTCGAGCGCGAGGGCGTCGGTATGGGCAAAGCTATAGTTGTGGCCGGCGATGGTGAGGACAATCATGTCTTCGCCCGCTGCGAGCGTTTGTGGCAGGGTGACGGCGCGGAAGGTGCCGGAGGCGACAGGGGTCATGGTCATGTTGGCGGTCGCACCGGAAGCCTCTGCCTCCGCGGTCTTGTCGGAGTAGTTTACGCTACCCGTAAGGCGGCAACGGAGCACTACCTTGTCGACGGTGGGCGCGGTGCCCATATTCTCATTGAACGTAAGGTTGACGGTGACACGGCTCATCACGTGGTCGAACGTCAGGGGAACGGCTCCGCCTGCCGCCTTGCGTCCCGTGGCCGTGGCGATGAGCAGGTCGTTGGCTGCCATATTGTCGCCAAGCGTGATAGATTCGTTGATAAAGTTGCCAATGTCACCCTTTTCGGGATATACCCCGATGAAATCGTGTGCCGTGGCGTCGTCTTTCCATTTCATAGACGTGGCGGGAGTCCATGTGCCGTCCTGCTGGAGGGTGTTGGCTACGCCGGAGACCACCATTTCCGCCGGTTTTCCCGTCTCGTAGGCATAGATGGAAATACGGTCGCCCGTCTCAAACGCCTCGTCGGTGGCCCGGGTGAGGGTTCCGACTTTCGTTACAATCTCAATGTCGCGCGAGGAGGGCGGAGCCGCCGTATCCTCGTTGTTGCATCCCGCCGTGAGCAGGGTCAGGGCAAATGCAGAGCAGATAAGTTCCTTTTTCATTTTTCGTTATTTAACCGGTTTATTATTATTTTAATTCAATATTTCCTTTCACGGCGTCGGATTCGGTCCACCCGTTGATGGGGGTGAGTTCGAGCACCACGTCTTTCTCCAATTGGCCGTATTCCGTCGAAGCGGTGTAGGAGCCGTTGTTTTTCATGGGTGGCGCACTGACCTCGAAGGTGAGGGTTTCGCCGTTGCTGTATGTCATGTGTACGGCCATGCGGGTATCGTATTCCGCTTCTTCCATCGCTCGCACTTCTGCCGAGGATACAACGGGCATCAGCCGGCGCAGGGGAAATTCCGCCTTACCGCCGGCGGGGACGATTTCACCGAGTGCGACTGTCTCCATCGTTTTCTCCAGCCGGTTGACGCCGGGATAGAAGCCACGGGCGCAGTTGAGCACTTCCGCCCGGACTTTCACTACGTCGGAAGGTATGTTGCGGATGGTGAATTGCAGTTCGGAGAGGACGCGTACCGGAGTGATGCGTGCCGTTTGTGCATCCGCCGTTACCCCCACCACGCCGCTCTGGATATGGGGAGGATTGGACGAGGCGTCGTTAGGCGTGATAAACAAGCCGTCGAGGGTGGTTTCGCCTGTCTTTACGTTTCCGAGACTGTAGTGCGATGCGGGACAGGTAGCCGTCACCAGTGTGCACGCCTCTGCGGGAAGCGTGAGGCGGACGCCCTGCGCTTCGTCAAGCGTGGCAAAGGTGCGGGATTCTTTCAGCAGACGGTCTGCACCGAACACCCAGAGGTGGATATCGGTCAGTTCGCCGGGGTGTTCCGACTGCCATTGGAGGCTCAGTTCCCGGTTGCCTACGCCGTCGGGATGGTCGTGTATACAACCCGTCAGAACGACGGACAGCAAGGCAATAAAGAGGAAATAGTATTGCTTCTTCATGTCGTTTACTTTTTAATATTAAACCGGTAGACTACGGAGATGCCGACACGGGTGATACCCCAATAGTTCTTTGTGCGGGTGTCTATCCGTGCGCCATTGTCTATATTATAATAGGTGTTGTACTTCATGTTGGCGTAGCCTGCGCCGAGGGTAAACTCGCCTGCCCAGTGTTCATTGAAGGGCAACAGGTAGCCGTAGCTGATGCCTGCACCGAGGAGCGGACGGTCGGTGTCCTGATAGCGATTATTATTCCACTTGACGTTGAACCAGCCCATGTGGGCATGGAGGCCGAAGAAATGTCCCTCGCCGGGCTTTGCGAGCCAGTAACGGGCCTCGGGCTGGATGGTGAATGTCTTTATGGCATGGCGGTCGCTGACGTACCACGGACACCACAGTATGGGCAGTTCAACGGAAACATGTTCCGCAACTTGCGCGTCCGCCGCGATGTTTAGTATAGTGCCTGCCCATGCGATGAGGTTGGTTTTCACGGCTAAATAGCGTTTCGGCATGGAGAGTGTTTCAACGGAGGAAGAAGCGGATGAAACAGAGGATTGTCCGCTAAGGGCGGGATTTTGCCCAGCCGTATCTTTAGCGTCGGATTTGTTCACGTCAGCAGACTCTCCCATGCCGGATTGGATTTGTTTTGTTATCACTACAGATTGCTGCGGCTGGGCGGAAGAGTGGTACTCCTTCAAGGAGTCAGGCGATGCGGCTGCAACCTGTTTGGTGGGGAGGGGAATAATACCCCTCATTTCTACGCGGCGTGCACGGTCGGACGGCAGCGAAGCGTCTTCGCCATATCCTTTGGTGCGAATACGTTCGGCAGCGATGCCTTTACGTACAAGGTAGCGGCCGACGGTGGCAGCTCGTTTTTCGGAAAGTCGCTGATTGAACGTCGCCGTACCGGTGGTATCGGCTCGTCCGATAAGCCATATTTCGGTTTCAGGGTACTGTTGTGCGGCGCGCAGGAACCGTCCGACTGTAATGTATTCCGACGGTTCGATCCAATCGCCGTTATTGGACGAGAAATAAAGTGTACCGGAAAAAACGGTTTGTACGCTGTCCGTCTGTTCCGACGGTGGTACGACATAAGTTTTGGCTGCGAAGCCGGTTGCACTGCCTAAAAGCAGCAAAACGAGAAGTAAATTATGCCGATGCAACCTATGTCGCAAACGGGATGTCAAAAATTGCGAGGGGAGGGGAATTTTCACCATATATTTAAGGTTTATATGAATCGAACACAAAAAAGGCGGAAATAAAATAAGTACTTTATCTCTGCCTGTAAAATTAATTGTTTGGAAAATAGAGGAGGTTTCAAACTGAAATTAGTTTGGTATCATTACGACAAATCGTTTATTTTTTTGGTTTCGTTACAACAAATAGGTTTCACAACGACAAAATGCCGGTGTTTACTTTGCTTCCGGAAGACTGCGGAGGTACTCGGAAGGTGTGCTTCCGGTATACTCTCGAAAATAACGTAAGGCGGTAATTTTGGAACGGAAACCTACTCGGAAGAAGGTATCCTGAATGCTAATACGCGAATCGGTTCGTGCGATTTTCAGAAATTCGTCGATCCGGCGACGATTGATGAAATGACGGTAATCTTCGTATCCGTGTTGGCGGATGGTCTGTGCGAGGGTGGTGCGGTTACTTTTCAGATGTGCGGCGAGAGCCTCCAGCGTAAGGTCGGGATTGCGCCACAACTCCTTTTCGTCCATTACGCGCATCAAAGCCTCCCAAAGCGGATTTTGCTCCGAAACGTACGATTCCTCGGCGGGCAGTACTGAGCAAGCGGGCGCTACCTGCGCTATATCCTGTACATCGAGCGGGACACGCAAGCGCAAGAAAACTTCCTGATAGGTTACCACCAGGCAGAACCCCATGCAGTAGGCGATATGTAAGGCATTTACGAAGGCATTTCCCGTCAGCATAGAAAGCAGATAAAGCACTGCAATACCCTGTGTACCTACGGTGTAAAGTCTGATCCAGCGATTGTCGGCGCTGCTTCCTGTCCAATTACGGGGAATGGAATAAAGTACGAAACACATCGGGATGAACATGGACAGGAAGACCAACCTGATCCATACATTGAAGTCACCTGCATGCGCAACCATTTCTGAAAAAGAAGCCAGAGGCCGGAAAGGAATCAGTATCCAAAGGAGGCTGAATACGATCCACGGAAGCGAAATCACGACAATTCGGCGGATATTGAGCCATCCCGGATGGATGACCTCGATGGGATAGAGGAAAAAAACAATCAGTGTGAGCAATCCACTGTCGAGGTCGGAGGGGAGCAGAACCTCGTCGGAAACGGGCCAACCTATGCTTACCGTCATTACCCGAATGGCTACCACCGTACCGCAGAATGCGAAGCACCATGCCAGCAATAGGCGCGAACGGTCGCCGAAATCTCTCCGCATATAAAGCAGCAGGGCGCACAACAACGTCCCGAAAGCCGTTAGACAGAGTACCAAATCGAGTATATCCTTTGCAATTCCCATGTTTGCAAAAGTAAGATTCTTATTGCAAAAATCCCTAAAAACTATGAATTTTAACAACTCTGCCTATTTCACCGATGGCGAGAAAACAGGTGAACTCGTATCTTTTGGGTGCCCCCGGCCACCAAGCGGATACCATGCTTCGACCGTAATACCCTTTTCGTGCATATATTTCACTACTTCCTTTTCTTGGTAATAAGGATGTATCTCGTTTTGTACGAGTGTCGGGGTATATAGCCAATGCTTTCCGCAGGAACATAGTCCTATAAAAATGAATATAATTATTCCTATATTATTTTCATAGCAGCACTTTTATTTGGTATGCAATTATTGTACTTTCATAATCGCACTGTTTATGCTTCTGTCCATTTTGCTCTTCTCTATTTTCTGTTTTTTTCCTTGATTCAGTCTATAGATGACTTTTAAATAAACATTCTTTTGATTAGTCTTATCAAACTGTTTTTCCATATATGAATAAGCCTTACTACTATAATTCGTTTCTAAATAATTATTGCCTGAGAAAAGGTTTGCTACTCCAATCTCGACAAGCCAATTGGGAACGCTCCAACGAACATTGCCTTCATAATTAGTGAAATCTTCTTCGAAAACGGCCGAGTTTGTCAATCGCTTCTCTTTAGCTTTAACTGCTATGTTGAACATAAAATTCTTCCATGAATAATTCAAGTCCAACATTGCCCTATATGTGGTATGTTTTTTTTCCAATTCACCCTTGAACTGATAATGGAGTATTGCCAGTTCAGTTTTGACATCGAAATTCTTCAGTACATTGTAGGTTCCGGATAAAACTCCAAAGCACTGATAGAGGTCGGTGTTACTATTAAACGAATAAACCACCTTTTCCCCTTCCGTGTAATAATCCGGTATGGCCATATTAGTAAACACATTGCCTATCAACATGGCTTGGATGCTGACTTTCTTTGAAAATAAATTGTACATCAAGGAGGTGTTGTATAGTTTAGACATGTTCAGATTGGGATTTCCTCTTTTTACCAATAAGGAGTTTATGGCCTGATTCACAGTGTTCAGGGTATTTATGGTTGGAAAGCTATTCCCCATGTTGAAGCTCAGGGTAAAAGCCTGTTTTTGAAAGGGTGCATATCTCAGCATCACATTGGCACGGGGCATAATTTGATTGACTTGTTCCTCTCCCTTAAGTTCGTAGTTAAGCCAAGAGGCGCCTAATTGAGAATTAAGCATCCATTTCTTTCCGAAATTATGTAAATATCCTATACGGAGAATTGCTTCGTTGGTATGAAGATCCTGTTTATAATCAGACGTTCCGGTGTAGACAGAGTTGCTTAACCGATAGCTTTCCAGCAAAGAAGCGCTAAATGTATTGTTCTTAATTTTTTTGCTATAATTCAGATTTAGTCTTGTATTGTAAAAGTCCTCATCCGCATGCGTTAAGTTTGCAAAATCATATTCATTGTAGTGATGAGAATACTTATTTTTATTGTATGAGCCTGCAAGGGTTACAGAGAGATTCTGTTTTTTTGGTAATTTAAAATCTCCCGACAGTTCAATTGTCGGTTTATAGCTCTTTTCGTCCGACAGTTCATTGCTTTCTCTGTTTTCGACATCCATGTTTATGTATTCAATTTTTTTTATTGTACCGTTATCCGGCGTAATATTGCGTAAAAAAGAGACCTTGGCCGACAATGTGCTTTTGGGAGTTGTAGATTTAAGATTTGCCTGCACATACTGGCTGTTATTTTTATAGATGCTCTTTGCAACATCGCTGTTTCTTGTCACAATTCCCCTTTCAAGATTGTAGTTCTCGGAAATCATGCTACCGGCGTTGTCATAATCTGCTATGTCACATCCTCCAAAAAGATGGAATGTCAGTTGTTTTTGGGAGAATTGTGCAGTACCATTATAGCTGCCTTGCCGATATCCGAAATTTTGTTTGGCATCGATGGCAAAATAACTGCCTTTTTCACTTTTCTTGGTAATAATATTGATAGCTGTGTTATCTTGAATATATTTGCCGGAAGGAACATCTATATATTCAATTCGGTCGATTGAGTTAATGGCCATATTTTGCACCTCCCGATAACTGGCTTTTTGGCCATCAATATACAGCGCCACCTCTTGTCCCAGCCGTGTTACCGTTCCTTTTATTCTGTCCACATTTACTCCGGGAATCATGATATTGTACAGCATATCATACCCTGAACCGGCAAATTTCAACTGATTCTTTTGCGGGAAAATAAGCATTCCGTCTTTTTTCTTGATGATACGGTCGGCAACAATCTGTACGTCGTTCAGAACTTTACTATCTGGTTGCATTTTTATATCTCCTAGCAAAACATCCGATTGTGAGATGGTTACTTCTTTGCTATATTTCTGATATTCGATGTGGCTAATAGACAGCAAATAGGTTCCGGAAGCAATGCCATCTATTTGAAAATGACCAGATTCGGCACTTATTGCGCCACTGATAAAGGTAGAGTCAGAGCGCAACAGCCTGATATTTCCTGATTCAATACCTAAGTTTTCCGGGTTCGTTAACCTACCTGATATTTTATACTGAGCAAACGAATATGTTGAGGTAAAAACTCCAATAATTGTAATCAACCAACACAGTTTCTTGTAATTCGAAATAGTCTTCATATTCTCAACTCTCATATTTTATAATTCACATTTGTAAATATTAACTTTCCCATATTCTTAAGTTTTCCGGCGCAAAGTTAGTTCATACAAACGAGACATTATGACATAAAAGTGTATTTCGCCTCAAAAGCCTTCAATATTTACACTTTTGTGTGTTAAAACATTGTCATTCTACAAAAAATGCCTATATTCATAGCCTATAATGTATAAATAAAAAACATCCCATACTATGGCAACAAATGTAGGAGACTTTTTCCTTGTGTCTAATTCTGTATACAATATTACGGAGGAAGATTATCAAAAGATTAATCTACTCGTAAATGCGGCAAAGGCATTTGCCAGATGTACGCATCAGTGCGTATATGTGATTGACTATTTTAAACAGAATTTCCTGTATGTTTCAGAAAATCTAGCCTATTGGTGTGGTCAAACTTCTGATAAGATTAAAGACTTTGGTTATCAGTTTTACCTTGATTATGTTCCTGAAAAGGAACAACAAATGCTATTAGAGATTAATAAAACAGGATTTGACTTGTTTAATGATATCCCACACGCTGAGCGCCTTGAATATACCATATCTTATGACTTTCACATCATCCATGGGAAGAAGTTAAAATTAATCAATCACCATCTCACTCCAATGGTTCTGACTAACGATGGACGAATTTGGTTGGCTTTATGCACTATATCGATGTCAGCAAGAAACGCCCCTGGATATATTATAATGAAGAAATCGAATTCCAAATCCTATTATGAATATTCTTTAGATAAGCACAAATGGATAAAAAAAGAAGGTATAACTTTGAGCGAGATGGAGCGCGACGTGCTTACTCTCTCTGCACAAGGTTATACCATGAACGATATTGCTGGTAAACTCTATAAATCAGTTGACACCATTAAAGCTTGTAAGAGGGCAATGTTTTCCAAATTGGAGGTTAAAAACATAGCAGAAGCTATTTCTTATGCAACCAATTATTTATAAGATGAAGCTATTTGATATCTACAACCTTCTTATGCTCCTCTGCACATATTCTTATTTTTTATCCTTATCTTTGCTTCCAAATTACATAAAAACACTTGTTATGCAGGAAGATACTTTCGATTACGAGGCCGTTCCCTATCATTTTGTTCATTGTTTCAAAGAACAGTGTCCCCGGGCGGGGAGTTGCCTCCGTTATATAGCCGGGGAACATTGTACGACGAAAAATTATTTTATTCATGTAGTGAATCCGAAGCGTATTCCGGAAGATGCGGAGAAATGTCCGTATTTCCTTTCTACGGAGAAGATACGGGTAGCATGGGGAGTGAAAAAGCTGCTGATGAATGTTCCGCTGGAAAAGGCGAATGCTATGAAGAGGCAGTTACTCGCTCATTTCGGACGGAATGCTTACTATCGCTTTTACCGGAAAGAGGTGCATATATCGCCTGCCGACCAGGAGTTCGTCCGCAAACTTTTCCGCCAGTATGGCATAGCGGAAGAGCCTGTGTTCGATGAATATACGGAAACGTATAATTGGTAAGCGGGAGCTTTCTCGGTTATACCCTCACTACATGGTAGGCTGTGCCCGCCCGTGTATGTTTGGAAGGCACTTTATGTTTTTGCAATATCTTTCCGAATACGATGAAACGATGGCCGGAGAGAGGCAGGGCGGTCTTTTTCTGTATCATCTGCATGATTTCGGCGGATAGCAGCCATTCGCCTTCTTCTTCTGCCGCTACCGGACGGAAATAACGGAAGAAAAGCTGTTCTTCCGCTGTAAGTAGCTCGAATTCACGGTTGTACTCCGTCATGATGCGTTCCTCATCGGCACTGAACCAGCACCGTTCACCCTGATGCAATTCATGGGTGGCTTGTGCGTAAAGTTGTTTGTAATCAATGGGTTTCTCCGTGTCGATTAGTCCTTTTACTTCGATGCAAATAAACCTCCGGCTGCCTGTGGGGTCGGTGAGGAGGCATTTTTGGTTGCTTGTAGCTATGAACGAGGCATAGCGGCGCATCTCTATCGTGGCTTTGGCATGGGGTTTGCGGATGCTGACTACCGGTTTTTGCAGGATATGTTTCAGAAATCCCTGTTGCGTGGCGCTTATCTGGTCGAACTCATCGATATTGATGAGTGCAAAGCGGTTGAGCGATAGTTCGGCGTCTTTCTTTTGGGCAAAGTTGATACTGTCCGTATAGTACGAACGCAACTCTTCCGGGAGGAGATTCCGGCAGAAGGTGGATTTATGGCAACCTTGCGGGCCGACTAACAGTGGTGATACACTGTTGGCATATTGCTTGTTAGCTCTCCGCCAGTGCGATACCATGCTCAGAAACCACCGGTGAAACAGTTTTTCCCAATGCGGATTGAGGCAAGGTACGCGACGTGCCAGTTCGCCGATGCGGTCTCTGCCGTCCCAGCGGGGGAGGGTGTACAGGAAATCTTCCAATGGGTCGAATTTCGGAACGCGGTCGGAGTATACATAACGGTTTACATCCTTGTCCCATAAGGGAATTCCCTCGGATTGCGCATCGAGCGCGATACTGTTCAGTACCCGTTTGTCCACCGGCTCGAAGCGGAAGTAAAACGAGTTGCGGCGGCGGTATTCCACCTCGCCTAACTGGGTGTTATGGCGGAATTCGTACCTGCGTTTCATAAATTCCTCCATCTGAAAGGTTAGTTTTTGTTCTTTGCTCAGGCAATTTTGTTTCCCAAAACCTTTCTGCTCGGTGTATACATTATTGATTATCTGTCTGATAAGTGCTTCTTGCCGATGGGTATAAAAGTGGAAAATGGTTTGATGCACCGCCTCTTCTTGCGGAATGCCCGATTGGAAACAACGTAACCCCAGTTGGGTAATTAATGGCTGTAGCTCTTGGGTAGGTATGGCTCCCAGAGCGGTAGCTTCCCCGATATCCTCGTAGGCTTTGCGCAAAGCTGCCTCGAACAGTTGCGAAGCCGTCCATTCCGTATCCGTTCCGGGAACCGTGCGCATGAAAGGGGAGGTCTCCGCCCGTAGGGTTTCCCGATAGTCCGCTATGTCCGGCATACCCAATGGCTGGGAAAGATAAAACGGTACGGCTTCGGGTCGGTAAATCAATTCCGGATCGAAAGAGAGGCGTGACGATTGTTCCAATCGCGGTTCTTTGTGAAGAATGGCAAACGGCAGTTGCGGCTGATAACATTTTACCGCCATCCGGTAAGCGTACGCATGAAAAATCTCCGCATCCTCTCGGTTCTCAGGCAATGTATGGTCGGGACGAATGAAGGTCGTCCAGATTTTTACCGTTCGTCCGCTGGAACCGGTAAAGATACACCGCGTCTGAGGAACTTCCAGGGCCCGGCGTTTCACTAACTCCTTTTCTTCCCGGCCGGAAAGCGGACCTACCGTCAGCTCTACAATACCGTTGTAGCGTTTCATCCGCATCAGTCCGTTTGTTCTGGTAAACTCGGCGGCGGGCAGAATGCGGGGCAGCTTGTCTGCTTCCCGGCTTTTTTCATCGGGAAGTAAAAAACGCAATGTTTCCCTGAAACGGCTTACGGGATGCATATTTCCTTCCGTGCGTGTTTTCTCTATAAACTTTTCTATCGGGAGGGTGGTAAGTGCCGTTTCGCCGGTTTTTCCCTTTTTTACTCTGAGTTGTGTTACTTTTAATTCCATGCGTATTCTTGTTTTTTTTGATTTCTTCATTTGAATGAAACCGTACAATAGTTGTGCCAAAGTATAATAAAAAAAGTTACGTACTTCTTCTTGTGTGGAACTGTGTATGTGTGGTGGGTGAAATAAAGCGTACATAGCTCTTAGTTATCCTTTTTATTGTTTGGAAATAGGATATTATATAATATATTGTATATTAGTTTATTATATGTATTTTTGTATAAGAAAACAAAGTGTTTCATACATTTAAAACACTTTGTTTCAATAAGAGAAACACTTTGTTTTGAACTATGAAAACATCTTGTTTCATCCTATTAAAACACTTTGTTTCCCCTAATGAAACACTTCTCTTATGTGGTGAAAATAGTTTACTAATAGGAATGAATGAACAAAGGAGAAACATTGTTTTTGGAGAATCGGCGGTTTTGTCAGTCGCCTGACATCTGTCACCTGTGTGATGTCCGTTTCCGGAGTCCAACTATTTGAGGTATAAAAGGTTAAATGGTTGGGTGATAGATGTGACAGATGTCAGGCCCGTTTTTTTATTTTTTTTGGGTAGCATAGGTTCTGGCGGGAGGGGAAATCTAATCATATTTCCATGCTTTAGATGATTTTTCCATGGTGAACCCCTTTTCTATCACTATATTTGCGCATAATTAAAAATAGGAATAACGTTGCGTTTAAGAACTATGAGAAACCGAATCTTTACTTTTATGCTTTCTCTTCTTGCCGTTTCGGCTGCGTGGGCTCAAAGCCGGGAACTCTTGTTGTTGGGAAATTGGAAATTCCACAAAGGTGCTGTCGTCGGTGCCGAGGCTGCCGATTTCAACGATTCCAAGTGGGAAGTGGTAGATATACCGCATGACTGGGCCATATCCGGACCTTTCGATAAGGAGATCGACAAGCAGACGGTAGCCATTGTACAAAACGGGGAAAAGATACCGAGCGAAAAGACAGGACGTTCAGGCGCTCTGCCTTGGATTGGCGAGGGCTGGTATCGTACTTTGTTTGAAGTCCCCGAGGGGTACTCGCATGCAACACTTGTTTTCGACGGAGCCATGAGCGAACCCCGTGTGTTTGTCAACGGCAGGGAAGCGGGATACTGGGCTTACGGTTATAATTGTTTTGAGATAGATATTACTCCTTATATAAATAAGGATGGCCGGAAGAATACGCTTGCCGTACATTTGAAAAACATGGCAGAAAGTTCGCGCTGGTATCCGGGAGCCGGTTTGTATCGCCCCGTACGGTTGGTATTGGGACAGGACATCGGAATCAAGACGTGGGGGACATTTGTCCGTACTACGGATTTACGTCCGTCGGTTGCCCGTGTTACTGCTACGACCGAGCTACGCGGAGCGGAGAAACTTGCCAAAGGACGAAAGTTGTATGTGCGGCACACCGTACTCGATGCGGCAGGACGAAAAGTGGCGGAACGCAGGACGGACGTCAGTGACTCGAAAGAAGCGCTTAGCGTGCTGGAGGTGAAACAGCCACGTATGTGGAGTCCGGAGACGCCTGTTCTTTATACCTTGCTTGCCGAAGTATGTGAAGGGGAGAAAGTATGGGATACGCAGGCTGTCCGTTTCGGTATCCGTACGGCAGAGGTTTCGGCCGAAGGATTCAAACTGAACGGTACAGTGCGGAAGATAAAGGGTGTTTGCCTGCATCATGACCTCGGTCCGCTGGGGGCGGCATTCAATAAGGCGGCGTTTGTCCGTCAGGTTAAACTGTTGAAAGGGATGGGATGCGATGCTATCCGTACCGCTCACAACATGCCTGCGCCTTGGCAGATGGATATCTGTGATTCGCTGGGAGTGATGGTGATGGCGGAATCTTTCGATATGTGGGTCTATCCTAAATGTAAGAACGGGTATTCCCGTTTCTTCGAAGAGTGGTGGAAGCGGGATGTGACGAACCTGATACGTTGTCACCGCAATCATCCGAGTATTGTAATGTGGAGTATCGGTAACGAGATTCCCGACCAGGGCAATGCCACGGGACTTTATTATACCCGTTGTATGCAGGAACTTTGTCATAGCTTGGATCCTACCCGTACCGTGACTCAGGGATTCGACCGGGTGGATGCCGCTATCCGAAGCGGAGTGATGCAGGCAATGGATGTGCCGGGATTGAATTATCGGTTGAATAAATATAAGAAAGCATACGAAAACTCGCCGCATGGGTTCATTCTCGGTAGCGAAACCACTTCTACCGTGAGCAGCAGGGGCGTTTACAAACTGCCTGTGGCGGAACGTAAGAGTTACGCTTACGACGACGGACAATGTTCGGGCTACGACATGGAGAGTTGTTCGTGGAGTAATCTGCCGGATGACGACTTTGCCATGCAGCAGGATATGCCTTGGGTGATAGGAGAGTTTGTGTGGACAGGATTCGACTATCTGGGCGAACCTTCGCCGTATGATAATTATTGGCCGTCCCGTTCTTCCTATTTCGGAATCTTCGATTTGGCCGGATTGCCCAAAGACCGTTATTACCTTTACCGCAGTGTGTGGAATCCATCGGTGGAGACTCTTCATCTGCTGCCTCACTGGACTTGGCCCGGACATGAAGGCGATACGATTCCCGTATATTGCTATACGAACCATCCCTCCGCCGAGCTTTTTGTGAACGGTAAAAGCCAGGGCCGGATATATAAAGATAAGAACAGCCGCCTCGACCGGTTCCGTCTCCGTTGGATGAATGTGGTGTACGAACCGGGCGAACTGAAAGTGGTGGCGTATGATTCGCAGGACAAAGTAGCGGGAGAGAAAACAGTCCGTACGGCAGGTCGTCCGCATCATCTGGAGTTGCAGGTCGACCGTAGTACACTCATTAAAACAGCGGCGGATAAACAGACGACTCCCGATTTGGCTTTTGTTACCGTACGAGTGGTGGATAAGGACGGGAATCTTTGTCCTGATGCCGATCCGCGACTCCTGTTCACAGTAGAAGGCGCTGCCATATTCCGTGCCTGTTGTAATGGAGACGCCACTTCGCTTGAAGTTTTTACCTGTCCCGCGATGAGAGCGTTTCATGGCGAGCTGGTTGTGGTGGTGGAAGCCGGAACGGAAGCGGGAACAGCTACTCTCAAGGTGGCTTCCCGGGGGTTGAAAGGAGCCGAGACTATTTTAAAAGTGAAATAAAAAGAATTTAATAGATACAATAAGCAAGCCGGGAAAGTAGGAAGAGTGGCGGACAGCCGCATGTTAAGATAGTTTCCCTGATATTTGCCGCCTGTTGACTGGTTACGTTTTATGCGGAACCGGAAGACAGGCGGTCTTTTTTTGTTCCTTTTCTGCTGCTGCCGAAGTATGGAGTCTATAAGATTAGGGTTGAAAGGGGGCGTAACGGATAGAATGAAGGCATTATACGGGAGCAAAGATGGAAAAGCAGTTGAAGAAAGATGGAAAAATTGACCGATAGATGGAAATTTGTTCGTTCTGAGCCTGTCTGATTAAACCATTTCCCGTGCTTTTAGTCGAATTTTACTTTTCGCTGAATTTTACAGGGTTTTGTTCAATATTCCATTGTCCTGCTATTTTAAGTTCTTTTACTTTGTATCTCGAAAGTTGAACATATTTTAAAGGAAATGCCCTTTATGAGTATGGAAGAAACAGAACTTACAAAACTTATATAAATTAACTGTTTAATAATAAATCTAAATGACCATGAAAAACAAGTGCATGACATTTACAATCTCTTTCTGCTTGTGTCTGGCGTTAGGCTCTTTATTCTTATGCTCGTGTGAGGATAAAATGGAGGAGCATAACAAGAGGCAATCTTGGGTAGGAGGAAACGTGTGGGAGGTACTTTCGGGTGAGGAGATGAATGGAGCTTATTCCATGTTCCTCGATGCGATTGAACTGACCGGTTATCGTGACGTTGTGGAAGGTAAAGGCGTGATGACGGTGATGGCACCGGATAACGACGCTTTCGCAAAGTACCTGCAAGAACACGGATATGCTTCCGTGAAGGAAATGCAGCAGCAAAATCCCGAAGGATTGAAGACATTAGTAGGGTTCCATCTTCTCTATTATGTATATGGTAAGGATATGATGGAAAATTTCCGTCCTGAAGGAGAAGGAGCCGCCGATGGCGGAAACGAAATTCTGGATCCGGGAATGTATTATAAGTTCCGTACGCGAAGCGGCAGTCCGGTTACTCAGGAACTGGATCTGGAGACAGGCAAGACACGCGTTGTTTACCATCTCGAACGCTTGCTTCCGGTCTTCTCTCATTATTTCTTCTCTTCCAAGAAGATTGACGCCAAATCGAATTACGAATTCTTTTATCCCAATTCGACATGGACAGGCGCCGACGGTTTCAATGTGGCTGAAGCTACGGTGAAAGAGTATGCGGTAAGCGCCAGCAACGGATATATTTATACTCTCGACAAAGTGCTCGAACCGGGAGGAACTATTTATGACGAATTGAAAGAAAATCCGGATTATTCCGATTTCCTTACTGTATACAACCAGTTCAGTACGTATACCTACGATGCGAACCTTTCAACAATGTACGGCAGTTCTTTAGGAACGGATTCTTTGTTTTTGCATGAACACAAGGAACCTCTTGCACCGATAGCTTTGGAATGGCCGACTTCCAATTACAAACGTCTGGATTCTTTGGCTTACAGAAGCTATAGCGTGTTTGCGCCTACCAACAAGGCATTGAGCAATTTCTTCAACGGCTATTGGAAGAACAGCGGTTATACCAATTTCAATAATCTGGATAGAATGATTCAGCAGATTTTCCTGAACGAGTTTGTGTATAGAGGCTCGGTGGTGTTCCCCGAGGAGATTGCCAGTGGGAAAGTGGTGAATAATTCCGGGATGCCTTATGGCTTTAATCCTTGGAATGTTTCGTTAAAGAAAATGTGTTCCAACGGTAGTCTTTACGGTTTGGACGAAATTGAAGAACCCGTCTTGTTCGGTGCTGTTACCGGTCCGGCTTTCAGCAGTAAAAATTATCTCTATTTCTTATATACTTTGCAGTATTCCGGTATTCTGAACTCGTATGCTTCTCCGAAAACGCAATATACGTTGCTCGTTCCGCCGAATGAGGTGTTTGAAACAAGCGACGGCGGATATCAGTTTGTGGAAGAAGAAAGCGGCAACTCTTTGGTGATGATGGATGATGAGCAGGAATTGGTACCGGTACCGGCCAATGTAGCGAAACGCATTGTCGATACCCATACGGTGATGGGGAATGCGGTAAGCTTGAAGACGTCCGGCACACAAGTGGTTCCGGTAAAAGCCGCGTTTAATTTCTGGTTCATCAAAGACGGAAAGATAACATGCAGCAATTTCTTTAACCAGATTCTCGACCCTCAAACCGATAAGGAATCCCTTTTTGTTCCTTTCCGGGAAATTACCAATAGTGGAGAAACATGGAGTAACGGAAAAGCTTATACGTATGAAAATGACCATCTGAACGGATTGTTCGATTACGAAGAAAATACGCTTGGCGACCGGGGCATGCAGGCGCTTCTGGCACAAGGAGGCGGTTCGTATCCTTATTTCCGCTTTTCGCAATTGCTGAAACGCGCGGGAGTGGTTAACGGCAATACGATTACATTCCTGAACAGTCGCGTGGCAGCGTTCATTCCTACGAATGAGGCGATTGAAAAGGCTTTGGAAGAGAAAAGAATTCCGGGTGTGGAAAGCCTCACAGCCGACAACCTTACGGATCGAAATGTGCAGATTTCGCGTCAGGATTCATTGAAGCTTCAATATTATGTGGAGAATTATTTTATGGATGCCGCTACCTTGACTACGTGTCCTTATCCGGGATCGGCGATGCAAAGCGGAGAGTATCATACCGTGAATAAGGGGAATCTTTCCTATACGGATAACGGAACATCTATTTCGGTTCGCCTTCGTTCGGCTTTCGAGTTCGACCGCGAGGAAAACGGCAGAGTGTATTTGCGCAGAACGGAGGTTAACGGTGCCGAGTGTCCGGTTGACGGAACCTATTGGTATTTCCCCTTCTCGTATAGCGATGGATGTTTCCATTTGATTAATTCTCTTCTTTATTAATCTGAATATCTGAACAGTTATGAGTTTTATAAAAAAAGCATATATAATATCGGCCTTGCTTCTCTGTATGGTAGGAGAAGCGTGGGCGCAGACCCAGCAGGTGGTTTCCGGTACGGTATCGGAGCTGTTGGGAAATAATTCCGAACCGTTGATGGGTGTGAACATTACGGTGGTGAATGCGCAGAATCGTTCGTTGGGTGGTACGATTACCAACCTAAACGGACAGTATAATCTGAAAATACCCGAAGGAGAGAAAAACCTGACTTTGGTTTACTCGTATATCGGGATGAAGACGGTGAAAATAAAATATGCCGGACAAAAGTTGTTGGATGTACGGCTGGAGTCCGATGCACAGACGATGGGCGAAGTGGAAATTGTGGCCGGACGTATCGAACGAAACAGTTTGGGTATCGGTAAACAGGAAATGATTTCGGCTACCCAAAAGGTAGATATGGAGGATTTGGTAGCGACTTCTCCGATTAACTCGGTGGAGGAAGCTTTACAGGGACAATTAGGTGGTGTGGATATCACTTTAAGCGGTGACCCGGGCGCCAAAAGTTCCATCCGTATACGTGGTACCAGTTCGTTGAACGCTTCGAACGACCCGTTGATTGTGATTGACGGAGTGCCGCAGTCAATGGATACGGGCGATTTTAATTTCGAGAATGCCAACGAGGATGATTTAGGTGCCTTGTTGAACCTTTCACCGAATGATATTAAATCGATTGAAGTATTGAAAGACGCTTCGGCTACAGCCATCTGGGGTACGCAAGGCGCTAACGGTGTGTTGGTTATCGAAACCAAAAAAGGTTATGTGGGTAAGACACAGTTTTCTTTCTCTTCGAAATGGTCGTACAATGTAGAGCCTAAAACCATTCCGATGTTGAATGGAAAGGAATATATCTCGTTGATGCAGGATGCCTTATGGAATACCGCCAATGTGGTAGGCGTAAGCCAGGCCGGTTCCTATCTTGAAAAATTGTTCAATACGCCGGAAATCAAACCCGATCCGTTGTGGACCTATTATCAGGAGTTCAATCAGGATACCGACTGGTTAGACTTGGTGCGGGATAATTCGTGGACTTCCGATAACAGCTTTTCCATGAATGGAGGTGGCGAAAAGGCGACTTACCGTTTCTCGTTGGGATGGCTTGACCAAGGCGGTACGACGATTGGTACTAATCTGACACGTTTGAATGCGACCTTGCGGATTGATTACAAATTTTCTAATAAGTTGAAATTCGGTGCGAACTTTAATTATTCGGAGTCGGATAAAGATGCGAACTGGAGTAAAGATGTGCGTAGTGAAGCTTTCAGCAAAATGCCTAACAAATCGCCGTATATCATTGATGACGCAACCGGACTTCCGTTGGAGGATTACTTTACCTCTTATATATCCGATTCGAAATGGGAAGGAGACTTTACGGCTAATTTCAGCAAAGAGACTGCAAGTAATTACAACCCGGTGGCGATGGCTTATTTAAGTGAAAATACTACGAACGAGCGTATCGGACGTTTTACCATCGATGCCCGTTACCAGATACTGCCCGAATTGACTTATACGGGCTATGTAGCCCTCGACATGAAAGCGACGGAACGTTCGAAGTTCTTGCCGCAGGCGGTTACCGGTGTTTCGTGGGGAAGCAAATGGGCTAACCAGGCCTATTCGGGAAATTCCGAAAGCATGGGTATCAAGACGGAAAACAAAATCATGTATATTAAGAACTGGAAGGATCGTCATAAATTGATTGCCAACTTTATCTACCGTACTTCTCAGTCGACTGGTTCCAGCTATTCTTCCGTTACGGCGGGTAATGCTTCTTCCAACCTGTCCGATCCGACCACCAGTAACAATGTGCTTGGAAAATCGGATAAAGGATTGGCTTCCTCCAAGAGCGAAAGCCGTAGCCTCTCCGGTATTCTTCACTTGAACTATACGTTGCTCGACCGCTATGTATTTCAGGCTTCGATGAGCGCCGAAGGCAATTCTGCCATGGGACGCGACGAACGTATGGCTTATTTCCCTTCGGGCGGTATAAACTGGAATATCCAGAACGAACCTTTTATGGCGAAAGCAAGAGAATCGTGGCTCGGACTGGATGAATTGAAAATTCGTCTGGGTGTGGGCCAGAGCGGACGCGCTCCGAAAGGTCTTTCTTATCTGGGCGCTTTTGCTGCGGGAACCAATTATATGAATATGACGGGTATTATTCCTGTTCGTATGCAGTTGGATAAATTGAAATGGGAAACCAATACTGAATACAATCTCGGATTGGATGTATCGTTCTTCAATGGAAGATTAAGATTTACGGGCGATGTGTATAAGCGTGTTACAACAGATTTGTTGCGGACCAATTATCGTATCCCCAGTACCACAGGTTATTCGACGATTGCTTATTACAACTCGGGCGAGAGTGAAAACAAAGGATGGGAAGTGCGTACCAACATTATTTTCCTCCAGAAGAAAGACTGGTTTATCAGCGGATCGTTCAACTTGGCCCGTAATGAAAACGTGATTACCAAAATGCCGGACAACCAGGCTCCGGAAGGAGAAGACAAATATACGTTTGCCAATGGTAAATACGCTACCCGCACGGAGATAGGCCGCCCTATCGGTTCGTTCTTCGGTTACCGTTATCTGGGTGTATATCAGAATAAAGACGCTACCTATGCGAAGGATGCAAAAGGAAACGTGATGAACGATTCCAACGGAAATCCGGTAGTGATGAAGAATGGAAACTATCCGTGCTATCCGGGCGATGCCATGTATGACGATATCAACTACGACGGTGTAATTAATGAATACGATATGGTTTATCTGGGCAATGCGCAACCGATGGTTACGGGAGGTGCTTCGTTCAATATCAAATGGAAGGATTTGTCGTTAAGCGCTACTTTGCATGGTCGTTTCGGACAGTCTATCGTTAACATGGCGCGTATGAACAACGAGTCGATGACTACTTCGCGCAACCAGAGCAAAGCTACGCTCAACCGTTGGCGTAAGGAAGGGGATGCTACGGATATTCCGCGTGCGCTGTATAACTACGGATACAATTTCCTGGGTTCCGACCGCTTTGTGGAAGATGGTTCATTCTTACGGTTGAAAACGCTTTCTTTGAGTTACAATCTGCCCAAGAAAATGTGTAACCGTTTCGGTTTGACTCGTATCAACGTGTATGCGACGGTTTATAATCTCTTTACCTGGACCGATTACACCGGACAGGATCCTGAAGTAAACGTGGGCAGTTCCGGATTGGCCGAAGATAATGCCACAACGCCGGTATCCAGACGTTTCGCCTTCGGTTTGAATTTGAATTTCTAATTAAGATATAAGATAGACCATGAAGAAATTAATAGTATATGTCACATTAGCCGCCGGGCTGGTATGCAGCAGTTGTTCCGACTGGCTGGATTTGACCCCTAATAATGAACGGGTGACGAATGAATATTGGAAAACAAAGGAGGATGTGGAAGCTGTGCTGGCTTCGGGCTATAATTCTTTGCGTAAGATGGTGCCGACATTTGTCGACTGGGGAGAATTACGGGCTGGTTCGGTATATTCTCCATCGAATACGACAAAACAAAAATTGCAGAATTTTCAGTTGACGCCGAACGACGGACTGTGTAAGTGGGCGGGTATGTACGATGTGTTGAATATGGCCAATTCGGTCATAAAATACGCTTCCGAAGCACAGAAGGTAGATGAAACGTATACCACGCAAGCTATGAATTCGCATCTTACCGAAGCTTATTTTATACGTGCGTTGTCCTACTTCTATCTGGTGCGTAATTTCAGGGATGTACCGTTAGTGCTTGATCCTTATGTAAATGATGCTGCGCCTTACCATATTGCGCAATCTAAGGAGAAGGATGTGATTGCACAGATTAAGGCCGATTTGCAAACCGCTATCGATAGCGGAGCTGCCAAAGAGTTTTTTGATGATGACGAATGGACGGGAGCAACGAAGGGACGCGCCACCAAATGGGCGCTCTATGCACTGATGGCCGATGTTTGCTTGTGGAGTGAGGATTATGACGGCTGTATTCAGTATGCCGATAAGGTGCTGAATGCTACGGCCACCCAACGTCCGGCTTTTATGAAAAACAGTGAGTTGTGGTTTGATATCTATTATCCCGGCAACAGTAACGAATCGATTTTTGAGTTGAATTGGGATCAGGGAGCTTATGATGTACAACAGGCCGGAAGTCCTTCCGAACTCTTTAAGTTTGCTTCTAACACTACTTATCAGTTTGTATGGGATGAAAGCGGAGAGAAAATGGCCAACCGCCTGATGGATGAAGCGGAGGTCGGCAGTGTGCGGGCTACCAACACTTATAACTTAGAAGGAACATCGTATTGTATATGGAAGTATCAGGGAACACGTATTAGCGATAAGGTGTCTTCGCGTTCCAGTACCGAGCAGGATGCCAATTGGATTATCTACCGTATGGCGGATGTTATGTTGATGAAAGCTGAAGCCCTCATATGGAAGGGAGCGGACGGCTATCAGGATGCGATCGATTTAATGAATAGTGTACGCGAACGTTCCATGCTTGCCGGTTTGTCCATCGATGCTTCGAGTGCGAGTGAGCAGGAAATGCTGGAGGCTCTGTTGAACGAACGCGATATGGAGCTGGCGGCCGAAGGAAAACGCTGGTATGATTTGCTTCGTTTCGGCCGGAGTAAAGGAGGTATATATAAGAATGCTTTTATCAGCATTATCGAATCGAATAACATAACAGCCAACACCAATTGGCTGCACTCTACATTGGTGAATGATGACGCATGGTTCCTTCCGGTTAACCAGACGGAGATGGAGTCGAACCCGTTGCTGATTCAGAATCCTTATTATACAGGTATAACCGCATAAAACGAATACTATGAAGAATATTTTCAAATTTTGTCTGTTAGTATGGGCTGTTGCATTCTATTCTTGCGACGACCCCTATAAAGATCAGATCTTTACGGTGAGCGACAAACAGCCGATCGCTTCTTATCTGGAAACGCGGCCGGATGATTTCTCCGAATGGATCAAGGTGCTGGAATATGCCGACATGTACAATGCCGTTAATTTGTCCGGTACGTCCTTTACGGCTTTTGTGCCGAATAATAAAGCGGTTGCGGCTTTCTACGCCGATAAGAATGTATCCTCTATCGAGGAATTGGGAAAATCTTATGCCCGCCAGTTGGTGCAGTATCATGTTATTAACGACTCTACGGCGCTGGATGCTCTTGTAGCCGGAGGACAGTTGGATGTAACGAATCTCTCGGGCGACCATCTGGAAATCAACTTCCGGGATAACTCCGACGAAAGCGGAGGATTCGGTTCTTCCATGTATGTGAATGGCGAAGCGCATGTAAGTGAACTTTCCATTTCTACATCCAATGGATTGGTATATGTACTCGACGGGGTTTTGCAGCCGTTAATTCAGGGAGTATATGAGTTGGCAAAGGAAAATGGGAAAAATAAGATATTGAGCGAAGCCCTGGCTTTGACAAGTTGGAGCGATTCACTGACCATTATTGCCGATACGACTTATACTGTAGAAGGGGCTAAAGTGATAACCCGCCGCTATTATACTTTATTGGGTGTTCCCGATGCAGTCTATCAGGAGCAGGGAATCACTTCGGTTCAGGATTTGGCGTCCAAACTGGGTGCAGGCAGTGATTATACCGATAAAAACAATGCGTTGAACCGTTATGTGGCTTATCATATTTTACCGGGACGTTATAAAGTGGCGGATCTGCAAAAGACCGAGATGGAGTCGCTGACTTATAAATTGTGGACGCCGGAATGTACCAATACGTTAATCAAAATTTCGAAAGAGGCGGACGGCAATTTCTATTTGAATTATGATGGAGGCGAACAAAAAGCGCGCTTGGTAGAAACGGATGCCGATTTCTCTTGCAAAAATGGATATATCCAGCAATTGGACGGTTATCTGCCGATTTGTACCAACTTGAAACCGGTTCTTTTCTATTGGGATCCGACCGCTTATCCGGAACTGGGGAATTACATTGCTTCCAACGGAGTGGAAGGCCAAACCTTCCAGAAGGGACAGGATGCTTCGAATGATAAAGAATTGCGTACGGAACTATCGGATGCAAACTTGGCTTGCTATCAATTCTCATACGGGCCGGAAGGCAAACCCGGATCAAACTGGGGAAATCTGGCCTATCAGACCATTCGTACTAAAGAAGGTATGAATTATGACGACCGGGATGCAACCGTAAAAGTGTTTAATGAAGATTTATTAAGTCTGTCTTTAGGTTATAAAGGAACTGTTGTAATGAATTCGCCGGCTTTGATACCGGGGAAATATAAAGTGACGCTACGTTACTTTTATGCGAACAGTATGCGTTATTTCCGCTGGTTCGGTA
Organism: uncultured Phocaeicola sp.; assembly: GCA_947581855.1. Lineage (GTDB taxonomy): Bacteria > Bacteroidota > Bacteroidia > Bacteroidales > Bacteroidaceae > Phocaeicola_A. Next base: position 72,468 of record CANPVZ010000017.1, read on the forward strand.
ACGGTAGTAATGGAGGAGTGACAACATTCCAGTTTACCGATGCACAAGTGCCTGAAGTGGCGGTAGCATTGTATTCCAGTCTTCCTAATGATATAGCCTCTGTAAATGCGACAACGGGAGAAATTACCTATAAAACCAAACAGGGTTTGCAGGATGTGGTATTGTATGAGAGTTTGGACATTACCGAAATGCGGGAATATCCTTTTAGAATTACGATAGATGATCCTGCGGCTAATAATTCGAAAGACTTCCGTGTACAGATAGATTATATTTTATTTGAACCTATAAATGAATAGACGTATGAAGATATATCAATACATATTACCGGCCGTTTTCCTCGTGGGAGGATTAACCGCGGCTTGTACCGATAATTGGGATGAACACTACTCCAAGCAGGAATCCGTCCTTACGGGGACTGTGGAGATGGAAATCTCGGATCAGCCGGCAGTCAGTTATCTGCAATCGAAGCCGGAGTATAAGTCCATGTCTCGTTTATTCGAGGAAACCGGATTAATAGAACGGTTGAATGCGCAATCTTTACCCTATACGCTGTTTGTGGTAGGGGATGAGTTGGCGGATGTAGCTGCAGTGGCAGAGAAGGGCATACGTGCTTCTTCTGATGCGGCGCAGGAGAGCGAGGCCGAGTTCCTGGCGAAAGGCCATATAACAACGGCTTCGGTGGCGCCGAGCAGCCTGCGCGATGGGCAACGATTGAAAATGTGGAATAATAAATATGTGGATGTGCACGTTGCACCGTTGGAAGAAGGAGGTCCGGATGTGATTACTTTTACCAATAACCATTGTCGGATAAAGAAAGTGATTAAAGTTGATAACGGCTATATCTATGAGCTGGATCAAATGATTAATACGCCGAAGACGATGCTTGAAACTCTGGAGGGATTGGGTGATGAGTATTCTATATTTAAAGAAATGGTATTGTCGAGGAACATTAAAATGTTTGATAAGGCAAACAGTACTCCTCTTGGGCCGGATGCAAGTGGCAACACCGTTTATGATTCCGTGTTTACGGTGCGGAATCCTTATTTTGAAGCAAAGGGAATGGATATAATGAACGATAGCAAGCACTACACCATGTTTATTCCTTCCAATGATTTGATAACGAAAGCTTTTAACGAAGGAAAAGCAAAACTGGCCGCTTGGCAACAGACGCGTCCCGACTCAACGTTGATGAATTGGTGTTTCCAGTCCATGTTCTTTAAAACGGAGTATAAACCGGAGAACTTTGCCGAGTTGGAAAGTAAAGGAACGGTTGATATCACTTCCGCTTTTGGTAAACAATGGCGCTTTACAGTCAATAAGGTGGATTTGAATAATCCGATTACTATGAGTAATGGAACGGCTTATTATGTAACAGATTTGAAATTGCCGCATAGGGATGTATTGATTTGGCGTTACAAAGAACGTTTTACCACTTTTACTTATTTGTATAATGCGGCGTCACGCGAAGACCTTAATACACATTATGTATTTGAAAATATTACGATTCATTCTGCTTTGACAAAGAATAATGTAGCAGCTTGGGTGCCGGATGCGGCTAAAGCCCAAGGATGGCCGAAAGTTGAGAATACGGAATGCCGGTTTTATGTGATTGATGCAAATGCCGGTGAATCAACGTTGGTATACACTCCTTATTGGCTTACCGTATATGAAGATAATTCGTACGATTTGCATGACTATATTGTACCGACCGGCGAATATACGTTGCATGTGGGATTTGGTACAAATGGAGTAAAGAAAGCGACTAATAAGATGGATATCTCTTTAAATGGAGAATTGGTGGCATCATTGAGCAATTCTGCATATAAAAAGAATACAATGGACCGATGGGGCGGAGGCTATCCGGAATATTGGAATACTGCTTGGGGTGATAAATATGATAGGGACGGCCCTGAAATCGGAACGGTATATATACAGAATGACGAGTTAAAGCCTATCACCATTACTTTCCGTGCCTGGACTGACGATGGGAAAGGAGCCAATATTCCTGTCGAACATTGGGCACTCCGTCCCACAGTTAACAATTATTGATTGACCTTTGAAATATACGAAGATTATGAAAAATTTAAAATTCATCCTTGCCATATCTTGGGCGTTGCTGCAAGCAACGGCCCTATATGGACAAGATACGCATAAAATTACCGGTAAGATACTCTCTTCCTTGAATAAACCTGTGGAAGGAGCGGTTGTTACCGTGGAAAAGACGTTGAATGTGACGACTGAAGCCGATGGAACTTTTTCTGTTGAAGTAAAGGATATGGAAACGCCTATTTCCGTGTGGGCTCCGGGTTATCTTCCCGTCAATCAATTGTTGAACGGACGGAAAGAAGTGGTTATTATGTTGATTCCTGAAAACAGGTATAAATATAATGAAGACGTTGTGCTTCCTTTCCGGGGAGATAATACGAAACTGAACAGCTATACGGCTGCTACGAATATTGGTAAAAAGGACTTCACGCTCGGTAGCCAGAAAATAGACCGTGCCCTGACCGGACAGGTTGCCGGCTTGCAGGTAACGCGTATGGGCGGTATGCCTGCCGAAGGAAGTTATTATAATTTGCGCGGAATCCGTTCGTTACAGGGTGACAATGCACCTCTTCTTGTGATTAACGGTGTGCCTTATATGCCCGACAAAACGGATTCTCCTTTGATAAAAGGCTATGTACGGGATATCTTTTCGGCTTATAATATTCATGATATCCAGAATATAACCGTGCTAAAAGGAGCTGAAGCTGCGATGTACGGTTCGATGGGATCGAACGGTGTCATCTTGATACAGACGGATGGAGCCAGCCAGGATGCAATGGAAACTCAGGTAAGCTATTACGGCGAGTTCGGAATGAATTGGAATAATAAACGTATGCCTTTATTGAGTGGAAACGATTATAATAAGTACTTGATGGATGCAGGTATGACGAGATACGCTAATTTGGATGATTTATATTCCAACTTCCCGTTTCTGTCTCCGGAGGAGCATAAGAATGCCTATCTTTATAACAACCGTACCGACTGGCAAGATGTGATTTATAAGAAAGGATTCACTACCAGTAATCTGTTCCGTGTGGAAGGTGGTGATAACATAGCTAAATATGATCTGGCTTTAGGATACTCGCAAAATAACGGCTTGTACGAGAATACAAGTATGGACCGCTACCATACGCAATTGAACGCCAACGTGTTGGTAAGTCCGAAAGTGAATATCTTTACAACGGTAGGGTTTGCCTACATGAACGGTTCGTTGCAGGAACAAGGTATGAACCTGGAAACCAATCCGGTATTGGCGGCTTATGCCCAGTCGCCGGTATTGAGTCCTTATAATAAGGATAGAGACGGGAACGTACTGAGTACCTATTCTTCTTATAATTTCGGTAACAGTTCGGCGGTGCAGGTGAGTAATCCGTTGGCTATTGTGAATACATTGGATGCCACTACCCGTCAGTATGACTTGAATCTGCGGGCAGGTATCAATTATACTCCCATTCGTGATCTGACACTTTCCGGAACGGTAGGCATGTACTATAATTACAATAACGAGCACTTGTTTATTCCGGGCGTCAGCGAAAAAACAATCGTACCGGTAAGCGACGAGTATGGCACAGCCAAAAATACGGTTCGCGACGGAGTATCTTCTACACGTAACTATTTCTTTAATCTCAACGCCCGCTATGCCAAAACGTTTAAAGAGATTCATCAGTTGAATGCCATGGCCGGATGGCAGGCAATGATTACCCGATATAAATATGAAGCCGGTTTGGGACGCGATACGTCGAATGATTATTACCAGACATTAGACAGTACCGATGATATAGGCCGTCAGGTAATCGGGTATCTGAATACATGGAATTGGATGAACTTTTATGCCCATGCCGATTATACTTATAAGAACCAGTGGCAGGCTTCAGTTAATTTCGCGGTGGATGGCGCTTCTTCTACCGGTGAGGACGCAAATCGTTTTTATGTTTATCCTTCTGTAGGACTTACATGGTTGGGAAAAGGTTGGAAAGCTTTACAAAACACTACTTGGCTCAATAAGCTGAATGTACGTGCCGAATATAGCCTGACAGGTAATTCCCGTTTTGCTTCCACTATGGGCATGTATTATTACAAGGCAGCTCCTTATCAGGAACTGGCTTCCATTGTGCGGGCTAATGTGCCGAATACCCAACTGAAACCGGAGCGTAACGCTTCGCTGAATGTCGGCCTTGACGTTGCGGCTTTTCAGAATCGCTTGAATATAAGCGTGGATTATTTCAATAACCGGATTAGCGATATGATTTGCGCTCAGCCGCTTTCGTCTGTTTACGGATCGATTCCTTATTATGCCAACATCGGTAAGATGGATAATAAGGGAGTGGAACTCTCTTTACAGGCTTCATTAATCCGTACACGCGACTTTGAATGGATTGTAGGCGGTAACATTGCTCATTTTGACAGTAAAGTGAAGTCGTTAGGCGATGGAATAGACCAGATTGTAAACACGTATGAAGGTACTAGCATGGTGACAGCAGTGGGACATTCTCCTTACGAATTTTACGGATATGAAACTATTGGTGTGTTTGCAACCCAGGCCGAGGCTGACGAAGCTCATCTTATGGTTGATAACGGAAATTATTTCCGGGGTGGCGATATGCATTATGTGGATCAGAACAAAGACGGTAAGATTGATCAAAGCGACCGGGTGGCTATCGGCAGCGCACAACCCGATTTCTTCGGAGGATTCTATTCGAGAATAAATTATAAGGGATTTGCCTTGTCGGCAGAGTTTAATTATTCGAAAGGCAATAAGGCTTATAACGCCGTACGTAATCAGTTGGAAGGTATGAATACATTGACTAACCAGAGTGTAGCCGTACTGAACCGTTGGAGTATGGACGGCCAGGTGACCGATATGCCGCGTGTGCAGTATAATGATTCTTATCGTTCCACTTCGTTTTCGGATAGATGGATTGAAGACGCTTCGTTTGTACGGTTGAAAAATATTACCCTCAGTTACAGCTTCAGCAAAACAATCTGGAACTTTTTCCGCTCAGGTACATTGTTCGTAACGGGTGAAAACTTGTGGACAGGTACCAAATATCTGGGTATGGACCCGGAAATGGCTTATTCATACAGCGATCCGACACAAGGACTTGATTATGCGAAAATGATGCAGCCGAAATCTGTGAAAGTGGGTGTTAACTTGAAATTCTAATTGATTATGAAGACAAAATTGATTTTTAAATATACGTTTTTCGGTATGGCTTTGTCTCTGTTGGCAGCTTGTTCCGATTTCTTCGAACCGGAGAATAAAACGGTACTTAGAGGAGATGAGTATATAGGTGAATCGGGAGAGATGTATTCCGGCTTTGCGGGTATTGTTACCCGGATGCAGGCTTTGGTTGACCATAATATCTATTTATTCGACAGTCGGGCGGAAACTTTTGTGCCGACCGACCGCGATACGGAGATGCTTAATTTATCGAACTACGAAGATAATTTGAATGGCAACTCATATGCCGATCCGTCTAAATATTATGATGTGATTATTTCTTGCAACGATTATTTGGCGAAGATATACGCATACAAAAAAGAACATGCTTCCAGTATTGATATGACGCATTACGAAGGATTAGTGGGCGGCGCGTTGCGCATTAAAGCCTGGACTTATCTGAATTTAGCCAAGGTATATGGGAAAGTGGTTTGGTTTGATGATCCTATGACATCAATGAAGGATTATTCGCAATATCCCCGCTTGGATCTGGACCAGACTGTGAAAGCTTGTATAGACTTGTTGGAAAAAGGCTATGACGGGATAAATGCCAGCCATACTTTTGATTGGAGCGAATGGTTGGCGGGAACCGATAATATTAATGAAGGTAATTGGGGAAACTGGAATTACATGACTCCTCCTTATTTCGCTTTGGCTGCTGAACTGGCTTTGTGGCAGGAGGATTACCAGCGTGTGGTGGATATTCTGCTTCCGGCAATGAATAATGCTTTTGAAACTTCTTCGGGGTATTATGTGTATATGTGCAGTGAGAATTATTCGGCAAAGAATTATTATAGAATCTTTAATGGAACAAAATTAGAAGCTCATATTGTTGCGGGAGCAATAACTTATAATAGTAAAAAAGCTCAGACGAATACGTTATCCAGAAATTTCTATTCTGCTCCTATCTTGTTGGCGTCCGAGGCTGCCAAAGCACGGTATAGTGATTCGGAATTCAATCCGTTGAAAAAGAACTCCACCGATATACGTGAAGATCAGAATTTTGCCTCTCATTCGGATACGGAATGGAAACTGAGACGATATCGCAGTAGTGAGAGTGCTGTATACATGTATCGCAGTGTGGAATTTTATTTGATGCTGATAGAAGCGTTAAACCATTTGGATCGTGGATTGGAAATGGAAATTTTGATGAATAGCGGATGCGATAAATACTGTACGGACGTATGTAAAGGGGATGTGGATGTATTTATGGAAACTTTTAAGGGTTTCAGTAAATATTGGGTACAATATTCTACGAGTGCTAAACATGGAGATTTCGGTTTCCGCGGTTGTTTGGGATTGCAGTCCCGTTCAATGAAAACGGACTTGACCGATGCGGAGAATATTCGCCATAATGATATGGAAATTTTAAAAGAGTATATTTTAGAGTTTCCCGGCGAAGGCAAAACATTTCCGGCTATGATTCGTATGGCTCGTCGGTATGGTAATGACATAATAGCCGATTTAGTTTGTGAGAAGTATAAAGACGTGGTAGGTTTCGAATCGGTAAGTGAAAAAGTTCGCAGCAAACTGGAGGCCGGCCAATACTTCGTATCATGGGATATTGACGGAACCTCACTTCATTAATGGGGAATGATATAGTTGGATAATTGTTTTTAATGGGTATAAAGTGGGAGATGCCGCATGAAGAGGAGGATTCCTGTAATGCGGCATCTTTTTTAAAGAGTCTTTTAGGTAGTTTTTTATTTGTATTATAGATTTGTAATTAGTTTGTTGATGAAAGCCGTCTGATTGTAAAGAAGACGGCTTTTTTACGTTCTGTTATTCTTTGGTTTCCGCCGCTTTCTCCGCCCCTTTTTTATAAACGGAAGGAGAAACGCCGAATTGGGATTTGAAACATTTGCTGAAGTAGAACGGATCGTTGTATCCTACCTTGTAACCGACTTCTGCTATTGTCAGATTACTCTGTGTTAAGATGATTTCAGCAGCTTTCTTCATGCGGACTATGCGTAGATATTCAATAGGAGCATAGCCGGTGATACCTTTCACTTTCTGATAAAAGACGGTTCGGCTAAGATTCATGATTTGTGCGAATTCTTCGACAGAGAATTCGGGACGGACTATATTCTTTTCCAAAATGGCAGTCATACGGTCGATAAATTCTTTATCTCGGTCTGTTGTGTACATGGTTGTATGTACCATTCCCGGTTCTTTAGAAAATTTTTCCCGAAGTTTATCGCGTTGCTCAATTAACCGGAAAATACGTGTTAACAGGTATTTGGTGCTGAACGGTTTGGAGATATAGGCATCCGCTCCGGCTTCGATTCCTTCCAGTTGCTTTTCCTGCGAACTGAGGGCTGTTAACAGAATGATGGGAATATGACAGGTTTGGAAGTCGTTTTTCAGTTTCTTTGTTACCTCAAATCCGGTCATTCCCGGCATTAATACATCACAGATGATTAGGTCGGCATCGTAGGTGCTTGCCTTCTCATATCCCGAAATACCGTCTTCGGCCACTTCCACTTCGAAATAAGTTCCTATTTCTTCTTTTAACAATTTACGGATATCGTTATCGTCTTCAATAATCAGTACTTTCCGTTTATTCAGAGGATTATCTTTCACTTCCGGCAACGGAGGCAGCTCTTCCAGTTTTTTAAAATGGAAAGAGGCTTGTTCCTGCGACTCTCTTATTAATACGTTATCGGCAACAAGAAAATCTTTTTCCGTATAGACACTCTTATCCGTAGGCAGGCAGACCGTGAAAACAGAACCTCCACCATTGTTTTCCTGATAGGATATAGTTCCTTTACATACGGAAACCAGCTCATGAGTTAAATGCAGACCTATTCCAATACTGTTGCTCGAGAAGCTGCTTTGCATGAAACGTTTGAAAAGTTCGCCTTGTTTTTCCTTCGGAATACCGATTCCCGTATCCGACACTTGAATCTGCAGAAGCTTTTTGTTTTCATCGACATGTACCGAGAAGGTAATGCAACCGTGAGACGGAGTATATTTAAGGGCATTCGACAACAGGTTATAAACAATTTTATCGAGTTTGCCTGTATCGATAAACATCTTAAATGAAGATACGGAAGGGCGGAAACTAAACTGCATATCCTTTTGTTTGGCTTCGTCGCTGAAACTTGAGAATATATCCTCGAGGAAAGCTATAACATCGATTTCTTCCAAAGAAAGCGCCAGTTTGTTGTTCTGCATCTTCCTGAATTCAAGAAGTTGGTTAATCAGTCGTAACAGCCGTTGCGTATTCTTTTCCATAATATGCAGCGGACCGGCAAGCTCGCGTGGAATGTTGCCTGTACGCTGTATCTTTTCCAATGCTCCCTGAATTAATGTAAGTGGGGTGCGGAATTCATGGGATATGTTGGTGAAGAACACCAGTTTGTATTCCGTGAGCTGTTTCTCTACATGGATGCGGTTACGCAAACGGTTGAAATTGCGTACGATGTGATAAGCAAAATAAAGGGCAGCTATGAGCAAAATAATGTAAACTAATATAGCCCAAATTGTTTTCCAGAATGGGGGAGTGATGATTATTTTCAAAACGGTTTCTTTCTCATTCCAGATGCCTGCGCTGTTACAGGACTTTACGTGAAGAACATAGGTTCCCGGCGACAGGTATTTATAGGTAGCCGAGTTGGTATGAGACGGTTTGCTCCATTCCGTATCGTAATTCTCCAGCCAGTACTTATATTTGGTTTGTTCGTTGTCGGAATAGTCGAATGTAGAGAAATCAAGAATGATGGAATTTTGGAAATACTTTAAAGTAATCTCATCTGTATAGGTGAATGACTTTTTTAGCGGTGAATCTTCCATTTCCGGATTCATCTGAATTCCATTCACATAGAGGTTAGTGAAAACAACTGGAGACAGAAACTTATTGCTGGGGACATAACGGGGATCGATCACCGCCAATCCGTGATTGGTTCCGAAATAGAGTTTTCCGTTAGCTCCCATGCAAGCGCAGTTCTCACTGTATACATTGCCTAATGTATAAGAGGAGAAATAATAGTTTTCGAAGGAATGTGTATCCGGATCGAATTTGGAAATTCCATATTCGGTAGCGATCCATAAATGTCCGTTGTCATCGCTTAATAAGGATTGGACCATGTCGTTGGCCAGCCCTTCGGCCATTCCGTAATGTTCGTATTCCAACGTCTTGTAATCATCGGATAGTTTGCAGAGGTTCAGTCCGGAACCGGAAGTGCCGGTCCACATCCGTCCTTTCTTGTCATAGTATAGATACCTGATTTCGTTGGAATTGAACTTTCCGTTAGTATAGCTGAAAAGATGGTAATTATGGGGGTTGGCAATTAACGAGTCCGGATGGAATATGCAGATACCTCCACTGGTACCCATCCATATAAATCCGTTTTTATCTTCCGCAATACTTCGTACCAAGTTTAAACCTATCTGTTCTTCGAAAAAATGCCGGAACTTATATCCTCCTTCAGCAGCAGGCTCGGCCAGGTTTAGTCCTCCTCCGAAAGTTCCTACCCACATACGGTTTTTCTGGTCACGATGGATGGAAAAAATATGGTTGAAGGAGAGGGTGGAAGGATCTGATGCATTACGTTTATACCAAGTATCGCCTATTTTCAATCCTTTACCACGGGTTCCTATCCATTGAACACCTTGTGCATCTTCCGTTATGGCATATACATTGGATTCCATATATAGTTTCTCCTTTTTGGAGTTAAGCTGGAGATTATAATTGTACAAACCTCCTTTGCGGGTGCCTACCCAGATCTCTCCTGTTTCGGTACGAGTCAGCATTCGTATCGTATTGGAACGGTCGAAAAGATCGGGTGATTCAGGGTATATGCGGGTGATTCCTTCGTTGGATATGTTAATGTACGACAAGCCGGAAAACTCGGAACTGACCCATATCCCTCCGTTGCGGTCTTCCATGATGTATAAGAGAAAGTCGGAAGTGATGGGGCTGATGTCTTTGGCATTCGATACGAAATGTTCTAATTTATCTTCGACCACATTATAAGCGAAAAGTCCGTTTCCGTAAGTGGATATCCATATAATACCTCGGGAATCGTGTACAAAGTGGTAACGTTCATAATCGATATGGTTCATTTTATCTTGAGGTATCAATTGGAATTCTTTCATCTCTCCCGTTTCCGATTGGATATAATAAACGCGTCCGGTATGATTGTACACCCAATAATTGTTGCGATTATCAGTGTAAACTTCTCCTTGTTTGATATTTAGTTCCGAATGGTTGGTTATCTGATGCGTTTTAAAGTCATAGTTGTAGACTCCTGTGTCGGTGAATATCACCCATTTGCCTTTAAGTATCATGTGGCTTGTCGGTTCTGTTTTACCGGCAATGGTAGAAAGTGAGGCATTCTTTGAAAATTTGCCGGAAGCCGTTTGATAACTGTAAATATCTCCGTTGGCAGTAAGAAAGTACATGTCTTGCTGGTAAGGAGTAGCAAACATAAATTTATTTTTTCTTTCTTCTACTTTTATGTTACCTCTTAACACGGAGGTGAGACCCCGTTCTGTTCCGATCCAGATTCGTCCCGATGTATCTTCATTTATAAATTGAACTCTATTATCGGCTAAGTTTCCGTTTTCGGTTTTAAAGGTAACGGAAGTCATGCTTCGGTCTGCCTGATGGATTATTTGGCGGGCGCCGTTGGATTGATGCCATAGCCATACGTCGCCGTTTGAAGCAATGGTAAGTTTCGCATAATTTTGGTTCAGTTCTCCGTTGCCGGTAAAATCAATAAAGCGGTCGTTTTGTAAATCGTAACAGCTGTAAAGGTCGAGTGAGGATCCAATCCAGAGAAAACCGTTTTTATCTTCTTGTAGATTATAGATATGACTGTCTGCTAAGGAAAACTTGCCGTATTCTTTTCGTTCCGGATAAAAATTGCGGAAAGTGTTTCCGTCATAACGGCTCAACCCGTTTAGTGTCCCCATCCACATAAACCCTTTACTATCTTGATAAATATAGCGTACAGAATTGTTGGAGAGTCCATCAGTGGTCTTCATATATTTGGAGCGAAGCTCGATACCGTTGCCCGATGCATTCTGTATGAGAAAGACAAATAGGAGGAAGAGATAAGAAATTTTATATTTCATAGCAGATTAAGATTAAATCAATATAAATAATATACAAAATTAATCAAGAAATCGAGATATCGAAAAAAGAATGAGAAGAAAATATGCTTTAGAATCCATTAATAAGTGAAATTATGTAAGGAGATTGGCTCACCCGATAATATTTTTCGTCATTCGGATGTCTTTTTCCGATGAAATAGCAACTTATTTGGAATCAATCTTTTATACCAATCGATAAAAAATAGGAGGCGGGAGATGTGTTAATGTGTGTATCTGCCTGTTAATCCGGTTAAGGACAGATGACGGCATTGTCGCAGTAACGCTTGTTGAGTGAAAATAAAACAAGTACTTCTTCAGTATAGTTGAAATACCGGATTCTTTATTCTTTTACTTTGCCATTACGCAATAGGTATTTGAATTAAAAATGATTATCTGTTTTTTTCAACTGTACTGAAGAAGAATTTTAAGGCTCGAAGTAGCTTATTGTTTCTCTCGTTTCGGTATATGAGATCCTCTGAATAGCGTACCGCGCAATTCAGGACCGAAATAGAATCCCGGTTGCGTTGGCTGGTTATATCCCACATTTTGAGTAGCGATGCTGATTCGGTACACAGGGTCTTCCAAAAAAGTGTGGAAACGATAATGTGTGGGAATCGTAGTAACATAGAGGCGCAAAGACGTATTGTCGAGAGTTCGCAATAAGACTTCTTCCCGCCAGTCCCCGACGATATCTCCTTGCAGGCAGGGTGTGGCTTTGGTTCCATTATTAGAGACACATCCCTCGAAGACCGTCATAACGCGGCCCGTTTTCCGTTTCCAGTCATATTTGGTTACTCTGTTTTTGTCCAATAATTCACGCAATAGGTCTCCATCCCACCACACAGCCATATTGGTGGATATGTTTTTCATGTTCGTGGTGACTGTTTTTCCATGAATATCTACAACTCCCGGTGTAGCCCATGACCACATTTCCACTCCCGGTCGGGTAGGGTCGATGTCTGCTGCCATACAACGTCCTATATCCTGGTTACTTTTTACCTGATACAATACTTCTCCGGTGGCGGCATCGCGGTAAGTAGACCCGTCACGGCGGTTTTCATGACAACTCCATACTTGTAATCCGGGTCGGGAAGGATCGAATTGGGTTAGGTGAATAGCATCTCCGTGTCCCATGCGGGTAGTATAGAGGCCTTTGCCATTATGATCTATGGTGCATTGACCGTAAATAATTTCATCACAGCCGTCGCCGTCTACATCTCCCACTCGTAAATTATGGTTCCCTTGCCCCGCATAATCGTTGTTGCCGGGAGTGTTGCTGTCGAAAATCCACCGTTGTCCAAGTCGTTTTCCATCCCAATCGTATGCCGCCAAAACCGTGCGGGTATAATATCCCCTGCACATTACTACACTAGGGTGCACTCCGTCCAGATAAGCAACGCATGCCAAGAAACGGTCGCTACGGTTGGCACGGTTGTCTCCCCAATCTGTGAGATGACCTCGTTCGGGTATATAATCAATCGTTTGCATGGCTTTTCCGGTGAGTCCGTTGAATACGGTAAGATACTCCGGACCGCTTAGAATGCGTCCGTTTCTCGTACGATAGTCTGTTTTGACATCTCCGATAACCTTACCTGTTCCGTCAATTGTTCCATCGGCTGTTTTCATTACCACTTCCGCCCGGTTATCTCCATCCAGATCGAAAACCATAAATTGCGTATAATGGGCACCCGCACGAATGTTGCGGCCTAGATTAATACGCCAAAGATGTGTTCCATCCAGTCGGTAGCAATCAAATATTACCGGTCCGGTATATCCGTCGTGCGAGTTATCATGGGCATTGGAAGGATCCCATTTCAAGATAATCTCATATTCGCCGTCTCCATCCACATCTCCGATGCTTGCATCGTTAGGAGCGTAGAAGTAGCTTCTTCCGTCGGGGGTGTTACCTCCGTCGGGTCGTTTCAGCGGGATATCCAAATAACCAAGCGGGGCGTTAGCCGGAAGTCGGTAGTTTGCTTCCGTATTGCCTTTCAATGCTTTTACGGTGTAAAGTACCGTTTCGGTGCCTGCGTAAGAATCCTTATAGAATGTTTCTTTTTTGAGGGGAGTCTTATTGAGCTTTTTTCCATTGCGGTAAACATCGAATGCTTCGTTCATTGGATCGGAAGAAAGATAACGCCAAGATAATACTACAGTAGAAGGATTTTCACGGATGGCAATCAACCCACGTCCCAGGTGTTCCCGTTGTAATCGTGAATAATCATAGGAAGGTTGAGCGATGGAGGAGGTGAAAATCGTTCCTATGCAGCAAAGTATACTAATCCATTTCATGGTAAAAAGAATAATTATATCTGTTTTATCTTATAAGTTATTGATATGATAATTCGTAGGATTATTGTATCCACTCTTTGAATTCTATTTCAACAATTCTTAGCCGGTGCTGTGCTTTCGAATTGTTTTGCTTTTTATTCGGTTTGTTTTCGGCGGCAAGTTCTACTATCTGTCCGAAAGCGTCGCCCTCTTTGCTCGCACCTTTCAACCGGATGGTAATTTCATGTGTCTGTACAGGTTTTACATAAAGGTGAATATATCCCAAGCTCTTTTCTGTATCTCCGCTCCAGATTAAGGTGTCGCCGGCATAGATTTCTAACGGATAACTGCGGTTACGCCAGTCGCTGAGCTTCATGCATATTTCGTTCACGGTAGCTTTACGCTCGAATCGGTAAGTAATCCAAGCTGTTTCAAGTTTTCCGTTGTTGTGCCATTCGCTTAGTTCATTATCATCGAAACTGTTGGATAGATCCTCTTGATTGATTCCTGCCCGGGCTGAAAGAATAGGCACATCTATTTTAGTATCTCTAAAGGATGGAGTGGAAGGTGTTTTTCCACGTAACAAACAGCCTTGTAACTCTTCTCCAGGCAGGTAAGTACTCAGTCCGTTCCGTACCTCAACAGGAGCCGATGAAAACGATAATTCTGCTGATTTTAATCCTTTTGCGGATGCTGTTAAATGGATATTTCCGGCTTGTGTGGTAGAGCGTATCAATGCACGATTGACACCGCATTCTACCGGTAAGGTAGAGGAGAGAATATAGTTTTCGGGTCCTTGGGCAATGCCTCCGCGCCATTCGGCGGGACCGTCCAGCTTGAACTGTACCGCATCATTAGCCAAAGGACATCGGCGTCCTTTGTTATCTATCACTTCGACTTCAACCAATACCATATCGGCACCATCAGCTTTGAATCCTTGTGGACTTTGAATTAGTTTCAGTCGAAGAGCTTCCGGTTTTCCAGCAGTCTCCAAACGAGCACGACTGCATTCGTTGCCGGATTTGTCGTAGCCTACCGCCTCCAGCGTTCCGGCTTGATATGCAATATTTTCGAATGTGTAAAGAAAGCGATAATCCTGTTTTCCCCATCCTAAAGAGTGTCCGTTTAAGAATAGCTGAACTTTATCGGCATTGGATACCACATATACTGGTTTTACGACTGAAGGTTCATAGTTCCAGTGACCTATGAGGTAGGTGTGTGGGTTTTCCGGGTCTACCCAACCGTCCCACATGACTTGATGGGCATAAAAAGCATCTTTTGGAATACGCATGGCATCGGTAACTCCGCTGCGGCGGTAGTTCTCTTCTCCACGATAATGAGTATTGGTGTCTGAGAATATAATTTTGGCTCCTCCCGAACTTACCCGCTTTCCGGTTCCCGGACGTTCGCGCCAATAATCATACCAGCATTTGATGTTTGCTATGGCCAGTATGTCCTGATTGTGGTTATAATCACCGGCTTCTTTATTTCGGTATAACGGACCCTTGCCTTCCGGATGATATGGGTAACTGTATGCGTCCCAATATTTTCGCAATCCTTCATCGCGGCAATATTCCATGGCCCACATCGGATGGTGTGCGCTTTTATTTATATATAACATTTCGCCTCCATATTCTGCTTCGCGAATATCCAGCATTTCACGGGAGCCGATAGCACGACCTCCGTGCGGGTCGAACTCATCGCGTACGGCTATCATCTCAATCATATGTTCCCGGCTGATGGACTCGTTTCCACATTCATAAAACAAGATACTCGGATTGTTACGGTTGTAAATAATGGCGTCACGCATCAGTTCTACCCGTTGTTCCCATTGACGGCCTTTGCAGTCTTTTTCCGCATCGCCGGCCGGCATTGCTTGGATTAATCCGACGCGGTCGCATGATTCGACATCCTGTTTCCATGGTGTGACATGCATCCAGCGTATTAAATTGCCGCAACCTTCCACTATCATGCCATTGCTGAAATCGCTCAGCCAAGCCGGAACCGACATGCCTACACCAGGCCACTCGTTACTGGTACGTTGCGCAAAACCTTTCATTTGAAGAACCCGTTCATTGAGCCATATTTTTCCATCGGCGAAACGCGTTTTACGGAACCCGGTGCGTGTGTGGACGGTATCGGTCGCTTTTCCGTTTACTGTTAAAGAGGTTTGCACTGTATAAAGATAGCCGTATCCCCAGCTCCAGAAATGCAAGTTGCCGACTTCCGATTGCGCTTTAATGGTTTTGGTCTGTCCCGGGGCGATACGGAGTGTTTCTCCTTTAAAAGTTTTTACCAGTCGGTTTTCCCGATCGTAAATATCCACTTGGTACCCCACTTCAATTGTTTTTGAGAACTCGTTTTTTAGTTGCGACTCTGCATGGATGACTGCTTTCCGTTCTTTAACACGAATAGCATCGGCATAGATATATACACCGGTTGTTTTCAGATTGTTGTATAAAGGTAAGGTTTGATAAAGTTTGTCCGTGATATGTAACCAAACATTTTTAGGAATGCCGCCGTAGTTTGCATTGAAGTTGCGGTTGTTCCATTGATATTTTGTATTGGAATGGCGTTCGCGGTAATCCCAGCTATTGTCGATACGTACGGCAATAACATTCTCTTTATCGTATTTAATATAAGGTGTTATATCCCATCCAACAGCCATGACGCCGTTTTCATGCAGTCCGACGTATTTGCCGTTTACGTAGAAATCTCCTCCATGGCGGATGCCTTCGAATTCAATAAAAATCTTTTTTCCTTTGCTCTCTTTAGGCAGACGGAAATGTTTCCGATACCATACTACTGTATCGGTAAGTTGTTCGATGGATAAACGGAAAGCTTCGTTTTCGTTAAAAGCATGAGGCAAAGTTATGCTTTTCCAGTTCTTATCTGGATAAGAAGCCTGTTCTGCCCCTTTGATATCGCCGATTTGAAGACACCAGTTTGAGTTGAAATTATATTTCTCTCTCGCTTGATTCCAAGATGGTATAAAAAATAACGCCGTTAAAATAAAAAAGGTTAGTTTGTTCCTCATAGTATAAAAGAATTGTTTATGTGACGACAAAAGTAGGGAATAACCTATTATTTTCTATGGAATATTTGTGTGGATGCCTGTATTTTTTGACATTTTTGGTTTGAAACAGGTCTTCCTATGTTTTGTTTTTCTTACCAGTCAATTTTCTTTATCCCCTTGCTTTTAAGAAATGTGTTTGCTTTACTAAAATGTTTGCAACCGAAGAAACCTGATTCGGCTGAGCGGGGAGACGGATGAGCGGCGGTTAATATCAGGTGCTTTTGAGAATCAATGAGACTTTTTTTCTCTTTGGCATAGGACCCCCATAGCATAAATACCAGATTCTCGCGTTCATCACTTAGCTTCTTAATTACAGCGTCTGTAAATATCTCCCATCCCTTGTCACGATGTGAACCCGTTTCGTGTGCCCGGACTGTTAATACCGAGTTCATGGAAAAGACGCCTTGTTCCACCCATCGATCCAGATTGCCCGAAACCGGAATAGGTTTGCCCAAATCGCTCTGGATTTCTTTAAAGATATTGATAAGAGAACCGGGGATGGCGACACCTTGCGGTACTGAGAAACAGATACCGTAATATTGTCCCGGATTAGGGTAGGGGTCTTGGCCAATGATGACCACTTTTACTTTCTCGAACGGGCAGGTGTTAAAAACGTGAAAAATAAGATGCCCCGGTGGAAGTACATGCGCTTGTTTATATTCCTTCTTTACGAAAGCAACTAAGTTCTCAAAGTAAGGTTTATCGAATTCTTCTTGTAAATGTTGTTTCCAACTCTCTTCTATTTTTACGTCCATATGAAATGCATTTATTATCTTTGCGACTGTGAAGATAATTAATAATTTGGATATAACATTATAAACAATCTGCGTTATGGATGGAGGTTGCTCTTTTGGATAAATATTTTCAAGAAGAGTCTTATATGTTTTTAGTTTTTAAGTTGTATACTATTAGAAAGTGTTATCCTATTTTACATGTATACATCCTAATACGTAAAAATAATGAATAACGATAATAACACAAGCTACGAGTTTGATGCTAATTTGATTTGCGATTTTTTTCTTAATACCGAGAGGCAAGGTCCTGGAAGTCCTGAAGTAACTCTTAAAGCATTAAGCTTTATAGACAATCTCACCGATAACTCCCTCATTGTTGATATCGGCTGCGGGACAGGTGGACAAACAATGGTATTGGCAAGAAATGCACCTGGAACGATTACCGGACTTGACTTTTTTTCTGGATTCATTGATAAATTCAACAATAATGCTAGAAAGTTGAATCTCTATGATAGGGTGAAAGGTATCGTCGGTTCAATGGATAATCTTCCTTTTGAAAAAGAATCTTTGAACTTGATTTGGTCGGAGGGAGCGATTTATAATATTGGCTTTGAACGAGGACTGACAGAATGGCGTACTTTTTTGAGAACGGGTGGCTATATTGCGGTTTCTGAAATTTCGTGGTTTACTGATGAACGTCCTGCAGAAATCCATGATTTTTGGCTTGAGGGCTATTCAGAGATAGACACAATACCACACAAGGTTACGCAAATGCAGAAAGCAGGATACATTCCTGTAGCTACTTTTATTTTACCGGAAAATTGTTGGACAGAACACTATTATCTACCATTGGTTAAAACTCGGAAAATATTTCTTGATAAATATGCTGGAAATAAAATGGTGGAAAAACTGGTAGAATTTCAACTTCATGAAGAAAAATTATACAATAAGTATAAGGCATTCTATGGTTATGTATTTTATATTGGAAAGAAAATTTAAAAGTAAAGAAGGTATCCTTGCCGGAGACACCTTCGTATTTTATGGATAGACCAATCTTACTATTTTAATATTAGGAAGTATTTGATTTGATGACATCTGCATCAAAATATTTTCTACTTTTTTAGTAGGAATTCCTCCTACGATAGAACATCTTTTACCACAACGGCATATGTGGCAATAATCGCTCCGTCTCCGATATATATTCCTGCCGTAAACCCAGCCTCATAACCGATCCATAGCAAGAATTAAACGATAAGACAATCAACGATTTACAGTATAAATCGCGGACATTTTTTCGAGATTAAAATTGTCCATGATTTAGCACTACGGAAGTGCGTAATTCTGCTCAAAATATGCGGATTAAAGGGGAAAAAGAAAATCCCTGAAATGTTTAGTTTTCAGGGATTTACCAATTTTGAAGTCTTTTAAAAGTGGTGCCACCAGGAATCGAACCGGGGACACAAGGATTTTCAGTCCTTTGCTCTACCAACTGAGCTATGGCACCTTTCTTATTTGCGGTTGCAAAGATAAGGTAAACATTTTAATCTGGCAAGTTTTGTTATAAGAAAATGCTGATAATAGTCATAACAGACTTATTATCAGCATTTATTTCTTTTAATTCTTTTGTAAGGGATTCCAGCCTTGAGCTTTTAATTCAAATTCTTGACCGTCGCGTGTAATGAGAGCGGTGCCTAACTCTGGGTTGGTAATGTGCCCGATAATGTGTATTCCATCTATTTCTGCAATTTTCTCGTGGTTAGCAATAGGAACGGTGAAGAGAAGCTCATAATCTTCTCCGCCATTTAGAGCACATGTAGTTACATTCATGTTCAGTTCTTCAGCCATGACTGCCGTCTGGTAATCGAGCGGAATTCTTTCTTCATAAATGCGACATCCTACATTACTTTGAGTACATATATGCATTAGCTCTGAAGAAAGACCGTCAGAAATATCCATCATTGCTGTGGGTCTAACGCCTGCTTTTTGGAGTTTCTCTATAATATCACCACGAGCTTCCGGCTTTAATTGACGCTCTAATAAATATTCTTTTCCTGAAAAATCGGGATTGATCTCTTTTTGTCCTTGAAACACGCTTTTCTCACGTTCAAGTAGTTGAAGACCCATATAGGCAGCTCCTAAATCTCCTGTAACACAGATTAAATCTGTTTCATGAGCTCCGTTACGGTATACAATTTGATCTTTCTCTGCTTCTCCTATGCATGTAATACTTATGGCAAGCCCTGTGAGTGAAGAAGTGGTATCTCCTCCTATGATGTCCACATGATGCAGTTTACAGGCTAATTTCAATCCGGCGTAAAACTCTTCCATGTCTTCTACACAGAATCGTTTGGAAATAGCCAATGATACGGTTATTTGTTTAGGAATACCATTCATTGCATAAATATCTGAAATGTTTACCATAGCAGATTTATATCCTAAATGTTTTAATGGAGTATAAGTTAAGTCGAAATGTACACCTTCCATTAATAAATCTGTAGTAACAAGCACTTGTTTGTCGGGATAGGATAAAACTGCGGCATCATCTCCTATACCATATAGGGTAGAGGAATTTTTTAATTCAATATTTTCGGTAAGGTGCTTTATAAGACCGAATTCACCCAAAGTGGCGATCTCTGTTCTATTGTTCTCTTGCATATTGTTTTCAAACTCTGTTTATAAGTTCACGCATAATGGTTGTCATTTTCGGTTGGGCTTCATCTGCGGCTTTTTGTACCTCTTCATGAGTTACTTCCACAATTTTACCTTCTACTCCTAAATCGGTAATGACTGATATGCCAAACACTTTAATGCCGCAATGGTTTGCTACAATTACTTCCGGAACTGTAGACATGCCTACTGCGTCTGCTCCTAAGATACGGAAGAGTTTATATTCTGCCGGAGTTTCGAATGTAGGGCCTTGTGTTCCTATGTAAATTCCTTCTTGTATTCTAATCTCTTTTTCTTTTGCGATTTCTTTTGCTTTACGAATAAGTTCTTTGTCATAAGCCTCACTCATATCCGGAAAACGAGGACCGTAAGGAATATTTTTGCCACGTAGAGGATGTTCTGGAAAATAGTTTATATGATCTTTAATAATCATCAAATCACCGATTTCAAAATTTGGATTCGTGCCTCCGGAGGCGTTGGATACGAAAAGTGTTTTAATGCCCAGTTCATGCATTACACGCACTGGGAATGTTACTTCTTTCATGCTATAACCTTCGTAATAATGAAAACGTCCTTGCATGGCCATAATATCTTTGTTTCCTAATTTGCCAAAAATAAGTTTTCCACTGTGCCCTTCTACAGTAGATATAGGAAAATTAGGAATTTCTTCATAACGTATTTCATATTTTTCTGTAATTTCATTGGCTAAACTACCTAACCCTGTACCTAATATAATAGCTGTTTTAGGATTAGTGTGCATGTTCTCTTTTAAGAAGGATGCTGTTTCTTGAATTTGTTTTAACATAGCTTATAATGTTTTGGTTAAATTCTTCTTGTTGTCCTTGCAGAAATTCTATTTCAACAGGCAGAGTATATAAATGTGTCTTTATTTCTTCGCTTAAAGGAAGATCTAATAATCGTACTGCATCTTTTTCTGTAGTGATAAGTATCCGTTTGCCGTCTCCTAATGCGTTAAATGTTTGCTCGATAAGGCAGATATCTTTTTCTGTAAATTGATGATGATCTCTAAAATGAAGAGGTGTAATTTGAGATGAATATGCTGACAGGTCGTTGAGCAATTGTTGCGGAGAGGCAATACCTGTGAGTAATAATATTTTTTCTTCCTTTTTCAAACTTTCAAGTTTCCGTTGCGGAGCCTGCGAAAATACCGGAGTTAATGCACCATATTTTAGTGTTGAAAAATAGAGCTTTTGATACGGATATAAATCCATATATTTAATGATTACTCTGAAATCCATTGGCTTTAAGTTTTTTGGACATTTGGTGATAATTACAATATTAGCTCTATTCTTTCCGTTTTCAGGTTCCCGTAAGCGTCCGGCAGGTAATAAGGCATCTTCGTTTATGGGTCGATTAAAATCTGTAAGCAATATATTGATTCCCGGCTTGACATAACGATGCTGGTAGCCATCATCAAGCAATATTACATCTGCCTTTGGCTCAATCTCTTTACTACTTAATTGTTCTATGCCATGGCAACGATTGGTGTCTACTGCCATATAGATAGACGGAAATTTCTTTTTCATTTGGTACGGTTCATCTCCTATTTTCTCCATAGGAGTGTTTTTGTTAGCTAAAATAAAACCTTTAGATTTCCGTTTATAACCTCTACTAAGGACTGCTACCTTATATTCATTTTGTAATAACTTTATCAAATATTCCGTATGAGGTGTTTTTCCGGTACCGCCTACAGTTAGGTTTCCAACAGAGATGATGGGGATGTCGAAACTTTTGGAAGCAAGTATTCCCCAATCAAATAATTGATTACGGATACTTACACCTAGCCCATATAAAAGGGAAAAAGGATAGAGCCATCGGTTTATTTTGATAGGGTCGGTGTTCATGTTTTATTTGTCTTTATAAATTAAGATTTAGTTCAAAAGGTATACGAGTTTGAATAGGATCTTGTTTTTGTACATTACGGATAAATTGGATGTAAGGATAGAACTCTCCAAAAGTTTCTTGCATTTGAGAATTTATATAATCCTCTTTTTGGGGATAGAGAAGATTCATTAGGAAATTCTCCGGTTCAGGATAAGAAGATATCCTGTAATCAGTAATTTGAGCTTCTTGAGCGGCAATTTCAATAGCTTTGTCTAAACCTCCCAATTCGTCAACCAGTCCAAGCTCTTTAGCCATTTCGCCGGTCCATACACGACCTTCTGCTATTTTTTCGATCGCTTCTTTGCTCATATTACGTCCATTGGCACACCTAGTTATGAATAAATCGTAACCTCTATTAATTTCCGCTTGCATATGCATCCGTTCTTCTGGGTTAAACGGCCGGAAGACAGTTCCCATATCTGAGAACTTATTTGTTTTAACAGCGTCGATATGAATACCTAATTTTTTGGTAAGCAAATTTTGCATATTAGGTATCATTCCGAATATTCCAATGGAACCTGTAAGGGTCGTAGGTTCAGCTATAATTTTGTTTGCGGCACATGAGATGTAGTATCCTCCTGAAGCTGCGTAGCCGCCCATAGATACAACGACGGGCTTTTTTTCCTTCAGGGCCATCACTTGGTGCCATATTTGTTCCGAACCGAATGCGCTTCCTCCGGGAGAGTTTACGCGTAGTACTACTGCTTTAATATCATCGTCTTCACCTAATTTTTGTAAAACCCTGCACATCTTTTGAGAGCTAATTCCTTCATCAACAGACGTCATATCATCAATGCCTCCTTCGGCATAATATATAGCAATCGAATGGTTACTCTTGTTTTCCGGTAGAGTAATATCTTCTACATTTATCATATCTTCCAATGAAAGGGTATTAACAGATTCTTTTAGGTCAATATGTAATATACTCTGAAGATATTCTTTTACGTCGCTTTGGTAAAGAAGTGTGTCAATCATTCCATTAGATATGTAATTTCCCGGAGCACTAAGTGTAATAAGTTGGTTGGCATAAGCGTTGAGTGAATCTTTAGAAATAGCGCGTGATTGGGAAACGCCATCCAGTATTTGATTCCATATTGAATTTAAAAAAATGCTGATTTGTTCACGATTGGCTTCACTAATGCTATTGGAAATATATGGTTCTACGGCAGATTTGTAGGTACCAACTTTGAATACTTGCATCTCAATTCCAATTTTGTCAAGTAGGTCTTTATAAAACATGGGTTGAGAAGCCATACCAATCCAATTGATACTTCCTTGAGGATTAAGTATCATTTGGTCGGCAACACTACAAAGATAATAGTTGCCTTGGGTATAAGCGTCTCCATACGAAATTATAAATTTTCCGCTTTTTTTGAATTCAAGTAAGGCATTTCTTATTTCCTGAATAGTTGCGGGAGAGGCTATTAGAGTACCAGCTTTTAGATAAATGCCTTTTATATTCTCGTGTTTTTTTGCTTTATCGATAGATGCTAAGATATCATTTAGTCCAGCATTAGAATAATCGTTTCCGAAAATTAAATTGAGAGGGTCTTTATGTATTTGTTCCGTAATGGTTCCTGACAAATTTAAAACCATAATGGAATTTTCTTTTACTTTAGTTCGGGTCTCGCTAGAGGCAAGGATGCCTAAAATAGTGATTGTGCCTAGAATACTTACAATGATTCCGGTAAGTATTAGACCGGTAATGGTAGCAAAGGTGAACTTTATAAAATCTTTCATTGCATCTTTTGATTATCTTGTTTTAACAATAATGCTTATTACTGAAATAAAAATACTTGATATTCTTTATTCCGTCTAATTCTTTCTAATTATAGAAAGTAATTATGCAATCTATTTCAATTAACAAAGATAGGAGATTTTTTGCAATATTGGGTATTTCTCTGAAAAACTTTTTGTTATTTCTGAAAATACTATAGTCAGAATCTATTGGCGGAAGTAAATTAGCTCATATTTTCTGTCAATACAGTTAATGATATAGTTCGTAGATCGTTAGGCAAAATAGGGATACATGATGAACGTGCGTTTACTGGAAAGTAAATGGTTCGGTTCTATCGAATCGATGGAAGCTTCTGGTAGATTAGAAAAGTTAAATGCAACCTTAATTTATATAGCGACAATTTTACTTTAATATTTCTAGCTGATAATTAATATATAGACATATGTTATTGTATTATAATTCACATATAGTTTATGTAGAAGCTTGAATTCTTAACAATTTAAGTGGATTGTTGTGTATGGCTAAATATTTTCGGTATGCTTGTAATTACTATCTCTCCCTAGATTCATTTTTCTTCCGTTAGTAGTCATTAATATAATAAGGTATATTTGTATTAGATTTTTAGTTGGATAGT
>CANPVZ010000018.1 GCA_947581855.1 uncultured Phocaeicola sp.
GTCAAACCTTATTTTCGGGGCAATATCTAAAGATACAAAAAAGCCAACTAATTCGCAATACTTTGAGCTTGAATTAGCTGGCTAATTTTATAATATTTCCTGAATGTCCCTGTTTTATATAGGGGCGAAGTAAGACCTCAATATAAGAAGGATAATGCTTTCAGATATAAGAATGAGTCTGCCTTATTTATGATTGGTAGGTAAATATAGAATATAATAATCCCCTTGCTTAAGCCTCAAATTGTATGAGATTTGAACAAGGGGATTGTTGCAATGATTATCAAATCGGTCTTTTTGTGAACTTTACTTTCCGGAAAAAGGCCTGAAGTCCTTATTGAGACCGGAGAGTATAGTATGCCGTATGGTGTTAGTTACGGTTGGCACGCTTACGCTCATTCTCGTCCAGAATAACCTTGCGCATACGCATGCTTTTCGGTGTAACCTCTACATATTCGTCTTCTTTAATGTATTCCAACGCCTCTTCCAAAGAGAAGATAACCGGAGGAATTATACGCGCCTTGTCGTCGGAACCGGAAGCACGCATATTGGTCAGTTTCTTCGATTTGGTAACGTTTACTACCAAGTCGTTTTCGTGAACGTGTTCACCTACAACCTGTCCGGCATACACCTCATCTTGCGGATAGATAAAGAACTTGCCTCTGTCCTGCAACTTGTCAATGGCGTAGGCAAAAGCCGTTCCGCCTTCCATGGCAATGATGGAACCGTTGGTACGGCGGTCGATGTCGCCTTTGTACGGTTGGTATTCTTTAAAACGGTGTGCCATGATGGCTTCTCCTTGTGAAGCGGTCAGTACATTGGTACGTAGACCGATAATACCACGGGAAGGAATGTTGAATTCAATGTTCACCCGATCACCCTGTGTTTCCATAGAGACCATCTCGCCTTTACGACGGGTTACCATATCAATCATTTTACTTGAGAATTCTTCGGGCACGCTGATTGTTAATTCTTCAATCGGCTCACATCTTACTCCGTCAATCTCTTTAAAGATAACCTGTGGCTGCCCTACTTGCAGTTCGTAACCTTCGCGGCGCATGGTTTCAATCAATACGGAGAGGTGCAGCACACCACGTCCCGATACAACCCATTTACCGTCTTCTTCACTTTTGCGAACCCGTAATGCCAGATTCTTGTCTAGCTCTTTGGTAAGACGTTCCTGAATGTGGCGCGAAGTCACATACTTGCCTTCTTTTCCGAAGAACGGGGAATCGTTGATAGCGAAAAGCATGCTCATGGTAGGCTCGTCGATAGCGATAGGTGGAAGAGGTTCCGGATTTTCGAAGTCACAGATAGTATCGCCGATTTCGAATCCTTCAATACCTACAATGGCACAGATGTCACCCGAAGATACGGAAGTGGTTTTTTTACGTCCCAAACCTTCAAAAGTATGAAGTTCTTTAATTTTAGTTTTTATTTGTGTGCCGTCACGGCGCGCTAAGGTTACATTCATCCCTTCGGTTAGTGTACCGCGATGTACGCGTCCCACTGCGATACGTCCCGTGTAAGACGAAAAATCGAGTGAAGTAATCAGCATTTGCGGCGTACCTTCCAGTTGTTTCGGAGCCGGAATATATTTAACGATAGCGTCCAATAGCGGAGTAATGGTATCGGTAGGAGTCTTCCAGCTCTCGCCCATCCAGTTATTCTTGGCCGAGCCGTAAAGCACGGGGAAGTCGAGCTGGTCTTCCGTAGCATTGAGGCTGAACATCAGGTCGAACACCATTTCGTACACCTCTTCGGGACGGCAGTTCGGCTTATCTACCTTATTCACTACAACAATCGGTTTCAGTCCGATTTGCAAAGCTTTTTGAAGCACAAAACGCGTTTGTGGCATCGGTCCTTCGAAAGCGTCTACCAGAAGGATACATCCGTCGGCCATGTTCAGCACCCGTTCCACTTCACCGCCGAAGTCGGCGTGTCCCGGGGTATCTATAATATTGATTTTTGTATCTTTATAATTAATGGAAACGTTTTTTGAAAGGATCGTTATACCTCGTTCACGTTCCAAATCGTTGTTATCCAAAACTAAATCTCCGTTTGTCTGGTCGTTCCGGAATAAATGTCCGGCCAGCATCATCTTGTCGACAAGTGTTGTTTTCCCGTGGTCGACGTGTGCAATGATTGCAATGTTTCTAATATTCTGCATACTATACCTATAATTTGGGCGCAAAGTTACAATAAAATATTTGAAAAAGCATTGTGTATCAAAAAAGAATCTCTATCTTTGCAGCCGCTAAAGAAAGTTTAATATACAATTAATTAAAAAAGTATGTATTTAGATCCAGCAAAAAAGAAAGAAATCTTTGGACAATACGGAAAGTCTAACACTGATACCGGCTCACCTGAAGCTCAGATAGCATTGTTCTCATACCGTATTTCCCATTTGACGGAGCACTTGAAAGTGAACCGTAAAGATTATAGTACTGAAAGAGCTTTAACTACTCTGGTAGGAAAACGCCGTGCGTTGTTAAACTACCTGAAAGACCGTGATATCGAAAGATATCGTGCTATTGTGAAAGCTCTCGGTTTGCGTAAGTAATTTACGAAAGCTGAAAGGAATTATAAGCGTCGCCCATTTAGTTGGTGCGGCGCTTTTTTATTGGTATCCGGTTCTGTCCCGTCGTTTCGAAACAAACGTCCGGTGGGTGTGCGATGCTTTTTCATTCAATGCTAATTATCGTTAGCCATATTCATTTTATTATTATAGTTCGTATCCGAAGATTTCTTTTGGCAGAATGAGTTTTTAAAGGTACTTTTCCTGCTGCGATAAGGTGAATACGTCTCCCTTCTTTATTTGTGATGCGGTTGAAACGTGAGTTGTGATTTTTGTAATAAATCAATAAAAAACGAACAGATTATCAGCATTTCGGAAGAAAACTTGTTATCTTTGCGGCAATAATAAATAAGGTATAGCTGTTTGTCGCCGCCAAGAGTGCGTCATGCGACGAAGGGTGTTACCTCTCTTTTTTATAAAGCTGGAAGTATAAATAATAAATAATATGGAACAAAAGTTGATTATTTACAATACATTGTCCCGCAAAAAGGAAGTGTTCGTGCCGTTGCATGCTCCGCATGTGGGTATGTACGTTTGTGGGCCCACTGTATACGGTGACGCTCATTTGGGGCATGCCCGCCCTGCCATAACTTTTGATTTGTTATTCCGTTACCTGACACATATCGGATACAAGGTACGTTACGTGCGTAATATCACTGATGTGGGTCATCTGGAGCATGATGCCGATGACGGAGAGGACAAGATTGCCAAGAAAGCCCGGTTGGAACAATTGGAACCGATGGAAGTGGTACAGTATTACCTCAACCGTTATCACAAGGCTATGGAGGCGCTGAATGTGTTGTCGCCCAGTATTGAACCGCACGCCTCGGGGCATATTATCGAACAGATAGAACTGGTACAGGAAATTCTCGATAACGGTTACGCCTATGTGAGCGAAGGCTCGGTGTATTTCGATGTGGAGAAGTATAATAAAGATCATCATTACGGCAAATTGTCGGGACGTAATCTGGATGACGTGCTGAACACTACACGTGAGTTGGACGGGCAACAGGAAAAACATAATCCGGCAGACTTCGCATTGTGGAAATCCGCTCAACCGGAGCATATTATGCGTTGGCCGAGTCCATGGAGCGACGGCTTCCCGGGTTGGCACTGCGAGTGTACGGCAATGGGAAAGAAATATTTAGGCGCTCACTTCGATATTCACGGAGGCGGCATGGACTTGGTATTTCCTCATCATGAGTGCGAAATTGCGCAGAGCGTGGCATCGCAGGGGGATGACATGGTGCACTACTGGATGCACAACAATATGATTACCATCAACGGTACGAAGATGGGAAAGAGCTTGGGTAATTTCATTACGCTGGATGAGTTCTTTAACGGAACGCATAAATTGCTTACGCAGGCGTACAGCCCGATGACGATTCGTTTCTTCATTCTTCAGGCGCATTATCGCAGTACGGTAGACTTCAGCAATGAGGCGTTGCAGGCTGCAGAGAAAGGATTGGAGCGTTTGACCGAAGCGGTGAAAAATCTCGACCGCATTCAGCCGGCGGATACTTCTACCGTGGATGTGAGAGGATTGCGTGAAAAATGTTACGAAGCTATGAACGATGACTTGAACTCGCCTATCGTGATTGCACATTTGTTCGAAGGGTGCCGTATTATCAATACGTTACTGGACAAAAAAGCAACAATCAGTGTGGAGGATCTGGAGGAACTGAAGAGTGTATTCAACCTCTTTATGTTCGATATTCTGGGTCTGAAGGTAGAACATGCTTCGGATGAGGCTCGCGAAGAAGCATTTGGCAAGGTAGTGGATATGTTGCTGGAACAGCGTATGGTAGCCAAAGCAAATAAAGATTGGGCTACTAGCGATAAAATTCGTAATGAGCTGACAGCTCTTGGTTTTGAAATTAAAGATACGAAAGATGGGGCGACATGGCGTTTGAATAAATAGAGGTCGTTGTCTTCTATAGACAAATAAAATAGATAGTGCAGGCGCAAAGGGGATGCGAAGTATGCGGCATATTGGAAAGATGATTCCATGAGAGACGCATGAATCGACCTTTGCGCCTGTATTGCGTAAAGTCCCTATTCCCAGAGTGCTGACGTTGAACTGTCTACTTCATGACATTGAACTGTCTACCTTGTGACGTCGCGCTGTCTACGTTCCAACGTCGCGCCGTCTACCTCACGGGGTTGTAAATTATGAGTGACGAGGTTCCGAAATTTTTCTTTTTTTCTCTCTTCATACATTGATTATGATTTTTATATAAATTTATTGTAGACGGATAATTTACTGTTTCCTTATTTAATCGAAACCCTTCAAGTCCTGTATGTGCGGATTGACGGTTGGTTGATACTTTCTTTTCGTTGCATATATCTTGATAGAGAAGCAGGACAGAAACCGTTATATTGTAAAAATCAATCTCTCTTTTTTATTAAATACTTCTAAATAATTGTTATTCCATAACAAAAGCCATATCTTTGCTTACCCCATTAGGCGAATATTATATAATTAAATAATAAATAACATCTGAGAGTATGAAAACAAATTATGAAATTCGTTATGCTGCGCATCCGGAAGATGCAAAAAGCTATGATACTGCAAGAATACGTCGCGACTTCCTTATTGAGAAAGTGTTTGCCGCCGACGAAGTAAATATGGTGTATTCCATGTACGACCGCATGGTAGTAGGTGGAGCAATGCCGGTAAATGAAGTGTTGAAACTGGAAGCTATCGATCCGTTAAAAGCTCCTTATTTCACTACCCGTCGCGAAATCGGTATGTTCAATGTCGGCGGACCGGGTGTGGTGAAAGCTGGTGATGCCGTTTTCGAGTTGGATTATAAAGAGGCGCTTTATTTGGGTTCAGGCGACAGAGAGATTACTTTCGAAAGCAAGGATGCCAAGAATCCGGCGAAGTTCTACTTCAATTCTTGCACTGCCCATCGTAACTATCCGGATAAAAAGGTGACCAAAGCGGATGCCGTAGTGGCTCACATGGGATCGCTCGAAGGCTCTAACGAACGGAACATTAATAAGATGATTGTAAACCAAGTGTTGCCTACTTGTCAAATACAGATGGGAATGACCGAACTGGCTCCGGGTTCTGTATGGAACACTATGCCGGCTCACGTACACAGCCGCCGTATGGAAGCTTATTTTTATTTCGAAGTACCCGAAGACCAGGCTGTTTGCCACTTCATGGGCGAAGTAGACGAAACCCGCCATTTGTGGATGAAAGGCGAACAGGCGGTTCTCTCTCCGGAATGGTCAATCCATAGCGCAGCCGCAACACATAACTATACTTTTATTTGGGGTATGGGTGGTGAAAACCTCGATTATGGAGATCAGGACTTTTCTTTGATTACCGATTTGAAGTAATCTCTTTGAGAGGGTCATTTCTCTCTCTTATGCTCTAAGTTTGACAATAGTGCATAATAGGGTGGAGAAAAATAGCTCTCAACTGAATGGCTCTATGGCAAAGGAATGTATATCCGTACAAGTCTTCATAGAGTAATCGATTAAAATGTTGAATTATTATAATATAAAGAATTATGAATCCTTATTTGAATTTTTCATTGGAAGGTAAAGTTGCCCTTGTAACAGGAGCATCTTACGGTATTGGTTTTGCTATCGCTTCGGCTTATGCCGAACAAGGCGCTACCATTTGTTTTAATGATATCAATCAAGAACTGGTCGACAAAGGTATGGCGGCTTACGAAGCTAAAGGTATCAAAGCGCACGGGTATGTGTGCGATGTAACCGACGAACCTGCCGTACAGGCGATGGTGGCTACCATTGAAAAAGAAGTAGGTACTATTGATATTCTGGTAAACAATGCCGGAATCATCCGTCGAGTTCCAATGCACGAAATGGAAGCTGCCGATTTCCGCAAGGTTATCGATATCGACCTCAACGCTCCATTTATCGTTTCGAAAGCAGTGTTGCCGGCCATGATGAAAAAAGGACATGGAAAAATTATCAATATCTGTTCCATGATGTCTGAGCTGGGTCGTGAAACCGTATCGGCATACGCTGCCGCAAAAGGCGGTCTGAAGATGCTTACCCGTAACATCTGTTCGGAATATGGCGAATACAATATCCAGTGTAATGGCATCGGTCCGGGTTACATTGCTACTCCGCAGACCGCTCCGTTGCGTGAGCCGCAGCCCGATGGTTCGCGTCATCCGTTCGACTCGTTTATCTGCGCTAAAACTCCTGCCGGACGTTGGTTACAACCTGAAGAACTGACCGGTCCTGCTGTGTTCCTCGCTTCGGAAGCATCCAATGCGGTAAACGGACATATCCTTTACGTAGATGGCGGTATCTTGGCTTATATCGGTAAACAACCTAAATAATAGCGAGCGATGAAAAAGTGCTTTATATGGGTAGCCGCTTTGTTGATGATATGTGCTTGTTCACAGAAACAAGCGGTTACGGTTACCATTGCAAACTCTACGGATTTAAACCGGACGGATGAAATGGTGGAAGTGGCGATGGACGATTTGACTCAGAAACTTCAATTGGCAGATACGGTCGAAGTAGTCGTTTTGGATCCGAATGGTCAACAAGTCCCTTCGCAGGTTACAAGTGACGGGAAACTGATTTTCCCTGCTACCGTAGGAGCGAATGCTTCGGTAGATTACACTATTCAGGCAGGAAATCCTGTTACTGTAGAAACCAGCGCTTGCGGACGTCAATATCCTGAACGGGTGGACGACATTGCTTGGGAAAATGACAAAGTGGCTTTCCGTACGTACGGTCCCGCTTTGCAGGCTACCGGCGAACGTGCTTTCGGTTATGACGTATGGGCGAAGAATGTACCGGAAATGGTAGTAGAAGCTCGGTATGCAAGTGAATTGAATCCCGAAACCATGAAGAAGATTGCCGAACTGAGAAAGACAGACCCGAAGGCTGCGGATGAACTCTATAAGTCGGTAAGTTACCATGTGGATCATGGAAACGGTTTGGACTGTTATAAAGTAGGACCTACGTTGGGCGGTGGAACGGCAGCATTAATGGATGCTACGGGAGCTATTGTCTATCCATATTGTTATAAGGATTTTGAAATTCTAGATAACGGTCCGCTTCGTTTCAAAGTGAAATTGGTATATAACCCGATGGTAGTAAATGGTGATTCGAATGTGGTGGAAACACGCGTCCTTTCATTGGACAAAGGTTCGCATCTGAACAAGACGGTTATCTCTTATCAGAATCTGAACGATGTGACTCCGGTTGCAGCCGGTTTGGTTATCCATCCGGAAAACCCTGAAGCATATAAGGCCGAAGCTGACAAAGGTTACATTGCTTATCAGGATTTGACGGACAATGTTAACAACAACAATGGTGAAATTTATGTAGGCGCCGTATTCCCAGCTCCGGTAAAAGAGGCGAAACCTGTGCTTTTCTCAGAGAAAGAGAGCAAGGAATTGCGTGGCGGAGCTACCGGACATGTGTTGGCGATAAGTGATTACAATCCGAATTCTGAATATGTTTATTACTGGGGGTCGGGCTGGAGCAAAGCCGGCATGGATTCAATGGATAAGTGGACTGAGTATTTGAGTGAATATGCTCAGAATGTTCGCAATCCGTTAACTGTGACGATAAAGTAAGGACCTTATCTGAAACGGACAAAAGCTGTTTCATACAGCCATCAAAGATGTAAGGCCTCTAAAGATGAAACGCCTAACGAGCGTTATAAATTTGAAAGGTTGTCATCATTCAATTTTAGAGAAGTTCAACTTTTTCATCTGAAATCTGGCCATCTTTTATTGACCATGAAAAGAGCCGTATCATTACTCGAGAACAGAGTTTGATACGGCTCTTTTATATTTGTCGGTTATAATCCTACTTGATAAAGTGAACATGGAGTTTCGCTTTATTCGGGAATCTGGCGAATATCTGTCATTTCAGCCTTCCTATATATTCGGCAACCATAAAGGTGGAACATGATGATACCGGAGCTTTTTTATTTATGTTTCACTTTTCCAATATTACCTTTATGAATATCCTTTATAGCAGGATTACCGTAGTAAATAACATCTCCCACGCCGCCGGTATTGATATTTAATTCTTCTACAGCATGACAGATCACGTCTCCCACTCCGGAATGTTTTACCGTGAGAGAGGAAACCAGCATTTTTTTTGCATTGATGTCTCCTACGGCATTGCTTTTATACCAAGCAGATTGAGATTTCCCTTTAAGATTTATGTCGCCTACTCCGAAATGAGTGACTTTAAGCTGTTTGCAGGTTAGGTCTTCGCAATGTATGTCGCCTACTCCACTTAATCTAAGGGTAAGAGTGTCGAATGTCGCTTTATCCTCAATCGTTATATCACCCACACCGTTTTGAGTGATGTTCGTTAAGTCCGGAACCGATATATGAATGGTTATGTGTTTGTTGCCTATCTTTTGAATGGTGCTTTTCCTGGAGTTTTCGGCTTTAAGATAAAGAGTGTTGTCTTTTACAAAGATTTTTAAAGAGGGGAGAAGGTTATCGGGTGCATAAGCGCTTACAGAGAATTCTTCGGACTGAACGATGTACACTTTTGCAGAGAGATTGGAATTGATTTGCTGGAAGAACCCTGTGTCATAATCTTTGGTGATATAATTCTTGCTGACTCTAACAGACTTTTGTGAAGAAATGAAGTGGCAACTATGTAATGAAAGAGTGGTGAATACCAGTAGCATAGATAAATAAATACTTTTTTTCATATGTATATAGATTGAAGGATTAACACGCTTTATTTATTTAGACGGGTTAAAGTAGGAAAAAGTTGCATTAGTTCATCAAAATAGAAAATAATATTTCATGTTACAGTCCGGTTAAGGCTATCAGAACTTCTGTGGTGCTTCGGTAGAGAAGCATAATTTGAGTAATGAAATTAAGTTGGAACGTTTAATTATGCTAAAAGTGCACTTATGGTGTTAACAAGTTACAACAAAAGAGCCTGAAATGTTGTAGCAATAAATAAAAAAGTGTTATTTCGTTTATATAAATCCTGTTAATATCAGGATAACGTATAATTATTACTATAAAAAACACGAGTCTTATGAATTTAAACTTTCTGTCGAGAAAGCTATGCATGGTTATATTCATGTGTATGCTTTGCCTGACAGCTTTTGCGCAAGGGAAAA
Source organism: uncultured Phocaeicola sp. (assembly GCA_947581855.1). Taxonomy (GTDB): domain Bacteria; phylum Bacteroidota; class Bacteroidia; order Bacteroidales; family Bacteroidaceae; genus Phocaeicola_A. The sequence continues at coordinate 9,684 of CANPVZ010000018.1, forward strand.
AAGTTTCCGGTATCGTGAAAGATGGAACAGGCGAACCTCTGATTGGTGTAAATGTGCTGGTAAAAGGCACTACCAATGGTACAATCACAAGTTTTGACGGCGATTACACCTTGCAAAATGTAAAGGCAAGTGATGTGTTAGTTGTTTCCTACATCGGTTATCTCACACAAGAGATAAGAGTAGGTAACCAGTCCGTTATAAATGTAACGTTGAAGGAAGATACGAAGACACTCGATGAGGTCGTCGTCATCGGTTATGGAACGGCAAAACGCAAAGACATTACCGGTTCTGTGGCTTCAGTAAGTGCTGAAGCGCTTTCTGTTGTTCCCGTTGCTTCGGCAACGGAAGCTTTACAGGGAAAGATGGCCGGAGTGCAGATTACTACTACCGAAGGCTCTCCCGATGCCGAGATGAAGATAAGAGTGCGCGGAGGAGGGTCAATTACTCAAAGCAATGAGCCACTGTATATTGTGGACGGCTTTCCGGTAAACAGTATCTCTGATATTCCTACTTCCGATATTGAGACCATCGACGTATTGAAAGATGCTTCTTCGACTGCTATTTATGGTTCACGTGGTGCCAATGGTGTAATCATTGTTACAACGAAAAGCGGTAAGGAGGGTAAAATCAGCGTGAACTACAATGCGTATTACACGAGTAAAAAGTTGGCTGATAAATTGGATGTGCTTTCTGCAAGCGATTATGCCAAATGGCAATATGAGTTGTCGATGTTAGATGCTAACAAACCGGATGTAATTAATCCCGAACAATATACCAAGTTTCTGGGTAACTATGAGGACATTGACTTATATGACAATGTGGCTACCAACGACTGGCAGAAATACATATTCGGTCGTATAGGACATACATTCAACCATAATTTGAGCATCAATGGCGGGGGCGACAAGATGAAATTTGCATTCAGTTACAATCACATCGATGATAAAGCCATCATGCAAATGTCAAGTTTTAAACGAGACAACTTAAGTCTGAAGTTAAATGCCAAACCTACCAAGCGTGTTGCTTTGGATTTCTCTATTCGTTTTGCTAAGACCCGCATATTGGGTGGCGGTATGAACGAGCAAAGTTCGACTTCTTCTTCTGATGCCCGTCTGAAGCATGCGGTAATCTATACTCCTTTTCCAATAGCTGGATTATCGGATGATGCTGTAAATCCGGGTGATACAGATCCTAGCTTTAATCTTTATAATCCTATGGAGTCTATCCGTGACAACGACCGTCGTCAGATTCGTAAAAATTGGAATTTGGCAGGTAGCTTTACATGGGAAATCTTTAATGACTTCAAACTTAAGGCTGAGTTTGGTTACGATACCTATGACAATTCCGACAAGCGTTTCTATGGCTTGACCACTTATTATGTAAAGAACACTCCTGCTACAGAAAATAAAGAGAAACCTGCGGCAATTTTTACGGATACCAGCCGTGAAACATTCCGCAATACAAACACAGTGAACTACAACTTCGAGAAGTTGATAGGCAAAGACAGCAATCACCATTTGAATGCCATGGTAGGTGAGGAATATATCATTACTCGTTCCAAAACCTTTACCAATACGATACATGGTTTCCCTACCAACTATACCTCTGATGAAGCGTTCCGTTTATCAAATGTAGGTAATGCTTATGAGATAAAGGACTTTTATAATCCGGATGAGATTATGCTTTCATTCTTCGGGCGTGTCAATTACGATTACCAGAGCAAATATTTGTTCAGCGCTACCTATCGTGCCGATGGTTCTTCAAAATTCGGAAAAGGCAATCAATGGGGATATTTTCCGTCGGCTGCTGTGGCATGGCGTGTTTCTTCCGAACCGTTCATGGAGGGAACAAAAGGTTGGCTGGACGATTTGAAGTTGCGTGTGAGTTATGGTACGGCTGGTAATAATAATATTCCTACGGGTTCCATTTCTCCCTCGTATGAATCGTATACCACGGCGTGGATCAATAATGTAACCAATTATTGGGCGGCTTCGAAAACAATGGCTAACCCTAATCTGAAGTGGGAAACAACCATTACCCGTAATCTTGGTTTGGATTATACGTTGTTCGGCGGACGTTTGAACGGCTCGATTGAGGCTTATTTGAATGATACGAAAGATTTGTTGATAAAGTTTCCGGTTTCTGGAGTCGGATATGATTTCCAATATCGTAATATGGGTAAAACCCGTAATAAAGGAATCGAGGCCTCGGTTAACTGGGTGGCTGTGGAGAAGAAGAATTTCGGCCTGAGCTTTAACGCCAATATTGGTTTCAATAAGGGCGAAATTAAATCGTTAGGCATGATGGACGACTTCGGGCAGGAGTCCGGTTGGGGATCTTCGGCTATCGGCAATGACTATTGGATTGCAGTAGGTGGACAGGTAGGCCAGATGTACGGTTATCGTAACGACGGACGTTATGAAGTCTCAGATTTCGACCACTATGATGCGAATAAGAAACAGTGGGTATTGAAGGAAGGTGTGGTAGATTGTTCTTCTGTTATCGGTACGCTCCGTCCGGGTTCCATGAAACTGAAAGATATTGCGGGAGGTGATAATGCGGTAACAACTGATGACCGTGAAGTGATTGGTAACGCCAATCCCATTCATACCGGCGGCTTTGGTATCAATACCCGTTTCTATGGCTTCGACCTGACGGCAAACTTTAACTGGAGCATAGGTAACGATGTGTACAATGCCAACAAAATAGAATACACTACTTCGGGAGGCAGCAAATACCGTAACATGATTTCGGAAATGGAGAGTGGCAAGCGTTGGACGAATCTAAACGAAGACGGCACATTGTGCAACGACCCGGTGAAACTGGCTGAAATGAACGCCAACACTACGATGTGGTCTCCGTGGATGAAGCAGTTCGTATTTTCCGATTGGGCGGTAGAAGACGGCTCATTCTTGCGTCTGAATACATTAACATTAGGCTATACCGTGCCGAGATACATTCTAGATAAAATGAAAATACAAAATCTGCGTGTATATGTAACCGGATACAATGTTTTCTGTTGGACGAACTATTCAGGCGCCGATCCCGAGGTATCCACCCGTCGTCAGACAGAGTTGACTCCGGGTGTGGACTATTCTGCATATCCTAAGAGCCGTTCTGTTGTGGTAGGCCTTAACTTGAGTTTCTAATTTGATTAAAATGAAGAAAATAATGAAAAAATATATTATATTACCGGTATTGGCGTTGGCAGGCATGTTTACCTCTTGCGAGAAAATGTTCGAAGATGTACTGGAGGCGCCGAATAAATCGACTATGGACGAGAGCGTCATCTTCTCTTCTGCGGAATTGGCGGAACCTGCTGTGATGGCTATTGTCCAATCGTTTTGTGAAACAGAATCTTACCGTGGACGTTTTATTGTCTATTATGGAACCAATACGGATTTCGAATGGTACAATTCATCAGAAAATGTAAATGATGATAAGGCTAAACTTGGTAACTATTCTACTACTACCACCAATGGACAGATGAATAAAACCTCGAATGCGTGGGCTAAGTTTTATGAAGGTATTGAACGTGCCAATCGTTGTGTGGAATCGTTGAGAAAGTATGCCGACGTGAAAAATGATAAAGCTTTGGCTCAATTATTGGGCGAGGCCATTACTTTGCGAGCTGTATATTATACCGACTTATTGAAAGCTTGGGGTGACGTTCCGGCTCGTTTCCTTCCGGTGACTACTGAAACAATGTATCTGGCAAAATCCGACCGTGACAGTATCTATGTCCGTTTGCTTGAGGATTTGGCTGAGGCTGAAAATCTGGTAGCATGGCCGAATGAAACCGCTACTACTCAATCAGTGGAACGCGTCAGCAAATCATTTGCGAAAGCCTTGCGTGCCCGTTTGGCTCTGTATGCGGGAGGTTATTCACAGCGTCCCGACGGTACGATTCGTTTAAGTACTGATCCGCGTTTGTCGCAAGACAAAATGTATAAGATTGTCATGGACGAATGTTTAAGCATTATCTCCAAAAGATGCAATAGTTTAGGAGGATTCGAAGAATTGTTCCGTGATGATTACTGTGGCGAGACATTGAAAGCCGGTAAAGAATCTATTTGGGAGCTTCCTTTTTCCGAAGGTCGCGGGCGTGTAATTTTTGATTTGGGAGTGCGTCATAAAACAACGGATACTTATACAGGACAAGCCAAAGGCGGTACTGTCGGTCCGCTTCCTACCGCTTTCTATGCATATAGCAAGAATGATAAACGCCGGGATGTTACATGCGTTCCTTATAATTGGAATGAGGGAATACAAGTGCCTAACAGTGTAGGACAATGGTATTTCGGAAAATACCGCTATGAATGGTTGAAGCGGAGAGTGACTTCCAGCAATGACGACGGTTTGAACTGGATGTACATGCGTTATGCTGATGTATTGCTGATGGCTGCCGAGGCTATTAATTATTTTGAGGGTCCGAAAGGAGCTCACAATGCTTCGCAATATATGAAGATGATTCTCGACCGTGCTTTACCCGCTGATGAAGTAACGGCTTATATGAATAAAGTTACGGTAAGCCAGGATGCTTTCTTTAATGCAATTGTAGAGCAAAGAGGACTGGAATTTTGTGGTGAAATGTTGCGTAAGGCCGATTTGATTCGCTGGAATCTGTTAGGCACGAAACTGGCTGAAGCGAAAGCGGAATTGACTGCCTTGTGCAATAAAACCGGTAAGTATGCCGATCTGCCTAATAAAATATATTATAAAACAGCCGAAGATGGTGAGACTGTTGTCATTTATGGTCTGGAATTGGGACAAACCGATGAAGCAGGCGCTGCGCTAAAGTATGATAGTAACAAGACTTGGGCAGGATCGAATACATGGAGCGATAAAATAGACGGATTATATACAAAAGATCCTGATACACATCAGTTTTGGCCTATTTGGCAAGTGTTCATTGACTCAAGCAATGGTAAGCTCGTGAATGATTACAATTATTAAGCAGATTAATGAGAACATTATGAAAAAAATCTTTTATTCATTATATATGTTTGGAGTAGCAACGCTATGTATGGTTGCAATATCTTGCTCCGACGAACTGACGGAACTTACAGAAGTTTCTTATGACCGCCTCTTCTCGCCGGTCGATTTGGAAGTGCGAGTACGGCAACAGGTAAATGCTGCCGTAAGTTGGAAAGCGGTGAACAAGGCGACAGGTTATTCAATAGAACTTTATCAGGGCGAAACGGTGGCTGCCGGAACATTGATACAATCGGAAACAACACCATCTACCTCTTATACATTCACTAAATTGGAAGGCTCGGAAGCGTATGCCGTGCGTGTGAAAGCTACCGGATCTTCCATACCGGAATCGAAATGGGTGGAAGCTTCTTTTAAGACAGATGCCGAACAAATATTTTATGAGGTAGATCCTGCTTTGATTGAAGCTAAGCAAGCTACACTTACCTGGCCTGCGGGTGAGAATGTACAAACCTTACATATTATGCCAGGAGAGATAAAGCGTACGTTGACGTCTACGGAAATAGCAGAAGGGAAAGCTGTAATAACCGGACTGGCATCGGAAACGGAATATACGGTTAACCTGTTGCGTGGAACTAAAATACGTGGAACTGTTACCTTTACAACGCCTGTCGATTTAGACGGAGCCATACCTTTGTATGCCGATGCTACCGAGGAGGAGATAAAACTTGCTTTCCAAAATCTGGCAGAGGGTGATAAAATCTGTTTGTTACCTGCTGCCGATGGAACAACTGCTTTTGTTCCTGCTGAAGTAACTTTGTCTGTATCTTGTTCGGTAATGGCATTACAAAGCAAACCGGTAACAGCCGACCTTTGTTTTAAGATTGACGGTACAGCAAGTGATATCACTATCAAAGATCTTAATTTCAAAAGCAACAAGAGTGTAGCATTCTGTACTATTCTGAACGTAAGCGCCGGGGCAAATATTAAAATTTCTAATTGTACAATCGATTCTTATTCGAAAGTTATAACGGAAGATGAACATTCCTCATCTGTCCAAACAGGTGATTTAACTGTCGAGAATTGTGTAATTACGAATATTTCCGGTCACGGCATCGATTTTCAGAAAAAGCATATCAGTTTCTCTACATTTACATTAAAGAATTCTACAGCGTATAATACTTGTAATGGGCAAAACTTCATTCGCTTCGATTTTGTTCGTACAGGAGTAGTTTACACCGTAACAAACAATACTATTTACGATGTGAAAGCAAGTAATAAAGGCCTTGTTTATATCCGTTCCAATAAAGCGGGTAATCATGACTTCACTTGTAATGTATCCAAAAATATATTTGCGTTCTCGGCGGAAGCCACAGATGTATTCTTTACGGAAGATAGCAAATCGGATAATATATTGTTTGATTCCAACTATTACTTGAATGCAGGTTCGTTACTTGCAAATCCGTCAACCGGGAGTGGAAAAGCATTTGATACGGCTGGTATAGTAGCCGATCCGAAGTTTAAGGATGCCGCCAACGGTGATTTTACGGTCGGAAATGAGGATATTATTTACTATAAAATAGGAGATCCGCGCTGGCATTAATCTTTAGTATACTAAAACCCGAAAAAATAGCGTTAAGCTGGGGTAAGGCTGTTGTGGAAGCCGCATAGGAAAGCTTCCATGACAGCCTTTCTTTCTGGTCTGAATAACTGATAATGTGGGGTAGTATAGCATTATTAGTTATTGGATATAGAGGAAGAGATAGATAAGCGTTAATAGTCTGCCGGATACAATTAAATATATAGTTATTTGTGCTAAAGGGAGATAGAAACGAAAATACTTTTTATTTTTGCAAACGCATAAGTATGTGTTCGCTTTAGACGGTACTTTTCTTTCGGTGTTATTCCTTCGGGAGTAATCTTAGGGTATGTAGACTTAGAAATCAGTACCTCTAATAGGATAGATATATAAAAACTGAAAAAACAAAAGAAATCTGATTACCTATGAAAACATGGAAGTTTTTTACTTGTTTGCTGGGATTCTCGGCTACAATGGGATTTGCTGCTTGTGGCGGAGGCTCGGATGATGATCCTGGCAACATCACTCCTCCCGATGGAAATGGTTCGGGTGGAAATAGCGGTGGCGGGGCAATCGAATTGCCCGTATATCCTGTGCCGGACCGTTCCAATGTTCCGGCATTTCCGGGCGCTCACGGGGCAGGACGATATGTGACCGGCGGCGCAGGCGGAACGGTTTACACCGTAACGAATTTGAATGATTCCGGTGAGGGAAGCCTTCGTTGGGCATTGAGTAAGTCGGGTAAGAGGACAATCGTGTTTGCGATAAGTGGAACTATTGAACTGAATAGTACGCTTTCCATCCATAATGGGGACGTGACGATTGCCGGACAAACTGCTCCGGGATTAGGCATTTGTTTGAAAAACTATACTTTGGCAATAAATGCGGACAATGTGATTGTAAGGTATATCCGTTGCCGTTTGGGAGATGAATGTAAAAGAGAAGATGATGCAATGCAAAGCTATAATAATAAGACATATGCCGATAGGAAAAAGAATATTATGGTAGATCATTGTTCGCTCAGTTGGAGTATTGATGAATGTGCTTCATTTTATGGGCAAGAAAATCTTACTCTTCAATGGTGCATTATCAGTGAAAGCCTTGCTAAATCGGTTCATGTGAAGGATGCGCACGGCTACGGTGGAATTTGGGGAGGATGTCCTGCAACCTTTCATCATAATTTGATTGCCCACCATACAAATCGCACGCCGCGGCTCAATGGAAGCCGTTATAGTAACCGTCCGGATGTGGAGAAAGTTGATTTGCGGAATAATGTATTTTATAATAATGGCAGTGAAGGAGGTTATGCCGGACAAGGCGGTTCTTATAACTTTGTGAACAATTATTATAAGCCAGGACCCTATACTGCAGAAACTTCCGCTTACAAACGTATCTTTATGGCATATCCTGATGACGGAAAGAATAAACAGCCGGTAGGGGTGTGTGGCAAGTTTTATCTGAAAGGTAATGTATTCGATACATCTTGTTCCAAACTTACCAGTTCGCAGAAATCGGAGATGGAAGCGGTAAGTCGTGACAATTACAAAGGTTTACAGGTGAAAACCAACATAAAGGATGCATCCGGTAATACGGTGCCTATTACATTGGATCAGGTTCGGGCTGGCACTGAGTTCAATATTACCGAAACGGCTTATACTCAAGATGCCAAAGCTGCTTATGCGGGCGCTTCTAAACAACGTGATAAGATAGATGCCCGTATAGTGAAAGAAACGCGGGATGGTACGTATACTTATTCCGGTTCGAATGGCAGTAAGTTTGGTATTATTGATTCTCAAAAGGATGTGGAAGGATGGAGTGAATATGTGAAGACCGAGTCTACATTAAAAGATTCCGACGGTGACGGCATGCCCGATGAGTGGGAAACTTCCAAAGGCTTGAATCCGAACGATAAGTCCGATGGATCGAAATACAATCTGGATAAGAACTATACTAACTTGGAGGTTTATCTGAACAGTTTGGTGGAAGCTACTTTTCCTGCCGGACAGTTAAACTGAAAGTGTAATCACTTTTGTGCATATACACTGTGAAGACTGCACTGGTTTTATAGTTGTATTGAAAATATAACCGCTTCTACGGGAGTTGGAATCTTTTCACCCTGTACAAGTTTTGGGTTAGATTGGAAACACATTTTGTGAGAGGCTCCCGTTATTTCTTCGGTAAAAAGGGAACGGGAGCTTTTCGTTAAAATGTGGGCTTCTTTTTTATATAAGTTAGAAGAGCTGACTTTTATGGGGTATAAAATAGTCTTGTTGAAAGAGCGTTGTTATATAGAAGTTAGAAGCCTCATTTTTTATCTGCGCTTTGGAGGTTCCATTATATGTTACACATGTATTTTGAATTTGGTGGATTCGTTTTTAATCATAGCCTTTGAATATCTGGAATCGTATTCTTATCTGTAAGGATGGAAGGTTTTATATTATAGGGATTGCAGGATACATTCTTTTTCTTTCGTTCCTTCAAGTGGCAAATAATTTTTATCTTTGGAGCTTAGAATATAAAGAATTAAAGCGCATAATGAAATGAAACAAGTATTATGGTGTATGATGTGTTGGTGTAGCCTTACCGTGGCGGCACAGCTTCCGGCTTTTCCTGGTGCGGAGGGTTATGGAAAATATACTTCTGGCGGACGGGGAGGTAAAGTAATAGTGGTTACCAATCTGAATGATTCCGGTGAGGGAAGCCTGCGTTGGGCATTAGGCAAGAGTGGTCCTCGCATTATTGTGTTTGCCGTGAGTGGTTATATTGATCTGCAACGCTCGCTCGATATCAACAAAGGTGATGTGACCATAGCCGGACAAACGGCTCCGGGTATGGGTATTTGTTTGCGTAATTACGGCCTGAAGGTGAAAGCCGATAATGTGATTATTCGCTATATGCGGGCACGTCCGGGAGATAAGGTAATAGGCGAACAGGATGCGTTTACTTGTATAGGATGTAAAAACGTGATTGTTGACCATTGCAGTTTTAGTTGGAGTAATGATGAGACGGCGACAGCTTACGATAATGAGAATTTTACCATGCAGTGGTGTATGGTTTCCGAGAGCTTGAATCATTCCACGCATCCTAAGGGGGTGCATGGATATGGTGGAATCTGGGGTGGACAGGGTGCTTCTTTCCATCATAATCTGATGGCGAATCACAGTAGTCGGACTCCTCGCTTATGCGGAAGCCGTTTTTCGGGTATGCCTGAGAAAGAGAAAGTGGATATCCGTAATAATGTATTTTATAATTGGGGACCGACGAACGGCATGTATGCCGGCGAGGGCGGCAGTTACAATATTGTAAATAACTATTTCAAGCCCGGGGCTTCTACAGCTACCAGAAAACAGTTGGTAAACCGTATCTGTAATCCCAATTCGGATGACGGAAGCCTTAAGAATGTAAAAGGCACATGGGGATGTTTCTATATTGCAGGCAATTATTTTGATGCCTCTTCTCCTCATCTTGCTAAAGAGCATAAAGGTCTGATACACCTTGTTAATTTAGACAATTGGCGGGGTGTGGAACCTCGTAAGAAGGAAGCATATTGGAAAGGGATAGAGTCGGTTCGTTCGGAGCAAGAGTTTAAATCTCCTGTATACCCGGCAGAATCTTCGGCTGAAAGTTATGAAAAAGTTTTGGCAGAAGTCGGAGCTTCTTTATCGCGTGATGCGGTAGACAGCCGGATTATAAACGATGTAAAGCGTGGAACGTTCTCTTTTAAAGATGATAAAGCCGGTCAAAATGGTTTGATTGACAGTCCTTCAGATGTAGGAGGTTATCCGATTTACAAAGAAGCGGCTGCGTTGCCGGACACTGATGGCGATGGCTTGCCTGATGAGTGGGAAACGGTTCACGGTTTGAATCCTCATGATGCGAAAGATGCTGTACTCACTGCTCCAAGCGGCTATATGAATATTGAGGAGTATATTAATTCTTTAACAATAGATTGATATAACATTCTGAATGAAGTGCTGTAAAGCAATTGAATATCAAAGAAACGATAACTCTTGATAATTTATCCGATAAAAGCTATAGACTCTTTGGATTTTCCTATAGAATCAAACAGTTATTTTCTTTGTTAGCTTTTTTCAGACGTTTAGGATGTCTATAACGTGAAATTCAAAAAAACAACAAAAGAGCAAACAAGAAGCTGACTTAAAATAAAATAGAAGAAAGACACAACCTTACTTATAATTTGTAAGTTGGAACATACGAATCCCCTTGTTTTAGCCTTCATTTATCACATATTATAAGGCAAGAACAAGGGGATTTTATCTTAAAGGAGGTTTCAATCTATAAGATTTTCAACGTTCAATTTCTATTTTGAGAGAGGTCTTTTTGTTGAATAATGGTTTTAGTCTATTTCTCCTCCTGCGTTATATTTTGGCTCTGTTTCTTTGTGCCGAACCGCTGTTCTAAATATTCTTTCAATTCATAAGTATTGATTTTCTTCTTTGATATGCTGCCGTCTTTTTCTACCAATTCATAATGAGGAATACCGTTGAAGCGGAATAACTGGCGCAAGAAGTAAAAATCCGATTGATCTATATAGTAAGATGCTTCCCCTTTCAGGTTCTTTTCTACATATTCTTTATAAGTATCTTCTGGGGAATCTTCCCGACTGGTAATATAGATAAACTGGAACTCAGGATGGTTGCGATACTGTTTGCGCAATTCTGCAGTAGCTTCGATACCGGCGCGGCATGGTCCGCAGAAAGTTCCCCAAAAGTCAACAAACAATACTTTGCCCGGATGATTCCGGATAATGCGGCGGAAGACTTCGGTAGGCTCACCCTCAGGAAGTTGATAAGTGGTTTCTTCCCTGTTAGGGTAGATATTTTCGAATCGCCAGTCGGCTTGGGCCTGTAAAAACGGATGCGTGAGAACGCTTTTTGTTTGTTGCAGGTATTGGGCGGCAAGGTCGCGATCGTTAAGGCTTTGAAGCTGGTTTTTCAGGCTGCGTACCTTGGCGACTTGCCACATAAAAGGCATAGATTTTCCACATATGGAGGCAATGATGGAATCTTCAGCTTGATTATCCTTTATAGCTCTTTCCCATGTTTCTTTTTTTATATCTTTCTTTTTGATTTCGGTTACTTCCGTTTTTGCCATTTTAGTATATTCTCTTATCAGGCCCTCTTCTTTTCGGAACAAATCTTGCAGTAATTTTTGTTCCGCTATCAGGTTTTTAGGATTGATATATACCGTCTGTCCCACCAACAGTTCATCCCGTTCCCGCATCTTTTCCTGTGTAGGTGTCAGTTTTACTCCTTTTTCTTTTAAGAAAGTGAGCACTCCTTTCTTTGGATAAGTAAACCGGACACTGTCTGGTAATAAAGTGGTGGTGGAAGTGTTGCGGTATTTTTCCCTTAAGGGAGGCATATATTCAAATCTGTTGATGAATATGTTTGCTTCTGTGGCAGCGAGCATCGCTGCGTCTTCTAAAGGCATCTCTTTTAAGAATTGGTAGTATGAAGGTGCTTCTTTTGTCTGTAATGTTTTGTTGTCGGGCTCTTTTCTTAATAAAAATTCTCTCGATAACAGGAACTCAAATAATATGCATCCTCTCTTCATGTGCAGTTTATTGCGCATTAAATGTACGAGCTTCGAAGAGTCTTTATGGAGTTTGCATAGCGAGTCAGTGATTTGTGTCCATTGTTCAAATTTCGGTTGCATATAGCACTGGAACTCTTCTGGGGTGAGTTTTTTTTGTAACGTTGATAGCTTGTCTTTGAAAGAGGCTGAAAGCAAAGAATCGTGTATGCCCAGAATTCGGGATGCTTGCGCCGAAGCCCCCATGTAGTGTAGGTTTTCGATGGAAGCGTAACGATCACGTTTTCGACTGTAGTTCAGTATCTCTTCCCAGTTGATATATATGGTAAGGGTTTGCCCCGGTTCTATATAGAACGGGATGGTGTTATTGCCCAGTAACAGATACTTTTCTATAGGATGGCTGAGGAGGAACTTACATTGGAAACTACCGTCAGGTCGGATAGATACTGCCGTGGGATAATCTTCGCGGGTGATGATGTTTTCCATATAAATCATTCCGGTTTTTAATTCTAAACGAGAATCATATCCGTCAATGTAACCTTGTATGCAAGCAGTGTCCGTACGAAAAAAATCGGTAAAATCGGCTTCTGCTGCAGTTGTTTTATCTTGTCGGTCTTCTTGTGTAAGGGTTTGTGGCGCGTTATTCTCTTGCTGTAAAGTGCATGTTCCGTTTTTTTGAAGAACCAAAGTGAAATCTTTGTTTGTGCCGTTTGACTTGTCCTTAAGCGAGAGCAGAAGTCGTTTCCCTTTTTTGTGGATATTTTGGTAAGTATACATTCGGTTGTGTACAATGGCAAGAGAATCATAAAATCCTGCCACCCAGCTGTTTTGGGAATCATTAGTAAACCAATTGCCTCGGACAGGCAATATCGGGGAATTATTCTTCTTTTTCTTTGTGGTGAGCGAGATATCAAAGAAATTGCCTTCCGTATCATTCGGCGTTATCCAATGAATGGTTTGTGTTTCTTTAGGTAGTGGAGCGAATATAAGTACGAAATCCATTATTCCCGATTTGGGCATACTGGTTTTTTTGTTGAAAGTGATTCCTTCTGCTCCAGTGATGGGATATTTTTTTCCTGTTAACACATCTTGTAAATAATGGTCTTTCTCCACCATAATCCACCAACCGGGACGGAATATGGCATGTATATAGAGTTTAGTATCTTTTGCGCTTCGTTCTATTTTGGTGATGTTGCTGATGCTGCCCGAACGCGCTTTGAATGTCGGGTTCTCGATAATAGTTTGCGCTTGTGACATCATTGTGCACAGGAGCAGGAGATTTAATAATACGCTTCTCATAGTATGATGTTTTAATGTTTCCGGTAGCGAAGTGATTTGTAAAGGCAACGCTTTGGGACTTCCGAAGAATTGTCATTCGTACGTAAATGATACCTCTTTGTCCGATGTGGATGCGATAAACGGTGGAAAGGTAGGCAGAAAATAGGAGATGGACAACCTTTTTATCTAAGAAATATTGACATGTATGAATATTTGTAGATATATTTAGCAACCATCCGAACCTCTGCCGCTTAGACTGTTGACTCCTATGCACCTACCGATCGACCGCTTGCTGTTTTGGACAGATTTTTGTCACTCTTCCGGCAAGAAGACAAAAAACAATGGGTTGGAACGGTTTCCGGATGAAAGGTGATGAGTGTTTAGGTTAGTTCTTTTTTTGTACGGCACGGATGTTACGCATCAGTCCTTCATACTTGGCACGTTTCACGGCAGAACCTTTAAATAGTACCCGGTAGCGTTCGATGGAAAGAGTGTCCCAGTCTTCCGGCATCATATGGAGAAATTCCTCGGACGCTTCTAGTTCCGGTTCGTGGGAAGGACGGGCGAAACGATTCCATGGACAACTTTGTTGGCAACGATCGCAGCCATATATGCAGTTTCCCATCTTTCCGGTGTTTTTTTCCGGAATATCTCCTTTGTTCTCTATGGTTAGATAAGATAGACAGTGTGCGGCGTTCAAACGGTAGGGGGCTTCCAATGCGTGAGTGGGGCAAGCATCAAGGCAGCGGGTACAATTTCCGCAACGATTAGGGAGAGGAGTATCGTAGCAAAGCCTTGTATCCAACAGTATTTCACCTAAGAAAAACGTGGAACCGGCTTTCGGGATAATGAGTTGCGTATTTTTTCCTATCCATCCCAGTCCGGCTTGCCATGCCCAGTAACGTTCCAATAACGGAGCCGTATCACAGAAGACTCTTCCGTTTACTTCGGGTGCCTGTTGGCGTATTCCGGAGAGCAGGGCATGAAGCTTTTCCTTTAGGATAGTATGATAATCTTTGCCATACGCATACCAGGCAAATTGGTACTGTTCTTTCTTTAGCAAAACCCACGGATAATAATTCAGTGCTACACTGACAACACTTTGTGTGCCTTCCATCAATAAACGGGGATCAAGACGTTTGTCTGTATGGTTCGCCATGTAAGCCATTCCTGCCTGTTTCCCTTGCGCAAGCCACTCTTGCAAGGCGTTGCACGACACTTCGTCCACCTTTTCGGCAGGGGCTATGCCACATGCGTCAAACCCGAGGCGTGAGGCTTCGGCTTTGATGTATCGGGTAAGGTCTTTCCGCATGGCTTTCATGTTTTTTGGGTATTAAAATTCACGTTTATCGTCAGTGGAAGAGAATTATTTTAATGTGTAGAATGCAATGATGAAGTTACTGTTTTCGTTTACATTACGTAGCATTTCATCGTTCAAATGGTATTTCTCTTGATATTTCAGACTAAACCGGTTTTGTTCATTCAAGAACCAGATCGGATCGACTCCGAAAACCAATTGGTCTTTATAGGTAGTTTGGGCATACCAGAATCGCATATCATCGTCTCTTTCGTGTTTCTTATCGGGAGATAGCAAATAGGTTCGTTGGGTATGTTTATTATAAAAAAGATTGTAGGTTTGTTTCTTCCAAATAAAAGATAAATGCACCCAACGGTTGGTTTCTTGTAAGTCTGCGAATTCCATGACGTACTTTATAATAGAGTCTGAATGTGTACATTCAATGTGTGGGATACGAATGACTTGCTGTATACCTCTATCGTATGAGTTTAATTCGGATTTGTTTTCACATCCTGTTGTGCATAATGTAAAGAATGCAGAGAGTAAAACAATTATATTTCTCATAGTGTGTGTTATTAAAAAATCAGTCTGCTCCGCATGTTCCGCCTATGCAACTAGTATCGAGATAAGAAGAATTTCAAAATGCACAATAGAAAAAGACTCCGTCATAACTACTCTGGGTTTTGCACGTTGCGCAACCTTGATCAAGAATTCCGTTATCATATAATTCATCTCTTGAGAGAACTTCAATGTTTTCTAACTATGGCATTGAAAAGTGTGTCCGATTTGTTTGGGTGTAATACACATATCCCCCCATCATTGCAATTGGAATGATACGTTTAATCTTTTCATATTTGTCGCCTTTATATAGTTAT
Organism: uncultured Phocaeicola sp.; assembly: GCA_947581855.1. Taxonomy (GTDB): domain Bacteria; phylum Bacteroidota; class Bacteroidia; order Bacteroidales; family Bacteroidaceae; genus Phocaeicola_A. The sequence continues at coordinate 25,204 of CANPVZ010000018.1, forward strand.
AATATGAATGTAAGAGTATTAAACTTTTTATATCTTATAGCATGGTTTCCATGCTTTTTATGTCAGCTATATGAAAATATGGAAGTTTGGTCATGTGCCAAACCTGAATAAGACAACGGTCTAATCGAAAACCTTAAATGTATACCCTTGTTCCAACAGCCATTCGATGGAGCGGGGGAGAGCGTATTTCAAATTCTGTTCGGACTTTAAGGAGTCGTGAAAGGTGATGATGGAACCGTTGCGGGCATATTGCTTCACTTTCTCGAATACCTGTTCTCCGTTGAGATGCTTGCTATAGTCACGCGTTACTAGGTCCCACATTACAATTTTATACTTCCATTTCAGCACCTCATATTGCAACCAGCGCATGTGACCGTGAGGCGGACGGAACAAATCAGTCTGGAGTTTCTCATTCGCCTTCTCCGTGTTAGCCATATAGTTTTTTGTCAGGTATTCGAATCCCCGTATATGGTTGTACGTATGATTACCCAGCCGGTGACCGCGTGCTTTCACCATTTCGAATTCGATAGGGTGTTTGCGTACATTGTCTCCTACCATAAAGAAAGTGGCCTTTATGTTGTATTGGTCCAACAAGTTGAGTACCCATGGCGTGATGTCCGGTATGGGGCCGTCATCAAAGGTCAGGTAAACTGCTTTCTCGTTGGAGTCCATTCTCCATAGTGCGCCGGGGTATAGCCAGCGCACTATTTTGGGTGGTTGTTCAATAAACATTGTGTTCTTCTTATTCTTCAGTTACACGTGTTTTATATAAGGCATATAATTCATCGAACTTTTTGCTGTAATGTTCTGTCATGCCCGACTTGCTTTGTCCGGTAGCCAGAGTCTTGTTTACCTCGTCCAACAGGAAAAAGTGATACATGCAATCGTCGAGGTTTTCTCTCAGCCGGCTGTTGTCGAGGCTCAGATACCAAGTAATGTATTCGACGGACTTGTTACCGATGGCGTCCAGAATTTTTTCGGCTTTAGCTGTTTCACCTAATTGTTGATAAACTTTTGCCAGTGTCATGGACCCACTTTGGAAATCATGCGGAACAGTTTCGTTTGGAATCACCTGTTCGCAGTAATCAAGTGCCTTCAATGCTTTGTCGTTCTTGCCTTCCTTTAACAGTTGTGTTACCAGTTGGCTGAACATGCGGCGATGGGTGTAACACATTCGCGTAATGGTTTCGTCCAAATAGATACCCGGGTTTTCGATGCCGCCGAACTTGAACTTATTCATCATGTTATCGTACATTTTTTCCGTATCGATAGCATAGCCTTCCCGGACATTTTGTCCGTAACCTAATTGTTGGAAGTTGAATGGCGTAATGCGATATGCTAGTCCTTCTTGTAAGAAGAATGGGCTTAAACCTAAATGGTTATCCTCTCCTACAGTGGTGGCCATATAGATAGGACGCTCCCAATTGGTGTTTGCCAGCATTTCCAGCATCATCAGTTCATACTTAGAAAGTGCACGTTTCTTTAACGGAATAACCATCTTGTCGGGAATACTATCTTTAAATGTTTCCGGAATCATCATGCCCGAACGCTTGATAGCTTCTTTATCCAATGTGATGTAAACCGTATCGGTAGGGATGAAGTGCAGATCTTCATTTTTGGTCCGTACCCAGTATTTCAGGATGTTCTTTAATTCGAAGGGTTCGTCCCCGAAACTTTCCTTGGCAGCTTCCGGATTTCTGGCATACAAGTCGAGTATCTGTGCCTTTGCTTCCGGGCGGATGGGTACATATTCATTGGTTCCGGCTACGAATTCAATACGCTCCCAATTAATAGGTACGGAAGGAGAATCGTAAGCAGGTCGTCTCATCTGGTCGATGTACCAGTCAGTTTGCAGATAGCTAAGGTTACATACACGCACATCGGTACGGAAACCTTCCGTCTCCTGGTTATACCAAAGCGGGAAAGTATCATTGTCACCATTTGTGTAGATAATCGGTTTGCCCTCTTCCTGCACGCTCATCAGATAGTTTTGTCCGAAGTCGCGACAAGTATAACGTTCGCTACGGTCATGGTCGTCCCAGGTCTGACTTGCCATTTGGATAGGCACAAACAAGCAGGCAATCGTTCCCAAAGCAGCTGCCGGAACGTCGGGCAGTTTCTTACGCAACAGTTGTACCAGTCCGGCTACGCCCATGCCAATCCAAATAGCGAAAGCATAGAATGAACCGGCATACGCATAATCTCGTTCACGGGGTTGTGCCGGCGTTTGGTTTAGGTAAAGCACAATAGCAATACCCGTCATGAAGAACAGGAAGAAGACTACCCAGAATTGTTGAATACCCCGGTTGCCTTTGTAGGCTTGCCAAAAGAGACCGATTAATCCCAATAATAACGGCAAGCAGTAGAATACGTTACGTCCCTTGTTGTTTTTCAAGTCGGCAGGCAACAGACTTTGGTCGCCCAGCATCAGATTGTCAATGAACGGAATGCCTGTAATCCAGTTGCCTTTGGTCGTCTCTCCGTTTCCCTGTATATCGTTTTGCCGTCCGGCAAAGTTCCACATAAAATAACGCCAGTACATGTAATTCAACTGGTAAGTGAAGAAAAATTTAATATTATCCCATTGGGTAGGCATCTTCACCATTATCGTTTCGCCGCACTGGTCGTAAGGAACTTGATATCCCTCTACACCACCCAGCCATTCTTCGTAAAGGTTATGGCCGTTTACGTTAGCATGCTGGTCGCTGTACATACGGGGGAAGAACATGTTCTGCGCATATACGTAATCCGTTTTATGGCGTACTATTTCGTAGCTGTCTTTCTCGTCGGGCGTAGCTTTTTCCTTGCGTTGATACACCGGAGCGCCTTCCACCGATACGGGCACGCAATAGTTTCCTTCCGTTTTCAGCTTGATTTTGGAGGAATAAGCCGGTCCATAGAAGAGCGGGCGTGTTCCATATTGTTCTCGTCCCAGATAATCGCCCAATGTGAAGATATCTTCCGGAGAGTTTTGGTCCATCGGTGTATTGGCGGTAGAACGTATAACAATCAGTGCATAAGAAGAATACCCCACCATAATCATCATGATACAGAGCAAAGCCGTGTTCAGTGTGCGGGCGCTCACCATAAACTTCTTTCCAAACTTCCCGAACAGGTAAAGCAACAGGACGGCCAGTACGATAAGACCGATAAGAATGCTACTTGTGCCGTGCCCGTAGAATGGAATTCCCAACAATGCTACCGTCAATACGAAAGCGATGTTCATGCGCTTGCGGCTTTTCTCGGTGTAGCTTTCGTAAACGCCCCAAATGATAGAGGCGGTAAGCAGAATAATGTAAACGATAACGCCTGTGTTGAACGGCATGCCAAGGCTGTTGACAAAGAGCAACTCGAACCATCCGCCTACTTTTACGGCGCCCGGTACGATTCCGTAAAGTACTACGGCTACCAGCACCATCGAACCTATTAAAGCGAGTAAAGAGCCTTTCAGGTTAGCGTTCGGATTCTTTTTGTAATAGTACACTAGCACAATGGCAGGGATACACAGCAAGTTGAGCAAATGCACGCCGATGGAAAGTCCTGTCAGATAGGCAATCAGGATAAGCCAGCGGTCACTGTGCGGCTCGTCGGCGGCATCCTCCCATTTCAGGATAAGCCAAAAAACCACAGCGGTAAACAAAGAAGAGTAGGCGTACACTTCACCTTCTACCGCACTGAACCAGAATGTGTCGCTAAAAGTATAAGCCAATGCGCCTACCAGTCCGGACCCCATGATGGTAATCAGTTTGCCTGTGTTCATCCGTTCCAGATCGGGACAAATCAGTTTGCGTACTAAATGAGTGATACTCCAGAACAGGAAAAGAATACACCCGGCACTGAGTAAGGCCGACATGGTGTTTACCATCCGTGCCACTTGACTTGGATCGCTGACAAATTGCGAAAATAAATTGGCGGTAAGCATGAAGAACGGTGCGCCGGGAGGGTGACCGACTTCCAATTTGTATCCGGTAGTAATAAACTCGGGACAATCCCAAAAACTTGCAGTCGGTTCGATAGTCATGCAATAAACCACAGCTGCGATGAGGAAAGTGAACCAACCCGTCAGGTTGTTTACAGTTTTGTATGTTCTCATGAACGAATAAAGTTTCATTAACATTAATTGGGCGCAAAGATAGTAAAGAAATAAATACGTGCCGTCTGAATATCTGTTATTTAGTGTTATTTGCTGGTTTGTCTCTTTTAGTAATCGCTGCGAAACAGAACAATCTTTTGCGAAGCCACAGTCTCTTTTCATTGTTTAAGCGAGTGTGATTAGATATTTTGGTGGTATATACATATCTTTTTTGTCCTGTCATTTATCGGAAACTGCCTGCAAATAATAATGATATGGAAAAAGTACCCAATCGAATCACCCTTTTATTCATTTCAGGTGCCTATTATAGTCTAAATGAATACTATGCAAAGCTCTGCAATTATGATAAAAACGATAAGACTTCGAATTATTGCCATCGGTTTATGCTTGGCTGCCTGCTAGTATGTATATTCCCTTTGTCTAAAAGCTTCTTTTCTGTCGATTCTTAGTGAAGGCTTGTTCTTTTTGCTGGTAGGCACAGGTCATTTGATTTATTGGTTTTCGAAAAAAGATTCTTCCAGACATTGCTTTTTGCAGATATCTGTATGGTTCGTATTGGTTTATTATCTAGTATGCATGAGCCGATCTGTAGGGATGGGGTTGGGCTGAATGTCCTGTTATAATATGCTATTCACTGTTCTGTGCGGAGATTAAATTCCTATAGTGTAAAATGATTTGCCAAGAGTGTCTGGATAGTAATTTGCGGGAATAGAAACAAACAGCTTCCTGATTCTTATTGCCTGAAGGCGATGTTAATAGGGTATCCGGCTAAACAGAGAATCTACATACAGTATAGAGAATCACTTTAATTACTGTAAATATTTGTTTTCGATGAATTGTCATTGCCGTTTCGAAGGTTTGACACTCTAGTTCCAACGGCTTGGCACTCTAGTTTCAACAGCTTGGCACTCTAGTTTCAACAGCTTGGCACTTTAGTTCCAACCGTTTGAAACTTTAGTTTCGAACGCATGGAACTACTGAGATCCGTGTGTTTTCTTGATGTTTCACCTTATTCATGGTGATGACATTTCAGGATGCGGTGCGGAAAGTTACCGTGTCCCAGCATTTCGATGGGACAACCGAAATGTTCTTCCAGCCATTCGGTAGGAACTTCCGTATCGGGATGATAGTCCAGTGTTTCGTTTACACAAGCAATGGTCTTTACATTTTGGAGTACGGTACCAATATCGTGACTTACAAGAATGATGGCTCTGTCGCGGTTTATCTCTTCCAATAGTTTGTAGAGCTTGGCTTCGAAACGCTTGTCAATATAGGTGTTCGGTTCATCCAGAATCACTACGTCGGGTTCCGAAATGATGGCTCTTCCAAGCAGTGCTCTTTGTAATTGTCCGCCGCTTAATTGTCCGATGGCCCGTTTTTCCAATCCTTCCAGTCCCATTCGGCTAATGGTTTCGGTTACTTTACGGTGTTGCTCCTTGCTGAACCGTTGGATAAGGGATTTTTGTTTGCTGAGACCGGAAAGAATTACATCATATACGGAGATGGGGAATTTCTTGTCGATGTTATTATATTGTGGAAGGTAACCCATCTTGATTTCATTTACGGTTTTTCCATCTTTAAAGAAATGGATTTCTCCGCTTTGAGGTTTCAGAAGTCCTAGAATGACTTTTATCAAAGTCGTCTTGCCTCCTCCGTTGGGGCCAATAATACCGAGAAAATCTTTGTCGTAAACAGTCAGGTTGACATCCGTCAGTACTTTCTTCTCATCGTAAGCCGCCTCGATATGTTTTAGTTGGATAATCGGATTATTCATGACAGAGTGCTTTAGTGGTTTGAATCAGTTCTTTTTTCCATTCGTAATTCAGCGGATTGATAGAGACTAACTGTGCTCCGGCTTCCTTAGCGACTAACTCTGCGTTTCGCGTATCAAACTCCTTCTGAACGAATACGGTTTGTATGCCTTCTTTCCTACACAAGTCCAGTAACTCTTTCAAATGGGTAGCCGATGGCTCTTTTCCATTCTCTTCGATACAGACTTGATGCAATCCGTAGTCTCTCGCATAATAACTTAAAGCGGGATGATAAATCAGGAAAGATTTGTCGTGCGGTTTGCTGAGTAATGTGCGTATTTCATGGTCCGTCTCCTCTATTTCGCGGTTCAACTTCTCCAGATTCCGGGCGTAGAAATCTTTGTTAGCAGGGTCTAGCTCACATAATGCCCGGTAAATATTCCGGGCAATGATGCGGGCATTGGCCGGTGAGTTCCATATGTGCGGCTCCACTCCGCCGGCGTGGAAATGGTCTCCATGTCGGTGCCCTTCTTCTTTGATGAGAGGGACGTCCTGTGATAGATTGAACACTTTCATTTTAGGAGCGTTCTCGGCGAGTCGTTGCATCCAGGTTTGTTCGAAACCGATGTAACCGATGCGTAGATAGGCTTCGCTGCCCGAAAGATGCACCAATTGTTGAGGGGTGGGATCGTAGGTCTCCGGACTGCTTCCTCCAGGAACCATACTGACAACCTTGAATTTGTCTCCGGCAATTCGCTCGGTAAAATAACGTATCGGTTCTATCGTGACGGTGATAGTCCGTTCGTCTTGGTTATGCTGTTTCCTTGTGCAGGCCATGAAGAAAGCGGCTGCAATTAGAATTAATAAAGTTTGCTTCATTGTATATTCATTAATCGTTTTACATTTGCATAAACGTCCCACTTCAAAGTGTGGAATAAATGTTCTCATTTCATCTTTTTACTACAGAACCTTTTTGTCACCTAACTGTTCGAATGGATTTTCCATTCTCAAATATGTATTATTTGTCATCGGTTAATGAGGACTGTGAAGAACGATTCGGTTTTATTTCTCGTTCAGCTTCTCTGACCAATTATTACTCCTTTTCTTTATTCTTTTCTTCCCCTTAATATTTCCCGTTTGCCGTTGGGTGGTCCGGGAAGCCGTTCCACTTTGAATCCGGCGGCTTGGAGCATTCGGCGTACTGCACCTTTAGCGCAATAAGTAGTGAGAATACCTGCAGGATTCAATAATGCAAATAATCGGTCGAACAAAAGCTGATTCCACATTTCCGGTTGTTTTTCCGGTGCGAAAGCATCAAAATAGATCACATCGTATTTTCCGGAAAAAGTATAGCTTGTGAAATCTCCTTCTATTTTATATAAGGTGAAATGTGAATTGATCGGTACCTCTTCATTCCATTGCGCCCGATGAAGTGCATAAAAGTGGTCTGTCCGTTCCGCAGCCAGCAAGGTGGGATAATCAAGCCGACGGATCATTTCTTCCTGTAGCGGATGGAGTTCTATGCTTGTATAATGTATGTCTTTTTGTATCTCGTTCGCAGCCAGTAAGGTGAGAAATGCGTTCAATCCCGTACCGAAGCCGATTTCCAAAACCCGAGGTGCGGGAGCTGCACTTTCTTCCAGCCCCATACGGATGAAAATATGTTGCGATTCCGTTACCGCTCCTTTGGTGGAGTGATAGTGTTCGTTCAGTTCGGGAACAAACAAAGTGGGACTGCCGTCGTTGGTAAGTTCTATTTCCATACCAGTCGTTTAAAAGAGTTGTATCAATCCCTCCGTTGCCAAAACTAGCAAGGCGTAACGAAGGAGTTTACCGATAAACATCGATAATATGGTAATCCAGATATTGGCGCGCATCATTCCCAGTACAATAGAAATAGCGCTCCCGAGTATGGGTAAGAATGCGAAAAAAGCCATCCAAGCTCCCTTTCCCTGTACAAAGCGTTCGGCTCGGTGAATCTTTTCCGGCTTAACCCGAAAATATCGTTCTATCCAATTCATGTTTCCCAAGTGCCCAATCCAGTAGCAAGTCATTCCGCCTACTACGTTTCCTACTGTTGCGGAAAGGGTGATAAGCACAGGGTCGAGTCCCATTTGGATAAACAGGATGAGAACGGCTTCTGAACTGAACGGAATAACCGAACCTGCCAATACTGCTGCCAGAAACATGCCGAAATAACCGTAATCTAATAGATATTGTGCATATACATCCATATATTGTACGAGATTAAAGCGATAAATAATATAACGCAAATTATAAAGAATAAGTTGCTGGTTTTAGTGTGGCTTAGTGCAAAAAGATGACCTCCCGGAATACAACATCCTGTAATGAGGATGGGAAATAAGATGTTGAGATGCTGCGGCAACCCGAATATGAGCAGAAGTGTCCAAATTTGCAGGATAATGAAATAAGACAAGAAAGCGCGCGTTCTGATTTTGTCTTCATAGTTGTTGACCAAGCAATGCAGACTGCCGGCGATGGTGATGAGCAGGATATAACTCAATGAGAGTATACTCGAAAGCGTCCACTCTTCGAAACGGAACGGAAGTTCGGGAGCCAGTTTCAGAAAGGGGGCATAGAACAATTCCATATTCTCCGTGCAAGCGGCATACGCGAACAATATCCAGTAAGGAAGGCATATTCCTAACAGTCCGGCGAAAAAGGTTCGCCAAGTCAACGAACGGAAACTTCCCAGACTTCCATATAAAAATGGAACATAATAAAGTAACGGAGGAAATAAAATGCTTCCCAGTCCGATGAACAGGAAACTCTGAAACACATATCCTACCGGTTGCTGCAACTGATACGTTTTAAACAGGTTATGGGTGGCAAGAAGCAAACAGGGGACAATGATACTTGCCACATTTAAAGTTTGCGGAAGCAACAAACCGGCAAACAGGATGAATAAGGTAAGGTAAAAATTGGTATGGGTACGGATTAATGCAAAGGTGTTGTGAAGTATTAAAAGTTGTATGGTTGCTACCCCCAGCAGAATGTATCCGCTGAGGTTTCTTAGAAAAGATCCTTGCAAAATCTCCAATAGCTCGTTCCAAAAGACATTGCTGTCTACTCCCTTTATAGATGAGAAACTACCTATCAGCCATAAAAGGGAGATAACAATGATTACCACAGGGAGAGTGAGTCTTCCTGTGGTAATCATCTCTTGAATGTATCGTTTCCTTGTCATTGACGAATGCTATATTTATCTTGGTTTCGCTAAAACATATGGCAACCATGCTGTTACATACCGGATGTCTTTCTCAACCGACTCTTTGGAATATGTTGTTGTAACCGGACAGGTTGCCGGATATCTTCGGTGAATTATAAATCGAAACCGATGTCCGAACGGAAATATTTTTTATCGAATTCTATCAGTTTGGCATTGGCGAATGATTTTGCCAGTGCTTCCTCTTTGTTGTTTCCGTAAGAGCTGACTGCAATCACGCGTCCGCCGTTGGTCACTACCTGTCCGTCTTTCAGTGCGGTGCCGGCATGGAACAAAATGCTATCTTTTACCTTGTCCATCCCACTCATAGGATAGCCTTTTCTATAGGCTTCCGGATATCCGCCGGATACCAGCATGACGCATACCGCCGTGCGAGCATCTATTTCCAATGTCTTTTGGTCGAGCGTACCGGTAGCAACGCCTTCTAATAAATCTACCAAATCGCTCTTTATGCGAAGCATGACGCTTTCCGTTTCGGGATCTCCCATGCGTACATTATATTCAATCACCATCGGTTCGCCTTTCACATTGATTAGTCCGAAGAAGATAAATCCTTTATAGTCGATATTCTCTTCGGCTAATCCTTCAACTGTGGGACGGATAATGCGGTCTTCCACTTTCTTCATCCAAGAAGCGTCGGCAAACGGGACAGGCGAAACGGAACCCATACCTCCGGTATTCAGCCCTTTGTCTCCTTCGCCGATACGTTTATAGTCTTTGGCTTCGGGAAGGATTTTGTAATTTTTCCCGTCGGTCAATACAAATACGGAACACTCGATGCCACTCAGAAATTCTTCAATTACTACCGTAGCCGATGCGTCGCCGAACATGCCGCCCAGCATCTCTTTCAGCTCCTTCCTCGCTTCGTCCAGAGTAGGAAGAATCAATACTCCCTTACCGGCGCATAATCCGTCGGCTTTCAGTACATACGGCGCTTCCAATGTTTCCAGAAAAGCAAGTCCTTCCTCCAAGTTGGCGGCTGTTATGCTTTTGTATGCAGCTGTGGGGATATGGTGGCGTTGCATGAAACCTTTGGCGAATTCTTTGCTGCCTTCGAGTACGGCGCCTGCTTTAGACGGACCGATGACCGGAATGTCACAAAGCTCTCCGTTATTACGGAAATAGTCGTAAACGCCTCGTACAAGCGGTTCTTCCGGACCTACGACTACCATATCGATGTTTTCGGCCAATACGAAATCTTTTAAACCATCGAAAGATTCGCTCATGGGAATATTGACATTCGTGCCGACTTCGTTCGTGCCGGCATTACCCGGAGCAATATAAAGTTTTTCTACTTTCGGACTTTGAGCTATCTTCCAAGCTAACGCATGTTCGCGCCCGCCTGAACCTAACAGTAATATCTTCATTGTTTTATTATTTAAGTTTTTGTTTTTTGAATGCAGATAATCATGAGTTTCCACCGATGAATCTTTTTTCTCAGTTCGTCAGGTTTCTGTTTTTATAGAAAGAAGCCTGAGGTTAACCCGGAATCTCGCCGATAAATCTGTTTTTCTGTATTTATTTTAGATTATCTTTGAAATACCGTGTAATATGTTCGTGTAAATGTACACGGTCTTTTCCTACCATGTTGTGTCCTTGCCCCGGATAAACGAACAGGTCGGGGTGTGTGCCTCGGTCTATACAGGCTCGAATGAAGGAAAGGGTATGTTGCGGTACACAGGTCGGGTCGTTGCCTCCATAAATAATTTGGAGACGGCCTTTTAAGTTTCCCGCCTTTTCGTTCAGGTTCGAACCTTTGTAACCTTCCGGATTGGTTTGCGGGGTATCCATGTAACGTTCACCGTACATTACTTCGTAATATTTCCAGTCGATAACCGGACCGCCGGCTACGCCTACTTTAAATACATCGGGGTAGGTAAGCATCAGGTTGGTCGTCATGAAACCGCCGAAACTCCATCCGTGTACGCCTATGCGGTTGCTATCTACATAAGGCAAAGATTTCAGGAATTCCACACCTTTGATCTGGTCTTTCATTTCTTCCACTCCTAACTGGCGGAATGTGCAGTTCTCGAATTCGATTCCTCGGTTCTCACTTCCGCGATTGTCTACCGTAAACATTACGTAACCTTCTTGTGCCATATATACGTCCCATCCACGTGCACCGTAATGGTATGAAGCATTAATCATTTGTGCATGAGGTCCACCATAAACGTAAACTACTGCCGGATATTTCTTATTCGGGTCGAAGTTGACTGGTTTAATCATCCGGTAATATAAGTCTGTTTTACCATCGGCTGCTTGAATGGTACCTACTTCCACCTCAGGTACCTGATAATCTTCCCACGGATTATCGGCCGAGAACAGATTCCGTGTTTTGTTTGTGGCGGTGGCAACCAAATCGATATTGCGAGGTACTTGCGGAGTGGTGTATCTGTCAATCAGATAACTGCCTGTTTCTGAAAGCTGCACTTGGTGGATTCCTTCGCTGTTGCCTATGGTGCGCCGTTTCCCGTTGTTCACATTCACAGCGTAAATATTCGATTGCAAAGGCGAGATTTCCGTGCTTCGAATCAATATTTCTTTCTTTTTTGCATTGAATCCGACGATATCCTGTACCAGCCAGTTTCCTTGGGTAAGTTGTTGCACTTTCACAAACTGGCGGTATGTTCCGCCGGCAGCAGCGCTACGAGTCTCCGGATACATTTTCCTTCGGGTGTCGAAGAGGTAGAGATGGTTGTATCCGTCACGCTGGCTTTGGTAGATAAACTTCGAACTGTCCCACGGCAGGAATGTGAGCGGATGCATCGGTTCCACATATTTGGGATGTGTTTCCTCATATACAACCTCTTCCTTATCACCGGTAGTGGTGTCGTAACGAACCAGCTGGGCGTGATTCTGGTCGCGATTCAACTCTATCATATAGATTTTTGTTTCGTCCGGGCTCCAACTGATGTTGGTAAAATAGCGGTCTGTTGGGTCTCCGGCTTTCAGATAAACGATTTGCCCGTTCCGTATATTGTAAATCCCTACGGTTACTTTATGGCTGGTCATACCAGCCATCGGATATTTGTCGGGAACTAATGTGGCGATGCGGGTACTGATATCCACTTGAGGGTAATCGGTCACCATACTTTGGTCCATCCGATAAAACGCAAGATAGTTTCCCTTCGGACTCCAGAATGTGCCTTTCATGATTCCGAATTCATTGCGGTGTACGGCCTGGCCGTATACAATGCTTTTTTCTGTATTTTCTTTTCCGTTGCTACCCATGAGAACCGGATTTACCATTGTGCTGTAATCTCCTTCATGAGCTACAAACAAATCGTTACCTGCTGTGTAAGCGACATAACCGCTGGCGGGACAGAAATCGATGTTAGCAGGTGATTGTCCGTTGTTGCATTGGAGCCTGAAAAGACGGATGATTTTTTTCTGTGCAAAATCGTAGTATGCTATATATTGGTTTTGTCCGTCATTGCTGCTTAACTGGCATACCATTACGTTTTGATCTGCCCACGGATAGGAAGCATCCATCAAATGATGTAATGGTTTTAGCGGTTGGATCGGTTTATAAGGCAGTTCGCCATGTTCGATCGCATCGTTTATCTCTTTTAAAGTGAAAAGAGTATTCTCTTTTCCATTTTTCGGATTGATAGCTTTCACTTCTTCCATATCCGGTTTGATACATACGTCTCCCCACCATTGTACTCCATACAGATTTTTGGGAGAACAATTGTAATAATTACTTCCACCCGGAATCAAATCATCCAATGTGAAGCTCTTTTTCTCTTGTGCCATCATTACCATTGCAGATAGAGTGAATAGTAGCAATAATAAATTAGTCCTTTTTTTCATAGCCTTGGTCTTGTTGTTTATCTTGAGTGTTATGAATATCCGTTTTTTGTTCGTTCCGTGGAATTCTTTTCCGTTCCCCGGGTTTGTGTATTCTCTCGGAAGAAAGGGCTTTTCTGTCAGAACTTTGGTTGGAGTTTCCTTCGTTTCTTTCGGTATGTCGGCTTCTTCTTTCAAAAGATTTATCAGAGCTACCGTAGTTACGGTTCTTGTCAGAAGATTTATCACGGTCGCCATACTTGCGGTCTTTGTCGAACGAACGTTCTTTCCGTTCGTAGTTGCGTTCACCGCTTCCTACAGGGCGCTCTTTATTGTCAAAGTTCCGTTCGCTTCTACCTGTACTTCGTTCTTTTCTGTCGAAAGACTTGTTGCGGTCGCCATACTTGCGGTCTTTGTCGAACGAACGTTCTTTCCGTTCATATTTGCGTTCATTTTCTCCGAATGAATGCTCTTTACGATCGAAGCTGCGTTCCTTTCTGTCCGATCGGCGTTCGCCAGCTTCTCTCTTTTCTCCATATTCGGTTTTCCGTTCACGACTAAAGCCTCGTTCATGCCTTTCCGCTCTGTGAGAATCATTGTTTTGCTCGAAATAGGGCTTAAACTCTTCATCGGTATTCTGACGGAACTCTTTGTATTTTCCACTGAATATCTGGTATTTGCGGAACTCACACTCTAATGCACCGTTAAAGAGAGGTATCTTGACGGAAGGCTTCAAGCCAATCTGATCGAAACATTCCGTCCGGTAGCTCAATATCCATGCATCATTATCCGTAAATGCATGTTTCAACCGTTCGCCAATCATTTGGTATAGGCCAAGCAGGTCATTGGTAGAAATACGCTCTCCGTAAGGCGGGTTAGTAATAAGAATGGATTTTTCTTCTGGGGCTTCGAATTGCTGGAAAGGTTGCAGTTTCAAAACTACCTCTTTGGTTACGCCTGCCGCTTTGATATTGTGAGTTGCTATCTCGTTGGCTTTGGGACTGTTGTCATAACCATATATCTTGTGTGTGAACTCCCGTTCCTGCGAATCATCGTTATATATCTTGTCGAAAAGTTCTTGGTCGAAATCGTTCCATTTTTCGAAGGCAAACTCTTTACGGAAAACACCCGGTGCAATGTTGCGGGCAATCAGAGCCGCTTCGATAGGTATGGTTCCCGAACCGCACATCGGATCTATCAGATCGCACTCACCTTGCCATCCGGTAAGCAAGATCATACCGGCAGCCAATACTTCGTTCAAAGGCGCTTCTACTGCTTCTTGCCGGTAACCGCGGCGGTGTAGCGATTCGCCCGAACTGTCTAACGATAGCGTACATTTGTTTTGTGCTATATGGATGTTCAAAGATAAATCCGGTTTATTGATGCGTACGGAAGGCCGGTCGCCGGTTTTATCACGGAAATAATCGACAATGGCGTCTTTTACTTTATAAGCTACGAACATGGAATGGCGAAATTCTTCGGAGAATACCACAGCATCGACGGCAAAACTCATTTTGTTATTCATGTATTGTTCCCATTCGATAGACTTTACCGCTTCGTAAACTTCATCGGCGCTGTTGGCAGTAAAATGTTTGATAGGTTTCAAGATACGGATAGCTGTGCGTAGACAAAAATTTGCCCGGTACATCATTTCCTTGTCTCCTGTGAAGGACACCATGCGGCGGCCTATCTCAATGTTATTTGCTCCTAAAGCGGTTAGTTCTTTGGCTAGTACCTCTTCCAGTCCCTGAAACGTCTTGGCGATCAACTCAAATTCTTCCATATATTGTTTATTATGTTTTTCTGCAGATTCCTGCGAATTTCCGCAGGTTGTTATGTTTTGTTTTATCCCGATTCCTTCGAATAATGTTAAGTTGAGAATTTAAAACGGCGAGTTGCTTTTTAATGAAAAATTGAAAGTGAAAATTTTATCTCGTTCCTAATATAGTATAACTTCTATTATATGAATATAACTCTGTCTTGCTATCTCTAACTTCTCCAATTCTAATGTATTCTTTTAGTTTTCTATTTAAAATTCATCTCTATTCTTTATATCAAGCGTATACCATCCTCCGGCTCTCATTTTAGGTCTGGCTTGTAAACGGGCTGTTCCTATTATTATTTCCTCTGCACTATTTTAGTTCCGGCGGGTACGTCTTCTGTTACCCAGATGTTGCCGCCTATGGTGGCTCCCTTTCCGATGGTAATGCGTCCTAGGATGGTTGCATTGGAATAGACAATTACATTATCTTCGAGAATCGGATGGCGTGGATTCCCCTTAATCGGGTTGCCGTTAGTATCTAAAGGGAAACTCTTGGCACCCAAGGTGACGCCTTGGTATAACTTTACATTATTTCCGATAATGGCAGTAGCGCCGATAACCACACCTGTACCGTGGTCGATGGTAAAGTGATGCCCTATTTTTGCTCCCGGATGAATGTCGATACCTGTTTCCGAGTGAGCCATTTCCGTGATGATACGTGGAATTAGCGGAACGCCTAATTTCAGTAACTCGTGTGCCATGCGGTAGTTGCTCAGAGCTTTGATAACAGGGTAACAACTAATTACCTCGCTAAAATCCGTTGCCGCCGGATCGCCATTGTAGGCAGCCTCCACATCTGTAGCCAATATACGCCGCATTTCGGGCAGTTTGCTAATGAATTTTGCTGCGAGATTAGCTGCTTTTTCCCTTATATCGCACTGAATTTCATCGTTTTCTTCCTCCTCTGTGCACGCAAAACAAAGGCCGGCTTGAATTTGCTCCGTCAACAGGTTGAACAGGTTCTCGATATTTACACCAATATGGTAATTGATAGTACGGCTGTTTACCGTAGAGTTTCCGTAATAACCCGGGAAAAGAATAGAACGGGTCAATTCGATGATTTTGCGTAAGATTTTAGCAGAAGGCAACGGATCGCCATCTTTATGTTGATGGAATAGACCTTGATACGATGCGCTTTCCGAAAGTTCATCTACTGCTTGTGTCAGAATGTGGGTGAAGTTCAAAGGGCTCATTTCTGTGCGCTTGTTTATTTAATACCTGCAAAGAAACGGAAAAAATGCAGGTTAATCAAAAAAAAGGCCGATTTATTAGGTATAAAAAGTTACTTTTGCATGAAATAAGACTTTGACAAGCGTTTTTGTCTGGATAGAAGCTTTCTTTTTGTGATGGCGGGAAGCAGAGCAATAAAGTTCGAAGGGAACGGGACCAGGATAAAATAGCTTGTAAAAACAAAGTATTTGCTAGTTGTTTTTTATTGAGTATAGAGTAAAATAGTATGAAACGAATCGATTTGAAACATATTTTATCGCCTTTGGCGCTTATTGCCGTCTGTATATGCGTGCCGTTTTGCATGTCGCATGAAGCTCAAGATGTAAACCATTCTCCCAAATCGGAAGTCCCTTATTGTGTAGCTTCCCCATCGGTGCCCGCTCAAACGGAGTTTGCAGGGAAAAATATTTCGCTTACTCGTGCCGATATGCGTGAACGGATGGATAGGGAATTGTCAGCCTTTACCTATATGCATTCCACTACCATGCTGACTATCAAGCGGGCAAACCGTTTCTTTCCCGTTGTAGAGCCTATTCTGAAAGAAGAGGGAGTGCCCGATGATTTCAAATATTTAATGACGATAGAGAGTAGTTTGGATATTTTAGCCCGTTCGCCCGCTAAAGCTTCCGGACTGTGGCAGTTTATGGAAGGTACGGGGCGGGATTACGGTTTAGAAATCAATACGAATGTAGATGAACGCTATCATGTAGAGAAAGCCACTCGTGCCGCATGCCGTTATTTGAAAGATGCCTACAAAAAATATGGGGATTGGTTGACAGTGGCTGCCAGTTATAATGCCGGGCAAGGTCGCATCAGCCAGGAACTGAACCGCCAGCAGGTGAGTAAAGCTACCGATTTATGGCTAGTTCCAGAAACATCCCGTTATATGTTCCGCATCCTTGCCATAAAGGAAGTGTTTAAGAATCCGTCCCGTTATGGTTTCCTTTTGAAAAGGGAGAACCTTTATCCGGTAATCCCTTCAACGGAGATAAAGGTGGATTCAGCGATCACTAATTTGGTAACTTTTGCCAAGCAATACGGTTTAACTGTTTCGCAACTGCGTGAAGCGAATCCTTGGTTGCGAGAATATTCCTTACATAATAAAGGCCGTAAAATCTATACAATTTCCATTCCCGATACTGCTGCCTTGTATTACGATCCGAACAAAACAGCGGTGCACCGAAAGGAATGGGTGATTGATTGAGAGAACGAAAATTGGCAATGAAGAAGTAAAAACCAACTCGAATGATTCTTGTAATAAGGATGTGACCCTATTGATAAGAGTTAGTTAAGAGTATATATTATTTACTGTTCTCGAATTCCACTCTCCACATTTCGCCTGTATCTTTCCATAGAGAATTGATGGCAGAGTAGCTTTTTGCAGTGGCTCTTCTTTTTGTTGCTCTGTGTTATAGTTGTAAAAGAACCATACGCTGTAATAAGCCCTTCCGTTATGTTTCGAAACGGAATCATATAAGTCGTCCAACTGATAGGGGCATTCTGTTATTGTATAGTTCCCATCGGGGCGGTAACAATCCGCTTCAAGATATTGAATAACTTTGGCACATTTATTTATCAATTCTTTATAACGGGATTAATCTTTATTACGTGAATATCCGTTATAGTATTCATCCGGTCTGGGCCCTCGGTGATTGATGACGAGAAGCCATGTTTCATCGAGTCAGGTGTATCCTCTAAGGGTGCCGGTATTCAGATCGAAATCAACAGAAGCTGAAACCTCATCTGATGGGTGGCTCATTTTTGTATTAGAATTCACATTTGGAAAGAAAGTCAGCTTGAGCAGGTTCTTTTCGCTATCGGCAAAATGCTTTTCTGAACGAAGTTGCTTATCTTCTTGTTCAAAAGTTGTATTGGTAAACTGGTGGAGAAGTCCTTTGCGGTTAAATTCGGACATATGTCTGATTAGTATGTCTTGTCCTTGTTCTAACGTATAAACTTCCTTTTCTGACTCTGACATGTTTTTCCATTCTTGAAAGCCGTCTTGTGCTGTAAAGGGAAGTATGCCGAAAAGGAAATTTAGAATGAATGTAAGATTAATTTGTTCCATTGTACATATAATTGTTATATAATTATTAATTCATCTATATTGCCTGACTGTATTGCCGGAATAGCACGTCTAATCTTTTCTACGGGCCAGTTCCACCACTGCAATTTCTGTAGCTTGATAATAACCTCACGACTGAACCGTTTACGGATTTCCGTTGCCGGGACTCCTCCGACAATCGTATAAGGTTCGATATCTTTTGTCACGACTGCCCTTGCACCGATAATAGCTCCATCGCCAATATGTACACCTGCCATAATTACTGCTTCAAATCCTATCCATACATCGTTGCCTATTACGATGTCGCCTTTGTTATCCCAAGCGGAAGCTACACTTACCTTATCCTGTCCCCAATCTTCATAAAATAGTGGGAACGTGTAAGTAGATAAGGATTTTAGTGTATGATTAGCGCAATTGAACAGGAACTTCGCTCCACAAGCAATGGAACAGAACTTACCGATTATTAGCCGTTCGTGATTAATGGGATAATGATACAATACGTTGTTTTGTTCGAACAAACGAGGGTCTGAAATAAAGTCATTGTAAATTGTATAATCGCCAATCTCAATGGACGCATCTTTTACTACGGCGTTCAGATATATTGTTTGCATATCACGGGTGCGAGGGTATATTTTCTTCATCATAGCTTTCTTTTTTAGTATTGTTTATATTTGAGATAAATATCCTAAACGGATAATCCATAAGGATCCGATCTGGTGGATACTTACGATATAATAAGCCATGCTGCTTTTTTACAGCATAACGTTTTGTAAATGTGAATAGGAAATAATGATAAAACATTCACAGGCAAACCTAAAATATAAGCTTGTCTATTGCTGAATAGCATTAATCGAAAGTGCCATTCACCTGGGTAGCTATATGCATAATTGCCATTTCATATTATTGAACAACGAGGTATTTCTTATTACTTTTACAAAGATAGTGCTTTTTCCACAACTTATATCCTCAGACTGTCAATTTCTTTCTGCAAAATATCAAGGAAATTGGCAGCATGGGCACCGTCCATCTGCGTGTGGTGGAACTGGAAAGATACGGTCAGTGTTGTTTTGAACCATCTTCTGCGGTATTTACCCCATATCATGAACGGGTTGTTGAAGATTCCGCTGTACATTCCTACTGCGCCGTCAATGTCGAACTGCGCCAGTACGGAGGTCCCGATGACCATACTGTCCGGTAGGTCGTGGTTCTCGCACGATTCGGTAACTTGACAGGTAAGTCGCAGATAATTGGTATTGAAAGTCGGTAAGTCTTCCGAAAAAGGAATGTCGCATGAGCTGACTTCTCCTTCCTTGTTGGCAACGATGGTATTGATGGCTATGCGGTCGTACTGAATTAGTTTGTCACCTACGGGAAGCAGATAGAATTCTTTTACTTGATTTGCCGCCCGTCCGATACACCAGCACATCAGCATATTGAACTTTAGGCCTCGCTTACGGCTAAGGCGAACAAGACGGGACACATTGAGCGTCTTGAAAAACGTGACCATTGGCATAGGAGCCTTCATCCACATCTCAAATGCGTAGGCACGGGTGGTTTCTTGGGGATTTACTTCTTTCATCATCTTTATTTTACGGCAAAGTTACATCAAGAGGTTCATGCAGCATAGAAGAAAAAAGACATTTTGGAATGGAATCTTAGTTATGAGTTTCGGGCGAAGTCTTCCTTTTCTATCAGATCGATTTCAGTGTATATGGAAAAGAGTTATCCGAAACAAATCCCCATCTTTCGTCCCTCCACAATCAAATCGTGGTCTTCAGGAACAAGCTTAAGTTTGCCTCCGACTTCCTCCAACGGTACAGAAGTGATGGCATCGCCGCAGAGAGAAACCATTCGTCCGAACCGGCCTGTAGCTATCAATTCTGTAGCATGACCACCCATGCGAGTTGCCAGATTGCGGTCGAAAGAAGTGGGACTACCGCCCCGTTGGATATATCCGAGAACCGTCTCGCGGGTTTCGAACCCCGTTTCATATTCTATTTCTTGGGCTATGTATTCGCCCGCCCGCTTTTTACCTTCAGGGTCTGTAGCGATACCTTCTCCCACTACTACAATACTGTAAGGTTTCCCTTTTTTCAAACGGTTCATGATGGTGTTGCCTATATTGTGTATATTGTACGGAAGTTCGGGAAGCAGGATTACGTCACCTCCTCCCGCCATGCCACTATATAAGGCTATCCATCCGGCTTTATGTCCCATTACTTCGATTACCATCACCCGCTTATGTGCGCTTGCCGTAGAGTGAAGTCGGTCAATGGCATCGGTGGCGATGCTTACAGCCGTATCGAAACCGAATGACAGGTCAGTGCCCCATACATCGTTGTCTATCGTTTTAGGAACGGAAACCACATTAATGCCCATTGCCGCCATTTTTGCTGCCGACTTCTGGGTTCCGTTTCCGCCGATACAGACTATACAATCTAATTGCATGCTATTTATATTTTTTGCTATAAGAGCTGGTTTGTCTTCGGATGTGGAAGAAGCCGGACGTTTCTTGAACGGTTTTTCGCGTGAGGTCCCTAAAATGGTGCCTCCCAAGTTAAGAAGTCCCGACATCGACTTTTCCGTAAGAGGTTCCATATCATTATCAATCAGCCCCTGAAAACCGCTATGGATACCATATACTTCCATCCCGTAATGGTTGATGGCTGTTTTACATACGCCACGGATAGTGGCATTAATTCCGGGACAATCGCCTCCTGAAGTTAATATTCCGATTCTCATGCTTTTAGTGTATTTTTTATGTATACGTTAAAACTTTGCGTAAAGATAGGTATTTTCAAAACTTTGCGCTACTTTTGCCTCATAAAAGAACTTTAGAGTTACAATAAAATTAAGATGAATTCTACCCGATTAATAGGAAAACTATTTGTTCCCCGTCAGAAAGCTATTGATTCATATGCAGTTAAACCTGCGGAAATTCAACATAAAGTGTTTCGTCATCTTATTACGAAAGCGGCGGATACCGAGTGGGGCGTGCATCATAACTATGCCCAGATACAAAATTATGAAGAGTATCGGCAACAAGTTCCTGTGCAGACGTATGATGATATAAAACCTTATGTAGAGCGTATGCGCCATGGCGAGAGCGATGTGTTGTGGCCAGGAAAAATAGGTTGGTATGCCAAATCCTCCGGCACGACGAATGATAAGAGTAAATTTATTCCTGTCAGTAAGGAAGGTTTGCACGATGTACATTATGCCGGTGGAGCCGATTGCGTGGCCTCTTATTTACGTAATTATCCGGAGAGTCGCTTCTTTTCGGGAAAAGGACTGATTCTTGGCGGTAGCCATGCGCCTAACTATAATCTGAAAGACAGTTTGGTAGGCGATTTATCTGCTATCTTGATCCAGAACGTTAGTCCGCTGGTGAATTTTATCAGGGTGCCGAGTAAGCATATTGCTTTGTTGAGCGACTTTGAGGAAAAGATGGAGAAAATTGCTCGTAGTACGATAAATGTGAATGTGACAAATCTTTCGGGGGTGCCCTCGTGGATGTTGGCTGTGCTGAAACGGGTGTTGGAGATTACAGGTAAAACCGGATTGGAGGAGGTTTGGCCCAATCTGGAAGTCTTCTTTCATGGCGGTATTAGTTTCGTGCCTTATCGTGAACTCTACAAGCAGTTAATTTGTAGCGATAAGATGCATTATGTGGAAACCTATAATGCGAGTGAAGGATTCTTCGGTGTGCAAACCGATCCGACCACTTCTTCCATGACACTGATGATTGATTATGGGGTTTTCTATGAATTCATGCCGATGGAGGAATTCGGCAAGGATAATCCGCAAGTCGTTCCGCTTGAAGGAGTGGAACTAAATAAAAATTATGCCATGCTGATTAGCACTACATGTGGCTTATGGCGATATATGATTGGCGATACGGTAAAGTTTACCAACAAAAAGCCTTATCAGTTTGTTATAACGGGTAGAACCAAGCATTATATCAATGCATTTGGGGAAGAACTTATTGTGGATAACGCCGAGAAAGGTCTGGCTCGTGCTTGTGCTGAGACGGGTGCTCATGTGCTTGATTATACAGCTGCTCCGGTGTTTATGGACGCCAATGCCAAATGTCGTCACCAGTGGTTGATAGAGTTCGAGAAGAAACCCGATTCTCTGGCTCATTTTGCTGATGTGCTCGATAAAGCGTTACAAGAGATTAATTCCGATTATGAGGCGAAACGTTATAAGAACG
Organism: uncultured Phocaeicola sp.; assembly: GCA_947581855.1. Taxonomy (GTDB): domain Bacteria; phylum Bacteroidota; class Bacteroidia; order Bacteroidales; family Bacteroidaceae; genus Phocaeicola_A. The sequence continues at coordinate 47,414 of CANPVZ010000018.1, forward strand.
TTACGTTGCAACCTTTGGAAGTGATTCCGGCACGGGTGAATTTATTCCACGACTGGCTGAAGAATAAAGGCAAGTTGGGTGGACAGCATAAGGTACCTCGTTTGAGCAATACGCGTGAATACATGGATGAACTGATTCTTTTGAATAATGAAGAGTAAAGAAAGAAGTTTGTTTCGCTTGGAATATAAAGACGAAGATAAAGAAGTTGGCAGCTTGCATGCAGGCTTAGGATTTAAATCTTATTAAATGGATAATTGAAAAAAGAAATGCTTCGACGGACTAACCAACTAATAGGCATCAATTGATAGGATGTTCTGTTGGAATACATATCCGAAGGATAATTTTCAATTAAAGAAAAATAATATGGATAGAAAGAGGCTTATTAAAAAGTGGACGGGAGGAATCGTATTTGTTCTTCTTATCGTGTTGTACTCTTGCGCCAGCATCGGTACACCGGATGGAGGCATGTATGATGAAACACCGCCAAAGGTGATAAAAACCTCGCCCGCGCCATATGCGGTAAACAGCAAGAATAAGAAAATATCTATCGAGTTCGACGAGTATATAAAGCTGGAAAAAGCTAATGAGAAAGTAGTGGTATCTCCTCCTCAGCTCGAAGCGCCTGAAATAAAGGTAAGTGGTAAGAAAGTAGAGGTGGAGTTGATGGATACACTTAAAGCAAATACTACCTATACGATAGATTTTTCTGATGCTATAGTCGACAATAATGAAGGAAACCCTTTGGGTGATTTCGCTTTTACGTTCTCTACGGGTGAGGCAATTGATACTTTGCAGGTTTCTGGAACAGTATTAGATGCTTCAAATTTGGAACCGGTAAAGGGCATGTTGGTAGGATTGTATTCTAATTTGGCCGATTCGGCTTTTGTCACGTTGCCTTTCGAAAGAGTGGCCCGTACGGATAGCAAGGGACGATTTACTATTCGTGGAATTGCTCCCGGGACCTATCATATCTATGGGCTCATGGACATTAACCAAAATTTTATTTTTGATCAGAAGACGGAAATGATTGCGTTTACCGATGAGATGATTGTACCTACTTCTGAACTGGCCATAAAACCTGATACCATATGGAAGGACACGCTTACTATCGATACCGTCAAGCAGGTACAGTATACTCATTTTATGCCGGATAATATTGTGTTACGGGCATTTAAAGAAGCTCCCGTTACCCGGTATATGGTGAAGAACGAGCGGTTATTGCCTCCCAAATTTTCTTTCTACTTCTCCGTTCCGGCAGATACGTTGCCTACCGTAGAGGGATTGAACTTCGACGAGAGGAACGCATTTATAATAGAACATAGTCTGCATAATGATACGGTCCACTATTGGATTAAAGATTCATTGGTATATAATCTTGATACACTGGCTATAAAAGTTTCTTATCTTTTTACCGATACGTTAGGGAAATTGGTTCCTCGTACGGATACTTTGGAATTGGCAGCGAAGACAAACCGTGCCAAGTTGAAAAAAGAGGCGGAGCAGAAACTGGAAGACTGGAAGAAAGAGCTGAAAAAGAAAAAGAGAAAGGGGGAAATGAATGATACGTTGCCACCTGTTGAATTCCTTAAAGTGAAGGTGGATGCTCCTTCGGCATTTGATTTGACGCGGAATGTAACTATCGATTTTGAGGAACCTTTGAGTGTATTCGATACTGCGGCAATTCATTTGATGCAGAAAGTGGATACGCTTTGGCACGATATTCCCTACGAAATAGAAAAAAATGAGCGTACCAACCGCAACTATACACTTTATGCCGAATGGCGTCCGGAGCAGGAATATAAATTAGTTATTGACTCCTTGGCATTTACAGGATTATATGGAGCCTTTTCCGATAAAATAGAGCAAACTATGAAAGTACGTTCGTTGGATGAATATAGCGCTTTATTCTTAAATATTCCGAAAGCGGACTCGTCTGCGGTCGTAGAGGTGCTGAATGCGCAGGACGTTCCTGTGCGCCAAGCGAAGGTAGTGAACGGAAGAGCTGATATCTATTTCCTGCAACCGGGTAAATATTACCTTCGTCTGTTCAATGACCACAATGGAAACGGGGTGTGGGATACTGGACTGTATGCCGACAAACGTCAGGCTGAAGAGGTTTATTATTATCCTCAACCTTTGGAACTCAAAGCTATGTGGGAGGTAGAGCAGGATTGGAATCTGGATGCTGTGCCTGTTGAAAAACAAAAACCGATAGATATTACAAAACAAAAACCTGAAGCGGAAAAGAAAACGGCAAAAAGCCGTAATGAAGAACGTATGAGGGAAAAGAATCGATAATGAGAAAATTTGTCTGGATTATATTAATAGGCGCTCTTTGTTGTGCATATTCTTTTGCACAGTGTGCTACGGAGAATCTGGCTATAAAGGCTGGTGAGAAGTTGACGTACGATCTCCATTTTAATTGGAAATTTGTTTGGGTAAAGGCTGGTACGGCTTACATGCATACCACTTCTACCGTTTATAATTCTAAGCCTGCTTTGCGGACTTTTTTGCAAACGAAGGGAAACAAAAGATCCGATTTCTTTTTTACGATGCGCGACACGCTAGAAGCTGTCATGTCGGAGGATTTAGTACCTTATTATTTTCGCAAAGGAGCTGAAGAAGGAAAGCGTTATACTTTGGATGAGATTGTGTTTTCATATTCCAACGGATTGAGTCATATCAAGCAAAGTCGGCATCGTCGTGGAAAGGAACCGGTATTCTCCGAATTTACAGATAGCCGTTGTATTTATGATATGTTAAGCTTATTAGCTAGAGCTCGTTCGTTTGATATTTCGCATATGAAAGTAGGTGAAAAGTTAGTCTTTCCTATGGCTACCGGCACGAAAGTGGAAAATCAAACTCTGATTTACAGAGGCAAAGAAAATTTTAAAGCCGGTGATGGTACAGTATATCGTTGTTTGGTTTTTTCTTTAGTAGAATATAAAGGAGAGAAGAAAAAAGAGAAAGAGGTGATTACTTTCTATGTGACTGATGATGCTAATCACCTTCCTGTACGTTTGGATATGTATCTGAATTTTGGTAGCGCGAAGGCTTTTCTGACTCATGTTTCGGGAAATCGATATCCGCTCACTTCCATTGTGAAAAAAAAATAGGATTCGCAAATCAGGGTCGCTTAGGCAACTATCTCCAATAAAAACTTATGTGAATGTTATTTGGCTAATCAATTCTAAAGTAAATTGAGATATGGCCAACCGACAGAATGGAAAGCTTCCAAGGGGATAGGTGAAGCGTTGCAGGAAACGATGTCTGAACCTTTGGCTTTGAAAAGTGTCAAAGAAACAATGGAATATTATCTGGGAACTATGGGAGAAGGGTAACCGGCTCTGGACTTTATACTGAAAAATGAAAAGGGAGAGTCTGTTTCTTTAGGTGATTTGAAAGGGAAGATTGTTTATCTGGACTTTTAGAGTGAGGGGTGTAGACCCTGTGTTCAGGAGTTCGCTTTGCAAGAGGTTTTGCATCGGAAATACGATGCTTATAATGGGCAAATTACTTATGTCTATATTTGTGTAGGAAACACGGAAAAAAGGTGGAAAGAGAGGCTTGGTAGGTATGGGTGAAAAGGTATTTTGCTTCATGCGCGGTCTCAGGAAGGCGGAGGTATTGCATCTTATCAATCCAATTCGTTTCCGTTTTATGTATTGATTGATAAGGAGGTAAGAATCGTAGAATATAGTACGCTTCGTCCTTCAAACTTGATTGATTCCCCGCCTAATATTTTAGAGCGATTGTTGAAAAAGGAGCATTGATATGTAAAAGCACTCATACGGAGATTTTTCTTGAATAAATGAATAATGGTAGCCTTCAAAAAAAGTAGGTAATAGCTTGACTTTATGGCTGACGCGGTCTTGTCAGTACGCTAATCGAGTGCTCGTATAGTCCGGAAGGGAGGGGAAAGTAAGATCCCGGCATTAGACCTACCTAATTAATAGGATTACTTATTGTTTATTAATTAATCGTTGTTTCTTTATATAAAGATTCAACATCCAAGTGTGAAACAAGGCCGTTTATTTATTGGTCCCAAGACCGACAAGTATGTTTCGTCCCCACACTTTTACATCAGAAACCAAATAGTTCCATAGGTGTCAGATCCCGTATTCGCAATAATGGTTCATTGTCTGATCCGGTTAGTTATACTAAAGTAACGGGATTAGACAAGTATAGCTAATGGCAAGTGCTACGCCTATCACTTGTCAAGCCGTAGGCGTAGCACTTGTAGTAGTCGTAGGCTTGTGGCTTAGGAAGCCGTAGGCCTGTCATTTAGGTTAGCTGTAAACAAGTCGTGAAAATAAAAGAACGTCATTTCTTCCTCTCGGGAGTGTCATTTGACAAGGTTAAAGATGGCATTTAGGAAGGGTAAATACGTCACTTGGCATGGCTAACTATGGCATTTAGCAAGACAAAACACCTCACTTTGCAGTGCTAAACAGGATACTTGCCGGATGCAAATCCTCACATCCGATTTACCACTTTTTCCTCTTTCTATAAGATGTTTGCTTCTCCCTTATTTCATTCTGTCATAGTAAGACTCAACCCTCTACAGCTCAGTGAATTGCTGTGATACATCCAAGGTTTCACGTTTATTTCGTTGTGAGACCGTTTCGGGAAGCACCGAAAACGACTCCTTTCATCTGAAACCTCGATTCCGACAGGTGTTTCGGGTGAAAGGAATGATTATTCAGGCTCCTTTTTCATGGCCATTTCGCCGCATCGGCGTGAGGTGGAAAGAACCTTCACGGAGGATGAAAAGAGCTTGTGAAAGGGAGACGAAGTGAAATCTCCTGCGAAACGTGAAACCTCCTGCGAAACGTGAAACCAACCTATCCTTCACCTAAAACGCCCCATTCCATCGAAGAAACCGGTAATAGGAAGAACATTGAAAACAGTTTTTGATAAGATATTTTCTATGGTCTACTTCCGATGAACCTAATATTTTTATCGCAGCTATACTTTGGTAGTTTCGATAAGGGTAAAGTTAACACTAAGGTGTTCAGGTTTTAGTCTATAGGCGTTTCGGTCTCCAATTCTCCCGTGAACGAAATGGAGTCTTTGTTTGTCGGGCGCACATCTATGTTCGCGGATCCGTTTGAATATATCGTTACATAATAGGTATAACTATCTTCTTCGTTGCGTACATCGAATTGGATGCGAACTCTTCCCTTTTTATCTTTCTTGCTTTCGTATTGGTTTATCGGTGCGTCGAAGATCAATCCCTTACCGCCTCCGTAAGGTGCTCGGTGGGCGACACCGAAATAAGGTAAGTACGAAAAGAGAGAATCGTTCCGTATTTCGATGGAGTAGTTAGACGTCGCCGCACGTCCGTTTCCACGTTGAGGCAGCACGTAGTTTACACTTATTTTGTACCGTTTGGTTTCGATGGCTTTCTGTATTTTGCGTTCCATACGCACCTCTTTTTCTTTGCGCTTCTGAGCGGAAGCAGGCAATACGGCACAGAGTGCGAGCAGGCAGACGAGTGTTGTCCGGAGGATTCGAGTTGTTTTCATACGCTTGGAATTTTAGTTTTTGTAAACGGTTTCAGATTCTTACGGTGACTAAGATAAGTTATAGTATTGATTTTATGAGTTAAAAGAAGGCTAAATTGTATTAAGAGCCATATCAAACTCTATTATTGAGTTATGATAGGGCTCTTTTTAGGGCTGATGAGAGGGTAGCCTGATTTCAGATGAAAAGTTCGTCATTCCTGAAATTGAGTTTTCATACCCTCCTTTTCATTGCTGATAAATGTACAATGGTTTTAAATTAAAAGTTCCTGTTCTCTAAAATTGAGTTTCGGCACACTCTCGTTCCGAAAGGATTGTTTTCCGTTTCTTCTAATGGTTTTCTTTGTCGGCTTGAATGAATTCAAGTAACCTGTCCACAGCTTCTTCGGCAGGGATATTTTTCTCGATACACTCTTTTTTCTTGTACAGACTGACTTTGCCGCGACCAGCCCCTACATAGCCGTAGTCGGCATCGGCCATTTCGCCCGGACCGTTTACAATGCATCCCATTACGCCAATCTTTAATCCCTTCAGATGAGCAGTGGCTTTTTTGATGCGAGCCAGTGTGGTCTGCAAGTCGAACAGGGTACGGCCGCACCCCGGGCAGGCGATGTATTCCGTTTTGGAGATACGTGTACGGGCGGCCTGAAGAATGCTGAACGCGGTGGCTTCTACGATTGTAGAAGGAATATTCCCGTTGTTGAAAAGAAAGAGTCCGTCACAAAGCCCGTCGAAAAGTAGTACGCCTGTGTCGGCTGCGGCTTTCAGTTGTAAATCTTCTTTTTCATTCTCTGTATAGTGTTGGAATATCACTACCGGGTTCTGAATGCCTTCGTTCATCAGCTGGTGTACCAATGCACGAAACTCTCCGATTCGGTTTGGGTGATTGCTTTGTGCAATGATGATAATCTCCGGATGATGCCGGAGCATGGCAATGATTTCATCATTACAAGCTAGATAGGTGAGAAACAAGAACTTGATAGGGCTGGCATTCGTTGCTATTTGTATAAACAGCGGTATGCTGCCCTCCTCTTCCGAAGGCATAAAAGCAGGGTACGTTCCCTTTTCTCCTGTCCAGACATCGGCATCAACGATGTAGCTGCATGCTTCTCTACACTCCGGCAATTGTCTTCCCACATAAATATAGTCAGGTTGGAATTGGGGATCGGAAGCTTCTCGGGAGTGGTATCCGTCGGCAATGACTACCGGTACATGCTCTCCGCCGATGTTGCCTACGGCATGCGTTGTACGGCGTTGAGGCGAAAAATAGTCGAATGCTGCGGCTTCTTGTCCCGGGATATAAGGATGTCCGGCATGTGCGGTGACATAGTCCACTAATTTACGTGCCACCGGAATCTCTGCTTCGGGTGCTTCGCTCAACGACACACGGATGGTATCACCCAAGCCATCGGCTAGTAAGGCGCCAATGCCTACAGCAGACTTAATGCGTCCGTCTTCGCCATCACCGGCTTCGGTTACTCCTAAATGCAGCGGGAAGCTCATTCCCTCTTTTTCCATGACAGAGACCAGCAGGCGCACCGTCTTTACCATCACTACCGTGTTGCTGGCCTTGATGGAAATCACTACGTCTGTAAACTGTTCGGCCACGCAGATACGGAGAAACTCCATGCACGATTCCACCATGCCTTCCGGCGTGTCGCCATAGCGCGACATAATACGGTCGGACAGTGAACCGTGGTTCACTCCGATGCGTATAGCCGTATGGTTGGCTTTGCAAATGTTCAGGAACGGGACGAAACGGTCGCGAATCTTCTGAAGTTCCAGCTTGTATTCCTCGTCCGTATAGTCGAGATGTTTGAATGTGCGGGCCGCATCTACGTAATTGCCCGGGTTGATGCGCACTTTCTCTGCATACAAAGCTGCCACTTCCGCCACTTTCGGATTAAAATGTACATCGGCAACCAAAGGCGTCATATAACCTTGCGAGCGTAAGGCTATATTGATGTTTTTCAGGTTTTCAGCTTCTGCGATACCTTGGGTAGTGAGCCGTACGTATTCGCCTCCTGCGTCCACAATGCGGCGAGCCTGTTCCACACAGGCTTCCGTATCCTTGGTGACGGTGTTTGTCATGGACTGGATACGGACAGGATTGTTTCCCCCCAAAGGCGTTCCGCCGATATGCACTTCGGTGGTTGGGCGGCGGGTATAATTAAATAGATCTATCATGGTAAAACACACTCGTCAATTCGTTTTATATTCGAATTTCACTTCGCTGAGCTCTTCATTTGCCTTTTCTATTTTCTTTTTCAGGTTTTCTTTATAGATGGCAAAATGGGAAGCTAAATCCTCGTCACTCAATGAAAGCATTTGTACAGCCAAGATAGCGGCATTCATGGCACCGTTGATGGCAACAGTAGCTACCGGTATTCCGGGAGGCATCTGGATAATAGAATAGAGTGCGTCTACTCCATCGAGAACGGAGCCTTTTATCGGTACGCCGATAACGGGAAGGGTTGTGTTGGCTGCAATCACACCCGGAAGGGCTGCTGCCATACCGGCTGCGGCAATAATTATTTTAATCCCGCGTTCCTTGGCTCCTTTGGCGAAAGTCTCCACAGCTTCTGGAGTACGATGGGCCGACAAGGCGTTCATTTCGAAAGGTACATGCAGTTCATCAAGCAGTTTGGCTGCTTTTTCCATAACGGGAAGATCCGAAGTACTTCCCATGATAATACTGACGATTGGTTTCATGTTATTTTGTTTTAAATAAATAATATTCCTAATATGCCGCATACGAATCCTACAAGAAATCCGACTAATACTTGTGAGAGAGTGTGCTGACGGAGTATGATGCGTGATGTGCCTAATGCACCGGATAACAAGATGGCAAAGCAAAACCACCCCAGTGGATTGTAATAAAATACAAAACTAAAAGAAACTAATCCCCCTACAAATTCGCCGATGGCAGCCATATGTGCACTAATTTTCCACCATACATTGATGACGGCACAAATAATCATTGCCATCAGTGCTGCAACAATGATACCTGAAAGACAACGGGGAATGCTTAGCCGATACATTAATAACAGACAGCATACATAAGCTAAAATAGTCATGGCGTATGGAATAATACGCTTCTCTTTATGTCCCAAGTGGCGTAGGCTCCAGCCGTTTATTTTCTGATAAATATATATTCCAAGCATAGGCAGAAGCACGGTAAATGCGTATACGATTCCTAATACTACGATTTGGTAGGAAAGGGGAAGCATACGCAGATAGGTGAATAGAAACAGAGCTAGAAAACCTACTGTTGGGACATAAAACGGAGTGAATATCGCTGATAATACCCTCGCTGAAATCCTTAAATACTTTTCTTCCATAAATTTATTTTCTTAGTCTTGCAACGGGAATCCCTAACTGTTCCCGATATTTCGCAACGGTACGGCGCGCAATAGAGAATCCTTTTTCTTTTAATGTTTTCGCCAACTCATCATCAGTCAGCGGATGGTCTTTGTCTTCTTTCTCCACACACTCTTTTAAAACCCTGCGTATTTCTCTTACAGATAATTCCTCTCCTACATCGGTGGTATATCCATCATTGAAAAAGAACTTTAACGGATATACGCCGTAATTTGTTTGTACATATTTACTATTGCTTACTCTTGATATTGTAGATATGTCGAGTCCTGTACGTTCGGCCACATCTTTAAGAATCATAGGTCTCAGCAACGATTCATCTCCCTCTTCAAAGAATGGGCGTTGTAGGTCGATGATGGTCTCCATGGTTTTATACATGGTTTGTTGACGTTGTTTCACCGCATCGATAAATCCCTGAGCTGCATCCATTTTTTGTTTCAGGAAAATCATGGCATTTTTGGATTCTTTACTTTGATTAGCTTTGTTTGTAGTATGCTCTTTAAGCATATCCATAAATGAACGGCTTATGCGTAGTTCTGGAACCCCTCTGTCATTAAGGTTGAGTACAATCGTTCCATCGTCAAGAGTTTCTACAAGGAAATCCGGAATAATTTGTTGAAAACTCCGGCCTACGGCTTCACCTAAAGAGCTGCCCGGCCTGGGATTGAGATGTGTTAATTCTTTTTTAGCTTCTTCAAATTGTTCGGGAGTCAATGACAGGCGTTGGAGAATTTTATCCCAATGTTTTCGTGTAAATTCGTCATAACATCTGGACAGGATATCCAACGCAATTTGTTTTGTCGGGGTATTTTCTTTGCGATTAAGTTGGATAAGAAGACATTCTTGCAAGTTACGTGCTCCTATGCCTGCAGGATCAAAGTCCTGAAGAATTCTCAATGCCTCTTTCAGTTCTTCTTCAGAAATTTCCAGATTGTAATTAAAACAAAGTTCGTCGACAATTGAAGAAAGGTCTTTTCGTAATAAGCCGTCATCATCTAAAGAACCGATGAGATACTCCACTAAAATACGTTGGCGCTCTGACAAATCCATTTCGCCAACTTGTTCTTTTAATAATTCGTAAAAAGATACGGCGTCTGAGAACGGAATCTCTTCGGCTTGTGCTTGCGGAGATGAATTTTGTTGTTTCAATTTATAATCCGGTATATCGTCTTCGGTTCGGTAATCTCCTAAAGAAAGATCTTCATTGCTGTTTTCAGGCATGAGTTCATTCTCTTCTCTGTTATCTTCACCGAAATCTTCTTCATTTTGTTCGTGTTCATTTTCAACGTGTCCCTCTTCTAATGCCGGATTGTCTAGCAATTCTGCCCGGACACGCTCTTCCAATTCTACGGTCGGAAGTTCCAACATCCTTACAACCAACACTTGTTGAGGTGAAAGGGTCTGAACTTGCTGTTGTTTTTGTATTTGATAATTTCCTTGTTGCATAGAAGTTATTTTGTCAGTGCAAAAGTAATTAATTTATTAATATTTGAAGCTGCTTCCTCCTAAAAACTCTCGAAGTAGCGAAGTGGGGGGCAAGTCTCGGTCTTGAACTGGTAAAAAGTATTGCAGAAACTTTCGCAAGCGATAGGCTTCGGAATAGGCAGAAGAACATTGCGGTACCTGATTAAGGATAGGCTCCACATGGCTTTTCAGTACTGAGACTTCAAATAGTAAGGCAGAGTTGAACATGGCATCTGCATTCTCCTGAAAAGGAAATATCCATTTCTCCTCTCCAGCTCGTACACTAGGCCAGCGACGTATAGTATCTTCTGCCGAATATCCTCGGTAGTTATAGTCTCGTATAATACGACGCAACAGGCGATTGTCGGTGGTAGGGATGTAATTGTGATTATCCAGCATGATGGTGGTTAAGGCCGAAACATATACCTTATATTTATTTTCTGCAGGAATGTGAGGCGTTAAATCAGGATTTAGAGCATGGATGCCTTCCAGAATTAGTACCATGTTTTCATCAATACGAAGATAATCTCCTTTAAATTCTCTTTTTCCGGTACTGAAGTTGAAGCGCGGCAATTCAACTTCTTCTCCTCGTAAGAGATCTGTGAGTTGCCGGTTAAAGAACTCCAAATCGAGGGCAGATAAAGATTCATAATCATATTCTCCTTTTTCATCAAGGGGAGTATGCTCTCTGTCTACAAAATAATTATCCAATGAAATAGAAAAAGGGCGCAACCCGTTTGTCATTAACTGGATAGATAACCGTTTACTGAAAGTGGTTTTGCCGGAAGAAGAAGGTCCGGATATAAGTATTAATTTGATATTTCCTCGTTTGTATATTTCATCTGCAATCTTGGCTATCTTTTTTTCTTGTAGTGCCTCGGACACGTTAATCAAATCAGTTGCATGTCCGTGTTGTATTACCTCGTTAAAATCTCCAACTGTACTTACTCCCATAATTTCCTGCCAGTGAAGGTGCTCTTTAAAAACATCCAACATCTTTTTTTGTTTGACCATATCTTCAAGCATCTCAGGATGTTTTCTGTTAGGAATACGTAAAAGTATGCCATCATAGTATTTTACTATATCAAATAGTTTTACATAGCTGGTTCGGGGAAGTAGACTTCCGTAATAGTAATCGACTGAATCTCCCAGCGTATAATAAAAAGCATAAATGTTTCCGGTAGTTTTTAATAATTTTACTTTGTCGTACATCCCTTTCTTCTTGAACAGTTTTACGGCTTCCTCCGTATGGCATTCAACGCGATGGAAAGGAATATCTTCTTCTATAATTTTTTTCATGTGCTGTTTGATTTGTGCTACATCATCCAATGTGACCCTCCGGCCGATACGCAGGCTACAATAATAACCTTTGGATACGGGATGCTGAAGCAAAATCTCTCCTTTCGGATAGAGTTCTTCCACTGCTTTACATAAAATAAAAAAAAGTGAGCGAACATAGGTACGCATACCGGAAGAAGATAAAATGTCGAGAAATTCTACATCTTTATTATTGAAAGCTTTGTAAGTAAGGCCTTCTACTTTGTTATTGACTTTGGCGCTGACGGGACCATAAGGCATTTCTAATTTAAAACCTTTATAAATATCCAAAAGAGAACTTCCTTCCTGAAATTCTTTTGATAGATTAATATTTTTGCAATATATTTGTAGCATTTTTAAAATATGTATTAAATAAGACGTCTTATTCGGGCTGTTAATTTACATGATTAATAATTAGCTGCCAATAAACGACAAAACTAATTAAAGATGGAATATTCTTTTTATGATTTTTTAAAGTTGCTTGGCTCGTTGGCACTCTTCCTTTATGGAATGAAAATAATGAGTGAAGGGCTTCAGAAGTTTGCCGGTGACAGATTGAGGAAAATTCTTACGGCTATGACAACTAACCGGGTAACTGGAGTTTTGACGGGAGTACTCATAACGGCTTTGATTCAATCTTCTTCAGCTACTACCGTAATGGTAGTAAGTTTTGTAAATGCTGGATTACTAACTTTGTCGCAATCAATTGGAGTAATAATGGGAGCCAATATTGGTACTACGGTGACGGCTTGGATCATTTCGGCTCTCGGTTTTCAAGTAGATATCGCTTCTTTTTCTCTTCCTCTTCTTGCTTTCGGCATTCCTCTCTTATTTTCTCAAAAAAGTACTCGTAAATCTATTGGTGAATTTATTTTCGGTTTCTCTTTCCTGTTTATGGGGCTTTCGTTGTTAAAGACAAATGCTCCGGATTTAGGTGAGAATCCCGAAATGCTGTCATTTGTACAGAACTACACGGATATGGGTTATCTTTCTATCCTTCTGTTTGTGGCAATTGGTTCGGTATTGACTATGATTGTACAGGCTTCGGCTGCTACGATGGCTATTACTTTGATTATGTGTGCTAATGGATGGATTAGTTTTGAATTGGGAGCAGCTTTGGTGTTGGGTGAGAATATTGGTACTACTATTACGGCAAATTTGGCCGCGCTGACCGGAAACACGCAGTCCAAGCGGGCAGCTTTGGCACATTTGGTTTTTAATGTGTTTGGTGTTGTATGGGTGTTGTGTTTGTTCACTCCTTTTACAGAGGCTATTTCCTGGTTTGTGGATAATGTAATGAAACCTCAAAGCGAGGCTGTTGCTGTTCCTTATAAGTTGTCTGCATTCCATACTACGTTTAATATTTGTAATGTGTTGATTCTTATTTGGTTTGTTCCGTTTATAGAAAAAACCGTATGTGCATTGATTCCTCAAAAAGAGCAGGATGAGGAGTATCGTTTACGCTTTATTTCAGGAGGTTTGCTTTCAACTGCTGAACTTTCTATTGTACAAGCTCGTAAGGAGATAAATCTTTTTGCAGAGCGTACCCGTAAAATGTTCCATTTTGTAGATGATTTGCTTCATACGAAGAATGAGAATGATTTCTCTAAATTGTTTAGCCGTATAGAAAAATATGAAAATATCAGCGACAGTATGGAGGTAGAGATTGCTAATTATCTGAATATGGTTTCCGACGGTCGGTTAAGTTCGGAAAGTAAGTTGCAAATTCGTGCCATGCTTCGTGAGGTCACCGAGATAGAAAGCATTGGAGACAGTTGTTATAATTTGGCTCGCACGATTAATCGGAAATTCAAGGGAAATATGGATTTCACGGAGAAACAGTATGAACATATCCGTCAGATGTTTCAGTTTACGGATGAAGCGCTTGTACAAATGATCCGGATATTAGAAGATGACCGCCACAGTGTGGACGTAAACCAAACGTTCAATATCGAGAATGAAATCAATAATTACCGTAACCAACTGAAAAATCAGAATGTATTGGATGTGAACAACAAGGAATACGATTATCAGATGGGAGTACACTATATGGATATTATCGGCGAATGTGAGAAATTAGGTGATTATGTGGTAAATGTAGTGGAGGCATGTGCAGATATTAAAGAAAAGAAATGACTTTGCTTTTTAAGCGGAGTTTAGAAAATATACACTTTTATTGAGATCTATAAAAATGTGTCAAAAGTATAATTCTGATTAGATTCGGAACGCTGGAGTTAACAGACAATATCCAAGAACTTCGCTTTTGACACATTTTATCGCTTCGTTGGATGAAGCAACAGATTATTCTTTCACTTCTTCGAAATCTTCTTTGCCGACTCCACAAAGAGGGCAAACCCAATCATCAGGAAGATCTTCGAATGCAGTGCCTGCGGGAATTCCGCCTTCAGGATCACCTACTTCCGGATCGTAAACCCAATCGCATACTGTGCAAACATACTTTTTCATAATACTTTTTAATTTTAGTAGATATAGATAGAAAACAACCCACTCTTCAGATTGTTTCGCAAAAATGCTGATTTTTTCTAATATGGCAAAGTGCTTGCCTTATAGAGTTTTTTCGGAAGATTTACGCCTGCAAGCTATTATATATAGTTAAGAAGTAGTTTTTTCAGTTCTTCCATTCCTTTCGATGCACCCTTTTGAATGACATGTACCGGATGAGACGAACTGACTCGTACTTCTTTTGGATCAATAAGGTATATATCGGCATTCTGCGGAACATAGTGCAGTAGTCCTGCGGCCGGATAAACATTCAGGGAGGTGCCAATGATGACGAATATATCGGCTTGCTGAACATATCGGATAGCAGTTTCAATTTCGGGTACCGCTTCGCCAAACCAGACGATGAAAGGGCGAAGTTGAGAACCATCTTTGGCTTTGTCTCCTATTTTTACTTCGAAATCTTCAGGTGCTAGCTCTTGAATATATTCCGGGTTATTCGGGTCGTAACTGGAAGTTATTTTGGTCAGTTCGCCGTGTAAGTGAATGATATGACTGCTACCTGCACGCTCATGCAGGTTGTCGATGTTTTGCGTGATAATCGTTACGTCAAAATCATGTTCCAATTCGGCAGCAATTCTGTGGGCGTCGTTAGGTTGTACCGTGAGGAGTTGTTTACGCCGTTCATTATAAAAACGGATAACCAATTCCGGATTGGCAGCATAGCCTTCCGGAGTAGCTACTTGTTCCACTGGATATTTATCCCATAAACCTCCCGCATCGCGGAATGTACTGATACCGCTTTCAGCACTGATTCCGGCACCCGATAAAATTACTAATTTTTTCATATTCTATTTTAGTTAAACTTTACCCTTCATTTCATTGTTTTTTGTAGAAACAGCCTCTTTTTAATAGACGGTTATTCCGAAAAAACAAGGATTAAGATATAAGTTAGTTCTTAAATTACAAAATTAATAAAAAATAAAAGGCCTGAAACTATTTATCTCAATAAAAAACTTACCTTTGCAGCGCTTTTGTAATAGTCTGAACCTGAAAGATTAAACAAAAAGAGTAAATAACAGTTTTATAACTGTCAAACTATAATAATATAAATTAGCATGGATAAATTTAGTTATTCTATTGGCTTAGGCATAGGCCAGAACTTATTGGGCATGGGTGCTCGTAATCTGAACGTGGAAGATTTTGCACAGGCTATTAAAGATGTGTTGGAAGGTAATCCTACGGCGATTTCACATACGGAAGCCCGTCAAATTGTAAATGAATATTTTGAGAAACTGGAAGCAGAGATGAATGCCGAGAACATAGAGAAAGGCAGGAAATTCTTGGAAGAGAACGGAAAGAAAGAAAACATTGTAACGCTTCCCAGTGGATTGCAATATGAGGTAATTAAAGAAGGTAACGGTAAAAAACCAAAAGCTACTGATCGGGTAAGATGCCATTATGAAGGCACATTAATTAACGGAACTTTGTTCGATAGTTCTATTCAGCGCGGCGAGCCTGCCGTCTTTGGAGTTAATCAGGTGATTGCCGGATGGGTGGAAGCTTTACAGTTAATGAGTGAGGGAGCAAAATGGAGATTGTTTATTCCATCGGATTTGGCATATGGTGCTAATGGTGCCGGAGAAATGATTCCTCCTCACAGTACTTTGATTTTTGAAGTGGAATTGATTGAAGTTTTATAAATAATAATTAGTTACAAATGAAAAAGTTTAGTATTTTTATGATGATTGCAGCGGCTGCAGGAATGGTATCTTGTACTGCCCAGTCGCCTAAAGCCGATTTGAAAACCGATTTAGATTCATTGTCTTATGCTCTGGGCATGGTTAACACTCAAGGCTTGAAACCTTATTTAGTAAACAGAGTAGGTATGGATACTACTTACATGGCCGATTTTATTAAAGGTTTGAATGAAGGTGCTCGTACCGGAGACGATAAGAAAAGAGCAGCTTATTATGCAGGTATCCAAATTGGACAACAGATTGCCAATCAAATGATAAAGGGTGCTAACTATGAGATTTTTGGTCAGGATTCTACTAAAAGTATCAGCTTTGATAATTATATGGCTGGTTTCATTGCCGGAACTTTGGAAAAAGGTGGTTTGATGACCTCTACACAAGCTCAGACTTTTACCACTATTCAAATGGAAGCCATAAAAGAAAAAGTGTTAGAAGAGAAATATGCCGACAATAAAGCTGCCGGAGAAAAGTTTCTTGCTGAGAATAAAAGTAAGGAGGGTGTGAAAACTACTTCCAGCGGTTTGCAGTATAAGGTTTTGGTAGAAGGAAAAGGAGCAATCCCTACTGATTCTTCTAGAGTCAAAGTGAATTATACTGGTAAGCTGATTGATGGAACGAAGTTTGACAGTTCTTATGACCATAAAGATAAAGATGGA
This sequence comes from uncultured Phocaeicola sp., assembly GCA_947581855.1. Taxonomy (GTDB): domain Bacteria; phylum Bacteroidota; class Bacteroidia; order Bacteroidales; family Bacteroidaceae; genus Phocaeicola_A. Next base: position 63,971 of record CANPVZ010000018.1, read on the forward strand.
AAATCACAACCTGCTACATTTGGTGTTAAGCAGGTAATTAAGGGATGGACGGAGGCTTTGACTATGATGCCTGTCGGTTCAAAATGGGAAATTTATATTCCGCAAAATTTAGCTTATGGTGCAAGAGAAGCTGGAAAAATTAAACCTTTCTCGGCTTTAGTTTTTGAAGTAGAATTGGTTGGAATAGAAGAAAAGAAGTAATTTAGATAGCAAAAAGTCAAACGGCGTTGAAGGTATCTTTAACGCCGTTTTTTGTCTAAATAACCTATCTGGCCAACACAAATTATCGTTTAAGCCTAATTTAATGAACAAAAAATTAGGAAAAGATAAAATAATACCTATCTTTGCCTAACAAAATGATAAAACTTATTCTAATATCATTCATCAAATGGAAAAGATAGACAACTTAGACAAAAAGATTCTGGAGATTATCTCGCAGAATGCACGTATTCCTTTTAAAGATGTTGCGGCAGAATGTGGTGTTTCTCGTGCAGCCATCCATCAGCGTGTTCAACGCCTTATTGATTTAGGCGTAATTGTAGGTTCGGGTTATCATGTTAATCCGAAAAGTTTAGGATATAGTACTTGTACTTATGTCGGCATCAAACTTGAAAAAGGTTCTATGTACAAGGATGCTGTGAAGGAACTGATGAAGATTCCTGAAATTGTGGAATGTCACTTTACTACCGGTCCATATACTATGCTGACCAAACTGTATGCACGTGACAACGAACATTTGATGGAGCTTTTGAATAGCAAGATGCAGGAAATTCCCGGTGTGACGGCTACCGAAACCTTGATCTCTTTAGAGCAAAGCATAAAGAAGGAGATTCCTATTAGTAATAAATAAGGAAGACGAATGGAATTTTTCAACGGACTTTATTTTTCCGGATTAATTATCGGCATTTGTACTTTTTTAATTATCGGACTTTTTCATCCGGTAGTGGTGAAATGTGAATATTATTTCGGAACAAAGTGTTGGTGGGTTTTCTTGTTGCTGGGTCTCATTGCCATGGGCTGTTCTTTGTTGATAAGCCATGTATTGTGGTCGTCTTTGCTGGGAGTATTTGCCTTTTCTTCATTCTGGACAATCAAAGAGCTTTTTGAACAGGAAGGACGTGTTCGAAAAGGCTGGTTTCCAAAGAACCCTAAACGCACTTATAAGTTTTGATAAAACGTTTTTATGTTGAATGATTCTTATTTTGATATACAGAAAGGGTATGAGGCTTTGAACGCATCATATCCTGGATACAGAAAACAACCCGTTATTGGAATTACAGCAAATTTCAATAACGGGAATTGTTGTTTGGCGGATGGCTATTGTGCTTCTATTTTGAAAGCAGGTGGTGTGCCGTTTATTATTCCTCCTTATGAGGAGAAAGAACCTTTGATTAATACGTTAGAGCATCTGGACGGTCTACTTTTGACCGGTGGCGGAGATATTAATCCTCTGTTTATGGGAGAGGAACCCGTTAACGAACTACATTCCATTAATTATCGTCGCGATCGACAGGAATTGTTATTGACCCGGTTAGCTGCAGACAGGGAGATCCCTGTTCTGGGTATTTGCCGGGGCCTTCAGATTATGATGGTGGCGTTTGGAGGAAAACTATATCAAGATATTTATTCTCAGGCGGAAAATAAGCTTATTAAGCATGACCAGGCATTGGACCGAAGTTTCCCTTCTCATACGGTAACTATTGATAAGGATACTCTTTTGTATAAACTCTTTCGGATCGAAGAGTTGGCGGTTAATTCGTTTCATCATCAAGCGGTGAAGGAACCCGCTTCGGGATTTCGCGTTTGTGCCTGTGCTGCTGATGGTATTGCGGAAGCGGTGGAATCTACGGAATATAAGTCTATGATCGGCGTACAGTGGCATCCCGAATGTATGATTCTTCGGGGAGATGAAAGTATGATGCCGTTGTTTAGGTGGCTTATAGATGAAGCGACATCTTTTGCAAAGGCAAAAGCTTTGCATAATCGTATCGTGACGTTGGATTCGCATTGTGACACTCCAATGTTTTTTGATAAAAAGATACAATTTCATAGACGTGATCCGAAGATTTTGGTAGACCTTCATAAAATGAATGAAGGTCATTTGGATGCGACCATAATGGTCGCTTATTTGGAACAACGGGAACGTACAAATGAAGCGTTGCTGGCCGCTACTGCAAAAGCTGACCAGATATTGAATGACATAGAAGCGATGGTGCATGCAAACTGTTCGTATGTGGATATTGCTTATACGCCAAGTGATTTATTCCGGTTAAAAAAGGAAAGGAAGAAGGCTATTATGCTTGGCATTGAAAACGGATATGCTGTTGGAAAAGATTTGTCGAATGTGGAACGTTTCCGCCGGAGGGGAGTGGTGTATATGACCCTTTGTCACAATGGTGACAATGATATATGCGATTCGGCCCGTGGCAGCGGAGAACATAATGGTGTAAGCGTTTTCGGCAGGGAAGTAATTAAGGAAATGAACCGAACAGGTATGATGGTGGATTTGTCGCATGCTTCGGAAAAAAGTTTTTATGACGCGTTGGAGTTGAGTGAAACACCAATTGTCTGTTCACATTCATCGTGCCGGGCACTTTGCGACCATCCGCGTAATTTGACAGATGAACAGATGAAGGCTTTGGCCCATCGAGGTGGAGTAGTACAAGTTTGTTTATATAGTGGTTTCTTATGTACAGGAGAACCTGCAACTATTCTTGATGCTGTCAACCATTTGAATCATATGGTTAATGTAATGGGTATTGAACATGTAGGTATCGGTACCGATTTTGATGGAGACGGAGGTATCTGCGGTTGTGCTTCTGCATCAGAGTTGATAAACTTTACACGGCGTTTATTGTTCGAACGGTATTCTGAAGCTGATATCCAAAAAATTTGGGGAGGTAATTTCCTTCGTGTAATGGAAGAAGTACAAAGAAAGGGAAAGGTGAATTATTCGGGAAAGATATAATAGAAAGGGGAAAGGATGAAATTAGTCTAATCTGAGAGAGATCGAATTGTAGACAGACTGTTCGGTCGATAAAAGGATACTTTTGTTGTGTTATAAAGGAGGCTTATAATGGGGGGAGATGAAATAGGAATTGTAGATTTGATCCATTGTAGAAAAATTTTGTATATAAGGAGGAGCGCTATCGGTTTGTTTAATGCAGAGAAGGCGGTTTAATAAATAAAGGAGAATTAAGATGAAAGTGAGATATTATATCAGTTTGTGTGTAGTTGTAATAACCTTGCTTTTAGGATCGTGCGGAAGCAGTAAGAAAGAAAAGCAGGTAGAAGAGAGGACTATAATTGTAAAGGCGCCCGATTTCAATGCAGATAGTGCGTATATGTATGTAAAGCAGCAAGTGGATTTCGGACCTCGAGTGCTTAATACGAAAGCTCACCATGAATGCGGTGATTTTTTAAATGCCAAATTAACCTCGTTTGGCGCTAAAGTGTATCAACAAGAATTTGATGCTACTATTTATGACGGGACAACTTATAAGGCTCGCAACATTATTGGGACTTTTAATCCAGATATGCGCAAACGTATATTGCTTTGCGCTCATTGGGATAGTCGTCCTTGGGCAGATAATGATCCGAATGAAAAGAATTACCATACTCCGATTTTGGGAGCAAATGATGGAGCAAGCGGGGTGGGAGTGCTGTTGGAAATCGCTCGTCAGATACAGATGAAATCGCCGGAGATTGGTGTTGATATTATTTTCTTTGATGCTGAAGATTATGGAACTCCTCAATTTCATAAAGGCTCGCATAATGAAGATACTTGGTGTCTCGGTTCACAGTATTGGTCGCGTAGACCGCATGTTTCTAACTATAATGCTCGTTTCGGTATTTTGTTGGATATGGTAGGCGGCAAAGGTGCTACTTTTTTACAGGAAGGCTATTCACGGGATTATGCTTCTTCCGTAGTGAAAAAAATTTGGAAGAAGGCTAATGATATAGGTTATGGAAGTTATTTTCCGAAACGACAGGGCGGATATGTGACAGACGACCATGTTCCGGTAAATCAGATAGCCAAGATTCCGTGTGTGGACATTATCCCTTATGATGAAGGAAGTGAATTGTCCAGTTTTGGTTCGTTTTGGCATACAGTTAACGATAATATGGATGTGATTGATAAAAATACCCTTCAGGCAGTAGGGCAAACTGTGATGGAGGTAATATATAATGAGAAGTAAAAGTCTTAGATATGGCAACAATTAATGAATTACAAGAGGAAGTCATCGAAGAATTTAGTGATTTCGATGACTGGATGGACAGATATCAGCTGTTGATTGATTTAGGAAATGAACAGGAGCCTTTAGATGAAAAGTATAAAACGGAGCAAAATCTGATTGAAGGCTGTCAGAGCCGAGTTTGGTTGCAGGCTGATATGGTGGGTGAAAAAATACATTTTCAGGCGGAAAGTGATGCATTGATTGTAAAAGGTATTATTGCGCTACTGATAAAGGTGGTTTCCGACCACACTCCTGATGAGATTTTGAATGCAGACCTATATTTTATTGAGAAAATCGGACTGAAAGAACATCTTTCCCCTACCCGTAGTAATGGACTGCTTTCTATGGTGAAGCAGATGCGTATGTATGCATTGGCATTCAAGGCGAAGGAATTGAAAGGTGAAAAGGTATGAGTGCTTCCCCTCGTAGAATCTTTGTAGATTTTTTGTATTCTCCTTACGATATATCTGATTGTAAAAAAATGCCTGAATGAAAGGGTTGTAACTGTTAGGTGATTCCCCCCCCTTAGAGCAATGGAGTTGGATAATGACTTCTTTAAATGGTGGCAAAATTATTATTTTATCGAGGATATGAAAAAAAATAACCGCGTATTATTAGGTATGAGCGGAGGGACTGATAGCTCTGTGGCGGCTCTGTTGCTGCAAGAAGCCGGTTACGAAGTGACCGGTATTACTTTTCGTTTTTACGAACTGGATAATTCAACGGAATATTTGGACGATGCCCGTACTTTGGCTAATCATCTGGGAATAGAACATCTTGTGTATGATGCGCGTGATTTGTTTCAAACTGCTATTATCGATTATTTTGTTTCTGAGTATCTGCATGCTCGTACACCTGTTCCTTGTATACTTTGTAATAATTATTTAAAGTGGCCTTTGCTTAAACAGGTGGCGGATGAGCGAAATATTTATTATTTGTCTACAGGACATTATGTGAATAAACGTCAGATTGACGGTTTTTACCATATTACCTGTGGGGAAGATAAAGATAAGGACCAATCTTTCTTTTTATGGGGATTGCCCCAAGAAATTCTTCAGCGGATGTTACTGCCGATGGGAAACAAGACAAAAGTGGAAGTTCGGCAGATGGCAGCCGAACGTGGCTTTTATAAAGTTGCTCGGAAAAAAGACAGTGTGGGCGTTTGCTTCTGTCCAATGGATTATCGTAGTTTCTTAAAGAAAATAGTGAATGGAAATGAACGGATTGTTCAGCATTCGGCTACATCAGATCTCTCAGTTCCGGAGAAGCAGCCTCTCGAAAGGATTAATTTGCTTTCTCAACTATCCGTACCGTTATGTCGTGAATCGTTCCTGACAGATAATTCAAGGGCTGCTTCCCTTGCTTTGCCAAAGGGAACAAGTCATAAGCGTTTACCGATGATTACACCCGGTTACTTTTATGATGAGGATGGACGAATTGTTGGTCGCCACGAAGGTTTCCCGTTTTACACTATTGGTCAGCGTCATGGATTAGGATTGCAGCATTTGAACCGTGCTGTATTTGTCAAGGAGATTCTTCCAGAAGAAAATAAGGTGGTAATAGCTCCTTTGACATCATTGAAAAAGCACGAGATATTATTAAAGGATTGGAATGTGACGAATCCTTTTTTGTTGTTTGGGCACGATGATATTATCGTGAAAATACGTTATCGTAAACAAGCCAATCGGTGTACAGTAATACTTACTCCGGATCGCTTGTTGCATGTAAAGCTTTATGAACCTCTTACTTCTGTTGCTGTTGGACAAGCCGCTGCATTTTATAAAGACGATGTAGTGTTGGGTGGAGGTGTGATTGTTGATTCGTGGTAAAAGTTAAGGTTTGGTATCTGTTGATTTTTCTAATATTTGCTTTAACTGAGGATATTCAGAAAACGTTCTAAAAAATAGAATGGCATGTGTAAATGATTACAGTTTATCCTTTCACCTGCCATTTTTATAGTCGATTCACTTCTTCGTGGATCCATTTTGTTCCATCGACGCATGATGTTCCCGGAGAAACCGTAAGACTTCTCCATTTTCCTCAGCAAATTTATGTCACGCAACTTGAGTCTGTCTATTTTCTGAATGTCCTTAACTGTTTTTATTTGGCTATTAATAGTATATACTTTATCCTTTTTACACTATTCTCTTTCTTGATGTAGAAGTCACTTGGTTAGTTAGAGTGATTTATGTGTAGAATTGCGTTGGATCACTTTTTTTTAACGACTCTATGATACTTGGTCTTTCATATGTTCGGATGGGTCTATTTATGTTTCCGGTTTCTATCAGGAGGATAACTTGTTTTTCCATTTCGGACGGCTTATCTGTGGTGATGCAAATAGATTTTTGATGTAATTCATTAACTTGTCATGTTTTAACAGTCAATGGTTTGCCACAAAGATTGAACATGGATTTATTGCTTTTCACGCTTTTTGGGCTCGCCTAATTTGTTTGTATTCTTTTGGTAATGTTTTCGTTATACAATTCACACTCATTTCCCTCTATATAAATTACAGAACAAAGCACTACTTTATAAATAAAAGAATGTGACTTTAATTGTAGAGAGTAGACAATTAAAATTAATATTGTTTTTATGGCATTTAATAAATATACATTTTAATGACTCTTTAATCTGTTGTTGAGGGAGGGGATATGTATCTCCCCTCCCCAACAACAGCATTTTGTATGTATTTAAGTCTGTTAGTCTACCGATAAAACTTCGTCATCCTGGAAATTGATTGTTCCAGGAGAACCATTTGTATCGCCCCATCCTATAGTTTGTCCCAGCCATGGGTTCTTAGTAAGGGCTGTATTGTTGATACCACTAATGTAATAATTGGATTTCCAACTCAGAAGAACTGGATTGTTGTTGCTATCTTTGTCACCAGGAGTCGGAGGCTCTTTCAGTTGAAAGTTTTGCTCCCAGAATTCAGCAACTTTTTTTAATTCCTTCTGGAAATCTGGGGAATCTGGATCTGCCCCTACTGTTTCTCTTGCGTTTAACAATGGGTCAGCTGTCAAGTTATCGTCATTGTTTCCAGGGATGTAGAGTTCACTTTTCACATCAATATAACGCGATGTGCGACATGTTCCTATTAAAGGAGTAAGACCTAATATTTCACAAGTGTTTTCATCGCTTAAATACATCCTTTCGCCGTTGCCACAATAGCCTTGTCCTCCATCATAGAGTAACCAGCGCCAAATATCCCAATAGCGTTTTCCTTCGTAAGCCAATTCGATGAGCCGTTCGTGCAGACAACCAGCAATAGCTGATTCACGGCTATTAATGTAACTGTCGAGGCCATAGTTTTGGTTCCCTTTGGGGATGCCTACTCTGGCGCGGAGCTTACCTAGTTCCTGTTTGCATAACTCCACTTGTCCTGTTGCAGCATAGCATTCAGCTAAGTTCAATGCCAGTTCAGCGTAACGGTATTCGTATACGTTGATTCCGCTGTATTCGAATTCTTCTTTTGCCGCTTGTATATTTGTCATTTTTCGGATAAATACCGGACTAGGCACATTGTTTTCTTCGCTATACCCATAAGTAGCTAAATAGGTATTTGGTGTTTCAGCATTTTCATCAGGAACAAGTGATTTTATCCATCGGTAAGCCCATACGGTATCGTTAGGGAGTTCCTTGTATCCCCAAATCATACCGTTAAAAGCGAAAGTGCGATAGAAACGCGGGTCGCGGTTTTCCATAAAGTGCATGTTGCCATTGGCTAATTTATCGGCTTCCTTCACTAAAGTACCATCGGCATTGGGAAATTTATCAATTAATTCTATTGGTACTTTAATTCCGCCACTTCCACCTTGTGAGGTGAGGCGTGCAGACTGTTCCCAACCATTATAAGTAGCACCACTTTCTTTTCCCTGATGGTTGAGCCGAAGGAAAATAGTTTCTTTGTTGTCTTCCGTGTTACTTGACTTGCATAGCATATTTTCCCATTCCTTTGCTGAACTGATGCCGTCGAGTCCTTTGTCAGGCATGGCAGCCTGTGCATCTTGGGCGGCTTTTAACGCTTTCTTCCAACGGATGTTGTCGGGATTGTTCCAATTACGGTTGAATATGGGACTGGCATAAGTAAGCAGTACGCGGCTTTTTAAGGCTAATGCTGCACCGCGGGTTACACGCCCGTAGTCGTCACCTGACCAATAATCAGGAAGCATTTCGGCGGCAGTATTCAGGTCTTTTACAATTTGTTCCACACACTGTGTGACGGAAGAACGGGGTAGTCCGGTGTCCGAGGCTTCAGCGTTAAGTACGGTGGTGACGATAGGTACGGGTCCGTAGATACGTACTAAGTCGAACATTTGTGCGGCTCGGAGGAAATAAGCTTGTCCCTTAGCTTTCTTAATGTAATCTTTGTTAAACGATGACGCATTGTTATCCAGTTCTTCTAATAAGTTATTGCAATAGCGTATCTGATGGTAGCCTGAGGCTGGCGATTTTTTTCCGGCAGCTAAACTGGTGCCGAAATAAGAAGACATAAAGGAGGTGTTTCCCAATTCGGTAATAGTATAGTACGTTGTTCCTGGGTTAGTTTTTGCGCTGATGCCCCATGCCTCCTCGGTTAAATTGTCGAACGAGGTGCTTTGGTATACAATTGTTTTGTTCGGGGTATTGAAACCTTTATACATCAGTTCATAAAGAGCGTTGATATACCAAGTGGCTTTGGTTTCCGTATCTAGTCTGTCGTAAACGCCGTCTTGCGCCATGTCGAGGAAAGAGTCGCTACATCCAACTGTGGAGAATCCCAAGGCCAGGAGTGCTATATAAAATATATTTTTCTTTTTCATGATAAATTACGATTAAACAAATTTGTTAAAATGATACGTTGATGCCGAACGACCAAGTACGCAGGCTAGGATAGTCGGTAGCTCCGTCGTTATACATGTTTCGATAATGATTAGGGTAAGGGTTATACAAGTCGAACAGGTTGTTTCCTGTCAGGTTGAGCCTTACAGACTGCATTTTTAGTGGGGCCACCCATGCCTTGGGTAGCGAATAGGCGATGGTAAGGTTACGTATATAGCAACGGAATGTATTTAGTTTCCAAAAGTCGGAGTTTTCGAATACAGATCCGCCTAATTTAGTTTCTACGCCATAGTTGGGATAGATGCCATCCGGGTTAGTTTCCGGGTCGAACATGTCTTTCCAAAAAGCATCGGGTGACCAAACAAGAGTAGCGTCGCTTTTCACATCCATCTTTTTGCGGTCTATCATCCGTACGCCACCCCATGAAGTGCTTAAATTGGCATTGACTGTAAGGTCTTTCCAACGGATTCCAAGTTTGGTAGAGAATTCGTGGTCGTCATGTTTACCACATAATTGAGCCCAGTCTTGTTCCTTGTTGATTTGTCCGTTAGGCCCTTGCTGTACATTATCTTTCATTTCGCCGCCCAAGTCCTGGTATGCCAACGCTCCTAAAGGAATTTCTTCTTTTGTGCTTTTTCCCAAGTATTTGGGGATGGTACCCGCTGCAGTGGCCAAATCAGTAAGATAATTCCAATAAGCATCGCGGTCAGCTTCGGTACGAATGATTCCGTCACCTTTCGAGGTGCCTTTCCATGTGAGGAATCCCCATGTGGCTCGGTAAGTGGAACCTCCTTCTTCAAGGTCGGAGGTGTTGGAAGGATACTTGTTTTTGTTCAGTCCCGGTATCCATTTCCTCACTTTGTTGCCATCTAAACCGAAATTCATACCTATGCTGTAACTTACTTCGCCTATTTTATCGCGCCAATGGAGCGAAAGCTCGGTTCCATAATTATCTATACGGCCGAAATTTTGCTGGGCGTAGCTACCTCCAGCATATACGGGGATACCAGGTTGCTCAGCTAATTTGGCATTAATAATATCATCATTGATATCATAATACATATCCCACGTTGCACTTAAACGTCCTCGTAAGAAAGTCATGTCGAAACCAAGGTTCATCTTATGACTCTTGCTCCATTTTAGGTTACGGTTCGGAGATGCGACTCCTGGTAGTAAACCCGAACTGGAGATACCTCCGTTCGGACCGAATTGCGAACCTGGATTGTTTTGGGTAGTGTATGTTTGTTTCCACTGCCAGTTACCTTTTACGTCATCGCGTCCGGTAAGTCCCCACGATACGCGTACCTTTAAGAATTCGAACCAAGGGAGTTTTTCCTTGAACCAATTTTCTTCGGATGTTACCCATCCTGCTGATACGCTTGGGAAAAATCCCCAATAGTTTTCGGGAGCAAATTTTACGGAAGCATCTGTGCGGAAGAGAAACTGTAACATGTAGCGGTCGGCGTAACTATATGATATACGTCCCAAATAAGAGAGGGCTCCCGAACGGTTTTTTGCTTTGTTGGCCATGTCTTTAGCTAAAAAATCTTTCATCGATCCATCACGAGAGTCCCCAGTAAAGATATCGTGAAAGTCATCTGGGATGTTGTCGCGGTAGGTTAGTACGTGACTTTTGCTTTTCGCTTCACTACGTTCAATAGAAAACATGGCTGCTATATGATGTTGACCGAAGTCGCGATCATAATTTACATAAAAGTTTATTTGGCGGTTTTGCGACAAAGAACCCTGAAAATTTACCTGTGCGTCATCTTTAAATATTTTGGTCGAATAGTTTTCTAGTGGGATATTGTTTGGTAAGTGCTGTCCCACTACTGGTTGTTTGTTGATATAAGCGATTTCGTATGGAAAAGCGAATTGTTGCGAATCGATTGAATTGTGTGACGTACTGTAATTTGCACGCAATGATAGTCCTTTGATGAAAGGTACTTCGTAAGTAAGAGAAATATTGGCCGTCCAACCGTCTTGTTCGTCAGTGGTATATGAGTCGTTTTCTGTCAGCCCGAAGTAGTTCCATGAAGATACTGACGATTTCTTAGGATTTGCAATCTTGCTGTATGGGGCAGTATAAGGACCTAGCCATACTTCCTCTTCCTCGCCATTCTCGTTTTTTAATGTTATGCTCCATGGTATATAGTCTGGCATATGATGTAATACGTTATAGTCGGCTGTGGGCGAAGAACTGCTTCCTCCATACATTTTGAAGCGAGCTCCTTTGGTCCAAATGGTGTTTTTCTTACTTTCGTTGCCCGAGATGGAAGCGCTTAGTTTCACGTCGGAAGTTAGTTTGATATCGAGGCCTGCGCGGTAAGTCATGCGACGATAATCTTGTTTACTCAAGTTGGCGCTTTGATCGAAGTAACTAACTCCTGCGTAGTAAGTAGCCCGTTCAGTACCGCCGCTCACATTTAGCGTGTGGGTTTGTTGGAAGGCGGCTTTCCAATTAGCTTTGTCGAGCCAGTCATAATGCAAGTCGTCCATAGCAATGATTTCTTCCTCGCTGAAAAATTTATCTATTTCTTCAGCTTTCACTTTTCCGGCATTGCGTACTACTGAATTATAAAAACGCCCATAGTCAGAACCTTTTAGTACTTTGGAATGACTTACCGCATCATTGAGGGCAAATTTGCCCGAATAAGTAATGCGGGGAACACCCGATTTTCCCCGTTTTGTTTTGATAAGGATGGCTCCATTGGCAGCACGTGAACCGTAAATCGCTGCACTAGCATCGCGCAGTACGGTAATACTTTCCACTTCACTAGGATCCAACGTATTCAGAGCTGATAAATCAGGATACCCTTTTTCAGTAAGTTGCATTACATCATCGATAATTACAAGGGGGTTGTTATTAGGGGAGTCCTTACCTAATCCATTGAGACTGCGTGCCTGGCGGATATATACTTGATTATCAATACCTCCACCAGGGCGGGGTGAACCTAATTCAATATGTAACCCATTGATTTCGCCTTGCAAGGCTTCTGTGATGGTAGCCACTGGTAAGTCTTCCAGATCTTTGGCCGAAATAGTGGTGATGGAACCGGTTACATTTTTCTGTTTCATACTACCGTAGCCTACTACCACCACTTCGTTCATTACTTGGTTATCCGGTTCCATAGTAATAACGAAGTCTGTTTGGTTTGCTATGGAAATCTTTTGTGTTTTGTATCCTACATACGAGATTTCCAGTGTCGCGTTTTCTGCAACCTTTAAAGAAAAATTTCCTTCAAAATCGGTGATAGTTCCATCCGGAGTTCCGGCCACTTTTACGGTTACTCCGATTAGAATTTCTCCCTTTTCATCGAGGATTTTTCCTTTTACAGTTTTGTCTTGTTTTACCGATTGAACCTGCGAAAATTCCCCCCCCCCGTGGGCTCTTTGGTGCTTCGGCCAAGAGAAGATAAGGAGAAGCGATTAATAAACTTCCTACAAGTAGTAGCCGTTTATTAATACACTGCCACACATCATGGAAATGATGTGTCCTGAATTGAATAGTTTTCATTTGTAATAGATATTAGGGTTAATAAAAAACGTCGTAAAGATATAGGCAGGAAGATTTAATAAAGTGGAATATTTGGTATATTTTGTGTAATTTTGAGTATTCGTTGTGTTTTTAGGGTAATGGAGAGGACCTTTCGCTATTTCTTAGAATAGATATAAGTGTATGCAAAGATGTTACATGGCTTATAAGGATATTGCATACAGCATTATTTCGAAAATATAAATAATACTTGATGTAAAAAGAGTGAGTATATGCAAATGCATAAGCTTATATGTAAGCATGGTGAGAAAAAAACACGGGTCTTAAGGATTGTTTATTTTATTAAGACCCGTGTGAAAGTATTAAGTCAGTTAGTCGATGTTGAAGGGTTTTAGGTTAAAGATACCTGGTATTATTTAGACGAGTATGCACATAACATCCAAACCATCTTTTCTTGTTCTTTCAAATAATCGCTCATCAAAGCTACAGTCGCTTCGTCACCTGCTTGGGAGGCGATAGCCAAGATTTTGCGCTCTTCTGTAATGAAATGGCTATAAGTTTCCAGAATGTTATTCAGTGCTTCGTCTCCACAACTAACGCCTTCCACTTCTTCGATATTAGATGTTTTCAGGTAATCGCTATATTTATTTTTGGGTACGCCGCCCAACATCAGAATGCGTTCCGCCACTTCGTCAACTTTTTCGGCTGCATTGTCGTATAACTCCTCAAATTTGCTGTGCAATATAAAGAAACCATGTCCTTTGATATTCCAGTGGAATCCCCGTAGGTTAGCATAAAATACTTGGTAGTCAGCTAATAATTGTTGCAATGAATCTACTACCTTTGCTGTTGCTACTGAATCTAACTTGATGTAATTTAAAGTTTTCATAATGCTATTGTTTTAATTGGTTATTGTTTTTTCGTTTGTTTGATGCAAAGATATAGTAGAAAGTAATACGTGTCAAACTGATAATTTCTATCTTTGTATAGACAAAATCTATTAAGCAGAGAAACGATGAATCTACAACAACTGGAATATATACTTGCTGTTGACGAACTCCGCCATTTTGCTAAAGCTGCGGAGTTTTGTAATGTAACCCAGCCTACCTTGAGTATGATGATACAAAAGTTGGAAGAAGAATTGGGTACCAGAATATTCGACAGGTCTTTTCAACCCGTACAACCTACTCCAATAGGGAAGAAAATTATAGAGCAGGCAAGGAACACTGTGCATCAGGCTTCGCTTCTTAAAGATCTGGTAAAAGAAGAAAGTAAATCGATGAGTGGGGTTTTCCGCATTGCCGTGCTGCCAACGATCGCTCCTTATTTGCTCCCGCGTTTCTTTCCGGAGCTAATGGAAGAGTATTCCATGTTGGATATCCGGGTAATGGAAATGAAGACTAAAGATTGTCTGGCAGCTTTGCAGGAGGGAAGTGTGGAGGCAGCTGTCATAGCCGGATCGGCGGAAGGCAAAGAGTTCAACTCTGTACCTCTTTATTACGAATCGTTCTACGGATATGTGTCACAAAGAGATCCTTTATATAAGAAAGAGATGATTCGCTCTTCCGAGATTAGCGGAGAAAAACTATGGTTATTGGACGAGGGGCATTGTTTTCGCGATCAATTAATGCGTTTTTGTCAGTTGAAGTCAGCCCAATCGTGTCAAATAGCCTATAAGTTAGGCAGTATGGAAACTTTTATGCGGATGGTAGAAAGTGGTCAGGGAATGACGTTTATTCCCGGTTTGGCGCTATTGCAGCTTAATGAAGAACAGAAGAAATTAGTGCGTCCTTTTGCAATACCCCGACCCACACGGCAGATTCATATCGTTACCCGAACGGATTTTATTCGATATTCCGTTCTTTCTATGTTGATAGAGAAGATACGTGGAGCTGTTCCGGTGGAAATGTTGACTTTACAGAGCGGACAGAAAGTAGTTTAGGTATATAAAATGAAAGTATACTGTGCATCGAATGTTATTTCCTATAAGTTCCTTTCTGCTCCTTGGCAAAATCTTTTCTAGGCAGTGTAAAGATTATTTCTATCCTTGATTTTTTATATTTTACGAATGTGGGCTATATAGTTTTCAATAGTGGGCTGTATAGTTTACATTCGTAGGATATATAGCCCACATGCTAGGCATATAAGTTTTGTATAGAGTGTAATAAAGATAAAAGTTTGCTATATAAAAAGTAACGGAAAGCCATAATTTATAGCGGGGAATCATTTCTTTTTATTGAAATAAATGTTCTCATCTGAAGGTTTCCATTTTTGGTGAGGATCACTATACAAACTTGCCGAATGATTACGGACATTCGGATGCGTTACCCGTATTATGTTGCTGGCTTTTCCCATACTTATGGTGGGTTTCTGTATTATTTATTATCTGTGTGATATATGAAAAAGCCCCCGATAAAGGACGAGGGCAACCTAAGTGTTTTCACAACGGAATAATCCTTATTGTGATTTGCTTCAAATTAGTGTGGCAAAGCTAAAAAAATAAAATAATAGATACAATATTTTTAAATATTATTTGTAGTTTTGGGAAAATAATTCAATGAATCATACTATGAAAAGAATTTTAGGTCTTGATTTAGGTACAAATAGTATTGGGTGGGCTTTAGTTGATGAGGCAGAAAATAAGGAAGAGCAGTCGTCTATAATTAGATTAGGAGTACGGGTAAATCCTTTAACTGTGGATGAGCAAAAAAATTTTGAGCAGGGTAAAAGCATCACAACAAATGCTTACAGGAGGCTTAAAAGATGTATGCGTCGTAATTTGCAACGCTATAAATTGCGTCGTAAAAATTTAATAAATTGTTTGTTGTCAAATGGTATTATACAGGAAACTACTTTTTTATGTGAGAGTGGAAATAGAACAACTTTTGAAACTTACCGGTTACGAGCAAAAGCTGTTACCGATGAAATCTCTTTGGAGGAATTCGCACGTGTGTTGTTGATGATAAATAAAAAAAGAGGTTATAAAAGCAGTCGTAAAGCAAAGTCGGCAGATGAGGGGCAATTGATAGACGGAATGACTATTGCCAAGCAACTTTATGATGAAAATATTACTCCAGGTCAATTTGTTTTGTCTCTTCTCAACGAAGGGAAAAACTACATTCCCGACTTTTACCGTTCGGATTTACAGAGTGAATTAGATAGGATATGGAAGTACCAGCGTCAGTTTTATGCTGATATATTGACAGATGACTTTAAAGAACAATTGAAAGGGAAAGGTAAGCAGAACTCAAGTAAAATATTTTTGGGAAAATATCAAATATATACGGCCGACAATAAAGGAAAAGATAAACGATTGCAAGCTTATCGGTGGCGTGTTGAAGCGTTAAGTAAACAGTTGACAATTGAAGAAGTTGCATTTGTTATTTGTGAAATAAATGGTCTAATAAATAATTCAAGTGGTTACTTAGGCTCTATTAGTGATAGGAGTAAAGATTTGGTTTTTAATAAACAAACCGTAGGACAAGCTTTGATGAATGGATTAATTAAAGATCCTCATTATAGTTTAAAGAATCAAGTATATTATCGTCAGGATTATATGGATGAATTTGAGGCTATTTGGGAAACACAAGCCAAATATCATTCAGAGCTTACTCCAGAACTAAAAAAAGAAGTACGTGATATTATCATTTTTTATCAGCGACCACTTAAAAGTCAAAAGGGCTTGATTGGTTATTGTGAACTGGAGAACAGCCAAATAGAGATAGAGGTAGATGGCAAGATGAAAATGAAAACGATAGGGAGTAGGGTTTGTCCTAAATCATCTCCTTTATTTCAAGAATTTAAGATTTGGCAGATTCTTAATAATATTAAGGTGACAGAAAAGTCAACCGGTGCTTGCAGATATTTAGAACAGGAAGAAAAGGATATTTTGTTTTTTGAATTGAGTGTCAAAGATAAATTGTCCAAATTAGATGTTCTTAAATATCTATTTAAAAATTATAAAGAGTTGGATTTGAACTTCAAAGAAATTGAAGGAAATCGGACTCAGTCTTTGTTGTTCAAGGCATATCAAGATATTATAGCCATGACCGGTCATAAAGAATACGATTTCTCTAAAATGTCAGCTCATGATGTGATAAAAACCGTGACAGATATATTTACGGGCTTAGGATATCGTACAGATATGTTGAATTTCGATTCAAGTATAAAAGGACATGACTTTGATAAGCAACCAATGTATTTGTTATGGCACTTGTTATATTCTTATGAAGGGGATAAATCGAATACGGGAATTGATAGCTTATTGGCAAAAATTGAAGAACTGACCGGCTTGGAAAGAGAATATGCAAAAAGATTGGCAAATATTACATTTCAGCCCGATTATGGGAATCTAAGCGCAAAAGCAATACGGAAGATATTGCCTTTAATAAAAAAGGGTACAGAATTTAGCTCAGCATGTAAGAATGTCGGTTATAATCACTCCAAACGTTCCCAAACTAGAGAGGAGCTGGAAGATAAAGTTTATAAAGATCATTTAGATATACTTCCTAGAAATAGCTTGCGGAATCCTGTTGTGGAGAAAATTCTAAATCAGATGATTAATTTAGTTAATTCGGTTATTGATACGTATGGAAAACCAGATGAAATCCGCATTGAGTTGGCACGTGAACTGAAAAAAAGTGCAAAAGAACGTGAGGAAATGATGAACTCCATTAATAAGGCAAGGGCCGAACATGAAAAATACCGTGAGATCCTTCAAAAAGAATTTGGTATAAGCAATGTAAGTCGTAATGATATAATTCGCTATAAGCTATATTTGGAATTAAAGGATAATGGTTATAAAACACTCTATTCTAATACTTATATACCTCAAGAAAGATTGTTTAGTAAGGAATTTGATATAGAGCATATTATTCCTCAGGCAAGATTATTTAATGATTCGTTTTCGAATAAAACACTTGAAAGTAGAAGTGTAAATATTGAAAAAAGTAATCAGACTGCTTATGATTATGTATTAAATAAGTACGGTGTAAAGGATATTGAGGATTATAAGATTCGCATTGAAAATTTATATAAAACTAATGCAATCAGTAAAACAAAGCGTAATAATTTACTCATGAGATCAACAGATATTCCTGATGATTTCATTAAACGAGATTTACGCACTACTCAGTACATTGCGAGAAAGGCTTGTGAAATACTTGAAGATGTTGTAAAATGTGTGCTTCCTACTACAGGATTGATTACAGATCGTTTGCGTGAAGATTGGCAGTTGGTAGATGTGATGCAAGAATTAAATTGGGATAAGTATGATAAATTAGGTTTAACAGAAGTGCTGGAAGATAAAGATGGACGCAAGCTATACCGCATTAAAGAGTGGACCAAACGCAACGATCATCGTCACCATGCTATGGATGCATTAACAATTGCCTTTACAAAGGAGAGTTTTATACAATATTTGAATAACCTTAATGCAAAAAGTGATAAATCAAGTAGTATTTATGGAATAGAGCAGAAGGAGCTCTATCGAGATAAGCATGGGAAGTTGCGATTTGTGCCTCCTATGCCACTTGATATATTTAGAATGGAAGCAAAATACCATTTGGAAAATACCTTAGTATCTATAAAAGCTAAAAATAAAGTAGTAACGCAGAATACCAACAAGATAAAGCTCAAAAATGGATTTAAGAAAAAGGTCCAGTTAACTCCTCGTGGTCAACTACATAATGAAACCATTTATGGCAGTATGAAACGGTATGTTACCAAAGAAGAGAAAATAGGTGCAGGATTTACCGTTGAACGAATAGCTAAAGTTGCTAATCAAAAATATAGGGAAGCATTGTTAAAGCGTCTTTTTGAATGGAATGGTGATCCTAAAAGAGCCTTTACGGGTAAAAATAGTTTGGAGAAAAATCCTATTTATTTGGATGAACTACGTACCTGGCGGGTTCCGGTAAAAGTAAAGACGGTGGAGCAAGAGACAATTTATACGGTTCGTAAAGCTATTGGTCCTGATCTGAAAATAGATAAAATTGTAGATGGGAGAATAAGACAAATTTTGCAAGAGCGTTTGAAAGAATTTGGGGGGGATGCTAAAAAAGCATTTGGTAATTTAGATGAGAATCCTGTCTGGTTAAATAAAGAGAAAGGTATAGTTATTAAACGGGTAACTATCACAGGAGCAAGTAGTGTTACGCCGCTTCATGATAAAAAGGATCATCGAGGTCAATATATGTTGGAATCTACAGGAAGGAAACAGCCAGTGGATTTTGTTAACACGGGAAATAATCATCACGTGGCAATTTATCGGGACGGAAAGGGTAATTTACAAGAAAAAGTCGTTTCTTTCTATGAAGCAACAAGTCGTATAGCTCTTGGACTTCCTATAATTGATAAAGCGTATAAGAGTAGTGAAGGATGGAACTTTTTGTTTTCTATGAAGCAAAATGAATATTTTGTTTTTCCTAATGAAGAAATAGGATTTAATCCGAGTGAAATTGATTTGACGGATGCGGAAAACTACGCTCTTATTAGCCCTAATTTATTTAGAGTGCAGAAATTAACATCAAAAGATTATGTATTTAGACATCATCTTGAAACAATCGTTGATGATAAAAAAGAATTACATGGAATAACCTGGAAGAGATTATCCTCTTTAAATAATCTAGATAAAATTGTAAAAGTTCGAGTGAATCATATCGGACAAATTGTATTTGTAGGAGAGTATTAGTCATAAGATTCTTGAATGAATCTGTTTTAAATCTATAGAGAAAGTTCTATTTCTTTTATATATAAGTTAATTGGGTGAAAACTGATCTTTAAGAATATGATAAAGAAAACACTTTATTTTGGCAATCCGGTTTATCTTTCTTTGAGGAATGCACAGTTGGTTATTAAATTACCGGAAGTAGAAAAGTGCGAATCTTTTTCTGAAGCATTTAAAAAACAATCAGAGGTAACAAGGGCTATAGAGGATTTGGGAGTGATTGTTTTAGATCATAAACAAATAACTATTACTTCGGGAGTTTTAGAGGCTTTGTTGGAGAATAATTGTGCGGTGATAACATGCGATGGTAAAAGCATGCCGGTAGGTTTAATGCTCCCTTTATATGGAAATACTACCCAGAATGAGCGCTTTCGCCAACAATTAGATGCTTCATTGCCTTTGAAAAAGCAACTTTGGCAGCAAACTATTCAGGCAAAAATTAATAATCAAGCTTCCGTTTTGAAAGATTGCACGGGAGAAGAAATAAAGTGTATGCGTGTTTGGGCGAATGATGTTCGAAGTGGAGATTCGGATAATTTGGAAGCAAGAGCAGCAGCCTATTATTGGAAAACGTTATTTCGTGATATAGATGGCTTTACTCGGGACCGAGAGGGAATACCTCCTAATAATCTGTTAAATTATGGATATGCAATACTTCGTGCTGTGGTGGCGCGAGGGTTAGTAACCAGTGGCTTATTGCCGACATTGGGTATACATCATCATAACAGATATAATGCATATTGTTTAGCTGATGATATAATGGAACCTTATCGTCCGTATGTAGATGAACTCGTATTCTACCTTGTTAAAACCTATAAAAATATTCAGGAATTGAATAAGCAATTGAAAACCGAATTACTTGGTATTCCTGCAATAGAAGTTAAAATTGGAGGAAAAAGGAGTCCTTTAATGATAGCGGTCAGTCAGACCACAGCTTCATTATATAAATGTTTTAGTGGAGAATCTCGTCGAATTATATATCCTGATAGATAATGGATCGGTTAAGTGAATATCGTGTTATGTGGATACTTGTACTTTTTGATTTGCCTACAGAAACGAAGAAAGACAAGAAGGCTTATGCCGATTTTAGGAAGAATCTGCAAAAGGACGGTTTTACAATGTTTCAATTTTCTATTTATGTTCGTCACTGTGCCAGTAGTGAAAATGCGATGGTACATATAAAGAGAGTTAAATCCTTTCTTCCGGAATTTGGACAAGTGGGAATAATATGTATTACAGACAAGCAATTTGGTGCGATAGAATTATTTTATGGAAAGAAAGTACAGAATATTAATACGCCAGGCCAGCAATTGGAATTGTTTTAGAAATAATAAATCCCGTTTGAATGCGGGATTTATTGGTGGAAACAGTTCTCATTTTTCTATTCTAGCATTTAATGTATACCATTGAAAATCAGTGTAAAATGTAAAATCCGCTGTTCCCAATGGTTCAAAGATACTAATTTGAAAGCAAATCACAACTTCCTACTTGCTCCATATTCCCGGTGACGGGCTGTTCCCAATGGTTCAAAGATACTAATTTGAAAGCAAATCACAACTAGGGGGAGAGTCACCCCCTAAGCGGGGAGGCTGTTCCCAATGGTTCAAAGATACTAATTTGAAAGCAAATCACAACTGTTCCTGCTAATATATCATTTACCGTTGGCTGTTCCCAATGGTTCAAAGATACTAATTTGAAAGCAAATCACAACTAAGATGCCATGATCTAATGGCGATTCCTGGCTGTTCCCAATGGTTCAAAGATACTAATTTGAAAGCAAATCACAACTTAATATGTTGGTTGTATCGCTTCGCTCACGCTGTTCCCAATGGTTCAAAGATACTAATTTGAAAGCAAATCACAACTCGGAGTGTGGAGTTACCTTTGCAGACTGAGCTGTTCCCAATGGTTCAAAGATACTAATTTGAAAGCAAATCACAACTTTTGATAATCTCTTTGCACATTTTTTCTAGCTGTTCCCAATGGTTCAAAGATACTAATTTGAAAGCAAATCACAACATCCACTTTGAAGTGAATATTACCTCCTTTGCTGTTCCCAATGGTTCAAAGATACTAATTTGAAAGCAAATCACAACTTACGAAGGCGTTACCATGGAAGAAATCTAGCTGTTCCCAATGGTTCAAAGATACTAATTTGAAAGCAAATCACAACCGTAGAACCCGAGGTATATAAGTATCCATCGCTGTTCCCAATGGTTCAAAGATACTAATTTGAAAGCAAATCACAACGTGAAGCTCGTCCATGTTATCAAAGTCTAGGCTGTTCCCAATGGTTCAAAGATACTAATTTGAAAGCAAATCACAACCTGCGGACTTCTGAATACAAAGCTTAAATGCTGTTCCCAATGGTTCAAAGATACTAATTTGAAAGCAAATCACAACTCGCCCTGCGAGGCGTTAATAACCGTATAGCTGTTCCCAATGGTTCAAAGATACTAATTTGAAAGCAAATCACAACGAATACTTCACCTGTTTTTTTAGAACAATAGCTGTTCCCAATGGTTCAAAGATACTAATTTGAAAGCAAATCACAACCTAAGGTATTTTTACCTATACTTCTAGTTAGCTGTTCCCAATGGTTCAAAGATACTAATTTGAAAGCAAATCACAACGTTAAAGTTGGTCATATAGTGGATCCAAGCGCTGTTCCCAATGGTTCAAAGATACTAATTTGAAAGCAAATCACAACAGAGCATTTTCTCTTTCGATTTGAGCATCTGCTGTTCCCAATGGTTCAAAGATACTAATTTGAAAGCAAATCACAACATATATTCCTACTTCTAATTCTGCTATTTGCTGTTCCCAATGGTTCAAAGATACTAATTTGAAAGCAAATCACAACTACGGTCGGATGCGTCATTGTTTGTTTTCGCTGTTCCCAATGGTTCAAAGATACTAATTTGAAAGCAAATCACAACTAATAACATGATCACCCATTTTTTCATTAAGCTGTTCCCAATGGTTCAAAGATACTAATTTGAAAGCAAATCACAACCATTGCAATCTCATTTGCCATTACTTTGCGCTGTTCCCAATGGTTCAAAGATACTAATTTGAAAGCAAATCACAACGAATACGAGGTAGTCTTTACTAAATAATAGGCTGTTCCCAATGGTTCAAAGATACTAATTTGAAAGCAAATCACAACTCCGGACTTGTGTTGAGGTATTTTCGCCATGCTGTTCCCAATGGTTCAAAGATACTAATTTGAAAGCAAATCACAACCAGATGCAATCTGGGGAGGACACGACCAAGCTGTTCCCAATGGTTCAAAGATACTAATTTGAAAGCAAATCACAACCCCACCGATCTGTACGTATATTATACGCTGGCTGTTCCCAATGGTTCAAAGATACTAATTTGAAAGCAAATCACAACATAACCGTATATCTCTTCCTACGCAACTATGCTGTTCCCAATGGTTCAAAGATACTAATTTGAAAGCAAATCACAACCATTCAGTTGAGTTTGGCTATCAGCTAGTTGCTGTTCCCAATGGTTCAAAGATACTAATTTGAAAGCAAATCACAACTCATAGTTGGTGTAGTCCCACATTTGTTTTGCTGTTCCCAATGGTTCAAAGATACTAATTTGAAAGCAAATCACAACTCGTAATTAGTATAGTCCCACAGTTCTTTTGCTGTTCCCAATGGTTCAAAGATACTAATTTGAAAGCAAATCACAACTGCATTTCCTAAGGTTCCGAAGGCCATTACGCTGTTCCCAATGGTTCAAAGATACTAATTTGAAAGCAAATCACAACCATCGCAATTTCGTTTGCCATTACTCTGCGCTGTTCCCAATGGTTCAAAGATACTAATTTGAAAGCAAATCACAACCAAGTGCACTATGGGGAGGTCACGACCAAAGCTGTTCCCAATGGTTCAAAGATACTAATTTGAAAGCAAATCACAACATGACCGTATATCTCTTCCTACGCAACTAGCTGTTCCCAATGGTTCAAAGATACTAATTTGAAAGCAAATCACAACTAAAGTCGCGGCGTGTCCGTTTCTCCGGACGCTGTTCCCAATGGTTCAAAGATACTAATTTGAAAGCAAATCACAACTTGTTTGTTTGCGTAATAATTTTTGAAAAGCTGTTCCCAATGGTTCAAAGATACTAATTTGAAAGCAAATCACAACTACTGTCGGATGTGTCATTGTTTGTTTTCTGCTGTTCCCAATGGTTCAAAGATACTAATTTGAAAGCAAATCACAACTTGTTTGTTTGCGTAATAATTTTTGAAAAG
>CANPVZ010000019.1 GCA_947581855.1 uncultured Phocaeicola sp.
TGCATGAAATGAAAATCCCTCAGGTTTTTACATTGATCCGCTAAAAGTAAAATCCCTCAGGTTTTTACGTTGATCCCAGATTTATTCATTGATCCCATAATAAGGGAATTTAATTTCGCATTAGTATACAAAAAAAGGAGTTACTTTTATTGTAACTCCTTGATTTTCAATCTGTCGGGGTAGCGGGATTCGAACCCACGACCCCCTGCTCCCAAAGCAGGTGCGCTAACCGGACTGCGCTACACCCCGAAATACTTCCTTTTCAAAAGCGAATGCAAAGATAGTACTTTTATTTATATCAACCAAATTATTTGAATAATTATTTTCATATCTTCTTCGTTAGGATTTTATAAAAACATACGTAGACTAATTTCCTACCTACAAAGTATTAACTATTTAGCATAAAAAAAAGCAACCTTAGAATAAAAGAAAAGTGAAATAAAAAACCAACTACCTTTTTAAGATGTTATGAAGTTATACATAACCCTTTAATATAATGATATATGGATAATAAGGAAGAAAACAAAAATGAACAGGCCACCGATTATGAGATAAATCCAGGACTGCCTGTACAGCAAATGGAGATTGATGGAGAAAAGCCTTCGAAAGAAGAAGTAAAAGAAGCTATCAGAGAAATCAATCCTGAAGATGACAGCCTCGGAAAAAGAGGATAAACTTGTCAAGAGAGCCGAAATATATAAAATACGACTCTCTTTTTTATTTTCCTTTCTTTAACCTACTTATATATAGATTATTTTCTTTAATTTTGTAACCTCTTTAATAGATAAACTGAAGACAAATAATAATTTATATGTACAGATCGAATACGTGCGGAGAGCTCAGACTTTCCGATACAGGAAAAAATGTAACCCTCTCAGGATGGGTACAACGATTACGCAAAATGGGAGGCATGACTTTCATTGATTTGCGTGATAGATATGGCATCACTCAATTGGTTTTCAATGAAGAAATAAATGCCGAACTCTGTGAAATAGCCAACCATTTGGGACGTGAATTTGTAATCCAAATAACGGGTATCGTTAACGAGCGTTCAAACAAAAATAAAAACATCCCAACTGGAGATATAGAAATTATCGTTTCAGAACTTAATATTCTTAATTCAGCAATTACGCCTCCATTCACTATTGAAGATAATACCGATGGAGGAGATGACATTCGAATGAAATATCGTTATTTGGATTTACGTCGTAATTGCGTTCGTAAAAATCTGGAATTACGCCATCGTATGACGATGGAAGTACGCAGATACCTAGACAGTAAAGGATTCCTCGAAGTTGAAACTCCGATGTTAGTAGGTTCAACACCAGAAGGAGCACGCGACTTTGTTGTACCTTCACGCATGAATCCAGGACAATTCTATGCTTTGCCTCAATCTCCACAAACATTAAAACAATTGTTAATGGTATCGGGATTCGACCGTTACTTCCAAATTGTAAAATGTTTCCGTGATGAAGACTTGCGTGCAGACCGCCAACCGGAGTTTACTCAGATTGATTGTGAGATGAGTTTTGTAGAACAAGAAGATATTATATCCACATTCGAAGGAATGGCTAAATATCTTTTCAAAGAATTACGTGGAATAGAAATAACAGAACCATTTCAACGCATGTCGTGGGCTGATGCCATGAAATATTATGGTAGCGACAAACCTGATTTACGCTTCGATATGAAATTTGTCGAGCTCATGGATATTATGAAAGGATATAATTTTGCGACATTCGACAACGCTGCGTACATAGGAGGTATCTGTGCTAAAGGAGCAGCCACTTATACCCGCAAGCAACTCGACCAACTGACAGAATTTGTGAAAAGACCACAGATCGGAGCTAAAGGTATGGTATATGCTCGTGTAGAAGAAGGAGGTAATATAAAATCAAGCATTGATAAATTCTATACTCAGGAAATACTTCAAGAAATGAAAAAAGCTTTCAATGCCCAACCGGGAGATTTGATTCTTATTCTGAGTGGAGACGATATTATGAAAACCCGTAAACAACTTTGTGAATTACGTCTTGAAATGGGACGCCAACTGGGACTTTGCGACAAAAATAAATTTGCTTGTTTGTGGGTAGTTGATTTTCCTATGTTTGAATGGAGCGAGGAAGAAGGCCGCCTTATGGCTATGCATCATCCATTTACTCATCCGAAAGAAGAAGATATTCCTTTATTAGATACAAATCCGTCAGCTGTTCGGGCCGATGCCTACGATATGGTAGTCAACGGTGTGGAAGTAGGAGGTGGCTCTATCCGTATCCATGATTCACAATTACAGGCAAAGATGTTCGAAATATTAGGTTTCACTCCCGAACGTGCCCAAGAACAATTTGGTTTTCTGATGAACGCTTTCAAATACGGGGCACCACCTCATGGGGGATTGGCTTACGGATTAGATCGATGGGTGAGTTTATTTGCAGGTTTAGATAGTATCCGCGATTGTATTGCATTTCCCAAAAACAATAGTGGACGCGACGTTATGTTGGATGCTCCTGCTCCATTAGAACAAAAACAATTGAATGAATTAAATTTAATTGTTAAACCGACACAACAGTCAGAGTAAAAAACTTATTTCCATAGAAAACATCTAAAACGAAAGTCGCCTCATTTTCCTAGTTTTTTGAGGCGACTTTATTATTACAAAAAATACATGCTTATGACTTTACTAGTAAAGAAATAAAGACAAGACTGTTTTTTATTTAAAACAATCCTGTCTTTTATCATCTGTATTAAAACTCTTTGATCAGAATAAAGGCGTACCTTGAAATACACTTGAATTATCATAAGGAACCAGATTTCCATTCATGGTCAATGTATTTCCATTAAAATTAGGACTAATGTAAATACTTGCCTGATTCGTTCCTCCGGTTAAAGTCAAATTTAAAGTAGCCGATATTCCCGCACCTAAAATACTGCAATTGTAAAACACGTTACCATCTTTATCCATGTTCATACTTACACCACTAACCGAACCCTGTACCGTAACTCCTCCTAATCCATTAGGACTATAAATAAAATTGGTAAAAGCTGTCTGCACCACACCGTTACCGTCATCTACCGAAACATAATTTGTAGAAGAAGAAACATAACGAACGATACCATTGCGAAACATAATATCATTAGCCTCGAGTACCCATGCTCCTTGTTTAAGTGCTTCCACCGCTTGAGAATAAGCTATAGAATCCTGAATACTCTCAATAGCTTTCAACTGCTCACGACGTTCTGCTCGTGCCTTACGCCAAGCTTCTTCGCGTTCCTTGCGAGTAGACTGAGCAGAAACTACACCACTGAACAATAAACAAAACAGCGTTGACAATAATACAAATCTTTTCATAATTAAGTTGTTATTTGAGTTATTATATATTCAAAACAACAGAATTAATAAACTTTTGTTCAAGGGTAAAAGATAGAAAAAAAATAAATAGTAAGTAATCTTAATAAGTAGTCTCCTGATCAAATAATCCAGTCTTTTCTTGAAAAATAAAAATGTTTTTAAGATATAATTAAACGATAATATACTAAAATTCTGAATTTCCACGTTCATATCACATGAAACGATGTGCAACCTGCTTATAATAAATTTTCTATAACAGTTTTATTCCTATACCAAACATTATAGAGACCTTAACCTGATGACTTACTTCACCAAGTTAACAAGAAAAAAATAGGAATACAAACCTATAAATCATTAACCTATACTATAACAGACTGTCCGGAAGTTTTTCATACAAATGCCACTAAATTCTTGGCAATGACAGAACTAACCATAAAATGTATAACGATTAACTAATATACAAAGAAAACAAATACCTATACTAATATACCCTACAATACTTCTTTTATTGAAACAATCGATTTCCAATAAAAAGAAAAATAAAAGATAATAAGAATTTTTAGTCTAAATAACGCTTTGTCAAATCACTAAACTCATCAATACGGCGATCTCTCAAAAAAGGCCACCAACGACGTACATTTTCCGAACGCTCCATGTCTACCTCCACCACCAGGTTCTGTTCCGCCGAATTGCTTGCCTGAGCCAATATTTCCCCTTGTGGACCAGCGACAAAACTATTGCCCCAAAACTGAATTCCATTAGTTCGTTCAGAAAGATCCGGTTCATGTCCAACACGGTTCACCGCAACAACCGGCAAACCATTTGCCACGGCATGCCCACGTTGAGAAACAATCCACGCCTCCAATTGACGAGCCTTTTCCTCTTCAGTATCAGAACTCTCCCAACCAATAGCTGTAGGATAAATAAGAATCTCAGCCCCTCTAAGAGCCATTAAACGGGCTCCTTCAGGATACCATTGATCCCAACAAACTTGCACACCCAATTTACCAATTGATGTTTGAATTGGTTGAAACCCTATATCACCAGGAGTAAAATAGAATTTTTCATAATAGGCCGGGTCATCAGGAATATGCATCTTTCGATATTTACCAGCAATACTTCCATCCACATCAAAAACAACAGCCGTATTATGGTACAAACCAGGAGCTCGTTTTTCAAACAAAGAAGTTACCAATACCACATTATATTGAGCCGCCAATGCCGAATAGAATTTAGTTGAGATACCAGGAATTGGTTCTGCTAAATCAAATTTGTCAGTATCTTCCGTCTGACAAAAATAAAGCGAATTGTGTAACTCTTGTAATACGACTAATTGTGCTCCCTGACGAGTAACGTTTTCTATATTTCGCCTCAACTTCTGCATATTCTCCTGAACACTCTCAACATTGGTCTGCTGAATAAGACCTATTATTACAGTTCTCATAATTACTTACTTTTTTAGTTCGAAATCTTCTTGTAAAGTTCCTGCGGGATATTGCATAGTAACACAATGCAATGAGCCATGTTGTTTAATTAATGCTCTACAATCAATGCCAACAATCTCATATCCTGGAAAAGCCTCCATCAACACCCGTTTAGCTTCCTTATCATAAATCGCTTGATTATAGGTGGGATAGAGTACTGTTCTATTCATAATCAAAAAATTAGCATAGGTAGCAGGTAAACGTTTACCATCTTCCACAAACGCATCTGGCATAGGTAAAGGTAAAAGACGAAAAGGTTCTCCCTCTATAGTACGGAATGTCTTCAATTGTTCTTCCATCCGGAACAAAGCCTCATAATGTTCATCTTCAATATCTGTACATTGTACATAAACAATCGTATCATGAGGACATAATCTGGCTAACGTATCTATATGGGTATCAGTATCATCACCTGCCAAATAACCGTAATCAAGCCAAAGAACCTGACGTAAATGAAACATTGATTTTAAACGCTCTTCAATTTTAACTCTATCATAAGTCTCATTACGATTGGGAGCTAATAAACAAGCAGAAGTAGTCAACAAAGTACCTTTTCCATCGCTCTCTATCGAGCCACCTTCCAACACAAAATCCATACAATTTTGATACATACCATGCAATATACCTGAAGCATATAATTTCCGATTTATCTGATTATCCCAATTAGCAGCAAACTTCATTCCCCAACCATTAAAACAAAAGTCGAGCAGGAGAGGACCTTGTTCGGTTTCGACCGTAATGAAAGCATGATCACGTGCCCAAGTATCATTCGTTTCACACTGAAAGAAGCGAATATTCTCCATTTGTGCCTTCCCTTTTAATTGCTCCTTTACCACATCAACCTGAGGAGTAACCACTAGCAAACGCTGCCTTACAGATATCTCACAAGCAAGTTTTACAAAGCAATCTTGTACTTCTTCAAGCATATAAGCCCAATCAGTATTAGCATGTGGCCAAGTTAGCTGTATAAAACTTTGCTGATACCATTCAGCAGGCAAAAACGAAATCCGTTGCTCTAAATTCATACCAAAGTTCAACTGCAAATTACGTTCTTTTCCACCTGTTTGAGGTAATCCTACCAATATGCCCATATTTATTTCTTTTCTTCTTTTAATTTACGATCAAAAAATGGATTTTTAGAAGATGCACTCAATGGAATAGCTATCACCTGCTTACATCCAGGTAACAATTGGAGTTGCTGTGCCGCTAACCCCGCAGAAAACATAACACGGGTATCAACTCGAAAGTCGGCAGCAGTAGCACATGCAGATCCAACGGCAATCCCGACATCAATAGAATTTAATGCACAAGGCACCCCTTCAGCACGAGCTGCACAAGTATCATAGCCACAATGTCTACAATTAAGCCCTTGAGATTGCTCTCGCGTACCTATTAATATAATAGCCTCCGCAGAAAGAATATTATCGGCATCACGAAGAAAAAATTTAAGACTATTCTTTTGGTACATATTCTTCATTTCATTACTGAGAATTTTTATCTCTTCATCAGTAATAGTAGCGACTTCGAGTATATCAATCCCTTTTCCTTTAGGCGCCGTACGAGCAGCTATCATCATTTGCTTTGCCACACTCAAAAGATGGTCATGACGCACATTCCTTTCATTCAATACCATATCACATTATTTTTATATATTTCACGACAAAGATAGAATCTTTTTATTAAACTATTTGTTATTTAAAACACATTATTATATTATGAACCGTTTTAATTATATAAAGGGATGGACAAATTGAGTATCGGAAACCATGCAGGCCTTATTTGGAAAGTTTTGTGTGATAACAAAAAATGGAGTTATCAAAATCTGAAAGCAGCAACAGGACTGCCTGACAGGGACCTGAATGCTGCCATTGGATGGTTAGCACGAGAGGACAAAATAGAATTTGAAGAAATCTGTGGTTGCAAATATATCTCTTTAGGAGTCAATATTTACATTGGCTAAATCATGTCATTATCTATTTGTTTACACATTTTTGTAAGCTATATTAAAATCCCTATCTTTTTAGGATTAAAAAGCTTTCAATTATTATTACAAATAGATAATGATTGTATAAAATACGCACAAATATTATTTAAAAACTTAATATTACACATGATTCAAAGAGAAATATTAGTGAATCAAAAAAAGACAAAATGTTCATACTTCACTTCAAAATCAAATTATTCTTTCTAAATTTATATAACGCATAACGTACTATAGAAGATATTAGAAGTAATATAACATTTTAGTATCACACCAAAATTTTGATGAATATAATTGTCCTAAACAAGTGAGGAAAGAAAAAAATAATAAAACTAAATAATTCAATCAGTAAAACACTGTCTATTTCAATCTTTTTAATTACATTTGCTGCAAATTTAGTTTAGAAGATATAGTGAAAATAAAGGAGATTGTGAATGCCCTTGAAAGGTT
Source organism: uncultured Phocaeicola sp. (assembly GCA_947581855.1). GTDB lineage: Bacteria > Bacteroidota > Bacteroidia > Bacteroidales > Bacteroidaceae > Phocaeicola_A. The sequence continues at coordinate 7,265 of CANPVZ010000019.1, forward strand.
CGCACCTCTGCCATTGCAAGACGGTTTCGATAATGCTGGCTTACAAGTAGGATTGACAGAGATGGAAGCAACAGGGGTTTTGTTATGTCTAGACATAACCGAAGCTGTTATTGATGAAGCAATTGCATTAGGTTTTAACGTAATTATTTCTCATCATCCGCTTATTTTTAAAAGTTTGAAATGTATTTCAGGACAAACTTATTCTGAACGTTGCATTGTAAAGGCTATTAAAAATGATATTGTTATTTATTCAGCACATACAAATTTAGATAATGCATGTAAAGGAGTAAACTTTAAGATTGCAGAAAAGATAGGTTTACATGATATTAGAATTCTTGCTCCAAATAAAGAAGAAAGTATGGTTGGAAGCGGTGTCATCGGATTTTTGGATAAGCCAGAATCCGAACTAGATTTTTTAAAGCGAATAAAGAAAATCTTCGAAGTTGAGTGTATACGACATAATAAACTAACGGGCCGACTCATACATAAAGTAGCTCTTTGTGGAGGAGCAGGTGCTTTCTTAATTCCCAATGCAATTCAAGTGGAAGCTGATATTTTTATAACTGGTGAGATTAAATACCATGAATATTTCGGTCGTGAAAAAGATATATTGTTAGCAGAAATCGGGCATTACGAAAGTGAACAATATACTAAAGATCTTTTGATCTCGATACTAAAAAAGGAATTTCCTAGTTTAGAGATTGAAAAAACTAAAATAAATACCAATCCCATTAAATATCTGTAAAGAATTATGGCAAAAGAAACAAAAAAAGATCTACAAGATTTAACGGTAGAAGAAAAGTTGAAAGCGCTCTACCAATTACAAACAATGCTTTCTGAAATCGATAAGATCAAAACATTGAGAGGAGAGTTACCCCTTGAAGTTCAGGATCTCGAAGATGAAGTTGCCGGTTTAATGACTCGTATTGAGAAAATAAACAGCGAAATAAATGAATTAAAAACCGTAATTTCTACAAAGAAAAATGAAATAGAAGCAGCAAAAGTCTCTGTTGACAAATATAGGGCGCAATTAGACAATGTTAGGAATAATAGAGAATACGATGTGTTGAGTAAAGAAATAGAATTTCAAACATTGGAAATCGAACTTTGTGAAAAAAGAATCAAAGAATATACACAAGGAATTACTAATAAGAACGAAGAAATTGAAAAAAGCTCTTCATTATTAGAGGAAAGAAAAAAAGACCTAGAAGTAAAGAAAACTGAATTGGAAGAAATTATTGCCGAAACTAAACAAGAAGAAGAAATACTTAGAGAAAAAACAAAAAATCTAGAAGCAACAATTGAACCTCGTTTACTTCAAGCTTTCAAAAGAATACGTAAGAACTCACGAAACGGTTTAGGCATTGTATATGTACAAAGAGATGCCTGTGGCGGTTGTTTTAACAAAATTCCACCCCAAAGACAATTAGATATTCGTATGCGTAAAAAAATTATAGTATGCGAATATTGCGGTCGTATTATGATAGACCCAGAATTAGCGGGCATAGAACAAGTACAACATTTAGAAACTAAAACTAAAAAAGAAAAACAATAAATTAACCAACTATAAAGAGTTTGCTCTTTATGTGAATCAGTAGTTGACTTACTGATTCAAAATAAAAAATGACATAGGTTAGCATAGCAATAGCCAACTTCTCAAAAGTACGCATCAGCAACCCTTTGCTAGCTTTAACCTCTGACTCTTTTTGAATTCCTGTTTTTTTTCATTCAGCCAATTAAAGAATGATTCAATAGGTTACCTGATTTAAAAAATAACCAGAGAAAAAAGTCCTTTAGGGCTTTTTTCTCTAATTTATAACCGTTGGTTTTGCCTTAATCTCTTTATGCCGAGTAAATATTTTCACAGGATTGTTTTGATTGAAGAAAGACAAGTCAGTATATATTTTATCTCCAAGTAAGGTTTTTCCATCGAGGTATCCTACAGATCTTTTTTGAATATGGGTGGTCACTTTCAGAGACGGTAGTCAGAGTAATCATCTCTGAAAAAGGGATAACTCCCTTTCTTCACCGAAACCTACCTACCATATGGAACTTCATCCCATGATAATACATATTCTTAGTTGAACAGAATCTCATAAACGGATCGTTCAATCTTCATTATGTATTTGATGAATCACCATAAATCAATAAGTGACTATGGCACAGTAAACTTGTATTCTGGCAACATTCTCACTTGTGCCCCAAAACTTCTAGATTTTAAGATGTTGTTTGAGCTATTTGAAAAAGAGTTTAATTTGCCATCGATTGCGATATAGTAAAAACAGGATGTACAAAATTATTCGTTAAGAATACAAACTCACGACTCTGCTCTTCATCGAAATAAACCATCTTTCGGAGCGGAATCGGACAATCCGTGAAGCTCTTATAAACGACAAAGCTGATTGTTGAGTCTGATAAAACGTTTTTGTTTCCATGAGATTTGTTTGAATCGCAGGCTCTTCCTAGCACGTATCACAAAGGTGGCTTCAATCTGCTCAATATTGTAGAAAGCAACGAAGTCATTGTAGCCACGATAAAGATATAGTCGTTCCCTTTTTCGTATGGAATCTCAGGCATGACTTTCATGTTATTGGTCGTAACAGGCGTAATATGGAAGAAGGTAGAAACTTATGCTTCAATATTATACAAAGTATGTATTTTGATTCCTCTCTTATGTTTCCTGAACTTTTCCCACTCAAAAACTTCAAGACAAAGATCTATCGTTGTAGAGTCAAAAGTATAGATGTGGCTATCGAGTCTAAAGACTTTTTCGTCGTTTAAGGAACGTGCTTCGCCAATAATTAGACGGCCGACGTAATCCTCGAAGATTCTGTAGGTACCGTTGTTCATTGACTTTAGAAAGATTGCTTTTGGTTACAGTGTTACCCATATCCAAGTGACACAAACTTTTTCCAATAAGCTTCGAGTGCAACAATTCGGTCACACAAACTTTCGCGGATGATTCTTGTAAAGCATTTGCATCTAGACAGGAAAAATATATATGCTTGAAAATAAAGAAGTAATGCATGGTAACATTAGAATATATTATGCACGAACTCCTTAAACAAGCTTATTCAATAGGCTATAATAATTTAAAGATGCTGATAATCAGGAATATCCTTAAGAAAAATATAACTTTGGTTGTTATAATCCATTTTACAACAATAATGTTTTACACCATTACTCACAATTAAATAATCTACTCTCAAAACTAAATTATAATGACTTATTTGCGTGAAGACCTTTTGGGAAATCTCAATATGTGGAGCTTTATATTCAATAATCATTTTAGCTGATATATCTTTATCATATAAAACAGTATCACACCTTTTAACCATACCATTTAACGATAAAGAAATTTCGTTTGCCAATAGGGATTGTGGATACTTTTTCTCCTCTATCAGAAAATGAACAAAATGCTGACGAACCCATTCTTCCGGAGTAAGAGCCACATACCGCCTTCGCAAAATATCGAAAATAACATTTTTTCCATTTCGCAAAACTATTTTTGTTGGGTATGAAGGTAAGTTTAATGGCAACATTTATTAAATTTGCATTATGAAATATATCCAATTAAAGGTTGGGACAAAAATAATGAAATTATGAAAACAAAGCAAGAAATTGTAGAGAATTGGCTTCCTAGATACACTAAACGGAGATTAGAAGATTTCAGCGAATATATTTTGTTGACTAATTTCAATAAGTATGTAGAATTATTCTCTGAAAAATTCAATGTTCCAATACTAGGGAGAGATGCCAATATGATCTCAGCCTCTGCTGAAGGAATTACCATTATAAATTTTGGAATGGGTAGCCCAAATGCCGCAATCATTATGGATCTACTTGGAGCTATCCATCCCAAAGCCTGTTTATTTTTAGGAAAATGTGGAGGTATTGACAAAAAAAATCAATTAGGGGATCTCATACTTCCAATAGCGGCTATTCGCGGAGAAGGTACATCTAATGATTATTTTCCACCGGAAGTTCCGGCACTCCCAGCTTTCATGTTACAACGAGCAGTATCATCGGCTATCCGAGATCATGCCCGCGATTATTGGACTGGTACCGTATATACAACGAACCGAAGAATATGGGAACACGATGAAGAATTTAAAAAATATCTGACCAAGACCCGTGCCATGGCTGTAGATATGGAAACTGCAACTCTTTTTAGTACAGGATTTGCCAATCATATACCAACAGGAGCTTTACTTTTGGTATCTGACCAACCAATGACTCCAGAAGGAGTGAAAACCGATAAAAGTGACAACTTAGTTACACAAAACTTTGTAAAAGAACACGTTAATATTGGAATTGCTTCTCTACGAATGATTATTGATGAAAAAAAGACCGTTAAGCATTTGAAATTTGATTGGTAACAGAGATTATGGTAAAACAAGAAATTACGATAGAGGATATTATAAAAGAATTAAAAAACAAACACTACCGTCCAATTTATTATTTGATGGGAGAGGAATCGTACTACATTGACAAAATATCCGACTACATTGCTACTGCGATACTAACGGAAGAAGAAAAAGAATTTAACCAAACAATATTATACGGAAGCGAAACAGATATTGCTACAATAATAACTACTGCAAAAAAATATCCTATGATGAGCGAACACCAAGTTCTCATTGTAAAAGAAGCTCAAAACTTAAAAAATATTGATGAATTATGCTATTATTTACAGAAACCTCTCATATCAACTATTTTAGTATTTTGCCACAAAAATGGCATTTTAGATAAACGAAAAAAGGTTACATCTTTAATTGAGAAATGCGGAATTATATATGAATCAAAGAAAATCAAAGACTCACAACTTCCTAATTTCATTACAAACTATTTAAAGAAAAAAAATATAACTATTGAATCTAAAGCCACAGAGATTTTATCAGAGTTTGTGGGTGCTGACCTTTGCCGACTTACAAGCGAATTGGAAAAGCTAATTATAACTCTTCCACAAGGACAAGTACACATTACTTCAGAACAAATAGAAAAAAATATTGGAATCAGCAAAGATTTCAATAACTTCGAATTAAAAAATTCCTTGATAGAAAAAAATATCTTCAAAGCTAATCAAATCATTAAATATTTTGAAGAGAATCCCAAAAACAATCCTCTACAAATGACATTATCATTACTATTTAATTTCTTCTCAAACTTAATGCTTGCATATTATGCTCCTCAAAAAAACGAACAAGGTATTGCCAAACAATTGAATTTAAGAAATACATGGCAATCTAAAGAATATATAATTGCCATGCAAAGATATAGTGGAGTAAAAGTTATGAAGATTATTGCAGACATCAGATATAGTGATGCAAAATCTAAAGGTGTAGGTAATAGTTCCCAATCAAATGGTGAAATCCTAAAAGAATTGATATATAAAATATTACATTAATTTTAAAATTTATCTATAAAAAATCTTTTAAACCAATAAATACAAATTAATCAAAAAGTTTTTTCTATTAATAGATATATATTTATCTACTTAAAACAGTTCCTTCCGAGAAATACATAGTTAAGTCATAAAATAAGCTAAGATTATTAACATCCTTTCTCTAAAACCTTTGATGATAATATGATAGGATGGCGAAAAAATAAAAATTAAAAAAAACTAATTAAAGCTTTTTTTAAGAGGATAACTATTATCTATTACCTTCTACATTGATGGAACATTTTAAATAAAAAGCAGTATAATCTTTACATATTATCACGAATCCAACAATATACATTTGTAAACAATCAGCAAAATATACACATATGTAATACATAAGACATTAATATATAACATATATATAACTATAAATTATTAATATCTTATATACTAATACAAAAGTAATATGAATATCCATTGACGCTTATGCATAAAAATCCATATAACGATTAAAACAATATATTATTATTTATCAGTAACTTATATCAAACTCAAGAAGTATTAATCTATAAAAAACATCCGTTAGAATCTAAATCATATCAAAAAGCCCATTTTTCAATGCCTATTATATAAATAAACAGCTGTAAATCACACTAATACAACGTTTAGAAAAATAAATTATATAATACTATATTACGATTCTATACTTTTATTAGTTTATATTTGTGACTAGATTATATTTACAAAGCATTTCTTTAATTACAAACTTTATATATTACAATTTTGTACTATACAAATATTATATATATATTTGTAATTAAAATATTATATCTGTAATAAATAAAACATTCTAATATGAAAGATCGTATTGCACAAATAATGAAGGAAGAGCAAATGTCAGCTATACAATTTGCCAAGGAAACTGGAATTCAACAGGCTTCCTTATCACATATATTAAATGGAAGAAATAACCCAAGTCTTGAAATAATAAAAAAAATTCATCAAAGATTTACTCATATTAATTTAGAGTGGCTTTTATATGGCGAAGGAGAAATGATCAATAATCCGTCTAAATTTAATTACTCTCTATTTGACGAGAATACAATAAATGCGGATGACTCCCTAAAAAAAACTAAATATGACAAGGAAATTAATCGAGAAGAGTATCCAAATGACCTACAAAATCCTATAAAAGAAACAGTTAAGTATATAGAAAAGCCTCAAAAAGAAATTATCGAAATAAGAATATTTTTCAATGACGGCACTTATGAAACACTTATTCCACAAAATAAACAATTTTGAGTTCACTACATAAAGATATACGATCTCAATTTTGGGAATATGTATTTATGTATATTTTAACTAATTTGTTGCATTCGTGTTCGGAAGATAATTCACTCATTTAAGAGAATATCTATTTGACTGAATTCACAGCCTTTACATATTTTACGCTGTAAAGGTCTATTCAAACAATTTAAAATTGAAAAATCCAAAATCTTACAATTTACTATATATTAAATACTTAAATAGAAATTAATGATATTTATTGTATCATCAGCAATCCAGACTATCTGAACTTTGTCAAGAAACTAAAGTATGTTATTGTTATGAACTTTAAATCTATTATCTTTGCTTACATAAATCAAACCAATTGTAATTTATGAACAAACATATTTTAGATCTTACAGTAGTTGAAAATATAAAACTACACACAAATTACGTCTTATTAAAAATGACGCATGAGCTCACATTGCCTCCTATGATGCCTGGCCAATTTGCAGAAATCAAAATAGATGGTTCATCTACCACTTTTCTACGACGTCCTATATCAATAAATTATGTAGACAAAGAAAAAAATGAAGTTTGGTTTCTTATTCAATTAGTAGGTGATGGAACGCATCAATTATCTAAAGTAAATAAAGGAGACAAAGTAAATATTATCCTACCCTTAGGAAAAGGATTCACTCTTCCGCAATCCAATATACATAAAAAATGTTTAATAATAGGCGGGGGAGTAGGAATTGCTCCTCTATTATATTTAGGAGAACAACTCTTAGTAAACGGAAATCAACCGGTCTTTCTTTTAGGAGCACGCTCTAAACAAGATTTATTACAATTAGACAACTTCCAGCAATTGGGTTTAGTATATACTACTACCGAAGATGGTAGTTGTGGAGAAAAAGGATATGTTACCCAACATTCAATTCTTTCTCATGAAAGGTTCGACATTATTTATTCCTGTGGGCCGAAGCCTATGATGGTATCCGTTGCCAAATTCGCTAAAGCAAATCATATTGAATGTGAGGTTTCATTAGAAAACAAAATGGCATGTGGCATAGGGGCTTGCCTTTGTTGCGTAGAAAATACAAATGAAGGACATTTATGTGTATGTAAAGAAGGCCCTGTATTTAATATAAAACAATTACTATGGCAAATTTAAATGTAAATATTAATGGATTATTAATGAATAATCCGGTTATGACTGCATCCGGTACATTTGGATACGGAAAAGAGTATGAAGACTTCGTTGATTTAGAAAAAATTGGTGGAATCATTGTAAAGGGAACTACACTTCATAAGCGTGAAGGAAATCCTTATCCACGTATGGCCGAAACTCCTTCAGGTATGCTTAATGCAGTTGGCTTACAAAATAAAGGTGTTAACTATTTTATCAATCATATTTATCCTCAAATCAAAGATATACCAACCAATATGATTGTCAATGTATCTGGTTCCAGCATTGAAAGTTATGTGAAAACAGCAGAAGCCATTAATGAACTTGAGAAGATACCAGCTATTGAATTGAACATTTCATGTCCGAATGTAAAAAAAGGGGGTATGGCTTTTGGAGTCTCTATTCAAGGAGCAAGTGAAGTTGTTAGCGCTGTAAGGAAAGTGTACAAAAAATGTCTAATTGTAAAGTTATCCCCCAATGTGACAGACATAACGGAAATTGCCCGTGCTGCAGAAGCTTCCGGAGCTGATAGTGTTTCATTAATCAATACAATATTAGGTATGGCCATTGACGCAGAACACCGTCGCCCACTACTATCAACTGTCACTGGAGGAATGAGTGGTGCTGCAGTAAAACCAATCGCTTTACGTATGGTATGGCAAGTTGCCAAAGCGGTAAAAATTCCGGTAATTGGTCTAGGGGGCATCATGAACGCCCGTGATGCTATAGAGTTTATATTAGCCGGAGCTTCTGCAATACAAATAGGAACGGCTAACTTCATAGATCCGACTATCACAGTTAAAGTAGTAGAAGGTATTAATGATTATTTAGAAAGACATCATTATAAATCTATAAATGACATTATTGGAGCTCTAGAAATCTAGAGCTCCAATAATGAGTTTTTAATTAACATAGGAAAGGAAGTATTGGTAACTATGAATATCTTCTTTGCATAAAAGCCAAGAAGGGAGATTCAGAAAATAATATAAAATTAGCCAAGGACATTCAGGAAATACTATAAAATTAGCCAACTAATTCAAGCTCAAAGTATTGCGAATTAGTTGGCTTTTTTGTATCTTTAGATATTGCCCCGAAAATAAGGTTTAGCAGCCAAAACGGGGGAAATACCCAAACTAAGATATGGCTAAGATACAAAGAATTTCATCAATCGAGCCAACTTTAGGCTTTACAGAGAGTTCGATATTCTTCAAAAATATCGTCAAAGTAAAGTAATGTTGCTGGGGTCCCAAGCTTCCTTCCAACCTTGTAGCTCATTCCCTGCCGAGTTTTCCGAACTTAATATTTTTCTGAGTTTCTCATCCATGCCAGCTTTTTCCTTGCATATAAAGGATTGGATATTCCATAGCGGCTACAGAATTTTCGGTTGGCATTGATGGCACAAATAGAGTTGGCAACCACTGTCTCCTGTGATAAGACTACAACTTTCGTTTCATATATTTGCACCATTTACCCATGCTGTATCCGTTTTGCTTTGAGACTTCGTTTTGTGTAGCAAACTTATCCTACGGCATAGACCTTATATGATATTCGTGTTCCTCAAGCCGGAACTTTGCCATCAGCTTCTTTCTAATTCTCCCCAAAAATACTCTTGCCTTGAACTAATGGTTGGCTCGCACTCCATAGTGGAACTTACACCACCAAGTAAGGCGGCGCCATGCACGGGACCCTACTAAAAAGGCAACTAATTCACAATGAATTAATTGCCTTTAGTAATGTCTCGTTAAATCTTGAAACCCTTTATTTTTCTGTTAAAGTACGATAGCAAATGTGGATATACGAGCAGTATGATTTTATTTATTACCTAACGAATTTTGCAGAAAATATAAATTCAAATCCGTTTATTCACAACGCGACTGTAATCAACAGATTATTAATCACATACAACAGCACGCGAGTCTTTTAACGGGACAGCAGTGAATTGCCTTATATTTTTTATTTTCTGAATATCTCTATTTAAGATACACAATCACAATACTTCTCAAATATCCATTTCCTTTTTCTTCTTTAAATCTGAAAATAGGTTTGAAAATATCCCTTGTTGATAAGTTCTTTCATAACGTTTTTGCCATAAAGACAACTTCCAACTTTAATATTTAATATTTAACTCTTGCAAAATAGTACGCATTTTTTCAAAAGTAGTAATGCGTGTAGGAACTAACGGAAGACGCAACTTGTTTTCAATAAATCCCATTGCATTTAACATAGCTTTCACTCCAGCAGGATTACCATCTACAAAAAGCAAACTGAACAATTCGGTAAATTTATGATGAATTTTTAAAGCATTGTTATAATCGCCCTGCAAAGCCAATCGTGTCATACGGCTAAATTCCCGTGGAAATGCGTTTCCGATAACAGAAATAACCCCTACTGCTCCCAACGTAATCAAAGGAAAAGTTATACCATCATCACCAGAAATCACGTCAAAATTAGCAGGTTTATTCTTTATAATATCATCCATTTGCGTAATATTACCAGAAGCTTCCTTTATGGCAATAACATTATCAAAATCACGTGCAATACGTAAAGTTGTCTCAGCTGTCATATTGACGCCAGTGCGTCCGGGAACATTATATAAAACAATTGGTAAATCTGTTGAATTTGCTATTGCTTTATAATGTTGATATATGCCTTCTTGCGACGGTTTGTTGTAAAATGGTACTACAGACAATATAGCATCAACTCCAGTAAAATCATCATTTTTTAAACTGTCAATAATGGCTTGAGTATTATTTCCACCACAACCTAATAAAATAGGGACGCGCCCGTTAACACGCTCAATAACCAACTTCTTAATTTTCTCTTTCTCGTCAGTTGTTAAAGTTGGAGTTTCAGCCGTAGTTCCAAGAACACATAAAAAATCTGCTCCATTTTGGATTAAGTAATCTACCAAACGGATAAGAGCTTTATAATCAACCTCCCCATCTTCATGAAAAGGGGTAATAAGTGCAACCCCCATTCCTTTTAGTCTTGTTTGTATCATATAATTTATAATAAATTCTAACTATTTGGGCTACAAAAGTACAAAATCATTTCAAAATTTACTCTATAAGTGTTAAGAATTCGTCTTCATTCATAATTTTTATACCTAATTTGTGTGCTTTTTCTAATTTACTTGGTCCCATGTTATCTCCTGCAAGAATAAAACTTGTTTTGGAAGAAATACTACCTACATTTTTTCCCCCGTGCCTTTCGATTAATACTTTATACTCATCGCGCGAATGATGAGCAAAGACACCACTTATTACAATAGATTGTCCTTTCAACTTTTCCGTTTGTCTTTGCAAATCTTCTTTCGAAACTTGCATTTCCAAACCAGCTTCTTTAAGACGCTTAACAAGTTGCCGATTTCCTTCATTAGAAAAATAAAACAGAATGCTATGAGCTATTTTTTCACCTATTTCATCAACAAGTTTTAGCTCTTCTAATGTTGCCTGTTCAAGAGCTTCCATATTCTTGAATGCACGTGCCAATTTTTTAGCTACAGTTTCACCAACAAAACGGATTCCTAATGCAAAAAGTACTCTCTCGAAAGGAACCTTTTTAGAATTTTCAATACCGTTAATGATGTTTTCCGCCGATTTTTCTCCCATTCTGTCTAGACTGATTATATTTTCCGCTTTTAATGAGTATAGATCTGCTGCATCCTTTATCAAGCCTTGCTGATAAAACTGATCAACAGTTTCAGATCCCAGCCCATCAATATCCATAGCTCGTCGACTGATAAAATGTTCTATTTTCCCTTTTATTTGAGGAGGGCATGCAGTCTCATTTGGACAATAATGGGCAGCTTCTCCTTCATAACGTATAAGTTTACTTCCGCACTCGGGACAATAAGTAATGAATTTTACTTTTTCGCCAATCATAAAGCGTGCATCTTTATCTACACCAGTAATTTTAGGAATGATTTCCCCACCTTTTTCTACATAAACTATGTCTCCAATATGTAAATCCAACCCTTCTATAATGTCTGCATTGTGTAAAGAAGCTCTTTTTACGACTGTTCCAGATAGTTGTACCGGATCAAGATTTGCAACCGGAGTGATTGTTCCAGTACGTCCAACTTGGTAACTGATTGAATTTAATCGGGTCAGTGCTCTTTCTGCCTGAAATTTATAGGCAATAGCCCAACGAGGAGATTTGGCCGTATAGCCTAAATTCAACTGTTGTTTCAAAGAATTAACCTTTAATACAATACCATCAGTTGCCACCGGAAGATTTTTCCTCTCTACATCCCAATATTGTATAAAGTCAAAGATTTCTTGCAATGTTTTACATTTGCACATAATTTGAGACACCTTGAATCCCCATTGTTCTGCAAACTTCAGATTCTCGTAATGTCCATCGGATGGCAAGTTGTCTCCCAACAAATAATAGAGATATGCATCAAGCTTACGAGAAGCGACAATAGCAGAATTTTGTAATTTTAAGGTTCCAGAAGCAGCATTTCTAGGATTAGCAAAAAGAGGCTCCTCGTTATCTTCACGTTCCTTATTTAATTGTTCGAAAACGAGCCAAGGCATAAGAATCTCGCCCCTAATCTCAAAATTATCAGGATAATCCTTCCCATATAAAATTAAAGGTATACTTCTGATAGTCTTTACATTATTAGTTACATCATCCCCTTTTTCTCCATCTCCACGGGTAACAGCTTTCACAAGTTTACCATGTTCGTATGTCAACGAAATAGAAGTACCATCATATTTCATTTCACAGCATATTTCAAAATCTTCTCCTTCCAAACTTTTACGTATACGTTCGTAAAATTCGCTTACTTCCGTTTCTGAGTAAGTATTTGATAATGAAAGCATTGGATATTTATGAGTCACTTGTGTAAAATTCTTGTTGATATCACTCCCCACACGCATTGTAGGAGAATTTTCATCATAATATTCTGGATGTTTTCTCTCCAGATCCTGTAATTCATGCATCAGTTTATCAAACTCATAATCACTAATTTCAGGAGAATTTAGTACGTAATAATTATAATTGTGCCGATGAAGTTCTTCACGCAACTGGTCGATTCTTTCTATGTCAGTCATCATAATTTAATATTTTAGTAGGCAAATTTAATACATTTGCCTGGTTATTTGTTTAGAAAAGCTAGAAGAAAAATGTTAAAGGTTTGCTATATAATCTCTTGTAAAATTTAATTGGCATATATTTAACTACCAAGTATTTTCCAGTATAACATTGGCTTATATAGGGTGAAAGACTCCTATTAACCTGAATATTATCCAGTAGTCTTTTTCGAATCCATCCTCCATATGTTTTACCATTTTTCAAAAGAATGGCTTTACAAAGTGAAACGATGAATTTACATTTGTCGTTATAGCAACAATGAAACCATTTGATTAGGAAACTTTGTTTGTGTTCCTTCAACTTAAAAAACAGAAAAACTCACTACCGTTTGTTATGTATGCTGCATCTGAAAACAAAAGGATGTCACAAACCCACTTATTTGACTGAAGTTTACTATTTTTGCAAAAAAAATAATCTGAATATGAGAATTGACATTATAACCGTTTTGCCTGAAATGATTGAAGGTTTTTTTAATTGTTCCATCATGAGCCGCGCGCAAAAAAAAGAACTAGCAGAAATTCATATACATAACCTTCGCGATTATACTTTAGACAAGCATAAACGTATAGATGATTATCCTTACGGTGGCAGTGCCGGAATGGTAATGCAAATAGAACCAATAGATCGTTGCATTTCGGCATTGAAAGCAGAACGTAAATATGATGAGGTCATTTTCACCACACCCGATGGGGAGAAATTTAATCAAAGAATGGCCAATACACTCTCCTTAAATGAAAATCTGATAATTTTATGCGGCCATTTTAAAGGAATTGATTATAGGATTCGAGAACATTTCATAACAAAGGAAATAAGTATTGGAGATTATGTTCTCACAGGCGGAGAGTTGGCTGCTGCCGTCATAGCAGATGCTATTATTCGCATTATTCCTGGGGTTATTTCAGATGAGCAATCAGCCCTGTCTGATTCTTTTCAAGATAATTTATTAGCTCCACCAGTCTATACTCGTCCAGCAGAGTATAAAGGATGGAAAGTACCTGAAATATTATTATCCGGCCATGAAAAAAATATCCGTGACTGGGAGTTGGAACAATCGTTAGAGCGTACAAAACGTTTACGTCCTGATTTATTAAGAGAAAAGTAACTTAACGTGAGTTCGAAATAAGTCTAAATAACTCCACATTAATGACCAGCTTCTTCTCAGAAACAATAAGTGAAAATAACCGACATTTGCGATAAAGTTATGGAAAGAGCGATACCTGGAGTGATCAATCTGAGCAAGATTCAGCCCATCATTCGCCGATTCAATCAAGGCGCGTTTTCTCAGCAGAATCTTGTCACCACTCATCTCCGAGTTCTAAAAAACACGCATGGAAAACAGACGCATCAAGGGTATGCAGGCTTATTTTTATAATACTTGAGACATCTGAAACTGCCCGAATGGAACAGGATGAGAATAACTTAATCTCGGCATCACTCATACGATTGGGCTTGTCACGATGTTTGACTTCTTTATTTTCAAGTACATATTTTTCCTGCCCAGACGCAAATTCCTTGCAAAGATCATCCGCTACACGATAAATCTCTGTAACTTCATACACCGAGAACATAATGGTAATCATTCAAATAGTATAATTTTATTGCTATATTCCTAATATTCAGCACAATAAATCACACTTTATTTCAAATCCACCCTAATTTAACAATTAAATATTATCTTATAATCGAAATTACTCTTTTAATAATCATAAATTATAAACAGCTATAAATCAGTAAAATAAATCCGAGTAGTAAAATACAAATTTTCCCTAAATATTTGCCGTTGTCGTTAAATTCTTCTGGATATTTAGAATGATACCAACTTCGATTAGTAATTATGTTACTGAAAGAACTTGCATAACACATGATATGGTATCTTCTTTTTTAAAATCATTATATTTAATATTCTTGCTTATCGATTATATCTGAATACAAAGAATAATTTAATACCTAAATTGTTAATAGATAGACGGAATCTCACCCCAATAATTCACATTCCTTAACTCGAATAATTGCGATGAAAAACAATTCTATCTACTTCCCCCTCAAAAAAAGCAATTCTTTAAGTGCAATATTTCCCAAAAATCGAAATATAAACAAATGTAAAAAATAAGATTGAACTTCTCTTAAATTTTAGCTGTAGTTCTGCTGAATAACAAGCGCTACTCAACAGGATTAGGACTAAAATGTAGGAGAGACTTTCACTGTACTTCTGCTGGGCGGCAGTCAAATCTCTTCTAAATACCAAAGAAAAATAAAATTATAGGATATCCACAAAACATATATTTTTGATTTCAATACTTTGATAGTTAATGAACTTAAAAATATTTGTAGAAAGTTTATAAAACAGGTTGGAAAGGTGAGTACCCATCTTATCCTGTCTATATACGCTTCAAAGGCACTAGAATTCTAATTAACTGAAAAACAGCATTTTCTATTTCAATCAGAAATATTTATTCCCGTTCTCCAGTCTCACTTCAGAACAAATATGTAATATACTAAAGATTAATAAAATACAAAATAAAAACAAAACAATCGTCTGGAGGTTACGTTAATGTATGTACTCGAATGTTAATGAGGAGAGGAGTGAGAAAAGTTCTTTTTTCTCATAAACGCAATAATACAGCACCTATTTTAATAAGTGAAATATCGCCATTAAAAGAATTCTGCAGATTCGGTAGAACCAGTTAGATCTATATTTCAAAAGGAGGGAAGCGGACCAATCGTTATTTTTTGGATTTAACAATTAGCAGTATTCTCCTTATCAAGAAACCCTGTTGATATAATCACACAAATAGCAAATACGTATCCCGTAATTGGAAACTTATGACTGAAAGCACGCAAATCTCTTCTGATTTTGTATCTCTTTTAAACCAAAAACACTTGAGTAATTTAAGACAATGGAATCCACCGAATCGATTTGCGCACTATCAATTTCAGTAATCTTGGTAAACATAATGATTTGGATAAAAAAACGGTTAGGAGCACCATACAAATCTCTCATTCCTTGTAATTTTATTATTTAAGTTTACCTCTGTCACTTATTTATCATCAATATAGGCGATAGGCGTGCGGAGACGGCAATAACAAAACTGCCTTACTGATATGGACTAAGTTGGATAAATCCGGTTTTGAAGCATTTGCAACAATAGGACGAACGACATTGAATTCTTTTTATATGGACTCTCTAAAATTTATGCTGGATAAGATAAACCTTCAGAATTTAGGTATGACCCCATATTTATCTTGTTAGCATTAAATCTAAAGTTTTAATATAAAAAAGAAGTTCTTGAACCTTATGATACAAGAACTTCTTTATTTTGTGACCCCGACAGGATTCAAACCTGTAACCTTCTGATCCGTAGTCAGATGCTCTATTCAGTTGAGCCACGGGGCCTCCATCAAAAAATTTACAATGACCGTAAGAGTGATCGCGACAGGATTCAAACCTGTAACCGGCTGATCCGTAGTCAGCTACTCTATTCAGTTGAGCTACGCGACCGTTTCTCCTTTTAACGGGTGCAAAGATATGTGGTTTTTCTGAATTAACAAAAGCTTTCCAATAATTTTTTCCATATTTTTTGCTTCACGCTATAAGTCAATATATTAATATTATACTTTATCACTAAAAGTTTTCAATTACTATATCCACATAGACAAATAAATTTCTTAAAACCTTATAGATTAGTTATCACACCTTTTTTATTAGTAAAACAATAGAGCGGACTAAGATCTTAAAGCTTAAGTCCGCTCCAAATACTTAATACCATTAAAGAATAAAGTAATATCCCTCAAATTAGCTTATAGTAATCTGTATGCACTTTAAATATTTGACGGTATCTTACAAAAACAAGTCATATAATTAAATCAAATCAAGACTTCGTTTAATGAAATTATTAAGTGCTTCACCTTTCAGCATATTATTTTGCAATAAAGCTAAATCCACCAACTGACGAACCATTTTATTTTTAGAAGCATATTCACCCAAAATCGCCTCTTTTTTAGATTTTCGGTCAGCTATCTTCTTTTCTATTTCATTTAACTCATCCTTTTCCACAGTGGGAATCTCTTCAGTTTTCTTGCCTTCTTGAAGTTTATGCAGCTCTTTATGACGTTTTTGTAGTGCCTGAATTTCTTGTTCAATAGGAGTCAAAACATTCTCGCATTCTTTCTCAGAATCATTCAGAACTTCTTTCACTAATCGATGATCCACATTCACTATCAAATTAAACATATCCGGCATTTCACCATAGAAGTTCATACCCGCTTGAATATTAGCCATTTCTTTCATTCTTCGCATATATTCGCTTTGAGTAATCAAAATTGGATTCGTCGTTTCACCCAAAGATTGAGCCTCCACCCCGAACTCTACTTTATCAATCTGTGGCAATTGACTACGGAACACAGAAGACAAAATATTCTTCTTTTCTTGCTCCAATGTTGTATCTTTCAAATCCTCTTTTACTATCAAACGATCTACTACATCACTATCGACACGAGTAAAGCGAGATTTCTCAAATTTCTGTTCTAACATACTGATTAAAGCAACATCTAGCTGTCCGTCCATCAGTAATACACTATACCCCTTATTCTTTGCAGCTTCAATATAACTATATTGTTCTTCTTTGTTATTCGAATACAAATAAATCAATGAACCATCTTTATCCGTTTGATTATCTTTAATTAAAGTTTTATACTCATCATAAGTATAAAACTTTGTATCTGTATCTTTGAGTAAGGAGAATTTATTAGCTTTATCATAAAAATCTTCTTGGGTAAGCATTCCATAATGAATAAAAATTTTTAAATCATCCCATTTAGCCTCAAAGTCTGGTCGATCATTCTTAAAGATAGCTTGCAAACGGTCTGATACTTTCTTAGAAATATAGCTAGATATTTTTTTCACATTCGAATCACTTTGTAAATAAGAACGAGAAACATTCAACGGTATATCTGGAGAATCAATCACACCATGCATTAAAGTTAAAAAATCCGGAACAATACCTTCAACCGAATCTGTAACATACACCTGATTACAATAAAGCTGAATCTTATTCTTCTGTAAATCAATATTATTTTTTATTTTTGGAAAATATAAAATACCAGTTAAATTAAAAGGATAATCCACATTTAAATGTATCCAAAATAAAGGCTCATCTGATATAGGATACAACTTACGATAAAATTCTTTATAATCTTCATCTTTTAATTCAGTCGGTTTCCGAGTCCATAAAGGAGTAGTATCATTAATAATATTATCTTTTTCTGTTTCAACTTGTTTTCCATCTTTCCATTCCTTTTCTTTTCCAAAAGCCACAGGAATAGGTAAGAAACGGCAATATTTTGTAAGCAAAGAAGAAATACGCCCTTCTTCAAGAAACTCTTTGCAATCGTCATCAATATAAAGAACAATATCAGAACCACGATCGGTCTTTTTTACTTCTTCAATAGTAAATTCTGGACTTCCGTCACACGTCCATTTCACAGCTTTAGCACCTTCTTGATAGGACTTAGTAATAATTTCTACTTTTTTAGCGACCATAAAAGCCGAATAGAAACCTAAACCAAAATGCCCGATAATAGCATTTGCATTATCTTTATATTTTTCTAGAAAATCATTTGCCCCCGAAAAAGCAATTTGGTTAATATATTTATCTATTTCATCAGCTGTTAGACCAATACCTCTATCTGAAATAGTGATTGTATCCTTCTTTAAACTGACCTTAATAGTTAAATCACCTAATTCCCCCTTAAAATCGCCTTTAGAAGCCAATGTCCTTAATTTCTGAGTTGCATCAACTGCATTAGAAACTAGCTCACGAAGAAAAATTTCATGGTCGCTATATAAGAATTTTTTTATAACTGGGAAAATGTTCTCAGTACTAACTCCAATATTTCCTTTTTGCATAACTTTATTAACAATTTTAATTTAATAATTCGTTTTTATAATTAGAGGGACAAAAAAAATGCCAGACACTTAAATGTCTGACATTTTGTCTGAGAAATATTGTTTATTTAGCTTATCCTTTCATTTTAGATAATGTAAAAGTCAATTTTTCGTCATCTTCTTTATTTACATCCACTAAAATTGTAGCATTTTCAGGAATATCATCACCATTTACAAGTAATTCGGCAATGCCATCTTCCACATAGGTTTGAACCGAACGCTTCAAAGGGCGAGCTCCATATTGCATATCATATCCCTTAGTAGCCACAAACCTTTTTGCTTCATTCGATATCGACATGTTATAACCAATCGTTTTCAATCTCTTCGCAACGCCTTTCAACTCTAAATCTACAATCTGATTGATAGATTCCATCGTTAATGGATCGAAAGTAATAATTTCATCAATACGATTAATAAACTCTGGAGCAAACGACTTATTTAAAGCTTTCTGAATGATATTCCTTGAATTTTCAGCTTCACCCGCAAAGTTTTGATTAGTAAAACCAATTCCACGTCCTAATTCTCTAACTTGACGTGTTCCCACATTAGAAGTCATTATAATAATTGTATTTCTAAAATCAACCGTTCGCCCGTAGCTATCTGTCAACCTACCTTCATCCATCACTTGAAGTAAAATATTATACACATCTGAATGAGCTTTTTCCAATTCGTCAAGCAATATAATAGAATATGGATGACGGCGTACCTTCTCTGTTAGTTGACCACCTTCTTCATATCCAACGTATCCCGGAGGAGCACCAACCAAACGCGAAACAGTAAATTTATCCATATATTCACTCATATCTATACGAATCAATGCATCTGATGAACCAAACATATATTCCGCCAATTCCTTAGCTAATAAAGTTTTACCTACACCAGTAGGTCCCAAAAACATAAATGTTCCAATCGGCCGATTCGGATCTTTTAAACCAATACGGCTCCGTTGTACTGCTTTTACAAGTTTCTCTATTGCAGCATCTTGAGCAATTACCTTGCACTTCAAATCAGCCTTCATATTTTGCAAACGTACACCTTCTACTTGGGCCATACGCTGTACAGGAACCCCCGACATCATGGAAACAACTTCTGCTATTTGGTTTTCATCCACCAATTCTCTCTTTTCCTTCAAACGTTCTTCCCATTCATGTTTCAAAGTTTCAAGCTGAGTCGTCAGTTCTTTCTCTTTATCACGATAACTTGCAGCCAACTCATAATTCTGTAATTTGACAGCTTCATTTTTCTTTAACTTAAATTCATCTATTAGCTTTTCTTGGTCTTCAATTTCTTTTGGTGCACTTACATTAATTAAATGCACTCTCGAACCAGCTTCATCCAATACGTCTATTGCTTTATCAGGAAAACAACGATCGGTAATATAACGTTCTGTCAAATTGACACATGCGTGTAAAGCAGCCTCTGTATAAATTACATTGTGATGTTCCTCATATTTACCTTTAATATTATTCAAAATCTGCAAAGTTTCTTCCGTGGTAGTGGCTTCTACAATAACTTTCTGAAAACGGCGTTCTAATGCTCCATCCTTCTCTATAGTTTTACGAAATTCATCTAATGTTGTAGCTCCAATGCATTGTATTTCTCCACGAGCCAAAGCTGGCTTCAACATATTAGCCGCATCCATTGATCCCGGGGCAGACCCCGCACCAATGATTGTATGAATTTCGTCAATGAAAAGGATGATATTTGAATTCTTTTCCACTTCACTCAAAATAGAACGAATACGTTCTTCAAATTGACCACGATACTTCGTTCCTGCAACAACTGCTGTCAAATCCAGTACTATCACACGTTTATCAAAAAGAACGCGTGAAACCTTTTTCTCTACAATTCTGTTAGCTAAGCCTTCTACAATTGCAGATTTACCGACACCTGGTTCC
Organism: uncultured Phocaeicola sp.; assembly: GCA_947581855.1. Lineage (GTDB taxonomy): Bacteria > Bacteroidota > Bacteroidia > Bacteroidales > Bacteroidaceae > Phocaeicola_A. Next base: position 28,045 of record CANPVZ010000019.1, read on the forward strand.
CCAATAAGTATTGGATTATTTTTCTTACGACGACTTAAAATCTGCGCCAAACGCTCTATTTCCTTTTCACGTCCAACGACTGGATCTAGTTTGCCGTCTTCTGCAGCTCTAGTTAGGTCCACACCAAAACTATCAATAACAGGAGTATCATTGACTACTTTCTGTTGCTGAGATTGTTGAATGTTATTTTGCCCAGGGATCCGATCGCTAACAACTTCTTCATCCTCTTCTCCGTTAAATCCTAAACCCGAATTAATATCAGGTTTTAATGAAATTAGTTCAAAAATATTAGAATAATAAATATCATTCTGCTCTAAAATCTTAGCAGCCAGATTCTTTTTATCCTTTAATATAGCCAATAATATATGCTCTGAGTCAGCAATGTTACTTTTCAACAAGCGGGCTTCTAAAATACACAACTTCAAAACTCTTGCCGCAGATTCATTCAATACTATTTCATCACCAGAAACAAGATTTTCAAAATTCTCCTTCAACAACAACGCTTCAATCTCTTTCTTTATATCCTGCAAATTTACATGAAATTTAGACAACAGATCAATCGCTTTACCTTCTCCATCCCTGATCAGTCCCAACAACAAGTGTTCAGGTCCTATATAATTATTTCGCAAGCGTTCAGCCTCCTCCTTACTATATATCAAAATATCGGACACTTTTTGTGAAAATTGATTATTCATACTTTATTACCTCTCTTTAATTAATCATCAATGCAAAGATAAGCATTATAGCCTATTTATCGCATCTAAATCTACTTAAATATTCTAACAAATTACGTGCCAATCTATAATTATACATAAGAAAAAGCGAACTATCTCCTCTTGTTCTAATAAACCTTTTAAGAGTTTTTTTCTTTTAAGACTTCATCATCTCACAAATTTGTTGTAATTTAGCATAGTTTTTATAGATGACAATAATGTATAATTAATATTCATTCTAAATGCTTGAACAAGACAGAATTATAAAAATTAACCTTGAAGAGGAAATGAAGACGTCGTACATAGATTACTCAATGTCCGTAATTGTTGCACGCGCCCTCCCTGATGTACGAGATGGTTTTAAACCAGTTCATAGAAGAATTCTTTTCGGAATGATGGAACTTGGAAATACTTCTGATAAACCTTATAAAAAATCAGCCAGAATCGTTGGTGAGGTATTAGGTAAATATCATCCACATGGTGATTCATCCGTATATGGTGCTTTAGTTAGAATGGCTCAAGATTGGGCAATGCGTTATCCATTAGTTGATGGTCAAGGAAATTTTGGTTCCGTAGATGGAGACAGCCCTGCAGCTATGCGCTACACTGAAGCTCGTTTGAAAAAATTAGGAGAAGAGATGATGCAAGATCTATATAAAGAGACTGTAGATTTTCAAAATAACTTCGATGACACATTACAAGAACCCACCGTAATGCCCACGCGTATTCCTAATTTGTTAGTAAATGGAGCATCTGGTATCGCAGTAGGTATGGCCACAAACATTCCAACACATAACTTATCAGAAGTAATAGATGCATGCATTGCTTTTATCGATAATAATGATATAGAATTAGAAAGTTTAATGCAATATGTTAAAGCTCCGGATTTTCCGACAGGTGGATATATTTACGGAATTAGCGGAGTTCGCGAAGCATATGAAACTGGACGAGGTCGAGTTATTATGCGTGCAAAAGCTGAAATTGAAACAGGTAATACGCATGATAAAATTATTGTTACCGAAATACCCTATAATGTGAATAAGGCCGAGTTAATAAAAAATATTGCAGACTTGGTTAATGAAAAAAGAATTGAAGGTATTTCTAACGCTAATGATGAATCCGATCGCGAAGGCATGCGTATTGTAATTGATATTAAACGAGATGCCAATGCAAGTGTAGTTTTAAATAAATTATACAAAATGACAGCGTTACAAACCTCATTTGGGGTCAATACAATTGCCTTGGTTCACGGACGTCCTAAAACTTTAAGCTTGAAAGATTGCATCAAATATTTTGTAGAACATCGCCATGAAGTGGTTATTCGCCGCACAGAATATGATCTTAGAAAAGCAAAAGAACGAGCACATATTTTGGAAGGACTAATTATTGCTTCTGATAATATTGATGAAGTAGTACATATTATACGTGCTGCAAAAACACCGAATGAAGCTATTGAAAATTTAATGAACCGTTTCCAATTATCAGATCTTCAGTCACGGGCTATTGTTGAAATGCGACTTCGTCAATTAACAGGTCTTCTTCAAGATCAGTTACATAATGAATATGAAGACATTATGAAACAAATTTCTTATTATGAAGAAATACTTTCCAATGAAAATTTATGTAAAAAAGTCATTAAAGACGAACTAATAGAAGTGAAAGAAAAATACGGAGATGAAAGACGTTCTGAGATTGTATATTCTTCAGAAGAATTTAATCCAGAAGATTTCTACGCCGACGATGAAATGGTAATTACAATTTCTCATTTAGGATATATAAAACGTACCCCGCTTAGTGAATTCCGGGCACAAAACAGAGGCGGAGTGGGAGCTAAAGGAACAGAAACGCGTGATGAAGATTTTGTAGAATATATCTATCCAGCAACCATGCATAATACTATGCTATTTTTTACCCAGAAAGGTAAATGCTATTGGTTAAAAGTATATGAAATACCTGAAGGAGCCAAAAATACAAAAGGACGAGCAATTCAAAATCTTTTAAATATTGATGCCGATGATGCTGTAAATGCTTTTGTCAGAGTGAAAAATCTGACAGACACAGAATTTATCAATAGTCATTATTTAATTTTTTGTACTAAAAACGGAGTTGTTAAGAAAACATGCTTGGAACAGTACTCACGTCCCCGTCAAAATGGAGTAAATGCAATAACTATTCGTGAAGACGATCGTGTTATAGCTGTCAGAATGACAAATGGTGATAACGATATTATTATAGCCAACCGTAATGGACGTGCCATTCGTTTTCATGAAAGTTCGGTTCGAGAAATGGGTCGTACTGCTACAGGAGTTAAAGGTATAACGCTTGATGAAGACGGTAGAGATGAAGTTATTGGAATGATTTGCATAAAAGATATGAAAAAAGAATCTATTATGGTGGTTTCAGAACAAGGATATGGAAAACGATCTGATATTGAAGACTATCGTAAAACTAATCGAGGAGGGAAAGGCGTTAAAACACTAAATATTACAGCAAAAACAGGTAAACTAGTTGCTATAAAAACAGTAACAGACGATAATGATTTGATGATTATTAATAAATCAGGTATCACACTTCGTCTAAAAGTTGCAAATGTACGCATAATGGGACGTGCTACTCAAGGAGTAAAATTGATTAATCTAGAAAAGAGAAACGACCAAATCGCTTCTGTTTGTAAAGTGAACTCCGAAAATGAAGATGATTCATTAATAAATATGAATGAACAAATAGAATCTGCAGAATCAAAATGAACTAAAATAAAAAAATAGAATTAAGTAAAATTTAATCGATCAAAATCATGAAAAAAGTATTATTTTCAGTTGCTTTATTGATGGTATCTTATATGACTTTTGCTCAAGTCAAAGCCGTTAAAGAAGCTAAAAGCCTAGCAGATAGCAAAAAATTTTCCCAAGCTGAAAATTTAATCAATCAAGCATTGGCTAATGATGAAACTAAAAACCAAGCAAATACATGGAATGTTGCAGGGTATATTCAAAAAAAAATTAGCGAAGAAGAAAACACAAAAGCTTATTTAAAACAAGCTTTTGATACAACTAAAATGTATAATAGCATTTACAAAATGTTTGAATACTTCACAAAATGTGATGAACTAGAACAAATACCTGATGCAAAAGGCAAAGTGAAAATTAAATTTAGAAAGCCTAATTCTGAAATAATGAAAATTGAACGACCTAACCTTATCAATGGAGGCGTATATTATTTTAATGAGAATAAAAATCCTGAGGCATATAAATTTTTTTCTATGTACATTGATTCTGCAAAAAGTCCTATATTAGAAAGTGAAAATCTAATGGCTACAGATACATTCCTTAATATGATTGCATATTATGCTACTCTAGCTGCAATAAAAATGGCTCAAAATAATCAAAATAATCCTGAAGCCCAAAAAGCAAATTATCAGCAAGCTCTAAAATATTCTCAATTAGCTGCTGAAGATAAAGAAAACGGTAAATTTGGATTAGAATTTGAAGCAACAGCTTACAAAACACTAGGGGATACTGTTAGTTGGTTAAATACATTAAAAAAGGGTGTAGAGAAATTTCCTGATCACTCATTTTTTTTCGGACATTTAGTTGACTATTATTCAAACACTGGCAAATATAGCGAAGCTTTAGACTTTGCAAATAATATGATAGCAAAGAATGGAGAGACTCCATTTTATTTGTATGTAAAAGGTTATCTTTATCAGAACATGAAAGATTATGATAAAGCTATTGAAGCTTACAAAAAAACGATTGAAACTGATCCTAATTATGCTGAAGCTTATTCAAACTTAGGATTAAGTTATTGTCAACAAGGTCTCGAATATGCAGAAAAAGCAACATCAGATTTAAATGATCCAAAATATCAAGAGGAACAAATTAAAATTAAACAATTCTATGAAAATGCTAAGCCATATTATGAAAAAGCTCGCCAATTAAAACCTGACAATAAAGAATTATGGATTAATGGTTTATATACAATTTATTACAAGTTAAACATGGGCAAAGAATTTGAAGAAATCGAGAAACTTATGAATAATTAGTTATGATTGCCAATTTGCTAATCGCAAATTGGCAATCTTTTTTATATTACAATATTATTAAACATAATATATATTATAGAATCCCTACAGGAAGTTCTAGACCAATGTTGGAAGCCTTATCTAAAGAATCTTCATGTATGTATGACTGATGCCACTTGTTACGAAAGCCATATGCGTTTTCCTACCGATATAAAACTTCTATGGGAAAGCTGCCGGTGGCTTTACCGGCATTTATGCAAACAATCGCGTAGCCTTCACCTTCGATGTCTACGTAATAAATATACGGAAGGTAGGACTGAAACAGTTCCTGCGTCCCAGGCGGTGCTGTGATAGACCGACTTCTTTTGATATACTGTCAAATGGAAACACGGAGTGAAGACGCCCAAGTTCGCTCTCCTTAAAACTTTTGCGGTATTTTTCAAGAATATCGAACTCTGTAAAACCCAAAGTAGGGTGAATTTCGGAAACATTTTGTATCTTAGCCATATCTTAGTTTGGGTATTTCCCCCGTTTTGGCTGCTAAACCTTATTTTCGGGGCAATATCTAAAGATACAAAAAAGCCAACTAATTCGCAATACTTTGAGCTTGAATTAGTTGGCTAATTTTATAGTATTTCCTGAATGTCCCGAATTAAATCGGCCTCATTTTAACAGGAAGGAGCAGAAAAGCATAAAAAGTGCAGAAGCATACACTAGCTTTTTCAGACCTTAAACTCATCGAGCACCTTAATGGGTAATCTCCATTACCAACTGTTTTATGGTATTGATGACCCTTCCCACCCTATTACGAACTATAAGATTGTAAGTCATTCATCAGGAACTGGCCGAAAAGCTTGATATTGAGGATCTTCAGGAAGTACTAGCCTTACACTCAATTGAACGGTTTACAACCCTAACTAATCCGTGAAACCTCCCCACAAGGATAAAAAACAAATAGTAAGTTTCTCTCTCAAAAGAAACTTACTATTTATGCGTATAAAAAAGTGAAACACTGAAATTCCTAAGAGATGGCAAATCTTACGGCTAAAATCGTGGTTTGCTCTATTACTCTTAACCATTTGTAACTTCTTCTTGTTCCATATAATTTATCTTCAATTCATCTAAAATTTCTAAGGCTCTATCTAACACTGTAGTATCATCCAATTTCACAATTCCCCCACCAGGACCTGCTTCTAAATGGAATCCAACACTTTTTCCATCTTTAAAATTCTGTCCCCCAAAGAAATTGCGAACAGTTTCAACATCTAAATTTAGCTCATCTGCAATTCTATGCATACTCCCATTAGGTAACGAATCTTTAATTTTACGAAGCTCATTAAATGTTATTGTTCTATCCATAATATAATAATTTATAAGGTTATATACTCGTGAGAATTATCACGCAATAAATGTAATAAAAGATAGTATATCAACAAAGAAAAAAGTGACTTTTTTAAAGAAAAATACCAAGAGTTTAATACACAATCAAAATTATGTTATTATATATATCAATTTAAATAAACTAATCAGAAGAATTAAATTTAAAATAAAACATATAAATAAAATGAGTAAATTAACGTCACCTACTAGATATCCTGCTTTGGTATATTCATCCGAGATATAATTACTTCGTTCCTTGACTATACAGTTTATGATATACAGACTCAACAAATACACAAAACTAGAGATTAATAATCCTTGAATAAACTGATATATTATATCTTCTATATTCCAAAAAACAACTAGAAGTCCAATAAAACATAGCAAAACAAATATTATAAACTTCAGACTCCGAATAAGACAAAGTAAAAAGCATCCTATAGCAACAACTACACTTATAAATTCTTCTTTCTCTCCTACCCACTGTTTTGCAATCCGTAAACTCAACATAAGAAGAAATAATATTGAGAACAAATTGACTAAAAATCTTTTCCAAGAATTATTTTTAATTAAAATATAAAATATAGCAACCATCAATGGAATCCACAACCATATATTTAAAAATGTATCTTTTACATTTTCTATAAATATATTCTTAGCATACTCCATTAGCAATTAATATATATTAAATTATTTCAATAACAGATACAGGAACCCATCCTACATTTCCATCTTCTAATCTAATTTCAACCCAATCTCTCATATAGGAATCTTTTATATTTATTTTATGACCTTCATGTAAAATAAATAAATCTGTCCCTCCTTCAGTAGGAGTGCTTTTCACCGTAACACTTGGAACCATTATTATAGCATTTCTCCGATCTAATAACGATTTTTTTTGAAAATACGCAAGAGTATTAGCTAAGATAACTATTATAAAAGCAAAAATAGCCACAATAAAACCTATTTTCTTAAAACCTATTTTCTTCCCAAAGATATATAAGGAAACTGAAATAGTAAAAACAAAAAAAGAAGCTATCGCAACTTTCCCCCATTGATCAGCACTCATCCAATTTCTTATTGAGTGAAACCAAGTAACAAAAAATACTTCATTAACAAAAGCTACTTTATCAACTGTTTTACTTCTTACTAAATCTAAATTAAATCGAATATCACTATCTCCAGGATCTAATAACAAAGCTCTTTCCAAATTTAAAAGAGATTTTGATATATTATTATTTTTATAATAGCTATTTCCCAGATTATAATATATATCCGCAGATTCTCCCTTGTTAGCTAATATCTCTTCATAAATAGCTATAGCTGATACATAATCACCACGAATATATGCGCTGTCTGCCTGAGCTTTTGTCAAGGGAATATTTGTCTTTATTTTTTTATGATCTAAAGATGCTATCTTGACTTTCTGAGAATCTACCACTATTGAACTCTTTTGAGCATAAATATATGCTACAGAAACAACAAAAAAACAAAATATAATAACTTTTTTCATATATTTATCTCCTATTTTAATTAACTCTATCAATGTTTTATCTGATTCTCCATCTTACTAATTACATCTATAGCTGATTCATATACCTTATCCATGGCCTTATTTTCATCTCCAGGAGCATAACGGGCAAATTCACATTCATTTAAAGTCTCAATAAAGTTTCCGATAAGTTCCTGAGATATACCATATTTGGACAACTCAGACTCTATATTATCTTTTGAAAGCTGCGAAACTGGAATATTTAACTTATCACTAATGTATCCCCATAATGCTTTTAAGACCTCATCATAAAACTCATTTTTTTTATTTTCGGAAAGCAATTTATTCGCATACCTCATACGCTTTGTAGCTATTTTATTCGCCTTTTTAATTCGGACTTTGGCCATATTAGCATTTTCAACAGCTTGTTTTCTATATATAATAACAAAAAGAATCAATAAGCATAAAGGAACTATATAGTAGAGATAATAAGTTCCCGACCCCCAAAAGAATTCTCCTTTATACTTTAATGAATCATCATTCATCTTTATAAAATGAATATCTTTTCCAAGTATCTTCAAATCTTCCTTATTAGTAAAATCTGCCAAAGCTTGATCTGCATTTCCCTTACCTTTCGTTACTTTTAACTCATAATCTTGCGTTTTAAGAGTTTTATAACTCTTAGTTTTTAAATCAAAATACGTAAACTCTATAGAAGGAATCTGGTAATTTCCGGCATGACGGGGTATTGCTAAATATTCAATAACTTTATTTCCTGATAAACCGTTCTTGGTTAAAGTAAACTTGTTATCAATCTTTGGATCATATATTTCAAAATCTTTAGGAAAATCTACTTGTGGAGTAGAAATCAATTTCATATTACCAGTTCCAGAAATTACAACTTTTATCGTTACAGCATCATTCGTCTTAAGCTCTTCTGTATTGATGGATGAATTAATAGAAAATTCTCCTACTGCTCCAGAAAAATTAGCAGGTTTTCCTGCAGGTAAAGGATTTACATTTATAACGATTTTAGGAGTATTAATGACCTTGGTTATCTCCACAAAATTAGAACCTCCATTAAAAAAAGCCTCAAAAGGATCATCAGAATGGAGCTGTTGAGCTATAATTCCCTCAAATGTTATAGAAGGAACTTCTAACTTTCCCGATTGCTGAGGAAAAAGGATATACTGACTCCATACAACTGTTTTATAGTTTCTTCCATTATAATGCTCTAAAGAAAAAGTTTTAGACCTTGGTAACTCAACTTCCTGCGTATGAAATCCCTTTAAGTCAGGCATTTTACCTTGTAAACTAGTTAAATTCAATACTGTATAAACCTTATAAGTCAAAAGAATAGCTTCTTGCTCATATACATTTGTCTTACTTGCTGTTGCTGTTATAAATAAATCCCTATCAGATATTTTATTCCCTGCTGATGAGGTTTGTGAAACGCCATTTCGTGTAGACCTTGCATTTCCCGCTCCACTTGTTTGATCCGAAGGTAAGACCTTTATTTTCACCGAATTTGATTTAATATTATCCCCATCCGCAACAATCGTTGCACTAGGAATCACAAAGGAACCTTCTGCTTTAGGCATCAAAACATAAGTATATGTTATGGAACTCGTTGAGGAATAATTTCCATTTATTATTTGCGTACTGCTTTGCTGCGACCGACTAGGTCCCATTAACACTTCAAAATCATTTATTACCGGAGCACGAAAATCTTTCACCTTTTGTGTATTAATCGTAAAAGTCAATTTGAATTGTTCCCCATTTACAACAACATCTGGTGCTGAAGCAATAAAACGTATATCATCCGCATAAACATTTACACCAATTATTATGCATACATATAGAAAGATTAACCTTTTCATCTTACCCATTTTATTATTATTCATCATTACCAATCCTTATCAAATTTCTTACCTTTAACCTGCAATTGCTTCTTCACCTTATCTTGAACCTCTTTTTCATCTTGCATAACTGCATTCAACAGTTGTAAAGCATTTTCCTTAGACATCTGATTCTGAGGTTGCTTCTGTGATTCTTTTTCATCTTGGTTCTTTTGATCTTGATTCGGCTTATCTTTATTTTGCTCGTCCTTCTTATTTTCCTCCTTATTCTGATTCTTATTCTCTTGATTCTGTTGTTGATTATTATCTTGTTTCTGATTCTTTAACATTTTTTGCGCTAAAGCCAAATTATATCTTGTTTCATCATCATCAGGATTATTACGCAATGCTTTCTTATAAGCTTCTATACATAACGGATATTGTTTCGAAGCCTGTAGTAGGACTCCCATATTATGATAAATCTTCGACAACTTCATTTTATTCGTCTCCACTTTAGAAGCAGCATCATATTGCTCTATGGCTTCATTACCTTTCTGTTGCATCATTAAGGCATTACCTAAATTATATAGAGCTTCAGTTAACTTAGGATTAGTATCCAATGCTTTACGATAATCAATCTCAGCTTTAATAAATAAACTATCCTTATACAATCTATTTCCACTACGAAGATAATCTCTTTCACTTTTTTGAGCAGAAGAGATCCCTCCTAATAACATGAATATCAATAACAATATATATCTTTGCACCATACTTTCTTTATTAACGAAAAAACTTTATATTTTTAAATAAAGGATTCTTTTTCTCCAAAATCAACATTTCTATTAATAACAAAAAGAATATTACCCAAGCAATTACTTGAAATTGTTCATCAAATTCGGTATATATAGTACTCTCAACATCAGCTTTTGCTAACTTCTCAATTTCTTTTTGTAATGCCCTTTGCACAGAATTTGAATTATCCACCCTGATATATCCTCCATTACCAGCCTTAGCTATTTCTTGGCACATTTCTTCATTCAAACGTGTAACAATAACATTGCCATCTTTATTTTTACGAAAATCATTACTTCCTCTTATAGGGATGGGCGATCCTTCAGGAGAACCAACTCCTAACACATATACTTTTATACCCTTCTCAGCAGCTTCTTTCGCTGCTTCTATAGCCCCACCCTCATGATTTTCACCATCAGTTATTACTACTATAGCACGACCTACCCCTTCTTGAGGAGTAAAACTTCTTATTGCCAAACGAATAGCACCACCAATATTTGTACCTTGACTACTTATCAATGCAGGAGATATTGATTCCAAAAACATTTTAGCTGAAATATAGTCACTCGTTATAGGCAGCTGAGTAAAAGCATCTCCTGCAAAAACAATCAGCCCTATTTTATCATTAGTAAATTCATCAACCATTCTGGATACAAGCTTTTTTGATTTATCCAATCGACTTGGAATAACATCTTGGGCAAGCATTGAATTGGAAATATCCAAGGCTATCACAACCTCCACTCCGCTCCTTTTTACCGTCTCCATCTTAGAACCAAACTGAGGGCGTGAAATCATCACAATAATCAATCCCAACGTTATTAATACAATCCAAAATTTAACATCCGGACGATATTTAGAAACCTCCGGCATTAAACTTTCTATCAATTCAGGATCTCCATATTTACGAATATTCTTTCTACGCCGATAATTAGAATAAAAATAAAATATAGCCAAAAATGGCAATATAATCAACGTATACAAATATGTCGGATCTGCAAATCGAAACATAATCTATCTCCTTTTCAATTTTAAGGTATTTTTTTCAAAACAGAATTACGCAATAATACTTCACCTAATATACAAAAAAGTGCAACCCATGCAAAGAGTTGATATTCTTCTTTACGCTTGCTAAACTCCTTTACATTCAGTTTTGTCTTTTCCAGTTTATCTATTTCTTCATAAACTTCCTTTAACTTCGAATTACTAGTAGCTCGGAAATAATTACCATTAGCAATCCCTGCAATCTGAGTCAAAGTCGACTCATCAATCTCTACAGGCATATTCATATATTGAGTTCCAGCATAAGTTAATATAGGATATGGAGCAGTTCCATTCGTCCCCACGCCAATTGTATACACTCTGATACCAAAGTTTTTAGCAATCTCTGCTGCAGTTAATGGAGAAATATCTCCTTTATTGTTCGATCCATCCGTTAAAAGTATGACAACTTTCGATTTAGCCTTACTATCTTTTAAACGAGTTACAGCATTAGCAATACCCATACCTATCGCTGTTCCATCCTCTATTAAACCACGCTGAGCAATATCACATTTTATTCCATCAAACAAATTTAAAAGAACTGCATGATCCACAGTAAGAGGACATTGTGTAAAAGCCTCTCCAGCAAAAATCGTTAATCCTATATTGTCATTTGGCCGGCCATTTATAAATTCCGCTGCTACTTGTTTAGCGGCTTCCAGACGATTCGGTTTCAAATCCTCAGCTAACATACTTGTAGACACGTCCATTGCCAACATTATGTCAATACCTTCCACTTCTGTATTTTGCCAATTATCAGTCGTTTGCGGACGTGCCAGTACTAAGATAATCATACTCAATGCAATAATCCTTAAAATAAAAGGAAAATGCAACAAATAAATCTTGTAACTCCTCGGAGCATATGTATACATATGAGTATCCGAAACTTGCAGGGCAGGTTCATTCTTACTTCTCTTCAAAATATACCATATAATATACGGTATAAGCAACAGAAATAAAAATAGATATTCTATATTCGCAAAAATCATCTTTTACTTTATTAAAAACATAAATTATAAATATCCCGAAGAATGACAAACAACATACCAATTACAGCAACAGATAAAACGACTATTATAGAAAGCAACATAATTTTAGCCCTACGAGAACGCTTTTCTTCAACAGTAATTTCCATTGGTTGCTGTTTTATATTCGGATCAATTTCAACTTTTGTCTGATTAATGAAATCAATAGCATTCACCAGATTCATATCATTTTCATTAATTAACGGATTATGCTTGGCAAATTTTACTAAATCAGCAGTCTGAAATAAAGTCTTTAACTCTTTTATTAGTTTTGTATCCTTTTCCTGAAGTAAACGATCCACAATCTCCGAAGAAGTCATTTCTAATGCATTAAATCCAAAACGATCTTTAATATAAGTACGTATCGTATCTGTCAATTCCGTATAATAAGCCTTATGTTCTCCTTTCTGCCAGCTTTTCTCAGCCTTTATACGCTCAATCTTCTTCATCGCTTGCTGATGAGGAGGAAGTTTCGGTTCTATTTTTATTGTTCTAATTATAGGCTTATTATCGTTATATCTTACCACCAAGTAAATTATTAATATAATAAAAGGTATAGAAATTAATGAAAACCAAATAATTAACTCCCAATCTTCCCAAGCAAAAGGAGGCTTCATGATATCTTTCGGACCAAAGAACTGATCAGGATGCAAAGTATCTACTGGAATTGAAAGTACATTCAATGCCAAACTTTTCGAGTAATAGGGTTTATCATCTACTAATACCTCAAAAGGAGGCAAATAATAAAGAGCCGAATCAAAAGAAGTTATCGTATACTCCTGCATTATCAGCAACCTTTTTTTATCATTTAAAAACTGCGTATCAGGCTTCGCTATATCTACCACTTCTACTCCCGTGATAATTGTATCATTAAAAACAGGCAATCTCATTTTTTGATTCGCATCATAACTTACTTCCAACTTTATTTTTGCCTGCTGGCCAATAAATAATTGCAATGAATCAATACTCACATCCACCGTTACATTTTGTGCATTTATAGGAAAAACTAACAAACACAGCAAAAGGCTCAAGATTAATCCTCTATGTAAAAATGTCTTCTTATTCATTATCAACTAATTTCGTTTAGCAAACAGATTTAAAAGCGACTTCACATAATCCTGATCTGTACGGATAGAAACAGAATCCACATTACTTTTCGTAAATACTTCATTCAATTGAGCTTGTTTTTTTATCCACCATTCATGATGTATTCGTCTTAACATTGATGATGACGTATCAATATATTGCATATGACCAGTTTCCGCATCCCTAACTTTCATCAAACCGACATCAGGCAACTCTTCAATTCTACGATCATAGACTTGAATTGCCACAATATCATGCTTACGGTTTGCAATAGTTAATGCATTGCGAAAATCCTGCTGGACAATAAAATCACTCAAAAGAAATGCCGTACAACGTTTATTTATTACATTCGTTAAATATTCAATAACTAATTTTATATCCGTACGTTGACTTTCCGGTTTAAAGTCTATTAGTTCTCTAATAATATAAAGAATATGTTTACGTCCCTTTTTAGGAGGAATAAACTTTTCTATTTTATCCGAAAAGAAAATGACTCCAATTTTATCATTATTTTGAATAGCAGAAAAAGCTAAAGTTGCCGCAATTTCGGTAATCATATCTTTTTTCATTTGTTTTATGGTACCAAAATCCAGACTAGCAGATACATCAATCAATAACATAACAGTTAACTCACGTTCTTCTTCAAAAACCTTTATATAAGGTTTATCGAACCGAGCTGTCACATTCCAATCAATATCCCGGACATCATCACCATATTGATATTCGCGGACCTCAGAAAAAGCCATTCCACGTCCTTTAAACGCTGAATGGTACTGCCCTGCGAAAATATTGCTTGATAATCCGCGAGTCTTTATCTCAATTTGGCGAACCCGCTTCAAAAGTTCGTTCGTTTCCATTATCTATTTAAGGTACCTCAACCTTATTTAAAATTTTACTTATAATTTCGTCTGAATTCACATTGCTTGCCTCAGCCTCATAAGTCAAACCAATACGATGACGGAGTACATCATGTGCAACAGCCCGAACATCTTCTGGTATTACATAACCACGACGTTTAATAAAAGCATAAGTACGAGCTGCCAAAGCAAGATTTATAGATGCTCGCGGAGAACCTCCGAATGAAATCAAATCTTCCAGTTCTTTTAATCCATACTTAGACGGATAGCGTGTTGCAAATACAATATCAGCAATGTATTGTTCTATTTTCTCATCCAAATATACCTGACGGACCACATTACGTGCTTCCAAAATCTCTTCACTACGCAGTATTGGACGTACAGTTATTTTTTCACCAGAAATATTCTGACGAATAATTTTTTTCTCTTCTTCCAATTTTGGATAATCAATAATTACTTTCAACATAAAACGGTCAACCTGAGCTTCAGGAAGAGGATAGGTACCTTCCTGCTCTATCGGATTCTGGGTAGCCAACACTAAGAATGGTTCCGGTAATGCAAATGTCTCTTTACTCAATGTTACCTGACGTTCCTGCATAGCTTCGAGCAAAGCACTTTGCACTTTAGCTGGAGCACGGTTAATTTCGTCAGCTAACACAAAATTAGCAAATATCGGTCCTTTATTTGCAATAAAAAGTTCTTCCTTTTGACTATAAATCATCGTACCTATCACATCAGCCGGTAATAAATCAGGTGTAAACTGTATACGACTGTATTTAGCATCAATCAATGACGCCAATGTTTTAATTGCCAATGTTTTTGCCAAACCAGGAACGCCCTCTAATAAAACATGCCCGTCAGATAACAAACCTATTAATAAAGACTCTACTAAATGTTTTTGTCCTACAATCACCTGATCCATACCTGTCATCAGGTTCGTAACAAATGCACTTTGTTTCTCAATCCGTTCGTTTAATTCACGAATATCAATTGCTTCAGTCATAATTCATTAAATTATTTATTTTATTTCTATTCCGAAAGAAATATAATTACTTCCTTAATTAACTGTCTCCTCCACTTTTTTGCTGGCCAAAAATACGCTTTATAATTAACAGAAACAATTAATATTTACTAAAAAAGATTCTAAAGACTTAGATTTTAAGAGTATTTGTAATTAAAACAATATGCGTTCAATCATTTCTGGCATTATAAAAAACAATAATACACTTATTAAAGCTATAATAACTAAAATTATTATAATTATAAAATAGGGACGAGGATCTCTTTCTTCCATCTTTTTATATATTATTTTTGTTTCAATTTCGGGATTTTAATCACCGTTCCAATCGGAACATTATCCGGATTTTTAATTATATCCGAATTATATTGTACTATATAAGTAAAAAGTTCCTTACTCCCATAATATCTTAAAGAAATCTTACGCAAAGTTTCACCTCCACTTATAGTATGATTTTGTAGAACACCTACTATATTATATTCTACTTGTGCCGAAAGTGTCTCCATTGGCAATGCAGCTTTTCTCCTAACAGAGTCTTTATTTCCAACAAATTCTTTTCTGATAGAAACATTATCTCCTTTCATACTTCTTATAGTATCAAAGATTAATGTATCTCTCTTTAATAATTTCGATGGAATCGGTTGTAAGCTTGGTTCCGGATCAATTGCTCGAGCATCCAAAATCTTTGATACCGGTTCGACCTCGTTCACATTATATAGTTTATATCCTACTAATACGCAAATGCATAGTAATATAAGAATCACATACCAGCCTTTACGTACTTTGGTATCTGCTTTATTCAATTTAATTCCATTTTCTCCCGTTTCTTCAGTCTTCAACTTTTTCCCATATTCTAATTTTTCATCCGCTATTTTTTGAGGCACTTCAACCCTTGCTTCTGTAGAAGATGATATAATTCTATTTAATTCTAATTCTTTTTTCTCATCTTCTACTTTACCAGACAGATTTTTCATCTCTTCAAAGGCTATAAAAGTTTCTGAATTCTCCACCTCTTCATCCAACTTATTCGAATCCGCTTCTATCCCCTCGAATGTATCATCAAAAATCAGACCTTCATTTAAAGTAACCGTCTCAAAATGAGAAAAAGGCTTATTTATCAGATCTCTAACCACAGAATCGGGAGTAAACGATATTTTTGAATGACCTTGAATCTCAAAACGTTCTCCAGTATTTACATTCACACTCTTCCGGCTTTCGACTTCAGTAAGTTTAAACACACCAAGTCCTTTTACCTTCACATACCTTTCACTCTCCAAGACTTCCTCTATCAAATCAAACATAGCCTTTACAAAAGCTTCAGCATCTTTTCTAGCTATATTTTGTCTTTGGACAAGCAAATTAATGATATCTTGCAATGTAATTTTATCATTCATAGTCTTTTACCTCATTTAAACTTCTCTTTCAACAGGGTACTTGGTTTAAAAGTTAAAACTAGTTTCGGAGGAATAAGTAAACGCTTTTTTGTTACTGGATTAACTAATATGCGTTCCATTTTCTTTTTTACTTCAAAAGAGCCAAATCCTTGAATTGAAACAATATTTCCAGCTTGCAATTGCTCGATCATTGCAGCCGTAACAAGTTGTACCAAATCCGAAGTATCTTTAATTGTATAGTTAAGTCGATTAGACAATTCCGATATAAATTCTTTATTATTCAAGGCTATCAATTTAATCATTAACACTAATCTTGCTTACACTTATGAAAGAACCGAAGCATACAAATCAAAATCATCGGCAGAAATAATTTCCACCTCATAAAACGAGCCTATTGACAACTGTTTTTCACTACAAGAAATAAGAACTTCCGGATCCACCTCCGGAGAATCATACTCCGTACGACCTACATAAAAATTCCCCTCAATTCGGTCAATAATTACCTTGTATTTCTTTCCAATCTTTTTCTCACTCAACTCTGCTGAAATCTCCTGCTGAATACTCATCAATTCATTCAACCTGCGTTGTTTAATTTCATTTGGAACAGAATCCACATAATGTTCAGCAGCATAAGTCCCCTCTTCTTCAGAATAAGCAAAAGCACCCATTCTATCGAATTTCATCTGTCTGACAAACTCCTTCAACTCCTCAAAATCTGCTTCCTCCTCTCCCGGATACCCAACCATTAGAGTCGTACGCAAATGAATACCAGGTACTTCTTCTCTAAAACGTTGAATTAATCGATAGGTTTCAAGTTTCGTAACTTGCCTACGCATTCTACTCAGCATATTATCACTGATATGTTGCAATGCGATATCCATATATTTACATACATTATCTCTTTCTCGCATAACTCTGAAAAGTTCTTCAGGAAAATGTGCCGGATAAGCATAATGTAAACGAATCCATTCCACCCCTTCAATATCTGCTAAGCGCTCTATTAATTCCGGAAGCATTTGTTTCTTATACAAATCAATTCCATAAAAAGTTAGTTCCTGCGCTATTACCTGAAATTCTTTCACCCCTTTTTTTACCAAAGATTTCACTTCCTCAAGAATTTCTTCAATCGGACGTGACACATGCTTTCCCGTTATAATCGGAATTGCACAATAGGAACATTTACGGTCACACCCTTCCGATATTTTAAGATAAGCATAATGAGAAGGTGTTGTCAAACTTCTTTCAGACTGCAATTCATAATGATAAGCTTTACCCAGATCCTGTAACAATTCACTCCAATTAAACTTACCATAAAATTTATCGACTTGAGGAATTTCTACAGTTAAATCCTTTAAATAACGCTCTGATAAACATCCCATTACATAAAGTTTCTTCAAATTACCTTCTTCCTTTGCCTGACAAAATTCCAGAATAGTATTAATAGACTCTTCCTTCGCATCTCCAATAAATCCACAAGTATTAATTATAGCAATTTCCCCCTTGGGATCTTCCGAATCATGTGTTACCTTATATCCGTTTATTTCCAACTGACGAATCAATTTCTCGGAATCAACCAGATTTTTAGAACAGCCTAACGTTATAATATCTACTGTATTACGCTTCATTTCGCTTCACCAAACAAAGAATCAACAAACTCTTTCTTACGGAATAGTTGCAAATCCTCCATTCCTTCACCCAAACCTATATATTTTACAGGGATTTTAAACTGGTCGGAGATACCGATAACCACCCCTCCTTTTGCAGTTCCATCCAGCTTCGTTATTGCCATTGCCGTAACCTCAGTCGCCAAAGTAAACTGCTTAGCCTGTTCAAAAGCATTTTGCCCGGTAGACCCATCCAATACAAGCAAAACTTCATTCGGCGCATGAGGTACCACTTTCTTCATCACATTTTTAATTTTGGTTAACTCATTCATTAACCCAACTTTATTATGCAAACGCCCTGCTGTATCAATAATTACAACATCCGCTTTATTTGCTACGGCCGAATTCAATGTGTCAAACGCCACCGAAGCCGGATCTGCTCCCATATTTTGTTTGATCACTGGAACCCCAACACGTTCTCCCCAAATTACCAGCTGTTCTACCGCAGCGGCACGAAATGTATCAGCAGCTCCCAAGAATACAGATTTACCAGCCTTCTTAAATTGATATGCTAACTTACCAATAGTTGTAGTTTTTCCTACTCCATTCACTCCTACAACCATAATCACATAAGGAACTTTATCTTCCGGAGTTTCAAATTTCTCCGCATCCACCGAATTATTTTCAGTCAACAACGCAGCTATTTCTTCTTTCAGTATACGATTTAGTTCTTCAGTATTAATATATTTATCCTTAGCTACGCGTTCTTCAATACGCTTTATGATTTCCAAAGTAGTCTCCACTCCAACATCTGAAGTAACTAAAACTTCTTCCAGATTATCCAAAACCTCGTCATCTACCTTAGATTTACCGGCTACAGCGCGAGTTATCTTGCTAAAAACGCTTTCTTTCGTTTTGGCAAGTCCTTTATCCAATGTTTCTTTTTTATCTTTTGAGAAAAAATCAAAGAATCCCATAATATTTTTATTTTAATTGCCACAAAGATAAGATAAATCAGTTAGTAAAACAAAAAAAGTTCCTTTCATTCTTTATGAAAGGAACTCTTTATTGTTCAATTATATAAGATTCTTATTATTTTTTAAAGAAATCTTGAACTTTTTCATTCGGAACCATTTGTTCATCAAAAACGTAAGCCCCAGTTTTCGGAGACTTTACCATTTTGATAACCTTAGTATAAGAACGTCCTTCTTTACCTGTCTGAAGGGTTGCGACTGTTTTCTTTGCCATGGGGTTATATTATTTAATTTCTTTATGTACTGTTACTCTCTTCAATATCGGATTGTACTTCTTAAGTTCCAATCTTTCAGTGGTATTTTTTCTATTTTTAGTAGTAATATAACGAGATGTTCCCGGCATACCACTATCCTTGTGTTCTGTACATTCAAGGATTACCTGTACTCTATTACCTTTTGCCTTCTTTGCCATAAGTCTTACTCTCCCAAATTTTAAGCAATTATTTTAATGCTTTTCCAATCACAATAACCTTTGGCAACAGCCTCATTCAAAGCCGCATCCAAACCTTTTTTATTAATAACACGTAAGCCGTTAGCACAAATATTCAGGCTAATCCAGCAATCCTGCTCTACATAATAGAACTTCTTAGTAAACAAGTTCACATCAAAGGTTCTTTTGGTTCTTCTCTTTGAATGTGAAACATTGTTGCCAATCATGGCTTTCTTTCCGGTAATTTGACAAATTTTCGACATTGCTATCTTATTTTTTAGTTTCTTTTTCTTGTTTATCTCAAACAGGGTGCAAATTTAGAGCTTTTATTCTTAATATACAAGCATTTCTAGAAAATAATTCGATTAATCCTCCTTATTTTCGTCTTTATTAGTTAACAACTCATGCAACAGTTGCAGTACAGAATGAGTAGCACGAGCAACATTCATATCACGCCCTTCATCTCCCTCTAATTTTTGGGTGATAATTTTATTCGCACTTCCAGCGGCAATCCAAATAGTTCCGACAGGTTTTTCCGGCGTACCTCCTCCCGGACCAGCGACTCCAGATGTAGCTACCGCATAATCCGTTTTCAGCGAATTCATCACACCTTTTATCATTTCAATAATCGTTTCTTCACTTACCGCACCATAAGTTTCCAATGTTTCCGATTTCACATGAAGTAAGTTTATCTTCACTTCATTAGAATATCCGACAACACCTCCTTTATAAAATTGAGAACTTCCTGGTATGGAAGTAATGGCGGCAGCTACATTTCCGGCTGTGCAACTTTCAGCTGTTGACAATGTAGCACCCTGCTGCCACATCAAATCATTAATTTCTCTACTTATTACTTTCGTTTCTACTGACATAAGCTTAGATTTTTAAATTATTACCCGCGAATAAGCAGGTTGATCTATCGTACAAAATTGTTTATCCAAATATTTAAAGTATCCCGTAATAGCTATCATTGCAGCATTATCTGTAGTATAGCTAAACTTTGGAATATACACTTTCCACCCATACTTCTTCGCATACTCCCTAAAAGCATTTCGTAAACCATTATTAGCGGAAACACCACCTGCAACAGCTACTTCTTTTACATTCAAATCCTTTGCCGCTTTGCGAAGTTTAGTCATTAATATATCTACCACTGTAGCTTCTAGCGAAGCTGCCAAATCCTCCTTATGATGTTCTATAAAGTCCGGATCCTCATGTAACCACTCCCGTAAAGAATACAAGAAAGAAGTTTTTAAACCGCTAAAACTATAATTATAATCCGGAATATGAGGTTTACTGAATGTATAGGCCGAAGGATTCCCTTGACGAGCAAGTTTATCGATAATCGGGCCGCCCGGATATCCTAATCCCATCACTTTAGAACATTTATCAATAGCTTCTCCGGCCGCATCATCTATCGTTTGCCCTATAACCTGCATATCATTATAAGCCTTTACCAAAATAATTTGTGAGTTTCCACCAGAAACCAACAAGCATAAAAATGGAAATTCTGGAGGATCAAACTCTTCATTCGGAGCTTTAATAAAATGAGCTAACACATGGCCATGCAAATGGTTAACATCAATCATCGGAATTCCAAGAGAACAAGCCAATCCTTTAGCAAAGGAAACACCAACCAGCAAAGATCCCATCAATCCTGGCCCTCTGGTAAAAGCTACAGCATTTAATTGTTCTTTCGTAACGCCAGCGCGTTTCAGTGCTTCATGCACTACAGGTACAACATTCTGCTGATGGGCTCGGGAAGCCAATTCCGGGACTACCCCTCCATAAGCTTCATGCACTGCCTGACTAGCCACTACATTCGACAATAAAACGCCGTCTTTAATAACAGCTGCCGATGTATCATCGCAAGAAGACTCTATACCTAATATAATTGTACTCATCGTATTATCTTTCTCTTTATGTGTGCAAAAGTAATGATTTCTGTGACTAATCGCCTCATTAATAAGTCAAAATTTCCAAACCATGTTCCGTCATCAGAAAAGTATGTTCCCACTGCGCCGATGGCAATTCATCCTCCGTTACCACAGTCCATCCATCTTCTTCATCGACAAAAACGTGCCAATCCCCCATATTAATCATGGGTTCAATAGTAAATACCATCCCCGGCACCAACAACATCCCCGTCCCTTTTCGGCCATAATGAAGTACTTCGGGATCTTCATGAAATTCCAATCCTACTCCATGCCCGCATAAATCACGCACCACAGAAAAACCATTCTTTTTTGCATGCTTTTCTATGGCATTACCAATATCTCCTATAAAACCAAAAGGCTTGGCCGCCTCCATACCCTCTACTAAGCACTCTTTTGTTACTTGCACCAGTTTTTCCTTTTCCGGAGTGGTCTTACCTATTATAAACATACGAGAAGCATCAGAATAATATCCGTCAAGAATGGTAGATACATCTACATTTATGATATCTCCCTCCTCTAATATCTCCTCTTCGCTTGGTATTCCATGACAAACAACTTCATTAATGGAAGTACATACGCTTTTCGGGAAACCTTCATAATTAAGTGGAGCAGGAATTGCTCCATGTGAAACCGTATAATCATATACCAATTTATCAATCTCCGCTGTGCTCATACCTGCACGTATCTCCCTTTCCACTAAATCCAATACCCCAGTATTTACTACTCCACTTCGGCGGATTCCTTCAATTTGCTCGGGAGTTTTAATCAATTTCCGGGTTGGTACCAAACACCCTCTATTCTGATAAAAGAGCACTTTCTTATCCAATTCCGTGAGTTCTTTTCCTTTAGGAACTCTCCAATTATTCATTCTCTTATGGAACATTTTCTAAATATATTAATCTCTGCAAAGGTAGAGAAAAAAAAGAAAAGGTACAGTAGAATTAAAGATTTTGTTCAATGTAATATTAAGTCTACTTGGACTCATTTACATTTTTTACTATCCAGTTTCAAGCCTTTCGATACAAAAATCTTTTTAATAAAAGAAACAATATCCTTAGTTTTTATCAATGTTCGAAACTTTCCAATAAAAAAGGATACCCACTAGTGGATATCCTTTCTATGAGCGGAAAACGAGACTCGAACTCGCGACCCCAACCTTGGCAAGGTTGTGCTCTACCAACTGAGCTATTTCCGCATATCTAAATGCCTCGACGTGAAGAGAATGAGACTCGAACTCACACGACATAATTGTCACTACCCCCTCAAAGTAGCGCGTCTACCAATTCCGCCATCTCTCCAATTATGTCTTTCGGCGTGCCCAGAACAAGACTCGAACTTGCACGGCTATTAACCACTCGCACCTGAAACGAGCGCGTCTACCATTCCGCCACCTGGGCATGCTTACAAGCCAAAACTGACTGCTGACATATAAGAACTCTTTAGAGCGGAAAACGAGACTCGAACTCGCGACCCCAACCTTGGCAAGGTTGTGCTCTACCAACTGAGCTATTTCCGCATATAAACAAAAAGAACGACTATTTTTCTTTTGCGGATGCAAAGGTATACGTTTTTGTGAAACTTACAAACTTTTCCATTAAAAAATTTACATCAACACATACGATTCTTATAATCTTCATAGCAAAAATGACGGTAAATTTCCAACTGCCCGTCAGCATGCAACAATGCGATACTCGGATGCTGAATACCATTAAACATGTTGGTTTTCACCATTGTATAATGTACCATATCTTCAAACACAATATGCTCCCCTAGCTTTAACGGATGATCAAATTGCCAACTTCCCATATAATCGCCGCTCAGACAGCTATTTCCGCCCAAACGATATATATTTTCTTCTTTTACTGCATTTCTTACCGCTTCGGGAGGCAACGCTTTCGCTCCGCGTACGACAGGTTGATAAGGCATCTCTAAACAATCGGGCATGTGACAGGTAAAGCTAACGTCTAATATGGCGGTACGGATACCTTTATTTTCGACAATATCCACAACGGTCGAAACCAACGGTCCTGTTTGCCACGTAAAGGCAGATCCCGGTTCCAGAATCACTTGCAGCCCCGGATATTTCTGCTTAAACTCCTGCAAGAGTTTGATAAGATGTTCGATGTCGTAATCCTTACGAGTCATTAAATGGCCTCCTCCCAAGTTCAACCATTTAATTTGAGAAAACCAACATCCAAACTTTTCCTCTATATGCCGCAAGGTTCGCTCCAGCTCGTATGAGCTGCTTTCGCAATGGCAATGGCAATGAAAGCCTTCTAACCCGGAAGGAAGAATTTTCGGCAACATATCTGCCGTCACTCCAAAACGTGTACCAGGCGCACAAGGATTATACAGTTCCACTTCTACTTCCGAATATTCAGGATTAATCCGGATACCACAGGAAATTTTTTCCGGATATGTTTTAACTTGAGGATAAAAACATTGATACTGACTAAAGGAGTTGAATGTAATATGGCTGCTATACGCCATAATCAGAGGAAAATCGTTCTCTGTATAAGCCGGAGAATAAGTATGTGCCTTACTACCGAACTCTTCATATGCTAAACGAGCTTCATACGGGGAACTTGCTGTGGTATAATCGATATATTCTCTAAATATATAAAAAGACTTCCACATGGCAAAGGATTTAAACGCTAGAATAATCTCTACTCCTGCGCGTTCTTTCACTTGTTTAATCACACTCAAATTCTGTCTGAGCAGATTTTCTTCCATCACATAACAAGGAGACGGAACTTTTTCTATTTGTGCTTTATCCATTTATTTAACGACTTTAAGCTGAATATAATCCAGCATATTTCAAGTTACTATATCAAAGAATGATTACTCCTCAAATGCTAAAAAAGTTATCACTTTTATCCACATTAACAACCAATAATTAATACAACAACAAAGAATCTATTTTCAACATTATTCATTACTCGCATCCTTATATGGACATACCATACAACAATTCCAATAGCACCATATCCGTACAATACGAACCTATCAAATTATAACAAAATCAAAACCATACAATTTATTTAAAATAAACAAATTAGCATCATTAGCTATTTCTTTACTTTAACGTTCTGCACATCCCCGGTTTATCCTATCACCTTAAATCTGGCAAACTTCAATAATAATTGTTTCTCTCCAGCATGCTGAAAACGAACCGTTGCTTTACAGTTTTCTCCCGTACCTTCCACTTTAAGAACCTCACCTAACCCGAAGCGCTCATGTTCTATCATCTGTCCGGCTTGCACGGATGCCGCCGTCCCTCCGTTTCCTGATACCGTACGTGATGAAACTGTGGACACCTTGCTTAAATTACGAGAAACGGCAGGACGAACGATACCCTCTTTCGGCTTTTCCGGAATGATTCGTTTAGCCATTGATTCCTCTTCACGCCAAGATGCCTGGAAACGGGAAACACCGCTTTCTGCCCTATGCATAAATGAAGTTTCCTGCGGCATGTGCAGATAACACGTATCTATATCGCGAAGAAAACGGCTCGGACTACTGAATTCCATCTTACCATAACGAAAACGACTCCGAGCAAAGGATAAATAACAATGTTCTTCAGCACGGGTGATAGCTACATAGAATAAGCGCCTCTCCTCTTCCAACTGTCGGGGAGAACCTTGAGCCATAGCACTCGGAAAAAGTTCTTCTTCCAGCCCAACCACAAATACCGCTTTAAATTCCAAACCTTTAGCCGAATGTATTGTCATCAGCGTCACCTTTTCATCCCCTACCGACTTATCCATATCTTGGTCGGATAGCAAGGATACTTCCGAAAGAAAATCAGACAAAGAGATATGTGTATTTCCTTCCTCTTCACGAGAAGCACAAAAATCATGCATACCATTAATTAATTCCTGTACATTCTCCTGTCTACTTAAATTTTCCGGACTGCGATCTTGATAAATATCATTCATAATACCCGAACGCGTAACAATTTCCTGTCCTACCGTATAAGCATCCTTCTCAGCCGCATCAGCAAGAAATGTCTCTATTAATTCCTTAAAAGTCTGCAATTTGGCATGCGTACCTTTATTTATCGACACCCCATACTGTAAAGGGTTGCACAGTACATCCCACAAACTGACATGCGCTTGCGTTGCCGCACCGATAATTTTGCCTACTGTCGTATCGCCAATACCTCGTGTCGGATAATTAACCACCCGCTTGAACGCCTCTTCATCTGCCGGATTGACCGCTAAACGGAAATAAGCAATCACATCTTTTATTTCTTTTCGCTGATAGAAAGACAATCCTCCATAAATGCGATAAGGCAACGAACGTTTTCGTAAAGCTTCCTCAAAAATACGCGACTGGGCATTGGTACGGTAAAGGATGGCAAAATCAGAATAGGCATATTTCTCCTTACGACGTAACGCTACAATCTGGTTCACCACCATTTCTCCTTCTTCCACGTCCGAATAAGCATTGAATACAGTAACCGGTTCTCCCTTTTCTTTCTCAGAAAAGACTTCTTTACGTATCTGTTGCTGATTTTTTTCAATTAAACTATTGGCTGCCTCAACTATATTCTGAGTAGAACGATAATTTTGTTCTAACTTGAATAATTTGGCCCCTTGATATTGCTTGGTAAATTTCAGGATGTTCTCTATCTTGGCTCCACGAAAAGAATAAATACTCTGCGCATCGTCTCCTACCACACATACTTTCTGACTCTCTCTGGTAAGCTGCCACACAATGCTATGTTGAGCATAATTTGTATCCTGATACTCATCGACCAATACAAACCGGAAACGTTCGGCATACTTTCGGCACACCTCAGGATGGCGCTCAAACAATAAATAAGTATACACCAGCAAATCATCGAAATCCATTGCTCCGGCTTGCCGGCAACGCTCTGTATATCGGCGGTAGATATCACGCACCGCCGGCATCTTCGCCGCCGCATCATCCTTATAAACTTCAGCGTTGGATGCATAAGCTTCGGGTAATACCAGCTGATTCTTCGCTCTGGAAATACGTGTTTGTACAGAAGCCGGCTTATAAGTCTTATCATCTAATTGCATCTCTTTAATAATTGCCTTAATCAGACTGCGCGAATCTGCTTGATCGTAGATGGTGAAATGGGG
The DNA here is from genome assembly GCA_947581855.1 of uncultured Phocaeicola sp. GTDB lineage: Bacteria > Bacteroidota > Bacteroidia > Bacteroidales > Bacteroidaceae > Phocaeicola_A. The sequence continues at coordinate 54,815 of CANPVZ010000019.1, forward strand.
AGTAAAGCCGATGATTTCTGCTTCAGACCTCAATATACGTGAGAAAATAGAGTGAAACGTTCCCATCCACAAATAGCGAGCCGTCTCCCATCCTACCTGCCGAGCTATACGCGCCTTCATCTCTTCTGCCGCCTTATTGGTAAAAGTAAGTGCCAAAATGGAAGAGGCAGAATATCCATGCTCTAACAAATAGGCTATTTTATAAGTCAATACACGTGTCTTCCCCGAACCGGCACCGGCAATCACCAGAGAAGGACCGTCGATGTATTGCACGGCGGCATACTGACTTTCATTCAATTCTTCTTTATAGTTAATAGGCATCTATATATTCTGTTTATTTGCAAAAGTACACGATTAGTAACAAATCCACGAAAAACAGGCGCACAAAATTTATGCTTTCCTCTTCCTTATCTTACCACAATCCGTGCATGTCCCCAAATAGAATCACTCATTATAAAAATACATCCGATGCACAAATGTAAACTTATTTCATATGCAGTTTTTTATAAACAAAGAAAAAATCCCTCCTGAAAGCCTTTACTACAAGGCTTTTCAGAAACGTGCACAAACACAAAGGTCGTTTGTGCATAAATGAGACTCTCCATTGTGCACAAACGAGGAACTGATTTGTGCACATTTGGACCTTGCGTTTGTGCACAACAATATTGAGTAAATATTTTTCATCAAATATTCTTTTTCACTCCAGCTCTCGAACTTTTTAAGCGAATGGCTTGTTTTCTTTATATGTAATCTTAAAAAATATCAGATGATGAACTTAAATATATTAACCCCTTTAATTTGTATGATTATGAATTATCAAATGCCGCAACTCCCTTATCCACACGATTCACTAGAACCGGTAATAAGTAGTGAGACGATTGATTTCCATTACGGAAAACATTTACAAACTTATGTAAATAACCTGAATAACTTAGTAAAAGGAACCGATTTCGAAGGAAAAACAATTGAAGAAATTGTAGAAACCGCTCCCGACGGAGCTATTTTCAATAATGCCGGACAAGTATTGAACCATACTCTTTATTTCCTCCAATTCACTCCGCTCCAGAAACAGACAGAACCAAAAGGAGAACTCGCTGAAGCCATTAACCGGGATTTCGGTAGCTTCGAAGAGATGAAAAAGCAAATGGAAGAAGCTTCAATAAGCTTGTTCGGATCCGGATGGGCGTGGCTCAGCATCGATCATAACGGAAAACTGCACATAACTAAAGAAGCAAATGGCAGCAACCCGCTACGTAAAGGCATGAAACCCCTCTTGGGATTCGATGTGTGGGAACATGCTTATTACTTGGATTATCAAAACCGTAGAGCCGACCATGTAAAAAAACTATGGGACATTATCGATTGGGTAATCGTGGAACAACGTATGTAATTTTGAGCATATAGAACAGCATACTTGAATCACCGCAGGATTACGCAAACAACCATCGCCATCCTGTGGTGATAATCATAGCAACGCATTCCCGACCGCTATATCTACCTTCTCCACTACCTCTCAACTCTTTCTCTATAAAATAAATAAGAAAAACTGTTGTATTTATAAAATTTCCTTTATCTTTGCACATTGTAAAACAAAGGGGTGCCCAATGTAAATGGGCTGAGATCACACCCTATGAACCTGATTCGGTTAGTACCGGCGAAGGGATTTGTTACGAAAAGGCTCTCCCATTTTGGCGTTTCATTACGCAACTCTTTGCTTTACACTATAGATTTACTAATATTGAAACGTATGAAACTATATGTAAACAGTAAAGAAACAGAATTGCCCGACACTTTTCACCTGCAGGAATTGACCCACCAGTTACAACTTCCAGAAAAAGGCATCGCTGTGGCAGTAAACAATAAAATGATTCCCCGTAACGAATGGAATAACCATACGTTGCAAGAAGGCGATCATGTAATCATCATCAAAGCAGCTTGTGGAGGGTAAACAATGAAACAACTGCAATTTATCACTCACTACACCGACAAATACTCCTACTACGATTCCGCCCGCATGGCTTTGGAAGGGGGATGCCGATGGATTCAGCTTCGTATGAAAGATGCCACCGAAAAAGAAGTGGAAACCGAAGCGTTACGCATACAGGCGCTTTGCAATCAATATGATGAGACAATCTTCATCATCGATGATCATGTGGAATTAGCAAAAAAAATTCATGCCGACGGAGTCCATTTGGGTAAAAATGATATGCCTATAGCTCAGGCACGGCAAATATTGGGAGAAGAATATATCATAGGAGGCACGGCAAACACATTCGAGGATATACAAAAACACTATGCCGACGGTGCCGACTATATTGGTTGTGGTCCATTCCGATTCACTACAACTAAAAAGAATCTCAGTCCGATATTAGGATTGGAAGGCTATCGTAACCTCATATCGCGTATGCACGAAGCCAGTATCCAATTACCCATCGTAGCCATCGGCGGTATCACTTACGAAGATATTCCTGCCATCATGGACACAGGTGTAACGGGTATTGCTCTTTCGGGTACGATTCTACATGCGGAAGACCCCGTAAAAGAAACACAGCGAATTATAGCATTATAAGTATATTTAAATGCAGACTAACGCCTATTAACCCACATGTTTATTTTCAACAGTCTATTATTGAAGCAGTTGCATCTGTATAAAAGGAACAAGTGTACGTAAGCAATATATAAAATAAAAACATAAAAAAGTATCCGCGTTGATATGCGATAATCTGCGTTTAAAACCGCAACCATTCGCATTCATTTGCGGCCAAATGAAAACGAATATGGAAAAATTAATCATTGCGGGAAAAGAATTTCATTCCCGCCTGTTCCTTGGAACAGGAAAATTTGATTCAAACACACTTATGGAAGAGGCAATCATAGCTTCCGGAACAGAAATGGTAACCGTTGCCATGAAACGCATCGAATTGGAAGACAAAGAGGATGATATGCTTAAACATATTACTCATCCAACAATCCAGCTTCTTCCCAACACTTCGGGCGTTCGTGATGCGGAAGAAGCCGTATTTGCCGCTCAAATGGCACGCGAAGCTTTCGGTACAAACTGGTTAAAACTGGAAATTCATCCCGATCCACGCTACTTATTACCCGATTCGGTAGAGACATTAAAGGCAACCGAACAATTAGTAAAATTAGGATTTGTAGTATTGCCTTATTGCCAGGCCGACCCTACTCTTTGCCGCCAATTGGAAGAGGCCGGAGCCGCAACGGTTATGCCTCTCGGAGCACCTATCGGAACCAATAAAGGGCTACAGACCAAAGACTTCCTACGTATTATTATAGAACAAGCTAATATACCGGTAGTTGTTGATGCCGGTATAGGCGCACCCAGCCACGCCGCCGAAGCTATGGAACTAGGAGCATCCGCTTGTCTTGTAAATACAGCGATTGCCGTAGCCGGAAATCCGGTAGAAATGGCCAAAGCATTTAAAATGGCTGTCGAAGCGGGAAGAATGGCTTACGAAAGCGGCCTGGGCAGTGTTGCCGGCTCATTCGAAGCTTCTGCCAGTTCACCGCTTACCGCATTTTTAAACAATTAATTAAGAAACATCATCGATCAATCATCATGAATAACCAAATCACGAGAACCCCGTTTCCTAATTCGGAAAAAGTATACATTCAAGGCAAACTGTTTCCGGAAATACAAGTAGCCATGCGTAAGGTAAACCTTACTCCTACCGTAACCATCGAAAACGGAGAAAAGAAAATGACAGAAAATCCTCCGGTATATGTATACGATACAAGCGGACCTTTCAGCGACCCTAATGCAAACATCGACTTAAAAAAGGGATTGCCGCGTTTGCGGGAAAAATGGATACTTGAACGGGGAAATATAGAGCGCCTTGCTGAAATCACTTCAGAATACGGAAAAATGCGCCGCGATGATAAAAGATTGGACTCTTTGCGTTTCGAACACATCGCCCTGCCATACCGTGCACAAAAGGGCAAACAGATTTCGCAAATGTATTATGCCAAACAGGGAATCATTACTCCGGAAATGGAATATGTTGCCATACGGGAAAATATGAACTGTACGGAATTAGGTATCGATACTCATATAACTCCTGAGTTTGTTCGTCAGGAAATAGCGGAAGGCCGCGCCGTATTGCCTGCCAATATTAATCATCCCGAAGCCGAACCAATGATTATCGGCCGCAACTTTTTGGTGAAAATCAATACGAATATCGGCAACTCAGCTACAACTTCCAGTATTGAAGAAGAAGTAGAAAAAGCAGTATGGAGTTGCCGCTGGGGAGGCGATACTTTGATGGATTTGTCTACCGGTGAAAATATTCACGAAACACGCGAATGGATTGTACGCAACTGTCCCGTTCCGGTAGGCACCGTACCCATCTACCAGGCATTGGAAAAGGTAAACGGTAAAGTAGAAGATCTTACATGGGAAATTTATAAAGATACATTAATTGAACAATGCGAACAGGGAGTAGATTATTTCACTATCCACGCGGGTATTCGCAGGCAGAACATCCATCTGGCAGATAAACGTTTGTGCGGAATCGTAAGTCGAGGAGGCAGTATTATGAGCAAATGGTGCCTTATCCATAATCGGGAGAGTTTCTTATATGAGCACTTCGATGACATTTGCGACATTTTGGCCCAATACGACGTAGCCATCTCTTTGGGAGACGGGTTGCGTCCGGGATGTACTGCCGATGCCAACGATGAAGCGCAATTTGCCGAGTTAGATACAATGGGCGAATTAGTAATCCGCGCTTGGGATAAGAACGTACAAGCTTTTATCGAAGGACCGGGACATGTGGCTTTACATAAAATCAAGGAAAATATGGAACGCCAGATTTCACACTGCCACAATGCTCCATTCTATACCTTAGGACCATTAGTAACCGATATCGCTCCGGGATACGACCACATAACATCGGCTATCGGAGCAACACAAATCGGTTGGCTAGGTACTGCCATGCTTTGTTACGTTACTCCCAAAGAACACCTCGGGTTGCCGAATAAGGAAGATGTACGTGTAGGAGTAATTACATATAAAATCGCTGCTCATGCCGCCGACATTGCCAAGGGACATCCGGGAGCAACCATACGTGATAATGCACTGTCGAAAGCACGTTATGAGTTCCGTTGGAAAGACCAGTTCAACTTGAGCCTCGACCCCGAACGGGCTTTGGAATACTTTAAAGCCGGGCATCACGAAGACGGTGAATACTGTACCATGTGCGGACCAAACTTTTGTGCCATGAAACTGAGCCGCGATTTAAAAGATTGCGTGAAATGACAATAGAACAATTATGAATACAAGTAACATCACACTGAGCGAAGCTACTCCGGAAGATGCGGAAATGGTTTTCAAAGCCATCCATGCACATCGGGATGATCTGAGGATCTGGTTACCATTTGTCGACCAATTAAAAACAGTGGAAGACGAACGGATGTTTCTGACTTCTATCTGCGAAATGCCGGAGAAAACCCGCAATACAGTATACATCATTAAAGTGGAAGATAATTTTGCGGGATTAGTGGGATATGTCAACAGCGACTTTGTAAATCATCGTACAGAGATAGGTTATTGGCTCCTTCCCGAGTTTCGCGGAAAGGGTGTGATGACCTACTGTGTCAAATATGTTTGCCGGATAGCCGTAAATGAACGAGGTATGCACCGGATACAAATACGGTGTGCTACGGAAAATATTCCCAGCAATCATATACCTCTTCGGCTAGGCTTCGAGTTAGAAGGAACCGAACGTGACGGAGAGCTGCTAACAGGCAACCGATATACTGATATCAATATATATAGTATATTGGAAGAAGATGTGAGGAACTGGTCGGAATAGCAAGAAAATAAACACATGGAAGATTTCAGGAAAGTACTCGAAGGAAATATTGGAAGGAAACATATAGATTGGATTGTGGAGCAGGTGACAGACTCACCTGCCCGCTTTGACGAACTTTATGCCTTAATGGACGATGAAGATATACAGACTGCCTGGCATGCAACTTGGGCATGTGAGAAACTGAGCATTAAACAACCTTCTCTATATATAAATAAGGTGGACGAACTAATGCAACGAGCTATGCAATGCCTTCATGGAGGAACAAGACGTTTACTACTAAACATCCTGCTTCATCTGCCTGTTAAAAAGCCTATCAACGTAGAATTTCTCGATTTCTGCCTGCACAGAATGCTTTCTTCCTCAGAAACGGCAAGCGGACAAGCCGTCTGCATGAAACTTGCTTACGCTGTCGGCCGGAAAGAACCGGAATTATTGGGAGAATTACAAGCTTATCTTGAAAATATGGAACCTGAATATTATACGGCAGCCGTACAATGCGCACGCAACCATATTTTAAAACAAATACGAAAAGAAAAATAATAAAATTATATTTTTAATTGAAATACAATATGTTTTCAGAAGAATTAGAAAAAATATCATGGGATGAGACGACAAAAGCCATCTATTCCAAAACGGATGGAGACGTACGCCGTGCTTTGAGTAAAGAGCGTTGCAATGTTGATGATTTTATGGCACTTATCTCACCTGCTGCCACACCTTACATTGAAACAATGGCTCGTTTGAGTCAAAAATATACCCTAGAAAGGTTTGGTAAAACCATTTCCATGTTCGTACCTTTATATATAACCAACTCATGCACTAATTCTTGCGTTTACTGTGGTTTTCATATCAGTAATCCGATGAAGCGGACAATTTTGACGGAAGAAGAGATGGTGAATGAATATAAAGCTATTAAAAAGCTAGCGCCGTTCGAAAATCTGCTGATTGTTACCGGTGAAAATCCAGCCAAGGCAGGAGTTCCTTATATAGCCCGTGCACTCGATTTGGCGAAACCATATTTCAGTAATCTGAAAATAGAAGTTATGCCTCTGAGCACGGAAGAATATAAAGAACTTACCAACCACGGATTAAACGGGGTAATCTGTTTCCAAGAAACTTATAACAAAGCTAATTACAACATCTATCATCCGCGTGGAATGAAATCAAAATTCGAGTGGCGTGTCAACGCTTTTGACCGTATGGGACAAGCAGGCGTTCATTCTATCGGCATGGGCGTGTTAGTGGGATTGGAAGAATGGCGTACCGACATTACCATGATGGCTTACCATCTGCGTTACCTGCAAAAACATTATTGGAAGACTAAATACAGTGTCAACTTTCCACGTATGCGCCCCTCCGAAAACGGTGGTTTTCAACCGAATGTAATTATGAACGATCGCGAATTAGCTCAAGTAACATTTGCTATGCGCATATTCGACCATGATGTGGATATATCCTACTCTACCCGCGAAAGCGCTGAGTTTCGAGACCATATGGCTACATTAGGAGTTACGACGATGAGTGCTGAAAGCAAAACCGAACCGGGTGGATATTACAGCTATCCACAAACATTAGAGCAGTTCCACGTAAGCGACGAACGTACAGCTAAACAGGTTTGGCACGATTTGCAAACATTGGGACGCGAACCGGTATGGAAAGACTGGGATGCATCTTTCGACCATAAATAGCTTTTCACGAGTTTATTATCATTATCTGTCCAACCGATCTTTTACGACTGCCAAACTTGCTTATAATTAGATTCATGTTTGACAGTCGTAAGAGAATAAAAGCATCATATACATGGAAACAAACAATGGAGAAAGATACGAAAGACAGTGCATTCTGTCGGAAATTGGTCCCGAGGGACAAGATAAACTGAGAAAAGCAAAGGTATTACTAGTGGGTGTAGGAGGCTTAGGCTCTCCTATATCTCTCTACTTAACAGGAGCCGGCATCGGAACCTTAGGCTTGATAGATGATGATATTATCAGCACGAGTAATTTACAACGCCAGATTCTTTATACGGAAGAAGAAGTAGGTTTATCCAAAGTGAGACAAGCAAAGAAAAAGTTGCAAGCCTTAAATTCGGACGTCTGTATCGAAGCGTATCCGTTTAAACTGACACCGGAAAATGCCGATGAACTAATCGAAACGTATGACATTATAGTAGATGGATGTGACAATTTCACTACACGTTACTTAATAAACGACACTTGTTTGAAAAAGAATAAGATTTATGTCTATGGAGCCATCCGTGCATTCGACGGGCAAGTATCCGTATTTAATTACCCCGGCAGTCACAGCACCTACCGCAGTATTTATCCCAATGAGGAGGAGATTTTAAACATGCCCCATCCCCCGAAAGGAGTAATAGGAATTACTCCGGGAATTATTGGTTGCGTAGAAGCTACAGAAGTAATAAAAATCATCTGTAATTTTGGAGAAATCCTTTCTGACAAACTTTGGACCATAAATTTAAAGAATATGCAGACAGAAATAATTTCTCTCTAATCATATCTATTCTATGTTTTTTCACTACTTTTGCAACAAATTCGACTGTTTATGAAATTAATTGTGATTACAACTCCGACTTTCTTTATAGAAGAGGATAAAATATTAACCACATTATTTGAAGAAGGACTTGATTATCTTCATTTACGCAAGCCGGATACAGCTCCCATGTTTTCAGAACGCCTTCTGACATTAATCCCGGGACAGTACCATAAAAGAATCGTAACACACGATCATTTCTATTTGAAAGAAGAATTTAATCTGATGGGAATCCATCTCAATCACCGGAATCCGAACCCACCCGAAAACTACAGAGGACATATAAGCTGCTCATGTCATTCTATTGAAGAAGTAAAAAAACGGAAAGGTCCATGCAATTATGTTTTTATGAGCCCTGTTTTCAACAGCATCTCCAAACAGAATTATCTATCTACCTATTCTGCCGAAGACATCCGTAAAGCTGCAAAAGAAAACATTATTGATAAAAAAGTAATCGCTTTGGGAGGTATCAACGATCAAACTATACCACTCATAAAAGATTATGGTTTCGGGGGTGCAGCTATATTGGGAGATTTATGGAACCGATTTGACATGCGAATTAATTGGGATTACAAAGAATTGATAAACCACTTTCGTAAATTAAAAAAACTCGCTGATTAAAGTTAAAAATAATTTTTCCAATCACATTTCTTAAAATATAACGAAGATTTCATACCTTTGCAACAAAATTAAACAAATAGATAAATTCTATTACAAAAACATGAGCGAAAAAGCACCTTTTATGGTATTCTCAGGAACAAATTCGAGATACCTTGCAGAAAAGATTTGCACAAGTCTTCAGTGCGAATTAGGAAACATGAACATAATGCATTTTGCAGACGGCGAATTTGCCGTTTCTTATGAAGAGTCTATTCGTGGTCGTGACGTTTTTTTAGTTCAATCCACTTTCCCCAATTCCGATAACTTAATGGAACTTTTATTAATGGTTGACGCTGCAAAAAGAGCATCCGCCAAAAGTATTGTTGCTGTTATCCCGTACTTCGGATGGGCTCGTCAGGACAGAAAAGACAAGCCTCGTGTGTCTATAGGAGCAAAGTTAGTAGCCGATTTATTAAGTGTTGCCGGCATTGATCGGTTAATCACAATGGATTTACATGCCGATCAGATTCAAGGTTTCTTTGATGTTCCGGTTGACCACCTTTATGCATCAGCTGTATTCATTCCTTATATTCAATCTTTAAACCTAGATAATCTAGTGATAGCAACCCCTGACGTTGGAGGTTCTAAAAGAGCAAGCACCTACTCAAAATATTTAGGAGTTCCATTGGTATTGTGTAATAAATCCCGTGTTAAAGCCAACGAAGTAGCTTCTATGCAGATTATAGGTGACGTAAAAAATAAGAATGTTATTTTAGTCGACGACATGGTAGATACAGCAGGCACCATTACCAAAGCCGCAGATATCATGAAAGAAGCTGGTGCTATCTCCGTACGAGCTATCGCTACCCATTGTGTGATGTCCGGTCCGGCATCCGAACGGGTTCAAAATTCGGACTTGGAAGAAATTGTATTTACTGACAGCATTCCATATTCCAATCGTTGCGCAAAGGTCAAACAACTTACTATAGCCGATCTTTTTGCAGAAACCATTCGCCGCGTCATGAGTAACGAATCTATCAGTTCCCAATATATCATTTAACAAAATTACAATTTATAGTAAGATGCTCTGCCAAGAGCAAAACACGGATTAACACCGGGTATTTAGTAAATGCCCCTACTTTAAGATACTAAAAAGCCAACTAATTCATACTCAAAGTATAGCGGATTAGTTGGCTAATTTTATAGTATTTCCTGAATGTCCCGAAATAAAATACAGAAAAATCACAATAAAAATGGCATATGGGATGATTATAAGCTATAATCTTCATATGCTATCATATTTTTAGGGACATTTACTGAATATCCCTTTATAGTATTTCCTGAATGTCTCAAGTTAGACATAAAACTTTTGGAGTGCACTTCACCATTGCAAGTTTGTTGGCTTAATTTATTAGCTATAAAATATCCCTAACACAATTTCTGTAAATAGATATATTTTCTACTAGATATTGTTATCTGCATTTTCATTTACTGAATATCTCTAAGAAATATCAAACGCTATCAATACAAAAATAACCTCTCAAATAAGAAAAAACTCATTCACAAATGCTACTATAGGTATTTTCGATATTTACTGATTGTTTCCAATTATATTGAAGAAATATGATATTTTTTCTTTTCTACAAAAATCGGCAAAGACCCTTTTTACATCATTTCCCAAAAATATTATAGGAACTTTGAATAGACACTCATTCTATAAAAGTCATTATTCCTGACTATAAGGCAATCTAAACCAGAAAGTAGAACCAGCCCCAATCTCTGAGTTCACTCCAATTTCTCCTCCTAACATCTTTACTACATTTTGGCAAATACTCAAACCCAAGCCGGTTCCTTGTCGTTCACCGCTATCAATTTTCACAAACAGTTGGAATATCAACGGCAATTTCTCCTTGGCAATACCACACCCAGTATCTGCCACTTCAAAAAGAATGCTCTGCTTATCTAATTTATAAGAAAAATCAATATGCCCTTCCTTGGTATATTTAATTGCATTATCTAATAAATTGATAACAACAAGTGACAATAATTTTACATCAGATCTTAAATACAACTTTTTAGCATCCGGATAAAAATGAAGCTGCACTTTCGAGTTCTGATTTTTCATACGTATATTCTGTATAATATCCCCACAAACAGCCTCTAAATCACAAATTGTGTAATTAAGTTCATACGTTCCGGATTCAAATTGCGAAAGTTGAAAAATATCAGACATTAAATTACTCAAAGCCAAGCTATTTGTTTCTACAATTGATGCAAAATGCTTCCTTTGATCTTTATTATCTTCATCTACCAATAAATTAGAAAAACCAACAATACTATTCAAAGGAGTCCGGATTTCATGGCTCATATGAGAAAGAAAGACAGACTTTAATCTGTCAGAGTTTTCCGCCTTTTCTTTTGCATCTTTCAACTCCTGTTCTATCTGCTTCTGAGAATCAATATCAATATTAACTGATAATAGGACCACGTTTTCTTTTTCCGGTTCAAAAACTTGCTGTATCATAAACTGTTTGATCCAACGTTGTTTACCATTTACCCAAACGCGAATATCTTTTTCATACGGCTCTATTTTCTCTTTATTGGCCTTTAGCAAATACTCATTAAGATCTTGTTTATCTTCAGGCATGATATTTCTCAGTAATTCAAAAATCGATGCAGGCGTTCCACTATCCTCTATTCCAAAATTACGCAAATATTCAGGAGTGGTCATTCCCTCTTCTTTCAACATATTAAACGAGGCAAAACCAATATTAGATACAGAGGAAGCAAATGCAATCATATCATAATATGCTCTATTCTGCTTCAATGTTTTATGTATTAATGTATTATCCACCCAAATAATAACATAATAATTAATCTCACCCTTTGGATTTTTAATATAATTCACAATAAAACGATAATAGAAGCATTCTTGATGACGGCTACGCACATATGTTCTATTTAACAATGCATAATCGTATTTCACCTCACCAGAAACCGGTATACCTTTATGCATTAGTTCTTTAAACTCTGGATTGATACATGGATTATCAAAAATATTCAATTTATTAACTGAATCCTCCTTTGATTCTAATCCTAAATAATCTACATATCCATTATTGACTTCTATTATTTTTCCATTTCTATCACATATAGCACACCCTACAGGAAGGTTTTCAAATATCGATGAAAACTTCTCATAGGTATTTTTAGCAGAGGTTTCCAGTTCATGTTCTTTACTCATATCATTAACAGAAAGAAATACATATTCTTCTTTTCCTAATAAGATGTATCTTCCGGAAACGCTCATATTATATAATCCCCTCTCTTTATGCGGAAGCTCAAAATCCATCACAAATTCTAAGTTATCAAAAGATTTATGTGTATTGAAGGTTTCGCGTATTTTATAACGTATCGGACATAAAGAACAAAAATCATGTTTATTGCATGCATTCATCAATGTTGCATATTTACAACACATAATGTCGCCAAAACATTGTTTACGTGAAGGCGCATTAGATTGAAATATACTATAAAAGTTTGTTTTTACGATATGAGAATTCTTATCAATTAAAAATAAAAAATCATGGGAAATATCCCACATAGCATTCTCTAAGATATTAACTTGTTCTAATATTTTTTTTCTTTTATGAAGAAACCATACAACAACAAGCAAACAAGAAAGCAACAGTATAGGTATACAAAGATAATTATATATTACAGATATGAGTTCCATCAAATATTTTTGTTAGTATTTTACAAAGATAACCATTTATTGGAATATTATATATATCTTTGTCCCATATTGATTAATTTTATTTTATATGAAAAAACTAATGTACATTTTTGCAGCAGGCACAACACTTCTAGCTGCATGCCAACCCGGCAATACTTACAAAGTTACCGGTACTATTGAAGGTTTAAATGACGGAGATACCGTTTATATTCAGAAAGTTCAGGAGATGAAACTAGTTCCCACAGACACCGCAATCATCACGAACGGTCAATTCGAATTTACTGGAACTGCTGATTCCACAGAACTTCGTTATGTAACTTATATCAATAATGGACGTCCTAACGGAACAAATTTCTTTTTAGAGAAAGGAAATATTAACGTTACCATGTCCAAAAACGGGAAAAAAGAAGTAAAAGGTACACCTTCCAATGAGACTTGGAGCGAATATTCTGCCCAAATGGATAGTATGTATACCGAAATGAGAGAAATATACGGAACTTTAATGGACACCACCTTAACAGAAGAAGGGCGTAAAGCAAAAATCGATCTTCTTAATTCAAAAGAAAAAGCATCCATGGATTACACAATTGAAGTAATCAAAACAAATATTGATAATCCTGTAGGTATCTTCTTGCTATCACAAAATTACAGCAATATGGAACCTGAAACTCTAGATACTGTTATCAATATGGTTCCTGCTAAATATCAAGGAGATCAAGCTATTGTAAATATCAAAAAAGAACTAGATGCAGCAAAAAAGACAGCTGTAGGACAGAAATTCACAGACTTTGAAATGCAGACTCCGGAAGGAAAAACAGTTAAGCTTTCTGATTATATCAGCAAAAACAAAGTAACTTTGCTCGATTTTTGGGCTAGCTGGTGTGGTCCTTGCCGTGCAGAGATGCCGAATGTTGTAAAAGCATATAAAGAATATGGAAAGAAAGGTTTTGGCATTGTAGGTGTTTCTTTGGATAATAATGCTGAAGCTTGGAAAAAAGCAATTAAAGAATTAGATATTACATGGCCACAAATGTCTGACTTAAAAGGATGGGCATGTGAAGGTGCACAATTGTATGCCGTACGTGGCATTCCTGCAACTTTCATGATTAACCAAGAAGGTATTATTGTAGCAAAAGATGTTCGTGGTAAGGAAATCACTAACAAACTAGATGAATTATTAAAGTAATCTCCACACTGAAAGAATTAAAAGAAGGTGTCTGAAAAGGATGCCTTCTTTTTTTTATTATGCCGCCCGTTTATTATCCATTTTTATATTTAAATCCTCTTTGTTCTTCTCAATGATCACTTTTCGAGAAGTCATCCTACAGAAATAGGTAAAAGACCAAAGAGAACTGACTTTTTTAGCCAGTTTCTTTTTTATCCCTAATTGAAAAATATTCAGACTTCCTATTTTCACCTATTCTTTCCATCCTAACTCATATTCATGAATGTCCCTAATGTAGGCTGAATCTCTGAAATAGTTTGTATCTTTTTCATATCTTAGTCTTGAGATCTCCTCCATTTTGGCTACCAAACCTTATTTTCGGAGGAATGTCTGAAGATACAAAAAAGCCAACTAACTCGCAGTGTAAAGTATACCCCAAAAGTTTTGTGTTCAACTTTTGGGGTGCACTTCAATGAATTAGTTGGCTAATTTTATAGCATTTTCTGAATGTCCCTAATTAATGATCTATCGATTGATTACAAGCATGTTTTGAATAAACGTTATTTGAACTTATATTCTCTGTAAAATTTGTTAAGTAATAAATCATGCAGCTTGTATATCAACACTTTGTATTGCATGTAACATCTTTTAATCGAACAGATTTAATTAATACAAATAAATAACTCCAAACAAAACGATATTTTCTCTATTCAACAAGTATTAATTTTCTATTTGAATAAAACAATCATCCTTCTATAAATAATAACGAAAGAAAGGTACAAAGAGAAAACGACACTATGTATTTTCATTAACTAATTAAAACTAACAAACAAGGGCTATCTCACATAGCAGGAGACAGCCCTTGAATTATATAGTAAATTATTTCCTATACTTTAGAGGAACCAACGAACATAGCAGAAATCCTGACGGTGAGGAAGATCTACATTTTTCGGGAACATACGATACATAACTTTGAATGTACCCGCATTATCAAGTGAATGAACAGCTTGGAAAGTATACAAATTACCCTCTTTTTTCACTACATGGAATGGTTCTACCGAGTAAATATGATCTTTACCATCTGCATCGGTGTAAATAGCAACAAGTTCAATACCGACAGCATCATCTAAACCTTTCTCATCTACAACATGAGTAATAGTGTATTCTTTACCACTTTCTATATTTCCTTTTTCGATTTCTTCTGATTTTTGAGACGATACAATCTCAATAGCATCCCAACGTTCCGCTACAGTTTCCTTCCAAGCAGCAATTTCCTTTGCCTTAGCATAATCATTAGCTGCCAATACTTTGAAACGAGCTGCTTCTTTACAATAAAATTTATTGTAATAATCGTCAAGCTGACGTTTCATGGTATAATGCGGAGCAATCTGTGCTATAGAATTCTTGATTGTCTTAATCCAACCTTCAGAATATCCCTTTTTATTACGGGCATAATAAAGAGGAAGGATCTCATTTTCAAGCAAGTTATATATTGTGGCCGCATCTAACTGATCCTGCTGGTCTTGATTTTGATATGTACGTTTTTCTGTCAAAGCCCATCCAGCACCCTCACGATAGCCTTCTAACCACCATCCGTCAAGAACCGAGAAGTTAACCACACCATTCATAAGGGCTTTCTCTCCAGATGTTCCTGAAGCCTCCAACGGACGAGTCGGTGTATTCAACCATATATCCACTCCAGAAACAAGACGGCGTGCCAGTCTCATATCATAATTCTCCAAGAATATTATTTTACCTAAGAATTCAGGACGGCGTGAAATTTCGATAATACGTTTAATCAATCCCTGCCCCGCTCCATCATGCGGATGGGCTTTTCCTGTGTATAAGAATTGTACAGGACGTTCCGGATTATTAACAATCTTAGCCAAACGATCCAAATCAGTAAATAACAAATGAGCACGTTTATAAGTAGCAAAACGACGTCCGAAACCAATTAACAACGCATTCGGATTAATCTTTTCCATTAATGACACAATACGTGCCGGATCACCTTGTTGTTTTAACCAATCTTCTCTGAACGATTGACGAATATAATCAATCAATTTTGTTTTCAAAGCTTGACGAGTTGCCCAAATCTCTTCATCCTCTACATTATAAATAGCTTCCCAAATTTTTTCATTAGACTGATCTTTCATAAAAGAAGGATCAAAATACTTATTATACAGATTCTTCCATTCCGTCGCGCTCCAAGTTGGGAAATGCACGCCATTTGTAACATATCCTACATGACTTTCCTCTGGGAAATATCCTTTCCAAATTCCGGCAAACATTTCCTGAGAAACTTTTCCATGCAACCAGCTCACACCGTTTACTTCCTGACAAGTGTTACAAGCAAAGGTAGACATACAGAAACGTTCACTCGAATCCCCAGGATTCATACGTCCCATATCCATCAAATCATTCCAGCTAATCCCTAACATTTGCGGATAACCGCCCATGTATTTGCCAAACAAGCCCTCATCAAAATAGTCATGACCTGCCGGAACAGGAGTATGTACAGTATAGATAGAAGAAGCACGAACCAGTTCTATTGCCTGATTAAAGTTCAGACCTTCCTTTACATAATCACATAAACGCTGAAGATTACATAAAGCAGCATGTCCTTCGTTACAATGATATATATCTTTTTTAATACCCAGAGCCTTTAAAGTAAGAATACCCCCGATACCTAATAAAATCTCCTGTTTTAAACGGTTTTCCCAGTCTCCACCATATAATTGATAAGTGATAGGACGGTCAAATTCACTATTCATTTCATTATCCGTATCCATCAAATAAAGAGATACACGACCCACATTCACGCGCCAAATATAAGCATGAACATGATAATTCATATAAGGCACATCAACCACCAATGGTTTTCCTTCAGCATCCAAAACTCTTTCCAAAGGAAGACTACCGAAGTTCTGGGCTTCGTAATTAGCTATCTGTTGTCCATCCATAGAAAGGGTCTGAGTAAAATACCCATACCGATACAAGAAACCAATAGCACACATATCCACATTGCTGTCTGAAGCTTCTTTCAAGTAATCCCCAGCCAATACTCCTAAGCCTCCCGAATAGATTTTCAACACATGATTCAATCCATACTCCATACAGAAATATGCCACTGAAGGCCGAGTTGAATCCGGCTTAACATCCATATATTCTCTGAACTTGGCATAGACCTCGTTCATTTTTTTAATGATAGTTTTATCTTTGACTAATGCTTCCAGTTTATCATAGCTCAAAAGTTCCAATAAACGAACTGGATTCTGGCCGGATTTAGTCCACAACTCCGAATCTATACTTTTAAACAAATCCGTAGCTTCATGATTCCAGGCCCACCAAATATTATGTGCTAATTCCTCTAATTTTTTCAACTCCTCAGGAATTCTCGAACGAACTGTAATTTCCTTCCAATTAGGAGTGTTTACATTACTTACTTTAATTTTCATATTTATCTCTCAAGTTATTATGTTTAAATTTTATTATTTACTCAGCAACCGTTTTCGCGCATTGCGCAAAGCAATATCATACGCTTCGTAATAATAGGTAATAAAATGCTTCCATAAAGCTTTCTCCGCAATAGCTTCTGCCCGTTGCCTAATAATCTTCACTTCCCGAGGAGTATAACCGGATAAATCGGATATAGTATCTTTTATAACATCCGCTACCTCAGAATAGTTATAATCTGAGCGATGAATAACTTTCACGCCATCTTCCAACTGGCTGTAACCGCCCTTCAAAGAATTAACCCATAAACCGAATCCTGCCAAATCCGTAGTGATAGTCGGAACATGAAAGGCAATACTTTCAAGCGGAGTATATCCCCATGGTTCGTAATAGGAAGGATAAATACTCAAGTCATTACCTAACACCAAATCATAATAAGGCATGTTTAAGATTCCGTCATACCCATCTAAATAGCATGGAACGAAAATAATTTTCACTTTATCATCTTTTGCATTAGACATACCTAAATATTTCAGCATATCCAACACTTGATCATGACTCATATTGTGTAACCAATGTGTGATAAAAGGTCCCGGCAATGGAGTATTATAAGCTTTACCACTTTGCAAACGTTCCATTAAATCTTCGCGCGGTTTCCCAACCCATCCAGGTACGTTTACAAAAGCCAATACATTCTTCTTCAGGTTCTTATCACGTCCTAAACGATTGATAGCCTCCAAATAAACATCTATACCTTTATTTTTAAATTCATACCGGCCGCTTGTAGCAAGAATTAAAGTATCATCACCTAATTGAGTCCCCAACAAGGTATTAGCTACATTTAATAATATTTTGCGAGCTTTCTTTCGTTTATTCGTATACGCAATACCTTTCGGTACGAAATCATCTTCAAAACCATTCATCAATACAACATCAGCTGACTTATCCAACAATTCTTTACATTCATTATTGGTAATTTCACTAACTGTTGTAAAACAGTCTACATGATGTGCTGTTTGTTTTTCTATGGAATGCTTCGACTGCATATTTAATTCTTCAGCCATTTGGTCACCATTATATGCAAACAAATAATCATATAAAGGCTTATTATTTCCAGCAATAGAGCGCCCAATAGATGTAGCATGAGTAGTAAATATAGTTGCTATTTGCGGAACATTTTTTTGAAGATAAAGAGCACCTAACCCTGTCATCCATTCATGTGCCTGATAGATAACTTGTTCTTCGGCTGTAATACAATAGCGATAGAAACTTTCCACAGCCCTTGCCGAAGCATAAGAAAACATAGAAGCTTCATCATAATCGCCATAGGCATGTAACGAATCTACCTGAAAATCAATCCATGCTTGTGTATAGATTTCATTCTTAATGCGATAATAAGGTTGAAAATCAATTAAGAATACAACCGGTTTTCCCGGTATATTCCACCTCCCTATCCTGATGTTTAACTCATCTTTTTCTTTTGCATACTGAAGCCAATTTACATATAGGCTTTTATCTTCAATAAATAAAGGATTCTCTTTCCCTTGCCACACATCAGGACCAATGAATATCAAATGATCCCCGAACTCTTTCTGTAAAGTTTTGGCACGAGTAGAAAGCACAGTGTAGATTCCTCCCACTTTATTACAAACTTCCCAACTCGACTCAAAAACGTAGTCTGGAACTATATTTTCTTTTATCATGTAGAACTCAAAAAATTATGAGTGCAAAAGTACGAAGTTTAAATGAATAATGAAAGTAATTCACACACTTATTCACGAAAAATATTTGATTCACATTTGTTTATGAGATAAAGATATCAGTAAGGAAGAAAAAATAGCAAAATGATTCTAGATTTTTATATTAGCATTTATAAGACAATCTGAGAAATTTATATACCCATTTTCTACACACCCAATACACTAGAATCTTTTCATAATAATCATACCATTCTGCTTTCTTGCAATAAACTTTTCATCTTCTTTTATTATAATTAATCGTTCATATTCTTCGAACCGACGAAAAGTAGCAATCTAAGTATAAATGAGAATGCGGACAAAACAGTGAATATCTTCTTTGTTTTATCCGCATCCGATTCATAACTAAAGTATGGTTCTAATTTCTAAACTTAGCCTGGTCTAGAACCCTTACACCATCAATGCAGCAACTAATGCTAAAATTGCGTAGAATTCAGGTAAAGCAGCATAAATCATGGTATTTGTCTGCACGTCATGCCCTTGAGAAATACCAAGGATACCGTTAGCGCAAACCTGTCCCTGACGGATAGCAGAGAATAAACATACCAATCCTACCCCCAGACCAATACCTAACATTAAAGGTCCGTCGGTTGTAAAATCACGTCCCATAGACATTAAAAAAGCAACAAAACCATAAAGTCCCTGTGTTGCAGGCAAAGCAGAAAGAATCATGTAAGAAGCTGATTTTGATGGTTCTTTTTTTAGAGCACCTTCAGCTGCATTTCCTGCAATAGTAGTTCCATAACAACTACCAATACCTGCCAAGCCTAACATCAATCCCAAACCAAGATAACCTAAAATTTCATTCATAACGTTACAAATTTTTATTATTTCAATTATTTATTTTTAATCATAGAAAAAGGTTTATATGGCTCACCTTTACCATCATAACCCGAATTCTTAAAATACTCCACAAAAGTAAGACGAAGAGGATGTACAAAAGCACTCAAACATGACATTGCTATATTAAGCGAATGTCCGAATATCAATATCAATCCACAAAAGAGCCATCCCGGTATACCACCTGCCGAATCTTGCACCATAAAGGCTAATTGATTGAAAACACCTCCTAACATGGCGCCTGCTAACCCCAATGCATACAAACGAATATAGGAAAGGATATCACCCATCAAACCAGTAGCCATATTATAAGTATCCCATATTCCGGCTCCGATATTCAAGAATATATTCCGTCTTACGTTGTTCAACAAATATATACCTATAGAAGCGACACTGCCTATTATAATAAAAGCCCAAGTAGACACGTCTTCAGATATAAGTTTAAAAAATGAAAGCCCTCCTGTAGCAATAAAGCCGACAACTAGCACTAACCATCCCCATGCACTTAATGATTCTTTGAAACCATAACGGACTGTAGAATTTATGGCTTTCACCGTCATAGCGATACAAATATGTACCACACCTATTAATAACGCAAGCAACATTTGCTTGTCATAGCTCGTATCTCCTACTTTACCGACAATCATAAATTGTTTCAGTTCTGCCGGTATCTCCAAATCAAAAAGTCCCACTCCAAAGAATGTTCCTAATATGGCTCCAAATACAGTTGTAGCTATACCCAAGGTAATAACCAAGTTCATCATGCCTCTTAATGATTTCGATAACTTCTTCTTCAAAAAGAATCCCAATGCAATCAAAGCTAATCCATAACCTGCGTCTCCCATACAAAAAGCAAAAAAGAGCGTAAAGAATGGGGCAACAAGCGGCGTAGGGTCAAATTCTCCATAGTCGGGCATACCATACATCTTAGTCAACACCTCATACATACGGGTGAATGCATTATTTTTCAGCTTTATAGGAGCATTGTCGTCCTTATTTGCCGTTCTCATCTCATAATAGACATTCCGGTTATCAAGCCATTTCACCATATCGGATACATTTTCTTCAGGAATCCATCCTTCCAGCAAAACTACAGCCCCTAGAACCATTTGCTCACTATTCAATTTTACCTTTTTCAAATCAATATCACTCTGTAACCGAAGGTTATAGAGTTCCATTGTTCGATAATATTTTCGACAGAAGAGTTTCAACTCGTTCTCAACCCGCTCTATATCAGCTTTTATTTCCTCTTTAGCACCAATCAATTCCGAAAGGCTCTTCGAGGACATACGTACGGGTTCTATTCCTAAATCTACAGATTGATTCGCAACTACAACGAAGAAAACATGTTTGCTTTTCGTTTGCACAGGAATTATACTATATTCATCCTCCCACTCTTCCTTGTAGTCCTTCTCCGGACACATATAGAATTGAATATTCCAACCTGCGTCTTTTAATCTTTGTACCGATTTCCAATCGAAATCTCCCCAATTTTCCATTTGGGCAATTTCCTTGTCAAGAGCCGGTAGCTGTTGATTCAATTCTTGCCATTCCGACTGAAGCCCTGTATAAGTTTCTAATAAACCCTCTTCGCTCATTTCAGAATGCACATCCTCGTCAGGCTGTTTCTCAGCTTGAGTATACATCTCCCCCAGCATACTCTTATATCGAATACGCTTTTGAACGAACGACTGTAATTCGGAATCCATCTCTCCACGTTGCTTTTCCACAATATGTACGACACCCAACTCTCTGATTCCTTCTAAAAAATCTTCGTACTCTTTATGATAAACAAGGAAAGTCAACTTCTTCATCTTCGTAATCATGCCTCTGCCTCCTTTCTTTTTTCTTGTATGGATTTCAATATCTTCTGAGATGATTTGGAAAGGTTTTCCTCATCCTCCATAAATCGTTTTATCTTACGCAATGCGTCTTGATAACCCGGAATCTGTACCTTCTCAAAAAGATTTACTTTCTGAGTAGTTTTCTTACGCGCATGTTCCAACAAGTTTAACTTGGCTTCGGTAAATTCTCGTTCGATCGCTATTTGAGCTAAACCTTTCAGCAATTCTATACCGTCAAAGTACCACTTCGGACTGTTAAACAGACTAAAGGGGCGAATCTCCAAATCAATATTTTCTAATAAAGGCACCCGCACGCCGGCAATCTTCTTTACCCCCAGATGCACATCACTTACCTTTATTAATGAAGCGTCAAACTCATTCCATAAAGCGAACATGGCCTCATAAGCTTGAATTTGTCTTTCAAGCTTTTCTTCTAACTCCCTTACTTCTGCCCTGCATCTTTTCACTTCCATGCGCAATGCACTCTCCTTATTTTTTATAATAGGAAGAGTCCGCACACGAATTTTCAATTGCTTCTCGAGCTGTTGAAGTGAAGTCTTATTATATTGAAACTTGATAGCCATTCCAATTTAATTGATTATTTTTTCCAAAATTCGTCCACCAATTCTTTCTTTATATTTACTTCTTCCGGACGAAAATATTTACCAAACAATTCCCATGCCACATCTAACATTTCCGTGGTATCTAAATTGACATCAATAGCCAACAACTGATTTGCATAATCCTTTGCAAAGGCCAATGTACGCTCGTCATAATTAGTTAAATCGAAACCATTCTCCATTTTAGTCTTTGCATTAGCAGCATCGGCATACAACCGCACCGCCGCATTCATTACCTGGGGATGGTCCTTACGGGTTTTCTTTCCGCTTACTAACTGTTTCAAACGGGAAAGCGAACGAAACGGATCAACAATCACCTTACCGATATCACTGTCTCGCCGCAAAAACAACTGTCCTTCCGTAATATATCCCGTGTTATCCGGCACTGCATGCGTAATATCACCTCCAGAAAGAGTAGTCACTGCAATAATGGTTATAGATCCCCCTTCCGGAAACTGTACTGCTTTTTCGTAAATCTTAGCCAAGTCTGAATAAAGAGAACCCGGCATCGAATCCTTTGAAGGAATTTGATCCATACGGTTAGAAACGATTGCCAGTGCATCCGCATAAGAGGTCATATCCGTCAACAATACCAATACCTTTTCATTCTTTTCCACAGCGAAATATTCCGCTGCAGTCAAAGCCATATCAGGAATCAACAAACGTTCAACGGGAGGATCTTCAGTTGTATTCATAAAACTAACTATACGGTCTAAAGCTCCGGCATTAGAAAAAACATTTTTAAAATAAAGGTAATCATCATTAGTCATACCCATACCACCCAATATGATTTTATCCGTTTTCGCACGCAATGCTACATTTGCCATTACCTGGTTAAACGGTTGATCGGGATCGGCAAAGAATGGAATTTTCTGTCCGGAAACCAACGTATTATTCAAGTCAATACCTGCAATACCCGTTGCAATTAACTCGGAAGGCTGTTTTCGGCGGACAGGATTTACCGATGGACCGCCAATTTCCACTTCTACTCCTTCTATTTCCGGTCCTCCGTCAATAGGATCACCGAAAGCATTGAAAAAGCGTCCGGCTAACTGCTCACTCACTTTTATTGTCGGAGCCTTTCCTAAGAAAACAACTTCCGCATTTGTCGGAATGCCTTCCGTACCTTCAAACACTTGCAAAGTCACATCATCTCCGGCAATCTTTACTACCTGAGCCAATTTGCCATTTACCATAGCCAATTCATCATAGCCTACTCCTGTCGCTTTCAACGAACAAGTAGCCTTTGTAATCTGGCTGATTTTCGTATATATCTTTTGAAATGCTTTTACTGCCATATTTCTATCATTACAATTATTCACTACATTTCTTTTCAGCAACCAATTCATCCAATTGCTGTTTATATAACTCGTACTCTTTCGATTTAAAATCTGAATAATTCATCTGTTTGCAGATATTAATCATTTTCTTGAAATAGTCCATCACTTCCAAGAAGTTTTCAAAGTAGAATTCCGTATGGCAAATATCAATTACCATATTCAAGATTTCTTCTTGACGCTCCATAGGAGTCACAGAATCGATAGCATCAAAAGCATCCTGTTGTAAAACAACAAAGTCTATCAATTCCGACTTCCAGAATATAACGTGATATTCCACCGGTACACCGTCATCACCTAAAATATTAATTTGCTCAGCGATCTCTTTTCCACGAAGCAAACGAGTTTTCACCTCATTTACCTTCTCAATCCATTTTCCATTTATACGCTTAGCAATATAATCCTCAAATTCAGGATACTCAAGATATTTAGAATAAGAGTCTATCGGGTTCACTGCCGGATAACGTTTCCTATCCGCCCGTTCCTGCTCTAATGCATAGAAGCAACGCGCCACTTTTTTCGTATTTTCCGTTACCGGCTCTTTCAAGTTACCACCGGCAGGCGAAACCGTACCGATAAATGTAATGGAACCATATTCATTATTATACAATTTCACATATCCTGCCCGGCCATAGAAATTGGAAATAATGGCAGAAATATCCATTGGAAAAGCATCCGGGCCAGGCAATTCCTCCATACGGTTCGACATCTCACGTAAAGCCTGAGCCCAACGTGAAGTAGAATCTGCCATCAACAATACCCTCAATCCCATCGAACGATAAAATTCAGCCATAGTCATTGCAGTATATACAGATGCCTCACGGGCTGCAACGGGCATATTCGAAGTATTGGCAATAATAATGGTACGCTCCATCAATTTCCTACCCGTATGCGGGTCTACCAATTCCGGAAATTCCGTAAATATTTCTACAACTTCATTCGCACGCTCTCCACAAGCAGCAATAATTACTATATCTGCCTCAGCTTGCTTCGAAATAGCATGCTGAAGCACGGTTTTACCAGTACCGAACGGGCCGGGAATAAATCCCGTACCACCTTCTACTATGGGATTAACGGTATCAATTACTCGAACACCTGTTTCTAGCAATTTAAACGGTCTAGGCTTCTCTACGTAATTCGTCATGGCTTTCTTGACCGGCCATTTTTGAATCATGTTCACCTCTATTTCATTATCGTTTTTATCTACTAAAACAGCGATCGTGTCTTCTATCGTATAATCTCCTTC
Organism: uncultured Phocaeicola sp.; assembly: GCA_947581855.1. GTDB lineage: Bacteria > Bacteroidota > Bacteroidia > Bacteroidales > Bacteroidaceae > Phocaeicola_A. The sequence goes on from CANPVZ010000019.1 coordinate 79,800, forward strand.
GGTAGCGACCGATTTTACTGTATAAGTTTCTTCTAGCTGAAAAGGCACCATAATCTTCAACGGTTGGAAATTTTCATTCACTTCTCCCAGCCATGCCGAAGCCTTCACCTGATCACCTGCCTTAGCCAAAGGCTTGAAATGCCATTTTACCTCTTTGTCTAAAGGATAAGTATATTCTCCACGCTTCAAAAAAACCCCAGTCATTTTATCAAGGTCATTCTGCAAGCCATCATAATTCTTCGACAACATACCTGGCCCAAGAGTAACTTCAAGCATGTGTCCCGTAAATTCAGCTTCAGCTCCCACTTTCAATCCGCGGGTACTTTCAAAAACCTGAACATAGGCTTGATTACCTATTACTTTAATAACCTCCGCCATCAGTCGATCACCCCCTGTGGAAATATAGCAAATTTCATTCTGAGATACCGGACCATCCACAACGAGAGTTACCATATTGGCAATTACGCCACTAACAGTTCCTTTTGTTATCATATTGTCATTTATTTATTTTCTAAATTCATCTGGAATACTTACATCATTTTTTAATGATTCAATAATCTTACGGAATATTTCACTTCCTTTCTCTCTATCTAATGATATCCATCGTTCAATTATGGAAAGTTTTACAAGAAATACAAACAGTTTTTCTACAGAAAAATAATTGAAGAACGAAGCATCTTCCAACCACTCCCACTTTAAAATATCTATTTTTCTTTCTTTCTCCACTAAATCGGATAGTTCCGAAATTCGATAAATTTGATCATACATATCAAACATACCCATAAGCCCGAAATCACGTGAGTTAGAAGTTCTAATAGCTTCACTCACCCCGTTCGAACCTACTATATAAGAAGATAATTCCAATTTATACTTTCGGGCCGTAATAGCTGTCAGAAGATTATTAAGATTCAAATTAAATTCGAACCATGCTGCTACAAACTTATTTTTACTTTGCATAGCATAATGATAATAATAAGCAGAAAGGGAATCTTCAGGCAATACAGAGACTATTTCTCCTAATTCTTTGTTTTTCAAATACAAAGAAATAAAAGAATAGAAATAAGATGGATATTTTTTATTCTCCACTTCACCATCGGCTACAGAACAAATCAAAGCCGAAAGTTCTTCTACCGAATAATTACCTCGTGAATTTACTACTTCCGCATCTCTATCTTTCAATAATGCCAAAAGACATTCATTATCATATTGAAGATAAAAAAGATCAATTATCTTCTGATCTTCCCCCGAAAGCTGAGGATAAATACTTTCCTTAAAATCTACTACAGAATAACTCAATTTACCATCATCTATAGAAAGATCCGGCAAACCGGTCACTAAACAATAATAATTACTCATAAGTCCTTGTTAAAAAGCATTTCTACCAATTGAGGACGTAAAAATGATTTAAAATAATTCTCAAATTCTTCTTCACCAAAATTCACTTTATAGGCTCCATCAGCAGGAGAAATAGAGAATAAAACTTTTTGTCCGTTCACTTGTTCTATACGCACACCCTTATCCAATAAGTTCTTAGCTTTCGCCAAGAAATAATTCTTAAGAGTTTCTGCATCTGAGGTAGATATAATAATAGGCTCATTTACAGACCATTGATTAGCCAAAGTTATAAGGAAAGCATTCATAACGTCTTTATCTTTAACTAAATCCTGCACTGACGAATGAACTAATTTATCTGTAATCAAATCAGCAATTTCCGATTTTAAAGCATTCATTGCCTGATTAGCAAAAAGTTTCAACTCTGATTTTGTATGTTCTTCCATTTCCTTTGAAGATTTTCTCGCAGCTGCAAGAATTGATTCGGCCTCTGCCTTTGCATTTTCTACTATTTGCAATGCTTCATTTTCTGCATTCTTAACTAATCGACGTGCCTCTTCATTACCCTTCTCTACTCCTTCTCGATAGATTTTATCGGTAAGCTCTTGAATCTTACTTTCCATGACGCTTATATATCAATTAAAGGTTATACATTTTATCGGGAGCCAAAGATACAAATTTGTTTTATCTAAACAATATGTTAGATGTTTTTTTACCTTTTCAAAAGAAAGAAAAGGATAAATTGAACAAAATAAAAGATAAGTCTACAAAAATAAAGAAATTGTCAGATCTATATAAGATAAACAAAAAGAGAGCCTCCTTAAAAACAAAGAAGAAGCATATCTTAAAAACTATCCTATGGAGCCCCCGGCATAGATTTACACACCTACACCTCCCACGTACATCCAAACACCCTAACAAACCACACCAAAACAAACACACAACTACATCCACACCCTCCCAAAACGCAAAAAGTCCCCCGCGGGGCATACCCGCGGAGGACTCTGCTGATCATCATATTTTCCCA
>CANPVZ010000020.1 GCA_947581855.1 uncultured Phocaeicola sp.
ATCAAAATAATCATCATGAAGACCATTGTAATCGCCGCCGGCTACGCCACTCGTCTGTATCCGTTGACGGAGAATTTCCCCAAGCCTTTGGTAAACCACCAATCTACCGTATTGCTTTCTGATTGTTAGCCGATACCTTTGCATCCGATTCAAAAAAAAATATATAAATGGAAAGCAAAGAGTATTTTGAAAAGGTGATGCAGGATTACAACCAGTATCGCAACGGTCGCAGCCATCAAAACTTATTCGTGTAACTCGCTGAAATAGAGGGCTACGTTGGATTGGTGGTTTACAATTTGTTGAGTAGGGAATAATGATATATATTTGTACCGGAGAAATATCAAGGTAATGAAGAAAGAATATAAAGACAAACAATTGGATAAAGACATGTCGGTGAACGAATCATTGACAACTTATCATTATGGCACTTCCAGTGTCAGGATATCTCGAAAGATTTCCCAGGCAGAATTGGATGCGGAATGTTTTACCTTGCAAGAATCTAAAAATAAAATGATTGAGAAAGTGGCTCGTCATTATCATCACACATGAATGTTTTTATAGATAAAAAGGTGCATTGTTGCATAGAAGATTTTTATGATTCTGCTATTTTAAATCATGAAGCGTTAGATGAGATAACTGTCTTGAAAAAGATTCATCGGCTGTATGAAGCCTTGGAAGGGTTAGGTATATATGCATATATATACCCTTTGGCTCGTTTTAAGAAAGAGTGGATAGATAAGGAATATAGGGAGTTTATTTGTGAAGACTTTCACTTTGCTTACCAAATTTACGTGTTGGAAGATGGGTCGGAAATTGTAAGAATTCATGATGCCTGTCACAGCCTTTTATATAGGTAATGATATGGATCTCATCGTATTCTTTGTTGTGTAAATTGATGTTCAAATGCTTATCATGCGTAGGGTATGCCTACTATCGTGACCGACTGGTCCATATAAATTCTTGCCTTTCTCCAATTTGTGTACAATGTTATTATTAAAATATAGAGTTATTAAAAATATTTTTTATAAAAAGACTTCCGTTTTTTGTATAAATTAGATAAATTGACTTCCTTTGTAGGCAATAAAAGAAAGTATTGAAAGTTAATATCATATAGGAAAATAACTTTTTGATCTGAATATGAAAAAATAAAGAAAATAAAGTGGTTTTTAGATTTGCTGTCTATTATCTTTTATGAAAGTTTGAAACATTATAGATTTGAGTTGTTATTAAATTTATTCATTATGCGATTAGTAGATTATATCGGTAGAGACTATGGTAATGCTTTCTTAGAATATATATAACTCACTTTTTTAATACTTATAAACTCATGCCACAGGAATCTCAGACTTATTCAATAATCAGGTGGAGCGTTATCGCTGTTGATTTGTTGGTGTTGAATGCGCTGATCAGCCTGTTTGTCTTTGCTTTTCCCTCTTTCATGCCTTCGGCCGTAGAGGATAATTACGAGCTTTTTTATTTCGTTCTTAATATGGTGTATCTGCTTTGCGTCTCTATCAAGGGACCTCTTTTGCAGATGCGTAAGATTCGTTCGGAGCAGATCGTGGGGCGTGTGTTTACCACCATTTTATGGTTCTCGGTGCTGTCCTTTCTTTCGGTGAACTATGTGAATCCGGCTATGTTCCGCTGGCAGCCGGCTTTTGTTTTTTATGTCAGTCTCTTCTTTCTCCTTGTGGCTTCCCGTCTGTCGTCGCGTGCTTTCCTTAATTGGCATCGTAGCCGTGGCCGGAACAGATGTGATGTGCTGTTCGTTGGTAGCTATCCGAACATGGCCGACCTTTACAACGAGATGATGGGTGACCCGACAACGGGTTACCGTGTGCTGGGCTATTTCGATGACAAACCGAAGGATGATTTCGGCATCCCCATACCTTATCTGGGTCCGGTCGGTTCGATTCCTGATTACATGGAGTCTTCCAATTTCCATCCGAGGGGTCGTGTTTACTGTTGTCTGCCTTCAGCACGCGGACATGAGATCCGTCAACTTATCGACTATTGTGAGAACCATCTGATTCGTTTCTATAGTGTCCCGAACGTTCGGAACTACCTTCACCGTTCGATGTGTATGCAGTTGGTTGGTGACGTCCCCGTGTTGTATATGCGTAAGGAGCCGTTGCGTAAGCCTTTGAACCGTTTCATTAAGCGTGTGTTCGATGTGGTTTGTTCTTCTTTGTTCCTGTGCACGCTGTTCCCGTTTATCTATCTTATCGTGGGAGTGATAACGAAGTTCACTTCTCCGGGTCCGGTGTTTTTTAAGCAGAAGCGCAACGGATTGAACGGTGAAGAGTTTTATTGTTATAAGTTCCGCAGCATGAAGATGAACTCCCAGAGTGACACGTTGCAGGCAACGGAGCATGACCCTCGCAAGACGAAGTTCGGTAATTTTCTTCGTAAGAGCAGTATCGACGAGTTGCCTCAGTTTATCAACGTTCTGAAAGGTGACATGTCCATCGTTGGGCCTCGTCCCCACATGTTGAAGCATACGGAAGAGTATTCGGAGTTGATAAACAAATACATGGTCCGTCATTTTATCAAGCCGGGAATCACGGGCTGGGCTCAGGTGACGGGATGTCGCGGAGAGACGAAGGAACTTTCTCAGATGGAGGCTCGCATCCGTAAGGATATTTGGTATGTGGAGAACTGGAGTTTCTGGCTGGACATTCGAATTATGTACCTGACGGTGAGGAACGCACTTCAAGGCGAGAAGAATGCGTACTGAGCAGGGAGTGGGGAATTGAAACGGGAACCTGAGAATCGTACGGATGGAGGGGTTGAACTGATGGATTGACAGTAGAAAATTGGGTAACCGGATACTGAATAAAAAATCCGGCTTCCACTGAGAAACAGCAGAGGCCGGATTCCTAATAAATGTAAGAAAATCCTACTTTAATTGACCGTATTCTTTTTTTGCATCGAAACAGGGACAAGCCTTGTGAATGAATTTGCTAAGCTGGTAATGCCCTGTAATGGTTGCTTTGGGATAATCTCTTTTTAATTGTCTGAGCAGGTCCATCAGGGCGCATTTCTGTGCGCTGGTGCGGGTGTCCGCAGGTTTTCCATACTCATCGAGCCCTCCCTCGTAACAGATTCCGATACTTTTGTCGTTCCATCCGGCGGCGTGTGCTCCGATTTGATGAACCGGCCGGCAGGTGTGAATCTCTCCGTCCCGTGTGATGTAGAAATGGTATCCGATGTCTGCAAAGCCTCTGGCTTTATGGGCTGCCCTCAGTGACGAGAGAGGGAAGTCGCGGTTGCAGGCTGTGGCGCTGCAATGGATCACCAGCAGGTTCACCTCACGATAGTTTTGGTAATAACAGGTTGCTTTCATAAAATGAAGAAATTTTCTTTTTAATCCGATACTTTTTTTGTTTTGACTGTAAATAGCATTTACGGAGTTCGATACATTGATTGTCCTAAACCGTTGCTTGTTTGAAAACTAAAAAACAGCTTTCATAAAGTACGATAAGTTGTTTAATATACCCCGTTGCATGCCGAGATTCCCAAGGCTCCTGCAATAGCGGAAGCTACGGCGATAACGACTTTGATGACTACACTCCAGAGATTTCTTTTTTCTTTTTCCATTTTTTTGATAGATTAGTTTGTTTCATGTGGAATCGTTCAGGTTTCCGCTTGTTATAAGTTTTTTGTACCCTAAATATAAAGGAGATATCCAACAGGTGAATGGCAAGCCTTTAGGCTTTGGGAGCTATGCAAAAGGTCTGTAAGTTTATATTAAACCTTTCAATTTATAACTACTAGCATTTAAGTATAGAAAAAAGTACTACCTTGTGCCTGATTTTCATAGGTCAAAATAGCACTTTTTGTTTCTTCAGTTACAATCTGTAACTTTAGCTAATTCCATTTCGACTTTTTGGACAGTTCCCTCTTTACCTTCCTCTTAAATTAGATGCCTTCAATGCCGCCTCCGCCTTCTTGGGAACCTCCACCCGATTCACCTCCTGACGGGTTATTACCTCCTGACGGGTTGTTATTTCCTCCCGATGGAGCATTCTTGGAGATATCGACGGTGGTCTGTCCGGCCTTTTCCGCTTTCAGGGTAGCGGCCGCGGCACGGCGTGAAGGAACCGGCGTGAAGGTGAGTCCCGAGAAGATGTCTTTCAGGTCTTCTCCGGGAACGAACTGGATGCGTACTCCCGAGATGTGGGCTGTTGTAAACTTCTCGGCCGATTCCGCTCCGTTGCTTTGGATCTGCAGACGGAACTTTCCGAGTTCCCCGAAATTGACCTGGTTCCCTTCTCGGAGATGGTCGAGCAGGACTTCAACGGTGGAGACCAACACGCCTTGTATGTCTCCCCGGCTCATGGTAGAGATTTGCGCCACCCTTCGGCTAAGTTCCTTTAAGGGAACTTCCTGATTGATTTGCGCTTTGGCGTATGCCTTTTTGGGTTCGTCCGCTTTGAGGGGGTTGCCCATCATGGTAATACTGTAATTTAATGCCATACACTAAGAAATTAAAAGTTTATACTGGAGAATTATTATAGCCGGAAAGTCTGTTTGGCTTTCTGACATGACAAAGATAAGACGCGTGCATGTGTAAAATGCGGCTTGCGTGGTGTGGTGTGGCCAACGTGCGCCATAAAGCGTGATAATGCGCCAGGGAGCGTGATAAACAGGGGCTTGGATTTGATGTTAAGGACTAAAAGAGGTATCTTTACCGGTATAAATGTAATCATAAAACGGTATGGATCAATTTGTCGTCCGCAGCTACGGAAAGAGCGAGCTTGCTCTTCTTTATAATCCTCATATCACCCCGAAGGCAGCTTGTAAGAAGCTTAATTTCTGGATCTCCCTTCAGCCGGAGTTGGTTGTGAATCTTCGCAAGTCAGGTTTGAGTTTGTTGTCAAAGAGCTATACTCCGGCACAAGTCCGGCTAATAGTGGAAGCTTTGGGAGCTCCTTACTTAAGTTTGTAGTTTTCCTGTTCCGAAAGGTTTCGTGTCGGCTGGGAAGCGGGAAGATGAAAATGGCGTGTCGGACGGTTTTTCCCTGGAGATGAGAGTAAGATATAAACTTCAAACATAACTTCGGATACCCACTTCGAACATATACTTCGGTCACAAACTCCAGCATAAGACGAAGAAGCTTTGTTGCGTTGAGAAAGGAGGGGTCTGCGTATGGGTATGTGTGCTGACAAAAGTCTTTTTCTGCGCTTATGGGAGCGTAAGGCTACGGATATAGGAACGTGAGCTTACAGATATAGGAACAGAGGGCTACGGATACAGGAACGTAAAGCTGTGAATGTAAAGATGTAAGGCTATGGACGTAAAAACACAGAGCTACGGATAGGAATACAGATTTGTGGATGCAGAAACGTAAAACTATGGACAGAGCGTAAGGCTGTCAATATAGAAACGAGACTATCCAAAACAAAAAGTCGGGTGGTTTAAATAAAACTTTCGAGTTCGGATTGACAGGACTCTCAATATAGAAAAAAGCACCACTTTACACCTGATTTTCATAGGTCCAAAGTGGTAGTTTTTATTTGTTCAGTTACAATCTATAACTTAGGTTAATTCACTTTTTACTTTTTGGAGAGTCCTGTAAAAAACTGTGTCAGGCTCTGTTTTTCTTTCAAACTCATCGGCTGGAGATCGTCCGGCATTAAGGGATACCGACACTCCCGACGAGCGTAAAATTACACCAAATGACTGTGTTCCCATAGCTATGGTCTTGTTCCTGTGTGTGAGCTTAGAAAAGGGCAGGGCTGCCGGATTTTTCTTTCGATGCGGCGATGCGTTCTTCTTCCTCGATCATAATGCAGTGTCCCTCTTCGTTCACCCACCGGATGTTTTGCCACTGGATATGGGCGGGTCCTTTGCAGGTGAACCCCTTTTGAGCGTCATAGACATCGTCCACTTGGCAAGGCTGGTAACGTCCGCTTACAATGTCGTAGAACAAGGTACATTCTCCCCGTGTCCCGAGGTGTTTGAAGCGTACTTTATCCACATAGATGGTGGTGACATGCAGTTCATCGTCCCGGTCGACCACGAAACAGTAGTCGGCTTTGTTTCCGAAATCGGCGGAACCGTTGATATCGTTCATCTCCACCCGTCGTTTTTTGCCGTCGAGGTTTGCCCGGTTCACTTTTCGTGGATGGGCCACAAGGAGAACCATACAGTGGTTCTGCCGGGCGAAACGTACCAGCCGGTTAAGTAGCGATGAGAGGTATTGCAGTTCGGTTTGCCCTTCGGCAAGCCTTTGCTCGATCCGGTTCAGCGGGTCGATGACCAGGATGCGGATACCCCGTCGGGCTACGAGTTGGTGGGCGATATGCAGGATGTTGTCCAGCGTATAGTCTTCGTCCATTCCGGGCATGATGTGGCAAATATTATCGTTGAGCCATTGGGAGACTCCGTGGAAGAGTCGGTCGGTCATTTTCGGACTGCGCTGGAAAGGGTATCCGGTGAGCTTCTCCGAAAGTTTGCGTAAATGATAGGTGAAAGGGTCATTCTCCGGCGAGAAATAGGCCGCTTTCCATTCATGACGCAAGCAAAGCCGTAAGACGATTTCATCAATGAATTCGCTTTTTCCTTCACCGGGACGTCCGGTGACAACCATAAAACGTCCGGGCTCGAAGCTGACCAGTTTGTCGAAGTTAGCCAGCCCGGTTTCTGCTCCGTGTTGCAGCCCGTTTTCGAAAAGAGCCAGAAAATCGTCGGCTGCGTCGGAAACGGTAAACATACCGGTAATGGGCAGTTCGGAGGCTGTTTCCACACAATGCCGTACACTGTCGGCGCCGTGACGTGTCAGTTCGTCGTTGGCATCCTTGCAGTCATCGCTCCAATGTACCAAGCGGCAACGTTCGATGCCGAGTCTGCGCACCAGCTCGTCACGCAACTGTATGCCCACCGTATCGGCGTCGAGTGCCAGGATAATCGTCTTCTTATCCTCGAAGTGCGTTTCCACGAAACGGTCGAGCCAATGAAGATTGCTTTGGCCTCCGTTGGGTACGCTGACGGTTTCGGGAAAGCCGCACTGAATCAGGGTGAGGGTGTCAAACTCGCCTTCGGTAATGTAGCAGATACCGCTTCCCAGTATAGAGTCGATGTTGTAAGGAATCAGTTCTGCCCCGCGATGAAGCCGGAAGCGTTTGTCGAGCGTCCGGTATTTGCTGTTGATCAGTATGCCGCGGTCGAAATAATTGAATGCCATGCATAGTTCGGGTTGGTTTCCGGTCGTCATGTTTACCCATTGTCCGGTAACCTTTGCCTTGTATAACGTTTCTTTCGAGAGACCGCGGTGCAGGGTAAGATACTCTTCGATGGGTGGAAGCAGGGTGAGGAATTCCGGGTGCCATTCGGGACGCGGATGTCCGTTTGCGGAAGGTTTCATCCGGCGTGCCTCTTCAATGCGTCGGTTACGTTCTTCCCGTTGGCGTTCTTCGTTTTCGTGGGGGATGTACCCTTTTTCGCCGCAATGGTGACAATACCACAGGCCGGTGTCGAGATCGAGGCTGACGGAACGGTCGTCGGGATGTGAACGGGTGTCTTTACATTTAGGGCAGACACAGTGAATTTTGCCGGATATACGCTGGTGGGTATCAAAACCGTATTTTTTAAAGTTTCGCATAAAATTGAATTATTAAAAGTTTTATTTAATCTGTTGATTGTTAGGTGTTTTATTTAGCCTGTCGATTGTTAGATATTTTAATTTAACCTGTTGATTGTTAGGTGTTTTATTTAATCTGTCGATTGCTAGATACTTTTACTTAACTTGTTGATTATTAAGTGTTTTATTTAACCTATTGAATAATTAAAAGTATTATTTAATCTGTGGTGAGTTCCCATAAAAGTCACTCCATTCGTCGCAGGCATCATTCCATACGGCGTTAGGAGAAGGCCGGGGAGGTGCCGAGGAAGGGATGGGACGTCCGTTGGCATACCTGATACCATCCATCCTATCTTCGTAAAGATAAGGGTTGGAGCGTAGATTGACGGCCTTCCTGTCCGGTTTGATTTGGCTGAGACAGGCTTTGAGCGCTTGTCCCGATTTAGAGGAGATCTTGACAAAAGAGTTGAAATAGTACCGGGCTTCGTCCGTAGCCGTTATATTTCCGGCCGTGTCGTAAGCTACGATATGCAGCATGAATTGTCGGACTGCGTTCTCCCAGTTGTTCATCAGTAATTTTCCGTATCCCGATTGCAGGCACACGATCTCTTGCCAGGCCGTGTGGTTTGAATCCAGTAGGGGAAGGATATAAGGAAACCAGGAATAATGCTGGAATTTCCCAGTCCAGTCTGGAAGGTTCGTATTATTATTTATTTCTTTCTTATCTTTCTTTCTTCTTACGCACGCGCGTTGGAGACCCTCAACCGATGGCTGTAGGGACGTTGGTTCGTCTTCAACTGATGGCTGTAGGGACGTCGGTTCATTTTCAACCGATGGCTGTGGGGACGTCGGTTCGTCTTCAACTGATAACTGTAGAAATGTCGGTTCATCTCCAATCGATGGCTGTAAAGAATTGGATGGAGAAACTTGCCTCGGCTGTTCGGTGGTTTCGGAAAACGTGCAGGAGCCTTTTTTCTTCTTTTTCGGAGACAGGCTCTTATCGGTTTTCTTTTCGATGGATGTGTCCCCGGGGCGTCTGGATGCCAGAGATACCTTGCCGTCCGGTGCAGTGATAAAAAGTTCGTATTGGTCTAGTAGCTGCTGGATGTGCCGTGAGTTCAGCCTTCTGCTTTTAAGCTCTTTAATAAGTTGTTGTCGGGGATAGCTTCCGTTTCCCCAACATTCGATACGTTCGCACAGTCTCCAGTATAGTCCGACTCCGAAGCATCCCATATCGTCAATGACTTTTTCTATGCGAGGGTCTAAACTCGCTTTACCATAATGTTTCATCCATTCCATTCTCTGTATAATTTTTATTGTGTTTCTATCCGTTTGACGCCGTAAAAGTAGACAAAGGGGAATAGATAACGTGTATGATTTCCTTTACATACACATCTGCTTTAAAAAGATTGTAAATAACCATATTTAACATTTTAAAAGATGAAAACTACCTTATTGTTTGCCCCTTTGGGTGAATATGTGAGCGGTATTATTGCAAAAGAGAGAGGTCTTGTACGCCATTTGCGTACGGAAGTAGGAATGGGCGCCCGGGTAATCAGCCTGATGAAAAAAGGGCGATTCGCGATTCGATGTATATGCGTTTCTTCGCATACCGTCGTCTTTCAGCCCTCAGTAAAGAAGATTGGATGAAAGAGTGGAATTTGTTGGGCGAGGTTATCTGGCAGCTTCCTGACGAGGAGGTTGAGGATTTTCTGAAAGAAGCCAAACATATAGGTTTGAAACGGAAAGTTTGATGTCCATCCGGATTCCGACGCGCTTTTCTTGACTGTGGTTCCCGGTATGTTTACAGGCGCGGATGAAGATCCGGATTCGGATAAGGAGACGTGTGCTGAATAAAAAATCCATCCTGAATAAAAAAATCCATGAAACATCGTGATGATACAGGTCTTTTCGACTACCAGATTGAAATGAAAGGCTCCCTGTATGATAGTTGGGAGAAGGTACGTTCGGTGATGTGCCAGATGCCCACGGGTACGGGTAAGACCCACCTGCTGGTGTCGGTAGTTCGCGACTTCGTGCGTTCGGAGAGCAGTCCGGTGTGGATTGTAGCTCACCGTATCGAACTGATTGACCAAATATCGGACGTGCTTTCTCAGTATGGGGTGCCTCATGGTCGGATTGTGAGCGGTTTTCCGCGTAGCGGGGAGCGCGTTCAGGTAGCCTCCGTTCAGACCTTATCTTCGTTGTTTGGAGCGGGGAAAAGAATGGCAGAGGTGGATGTGGAAAATGTGTCAGGAGAGAAAACAGCAACGGAAAAGAGGGTAGCGGCGAAAGTGTCAGCAGAAAAAACTGCAACGGAAAAGAAGGCGGTCGAGAATGTCTCAATGGAGAAGACAGCAGTAGAGGAGGAGTCAGCCGAAAAAACAGCAGCAGGGATCGGATTTGCGGATACGAACGGGTGTTTCCCTTCTCCGGGGCTTCTGGTCATCGACGAGGCGCATCATTCCCCTGCAAAGAGTTATCTGCGTTTATGGGAGCTTTTTCCGGAGGCTTACAAACTGGGTATGACGGCGACTCCCTGCCGTTTGAACCGTGGCGGTTTTACCCGTTTGTTCGATAAGCTCCTGACCTCCTGGTCCGTCACCCGCTTTATCGAAGAAGGACGGCTGTCTCTTTTCGACTACCTGAGCGTTCGTCCGGACAGTGCGGCGCAGCGTCTTGTGGACGGACTCTCGAAGCGGGGTGTCGATGGCGATTATTCATTGAAGGAACTGGGTAGGGTTATCGACAGCCCGTCGTCGATAGAGCATCTGTACCGTTCCTACGAAGCGTTTGCGAACGGCAAGAAGGGTATCATTTATGCGGTGAACCGTTCCCACAGCATTCATATCCGTGATTACTACCGTTCCCGCGGAGTCCGTATCGTGTCGATTGACAGTCTTACTCCGTCCGTTGAACGTCGGGAATGCGTGGAGCGTTATTCTCGGGGTGAGATTGATGTGATAGTGAATGTGGACATCTTCTCGGAGGGTTTCGATTGTCCTGCTGTGGAGTTTATCCAGTTGGCGCGTCCGACTCTTTCTCTTTCGAAATATCTTCAGCAGGTTGGCCGCGGTTTGCGTGTCCATTCCGGTAAAGTCCGTACGGTTATTTTGGACCAGGTGGGCCTTTACCTTCAGTTCGGTCTTCCCTCGGATGAGCGCGATTGGGAATGTCTGTTCACGGGCCTTCATCGAGGGAAAGGATTCAAGTCGGCAGAGAGGGAGGCTTTTCTGGAACGTCACGCCGTTTCGGAGGATGCCCGCTTCTCGTCTTTGGAGATGACCGTTGTGGAGGGTTATGAGGATTTTCTTCGGCGGTGTGCCAACCGTAAGGCTGAGGTGGAGGTTTACGAAGAAGAAGGCTTGTATGGTTTACGGAAGGGTGATGTGGTGATTCTTCCTGCGGTTTATTGTTCTATCTCTTCCTTTGCGGATGGTTATGGGGTCGTCACATATTCGTGTGGCCGTTGCGGTATTGTCACGTTGAAAGGGAATTTGCTTCCTCTTCCCAAATGCCGTAAGATAGAACTGTACAGTGGTGGTCTGGCGTATGTGGAGGAATCTCCTTTGATTCGTTATTACGTCGATTTGAAAACCTTTGATCGTTATGATAGTCGGCCAAAGCTCTTTAGACTGGATTTTCTGGAGTTTGTATATTACGAAGGTCATTATCACCTTCGTCTTCACCGTCGCGGATGGAAAATACTTCCTAGTTTCACAGAAGAAGACATGCAACTAGAGGGTGATTTGTTTTTCCGGGGTGGTATCTTTATCCATCGCAGCGCCCCTTCTGTAGTTTATTGGTATGAGTATACGGATGGTGACGGATGCTTGATCGGTTCCGACCGTAATGAGGATCTTTATCTATGTGCGCCCGGTAAGGCGCCTGTATATTATGGCGTGAAGAAGTGGATGGAGAATGCCAGGAAATGGAATTTTATAAAGTGCTTAAAATGAAATTACTATCATGAACGCATATCTATGAAGGTGTCTGAAAAGGATACCTTCTTTTTTTATTATGCCGCCCGTTTATTATCCATTTTTATATTTAAACCCTCTTTGTTCTTCTCCATGATCACTTTTCGAGAAGTCATCCTACAGAAATAAGTAAAAATCAAAAGGAAGCTGACTTTTTTAGTCAGCTTCCTTAGGTTATGTGCAATGCCAAGCAGGGTAAACTCTGTCTTTACCTTCTCCAACCCTCTTAATCTAAACCGGTTTCATGCCGAGTCATGCTTTATCTGTGCAAAGACTGCTTCCGGTTCTATACATCGTCTGTTCCGATGATAAAGACCTTCCTCACTCAAGAGTTTTTCCCGCAAACCACAGGAATCCATATCCGGTAAGGTTTCCGGTGTCCTTTCCTGTTTATCCTGTTCGATATGTTTGTTAACCTTACTAAGGACTGCCTGTATTTTCGACTCCAGTCTTGCCTTGTTCTTTTCCACGCTGCCACGCCAGACAAAAGTGTAGCGGTTGGATGCAGATTCCACTTTGGTGCCATCGATATACTGTACATCCAAACTGACATAGCCGGATTCCTGTAACAGCAGGACAATGGCTGAAAACAACGATTTTATTTTAAACGTTCTCCACGAAAATCATTGATCGTGCGGAAATCGGGAGTACTATTACCGGACAACCACATGAAGTGAATGTTCTCCTGCAAGGCCTTCTCTATTTTGCGGCAGGAATAGATATTGTTCAGGTAAGCATAAAACAGGACTTTGAGCATCATACGGGGATGGTAGCTGCTGGTGCCGCCTCCTTTATATGCCGAAAGCAGACTGCTGATATTCAAGACGTCTCCAACACTGTTTACTACACGAACGGGATGATTGGGAGCTATCTTTTCAGATAAACTGACCGGAAAAAGTGCATTTTGGTTGGAAGTTAACTCTTTAAATACTATCTTAGCCATTGCTATAATGTTTGTTTGTTGCAACGGTAAGATAATACTTTTTACCGAAATAAACAATAGCAAAAGAGGCTATCCGACTTTTTGGACAGTCCCTTTCGTTATATTTGCAGAGACTTAATTTTCTGCAAAATGAGAAGTAAAAGTTTAAATTAGAAAAATAAAAAAAGAATATTATGAAACAAAATGAACCTCCAATTTGGAAAGATGGAATAATACCAACACCTGACAAGGTATTTCCCGTCCCTAATTTTAACCGAATGATATATATAAAGCCAACTATCAAAAATAAGAATATTATAATTGGAGACTTTACTTATTTCAGTGATGTTAATTTTGAGAACCATGTCACTCATCACTATCCTTTTTGCAATGATAAACTGATTATTGGTAAATTCTGTCAGATTGCATCGGGGGTGAACTTTGTAATGAATGGCAGTAATCATCAAATGAATGCCATTTCTACATTTCCTTTTTATATTTTTGAAGGTTGGAACCAGCAAATACCGCACCTGTCGGAAATGCCATTAAAAGGTGATACGATTGTGGGTAACGATGTTTGGATAGGTCAAAACGTCACGATTCTTCCTGGTGTTCATATTGGAGATGGCGCAATCATCGGAATGCAAAGTGTTGTAGGAAGTGATGTTCCTCCCTATACAATTGTTGCAGGAAACCCTGCAAAGCCTATCAGAAAACGTTTCGATGATGAATTGATAGAGATGTTATTAAAACTGGAATGGTGGAATAGGAGTATAGAGGAAATCAATCGTCTAATTCCTATATTGTCATGTAGTGACCTTGAAAAGGTAAAAAAGAAAATCTCAACTATGTTATCGGAGTGAATTGGTAAAACAAAGATTCAAATTATTAGAACCTCTGGAGGAATACTTTGAAGGGTAAAAAATAATTTAATAGGGGTGTCTGTTCAGAAAATTATTATGCTTTTGTTGTTAGAAAGAGTTATTTGACAGCATAACAATGCAAAACGCTGAAATTCACACGGTTGTTAAATCGTTATCCCTATTTTTCAAATACTCCGTTAAAAATATATTCTTCAATTGGTTAAGTCAAACCGTTGAAAATCTAAAATAAGTTTGGAAAGGACAAACAGGTAGGAGGACATGAAATAACCATGCAACAAAATTGCAAAAGAACCCTAACACCTTTATTTTATGGAAAAGAAGTGGATGTAAAATAAAAATAAAGCTTATCTTTGCACCTGAAATAGGACGTGATAAATGAAAAGAAGACGTTACATAGCTTATGTTCTGACAGTGGTTTGCATGATTATGCTGACTGCTTCCGTCTTTCCCCATCATCATCATTTCAATAGGATTTGTTTGCAGCATACTGTGAAAGTTTGCGATTGTTCGTGTGAGCAGGCAAATTCTTCGTGTGAAAATGGAGGCCACGGCGCCTGCCGTCATTCGTTGCCGAACCCATGCGAAAACGGATGTATCACTAAATTTAATTGTTCTGTTCCTCAAAATGGGACGGATGTTCTTCTTTATTTTCCACCGGTTACTTTACTTTATTCTTTTGCCGATATCTTGAAATCCTATTTACCGGATAAATCGGTCAGAGAACAGGACTTTCCCTATATAGAATCCCTTCATAGTCTTACTGTCTTGCGGACAGAGGGACTTCGTGCACCTCCCTGTGCTTGATTTTCACTTTCTCTAAGCCTTAGAGGCTGATTCCTTTATTGAAATTTTATTTGTAAATTAATTAAATACAGTATGAAAAAACTATATTTATGGGGCGCTTTTGCCGGTGCTCTGCTATTGTCTGTTTCTTGCAGCAATGGAAAATCACACGAAGGGCACGAATACGAAACAGAAGAACATGCCGGGCATACTCACGCTGAGGGGGAACTTAATCATGAAGGTCATGACGGACATGACCATGCCCACGAAGGACACGACCATGCGCACGAGGGTCATGATCATGCGCACGAAGGTCATAATCACGAAGGCCATAATCATGAAGCGGAAAGTCATGATTCCGCTTCGGAAACAGTATCGGCGCATTCGGATGAAATTATTCTTCCTCCTGCAAAGGCAAAAGCGGCAGGAGTCGTGGTGGAAACCATTCAACCTAAGGCTTTCCGTCAGGTGATTCTTACAAGCGGACAGGTGCAGGCTGCCCAGGGAGATGAAGCTACCGTAGTGGCAAATGTGGCCGGTATGGTATCGTTTAACTCATCGGTTACCGATGGAATGAGCGTAAGTAAGGGAGCAAGTCTGTTGACGATATCCACTAGCCGCACAGCCGACGGGGATCCCGCTCAACGGGCGAAGATTGCTTACGAAACTGCCAAGCAGGAGTATGAAAGAGCTTCGAAACTGATTGAAAATAAAATTGTTTCCGCTAAAGATTTTGCAACCATTAAGCAGAACTATGAAAACGCTAAGTTGAGTTATGAGGCTTTAGCCGCTCAGTCGAGGGGACTGGGACGACAGGCTATAGTGGCTCCGATAGGAGGGTATGTAAAGAATTGTCTGGTAAAAGAGGGGGATTATGTTACAGTGGGACAGCCATTAGTCAGTATTACCCAGAACCGCCGGCTGTTTTTGCGCGCCGAAGTATCGGAAAAATATTACAAATATTTGAACCGGATAAAGTCGGCTAATTTTAAGACCCCGTATGACGACCGCGTATACGAACTGGATGAACTGCATGGTAAGATTCTGTCTTTCGGAAAAGCTACCGATGCTTCTTCTTATTTCATACCCGTTACTTTTGAATTCGACAATCGGGGAGAAGTGATTCCCGGTTCTTTTGTAGAGATTTACCTCTTATCGGATGAGATGCCGGATGTGCTGGCTTTGCCGAAGACTGCGCTGACGGAAGAACAAGGGCTGTTTTTCATTTATTTGCAGTTGGATGAAGAAGGGTATAAAAAACAAGAAGTGACTTTAGGAGCGGATAACGGCAAAGAAGTGCAGATACTTTCCGGACTGAAAGCAGGTGATAAGGTGGTAACAAAGGGCGCTTACCAGGTGAAACTGGCTTCTGCTTCCAATGCGATTCCCGCTCACAGTCATGAACATTAAAAAGGACGGATTATGCTGAATAAAATTATACAATTCTCGCTGCATAACCGAATTCTTGTTTTGGCGGCAGCAATGTTGTTGTTGGTCGGGGGAACCTATACGGCCTATCACACGGAGGTGGATGTTTTCCCGGATTTGAATGCGCCCACCGTGGTAATTATGACGGAAGCCAACGGAATGGCTGCAGAAGAAGTGGAACAGTTGGTTACTTTTCCTGTAGAAACGGCTGTGAATGGCGCTACGCATGTGCGTCGTGTACGTTCCTCTTCGACAAACGGTTTCTCGGTAGTTTGGGTGGAGTTTGACTGGGGTACGGATATTTATCTGGCCCGTCAGATTGTATCGGAAAAACTGGCGATAGTGAATGAGGAATTGCCCGATAATGTAAGCAAGCCTACATTAGGCCCTCAGTCGTCCATTTTGGGAGAACTGATGATTATCGGTCTGACGGCTGACAGCACTTCCATGCTCGATTTACGCACGTTGGCGGACTGGACGATCCGTCCGCGTTTGCTGTCTACAGGAGGTGTGGCTCAGGTAGCCGTGTTAGGGGGAGATATTAAGGAATATCAGATATCACTCGATCCGGCCCGTATGAAGCATTACGGTGTGACGCTGGATGAAATAATGGCGGTAACACGTAACATGAACCGTAATGCCAACGGCGGTGTACTGTATGAGTATGGAAACGAATACATTGTGCGAGGTGTGCTTTCTACCCATAATGTGGATGAGCTGGCGCGGGCGGTGGTAAAGACAGTCGATCAAGTTCCTGTTTTGCTCGAAGATGTAGCGGATGTAGGGGTGGGTTCCCAACAACCGAAATTGGGAACAGCTTCAGTTGAAGGAAAGCCTGCCGTATTGATTACGGTAACCAAGCAGCCGAAAACCGGTACGATTGAATTGACGGAGAAACTGGATAACTCCCTGAAGGAGCTGCAACAAAACCTTCCGAAAGATGTGAAGGTGTCTACAGACATTTTCCGCCAGTCCCGCTTTATCGAAAGTTCTATCGGCAATGTGAAAACGTCTCTTTATGAAGGCGCTATTTTTGTAGTAATCGTCTTATTCTTGTTTTTGGCAAATGTACGTACCACGATTATTTCGTTAATTACCCTACCGCTTTCGCTGGTGGTATCTATTTTGGTACTTCATTTTATGGGATTGACGATCAATACCATGAGTCTGGGAGGTATGGCCATTGCTATCGGTTCTTTGGTGGATGATGCCATTGTAGATGTGGAGAATGTGTGGAAACGGTTAAGGGAAAACCGTATGCTCCCCGAAAGTGAACGTTTGTCTGTGAAAGAAGTGGTGTTTAATGCGTCCAAAGAAGTGCGTATGCCTATTTTGAACTCTACATTAATCATTATCGTCAGCTTCGTTCCCTTGTTCTTCCTTACCGGTATGGAAGGTCGTATGCTGGTTCCGTTGGGCGTTGCTTTTATTGTAGCGTTGTTTGCTTCTACTGTGGTGGCCTTGACTCTTACCCCCGTGTTGTGCAGTTATTTGTTGGGTAAGAATAAGGGAAACGGATTACAAAAAGATAGTTTCGTAGCGGTGTGGCTGCGGAAATATTACAAAGTGGCCTTGGAGTGGGCTATAGAGCATAAACGAGTGGTGTTGGGAAGCACCATTGCCTTGTTTCTGGTCGCTTTCAGTCTTTTCTTTACGTTGGGACATAGTTTCCTTCCTTCTTTCAACGAAGGCTCTTTCACCATTAATGTCAGTTCATTACCCGGTATTTCGTTGGAAGAAAGCGATAAAATGGGACAGCGTGCGGAGGAGTTATTGATGACCATTCCTGAGATACAGACTGTTGCCCGGAAAACGGGACGTGCCGAGTTGGATGAGCATGCATTGGGGGTGAACACTTCGGAAATTGAGGCTCCTTTTGAATTGAAAGACAGATCGCGTAAAGAGCTTACGGCAGAAGTGCGGGAAAAGCTTTCTACCATAACCGGCGCTAATATCGAGATCGGACAGCCTATCAGCCACCGTATCGATGCCATGCTCAGCGGAACCAAAGCCAGTATCGCCATTAAACTGTTCGGTACCGATCTGAATAAGATGTTCGCTCTTGGAAACCAGATAAAAGACGCTATCAGCAACGTGGAAGGAATTGCCGATTTGAATGTAGAACAACAAATTGAACGTCCCGAGCTGAATATTGTACCGAAACGTGAGATTCTTGCCAAGTATGGAATATCCTTGCCTGAATTTGAAGAATTTGTCAACGTGAATATGGCCGGAGAAATTGTTTCTCAGGTATATGAGGAAGGAAAAGCCTTTAATCTGGTGGTTCGTACGAAAGATGACCGTCGGGATAAAATAGAGAAGGTGCGCAATTTGATGATTGATGCGGGAGATAAGAAAGTGCCTTTGCATTACGTGGCCGAAGTTCGTTCGACTATGGGACCGAATACGATCAGTCGTGAAAATGTGAAACGTAAAATTGTTATATCGGCGAACACCTCGGGACGTGATATACGTAGTGTGGTAAATGATATTCAGAAGCGGATTTCGCAACAGATTAGTTTGCCCGAAGGATACCATATAGAATATGGCGGACAATTTGAAAGCGAACAAGCTGCTTCGAGAACCTTGTTTCTGACCTCTGTCATGTCTATATTTGTTATATTCCTGTTACTTTATTCGGAATTCAAAAATATGGCGCAGAGTGCAATCATCCTGATAAATCTGCCGTTAGCTTTGATAGGTGGGGTATTCGCTTTACTCTTTACGACCGGTGAGGTAAGCATTCCGGCTATTATCGGTTTGATATCTTTATTTGGTATAGCCACCCGTAACGGTATGTTGCTGATTTCTCACTATAATCAGTTGCGTAGCGAAGGTTTGGGATTGCGCGACAGTGTGATAAAAGGTTCGTTAGACCGTTTGAATCCGATTCTGATGACCGCTCTTTCTTCCGCCTTGGCCATGATTCCGCTGGCGGTTAACGGCGATTTGGCCGGAAATGAGATACAGAGTCCGATGGCGAAAGTAATATTGGGAGGTTTGCTGACCTCTACATTCTTGAACGGATTTATAATTCCGATTGTTTACATGATGATGAACCGTAAAAAGGAAGTAAATATATGAAAATCTTGACTATGACCATACTGCTTCTGTGTGGCTTCGGCTGTGTGGAAGCGCAAACCAACTACATTGAACGTATATTACGTGATATTGAAAAGAATAATAAAGAGTTGCAGGCCGGAGAACAAAATCTGACCGCACAAAAAATGGGGACGAAGATTGAGAATAATCTTTCGAATCCCGAAGTGAGTTATAGCTACCAGTACGGAAGGGAGGATGATCCGAATCAAAGTGAGATGACTGTAACCCAAGGATTTGATTTCCCTACTCAGTATGCGGCCCGTCATCAATACGGAAAGTTGCAGAGTGAAGCTTACGAGAAGCGTTTTGGAATACTGCGGAGGGATGTATTGTTGAAAGCCAAAGAATTGTGTTTGGACATGATACGTTTGAACCAGCAAAAGGCATTGTTGAATAATCGGAAGGCCAATGCCGAAGAGTTGGTTAAATTTTACGAGAAACGTTTACAGACCGGTGACGCGAACATTCTGGAGACAAATAAAGTGAAGCTGGAATTGATGGCAGTCAATACGGAAGTAGCTGAAAATGATGCGGCTTTCCGCACGGCATTACAGAGCCTGCTGGCGATGAACGGAAACATGCCGTTGACATTTGACGAAACGGAGTATCCCGTACTTCCCGAATTGACCGGTTTCGACCGGTTGCGGGATGAAATATTTGCAACGGATTATGAACTCCAGTCGGTTGCCACAGAGAAGGAAGCCGCCCGTAAAATGGTTACAGTAAGTAAAAACGGCTGGTTACCGGGATTGCAGGTGGGCTATCGGAGGAGCGGAAGCATTGGCGATGAGATTCATGGATTTATAGTAGGCGGATCGATACCGTTGTTTGAGAATCGCGGTAAAGTAAAGAAAGCCAAGGCTGAAGCATTGAATGCCGAGTTGCAACAACAAAATACCGTGTTGCGAATAGAAGCTGAATTGCATTCTCAGTTCAATGAAGCGCAACAGTTGAAGAGTTCTATGGACGCATACGACCTTTTGTTAATGAAAAATACACTGGGCTATTTGAAAGAAGCTTTGATGGCAGGTCAGATTTCAGTAATCGAATATTTTACTGAGGTGGAGTCGATTTATCAAAATCAACAAAAGTATATGGATTTGGAGAACCGTTACCAAAAGGTAATGGCTCAACTTTATAAGAATTCTTTGTAACACAACTAGAATTTGTTCAGCCCTCTATGTGTACTATATTTCGATATCGGTATGCATAGGGGGCTTTTATATTTAAAATAGTTCAAAAAGTTACTTCATGTATTTATATTTTTTTAAAGGAGACGGTTCTTTTTAGTTTTATAGTATTATCTTTGTGGCATACTTCTTTATTTTTTGAAACAGTTAAATGGAGAATGGTATGGATTTATATAAAGAAAAGCAAAAAACTCAAGATATTCAACATGAGCAAGAGCGGCAGGCTGTTTCTGCGGGAATCCGTTGCCCTCATTGTGGAGAGATAAATGAACCGGGAGCCTTGTTTTGTGAGAATTGCGGAAGTGCGATAGAGAGCGGAAAATGCCCTTCATGCGGATCTCCTTTACCCGCGGGTGCCGATTTTTGTGAAAAATGCAAA
This sequence comes from uncultured Phocaeicola sp., assembly GCA_947581855.1. Taxonomy (GTDB): domain Bacteria; phylum Bacteroidota; class Bacteroidia; order Bacteroidales; family Bacteroidaceae; genus Phocaeicola_A. The sequence goes on from CANPVZ010000020.1 coordinate 20,255, forward strand.
TCGTATGTAGCTAAGGACAAATGTTCTTTTTGTGGAGCGCAGATGTCTGCTGACGATGCTTTTTGTCCGGAATGCGGTGCGCCTCGTCAGGGAATTGTTTGTCCGGTTTGCCATACTCATAATATGTTCAGTTTTTGTTCCGTTTGCGGAACACCTTTAACGGAAATGGCGTCAAGACAGTTAGTGTTGGCACAACAGGAACCGCATTATGCTCAAATGAACCAAATTGCCTCCGACTTGCGTAAATTGCTGCACGTTATTCCTGTAACTACTCCCGGTCAAATGGAAAAGGAAAAACGCAACGAAGAATTAAGGGAACGGATATTGGATTTGCTGAATCAAAAACCTTCGCTGATACATAACGATGTTCCGGGGTTCGGCTTGGATAAACTGGCTTTGAAAGATCTCATAGCCCGAAAACGGAAAGAGTTGCAAGATATATTGGAAGAGACAAAAACGCAACCTCAGGCAAGTCCTGTCGTGGCTCGTAATTACGCTATGGCCCATCGTCCGATAGGTTCTTCGCTGGGGTGGAAATGTAATTTCAAACATGCCATTCATACCGGACCGTTTGGTTGCGCTTGTCCTCAAATGGGAGGTAAATGGGTGGTACTTGACGGATTGACCGAAACGCAGGTGTTGGATGATAAATAGGGAATAATATGGCGGATGATAAAACACATACAGTTGTGAACGATACTACGCAACCTGTAGAGAATGATAATTTGGAGAGAACCAAAGCTATTGGACGGATGAGAGGCGGAGGTACGGTTGTCACCACCCATGTCCGAAGTTCTTTTAAAAGAAGTGACGGAATGGCTGCGCCTGTCCTGAATACGGCTTTTGTGCTGGAAGGCACTCGTTATGATGCAATCAAATTGTTGTCGGAGTCTTCGGGGGAAGCTCAGGTTTATCTGGTGGAAAATGCAGGTAAACGGTATGTTTTAAAACTTTATTATCCGAGTTTCTCTCCGAAAGAGAATATCTTGCGCATTATCTGGAATTTTAATTTCGAGTTTATTATCAAAATATATGCTTACGGTAAAACCTTTTTAAACGGTTCTTCCCGCGATTACGAACTGATGGAATATCTCGAAGGAGGTACTTTCAATGAATATCGTCTGAACGGGGATATAGAGAGGTTTCGTCGCATCGCATTGTCGTGTGCCGGAGCGTTGGCTTATTGCCATAACAACAATATTATCCATAAGGATATTAAGCCGGGTAATTTTTTCTTTCGGGATGCAGACCATAAAGAGGTCGTGCTAGGAGATTTCGGAATCTCTTCTTTATGTGATGACGAAGAATTATTCCATAAAACAACACAAGCGCGTACACCTGTATATGCGGCGCCTGAGATGTATGAAAATGTGATTGACCGGGAAGTGGAGATAACCCATAAAATAGATTTTTACTCATTGGGTATTACTTTACTCTATCTGTGGTTGGGAAAGAATCCTTTTTCTAACAATGAACGGGCGATGATGCGCATGAAGAGTGAAGGCAAATTGCCCAATCTGGATAAACTCCCGGAAGCGGTGAACAGGCTTATCCGGGGCTTGACAGTGGTCAATCCGGAAAAACGCTGGGGATATGAAGAGGTGGAGAGGTGGTATAAAGGTGAAGATGTGCCGGTTGACGAAAGCTCGGTTTATCTGCGCTATAAATCGTTTATTGTCGATCCGGAAAAGAATCTGGTGGCGGATAACGCCAAAGAACTTTCTTCTTTGTTGTATGATAATAAGGCCTTAGGCATAAAATATTTATATAGTAAGCGGATATCCAAATGGCTAGAAGAATGCGGAAATCCGAAACTGGCCACCGAAATAGATGATATTGTGGAAAAACGTTATCCGATTAACCAGGATGCCGGTTTCCTTGCTGCTATTTTTACTTTGGACAAATCGTTCCCGTATTATAACATTAAAGGCATTGCCTGTACGAATGTGCATGAGCTGGCCATCACTCTTCTGGAATATAAAAAGGAGTACGGTTTATTGTTGCAAGATCCTTTTGATCCTTTATTTATCTATTTGGAGAGTGTGACGGATAAGAATATAAACCGTATTCGTTCGTACTTTAAAACAGATGATCCTGAAATTGCTATTTGGAAACTTATATATGAAATTGACGGAGATATACCTTTTTTGGCGGATAAACCTTCGTCGACGGTTAATGAAATAGTAAAGACGTTCGGGCTGGAAAACTGTTCGGAAGATGAATGGGAATCTTTAGTGGACGGAAGGCTTCTTTCTTGGATGATAAATAAAGGAGATGCCGCCTTGTGTGAGGAGATTCGAATCTTAACGGATAAAAAGTCCTATTCCAAAGTGTTGGCATATAATGTCTTATATCATTTAGATCGTTCTACGGGGTATGATTTGAAGTTTGCCACCAGTAAGGAGTTGATTGCTGAAATCATGAATAAAGATTTGCAGGCGGCTCAGTCTTTGAATGAGGAGGAGTTCAAAAAACATATGTCCGATTATATAGACGATAAAGGGCGGTTGTACCAATATGCCAAATTGCATGGCTGGAATGATGTCTTGCATTTCAAAGATTACTGTTTTGATTTGAAGTCGAAGGAAAACAGAGAGCGTTGCGGAGTGTATGACTGGCATACGGCGGCTTATAAATTTTGCGCCGGTTTAGGCTTTGTGCCGGGTTATCATATAAGAGACCTGGATGAAACAATCTATTCGTTGGAGGCTTTGGATGCTTTGAATGCCCGCAGTATAAAAACAGAACTGCGTGAAGGGAGCCTGAAGCAATGGCTGACTCTCTTTTTCCATGAAGATCCTTTTGAGCATTTTAAAGAGGAATACAGTTACGAGAAAACGTTGGAATGTTATTTGCTGAAGTTGGGAAAATACGATTCGTCGGATGTACATTACCGTCGTTTCCTGATGGCAAAAGAACAGGTGAAAGAAAAAATGGCGGAGTCCGAACGTTATTTCAAAGAAGCCCATCATCGTGAAGACATGTGGCGTACAAGTTTTATAGCCTTTACAATTATATTATTGGTTTCCCTGTTGTTGTTCGGTATATCCAATAAGGCGCTTTTTACGGAGTATGCCGCCTATGCGGTGGGGATTCCGGTAGGTTTGGCAACTATGGTTATGTCGGGCGTCTGGGGATATTTTACAGGTAATGGCGTATCATTTATCTTGTTATCAGGCGCAATAGGAGCTCTGACCTCCGCTATTCCCGTGGCAAGTATAAAGTGGGTGGGGCACCATTATCCCGGAGCCTTGCTAATAACGTGTATGCTATTTGTTGTGGCTTATTTCCTGATAGGATATTTATTGGGTATGAAGAAGTCGAGAGCCACCATAAAAGACTTGAAGGGACTTTTCAAAGAGGATGTAAACACATCCTTGTTGGAACCGTTGAACTATACTTTTAAAACCAAGGCGGAGAAGTTTAAGGCAAGTAATTTTGGAGCTTTGGACGATGCGATTAATATAGTGAAGGCTACTAACAGTGAGGTGATTATCCATTATATGTTATGGACCTTCTTTATGGTATTGCTTGTTTTTGAATTTATATGTTTCCATCCTAAACTGATGGATTTGAAAGTGCCTAATGTCACCACATGGAAGATTAATTGGGGAGATGATGTTGAACAATGGAAGGAGGTAGAATGATTTGTCTTCATTGCCATAAAGAAAACCGCTCCATAGCCAAATATTGTAAGTGGTGCGGGGAGCCTATCATCCAAACGGTAGACCCGTTGGAACGTGTTGTCGGTCTCGAAGATGTAAAAAAACAATTGAAACAGATTGTAGATACTTTTACATTATTGCGTTCGCGGGAAGAAACGAAGAATATTCGTTTGAGTGTTAATACCATTATTATAGGTGATACCGGTACCGGAAAAACATTATTGGCAGATGTGTTGAAAGAGTATTTCTATCTGCATAAGATTATTGAGAAGCCTTCGTTGAAAGTGGTGGATGCTGTTGATTACGAGCGTTTTGTTGAAAACTGGGACAGTAATATCAAGAAAGCTAGAGGAGGAATATTGTTTTTTGATAATGTGCAGAAGTTGTTGCCGGATAGTTATTCGAAGAACGTGAATCCTTTGGATAAGCTTTTCATTGAGATGGGGCAGTGGAATGATGATCCGATTATTGTACTGGCCGGTTTACCCGGTGGCTTTGAGGAATTTCTGGAAAATAATCCCGCCGTGCGCAATCGTTTTAAGTATCTGTTCCGTCTTCAACCCTATGGAGTGGATGATTTGAGCCGTATGTGCATGAACTTTTTGAAGGAAAAGTATGGCATAGCTGAATTTTCTCAGGAGGCTTCGAAAAAATTGCTCCGTCAGTTAAAATACGAAGTGAAGACGAAAGATGAATCGTTTGGTAACGGACATCTTGCCCGTCAGAAGGCAGAGGATATCTTTACTTCTTATATCTCCCGCGTCCCGAATGTGAACGGTCAAATACAGGAAGAAGATATCCGTGGATTTGTGCCGCAGGAACGGACTCTGAATGATGTTTTAGCGGAGCTGGACGAATTTATCGGTATGGATGAAGTCAAGCAAACCGTAAAAGAAATTGCTTGGGAAGTACAGAATAATATGCAACGCGTGGAACGGGGATTGGCTAAGAAGGAAAACATCTCTATCCATATTGTATTGACGGGAAATCCCGGAACAGGAAAAACGACGATCGCACGGAAGCTGGGAGAGATCTTTGAAGCGATAGGCTTTTTAGACAGCGGACATGTAGTGGAAGTGGATCGTAGCCAAATGGTAAGCCAGTATGTAGGGGAAACTCCGAAACTGGTGGATACATTATGCGACAAGGCGATGGGAGGTATTCTCTTTATTGACGAGGCCTATACTTTGGCGCCCGTTAACGATGCCGGTACGAGAGACGAACAGGGTGCGCAGGCTTTAGAGAAGCTGATGAAACGCATGGAGGATGACCGGGGCAAGTTTGTGGTTGTCGCAGCAGGTTACCGGACGGAGATGGAGAATCTGTTACGGATTAATCCGGGTATGCGCAGCCGTTTTAACCGCTTCCTGAATATCGACGATTATTCTCCTGAAGAATTGTATCTTATATTGGATGGCTTTGCCGTGAAAAAAGGATACCACTTCAGTGAAGAAGCCGAGACGATTGCAAAAATGGCGGTTAAGCAAATCTATGAAGCGCGTGACAAGAATTTTGCCAATGGTCGTGAGATGCGATCGTTATTTGAAAAAATATGCCGGAAGCAGGCTGAAAGATTGAGCGGCATACCTGTTGGTGAACAAACCAATGAAATGTTATTGACTTTTGAAGCGATTGATATTCCCTATGAAAAGCCGAAACAGGTGGATTTCCGTTCCTGTTTGTCTGCGTTGGATGGTTTGGTCGGATTGAAGAAAGTTAAAGAAGAAATATCGAGCCTGGCGGCCTATCTGAATTTGCAGGTACAGCGTGGTGAGTCGGCGGTATTTGCCGGAAAACATTATGTGTTTACCGGTAATCCGGGAACGGGAAAGACGACTGTAGCGCGTATTATGGCAGATGTATTTAAATCGTTGGGTGTCGTGTCCCGAGGGCAGTTGGTGGAGGTTGACCGAAGCAAATTAGTTGCGGGATATGCAGGGCAAACCTCTATAAAAACGAATCAGTTGATAGATACGGCATTGGGTGGAGTCTTGTTTATCGATGAGGCCTATACGCTGTGTTCGGGCAGCAATGATTCTTTTGGAAAAGAAGCTTTGGATACGTTGCTGAAGCGATTGGAGGATGACCGGGGCAAGTTTATTTGTATTGTTGCCGGATATACCAATGAAATGCAAGATTTTATCGATGCAAATCCGGGATTGAAGTCGCGTTTTACCGAGACCATTCATTTCGAGGATTATAAACCGGAAGAACTGACGCAGATATTCGTGAATCTGGCGGTAGCTAAAAAGTTCGTCCTATCGGAGGAAACTAAAGAGGAGGTGCTTCATCTCTTTGAATCGATGTATGTTTCCCGGGATAAGAACTTTGGCAATGCGCGTGAAGTACGTAAATTATTCGATCAAGCCGTTGCCAATCAGAGTAAGCGTTTGATAGAGCTGGTGAACTCTCCGTCGTTTACGCAGGATATGATGTACGAACTGGCAATAGAGGATATCCGGGGACAACAGGAATCGAAACCGAAATCCTTGGATGAAGTAATGGCGGAGCTGGATGATTTTATCGGAATGAAGTCGGTGAAAGAGATTATTCGTCGGTTGGCCGTACAGTCTGTCTTTATGCAGCAGCGTATCAAACATGGCATTGGTTCGGTGGAGAATATACAGATCAATATTGTCTTGACCGGAAATCCGGGTACCGGAAAAACTACGATAGCGCGAAAGATGGCGGATGTTTTCTATGCGGTAGGTCTGTTGCCGAGCAATAAGATTGTGGAGGTGAACCGTAGTCAGATGGTTGGACAATATATGGGAGAAACCCCGAAAATAGTCAATAAGTTATGCGACAGAGCATTGGGAGGTATCCTTTTTATTGATGAAGCTTATACTTTATTAGGCGTGGACGGAAATGACAAATATGGCATGGAAGCTGTAGAAACGCTTATGAAACGAATGGAAGATGATAAAGGTAAGTTTATTGTTATTGTAGCAGGTTATAAGAAAGAGATGGATGACTTCCTGCATGCTAACCCCGGATTGGAAAGCCGGTTTACCCATGCAATGCATATTGAAGATTATACGGAGATGGAGTTGATGGAGATATTCCAAAGCATGGCCCGGAAGAAACAATATATATTGTCTCCGATGGCAGAAGTGGCGTTGATGGAGAAAGTGATGGACATGTATATCAATAAGCGAAGCAGTTTTGGCAATGCGCGCGAAATGCGCAAATTATTCGACCGTACGGTCCAACATTTATCTATGCGTGTGTCACAACTGCCGCCGGAAGAAATTACTCCGGAATCGTTCCAAATGATATTGCCGGAGGATGTAGGATGACAGGTGAGAACGTGAGGCAATGTGAAGTTGGAAAGTTAAAATAGCGATTAATGTCCCTTGATAAAATACAAAAATTATGATAATCTGTCCAAAGTGTAAAGCTGAAATAGAATTAAATTCATTGTATTGCGACCAATGTGGTTTTGAACTTCGTTTTTGTTCCCAATGTGGAAAGCCGGGTAAAGGGAATCGTTGTACTTTCTGCGGAGGCATTATGTATATTCCGGCGGAAAAGTCGCAAAATACGGTTGCCGGTGAAGAAAGTACGGTGCGGGTAGATACGGTAACGACAAATAACGTTAAGGGATTCTCTGTACCTCAATTACTATTGACTAATACCTCGTTAAATGTGCGTCTTGAAGGGGAAAACGGCGCTATCATCGGGCGTAGGAAGGGACCTTATCAATTGATGATGGCCAACTTCTCGTATATCTCGGGATCGCATGCACAGTTGAAATATGATGCTCTGTCGGGATGGACGATTACAGACATGAATTCAACGAACGGAACATTAGTGAATCAGAGTAGGCTGATGCCGGGAGTGCCGACTGTTTTGCAAAACGGAGAAAAGCTTCAATTGGCGAATATTGAATTGAACATAGAAATAAGGCCATGATAACACTGGAAGTAAGTGCTTCGAACTGTCGGGGACTGGTTAGAGAGAAAAACGAAGATATGATGTTGGTTTCCTCGCATGTATTGCGTGATGAGTCTATGAAAACAAAAATGCGGCTTGGAAGGAATGAAAACTGTATCTTTGCCGTAGCCGACGGATTGGGAGGATATAATGGGGGAGAAGTAGCAAGTGAAGTGGTGATCCGTAATTTAGCCTCTTTTTTTCATACTTTGCCTAAGGGCATGAATACGGAAGAATTCCGCAGTTTGTTCGATAAATGGATCAGAAGTATGCACCGCCTTTTGATTTCAATGGGAAAAGAAGACGCTATGTTAAAAGGAATGGGAACAACGCTGGTTGCTTTAGTAATATACGAAGGACATATTTATTGGTTGAATTGCGGAGATAGCCGAATGTACCGGTTGCGTTCCGATTATCTGACTCAATTGACGAAAGACCACTCTTTGGAGAGCATTACAGGGATGAAAAGCCATGCGCATATTGTGGTGAATTGTATTGGTGCGGGAGAAGAATCTTATTTTGATATATTTGATTGTACGGATTATGTCTACGATAATGATCTGTTTATGCTATGTTCGGATGGATTAACCCAAATGCTGTCCGATGAAAACATAGAAAGGCTCTTGGTTGATTCAGCCGATAGTGAGCAATTGACGGATGAAGCTTGCCGTGCGGGAGGAGTGGATAATATATCTGCCTGTCTGGTACATTTTATGTTTAACTGATTAATTTAGAGAAGAAAATGCCATTAAATTTACCTGATAAATTACCGGCCATAGAGCTGTTGAAACATGAGAATATTTTTGTTATCGATCATTCAAGGGCGACTCAACAGGATATCCGTCCATTAAGGATTGTTATCTTGAACTTGATGCCTTTGAAGATTACTACGGAAACCGATTTGATTCGTTTATTATCCAATACACCGTTGCAATTGGAGATTTCGTTTATGAAATTGAAAAGTCATACCTCTAAAAATACCCCGGTGGAGCATATGAAGGCTTTTTACAAGGATTTTGACTATATGCGTGACGAACGTTTTGACGGTATGATTATTACCGGAGCTCCGGTTGAACAGATGGATTTTGAAGAGGTTTCCTATTGGGATGAAGTTTCCGGTATTTTCGACTGGGCGCGTACGCATGTGACTTCCACCTTATATATCTGTTGGGCGGCTCAAGCCGGACTGTATCATCATTATGGTATTCCTAAATATCCGCTGGAAAAGAAAATGTTCGGCATTTTTGAACATTATTTAAATAACCCGTTGTTACCCATTTTCCGTGGTTTTGATGATGTGTTTTATGTCCCCCATAGTCGCCATACGGAGTTGCACAAAGAAGATATTCTGAAAGTCAAAGAGTTGGATTTGGTTGCAGAATCGGATGAAGCGGGTGTTTATATGGTGATGGCCCGTGGAGGACGGGAGATTTTTGTGACGGGACATTCCGAATATTCTCCTAATACGCTGGATGTGGAATATAAAAGAGATTTGTCGAAGGGACTTTCCATAGAAATGCCAACGAACTATTACCGGGAAAATAATCCGGAGAATGCCCCGTTGGTTCGTTGGAGAGGACATGCTAACCTGATGTTTTCCAACTGGTTGAATTATTATGTTTATCAGGAAACTCCTTATGATATTACGCAAATACGGTAAATGGGATAAAGTAATAAGGGAGGCATTCGAAAATAGGGAACTATGGAACAAAGAAGAATAGAATTGCTGGCTCCGGCAAAGAATCTGGAATGCGGGATAGAAGCGATCAATCACGGAGCGGATGCGGTGTATATCGGTGCGCCTCGGTTCGGTGCCCGTGCGGCGGCCGGTAATTCCATAGAAGATATTGAGACACTTGTAAATTATGCTCATCTTTATAACGTGCGGATTTATGTGGCCGTGAATACAATTCTGAAGGAAGAGGAGTTGGCTGAGACGGAAACAATGATTCGGAATTTGTATGATGTGGGGGTGGATGCTTTGATTGTGCAGGATATGGGAATTATGAAATTGAATCTTCCTCCGATATCCTTGCATGCCAGTACACAGATGGATAACCGTACCATAGAGAAAGTAACGTTTTTGGCAAAAGCCGGTTTCGGACAAGTTGTTTTACCTCGAGAACTGACCTTGGAGGAGATACGTAGTATACACAATGCTTGTCCGGTTCCTTTGGAAGTGTTTGTGCATGGAGCTTTGTGCGTTAGTTATAGTGGTCAGTGTTACATATCGCAGGCATGTTTCGGGCGAAGCGCTAACCGGGGAGAGTGCGCACAGTTTTGCCGTCTGGCTTTTACTATGGAAGACGCTGACGGGAAAAAGATGGCAAGTAATAAGCATTTGCTTTCGCTTAAAGATTTAAACCAAAGCGATAAACTGGAAGCTTTGTTGGATGCGGGAGCTACTTCGTTAAAAATAGAGGGCCGGTTGAAAGATGTGTCGTATGTAAAGAATGTGACGGCTTATTACCGGAAACAATTGGATGCTATTTTTAAGCGTCGTAAAGAGTATGTCAAATCTTCTTCCGGTATCGTACGGACGGAGTTTCAACCTCAGTTGGATAAAAGTTTCAGCAGAGGTTTTACTCATTATTTTTTATCTGGAAGGACTTCGGATATTTTTTCTTTTGATACGCCTAAATCGATGGGAGAGGAAATGGGAATGGTCAAAGAGATACGTAACAATTATCTGACTGTAGCCGGAGTGAAATCCTTCCATAACGGAGATGGTGTATGCTATTTGGATGCTTCGGGTAAGTTGCAGGGCTTCCGCATTAATAAGGTAGAAAATAATAAACTCTATCCGCAGGAAATGCCCCACATTGCGCCGAAAACTATTTTATACCGCAATTTCGATCAGGAATTTGAGAAAGAAATGGCGCGTAAGTCAGCCGAGCGTAAGATTGCTGTGGCTTTTTCTTTGGGGGAAACGCCTTTTGGTTTTACGTTGACCGCAACGGATGAAGATAAGAATCATATCACACTTTCTTATCCGTACAGAAAAGAAACAGCACGTATTCCGCAGGATGAGAATATTCGCATACAACTCGGTAAATTGGGAAACACTCCTTTTTTTCTTTATGATGCAGAGATCAAGTGGAATGACAATTGGTTTATTCCTTCCTCCGTGTTGGCCGAATGGCGTCGCCAAGCTGTAGAGAGGCTGTTGCAGGTACGTAAGATAGCCTATCGCCGTCCACTGTGTCCGGTAAAAAAGACTTCCCATTCTTATCCTGTATCGGAACTTACGTATTTGGGAAATGTAATGAATTCGAAGGCGGAAGCTTTTTATCGTGAACACGGAGTACATTCCATTGCACCTGCGTTTGAAAAGCAACCGGTAAAGAATGCGGCATGGATGTTTTGTAAGCATTGTTTGCGTTACAGTATGGGATGGTGCCCTACTTATCACAAAGTGCGCTCTCCCTTTAAAGAGCCTTTTTTCCTGGTTACGTCGGACGGGAAACGTTTCCGTTTGGAGTTCGATTGCAAGCAATGTCAAATGAAAGTATACGGAGCGGATGAATAGTCGAAAGATACCAAAGGATTACCTGCTGTGGTGGTGTGCCGCTTTGCTGTGCGTGGCGTGTAACTATCCTGTACCGGATTATTCCAACTGGGATATGACGCAGGAGGAGCGCGATTCGTTGCAATTTCTTTCGGAACATCATTATACCACTAACTATAATTTTCAGGTAATCGGAGATTCCGTCAAACTCAATGGAAATACATTGGAAAGGGATTCGCTCTTTGTTTATAAAGGAGATGAATTGGTAGTAGCGGATTTCCGTATAGTTCTTCACGACAGTATTTATCCTGTATGGATAAAAGTAGCGCGTGATCAAGAGACGATGGGATGGATATCGGAACAGATGCTTCTTGAGAATACCGTACCGGTAGATCCCATTTCCAAGTTCATTCATTTGTTTAGCAATGTGCATGTTATCGCTTTTTTATTTATTCTCGGATTGTTTGTTTTGCATTTTCTGTATCGTCGGGTACGGCAAAAGCGTTTCCGTATGTCCTCTTATAAGAATATAAAGAGTATTTATCCCGTACTGTTGAGCATGTTGGTTGCGTGTGCGGCTACCCTCTATGCCAGCATACAGTTGTTTGTGCCGGAAACCTGGCAGCATTATTATTATAATCCTACTTTGAATCCATTTGAACTGCCTTTTATTCTGGCTTGTTTTGTTGCAAGCGTATGGGCTATTATTATCGTAGCGTTGGCAGTGGTGGATGATTTATTTCATCAGGCAGACTTCCCCACTGCGTTTTTCTATTTATTGGGGTTAGGGACAATATGTCTTTTCTGTTATCTATTTTTTACCTTTACCACTTTATATTACATAGGTTACCTTTGCTTGGTTGTTTTTCTGGTATGCTCTTTCCGCTATTTAAGAGTAATAAATCGCCGGTATATTTGTGGTAATTGTGGAAAAGAAATAGAAAAGAAAGGGATATGTCCTTATTGCGGTGCGTTCAATAAGTAACTCTTCTTCGCCGTATGTATTAAGATGGTTATTTCTGGTTTCTCTTCAGATTTTTGATAATTGATTCGGGAACTTTACAAATGGTTCCATGCTTATGCTTTACGGGGACCTGTATGCTATCTGCCAGGTTGGTAAAGTGTATGAAATCGCGCGTTTTGGTTGCTCCATACATCTTTTGCCGGTATAAGTCATAGTAAATTATATAATCATCGCCTACTTTTGCTATGCACGGTCCTTCCGACCATTCTTCGGTAAAAGGTTCTGAGGCAGGAGTAAAAGGTCCTTCCGCATTTTTAGAAAAAGCAATTTTCAGATTGCTGTGTTTGGGTTTACGATTATCTTTTATGACCATGACATAATTATCCGGAGCACGTTTTAATAGATAACCGTCGATACAGCTAAATCCCGGATCATATAATAATTTGGCTTCAGAGAAAGCATTGAAGTCTTTTGTGGTTACATAATAAAGACGGTAATAATCTTTTCCGTCTTCAGAGAAGCCTATACTTGTACTGTCCGGTACGAGGGATGACCAAATAATCATGTATTGCTTTTTTGTATCATCGTAAAAAAGTTCCGGAGCCCATACATTGTAAGTTTCAGGCAGGTGTTCCATTACAGGAATTCTTTTTTCCTCCGACCAGTGAATGAGGTCTTTTGAATGAGCGTATCCGAAACCTCTATCTTTTTTCCATGCAATGGTCCATACCAGATGAAACGTTCCGTCACGATCCCGCCAGATTGAAGGATCCCGCATAATTTTAGCGCCAAGATTAGGCTTTAGCCAAGTTCCGCAAATACTGTCCCAATGCATTCCATCTTCGCTGTAAAGATACCGCAGACCGGCATCGGCAGGTTCATGGAATGAGGTGAAAAGATAATATTCTTTTTCAGCAGTTGAGCATGAACAAAATAAAAATATGCACCAGAATGGCAGTAAACAAATCAGATGTTTCATTCTTGTAATAGGATTTAGTATATGTTTTTAGTTGACTTTATGGAAACAAAACAAGTAAAAATTACTGTCTGTGCCTAATAAATCGAGCGTATTTTTCCGTGTAACTTGCTTTTTCAACAGAAAATGAACTTTCATTGCTGATTTGTCCACGTTTGTTGAGAAGTAGTCACTCACTTAGCTTATGGGGAGTTAAAATAGGGTAAAGACGTTGCCCTTCACTTTACTACTCACTTAGCTTGTCAAGAATTAAAATAAGGTAGATATTTTGCCCTTTACTTTGTCTGCTAGGAGTTAAAGGGGCGTGAAGAAGTTACTACTCACTTAGCTTGTTAGGAATTAAAGTAGGGGAGATACGTTGCCCTTTACTTTGTTTTTTAGGAGGTAAAGGATGGTAAAGAAGTTATCTCTACTCATGAAAAAATAAAGGAACTGTTCAAAAAGGCTGAAAGTTTAGATTAAAACTCAATTTTAAACTGGCAAGGGCTCCGGTATAGAAAAAGAGCCACTTTATACCTAATTAATAGATTAAAGTGGCACTTCTTATTTATTCAGTTACAACCTGTAACTTTAGCTAATTCAATTTTGACTTTTAGAATAGTTCTTTACCTTCTACATCTGCTTGTTGCTTAGCGTTTTCTTATTACTTATGTTGCTGTTATTATTTACCTTCTTTACTTAAAATAAGCTTCAGACTTAAAACAAACTCCAGGAAACGGTTAATCCGGCCATGACAATGGAAACCATACTCATCAGCTTAATGAGAATATTTAAACTAGGTCCTGAAGTGTCTTTAAACGGATCGCCTACAGTATCGCCCACTACGGTAGCCCGGTGTACTTCACTGCCTTTACCGCCGAAATGTCCTTCTTCCACGTATTTCTTTGCATTGTCCCAAGCACCGCCGGCATTTGCCATAAAAATAGCCAGAACGAAACCGCTGCTTAGTCCACCCACTAATAATCCCAGTACGCCCGGTACTCCGAATATCAGTCCGATAAGGATGGGAGCGATGATCGCCAATAAGGAAGGAACTATCATTTCACGTTGGGCGCCTTTAGTAGAAATCTCCACACAACGTTCATAATCCGGTTCGGCTTCTCCCGTAAGGATACCTTTTATCTCTTTAAATTGTCGCCGTACTTCGGCTACCATATGCGCTGCGGCACGACCTACGGCATTCATTGTCAATCCGCAAAAGAGAAACGCCATCATGCTGCCTATAAACATACCTCCCAACACTTTCGGATTCATCAGGTTTACTTCGTAATAGTTCATGAAGTCGATAAACGTAGCGTCGGACAGTGTTTTTTCCGTTCCGCCCGGTAACGTCAGAATGGTTTGTCCTATCCGTTCAAGTCCGATACGAATCTCTTCGATATAAGAGGCCAGTAATGCTAGTCCGGTTAATGCTGCTGAACCGATGGCAAACCCTTTACCGGTAGCAGCAGTAGTGTTGCCTAACGAATCCAGTGCATCGGTACGTTGACGTACTTCCTTACCCAGTCCGGACATCTCTGCGTTACCTCCCGCATTATCGGCTATCGGGCCATACGCGTCTGTTGCCAAAGTGATACCAAGGGTAGAAAGCATTCCCACGGCGGCAATGCCGATTCCGTAAAGTCCCATACCGATATTATCCAGATTGAAACCTGCAGCAAACAAATAGGAAAGGATAAGACCGATGACTACTACAATTACGGGAATGGCGGTAGAAAGCATACCCAGTCCTATTCCGGAGATAATGACGGTTGCCGGTCCTGTTTTTCCGCTTTCGCTCAGTTTTTGAGTAGGGCGATAGGATTGGGAGGTATAATATTCGGTTGAACGTCCGATAACGACTCCTACCAACAAACCTATTACGACCGAACACCCAATCAGTGCCCAGTTATTTAGTTGGAGAATCCATAAAATAAGGAAAGTGGCTATAATAATTAGAGCGGAACTTAGATTGGTTCCAACGGAAAGTGAACCTAATAACTGTTTAATGCCTGCGTTCTCTTTAGTACGTACGGAAAAGATTCCGATAATGGAAAGAATAATTCCGACAGCGGCAATCAGCATCGGAGCAATTACAGCTTTGAATTGCATGGCCGTATCTGCCGTATGAATATATGCCGCCGCGCCTAAAGCTGCTGTCGCCAAGATAGCTCCGCAATACGATTCATACAGGTCGGCGCCCATTCCGGCCACATCGCCTACATTATCTCCTACATTATCGGCAATAGTAGCAGGGTTGCGCGGATCGTCTTCCGGAATGCCTGCTTCTACTTTCCCCACCAGATCGGCGCCCACATCGGCAGCTTTGGTATAAATACCTCCTCCTACACGAGCGAACAGAGCTTGTGTACTCGCACCCATTCCGAAAGTCAGCATGGTAGTGGTGATGATACAAAGTTTGCTTGTAGGGTTAATCAGATCATCGGGAATGCATGCGTTTAATAGCAGATACCAGAAAGAAATGTCGAGCAGTCCTAAACCCACCACAACAAGTCCCATTACAGCGCCACTGCGGAAAGCTACCCGTAATCCGCTGTTAAGCGAGTTACGTGCTGCATTGGCTGTACGGGCTGATGCGTAGGTGGCCGTTTTCATTCCCAAAAAGCCGGATAATCCGGAAAAGAAACCGCCTGTAAGGAAAGCAATCGGTACCCAAGCATTTTGTACATGAAATCCGTAGGCCATGATGGAAAACAAAATGACTAACCCTAAGAATACCCACCCTACAATTTTATATTGCTGTTTCAGGTAGGACATAGCTCCCCGTCGTACCGCTGCCGCGATCTTAACCATTTGCGGAGTGCCTTCGCTCACTTTCATCATCTGCTTGTAGAAGTAGTATGCAAAGCAGAGCGCTAAAATGGATGAGGCTGGAACCAGCCAGAAAAGTAGATGCTCCATAGTGTAATAATTTTAAAGTAACGCTCAAATGTACAAAAAATATGGTGTCTGGCAAGTTTTATGCTATTTATTTACTTGGAAATGTAAACTTTTTGAATCGGTTTCTTTCGATTGAACCATTCTTATGGCAAAACTTTGTGTGGAATGCGGAAATTTGTTTTTATATTTTAAGTTTACGGTTAATAATACTATTCTCCGATTTCATGATACGGATACAATCGTTACTTTCTTTGCTGGTTTATGTATTGAATTTTCTTTATTTATAACCTTTGCTTCTGCTCACTATCTTGTGTTCGGAAATGGTATATCGGGCGTAAATAATTAGGCATATTCAAGATGTATGAAGGGTGGAAATTGTATGGTGACAATTAAAAAGACACCTCTCATTTATTTATCCTGCATATTTATTTATAGTGTAAAATATACTCTTATTATTGTGTTTTAGAATATATATTTAAGATATAGAGAGGGGAAATCCTTTATTTACAAATAATAATGAAATATATAGGAGTATTTTTTTCCTCTTTTCTTTTTTTATTAAAGATAAACATATACTTTTGTAAAGCTGAAACAAAAATTAGATAGGTATTAACAGACAATGCATGAGATTGTTTATGAAGGTGCGTTGAAGGTGAAGGTTGTTTCCATTGGAATTCTTAAGGAACGGATATTCCTTGGATTATACTGAAAGTTAAAATATTTTGATATTAAGATTCTATAAGCGATTCTCTCATAGCTGAAATACCATTGTTTTTATTTCCTAGATTGCAGCATAGTTTATGCTGTTTTCTTCTATTCAATATGGAAGTGTTTAAACTTCAATAATATGTTTCGTAGCTAATTATGTGTGATTAGCTAAGTTTGTATTAGTATATTAGAGTTAACGAGTGTAAAGGGGTAGCCGGGAGGTTCCCCCTTTACTATTTTAGGACGGTGCGTGTGTTTTTACATAGATTTTCCCTAATGATATGAAAATAACCCGTTGACAGAGTTTTGATCCTGTCAACGGGTTATAATCATACGTGCTATATCTTGCTATGGAATCTTATTCAGTCTTGTTCTTCTTATGTTTGAAGAAAAGATGGGCACTTAAAAATCCCACAAAGAAAATCAGCATTGTTCCGAAGACAATAGCCAGATATTCATGAATAACGGGTAGATTCCAGCCAAACATTTCATTGAAGTAAGAGGTAAGAGATATCCAGCAAATGAGAAGTACTCCGCAGATGACACTAATGATTGCGTCTATGTTACGGGCTTTCTTCGACAGGTATCCTAACAAGAATAGGCCTAACATGCCTCCGCTGAAGATGGAGGAAAGCTTCCACCAGGCATCCAAAATGCTTTCTACATTCAGCAGAGCGATAGCAATGATGATTCCCAATATTCCCACAATCAGGCTTGATATCTTTAATACAAACAATTGTTCTTTATCCGACGCATTCTTGCGGAAACGTTTATAGTAATCTGTCAGGATGATAGTGGATGAACTAGTGACACTGGTAGCTACCGTACTCATGCCTGCTGCAAAGATGGATGCAATGAGCAGACCCGTCATGCCCACAGGCAACTGGTGGACAATGAAAAATGGGAATACATAGTCTGCTTTGATGCCTTCGGCGGGCAACAAATCGGGATAAACCTGATAGTATGCATATAAAGCCGTACCAATCAAGAAGAATATAGCTGAAACCGGGATGAACAGGTATCCTCCGAAAAGTGCGGAGAATTTAGCTTGTTTCTCACTCTTTGCCGTATGGTAGCGCTGTACATAGTTTTGGTCTATTCCGTAGTTCTGTAAATTAATGAATACGCCGTATATCAGGCAAACCCAGAATGTGGAATGGCCCAAGTCGCCTGTTAAATCTCCCAGGTAGAACTTATTTTCGGCCACGGCTATCTCGAATGTCTGCATAGGTCCTTCCGGCATGGAGAATAAAAGGATAATTAGGCATGCCAAAGCTCCGCCTATCAGGATGAATCCCTGAATAGCCTCTGTCCAGATTACGGCTTTAATACCTCCTAACATGGAATAGATGATAATAGCGATGCTGGTAATAATGATAACCATCTGTATATTCCATCCCATTAAGATATTCATAGGCAGAGCCAACAAGAAAAGGATGGAACCCATGCGGGCTATCTGTGTGAGCAGATAACAGGCCGAGGCGTAAAGCCTTGCCCATGTGCCGAAGCGTTGTTCCAAGAAACTGTATGCCGATACGCTGCCCATGCTCCGGTAAAACGGAACGAAATATTTGGCGGCAAAATAAGATGCGATAGGAATGGATATGCTGAATACAAATGCATTCCAGTCTCCCGCGAAAGCTTTTCCCGGGTATCCTAAATAGCTGATACTGCTGACATAGGTGGCAAAGATTGACATTCCCACCACCCAGCCGGGAAGGCTCCGGCCGGCTGAGGTAAAGTCATCGGATGAAGTTTTTTTCTTAAAAAACGAACATCCGAAAACTACTATGCCTCCTGTAAAAAACAGGAAGATAATTAGGTCTATTATGTGCATGATATATGTTTTTCCAAAGGTTAACTACTCGTTCCGTTTATAAAATCAACTTTCCGTTTTGGATGGGAAGTTGTTCCAATGCTTTGCGAATTTTTTCACGTTCGGGGGCGTTAAACTTGTGGAAAGGCGAAGCGACAAAGTCGTCGTTAATAATGCCAAGAAGTGACAAGGCACATTTTAGTCCTTTCAGATAACTTGAACCGTGCTGTCCTACAGTATAAATGCTTACGCTTATTTGCATGATAAATTGCTGAAGGCGTTTTACTTCGTCCAGGTTGCCGGCTTTGGCCGCATCATACATTTTGACGTATAATTCGGGAAACATGTTCGCACCTCCGTTAATACCACCATGTCCGCCAAGTAAAACACATTCGCCGGTTACTTCTTCCGGCCCTACAAGCATGGCAAAATCAGGACGATCTTTCATGGTATACATAACCGACTGGAAATAGACTGTATTGGCAGAACTGTCTTTAAAACCTACAACTTGCGGATTCTGAGCAATACGGTGGATAGTTGCCGGCGCAAAGTTTACTTTTGTATGCGAAGGCATGTTATACAAAAATACCGGAAGAGGGAGTTGTGGAACCAAATCTTCGTAGAATTCCGCCAGCTCAGGTTGTCCCGGTGCAAAATAATAAGGAGGTGCCGAAACCACTCCGGATGCTCCACATTCTGCTGCGATATTTGCAAGGTTTATGCTTTCTATCAATGATGTGTCTGTAATGCACACTAAAACCGGAAGACGCCCATTGTTAATACGGCATGTTTCACGAATCATTTGTTGGCGCACAGGATAACTTAAGCTCTGTTCCTCACCCGTGGTACCTAGAATAAATAGCCCGTGCACGCCTCCTTGGATCAAATGTTCAATAAGACGTTCTAAACTTTCTACATCGAGTGTGTTGTTGTCTTTTAAAGGAGTTACCAATGGAGGTATGATTCCACTAAGGGGATTTTTTAAAGTATTTTTCATGGTTTTGTAATAATATTTAGAGTTTATATCTCATTATCGGCAACAAAACTATAAAATAAAATTGGTAAATATGCTATTCAAATTGAATAATTTGCATATATTTGAGCCTTTAAAGCTTAAAAACTATTATTTATGGGGAATATACGTATGACTACAAAACAAGTTCTAAAATTATTTCTGGTGTTAGGGATTATTCCATTATCGTCTTGTAAGACAACACCTTCTGTTGAAGTTCAGATACCGACCAGAGAACAGGTTGGTGCTTTAAACATGCCGGATACGATTGCTCCGGTAAAGGCTCCCTTTGCAATGCCAACATTTACCCGGCCGGTATTTAATGATTTATCGGTGTCGATTGTTGA
Organism: uncultured Phocaeicola sp.; assembly: GCA_947581855.1. GTDB lineage: Bacteria > Bacteroidota > Bacteroidia > Bacteroidales > Bacteroidaceae > Phocaeicola_A. Next base: position 40,067 of record CANPVZ010000020.1, read on the forward strand.
ATCGGGTGCACAACCAGGAACAATGGTTACGTCAATAATTCAGAAGACAATTGATGATGTGAGTGCAAAAGGAGGCGGGACAGTCGTGATTCCAGCCGGAATTTGGAATACCGGACGGATTGAGTTGAAAAGCCATGTGAATTTGCATCTCGAAGAAGGAGCTGAGCTACATTTTAGCGGTGATATAAAAGATTATCAGCCTGCTGTGTTTACACGGAACGAAGGAGTGGAAGTTTATTCGTTAGGAGCTTTGATATATGCAAATGGCCAGGAGCATATTGCTTTAACTGGTAAAGGAAAACTGGTAGGGCCTGATCGTGAATGTGAAATTCAAAAACGTCAGATGCGTGGCGGAGTGGTTGAAGAATATATCAAGGTAGAAACTCCGGTAGAGGAACGTTTGTATGACGGTAATAAAGGAACACCTGTTTTTCTGCCTATGTTTGTTTCGCCCATTAATTGTAAGAATGTGCTGGTGGAAGGGATAACATTGGAAAATACTCCTTTCTGGAATGTAGTTCCGGTATATTGCGATGGAGTAATTATCCGGGGTATTACGGTTCGCTCGATAGGAATTCCTCGCGGTGACGGTATTGATATCGAATCTTCGAGAAATGTGTTGATTGAATACAGCACATTGAGTTGCGGAGATGACTGTTTTACTATGAAAGCCGGTCGTTGCGAAGATGGTATACGTGTGAATAAGCCTTCGGAGAATATTGTTGTTCGCTATTGTCTGGCCGAAAAGGGACACGGTGGTATTACTTGTGGCAGTGAAACAGCCGGAATAATCAGGAATCTTTATGTACATGATTGTGTCTTTGACGGAACCGGTACCGGACTTCGTTTCAAGACCCGTCGTAATCGTGGCGGTGGCGGTGAGAACCTTATTTATGAACGTATACGCATGAAGTTAAGCGGCCAGCCATTTGTTTGGGATATGTTGGGAAGTAAAACTTTTGTTGGTAATTTGGCTGTTCGCCATCCCGCTCGGGAACTGACCCCGCTGACTCCGTCTTATAAAAATATTATAGCACGCGATATCATAGTGGAGGAATGTCCGCAGCTGATTAAAGCGGTAGGTATTCCCGAAACGCCGATTGAAAATGTATTAATTGAAAATGTAACGGCACATTGTAAAAATTTGATTCGTTTGCAAGATGTAGATGGTATGACTTTGAAGAACATGACAATTTATAGCAAAGATTCGTTAATTACGATTGACGATGGTAGGAAAATACTTTTTGATAAGGTTAAATTTGAAATTCCGGGAGGAAAGGTTGAAATGGATATAAAAGGAGACTTGTCGGTTGCACCGGAATTTGTAGATTGTACTTATAAAGAGTTGAAGATTTCCGGGGAAGTAGAAAAATAAAATAAGGAAAATGGGAAAACCGATATGTATTGCCGGTCCCTGTGTTATGGAATCCTATTCTTTAATGGAGGAAGTAGCACAGGAATTGGTGCGTTTAAGAGATCTATTTCAGATAACTATCTATTTTAAGTCTTCATTCGATAAGGCAAACCGGACTTCAATTTATTCGTTCAGAGGTCCGGGAATGGAAAAAGGATTAACATGGCTAAGCGATATCAAGGCTAAATTTGGCTTGCCGGTATTGACGGATATCCATGAGTCTTATCAGGCGGCTTCGGCAGGGGAAGTGGCGGATGTGTTGCAAATACCTGCCTTTTTGTGTCGTCAGACGGATTTATTGATGGCTGCGGCTCGTACAGGCAAGACTGTAAATGTAAAGAAGGCGCAATTTTTGTCCGGATTGGATATGCAGTATCCTGTTGAAAAAGTCAGAGAAGCGGGTGGACAAGATATTTGGCTGACGGAACGTGGCAATATATATGGGTATAATAATTTAGTGGTGGATTTTCGTAACATTGCCGATATGAAACGTTTTACACCCACGGTGATTATGGATTGCACTCATTCGGTACAACGTCCGGGAGCTGCCGGAGGAAAAACCGGTGGAAATCGGGAGTTTGTTCCGGCAATGGCATTGGCGGCTAAAGCTTTTGGTGCGACGGGTTACTTTTTTGAGGTGCATCCTTACCCGGACAATGCTTTAAGTGATGGGCCAAATATGCTATATTTGGATAAGTTAGAGTCTGTTTTAAAAACAATACTATGAGTCGGATAAAGGAGTGGGCTGTTAAATGCTTCCGTGATGAGGCGAATGCATTGCTTGATTTGATTCATCTATTAACAGATGATTTCGACAAGACGGTAGAGTGTATATATCAATGCAAAGGTAGGTTGATAGTAACAGGTGTCGGGAAATCGGGACATATAGGCGCTAAAATTGCCGCTACACTAGCAAGTACAGGTACTCCTTCTTTTTTTGTCAATCCGTTGGATGTGTTTCATGGCGATTTGGGTATGATTACTTCTCAGGATATTGTATTGGCAATTTCTAATTCCGGGCAGACAGATGAATTACTTCGCTTTATGCCTTATTTAATTGAACGAAATATACCGATTATAAGTATGACCGGCAATCCGAAATCATTGATTGCCCAATATTCGACTTTTCATTTAAATGTAGCGGTCAAAAGAGAGGCTTGCCCTTTAAACTTGGCACCTACTTCTTCTACTACTGCCGCTTTGGCAATGGGTGACGCTTTGGCATGCGCTTTAATGGAGGTTCGTCATTTTGAGGCTAAAGATTTTGCCCGTTTTCATCCGGGCGGGAGTTTGGGCCGGCGTTTGTTAACTCGGGTAAAGGATGTCATGCATAAAGATAATTTGCCTGTGGTACCGCCGGAAATGAATTTAGGAGAAGCTATTATTCATATAAGCGATGGAAAACTGGGGCTAGCAGTGGCAATGCGCGATAAGAGAATTGTAGGAATTGTTACGGACGGAGATGTACGTAGAGCAATGCAGCATTCACGTTCCAGATTCTTTGAGCTTTCGGTAGAAGATATTATGACACGTTCTCCGAAGGTGGTACATTGTGAAACCAAGATATCGGAAGTGGAAAAGATGATGAATCAATATAAGATACATTCTTTATTGGTATTGGATGATAAAGGGGAGTTGGTAGGCATTATAGACTATTTTAATTGTATGATTTGAAGCTGAAATCCTTGTTATTATAATGTGAATGTGTTGTTTGTTATAAACTCTTGGACGGTATAATTTGAGGATAAGGAAGAAGATTTTCGATTAATTAATGAATATTATTACAACAATATGAGCGCGGAATGATTATTAATAGTAATTTTGCGCACTATTTTCCAAACTTTAGAAGATGAGACAACTAAAGATTAACAAAAGTATTACGAACCGTGAGACAGCCTCTCTCGAAGCTTATTTAAGAGAAATAGGCCGTGAGGAGCTGATTTCAGTAGATGAAGAGGTAGAACTCGCTCAGCGTATTCGCAAAGGGGATGAAGCCGCTTTAAACAAATTGGTAAGAGCGAATTTACGTTTCGTTGTTTCTGTGGCAAAACAATACCAGAATCAAGGCCTAAGTTTGGCCGATTTGATTGATGAAGGAAATATCGGTCTGGTAAAGGCTGCCCAGAAGTTCGATGAAACTCGTGGATTCAAATTTATCAGTTATGCAGTATGGTGGATTCGTCAATCAATCCTTCAGGCGTTGGCCGAACAATCTCGTATCGTTCGTTTACCATTGAATCAGGTAGGCTCTATTAATCGTATCAACAAAGCGTTAGCTAAGTTCGAACAAGAAAACGAACGTCGTGCTTCCGCCGGTGAAATTGCAGAAGAATTAGGTATTGAAGAAGATAAAATATCTGATGCTTTGCGTGTTTCCGGTCGTCACGTATCGGTAGATGCTTCGTTTGTTGAAGGAGAAGATAATTGTTTGCTTGATGTTTTGGTGAATGACGATTCTCCCATGGCGGATCATTCGTTGGTAAGTGAATCTTTATCTGAAGAAATTGACAGAACGCTGTCCACCCTTACTCCGCGTGAGAAGGAAATTATACAAACGTTCTTCGGTATCGATCACCGCGAAATGAGCTTGGAAGAAATTGGAGATAAATTCGGCCTTACTCGGGAGCGTGTTCGCCAGATTAAAGAAAAGGCGATCAGGAAATTGAGATCAAGTCCCCAAAGCAAATTGCTTAAATCGTATTTTGGATAAAAATTGGAAAGATAAAGTAATGGAGGGTGTCGGACAATGTCAGACGCCCTCTTTTTGGATCTATAGGCCTGTGGTTCCTTTATTTTTAGCTCTATTCCCTTTTACGAGGTGATTATTTTGAAGACCATTTCCTTATCATTTCTTTTAATATATCCCGTGATATGGGTTTTGACATATAATCGTTACATCCTGCCTGAATGGCTTTTTGCCTGTCCTGATCAAAAGCAAAAGCGGTTACAGCAATAATGGGAATTTCCTTATCCCGTTCCCTTATTTGCTTAGTTGCTGCAAACCCATCCATTTCGGGCATTTTCATATCCATGAGAATAATATCCGGATGATAGCTCTCGTACATTTCGATAGCTTCCAGTCCGTTGCATGCACGTTTTACATCATACTCCTTCTTTAGCAGAGTGTATACTAACAAATAATTGCTGTCTGTATCTTCTGCTACTAAAACTTTGATAGGCGCATTTTTTTCTGTTTCCATCTCTTTATTTGTTATGAATTTCTTTATTAAATATATTCTTTTCATTATAAGGATGTGTAAACCAAAAGTTGGAACCGACTCCTTCTTTTGATTCAACTCCAATTTTTCCATGCATTTGTTCTACAATCGTTTTGCATATTGATAATCCCAATCCGGTACCTTGGATAAAGTTGTTCAATTTCACAAAACGATCGAAAACCGTATGGATTTGGTCTTTAGGAATACCTATGCCTGTGTCTCGGACATAAAATCTCAGTTCATTATCTTCTGTAAGTTCATATCCGAGTATAATACTTCCTTCAGGTGTGAATTTCAGAGCATTGGTAATAAAATTAGTCAATACTTGTGTCAATCTGTTTTTGTCGCTCCATATGTAATATGCGGGTAAGTTCCTTTCCATAGTAAGTTGTACGCTTTTATTAGTCTTTAATTGGAAAGAAGAAATTATATCTTCGCACATGTTGAGCGTGTTTATATCCGAATAATAGAATTCGAAAGTTCCGGCTTCCATCTTCGAAAGATCCAAAATATCGGAAATGAGTTGTAATAATAACTCATTGTTCTTTTTTACAAGATGGATGTATTCTTTGCGTTCTTCTTCATTTTCTTCGTATACCAATAGATCGGAGAATCCTACAATGGCATTTAAGGGAGTTCGTATTTCATGACTCATGTTCGCTAAAAAAGCCGATTTTAAGCGGTCGGAAGTTTCAGCTCTGTTTTTTTCTTTAATCAGATTTTCTTCCATTTCTTTTAATTCGGTTATATCGTAGTTAATACAAATAACTTCGATTATTCCATTCTCAGGATGAAAATCTCTGACAAGAATGTTAACGCAACTCCAGGTAACCGTTCCGTCTGGGTGTAGTATTCTAACCGTATCTTTATAGGTACTGATTTTACCGTTTACTAACTGTTTGAATTCCTTCTTTTTTCTTTTTCTGTCTTCCGGATGAAGAGCTTTATATTCTTGAATGATTTTATTTAATGGAGTTCCGGGAGTTTCTCCCATATTTTTGTACCAGCTGTCTGTTGCATACCCTTCTTTAGTAAATGCGTTATAGTGTGCGTATCCTACTTTGGCGTAGTCACCTATTAAGGAAAATAATTCTTCAAATTTTTGTATCTTTCCGCGTGCATTTAATATTTCGGTATTATCGATATGAATAAACATGTATAGAATGAGCTTTCCGGTTGAATCATATAAAGGAGTTCCGATAGTATAAATATCTATGCTGTCTTTTCTGCTGCACGGATAATAATTGCCGACCTTTTTGAATTCATATTTGAATGGAAAGTTTATTTGTTTTCCTTGTTTGATATAATCCTTTATTGTGTTAGGCAAAACAGGATTTTCGAATACATTGATGCCTAAAGCGCTCTCTTTATCAGGCAGACCGAACATTTCGATTTCCTTATTATTGAGGTCTATCATATATCCGTCCTTATCATATAATTCCAAGCCTATAGGCAAGTTCTTATAAATGTTTTTGAGAATAGCTTCACTATGCTCCAAAGAATTATGAGCCTTAAATGTTTCAGTCATGTCTGAGAACATAATGACTAATTCTTCTTTTCTAGGAGAGTGTGTAATAGCATGGCAGATTTTTCCGTTAGGCAAAGTGATGTTGGTTTCAACAGATTCTTCTGTACCGAGAATGGTTCTTGCTTCAGGAATCATAGCATCAACATCGATAGTGTTTTCGTCCAGAATCCGTTTACAAGCATCATTCGAATCTAATACATCGAACCCGTTTGCAGAAGCTTTCAAATGCAGATAAGCAACCGGCATATATTTGTTTAAGTTGTACAGATAATTACGTTCGGTTTCCGCTTTTTTCTCTGTCCGCCTTAATTGTATATAAATACTTATGATGTTTGCGATAGAAGTAAACCATTGATATTCATCCCTGTTCCATTTTTGATATCGTCCTACCGTATCGATGCCTATGTATCCCCAAATTTCATTGTTGGCAAACAAAGGAGTTGCCATCACTGATTTAACATTTTGGCTGGCAAAAATTTCTTTTATGGAATTAGCTTCTTCAGGAAGCTGTTCTATATCGGATATTATAATGGGAATTCCATTGAGAATCAATTCTGTCCACCAGTTGTGCTGGCGCATATCTACTTCTAACCATTTTTCTTTTAGAGAATAGTTATCGGAGAGGCTTGTTCCATAAGTATGTTTGATTATGCTTCTGTCTTCGTTAAACTCGTAAATATAGATACGGTCACTATCGAAAAGGTGAAGCATTTCGGTAAGGACCTTATGAATAATTATGTTTGTATCCTCCTTTTTATTGCTGAACGAAGACAGTGATTCGCTAATTAAACGCATGCGTGATAATAAGCGGGAGAGAGCCTGTTGAGAATCTTTTTCCAGCATTTCTTCTTGTTGGGGAGATAAGCTTTGTAGAATTCCTGTAGCCCGTATGATTCCGTCGGAATCTTTATGTTCTTTTTCAGTTCTTGATAAGACCCATATATTTCCCCGTGATGTTGTTAATGGAATGTATTGTTCGTAAACATTATATTCGTTATAAAAACGAGCAGCTCCGGAAACTTGTCTCCTATAATCTTTTCGTTTCATTCTGTCGAATTCTTGAAAAGACAGGGTAGGAGAGTTAAGCCCCAACAGATTCATAACGAATTCGGAGCATGTATATGTTTGGTGAGTTATATCAGCTTCCCACCAGCCCATTTGCGCTAAAGATATAGCGGTTTTCCATTTATGTTTGTTGCATTGATCTTCAAACATATTAATTAGTTTTTTGAGCGCATTTTCACAAACAAACAATTGAATGTGAAGTATCGTTCCTGCAAAAATATAATTAAAGTAGTAAGAAAACAACGAATTCTGTATATAAATTCTATGTAGAAGTCGTTATTTTTCGTGTTTTCATTCTGCAGAGGTGGACGGGAGAAAATAAAGTGCTACTTTTGTAACTGCAAAACACAATAGGATGGAAGGTACTAGAGATTTAACATACGGACCGATATTACGTCAGCTATTTAAATTGGCGGCACCAATTATGGCTACCTCTTTTATTCAGATGGCTTATAGCCTGACGGATATGGCGTGGGTTGGCCGAATAGGAAGTGAAGCGGTTGCGGCTATTGGAGCCGTGGGAATTCTAACCTGGATGTCGGGATCTATATCTTTATTGAATAAAGTTGGTTCGGAAGTGAGTGTGGGACAGGCTATCGGACAGAAGGATGCGTCTTTGGCTGTTACATTTGCATCGCACAATATTACGATGTCTTCTATTTTGTCTGTGGTTTGGGCAATATTTCTGCTTCTGTTTGCTTCTCCGGTTATGCATACATTTGGTTTACAAGATAGTATAACGGAGCAGGCCGTTCAATATTTGCGTATTGTGGCCTTTGGTATGCCTTTTTTTATTGTTTCAACCACATTTACCGGTGTATTTAACGCTGCAGGAAGGAGTCAGGTTCCTTTTGCTATCAGTGCAGTAGGTTTAGTACTTAATATGATACTTGATCCTTTGTTTATTTTTGTATTGGATTGGGGGACTAACGGTGCGGCTTTAGCTACGGTTTTATCACAGGTTATAGTGTTTTCTTTATTTCTGTATCAATTAAAAATAAAGAAAACGCTTCTTTCAGGATTCAAATTTCTGATAGCATTGAAACGTAAGTACGTCTTACGTATTATACAATTAGGCTTGCCTGTTGCTACTTTAAATATTTTGTTTGCTTTTATCAATATGTATATATGCAAACTTTCGGCAGCGGAAGGAGGGCATATTGGTTTGATGACCTTTACTGCAGGAGGGCAGATAGAAGCCATTACATGGAATACCGCTCAGGGATTTTCTACTGCTCTTAGTGCATTTGTGGCACAGAATTTTGCTGCGGGACAGGCACTGCGAGTGTTGAAAGCTTATCGGACAACACTATGGTTGACAGGTGTATTGGGCTTGTCGTGTACATTACTTTTTATCGTGTTTGGAAAAGAGATATTTTCCTTGTTTGTTCCCGAACAGGCAGCGTATACTTCAGGTGGTGTTTTTATGCGTATAGATGGGTATTCGCAATTGTTTATGATGCTTGAAATCACAATGCAGGGTATGTTTTATGGGACAGGCAGGACGCTGCCTCCGGCTGCAATCAGTATTGGGGGTAACTTGCTTCGTATTCCTATCTCCCTTTATCTGATAAGTCTGGGTTTGGGTGTTTCCGGTATTTGGTGGGCGGTGAGCCTTTCCAGCACCTTAAAAGGAATCTGTGCGTTTTGTTGGTTTTTTATTCTGAAGAAGAAGTTACTTGCTGTTAAGTAATATTTTATTCATATCCGATCGGATTGGATAAAATAGGAATTTGTGATTCGTTTAAATGTAAGGCTGCAGAAATTCGGTCAATATCCAAATCTGCTCGTGGTGTAGTTGCTAACCCTACAGAAGCGCAGAATAAACCGATGTTGGCAGATACATAGCAAGCATTCATTATGGCTGCTTTTAAGCGTTCTTTTTTTTCTATAGCATAAGGGAAACGGTTGATATTGCTCACCAAAACAATGCTTATCGGTGCATTCCATGCATACAACTGGTTGGCTGCGATATCTTGTCGGACATCTTTCTTTTCAATCAGCCTAAGTTCAAAATCTTGTGGAAAATAGATATAAACCCCTTCTTTCATACACACATATAAATCGATATCTTGTGCGTTATATGCCGAAGGAGCGGTTCTTTTGCCAAATTCGGAACGGTTCACCCCGAAACCCGCCCATAAAACGTTAGATAACATTTCAATACTTACTTCTTTCTTTTCGTCATAAGATTTGGCAGACTTTCTATGATAGAAGGCTCTCATTACATTCAGTCCTAACGTAGTGTCCGGACGTTGCAAAGCGATGGTTCCATTTTCTTCCAGAATCGGTGTTTCTGTTAATGGAAGGATAGAGTCTTGTTTCTCAACTTTATTGCAGGAACTCGGTATAATTCCCATTAATAGTATGAATAAAACCAGTAGTTTATATGTTTTCATATTTTATGTCGTTCGTTGTGATAATGAAAAAGTGTAAAATGATAACGATTTAATTTATAAAGATAATGCTTCATTTTATTACGGCATTCAAAGATAGTGAAATATTAGATTATTTTAAAAGTAGCAAATAAGAGTTTTTAGAAAGGAACATCGCATAGAAAAACCATTTTTAGTTTTTCTATGAAAGATAATGGATAGAAACTAAGGGCAGAAAAGATACCCTTTTAAATCAATATGGGAAAAACCTTTGTATGCTGTATGGAAAAAGTTTTGTATACAGTACGGAAAAAACCTTGCATACCGAATATAGGTTTCAAATATGCAAGGCTGTTTTACGGAAAATATTTCCTCGGGGCGGTTAAGGAGTAACTTGGTTGGTTGACTGTTTCCATAGCGAAGCGTATTCAGTAAGAATACTTCGTATGTTTTGCCCGATTTTAACGTAATCTTCATCGTTTAAGTTAGCTAACGATACGCGGACAGACCATTCCGGCCCATCGAAGCCTCCTCCGTTGAGCACGACTAATGACGTTTCTGTAGCCAATCGGAATACAACATCTAAGGGATTGTAGGTTTTTTTCAGATACTTTACAAAGTCTTCTCCATAGAACTTTTTAGCCCATACCAGCATATCTATTTCCGAATAATATCCGGCACGTAACGGATCTTCTATAAGGGTAAATCCGGTATTATCCCATAAGGCTGTTAATCGTTTATGGATAATTTCCCACATTTTATGCCGATAGATGTCTTCTTTATCCAACAGAGAGTAGAGGGCAAATAAACTCATTTGCAATTGTTGGGGTAGGGATAACCCAGCTGTATGATTCAAAGCTACCTGCCTGCTGTCGGCAACCATTCTATCAATGAATTTTAAGTTGTCTACATTCATTGTGAGAGAACCATAGCGTTTTGTAAGTTCACTTTTACGCTTACGTGGGAGATTACTGATAAGTTTATCGTAAATGTTATCTTCGTGCAATGCTATGGTTGCTACGCGCCAGCCTGTAGCGCCGAAATATTTGCTGAATGAGTATACGCATAATGTATTCTGAGGAAGATCTGCCATTAGGGAACGGAAATGAGGAATGAATGTACCATATACATCGTCCGTTATGATCATCAGATTCGGGTTCCAGCGTTGTACAACGTCGATAATGCGTGCTACGGTTTCCTGAGCCATGGCATAGCTTGGCGGATTACTCGGATTGATAACAAACAGCGCTTTGTATTTCGGGTCGCGTAGCTTATCGATATCTTCATTTTTATATTGCCAAAGATGCAAACCGTCTTCTGTCATACGGTCTGCCGGTATATGAAGAACATCGAAATCGTAACGGGCAAGTTCTGGAATTTCAATATAAGGAGTAAAAGCCGGAACCATTAATGCTACGCTATCGCCGTGATGTAACAGAAAGTTCTGCATTAACGAGTCGAAAATGTAACACATGGCAGCCGTGCCGCCTTCTGTAGCAAAGAGATCGAATTTTCCTTCAGGGGGACGGTTGTCGCACATCTCCCGGTTTAAATAATCGCGTACAATAATTTCCGTATAATTTAAAATGCGGTCTGGCACCGGATATTGGTCGCCTACAACACATTCCGCCCATTCGTGGATAAGTTCGTCAGGGTCTGCTGCATGTTCCAGTAGCATATAGTTATAAGAGTCTTTCAAAAGCTGAATGCCAGGTGCGTCAGCATTTTCTTTTAAGAAGACTTCAAATCTTTGTGCGATACCTTCTTTTTGCGGAATACCGGCAACTCCTTCGGGAGTATCCCATGTTCTTTTGCACTCTTCGATACCGAATAATCCGAGAGTGAAGAACGCTTCCCGTGGAGCAGTGGCTACCCAATTGGGATTACCTCTTCCCGCATTCAGCATAATGTGAGCCATTTTCTTTACACTCTCGTCGGCAAGATGTATCAGTCTGTTTTTTAGTTCAAACGGACTGATCTTAGAAAGCTGTACATCGAAACCTTTTGAAGCTTCGCTTTTATTGTTAAGATATTTCATATGGATATAATTTATTAATTAACATTGTAACAAACGAGAGAGAAGAATTGTTTCTAAGTAAGTAACACGATTACTACGCCCCATATTATGAGCAAAGTATTTCCCACTGCATAAGTTACTGTGTAGCCTAAAGAAGGTGTTTCGCTTCCTACCGCTTCCTGAATGGCCCCTAATGCGGCTGTAGTTGTGCGCGCTCCTGCTGTGCAACCTAATGATAAAGCAGGATGGAATTTGAAAAGATAACGGGCCATAAGCAATCCGGTAATAAGAGGAAGGGCAGTAGCCAGAGCGCCTATAGCGAAAAGAGGGAGACCCACTTCGCGGAAACCTTGTACGAAACTTGGTCCCGATGAAATGCCTACTACTGCAATAAACATATTTAATCCTACATTATTGAGAACCCAAACGGATGATTCAGGTATTTGTCCGAAAGTGGGATGCTTGGAGCGTAACCAGCCAAAGATTAATCCGGCAATGAGGGCGCCTCCACTCGTACTAAGACTAATAGGAATTCCGCCTATATGAATGGCAAGAGCTCCGAACAAGCCGCCTATTAAAATTCCTAGTCCGACAAATACCATATCTGTAGCATTGGTAGGACGGTCAATATAACCTATTTGTTTTGCAGCTACTTCTACTTCCTTTTTTAATCCGACTAACTCAAGTATGTCTCCAGCGTCTATTTTTGTACCGGCATAGATCGGAATGTCGATTCCTGCCCGTTTGATACGGCGTATGCTGACACCATGCATGAACTTTTGCGAACGGATGAAACCTAATGTTTTATTGTTGAAAGTTTTGGTTACCATCACAGGAAGAACTTCCGCGGGGAAATCCAATAAGTCGTAGTCCACAACTTCTTCTCCTATCCAATCTTCTTCTCCGATAGCGAACTCACGTCTTCCGCTTAATACGATTTCGTCTCCTTTTGTTAATAGTTGGTAGGGCATTATATCATTGATGATGGAATCATTGTGTCTCATTCTTTCTACGAAAAGACGTTTATTATTTTGAATGAAATAATTTTCCAGTTGATCTACGGTTTTGCCATTTCCAAACCAATCGTTTTCGATGCGATAAGCGCGGAATACTACGGGACGTGAAGCATGTATGAATCCCGGTTGGTCAGCTTCGGTATTGCCTAATTGGTTTTCAAGTTCTTTGCATGCTGCTTTTACTTTCTCCAGTCCTCCCAGCAAACGCGGACCTAATGATCCCAATATCCATGCCGAACCTGCCGTACCAAATATATAGGTTACGGCATAAGCAACAGGAATAATATTAATCATGTCTTGTTTCTGCTGTTCGCTGACGCTAAGCCCTTTTATGGTGTCTCCAGCTACTCCGATTACTGCAGAAATGGTTTGGGAACCGGCAAGTAATCCGGCAGCTTCTCCAGGTCCGTATCCCATTATCAAAGCTAATAACCATATGAATATCAAACTACTTAAACACATCAGTACCGCAAAATATACTTGTGGAAGACCGTCTTTTTTAAGACCTCTGAAGAACTGAGGTCCTACCTTGTATCCGATAGCAAAGAGAAACATTAGAAAAAAGACGGATTTTATAGGGCCGTCTACCGTAATATCTAATTGTCCCACAAGTACTCCTACCAGCAAAACGCTGGTGACGATACCTAAACTAAATTGTTTATATTTAAATTTCCCGATCCAGAAACCTAAAGCTATCGTCAGAAAAATGGCGAGTTCGGGATATGCTCTGAGTTGATTAATAATCCATTCCATACATTGTGTTGTTAATTGACTTTAATATTTACATTAACAATACATAATGGAATTTGTTTATTTTGTCTGCAAGAGTAGGGATGATTATTAATTAATAAAGTGGAGAGTGATAACTAATAATGTGGTGGAATCCACATTATTAGTCTTTCTCAAGAGATATTTATCTGTTATTCTTTTTCATCAGCTTGATAACGGATTATGTCAAGCATTAACGGTATGTCTTCTTTGGATATTCCATGACACAGTAATTCATCTTCGTCTTTGAGTATTTGTTCGATAAAAGTTTCCGGATTTTCTTGCATCCGGCTACCTTGTGTATATAAGCGGGCTGCTTTGTCTATCTCTTTTAAACTCCAAGCTACATGTCCAGCATTTAAGTAATCCACTTCTAAAGGCTTAGGCTGACTAAGTAGTTTCTCATAATACTTTTCCGCCTGTTCCATTTTGTTGGTTACAAATGAGCACCAGGCAATAGCTCGCTGTGCTTTGAGAGACTGCGGATCAAGATATTCTACTTTGAAAAAACGGGCGAAAGCTTCGTCATAACGTTTTAATTCCACGTAGCATTGCCCAATATAAAGAAGCAGGGTCAGGTCTTCCGGTTGTGCGGCTTCAACTCTTTCATAATAGAATAAAGCTTTGTCTACTTCTTTCAGCATTCGATAACATTGGGCCAAATGCCGGTTTGTCCAAACACTGTCTGATTGTCTGATATCCGCTTGGATATAAGCATCAACGGCTTTACGATAGTTTTTTGTTTTCTGGTAGCAAAATCCTAGTTTCTGGTAAATTTCCGCTCCATCCTGCCCTTGTTGTATAAGTTGTTTATATTGGAGGGCCGCTTCGGGATAATATCCTTTTTGGAAAAGATATTCCGTTATTTTTAGTTGTTGTTCCGGATTGTCTATAGATTCTTTAATAATGGAACAATAAAGTAAATTCAAAGAATTGTCGAATACGTCTTTGAATTCATGCCGGCGAGAATAAATTTTATAGAATCTATATAAATCCTGTATATATTGTCTGCTGACTACATCCTGTCGTTTCTGTTCGGCTATCTGACCAGATAATCCCATTTCATACTCTTGCATATTTTGTTCGCTCAGGTTGTTGCTATATAGATTGCGCTGTGCGGCCGGAACTCGTTCCATTGTAAAACAGAAAGAGTATTTGTCGGAATTACAGAAAAAAGTAGTGTTCAATATACTTTGAATCATAACATTATTCTTTCTTTCTGCTTCCGATATACTTTGCAGAACTGCTGAATGATAAGGGTCGAATGGATAAAACCAGTTGCCTATTTCCCGGAAAAACGGATATGTTTTCAGTTGGGAAAAGGTGCTCATATAAACATCAACTCCTTCCATTTGCATATCTCCCAGCTCTTTAAGCTTATTGCTTAAATCCGATTCGTCTTTCCATTCTTTCCAATCCGGGTTTTTATCGTTTGACATCAAATCCTCTTCCAGCTCTTCGAGTCCTAATTTTGCGTTTCGCATGAACTCTGTTTTCTTTATAACTTCGGGAATGATCTCTTCCCGCATCTTTTTATCGACCTTCTTTGTTTCTCTGGTGCGTAAGAGTTGGATTTGTATGTCTGTGATATTCCGTAGGAAATTTACATTTTCATTTAAAAGCTTGAAACGTGCTTTTACCTCCGGTTCATTTTCTAACCGCTTGTTGTTGTATATGCTTAAGAGAATAATGCCTACCAATGCGCGTTGGTTTACAAGCGCTTCGGAGTGATTGTATGCATCCATCAGAAACAGATACTTTTGAATATCGAAAACCTGTAGGGCGCCTAAAGTGACAGCACTGACGAATAAGGCTAAATCGTTGGTAGGTACCAACACTGAATTAAGCATATTACGGGCAGATTCTATCATATTTGAATCCCACTGAGGAGAGACCCAAATCTTTTTGAAAAACTCAGTACAGGTATATTCGTGTTGTCTGCGGAGCTCCTTCATCTTTTCTTCTCTTTTTTTGCCTTCATGTAACAGCTCGGCAACAGCTGTATCTTCTGTGAAAGATTCCAGCATAAGTTGATAGTCGGATAGCGTTATAGAATTCTTTTTTTGTTCTCTCATACACGTATAATAGTATTCGGTAGAGATAATATTATTCAGCGATACAAGAATACGGTCGTTCAATTCATATGATTTTCTGATTAAATCATTATATAATTCAGTGCGTTGAGGATCATCTGCGTTTTTCCGGAAAAATTGCAGCATGTAATAATAAGCCGTTTTTATGTCCTCATAATCCGTATAAAGGTGCCATTCGGGCGCTTCTTTCACATAATTGGAAATTTCATCCAAAGCATGCTTCAATTTCCTGTTCCCAAGCAAGTCTGAGATATTCTTATGCAATCCGTATATTAGATATTCATTTATCATATCAACTTTTTTATTTATATAAAAACAAAAGTAAGCATTATTCTTTATCCGAATAGCTTAAATAATATTAAACTTCTCATTTTGATTATTAGAAACGTATATATAATTGCATTTGTACGGTATTATAATGGGTTTTGTTTATTTCCCTTTCATTGTGTTGTGTATAAGTTGCATTGCTGGCATGCGTGTAGTAATAGGTAGCTTGTAGCATCAAGTCCTTGTAAAGTTTGTAGTTAAGAGCTACTGCATAATTACTGTTCTGGGTATCACTTGTTTTTTCATCACGATACACATCCCAAATGCCATAAGCTTTAAATTTTCTTGCGAATGGGATTCCGACAGTTGCATACCATCCGTCGGCTTTTTCAGCGTAACGCGTATCAAATGTTTTTCCTCCCTGTGAAGTAATATATTCGGCTCGTACGGTCCACTCATCTTCATATTTGAGACCGAAAGCCATTCGGTTTCGATTTGCTTTTTTCTGATTGGCTGTGTAGCGACCGGTCCAGCCGAATGCACCTATTTGCAAAGGTTTTATCGGGCTTATCCATACTCCACCGATGAGGTCTTTGTTTTTATTAGCATCGGAATGATTGATCCCTTGTCCGTTAAAGATTCCTACCTGATAATGGAACAAACGATGGGTGGGGGTTGGAAATAGATCTCCTTGGAACACGATGCCTGCATCGCGTCCTCCCGACGAATGTTCGCCAACGCGGTCGCTAAATCCAGTTAGTTTCTGTATAACTTGTGAGAAGTTTCCCCAACCGACATTCCACGGGTGGTAAGGACTTTCAAAACTGAACGGACGTTTCATTTGTCCGAATCGTATAGTGAATTCTGGATATTTATTCCATTCGCCGTAGGCATCCAGTAATCTTACTCCTTTATCTACTCCGGGGGCTCCGCTAGCTTCTAATTGTACCCGGTATTTCCAGTCTGTTAGCACTTTACCCTCTACGTAGAGACGTACCATACGAAGATCAAATCCTCCGTTTGTTTGACTGTTTTCGGGATCGGTATACATATATCGCCCGATAAAATATCCTCCGAATTGCGGCATTGAAAATATTTCGGATAATTTTGTTTGGGCAGAAAGAGGGATAATAAAAAGCAAAGTAATGATTGTCGTGGAAAATCTGTTTGAGTTATTCATTTCATCTAGACTTATTAAAATCAATATATAGCCATATTCGTTATATCACATAAAATGTCATAATAACCATTGACTTAAGAACCTGTTAAATTAATTGCATAACATGACAGGGAGGCATGATATAGTAAGAGAATAAATTATTTTGTTTGTTCAATATCCTTCACAATAGAACGGTTAATCTGATATCCCGAAAAGGATATCGGTAATATATCGTATTCTTGCATCCATTGGATAATTTCTTGTGTTTCCGTAGTAGATAACTCGGAAGCTTTTTTGAAAGCAGATAATTCTTGTGACAGCCCGTTGAGTCCCGCAGCTGAAGCTGCTTTGTCAAACCATTCATTTTTATGATGGTTGTTCATGTATTGTACAGCTAAGTTATAGCCGATGATTAATTTTTTGATATCGTTTTCCTTCGTATTCAGAATCGAATCGGAAAAGGCTGTAACAGACAGTGTAATAGGATATGATGAAGAGCTGAGCAATACTTTGCAACCTTTCTGCAATGCTTTGGATACATAAGGGTCGCGTAAAACAGCCGCGTCGATTTGTCCGTTTTCCAACATCTGCATACGGAGTGACTCCCTGCTTAATTCCGGTTTGTTGATGTCGTCCTGAGTTATTTCCAGTTCGTCCAGTACCTTGTCGGCAAAATAATTATAGGCGGATTTGCGGGTTACGCTAAGACTTTTTTCCCTAAGTTGTTCCGGTTTGGTAAAGGTGGAGTCATTTGAAGCGACAATATAGTAAAGTCCTTCGTTGGTAAATGTAGGCACAGCTGGGATACCTTGTTCCTGTTGCATGAAAGCTTCAATGGGGGAAAGTATACTTCCGTCGGTTCTTTTTTGTGCGAATAACGTATCGCGGTTTATTTCCGATTCCATTGGGATTAGTTTCAGGTTTAATTTCAAAGAATCGTATATACCTTTCTGCTGCGCAACGATATAAGGCAGAATATCAGTGGAGGGAATATAACCGATTTTCAGACTATTTGTGTTGTCTGTTTCTTTTTTTTCTGAATGGCATGCCGCCAGTAACAGGAGGATAGAAAATAGAAGAGATGCTTTCTTTTTCATATTCTAAATATAAAGAAAAAAGAAATGAGACTGTCTTAAACAGAATTATCCCAAGACAGCCTCATTTTATGATGTGAAAATAATTATCCTTTGATTGCTGCAATACCTGGTAATACTTTTCCTTCAATAGCTTCGAGCAAAGCGCCGCCACCGGTTGATACGTATGATACTCCGTTTGCTAATCCGAACTTGTTAACACAAGCTACGGAGTCACCGCCACCCACGAGTGAGAATGCACCGTTTTGAGTTGCTTTTACAATAGCTTCGCCTACAGCGCGTGAACCTGAAGTAAAGTTATCAAACTCGAATACTCCGGTAGGTCCGTTCCATAGAATGGTTTTTGAGTTTTCGATAACTTTGGCAAATTCTTTTTCTGAGTCGGGACCTATATCCATACCTTCCCATCCATCAGGAATTTCATTCGACGGAACGAACTGGGTATTTGCATCATTAGAGAATGCGTCGGCAGCTTTTGCGTCACTTGCCAAAATGAGATTTACACCGTTTTCTTTTGCTTTCTTAAGGATATCCAAGGCTAAATCCAGTTTGTCGTCTTCGCAGATAGAATTACCTATTTTACCGCCCATTGCTTTCATAAAGGTATAAGTCATACCTCCGGCAAGTATCAGGTTATCAACTTTAGTCAGTAAGTTTTCAATGATTTCAATCTTGGAAGAAACTTTCGAACCTCCCATGATGGCAGTGAAAGGACGTTGGATGTCATTCATTACTTTATCTACAGCCTTAACTTCTTTTTCCATCAAATAACCGAACATTTTGTGATCAGCATCAAAATAGTCGGCAATCAAAGCTGTAGAAGCATGTGCACGGTGAGCCGTACCGAAAGCATCATTTACATAGCAGTCGGCATAAGAGGCCAGTACTTTTGTAAATTCTTTCTGGCTTTCCTTGATAGCTTTTTTAGCAGCTTTCTTTTCTTCTTCAGAAGCATCTTCTGCTAATCCGCGTGGTTTACCTTCTTCTTCTGCATAGAAACGGAGGTTTTCAAGCAATAAAGCCTCACCGGGTTTCAATGCTGCAACTTGTGCCTGTGCTTTTTGGCAGTCTTCTGCGAATTGAACATCTACACCTAATAACTCGGAAACGTGAGACACAATATGTTTTAAAGAATATTTTGGATCCGGATTCTTTTTGGGACGACCCATGTGAGAAGCAATAATCAGGCTTCCGCCGTCTGCCAAGATCTTTTTCAATGTAGGAAGTGCTGCACGGATACGAGTATCATCGGTAATGTTGAAGTTCTCGTCCACCGGAACATTGAAGTCTACACGAACAAATGCCTTTTTACCGGCAAAATTGAAGTTGTCAATTGTTTGCATAATTTCTTTTTGTTTTAAATGTTTAGAATACCTATTCTTAGATTTGCACGCAAAGTTATTAAAATAATGAAGAACTTGCGAACTAAAAAGACTTAATTGTTAGCTTTTTATCGATATCAGCTGTCATATTTTCCGCTCTTCTCGTATGTTATGCTCTTTTTTGTAATGTTTGCATAGCAATTGCAATCCGCACTGTTCGCAATGAGGAGCCCGTGCCGTACAAGTATAGCGTCCGTGCAGGATAAGCCAATGATGCGCGGTGGGAATAATTGATTCCGGAATATATTTTATCAATTCTTTTTCAACACTTAAAGGAGTGTTGCAACTTTCGGGAACCAACCCTATTCGGCGGCTTACTCTGAATACATGTGTATCTACCGCCATGGCTGCTTTATTGAATACTACAGCCTGAATGACATTAGCTGTTTTTCTGCCTACTCCGGGAAGTTTAATTAAATCTTCCAGATTGTCGGGTACTATTCCTTGAAAGTCGTTTACCAGCATTTTAGCCATACCTACCAAGTGCTTAGCTTTATTATTAGGGTAGGAAACACTTTTTATATATTCGAACACAACTTCGGGAGTACTGGCAGCCAAAGCTTCCGGCGTAGGAAAATCGTGAAACAAGGGAGGAGTAATTATATTGACACGTTTGTCCGTGCATTGAGCTGATAAAATTACAGCAATCAATAACTCGTACGGATTCGTGTAATGAAGTTCCGTTTCTGCTATGGGCATTGCTTTCTGAAAGTAATCGATAACCAGATTATATAATTCTTGCTTTTTCATACCTTATCGTAATTTGTATTTATGAAAATGAGGAGTAACTTTCCAATGGAATAGTATAGCGGAGATGACTGTCAGGCAAGCACCGAATAGGTAAGCTTTGTCGAAAGAACTTACTTCGGCAATATATCCTCCTGCCAGCATTCCTATACCAATACCTACATCCCAAGATGTCAGATAGGTAGAGGTAGCAGTGGCGCGCTGATTATGAGGAGCCAGATTAACGAACAAAGTATTAAATGCGGGAAACATTATACCGAAACCTACTCCTAACAGGAGGGCTACCAGATAGAATGCGACAATACATACATTTTCGTTCCATTGAATAAGGTACACACAACTTGTCAGCAGAAAAAAGCTGAAAATAACCAGATAGAATCCTGCGGCAATTACTTGTGTAATTTTTCCTTTATCTACCAGCTTCCCCGAGAATATACGAGATATGGCCATTCCCACAGCCATTGATGTAAAGAAAAAACCGGTTTCGGTATGAAGTTGAATTGCTTGGGCATACATGGCAACATAGTTGGTAGTCATACCATACGGAATAGATAGCATTAATAGGACGATTCCGGCCGGAATACCTTTTAATAAAATGAAACGGTCTAAAGAAACAGGTTCTCTCTTTACCGGAGCTTTTTGCGGTGTTTTTACGAGGGAAGCCATAAGGAGTCCTATTGTGCAGGAGCCTAATGATGTCAGAAATATGACATCGAAAGATATGCCGGCGTTATGCATGAACAGACCCACCATAGGGCCTGTAGACATAGCGAAATTATTCATTAGTCCGTAATAGCCTAGCCCCTCACCACGTCGGGAAGAAGGCATAATGTCAATGACAATGGTATTTCCGCCTACTGTAACCATTCCGAATGAGAATCCTTGCAATACGCGATACATAATAAATAAGGTAAGGGTGCCTGCTAACAGATAGCCGACAAACATAGAGGCGAAAATAAAATAAGCTATGATATAAAGCGGCTTTCGTGAAAAGGAATCAAGCAGATAACCCGAGAAAGGGCGAATACAGAGTGCGGCAATTGTATAACATGATAACACGATACCTACTGCCGAATGGTTGATACTGAATATTTCCGTTAAATAAAAAGGTAAGACCGGAATCAATAGCCAAAAGCCGAAGAATAAAAGAAAATTGGCTGCTAAAATAAAGCAATAGCTGGGAGTGATTAAACGGTCTTTCATTTTTATATGGACTGTGTTTTATGTCAGACGCGGATTCTGCGGATTCATACGGACTTTTATATATCCATGAATCCGCAAAAACCGCGTCCGGAAATTATTCTTTAAAAATACTTTTGTACTATATTATAGTTTTAATTGCATAGTTCCCGCGAGAGATAAATACCAAGACCCTTAGTAGGCTGCTTCGAATTCTTTGAGGAAACGGGTGTCGTTCTCAGAGAATAAACGTAAATCTTTTACCTGATATTTCAGGTTCGTAATACGTTCCACGCCCATACCGAAAGCATAACCACTATATATTTTGCTATCAATTCCACAGGCTTCCAATACATTCGGATCGACCATACCACATCCTAAAATTTCTACCCAACCCGTATGCTTGCAAAAGGGGCATCCTTTTCCTCCACAGATGTTACAACTGATATCCATCTCTGCAGAAGGTTCCGTAAAGGGGAAGTAAGACGGACGCAAGCGTATTTTGGTGTCGGCACCAAACATTTCTTTAGCAAAAAGTAATAAAACCTGTTTTAAGTCGGTGAACGAAACATTTTTGTCGATATACAATCCCTCAATTTGATGGAAGAAGCAGTGTGCACGGTAACTGATGGCTTCATTACGATAGACGCGTCCCGGACAAATAATGCGGATCGGTGGTTGATTGTGTTCCATAGAACGGACCTGTACGCTACTTGTGTGAGTTCGCAGAATAATGTTTTTGGTTACATCCATATCGTTCGATTCTATGAAGAATGTATCTTGCATATCACGTGCCGGATGATCAGCTGCGAAATTAAGCGAAGTGAAAACATGCAGGTCGTCTTCTACTTCCGGTCCCTCGGCAATGCTGAAACCTAAACGTGAGAAAATGTCGATTATTTCGTTTCTTACAATAGAAAGCGGATGGCGCGTTCCTAAACCGATCGGATAGGCTGTACGAGTAAGATCCAAGTCGTCGTAACCGGTGTCTTGGCTTTCGAATGCTTCTTTCAATGCGTTTATTTTTTCTTGCGTACGGCTCTTCAATTCATTCAGTTTCATACCCACCTCTTTTTTATTTTCAGCGGGAACATTCCGAAAGTCAGTCATTAATTCGTTGATGGCCCCTTTCTTGCTCAAATATTTAATGCGGAGCGCTTCAAGTTCTTCTGCATTTTGGGCAGTCAGGTTTTCTACTTCTGCCAGCAGCTGTTCAATTTTCTCAATCATATTATAGATGAAATAATTATTCTGTGTCAATAAAACTGCGCAAAGGTAATGATTTAAACCGAATAATGTATCGAAATTCAAAATAAAAGAGGTATTTTTGCGCGAATTTTGTGAGATATGAGAACGATATTTGCAGGAATGCTTATTCTGACTTTTTGCTGTGCATGTAACAGTAGAAAAGGAAAGGTTGATTCTACTGATCAACTTATAGTGACTTCTGATTCAATAGAGGGCGAAAATTCCTTTCTTTTGGCAGATTCTGTTGAAACTGCTGCGATCCCTAAAAATGCAGATGAATTGTTTGATGATTTTATTTATAATTATGCGGCGAATGAAAAGCTGCAAAAGGCTCGGACTGTTTTTCCATTGCTTTATATAAAAGGAGGGGAACGGCAGTTTATTGAAGAGAAGGATTGGAAACATGATCATCTGTTTACAAAAGAAAATTATTATACGCTTCTTTACGACAAGGAGGAAGATATGGATTTGGAGAAAGATTTGTCATTAGATACGGTAGTAGTAGAATGGCTGTATCTGGATGTGCATGAGGTGCGGCAATATCGTTTTCAAAGGAAGAATGGAATATGGATGTTGACGACTATCGAACAACATTCGACGTTGGAAGAACCTGATGAGAACTTTTTGGAATTCTTTTATAAGTTTGCCAATGATTCAGTCTTTCAGCGGGAGCACATTGTAGTGCCGTTGAAATTTGTAACCTCCGATCCGGATGATGAGTTTCAAATACTTGAAACAACCTTGGAAGTGGATCAATGGTTTGCTTTCAAGCCTTTGCTTCCTGTGAACAAAATGACTAATATCAATTATGGACAAAAGTATTCCAGACATGCGCGTCAAAAGATTGTGGATATGAGAGGAATCGGAAACGGATTCAATAATACCCTCTTTTTTAAACGTATCGGTAATGAGTGGAAACTTGTTCAATTCGATGATTTGAGTAATTGATAAAATCGATTTAACTATAATTTAAATATAATATGGTGAACACATATACAAATTTTTCCTTATTGAAGTATAATACATTCGGTATGGATGTGCAAGCTGCGCGTTTTGTGGAGTATGAGAGCGTGGAGGAGTTAAAGCATATTTTGAGCTCGTTTGCTCCGGAAGACTTGTTTCTGCAGATAGGAGGAGGAAGTAATTTGTTGTTTACCGATAATTTTCCGGGCACAGTTTTGCATTCCTGTATCAAAGGGCGTGAAGTTGTGGAAGAAGATGAGGAATCTGTTTATTTGCGAGTAGGAGCAGGAGAAGTTTGGGATGATTTGGTGGCTTATTGCGTGGAAAACGGATGGGGCGGAGTGGAAAATCTTTCGTTGATTCCTGGTGAAGTAGGAGCAAGTGCCGTACAAAATATTGGTGCGTATGGAGTAGAAGCGAAAGATCTGATTACTAAAGTAGAAACGATTGAAATAGCAACTTGCAACGAACGTTCTTTTTCCGTAGAGGAATGCGCTTATGCTTATCGAAAAAGTATTTTCAAAGAAGAGTGGAAAGGACAATATATTGTAACGTATGTTACTTATCGTTTGAGTAAGAAGCCGATATTTCATTTAGATTATGGAAATATGAAGGCGGAATTGGAAAAGCGTGGAGGTGAGGTTACGCTTTCCACCATTAGAAATGTAGTAATTGCCATTAGGCAGGCAAAATTACCCGATCCGACAATACAAGGCAATGCAGGAAGTTTTTTTATGAATCCTGTGATCGACCGTTCCCTGTATGAGGGCTTGTTGGAAGAGTATCCCGATATGCCTCATTACGATGTGGATGAATCTCATGTAAAGATTCCTGCAGCGTGGATGATTGATCAATGTGGTTGGAAAGGGCATTCGTTAGGACGTGCCGGTGTACATGATAAGCAGGCATTAGTATTGGTAAACAGAGGCGGAGCTACCGGTTCGGAAATTATTATGCTTTCCCAAGCCGTCCGTCAGTCGGTTAAAGATAAATTTGGTATAGACATTCATCCGGAGGTCAATTTTATATAAGAGTAAGAAGCATGAAAATTACGATATTAGGCAGTGGCACTTCAACGGGAGTGCCGGAAATAGGTTGTACGTGTAAAGTATGTACTTCTACTGATGTTCGTGATAAAAGATTGCGTGCGTCAGCTTTATTTGAGACGGAAACGGAACGTATATTGGTCGATTGCGGACCGGATTTCCGAATACAGATGCTGAAACTTGGGTTTAAAAAAATAGATGGAGTATTGATTACTCACGAACATTACGATCACGTAGGAGGACTTGATGATCTGCGCCCGTTTTGTCGTTTTGGCGAGGTTCCGCTTTATGCAGAGGATTATACGGCAGAACGTTTGATACGCAGGATGCCTTATTGTTTCGATGAGCATAAATATCCGGGTGTACCTCAGGTTTCTTTGAAAATAATAAAACCGGATGAGCCTTTTTATATAAACCAAGCTAAGATTATTCCGATTCGTGTCATGCATGGATCTTTACCGATATTAGGATATCGCATAAATAATGTAGCTTATATAACTGATATGAAGACGCTCCCGGAGGAAGAATTCGTATTATTGAAAGATGTTGAATGCCTGATTGTTAATGCACTTCGTTTAGACTCACACTGGACTCATCAAAATTTAGAGGAAGCTTTAGCTTTTTCAACGAGGGTAGGGGCAAAGGAGACGTATTTTATTCACATGAGCCATCATATGGGATTACATGCCGAAATTGAAGAAGTACTTCCTCCGCATGTACATTTGGCATACGACGGTCTAGAGATTTATGCCTGATCAAAGAAATTAATTGTTATCTATAAGTTTATACGTTAATATCACATTAGCGTTTATATTTTCTGGTACCTTTACCAATTGCAAAGAGAAAGTAAAGTTTTGGAAGAACTCTTTATGCTTGAAGAGAAACGAAGGCATGTATTGCGCGTATTTCTGTGGGTATTTAAGAATCTTTTCCATGTCTATAAAGAGCGTGAAGTTAGGTTGTTGAGACAAATCGGTCATCTCTTTTTGAAAAACCGGTTGCTGTTCTTTTGCCGAATCGGTGATTTGTTGTACATAGCATATTAAATCCTCCGTTTTATCCGACAACAAAAGTTGCCGGTTAAATAATGTCGCATAGAGGGGAGCCGCTTCATTAGAATTGGAATGCGGTATGAGCTTATTTGTAAAAATACCGGTTTCTACAGGAGACAGGGTATAGACATTTCCATTGATTCTTTTATGTGTCGAGGGTGTTTGAAGTATGTTTTTCCATGGCGGTTCTATTCCCGTAAATGGTTGCGATAGAGGGAAAATCAGAAGATGATGTAAATGGGTGCTATCATTTCCCTCAAATTCGATGCTGCTCACTTCACCTTGTGTATATTCTCTGATAAAGTCGGAAAAAGCATATTGGGCGGTAGACGAAACACTGTCTTTCCGGAAAGAAGGTAGTATCGATTTACCATCGGAAATAGCTAGCTGATAAAATAAAAAAGTCTTTTCCGGTAGCATGCGGTCTGCTATTAAACTTACTTTTTTTCCTCCTGTTAGGATATGCGCCAAAGAGTTTGGGGGAGCATCCGAACAGTTTCCTGCCATATAAATAGCGTCATTATGTATTAGAATATTAAATTCAGTCCAATTGGATAATGGCTGACTCCGAACATACAAATAAAGACTATTTGCCGGCTTTTTCTGAGTGGATAATGATGTAAATACAGAGTCGTTGCGGATAGAAGGCGTACGTTGTCGATAAGTATCAATTACTTTCTCTATTAGTTTCTTTTGGAAACTAATGGCATAAAATCCTTTTTGGAAATAACACGCAAGAAATTTTTCGTTGTTTAGAGGGTATATAAATATAGATTCGCCATTATATTCTATTTCCTTCTGGAATGAGGCGGCAATATGATTTGGTTTTAATAAGGAATCGATAAAGTTCTTGTTTTCATTGTTTAAATGACCGTAAATTACTTGATCTGCAGAATTTCCGGGAGAATGAAAACTAATTAACAGATGATTCATCTGTCCACCTAAACCATGAGCCTTGTGTTCGGCAAGAGCGTTGAATCTCTCATCCAGTAAATGAATCAGATCGGACATTTCAGATTTCTTGTATGCTTCTGAGAAAGCTGTGTAACGCAAATTCTGGAATAAGTTATGTATATTGTTGACTTCGATAATGGCTTGACTGTCCTCAGGTATTAACGAGAATAGATCAGTTTTCCCGTTCTTTTCCTGAAGTTCCAGTTTCATATAATAAAACGTCCCCATTGCAGTGCATAACAATAGGATGGCCAATAGGATAATCGTTCTTGA
The DNA here is from genome assembly GCA_947581855.1 of uncultured Phocaeicola sp. GTDB lineage: Bacteria > Bacteroidota > Bacteroidia > Bacteroidales > Bacteroidaceae > Phocaeicola_A. Next base: position 66,925 of record CANPVZ010000020.1, read on the forward strand.
TATGGTTTTCTTGTTCATAGAGACAACTATTTTTCTATTCAAACAAATAAACCTTGATATTTGTTGCAAAAATATAAAAAAACTTCAAAATAAAAATGATTCTTAATAAAATAATGTACCGAATATGAAAATCTTAATTGATGTTATAAAACATGCTTTTTTAAGTGAATCGCTTGCAGTGTAAGAAAAAGTGCGTATCTTTGCAATGTGTTTTTCATAGTATTAGATTTAAGGTTAACAAAAGGTTGGGTCAAGGCGTTGACCCTTTTTTTATTTTTCTATGTAAACTTATCCTTTAAATATATTGGTTCGCCTTTTTTAAAATCAAGCAGATGGTTCTATTATCTTAAAGAGAACGATTGAATGATATCTCATTCAATCGGGAAACGGCTTTTTATGCTTTTGAGGTCTACTTTAATATAGGCTGAATCTCTGAAATATTTTGTATTTTTGCTATATCTTAGTTTTGGGGCTTCCCCCCCCCGTTTGGATCATCAACCCTTCTTTTAGGGGGAATAACTGAAGATACAAAAAAGCCAACTAACTATCAATGAGTTAATTGGCTGATTTTATATTATTTTCGGAATATCCCTAATATATGCGATAGGGCTTTCTTGTATGAACACGCTATCGTTTCAGTTTATTTTGAAATGGAAGATTTATTTGTTTTCTTTGATGTAAAATATTTACATTATTCCGAACTGATTTAGGGCGTATTAAGGGACTCCGGTTCGTTATGAAGGAAATGAACGTTCATTTGGGAAGAAACGAACGTTCATTTATCCTTTAAAGAGCGTTTGTTATATAAACTACTCGATATGCGGGAAAGAAGAGGTAAAACAAATATAAGAAAATTCCGGACAATAATAAATTATCCGGAATTTTTTTGTTTATGCTTACAAAAGGGGGAACATAACTCTTTTATTCAAATAGGGATTTGGCAATACCCATTTCCAATCCGCGGAGTTCTGCCAACCCACGCAGGCGACCCAAGCAGGAATATCCTGGGTTAGTCTTCTTTTTTAAATCATCAATCATTTGATGTCCATGGTCGGGGCGTAATGGAATAGATACTTTACGGCGTTGTTGCAATGCGAGCAGGTTCTTCATGACATGGAACATATCCACATCACCTTCCAAATGGTTTGCTTCATAAAAATTTCCTTCGGCATCACGCTGTGTACTGCGTAGATGGACAAAGTTAATGCGGTCGCCCAACCGCTCCATCATGCCGGCAAGGTCATTATCTGCGCGTACGCCTAATGAACCTGTACAAAGGCATAATCCGTTTGAGGCATTCGGCACGGCCTCTACCAATTTGTTGAAGTCTTCTTCAGTACTCATAATACGCGGTAATCCTAATATAGTATAGGGAGGATCGTCTGGGTGGATAACCAATTTAATGCCTACCTCATCCGCTACCGGAGCAATTTGCTTCAAGAAGAAAATCAAGTTGGCGCGGAGTTTCTCGGCGTCAATATCTTTATAGCGGTCGAGTGCTTCCTGGAATTGTGCTACGGTAAAACTTTCTTCTGAACCCGGAAGTCCTGCAATCATATTCCGAACCAGCAAGTTCTTTTCTTCTTCACTCATACTTTCGAACCGTGCTTTGGCCTTTTCAATTTCTTCTTGAGTGTAATCTTTTTCTGCATTCGGGCGTTTTAGGATAAATAAGTCGAATGCAACGAAAGCTGCTTTTTCAAATCGAAGAGCTTTGGAACCGTCCGGAAGAGTGTAAGCTAAATCTGTACGTGTCCAATCCAATACCGGCATGAAATTATAGGTCACAATCATAATACCGCATTGAGCCAAATTGCGGAGACTTTGTTTGTAGTTTTCGATGTAACGCATGAAATCTCCGGTCTGTGTCTTGATGTGTTCGTGTACAGGAACGCTCTCCACTACCGACCAAGTAAGTCCGGCTTCTTCAATCATATTTTTACGTTTCATTATTTCTTCCACAGTCCAGACTTCTCCGTTGGGAATATGATGAAGGGCATTTACAATCCCTGTCGCACCGGCTTGTCTGATGTCTGAAAGGCTGACCGGATCATTCGGACCGTACCAGCGCCATGTTTGTTCGCATAAATACATAATTCTATTTATTAATGTTGTTATTACTTTATTTCATGCAATTAGTTTGACAAAAATAGGATGAATGATTGAAATGGGCAACATTTTAAGAGAGTAAATTTGTTTTTTATAGAGATGTATATTGAAGTTTGGAAGGAATTCTTTATCTTTACATCAAATCGTGGAGGATTTTAAAAAGAAATTATAAGTAAGCATTTTTAGTGTTTTGTGTGGGGATAGGATGATCTTCCATAGTTTTAACGGATGGATACAACATCTTTAGTTTGAAGCTTTCGAATGTACAACGGAAAAAAACAAAGTTTTAGATGGATAGATGAAACTTATTGAGTGTTAGAGTGTTGCTTAGATAATTAAATATAAATGAATTATGGCCTTGAAAGTTGCTTTTTTTGATACCAAGCCCTATGATCAGGCTTCTTTTAATGAAGTTAATCAATTTTATGGGTTTGATATTACTTATTTTAAGGGACACCTTAATATGAACACGGTCCCTCTGACAAAGGGAATAGATGCTGTTTGTATTTTTGTGAATGATGTGGCAAATGCACAAGTCATTGATAAACTTGTTGAAAATGGGGTAAAGTTGATTGCTCTACGTTGTGCCGGATATAATAATGTGGATCTACAGGCATGTAAAGGACGCGTATCTGTAGTACGCGTGCCGGCTTATTCGCCTCATGCGGTAGCCGAATATACGGTAGCTTTGATGCTTACTTTAAACAGAAAGATTCAACGTGCCAGTTGGCGAACGCGAGAGGGTAATTTTTCTTTGCACGGCCTGATGGGATTCGACATGTATGGGAAAACGGTAGGTATTATCGGTACCGGAAAAATTGCCAAGATTCTAGTTGAGATTCTTCATGGTTTCGGTATGAAGATATTGGCTTATGATGTATATCCGGACGAGGCTTATGCAAAGGAGCATCAGATAACCTATGTCTCTTTGGACGAGCTTTATGCCCATTCGGATATTATTTCTCTTCATTGTCCATTGACAGACCAAACCAAACATCTTATTAATATGGATTCTATCCGGAAAATGAAAGATGGAGTAATGATCATCAATACGGGTCGAGGCGCTTTGATTCAAGCAAATGATTTGATTGAGGGATTAAAAACAAAAAAAGTTGGTTCGGCTGCTTTGGATGTTTACGAAGAAGAGAGTGAATATTTTTATGAAGATAAGAGTGATAAAATTATAGACGATGATACGTTGGCTCGTTTACTTTCGTTTAACAATGTAATTGTTACCTCTCATCAGGCTTTTTTCACTAAGGAAGCTTTGAGCAATATAGCTCATACAACTTTACAGAATATGCGTGATTATCAAGAGGGGAAAGAATTAGTGAATGAAGTAGTCTAGAAAAAGATAATCTTAAAAAAGCTTCGTTTTTTATAGGATTATTTATAGTTTTGCAAATGAGATCCGAAAGTGTTTGGAACTCAACATTGTTGTAATATAAGATAATAGGGAAGCGTTGTGCTTCATTCTTGTTTAGCGAAAGTCTGGTACATTTTCAATGAACACAAGAATGACATAGTGGTTCTCACGCTTATGCGTGGGCTGCTGTCTATTTTGTGTTCAAAGGTTTACCAGAGCCTCGTTAAACGGAATAGCATACAGTCCCACGCTTGAACCGAATATTGTAAAATATCAATCTGATTATCAAATATTAATATCGGAAATTGTATGGTAATGATACCATATAGTTCCCGATATTTGTGAGGATTAGCCTATTCTTTCTTGTGCAACCTCAATGGCTTTCCGCTTTAATTCGTCTTCACCTTCTATAGCATCCAATACTTTGTCTGCCAACCATAGTGTAAGAAGTTCATTTTTATCAATCTTGAAATACTCAGCTAATTGTATTACTTGTGCCCGCTTAGCATATCTATCGCCACGCTCTATTTTGCTAAACATTGGAGTGTCTATTTCAAGCAAAGCTGCCAATTGCCTTTGTAGCACACCGTGTTCTTCTCTCAACTCTTTTATTTTGTCTCCTAATAACATAGTCTTTATTCTTTTGAGTTCAGCATGTGTTTCGTCGAAATTCGACGGATTTAAACATTTTCGACGGAATGGGCTGTATCTTTTCGTCGAAATTCGACGGATTGGCTATAATATAAACCAATTTCGTCCATCTGTTCTAATCAATTCCTCGGTTTTCATAACTTTCAATAGATCACCCAGGCTGCGTAGTTTTTGCTCTTCAGTCTTATTGCTAGGCATTACATCTTTGATGTATTCGTAGATGCCATCACGTTTGGCTCCATCTGATCCAGCATTCTTAAGATATTGCAAAACCATCTGTTTAATTTTGTCCTTATCAAGTCCTTTTTGCTTGGTGTAACCTTGCAATTGACGAGTGGCTTTAGCAACTCCTAAAGAAATTGTATAATTGGGAGCATCGCCCTCAATAAGTCCCCTGTTCAGCAAGTCTTTTGCAACATCTTCATGTATGAATCTGCCTTTCTGCACAGCATCGAGAGATATGCAATCCCATAATGACAGAGTGTTGTCAGTCTTCAATAAATCCGTATATCGCTTATTGATTTCGTTACCATATATGCGTACTACAACCTTCTTTTTTTTCGCATCAATCTCGTAGTCCGGCATCGGAAAGTGTCTGCGCCATTGTTCGTTAAACATTTTCTTGATGCCACGACTTACGGTATCAATCATATTGAAGTCCACCATTGCCTTGCATAGGCACTCATTGCGGAAATAGGTCTGAGATTCCTCATTTCTCAAAGCATTTTCCAAAGTTCCGGGGATGAAAGTTCCGGCGTTGGAATAATATAGATAGCCGGGATTCTCAACGAAATTGACACGCTGTTGCATCGTGTAATCTTGATGAGCAATACAGTTATGAAGTGCTTCGCGTATAGTGTAGTCATCATACTGCTTCATTGTATCTGGGAAAAGCGTACCACCAGGCATTTCACGCAAAGTCAGATTTTCAATCTTTGAGAGAATTTCATCTACTGTCAGTATGAATGGAACAGTGAAATGTTCGTAGTCAACCACATCTTGGTTTGCATCCCTGCGTGTCCAAGTTACCTGAGCGACGACAGGACGCAGTTTAAAGGCTGATTCGTATTTGCCTAACAATATAATAGCGGCACGAGTGATGCATCCATTTCTTGTCAGTCCGCATTTGCCAAGAAATGTCTGAATATCCCAAGCATTTACCTCGGATTCGGGAATACGGCTATGTACCTTCTTAAACATTTTGCGGGCTTTAGCTATAGCAACTTCGTCAAGGTCATCTATCGTTGCATCAGGAACAATCTGTGCAGACCAATCTGTTTCACCAAATATTGGCTCATCAAGAATGACATTCATGCGTTCAGTGGTCAACTCTACAAGAGAATCTTCAATTCGCTGCCATGCTTTGTTATGAGCGTAAACAGGCAATTTGGGACGATGCTTGGGAATATGGACTACCCAAACTTTCTTGTTAGTGTCATCGGTAACAAACTCTTCAATATCGAGACCTTCTGTCGAAAGATTAACACATCGTTCTGTTAAACGAAGAATTGCCTTTTGCCGGTCATAATTATAGGTATCCGTCCCGACAATTTCCAAAGAACTGTCATGTACCCCTATCACTAAATGTCCTCCTTCCATATTGGCAATAGCCGACACATATGAGATAACATCGTTTTTCTCATCCCCACAGAACGAGTTCTTCAAATTCTTGAATTCCTTCCATTCGCAACAAGCATTCTCTTGTGGATAGTTGCGAAGGAGATATTGTTGTAGTTCTGACTCTTGCATAATTATCCAATTATACTTTCACTTTCATCATTATGTTTCTCAGCATTTCTGATGACGCATTCTTTACTTGTATTGGCATAGCAGTAGACACAGAAATGACGACAAGTATTATACATGCCGATGTCTTTGCTGATCATACATCCACATACCTTACGTTGCCCTGTATCCTTTACATTACGCACCTTCTCTGGTATTGGTGGCAAATTACCAAACAAGTCTTTTTCTGGTAATTTCAATGTATGTAGATAATAGACAAGTTCCTTATCGTCAGCAAAAATGCGTTTCATCAATTCACCATCAATACAACGATTGTGTCCTATCCCGTATTTTTCGAGGTCAATATCTTCCGCACAAGTGGCGATTTCAACATCCCAACCATCTTTGTGCCAAACTTCACGAATCTTTTGAAGTCCTTCTACGATTTCTATGCGTTGAGCAAGGTTGGCTTCGGCATTCTCCACATTCTCCTTTGTAAAAAGCATAGTTTCCTTAACAAGGTTGTTTTGAACCTTGCGATAAGCTTTTACATCAACGAAACTGAATACAAGCTTATTTGTGTAACCTTTCAGTTTATTTCCAATGTGCCAAATGCGCGTCAAGAGGTCACGAGGAGCGATGTTTGGCGTAATTATTAAAGGATCAAAACGCCAGATTACTTTCTCCTTACCAATCATATCAGAAAGTTTCTTGAATGTCTCAATTCTGTTTTCGACAGACGAAACATTAGGCTCAAAACCTTCTTTTACATAATCATTGAGTGTAACCTGAAAGTAGTAGTGTATTCCTTTTTCGTCAAGCTCATGAAGGTATGGGAGAATCGGCTTTGGGTTCTTTGTCCAAAAAATCACTACCTTGCAGTTCTTGAAAGAAATATACATTTTCTGCTGGTTGAAAGGGTTATACCATGCACAATACCCTTTAGCCAAGCGGTTGAAGAACCACTTGGCGTAAAATGCTGGTATGTCAGTTGAACGGCTTGCTGATATGATTATAGGAGCTGTCGCCTCTACGAAATCACCATTTTCAATTGTGATATGAATCTTGTCGTTCATAACTGTATTAAAGACGTTGTTTAAGAGCAGAGATTGTTTTCTCTATATCGATGGGCCTATAGGCATCGTTTTTCCATTTCATATCTTTTCCATTTCTGCTAACTGGATCACGCTGGCCTGAAACAAGTTTAGCATGGAATTCCTCTAAAAGCTCATGTTCTGTCTTCCCAGCGGCATACTGAGGGTCAAATACCCAATTCAAATCATTGATTATTTGTTTGTATGCAAAATCCTTAAGCCCAGGATTGATTTCCCTTATAAACGCAGCTATTGCGTCGACATTCTGGATTTTGAATGGCAATTTACCCACCCCTGGCTTCTTGGTTGCTTGCTCTACATTGGTACTTGAGTTTTGACCAGAGAGCAAATTACCAAAGAAATTTCCTATTTTTTTTATAGGACTCATTATACCAGACTCTTCTGCCTGAATATTGAAGTAAGCAACAAAATTATCTCGTATTTCCTTGGAAATATTCAAGTCGTCAAGCATGTAACGGAATGAGACGGGGTCACCAACCTTATTTTCTAGTTCAAGGGCTACTAACGCTTTGTCATGATAATCCTTTGCGCTCTTCGTTGTAAAGTCCTTCAATACGCTCTTTACCACATCAGAGAGTTCCTGGGTTCGTGATTCGGGCAAGCTTAAGACACGTTTCATCTCCTTGTAGAGATTTGTTCTGGTACTTATTAAATTTTTTAATATGTACAGATATGCCTCGAATTTTCCTTGGGCGGCCTCTAGTTGCAATGCGGATTCTATGCAGGACTCGTTGGCTCTCTTCTGTCCATGGGGCAACGTGTTTATAACAGATTGGACATTCTCACGAAGATCTGTGTTCACTACAGGCGCACCAACGCCATTTGATTTGATTTCAACAGGTTGTTGTATAAAAGGCCATTCTCCTTTTGACTCTGTATTATAGAGAAGTGTACAGATTGCTCTGTAATTCTCACCAAATGATGGAAGATTTGTAATGGATGCGATTATCGGTTTCGGAATTTTTACGTATCCTATTGTAGCCCCCCACAATGCAAGTGAGTAACTGTAGTCAGAGTATGAATTATCTTCGCAAAACTGCACAATAGCATCAAAGTCTTCTCCCTTAAGAATAAAAGCTGCTAAGGCCTTAAGGATGGGGTTGTCTTGCTTTTTTACATCAAGCGGAGTAAAGCTCTTGATGTTCTGTCTCAAATCATTCATGAACTGTTGAGCAGGGCTGCCTTGCCATTGCCAATTTAATGATTCCCATATGTTTTTTGCGGCGATAGTAATTTGAGTCGCAATATTGAATCTGTCTGTACGCAGGGTATCAGAAGTCGGCGCATTACCATGCCATAATATAGTATCAATAAACTTATTGAATAGCATTGTTTCCTGAGAGTCCTTTGTAAGCATGCATGTTTCGTATGTAGGATCCAAATCAAAAGTGTTTGCCACATTAAATTCGGAAACTTGTTTTCTTTGATCCTCTTTCACAATCTGAGAAGTATAGGACTTTAAACTATCGCGATACGCTTCTATGTTATCATACCCATATTGGCTTAGTGAGACGTAAGAGCGCAGACCGTTCTTTTTCATAAAATTCGTTTTGAGAACATTCTCCTCATCATATAATTTTAGCAACTTATTGAGTGCATCCGAAGGAATTGCAAGTTCTGTGAGGGTATTATCCCACATTTCCTTACATCTTCTCATGGAAGGATCAAACTTTCGAAAGTCTGTATCTAACTGTTTTAGTTCTTGGTAGAAAGAACTATTACCGAAGCCTCCATTATTTTTGAGAGTTGCGACAATATCGTAGATCCTTTTCTGAATTTTGAGTAAGACTGCAGTATCAGAGGATACAGATTTGGATATGCCGAGATAAAATCCCAAAATGAACCCTTTAACGACATTCAATTTGTTGTTCTGGAGAACTTTTGCATCATAATTCTTGCATGTATCCTCTACATGAATATTCAATCCTGACAAATAAGCCAAATTGAAATCTCCTTTGCAAAGGTCAAACTTAAAGTGATCTCCAAGTTTGTTTGTCAAACTATCAGAACAACTAAGTCTAGAATGATTTAAATCCTTGACATTGTAAAATAATATTCTCGTGTTGAAGGGGGAAAGATTCAAAACACTGTCCAGAGAATACACATGAATCCTATCATTTTCGAAAATATGAGTCAACGGTGTTGTCTTTTCGTCTATATCAACTTCAAGAACGATAGGACGACTATCGTGTTCGTTATCCCTTATCTCGAAATAAGGGATTTTCGAAAACAATATCAAAACATTCTTGAACGGAATGAGATCCAATCCGTAGAATGTATTATATCCATAGTTCCTAGCATTGTAGAACGATAATGGCGCAATACATTCTGTAGATAGAATGTTGTCTATATTAAGTGAAGATGTTGCTATAAATAATTTCATTACAGTCAGTGATTAAATAATATCAAATTCTTCGTTGTTGTTGTATACAGGATTGTCCTTCTTAGGGAAAAGTGGAGACAAAGATGATGTGTATCCTAAATAAAGACGTTCACTACACCTTGTCATAGCCACATAAAGTGCTGCACGCTTATCAGTATTCTTCTCACATCCAGGGATAAAGACATCCTTGAATTGGAGTCCTTTTGCACACCACCAAGTCATAATTTTGGGATTAGAGGAATGGAAATCCAAGTCCATTTCAGTATCTTGATTGGCATTATACTTGAATTCGCACGTGATGCCTTTTCTCATCAGATAATCCTTGACATACTCTACAGACCATTCGCCCTTGTCATCCGTATTGAATGGCAATAGGATTCCGACATTCGTTAAGGATCTGTTTTTTATGATGTCCGCGATTTTATCCAGTTGTCCATCATAACTATTTGCAGAGATAAGGTTGGGTTTCTCACCTTGACGCTTACACTTGAGAACCAAGTCCTCTACATTTCCTACCTTCTCGCCAAGAGCTGCGACTTCTTGAGTCAGTCTGTAGTTGAAATATAGAGGATCCGGAGCAATGCCCATATCCGAAGCCGTGCGTTCAATAGTTTGGGTTTGCCCTCTATCGCCAAAGCCCATAATAGATTGAGCAGTATCGCCAAAGAACAAGCAATACTCCCCATATTGTTTCATTTCATTAATTTCTTCCCTTGTAAAATCCTGGCATTCATCAACTATGAGGTATTTTACTCTTCTTTGATTATGACGCCATTGATGGTAATGATATACATTTCTAAGTCCCAGCTTTTTCAAACCATCCTCAAAATACTTTCTCAAAGACTTGGTATATACGATAATTGTGTAACTTTCACCGAGAGCTGCAATTTGTTTAGCCTTATGAAGGGCAATAAGCGATTTGCCGCTTCCTGCACTGCCGGAGACAACCATAGACTTGTTATTCTTTCTGTCTATCAGCTGCCTCTGGAAATCATCTAGACTTGAATAGTCAATGAAGAATTCAGAATCGAAGTCTGCCATAATTTTTTAATTTATTTGATAGTACATGAGTTATATTCGGTTTCCCCATTGGATGACACAACGACATTCTCGGCAAACGGTTTCTTCCCAATTATCCGGTAGATAATTTTGCTTATATCGTTGTTCTTTGCAGAATGAGTTACTCTTATCTCCTTCTTGAAAAAGCATCCGTTTATACATTTGGACTCTTTGTCCTTGCATGCAGTCGGGTATATTGTTGCGAAATCATCGTTTTCAGCTACGAATTCATTCAATTCTGCATTAAGCATGTACGGAATGAATTTTTTCGTTGCCGGACTTTTTATGGTTACATCTTCTATCAGCATAATGCCTTTGTCTGTTAATTTAGAAGACAGCATGCTTGCCGTTTGTTTGTAGGCCTTATTTTCAATGCGCTTTTTTGCTAGCATCTCGCAGATTGCCTTGCATGATAGAATCAAATCATATTTGTCTGATAAAACATCTGATACGAGATTTAAATCGTTCTCGCTTTCAATGAAGACTGGGCCTATTCGGTAATCAATCTTGAGTCTGCTGTGTTTCTTAAACTCAGCCATAATCTTCTCAAAGAACCTTAAGGCCATTTGGTTTCCGTCTATTGCTAACAGTTTGACGGATTCTAATGATGATTCGTACTTCTCGAGAAAAGATAGAAGTCCAAAGAGATCGCCACCAGTACCACATCCTAAATCAAGGATACTGACAGAAGTCCGTTCCCCGACTAAAGAAAGATAATTGCTGTTTTGGCTGAATTCTTCAAAGATTGATTTTACTTCGACAAAACTTCTCGGGAAGTATGTGCCGAGGTATACTTTAATCTCGCCTGTGTTCAAATTCAGATTGTACTCAAACCTGGAATGGTTGGGAGAGTATTTCGCACCAAGGTCAAAAAACAAATATCTGTCCAACCAATTGGGAAGATCTACATCTGCAAGTGTGCCATCAGAAGGAATGCTGGCGGATTCTTCTATGTCGGGATTATCGTCAAGTGTTCCCTCTTCTGTTTGAGATACAATACGTTCTCCAGTCTGCCAGTACAAAATATCATCCGACATCCTTGCCATGTCTTTTTGCAAGAACCTGTACAGACGTTTTTCTTGGTCAGGTGCAATCCGTCCTTTTAAGAGCACGACAAACTCATGATCTATGTGCTTCATAAAGGAAGGATACGCTCTCCCAAAATCAATTGGAGTAAGGGCAAAAACCTCTATGTCGTTCACCCCCAAAACAGCATTGATAATTTGATGTGCATACTCCTTCAAGGGAATCAAATCTGCACTTGAGTGTAACGCATTTACCTTATTTACCTCATCCGCTACACTTTGACTCTCTATTTCTTTTGAATCTATGACATCTTTGGTTTGTGGCAATTCGGACAAGCTTTCTTCTTGGTGCAATGTATCAGGTACTTCGCTGAACGCATCTTTAGATAGCTTTTGGGCATCTTTTTTTATGCCCTCAAAGATCTCTTTCTTGTTCTCCTTGAGTGCCTGTGATTCATAAGAGGCATTGCTGAATTCCGTCAGATAGAAGGGATTTAGGTTGAGAGTTTCCGCAAGTTTAACGATTCCGAGTGGGTCAAGGTCGGTGTGAGGACAAGTGATGTCATCCAACTTTTCAATGAAATGTTCGCTATCAGTAATGTGAAGCCAAGACCTGTTGGTGGCACTTAAATTGTTTTCCAATTCAATGGGTTGATGAAATATAATAAGATGGGGGACATCCTTGATTTGATTCTTTTCAACCCCCAAGACTTTAAGTTCTTTCTTAACTGTCGAATGGTTTATTCGTGCTTGTTGGAGGGCTGTTTTTCTTGAGCCTCCCTTGATGGTTTTTCCATCGCAAGTCCATTCTCCGTTTTCATTGGCAACAACTTTGCCACCATAATTCTTAAATTCGATTGAGATGATAGCATCCTTCTTGATAAACAACGCATCTAATTCACATCCAATATTATAGTTGCCTGCGAACACACAGAATTCATTCGAATCCTCATAGTGAGCTTTGAGTTGCTCACAGAGAAACCGAAACTGCTCACGTTCTGCTGTTGTGTCAAAGTTTCCGACTCTGAATGTTAAAAGTCCTCCCATTACAAAATATCAATACTATTTTTGTAAACTAAATGATCTTTGTTCCTGTGTTGACTTTTTCGTTTAAGAATTGTCAGTTTTCGACTACAAAGGTACAAAAAATATAGCAAACACTTGTATGTATAGATATGAATTTGCAATAAATATATTTACTATCAATCAACTATCTTCGTTTTACCGAAGTATGCTTCTTTGCTACGTTATCATTCCACGGAAGGTCAGACGATGAGCCACCAGATCCAGTACCAACATGAACCTCCGCCGGTCCTCCAGCGGCAAGGGTAAAAGCTGCACCCAATAGCTCTGCCTGCTTTCCATTTACCTGCTCCTGCGGCTCGAAGACGGCATTGACAAACTCCTCGTCCGTGATCTGTCCGTTGAAATGTCTTTGGGCCACATCATAGTCTATCTGGAATTTGATGTTATCAAAAAGTTCATCACCGACCCGTGTCCAGATGTGTAGCGACGGATTCCGATAGTTGGACACGTTGATTCGGACAAGCTCGGCACCGGACGAGAGGCGGTAACGCTGGGGATTAGCCTTGCGGTCGAGCAAACTTATCTGCTTCCTCTGTTTATCTATGATTGCATCCTTCTCCTTGAATTGCCGTTCTGCTGCTTCCGCCTGATGAATGGCCTTGTCTATTTCTTTTTGATAGCCGTTTCGTAGTTTTCCGATTTTTGATTTATGTTGTTCCTGCAACCGTGCCTTTTCTGTCTGAAGTTCCTCAATCTGTTTATTGAGTTCGGCAATCAGCCTGTTCTTGTCAGTCAGTTCCTTCTTCGCCTTGGCAAGATCTCCCTTGCCGAACCACGCGAGGATGGTGTTCCTGCCTTCTTGCGCCTTCTCCACATCGACCTGTAACTTGGCTATATCCTCTTCATATTGTATTACCTGTTGCCTGTAGTATTCCGAGTTAGCCTGATGTTTGGCGGTGGAGCCGACAATTCCACGCTGTAACCCGAACGGCTTCATGGCCGCAGCGTAGCTGTTCTGGTATTCGTGCAGCCGGGTACGCCGCATCACATCGTCCGCCGACAGTCGTGGGCCGGATTTCGTTTCATATTTCTTTTCACCCTCCCGTTTCCTGCGGAGACGTTCTCCGGTCACAATGGGAACGATGGTGGCGTGCAAGTGGGGAGTTTTCTCGTCCATGTGCAGTACGCACGACACAAGGTTCTCTTCGCCGAAGGTCTCCTTTAGCCATTTGAGATTGGCGTCGATCCAACTGTCCAGTTTGCCGTCATTGGCAATTTTCATCATCTGCTCATGAGTCCCGGACAGGATGATACGGATGGCTTTTGTCTGGTTTTTGCCAACCTTGCGGCGCAGCCCGGCCGTGTCGATGCGGTGCTGTATCGCCTCGGTGCGGTTGGACACTCCTTTAGGGAATCTGACCAGTTCCCTGTTTAGATGTGTCCTGCCTGCATCGGCATTTGCCGGAACATATTTCTTTCCCTTGGCATCCTTCCTTTCTATATGGCATGACATACCGGAGTCATTCCCGCTGCCACGCTGCAGGTGGCAGACCGCGTATTGTGTATTGCTCATATCTGTTCGTTTTAATGGTTGTCATTTCTGTTGTAAAATCCCGTCATACAGCCGGAGGCATACCGGGGAGCCTGAGGGGTGTCCCTCAGCTTATGGGCTTTTTGACTGCCGGACGCGGAGCGGAGGCGGTGGAAATGCCCTAATAAGCTACGGGATTTTACAACCCCTTTCCCCTTGGGACAGCAAGCTGTCCGATGCCTTTCCGTCATTCCGCTCTCCCTGCATCCACCAGTTCGAGTCCGAAGGTGTCAATGAAGGTCTGCAGTACGGGGTTGCGTTCTATCATCTGTTGAAGGATCATCTGCGGCGTGTCCTCCATCAGCAGGAAGTCGGCGATGTCCAGTCCCAGACTGCGTTGTTCATTGGTCGCTATCCTTTCCAGCAGGTCGGAACATGTGGCACGCCTGCATACGGATTCCAGCATCGGCAGCCGTTGCCTCCATTCCTCCGTTGCCTTAAGGTCGGGGAAAAGAATCACCTCCCGACCGTCCAATACCTGCATGGCTTCGCCGTTGAAGCACCCGTGTATCCCTCCGGTGGCAAGCCAGATGAAATCGGGAATGAAATGGGCGGCGACCAGTGCCGTCTTCTCGCTCTCGACAATGGCTACAGGTTTGGCGGACATGGCGGCGGAGTTGTCCGACAGCAGATGTTCACCGAACAGACACTGCTTCATCCTGAAGTCTGGTAGCTTCCTTACTGAATGTACCCAGCTGACTTGGTTGAAAGGCTCCTTAACCCGGTGTCCCGTTTCAGCGTCATAGCCCATGATCTTGCCCGCACGCACATTGCCGTCCCGGTCTGTCTGCCAGAATACGACCGCTCCGCCCCACATCCTTGATGTGCCTACCCGATAAAGGCGGAACAGCCTGTCCGTATCCTCCTTGCCGGCCACTTTGGTGAAGTAGCGGTATAAGGGGTTGATGTCGTACCTGCGCATGGACTGCTCCACCCAATCAGAGGGAAGAAAGGATATCTGTGGCTTCTGTTCGGGCTGTGGCTTTGCCAACGCTTTTGCAACTATCGGTGTGCCGCCGTTCCTTTCCTGCTCATTCAATTTTTCTTTGACAGTCGGATTATCCCGGAAGTATTCTTTCGGAGTATAGTGGTAGCCGCAACTGTTGATATGGTCACAGATACCCACGTTGT
>CANPVZ010000021.1 GCA_947581855.1 uncultured Phocaeicola sp.
TACAAAAAAGCCAACTAATTCGCAATACTTTGAGCTTGAATTAGTTGGCTAATTTTATAGTATTTCCTGAATGTCCCCTATTAAGCCGCCCTTTCTTGTTGCTGTTTGACCTTATCCATCATTAAGACTGCATTTAAAGTAGGGATATTCAGAAAAAGACATGTTCAAATGAGTACTTTTACTTGATTTTCCATGCCTTTATTCTTATTCTGATTTTATATTTCTTACCATTGAATGGGATCTTTTCCGTGAGCAATTAGATAATCATTCGTTCGGCTGAAATGCTTATTGCCAAAAAAGCCATTATAGGCCGAAAGGGGAGACGGATGGGCAGAAGCTAGTACAAGATGTCTGTTTCTATCTATAAATGCTCCTTTTTTCTGTGCATAACTTCCCCATAAGATAAATACAAGGTTATCTCTCTCTTCTGCCAGACATCGTATGGCCGCATCTGTAAATTCCTCCCATCCCCGTCGTTGGTGAGAACCGGCTTGATGAGCTTTTACCGTTAATGTAGCATTTAGTAATAGTACTCCTTGGTTTGCCCATCGGGTGAGGTTACCAGTAGTAGGTACAGGAGCACCAATGTCATTGTTTATCTCTTTGAAAATGTTGACCAAGGAGGGAGGAAACTGTACGCCGTCATTTACAGAAAAACAAAGTCCATGTGCCTGTCCCGGTCCATGATAAGGATCTTGTCCGATGATAACTACTTTTACTTTATCGAATGGACAAAGGTTGAATGCATTGAAGATAAGTTTACCCGGTGGATAAATCGGTCCCGATTTGTATTCGTTTCTTACAAAGTCTGTTAAAGTAATAAAATACGGCTTGTCGAACTCCGGTGCGAGATGTTTTTTCCAGCTTTCTTCTATCTGTACGTTCATAAGCTTTTCATTTTAGATATGTGTACAAATATACGGTTATTTCATTGAAAACTGAAAATAGAAAGTTGAAAAATAATATATAGAGCTGGGAAGTACTGTGTTTATTATAAAGGGTATGGATTATTTAAGGTTTTATTTGTTGTTGAATGCTATTAACGCGGATTTCACGAACATGTTTTTGTTTGTGATATTCCGCGTTAATCAAGATATATAAAATGACTTCAAATCTTTTTTCAGTTTTGAATTAAATTAAAGGTATGCCGATTTCCGTACATTCTTTTCGCATTTCTTCCGGCCATATACTTGCCTGTATTTCTCCGATATGAGCTTTACGTAAATAAATCATGCAAAGGCGTGATTGACCGATACCACCTCCGATGCTAAGTGGAAGTGTACCGTCTAACAAACGTTTATGGAAATATAACTCTTTGCGTTGTTCCTGTCCGGCAAGATGTAATTGACGTATCAAAGTTTCCTTATCTACACGAATACCCATAGACGAAAGTTCTACTGCTCGGTCAAGAATACTATTCCAAATAAGTAAGTCTCCATTCAGCCCAGGTAGTCCATCAAGTCCAGGAGTAGTATAGTCATCATAGTCAGGGGCACGTAAATCATGCTCTTGGCCGTCTCCTAATTTTGCTCCGATACCTATAATAAATACAGCACCATATTTGCGTGTAATTAGGTTCTCCCTTTCTTTAGGTGTTTTATCCGGATAAAGTTGACGTAACTGTTCCGAATGAATAAAGTGAACTTCTTCGGCCAGGAAGGGTTTGATTTGCGGGTAAGCTTCGCAAACCATAAACTCAGTGCGTAGCATGGCCGCATAGATGCGGTTGACTGTATTTTTCAGGAATTCGATATTACGGTCTTCTTTTGTGATAACTCGTTCCCAATCCCATTGGTCAACGTATAACGAATGTAAATTGCCCAAACATTCATCGGCACGGATAGCATTCATATCTGTGTAAATGCCATAACCAGAATCGATATGATAATCTGCCAATGTAAGTCGCTTCCATTTAGCCAAAGAGTGAACCACTTCGGCTTGTGCATCATCCAAATCTTTAATAGGGAAAGATACGGGTCGTTCTTTTCCGCTTAAGTCATCGTTGATACCCATACCTTTCAATACAAAAAGCGGTGCGGTAACTCTACGAAGACGCAATTCGGCAGATAAGTTTTGCTGGAAATACTCCTTCACTTTCTTAATACCCAATTCTGTTTGCTTTAAGTCAAGCAAAGGAGTATAATGCATAGGTTTTATAAGATAGCTCATATTTTTCTAAATATTGATTTTGTTAGTTGTTTTGCTTAATTGTTTTT
This sequence comes from uncultured Phocaeicola sp., assembly GCA_947581855.1. Taxonomy (GTDB): domain Bacteria; phylum Bacteroidota; class Bacteroidia; order Bacteroidales; family Bacteroidaceae; genus Phocaeicola_A. The sequence continues at coordinate 2,217 of CANPVZ010000021.1, forward strand.
TAATAGTCTGCAAATATAGTAATTAGATTGAATAGTGAAACAAAAATAATAAAATAAATGATATAAAGAAAGAAATATTTTGGATATACCTCGCATTTTATTACTTATAGGATTTTAAAGAAAGACTCTGGTTGTTTTCTGTTTTAGAGAGGATAGCCCGTATTTTATTGTTTTGATAATGAAGCATTATCTTTCTTTGATAGAAAAAAGATTCTTTCATTGTAGGATCTAATCATAATATTTTGTATTTTTGCCAACGGATTAGGCTCCGTAGCTTAGTGAATAGAGCGTCAGATTCCGGTTCTGAAGGTCGTGCGTTTGAATCGCACCGGGGTCACATAAAGAGAATCCTTGATAGATGAGTGCTATCAAGGATTTTTCTTTTTATTAATGCTCTATTATTTCTTATCACGTATTGTAAACTTTGGAAGAGCGAAAGGTTAACTTTGCTTTTTCAAACTGATTCTTATATCGGATAAGCAGAAGTTTTTTACAGTTTGATATAAAGGTTCATATGTGTTCTTTTTTAGATTGGAATGGTTAGATATTGGTAATAAAAAAGGGAGCTATCCAAAAAATCAAAAATGAATAAGCTAAAGTTACAGCTTCTAATTGAATAGATAAAGAGTGCCACTTTATCCTATGAAAATTAGGTATAAAGTGGCACTTTTTCTATACTTGAACCCTGTCAGTTCTAAATCGAAAGTTTTAATCTAAACTTTCAGACTTTTTGCATAGTATCCTTTTTATTTAGAATACCTTATTTTATTAGTAAGGATCGTTTTGTGTAATTACACTTGGGTTTTGGTCGATTACTTTTTGCGGAACAGGTAACATATAGATGGGGCTGGAAACATTCTTTGAACAGTTCTTCATTACTGTAGCAGCTGTGCCGAAACGTTGCAAGTCGTACCAGCGATGAAATTCCATTGCCAACTCCACTTGACGTTCGTGCTGAACAGCGGCAGCTACAGTAGTATATTCCGAAGGATATCCGGCTGCACCATAGTATGGCATACTGACACGCTCACGAACCTCATTCAGATATTTAGCGTCACCGGTAGCCTCGGATAACATGAGCAATACATCTGCATAACGAAGGATGATAAAATTGTTCCGTGCCAATTCGCGCAAATTGTTTACAGTAGCATCTGTATCTTTCCATTTGATGCAATAGCGGGTTGCTACAAAGTCACCCTTTGCAGTATAGTATCCATTAGCAATAGAAGCGTCACGACGCGGATCATTTGTTTCATAAGCATTCCAAAGGTCGGCAGATACTTGGTTCATTCCGCCACCCCAAGCGGTAATGATACGGTTATCAAGAGGAGTAAACATAGACCAGTATTTACTATATGGTTGTGAAGAAGAAGTGGTAGTAGCGTACTGAATTTCGAAAATGGATTCTTTACAGTTCTTGTTATTTAAATTCCAAAGGTCTGCATAGTTATCTTCGAGTGTGAATTTACCATATACCTTATTTAAATAAGTAGTCGCGTTAGTTTTGTCTCCCAATGTCAAGTATACCTTACCGAGTAGTGCATTAGCCGCATCACAAGTGGCAGCACCGGCAAAGCGCTCGTTGGTTTTGGGAGGAAGCACACCGGCAGCATCCTTCAAGTCTTGTACAATCTGTGCATATACCTGTGTGGCCGGAGTGCGGGCAATGCCATAAGATTCACTTACCGTAACAGGAGTTAAAATCAAGGGTACATCGCCCCATGCACGAACCATATCGAAATAATACATGGCACGAAGGAATTTGGCTTCGGCTATGTATTGAACAACTTCCTCTCCTAATGGAGTTCCTTTAGCTATCAACTGGTTGATAATAAATAGAGATTTGTAATAGGTTTCCCAATAGCCTTCTACCAATGTGTTGGTAGTTGTCATACCCGTGTGGTTATCAAAAGCTTCATAGTCGGCTACGGTACCGGCTGTATTGTCGTTGTATACATTATCAGACATTAATTCTCCGTAGAAGGAGGGAAGACCTTCCGGTCCCCATATATTATATAAGGTAGCATAGGCAGAAACCAAAGCTGTTTCCATATCTTCGGCTGTTTTATAGAATCCATTCTCATTAGCGTTTGAGATGGGGTTGAGTTCCAGGAAATCACTGCATCCGACAGTGGAAAATATGAATGCGGATGCCAATAAATATTTTAATTTTCTCATAATATGCATTTTTTATTATCTAAAGTTATACATTAAAAGCCAATGTTAAGACCGAATGTACAAGTAAATGGATTAGGATATGCTCCATAGTCGTAGCCTACACGGTAACCAGTTTGGAAAGTGGAACCTTCCGGATCATAGTTGGAGTAGTCGGAGAATACATGTACATTTTCCATATTTACATAAACTTTCATGGAACCCAAACACAATTTCTTTGTGATGGATGAAGGGAAGTTGTAACCTATACGAATGTTTTTAATTCGCACAAATGATCCGTCTTCAACCCACATAGATGAAGAGTTGGATTCGATAGTATTCGGAGTGGTACGAGGTTTCGGAGTCATCCCGTCACCCGGCTCTGCATCGCTCTTCCAAAAGTTGCTTCTAGAGGCATAAAGGTTACGGGCTCCGTTATAGAAACCTAAGAAGCGGGCATTTTGGTTCATGATTTCGTTACCATGCGTACCAGTCAGCATGAATGAAAGCTCAATACCTTTGAATGAAAAATTGTTGGTTAAACCCCAAGTGAAGTCCGGTTGGTAGTTTCCCAAGATGGTGCGGTCGCCTGCGTCAATAACGGTATTTCCATCTGTGTTTTCTACTTTTGGATCTCCTGGTTCTGCTCCGGCGTATTTGGGAACATTCGGGTTGTTGATATCGTCTGTACTGTAAACGCCGATAACTTTGTAACCATAGTAATTACCAACTGGTTGTCCCACTTCTGTACGTGAGATGGCAGAGTTGGTAGATACATCAATGGGTGCATCATTGTTACCGAGGCGCAGAACTTTGTTACGGTTGGCAGAAATGTTGAAATCGGTAGTCCAGATAAAGTCTTTGTTCTTAATGTTTACAGAGTTGAGGCTGAACTCTATACCTTTATTTTGTACGGAACCGATGTTAGTTTGTGATTCTGTAAAGCCTGTTAGTACGGGTACAGGAACGTTCAGTAGCATATCCGTTGTTTTTGAGTAGTAGAAGTCGAAGGCTACATTCAGACGGCTGCCAAAGAAGCTTGCATCCATACCGAAGTCATATTGACCGGTTTTTTCCCATTTCAAGTCCTTGGATGGCAAGGTGCTGGTATAAAGACCGTTCACCAATGAACCATCTACAGCATATTGGGAAGTAGAAAGTAAACCGATGGAAGCATAATCGGCAATTTGGTTGTTACCGGTAACACCGTAGCTCAAACGGAGTTTTAAGTTATCTAACCAGTTTATATCTTTCAAGAACTTTTCTTCAGACATACGCCATGCAGCCGATATGGAAGGGAAGTAGCCCCATCGGTTGTCGGCTCCGAAACGGGAACAACCATCGGCACGGACGGAAGCACTTGCTAGGTATTTGCCTTGGTAAGAATAAGTGGCACGAGCCAAATAAGAAATCAACGCCCACTCGGATTGTGTGCTGGATGCGGTTTGTGATGTACTGGCATTAATGGTATGCACCATATCGTTTGGATAACCGTTACCGGTCATAGTGGCATAGGTTGTCTTTTGATTTTGCATAGTATAACCAACCAAAGCGGTGACATTATGGTCTTCGTTGAAAGTTTTATTATAGTTAAGAGTATTTTCCCACACCCAGTTATCCACTCGGCGGGTTGCATAGGTTCCGGTAGCGGCAACCCAACCGGAATAACCCCAGTTTTGACCTTCGTTCCAATAATATTCGTAATGAGAGTCGGAAGTATTGATACCCGCTGTTGTTTTGAATGTCAGACCATCGATAATTTTATAATCTGCTGAAACAGAGCCTAAGATGTTATCGGTTTTTAATTTCTTTGAACATTCGTAGGTCAACGAATATGGATGCCACAATTGGAAACCATATTTAACAAAGGTGTTCCACATGGAATCGGGGTCTTTGAAACCTAAAGAGCCGGTCTCTACATACAAGGGAAAAATAGGATCGCTTTGGCAAGCCAGGCTGACAACGTCGGACTTTCCGGATAATCCTTGCGGAGAGTCATTCGAACGAGTTAAATTTACTTTGACACCCACATTTAGGCGATCATTTATTTTGTGGTTGATATTGGAGCGTAGAGAAATGCGATTATAATCGTTGGTAATCACCACGCCTTCTTGATTCAAGTAACCCAGTGAAACCATGAATTGAGTTTTTTCACTACCTCCAGATACCGAACCTTGCACATTGTGGCTAATACCGGTACGATAAAGTACATCTTGCCAATCGGTGCCGTTTCCAATGCGTTCTAACCATTTCTGGTCCGAGAATTCGCTAGGAACTACGTGTGTGGTATAACTCTTTTTGGTATTGGGGTTTTTTGCCAAGTCTGTAGCCCATTGGTTTTCACGAGCTGCAGATTCATATTCAATCCACTGTGTGGCGTCCATCATTTCCAAACGGCGGTTAACGCGTGAAACTCCTAATTCATAAGTAATATCTACTTTTGTTTTACCGGCTTTGCCTTGTTTGGTAGTGATCAATACCACGCCGTTAGCACCACGAGAACCATAGATAGCAGCAGAAGCCGCATCTTTCAACACTTCGATGGATTCTATATCGTTGGGGTTGATATTGTTCATCGGGTTATGGTTAGAATATTGCAGGTTACCGCCGTTCGTTCCGTTTCCGGAGTTGGTGTCATCTTCCAAAGGAACTCCGTCAATAACGTAAAGCGGAGTTGTTCCGGCGTTGATGGATGTGGCTCCACGCACTTTAATAGTCGGAGCCATACCCGGAGCACCTTGAGTTTGTGTAATTTGTACACCGGATACTTGACCGGCCATAGATTGTAAGGCATTACCGAACGAACGTCCTTTCAACTTGTCTGCACCTACCGTGCTGACAGAACCTGTCAAGTCGCGTTTACGAACGGAACCGTAACCCACTACGACAACTTCATCCAGTAGCTCGGTATCTTCTTTTAATACAATGATAAGAGGAGTGTTCCCCGCTGTTACGGTGTGAGGCTTATACCCCACATAAGAAACCACCAATACCGATTTGGCCGGAGCGTCTAGAGTAAAATTTCCGTTGAAATCGGTAATTGTACCGTTCGTCGTACCTTTCACTACCACACTGGCACCGATGATGGGTTCGCCGGTAGCATCAGATACATTTCCTGTAATTTTTTGTTGGGCATAAGTAAACATGGATGTCCCCAGTAAGCAACAAAGCATAAAGAGCTTCGTCAGGAACATTTTGTCTCCATGATAAGACAATGTTCTTTTCATGTTCTTCATAGATTTAGAGTTTAACAAATTTTTAGCAGGAGCAAATGTACACGTGGGGGGGGGGTAAAATCCAAATTTTTTTGTTACTTTTTTCTATTTATTATCCAAATTTTTTTAATCCCGAATTGCCTATGTTTTTGTTTATGGCTGCATCATTCTGTGGTTAAGAGTTTGCTTTCTTCTAGTTATACTGTAAGGTTGAAGACTATATCATTTTAAGACTTTAACTCCTCGTCGCTGGTTCGTTTTCTTCGGGCAAAACCAGACCTTTACGTTCCTAAATTTAAGATTTTGTCGCCTAATGCTTAGGTTTACGTAGCGAAATCTTTAGGTAAAACAGGTGCGAAGTATGTATGGGGTGTGTAATAGTATTTTCGGCTGATTGGAGAAGAGTAAGTAGCAAAGTTGCCATGTTTCAGTTAGAATGGAGCATCTTTTTTTCATCGGGGTAGAAGAAGTACGGTTCTTTATCCGGTAAAAATATGGATAAGCATTAGTTACTTGTTATGAGATAAAACGAACACAGATTCTCGCAAATTATTCTATTTATTTGCAAGAATCTGTGGTAATGTGTGTTTTTATAATTAGTTAGCGCTTGGCTATTTCAGCTTTCAGCAATTGAATATAAGACGGGTCGGTACCGCAGCAACCGCCGATATATTTTACTCCGTAATCGAGTGCCGGCAGAGCTTCTTTCACAAAAAGAGCTGCATTCTCACCCGAAACCGTTTCTCCGTTCTCCATTTTAGGCTGACCCGCATTCGGCTTAAATATCAGTTCTTTGGAGGTTTTTCCTGCAAATTGGGCTATTACGGGAATCGCTTCTCCCGGAGTGAGGTTACAGTTTAAGCCAATGGCCTTTACTTTCGGATGCTGTTCCATAGCAGCAATGAAGTCATCCACAGAGTTTCCCATGATGGTGAACCCCGATTCGGCAAAACTCATGGTACAGAAGATGGGCGCATCGTATTTCTCTGCTACTTTAATAGCCACTTCTGCCATACTGAGGTCGATAAATGTTTGCACATAGATGATATCAGGTCTCTCGTTCATCTCCATAGCAGCACCTATCTGTTCTTCATACATGGCAGTGGCTTCCGCTTCGGTAATAGTACCGAAAGGTTCCATCAGTTCCATGAGCGGACCTACAGTGAACATTACTTTTACATTTGTTCCCTGTACTGCTTCCCTTGCCAGACGGACACCTGCCTGTACAATGGCTTTTACATCATACCCGCTTTCCCTGCTTACGAAAGAGCGGTTGGCAGCAAACGTATTGCTTAAGATTATTTGTGAACCTGCGGCAATATACTCTTTTGCCAACTCTTTTACGATTTCCGGCCGGTCGAGATTATAACTCCACACGGGATGCTTATCGTCTGTCTTTTTCCAAAGACTTGTCCCTACTGCTCCGTCAAGAAGCACTATCTCCTGATTCATAGCTTTACATTTGAAATTGTTGCAAAGTTCGAAGATTTTTTTAATTATGCTATAAAGTATAGGATAATATTTGTGTTTTTTTTATGAGGATTCTAAAGAAGTTCTTATTCTCTTAAGGTTGACAGGCGTTTATTGTGTTATGCAGAAAGTTTTAGGTCTTTTATGCTTAAGGGATTTATTTGATAGGCCAAGTTATGTGGGAAAACCGGAATTCTTTCTTTTGTGTTGCAATTCATTTCTTTTTTATGGTTGGACTTTTGAGTCGGTTTTTCTTATGATTGTTTCTTGAGTGTGAGAAGAGTGTGGGTACGAGCTGTATTTTAGCAATATAGGTTCCAGTTGTTTTATTATCGTGAAATATCCCAACATCTTATAGAATTGTCTTCCGTAATTAAATGCTCCAAAAATAGTTATCGGTTCAGTTGGAGGGAAATGAACGTTCATTTAGGAGGAAACGAACGTTCATTTGTACCCGAACGAACGTTCGTTTGAAAAAGGTTCTATTATGTATTTTCTTGCCCGTATTTGTAGGGCGGTAAAAAGAATTGTCGATAGCCTTTGTCGGATTAGATCCGTTGATAAGCGATGCGGGGCGTTCCGTTGGCTACGTAGATGATTCCGCAACGGATGAAACCGTTCCGTACGAGCAATTTCTGCATCACCTTGTTGTCGGCATGGGTATCTACGCGGAGATGCGGGTATTGGTTGTAACACCAGTCGATACAGGCCTTAGCTATTCCTTTGTAACTGCCGTCGGAAGCAATACGGTGGATAACGTAATAAGGATCATTGTCGGGCCAGGCTCCGTCTTCTATGTAAGAATAGGTAGGGTCGGGACCGGGAATAAAACAGAAAGTACCTACTATTTGCCCCGCTTCGTTCTCACAGACATGGCAATGTGAGATTTCTATTTCGTTTTCCATAAGTTTGCGTTGCGGATAACCGTTTACCCATTGATTAGCGTTTCCGGTCGATTGCATGAAACGGCGGGCGATGTCGAAGATTTCCATTACTCGGTCAAGGTCCGAGGGGAGTGCTTTACGTATGGTTATCATGTCCTTCTGTTTTTAAATAGGTTATTTCTCATGCGGTTATTCTCTGCTCAGTAATTTGCCGATGCATTCAAGATAATGCGCGTCTGTTTCATCAAACGTATTGAGATATTCGCTGTCGATGTCTAATACAGCGAAAACCTCTCCTTGACGGAACAACGGTATGACAATTTCCGAACGGGAAGCCGAACTGCATGCAATGTGTCCGGGAAATGTTTCTACATCGGGTACGATGATGGTACGCCCTTCTTTCCATGCAGTGCCGCAAACGCCTTTTCCGTAACCGATGCGTGTGCAGGCCAAGGGGCCCTGAAAGGGAGAAAGCACCAGTTGCTTTTCCTTTACCCGGTAAAAGCCAACCCACCAAAAACGGAATGTTTCCATGATGGCGGCAGCTACGTTGGCCATGTTGGCTACTTCGTCTGTTTCCGCTTCAATTAACGAAGCGATTTGAGGCAATAACGTTTCGTATTGTTCTTGTTTACTTCCTTCTGCTTTTTGTAGAGTTTCTGCCATATTTCCAGATTATTGGGTGATTGTGTTTCTATAAATTTTTGCCTTTTCTTACATTCTATTCTTCCGAGAAGGTAGTTATAAATAGAACCTCAATCGTTATTTATCTGCAAAGTAAAAGATATTCTTTCTTTTCTCCATCACTTAAGTGCAGAATTTTATTTCGAGACCGGATACTTCAGGAGTAGTTTTTTGTGCGTTATGATATCTTTCTACTATTTAATTAAAAATGAAAAGCCAAAAGTACAGAACTAAAAACGACTGTCCGGATCGAAAACTTTTAGTTCTATACTTTTGGCTCTATAGTCTCTTTATTTTTATTCTCTTTATTCTTGTCCTCCTCCTAAAGCTTGGTAAAGGTTGATAAGACTTTGAATTTCAGTAAAGCGGTTGGCAACGTGATTTAATTGAGCATTCAGCAATGTTTGCCTTGCCGTCAATACTTCCAGATATGTAGTGTTACCATGCTGCATCAATAAAGATGTGCTTTCAACAGCTCTTTCCAAGGAAGAAATTTGTTTTTCGTATTCTTGAGCCTTGCTTTGAGCCGTTTGATATTGCGTCAGCGCATTGTTTACTTCACTTCCGGCATTCAGCAATGTTTGTTGAAAAGCCAGTTTGGCTTCTTCCTGCTGTGCTTTGGCTATACGCAGCTGAGCACTGTTTAGTCCTTTATTGAATAACGATTGAGTGATAGTACCCACAGCCGTAGCCAGTAGCTTACCCGGATTGATGATACCTGCTCCGGAATTATTTGTCCATCCGGCACTTCCGCTTAGGATAATAGATGGATAGAAAGCTGTACGGGCCTGATTAACTCCGTAGAAAGCCTGTTCCATACCTCTTTCCGCACTTCGTACATCCGGACGGTTGGCCAGCATTTGCAAGGGAATGCCTACGGTAAAATTGTCCGGTAATACTTGTCCGGCTAACTTGCCACGTTGAATTTTGTGGGGCGTTTCAGCTAATATCAACGATATAGAATTCTCTACCTGATTAATTTGTTCACGCAAGTCGAGCACGGTGGTACGTATACCATAATAAGTTGCTTCCGTTTGTGCTACGGCGGCTTCGGTAGTCATGCCGGCGTTCATTAATGCACGGGTACTTTCCAAACTTTCTTTCCAATTTTGTTCGGTACTTTCGGCAATGCGTAATTGTTCATCGAGCATTAATAAGGTATAATAACTGTTGGCTATGGCAGCAATCAGTTGAGTTTGTACAGCTTGGGCATAGTCTTGACTTTGTGCTAACACTGCTTTAGCCTGACGCTTGGCATTGAGTAAACGTCCAAAAATATCCACTTCCCAGCTTGCTGTCAAGGGTAAAGTATAAGTTTGGGTAGCTTTGCTTTTATCGAAACTGCTCACTGTTCCCTGTGGCGCCAGAGAGAAAGAAGGCAGGAACGCCAGTTTGGCAGCTTTCAGCGCAGCTTCCGATTCTTTGATACGCCAGTGGGCCGATTGCAAATCGGTATTGTTTTGCAGACCTTGTTCAATGAGGTTTTGCAATTGCGGGTCGGTAAATAATTCCCGCCAACTGAGATTGCTTATGTTATTCAAAGTGTCTGATACCACCGTCTCGTTTCCATATAAGTCTTCGGGAACAGAGGTAACAGGTTTGTATTTGTTGTAGATACCACAGCTGCTCAATAAGGCAGCTGTGGATAAAAGACATATTATTTTCTTCATTTTCACTTGTTGTTTTCGTCGTTAAATGCACTCTTTTCGCGCAGACTGCGTTCGCGTTCAGCTTCTACCTGCGCATCAGCTTCTTCTTTCAAAGCCGGACGGATGCGTTCTTGCAAATATTCGAATACAATATAGAATACCGGAACCACAAACAGTAAGGCCAAAGTTCCTACCAGCATACCACCTACTACTCCGGTTCCTAATGAACTGTTTCCGTTGGCTCCGGCACCCGAAGCGAACATTAAAGGCAACATACCGAATATCATAGTTAATACCGTCATGAGGATCGGACGGAAACGAGCTTGGGCGGCTACATAAGCCGATTCGATAATACCCATTCCCTTACGACGGCGTTCGATGGCGAACTCGGTAATAAGAATTGCTGTTTTGGCTAACAAACCAATCAACATGATGACACCGGTTTGGAGATAGATGTTGTTTTCCAGACCGAATATCTTGGCAAACAAGAAACTACCCATCAATCCGAACGGTACGGAGAAGATGACTGCAAACGGAATGAGGAAACTTTCGTATAGGCATGCCAGAATCAAGTAAATCAACAGAATGCAGACCCCATAAATAAATACGGTAGAACCGCCTCCGCTTTGCGACTCTTCGCGCGACATACCTCCGTATTCGTAACCGTAACCACTGGGTAAAGTTTGTTCAGCTACTTCTTCGATGGCTTTCATCGCTTCACCGGAAGAGTATCCTTCGGCTACATTCACATTGGCACTGATGGAACTGAACAAATTGAAACGAGTTGAAATTTCAGGGCCCATTACTTTCTTCAGTGTAATGAACTGGCTAAGCGGAGCCATTTCGTTTCCGCTGCGGACATATAAATTATGCAACGACTGCTCGTCCAGACGATATTGAGGAGCGGCTTGTAACATTACGCGGTACACTTTACCGAATTCATTGTAGTTGGAGACATAAGCGCCACCACAGTAGTTACTTAAAACACTGAGTACTGATGAAGGAGAGATACCGGCACGCTTACATTTTGCAGCGTCCACATCTACGGAGTATTGCGGGAAGTTCATGGCATAAGAAGTATAGGCCATGGCTACTTCCGGACGTTGGTTCAATGCCATCAGGAACTTCGTCACCGAATTATAGAACGTGGTCATGTCGCCTCCGGTCTTATCCTGTAAGTTCAAGTCAATAGAGTTACCCATACCGTAACCCGGAATCATACCCGGCTGGAAGGTAAATACTTGCGCGTCTTTAATTTGAGCGAACTGTGCGTTTAAGCGGCCAATCACGGCATCGGACTTCTGGCTGGCTTTGGTTCGTTCGTCCCAAGGCTTCAAGCGGACAATTACCGTACCGTACGAAACACCTTGTCCTGAAATCAAACCGTAACCGGTGACTTTCTGATAATGTTCTATTTCCGGTGTGTTTTTCAGAATAGCCTCTACTTTGTCCAAAACCTTGTTCGTTTCGTTAAGTCCGCTACCCGGAGCTGCACTGACGTTGATCATACAGGTACCTTGGTCCTCTTGGGGAACCAAACCTGTTTTGGTGGTGCTCATAAAGAATACCAGCAAAGCGATAGCTGCTATAAAAGATGCCCATACCATCCAGCGATGATGGATAAAGAACATCACTCCTTTTTTATATTTACCGAGCATGGCATTGAAAGAAGCATTATAAGCTGCCTTTACACGACCGTTGATACTCTTGGCGCTTTTGGTTCCGTCAGACGGGCGCATGAGCATAGCGCAAAGTGCCGGACAAAGAGTTAATGCACTGATACAAGAGATACCTACCGAGGTAGCCATGGTGATACCGAACTGTGTATAGAAGATACCCGAAGTTCCGCCCATAAAAGTTACAGGAATAAACACAGCCATAAATACGAATGTACAAGAGATAACCGCCATTGTTACGTCACTCATGGCGTCTTTTGTCGCCAGATAAGGTGATTTGTAACCTACATCGAACTTTGCCTGCACGGCTTCCACCACCACAATCGCATCATCCACCACCGTACCGATGGCCAATACTAGAGCGAAAAGAGTAAGGATGTTGATACTGAAGCCGGCTGCCGTTAAGCAGGCAAAGGTTCCAATTAACGAAACAATAATAGAAATAGATGGTATGAGCGTACTCTTAAAATCTTGCAGGAAGAAATAGACTACCAAGATAACCAGGATAATAGCTATAATCAAGGTTTCTACTACTTCGTGAATGGATTCGAACAAGAAATCGTTCGAACTCATCATGGTTATAAAATCTACGCCTTTAGGCAAATCTTTTCTTAACTCGTCCAATAAGGCGGTGATGTCATTGTTTACCTGTGTTGCGTTGGCTCCGGCAACCTGGAATACGAGGAACGTACACGAGGGATTACCGTCCATAGTACTGTGAAAACTGTAAGAGAGAGAACCTAACTCTACATCAGCAACATCTTTCAGACGCAACACATTACCGTTTTCTTCGGAACGGATAACGATATTTCTGAAATCTTCAGCACTCTTCAAACGTCCTTTATATTTCATGGTATACTGGAACGTATTATCGGAGTTTTCACCCAACGCTCCGGTAGGAGATTCAATGTTTTGCTCGCCCAAAACGGCTGTAATGTCCGCAGGAATCAGACCATATTGCGCCATTACGTCCGGCTTCAACCAAATACGCATACTGTATGTGTCGCCTAACGCCATCACATCACCCACACCGGCAATACGTTTAATTTGCGGAATAACATTGATATCTAGATAGTTGGATAAGAAACGTTCGTCATAAGTTCCGTCGGTGCTTACTAACGAAGCAATCTGCAAGAAACTTGTTTGTTGTTTCTGGGTGGTAACACCGATTTGGGTTACTTCCGCCGGTAGTAATCCCTGTGCTTTGGCTACGCGGTTCTGCACGTTGACAGCAGCCATATCCGGATCGGTTCCTTGTTTAAAATAAACTTGGATGGTTGCCGTACCGGAGTTAGTAGCGGTAGAGGTCATGTAAATCATGTTTTCCACACCGTTGATACTCTCTTCCAACGGCATAATCACGCTCTTTTGCACGGCTTCGGCATTGGCTCCGGTATAAGTAGCACTTACATTAACGGTTGGAGGTGCGATATCCGGATACTGCTCAACGGGAAGCGTAAAGAGTGATATGAGTCCCACCACCAGAATAAGGATGGAGACCGAGATGGCCATCACGGGACGTTTTATAAATATATTTCCTTTCATTGTGTTTCTGTAATTAAGAATTTAATTCCTTTCTTTGCGTGTTGCAAGTGTTATTTTTCCACAGGTGTTCCCTCGCGGATTAATCCGGCTCCTTCGGCTATAATTTCATCTCCGGCTTTAAGTCCGTCGGTTACGATATAGTTTTGTCCGTCGTTGTTGGGAGCAACGGTAATCAGGGCAGAAGTAGCCTTTCCGTCCACTACTTTGTATACTAAAGTCTTATCTTGCATTCTTACCGTAGCGCCTTGAGGAATGGCAATACAATCTTTGTAGACGGTAGGAATAATCAGATTACCCGATGCACCGCTGCTTAACAGTCTGTCGGGGTTAGGGAATACGGCGCGTGCGGTGACAGCTCCGGTTTGGCGGTCTATCACTCCGCTGATGCTCTCTACTTTTCCTTTAAGCGGATACATGGACTGGTCGTTCAGTTGCAGTTCCACTTCCGGCATATTTTCGATAGCTTTAGTCGGTGAACCGTATTGGCGGATAAGTTCCAACAGCTGATTTTCATTCATAGAGAAGTAAATATACATTTCCGAATTGTCCGATACGGTAGTCAGAGGCTGAGGCAGGTTTGCGCTGACCAAAGCTCCCACACGGTAAGGCAATGTGCCTACTACTCCGTTCGATGGGCTCTTTACTTCCGTGTACGAAAGGTTGTTGCGTGCGTTTACTTCCTGTGCTTTCATCAGCGCCAGTTGTGCTTTAGCACTTAGCCAATTGTTCTCGGCTGTTTGCAGATCGAATGCCGAAACTACCTTTTTGGCAAATAACTCTTTCTTGCTGTCGTAAGTTAATTTAGCAGTACTTAATGCTGCCTGAGCGGCTTCTACATTAGCTGTTGCTGTGTTAAGGGCGGCCTGATAAGGCACCTGGTCGATGATAAACAATACTTGTCCTTTTTTTACAACATCGCCTTCGGATACACATAAGCGGGTAATGGTGCCCGATACTTGCGGATAGATATCGATATCCTGTCGTCCCCGGATAGAAGCAGAGTAACTACTTTTTAGAGTCTGGTCGGAAGTTGCGACATTCATCACTGCGTACTTTGCGTTTCCTTGTGTTTGGGGTGCTTGTTTGCATCCGGTCATCGCACTACAGCTTATTAATAGAATAAGCCCTGCGTTACTAATCTTTTTTCTCATTGATCTTTACTAATTTATTATTATTTCCCTATTGAATTTTGTTTTGTCTCATTATAAAGCCACTCTTGGCTAAAGTGGATGCAAAAATAGATGGAATTCACTTAGAGTTTTACATCAAATTCGACATAAAATTGGTCAATATCGGAACATACTCCTTGTTTTTAAAGTATTTTATCCTATTTTTGCGGTATAATTAAGAACTGTTATGGATATATTGCGATTGCCGGAAGGTGAACAGTTTATTGCTGGAAGCGGCTCATTGACGGGGGCCTACCAACGTTTGGTGAAGATTTACGACCCTTTGTTGTTCTTTTGCGTAAAAGGGAAGGGGCGTGTGGTAATAGACTTGAAAGAGTATGATGTAAAAGAAGGAATGCTGTTGTGTCTCCCTATGGGAAGCATTGTGTCGTGTTCGCAACGCAGTGATGATTTACAGTTTTCTTTTATTATTTGCTCTTTTGAGATATTTCGGGAAGTAACGTTCCGTTTTGAACATGCCTTTTTCGAGTTCCTTAAAGATAATCCTTGCATAGAATTCCCGAAACACGGCGTAGCGGGTATGTTCGGTTTTGTTCAAGGCGTGATGTCTGTTTATGAGGATAAGGAACATATATTCCGGATTCCTGTATTGAAGAACATATTGCAGTGTTTCTTTATGGAAGTGTATCACAAGTCGTTCAAACATCTGCGTGTTTCTGCTTCGAGAAGTACAAATCGGAGGGAAGCATTATTCAAACATTTTCTACAATTAGTGCACGAATATTATGTTACCGAGCGTGAGGTATCGTTTTATGCCGATAAATTATGCATTACTTCGCGCTACCTTTCTGCTGTGGTGCATGGTGTGAGCGGACATACGCCTAAAGAGTTTATCGACAATTTTGTTATTTTAGAAATTAAGGCTCTGTTGCAGTCTACCGAATTGAGTATGCAGGAGATTGCCAATCAATTGCATTTCCCCGACCAATCATTTTTCGGCCGTTATTTTAAGAAACATACGGGAATGATGCCTAGCCGTTATCGCTCTGAATATAAGTAGCTTATATGAAATGTACGGGTCGGTTTCCACATTGGGTATTAGTGCCGGTTATAATTGAGAATGTTATGGGTTGGGAATAACTATACTACGAATAATTGCGGATTATTATGTTTTGTGTGATAAACGGTATTTATTGTTTTTCAATAAAGTAAATCTTCCTTTTTCCGGATAGGCTGGTGTGAAGAGAAAGGTTCCTGTTTATGAAATGGAAATAAGTTTGTTTGGATATTAAAAGAGATAAAGCAAGGTTACTCATCTAACAAATAATGGCTCCCTATACTTTATCTCTTGAGCTTATATTGACTTGTTTAAAAGGGTCTTAAATCCGTTTAGTTGAATATCTTTATACCGACGAACAACGTGCGGGGTTGTGTAGGACCGTAAAAGTATCCCGAATCGCGGTACGTTCCCTTATCCAGATCCTTTTGAAAAGAGTTGAAGATGTTTTGCACACCTCCGTTAAGCTGGAGTTTGATATGGTCTTTCAATACAAACGTATAATTCAGTTTCAGGTTTAAATCGAAAAACGAGGGAGTATGCGTTATTTCGTCTTTGGCAATATAGCTATACGGAAAATTGTCGGGAACATCGGTGGGTGCTACGTGAGGCACATACATGCGACCCGTATAAATTCCAGATAGCGAGAAGTCGAATTGTTTCAATGGGGTGGCAGTCAGGGTAAAATAACCGTAGTAGTCCGGTGTGCGCGGCATGTTTTTGATTCCTTCCACTGTAGGGTCGTCGCTCCATTTGGTCCATTCGGTGTAGCGGCTGCGTTGTGCAGTAAAGCCCACTTGTAGTGAAGCATCGCGTCCGTGTGCTATCTTTCCGTCGAAATTGATACCATATACTTGGGCACCGTTGCCATTACGGCGTTCCAATACACTGTATCCGTTTTCGTCCGTACCTATATCCATAAGGTGGAATACATCATTGAGTTTGGTATAGAACGCTTCCACCAGTAGATTGGTTTGGAAATGTCCGATTTGGCTGGTCCAGTCCACAGAACCGCTAAAGCTATTTGATTTTTCCGGTTTCAGCCCTTCGACAAGACGTATCAGCACGCCTTTGCCTCCAACAGCCGTCACGTGCAGATCTTCATCATAAGCTTGCGGCGCACGGAATCCGGTAGACCACGTCACACGTCCCTGTATCCGGTCACTTGGTTTGTAAAGCACATTAATGCGAGGACTGAAAATAGGGTGATCTATCAGGTTATGCTTGTCCAGACGTGCGCCTGCCAAAAGCACAAATCGATTGAGTTTCCATTCGTTTTGCACGAAACCTCCTGCAATGCGGACATCTTGTTTCATATCCCGCTGGTATCCTGTCATGATATCATGTAACGCATTGTTTTGGTATTCCATTCCGGCGGTAAATGTGGCGGGTGCAAAAAGTACCCGATTGAAGTTGCCCACATACATACCTCCGGTAACCCATGTCAAATCATCCGTTTTGCCGTATGCGTTGGGGTCTTGCTGTGCGCCGTAATAACTGTTACGATCGGTGTGTTGTATGGAACCGTAAAACGAGAGTTTGTGCTTGTATTCTTTCCAAAACAAGTCGTAACTCAGACCACCACTGTTAATTACATGTTTAGTCTGTTCGGTAATATCAGCTTCGTGCGGTTGCAAATCGAAATGATTACCTCCTCTGCGGAACTCGTTCGTAGTGTGATATTCCGCGCTGATACGGCTAAATTGGGTGGGGCGGTAGTAAGCACGCAGTCCGAACGTATGCATGTTTAGTTTTCCAAGTTCGGAAAATCCATCTCCATCGCGGTCGTAAGCGTTCCGGTTGCGGTACGATTCATATAAGGCGATACCATATGTATTGTCTTTAGAAACTAACGAAGCGTTTGCGCCCACATATTGTTCCCAACTATCTCCGTCCATACACGAAAGCATGGAAGAAACCTGGAAACTGTTGCTTACAGGGTCTTTGGTGATAATGTTGATAGTACCTCCCACAGCATTAGCGCCGAAGAGTGCCGAACCGCCTCCTCGTACCACCTCTACCCGTTCTACCATATTGACGGGGATCTGTTCTAAACCGTATACGCCTGCTAACGAACTTACTACTGGACGGCTATTAATTAATATTTGCGAATACGGACCTTCCAACCCATTAATGCGCACTTGTGGAAAACCGCAATTTTGGCAGTTGTTTTCCACTCTTAAACCGGATTGGTAGGAGAGTGATTTAGCAAGGTCGGTGCTGTTCACAGTTTCAAACAGCTTAGTGTTCATAACATTCACTACCACCGGAGCTACCCTGCGGCTCACCTCGTTACGGTTAGCGGAAACCACCACTTCGTCCATGGTGAAACTTTCTTCCACCATTTCGAAATGAATATCGATAGTATAATTGGCGCTTACCGCTACTTCTTTTTCTTGGCTAAGGTAACCCATAGCTTTAACTTGTAGTTTATATGTTTTTGGAAGAAGGCCTTTCAGTTCGAACTCTCCGTTTTCGTCTGAAACCGTTCCGGTTCCCTGTCCTATAATTTGTATGGTAGCATAGGGGATACTGTTTTCCGAACCCTTTTCAATGACATGTCCTGTAATACGGTTTCCCGGTTTGATAGGGTTGTTGCCCCATACTGAGATACACGCTATAATTGTTACCAGCGTGAGTATGTAGTGTTTCATTTTTATTCCTTTATCGATTTAAAATAGTTGTTTGACCGGCATATTGCCATGTCTCTGTTGCCTCCCAAACTAAAGTAAGATTTGTGAGGAAAAAGTGTAGCTCCTTGTTATGTGGCAAGGAGAGAACACTGATTGCTTTTCCTCGTAATATGAACGGAGTGAAAGCAAAATATACATGCTGTTAAGCAACAAGCGAGGGAGGTGCTCGCAACAGGGTATAGACAAGTGAAACTTTCTGTTTTGAATCGATCTGGATTTTCTCTTTCAAGAGAATATAATACAACTCCGGCATGTTGAGTGACACCGGTATGGAAACTTCCAGTGTTTGAACATGGTTCAGTTGATGGATAAGCAAATATTGCCCTGTAGTGTGAGAGTGTTTTTTACTTTTTGATGGGTGTGAATGGACAACCACCACACCGTTGACGTAATGCACATGGGTAAACATAGTAATCCCTGCTTCGTACGAGAGGTACAAGCCGAGTAATAATAGAGGTATGAGTTCCTTTATTTTTCTCACAGGGATATTCTGAATTTTCTTACTGTTTGAGATGTTTTTATGTTTTCGCCTGCAAAGAAACATAAAATCCGTTTAAATGGCAATATTATTTGTAAATAACATCTGAACCAATCTGTCATTATTCTAAGTTTTATTTTTTCTATGTTTGATAAAACTCTCTTTATCACATTCATAAAGGGTTTCTTCCATTTAGTTGAAAAGCAGAACTGTTAACTGAAAGTCCTAATTTATCTATGGTTAGGGATATGTTAGAAAAGGCTTTTATTCTATTACCTGATGGTGCAACTTAATTATTCATTCTAATCGAGAGTCACACTATCAGCATTCTACATATTAACATATACTCAGAAAAAAGGAATTGTATAAAGCATGTGAAGAAAGGGGCACTGCCTGGATAACGCAATAATAGAAAGCTTTTTCGGACTATTAAAATCTGAAGTACTATATTTGCGAGACTTAGGGAATACGAAACAAGTTGTTTAAGAACTAAATGAGTATATACACTACTACAATAATTATAGAATTAAAACAGAATTAGAAAGATTGAGCCCTGTACAATTTAGAACTCAATCTATTAATCCAATTTAGTAACCGTCCAACTTTGGGAGCAGTTTACTTTTTCAATTAAATAAAAGAAAAACCTTTTTAAGAATTCCTATTTTGGAATACGATAATAAGAAATCTATTTAGCTTTCGTGTAGAATACCTTTTTACTTTATTTCTTTTCTTATAGTCTCCCAATGATCACAAAAAGCCTGCATGGAAGGAAATAGTAAGTTCGCTCCTTCGTTCAATAAAACTTCATCTGCAAGTGGACCGGTGTTGACTGCTATTGTAAAAATACCCGCGTCTACTGCAGCTCTCACACCTAATGGAGCATTCTCTATTACAATAGCTTCATTCGGCTGTAAATTTCCTTTCTGAAGAGCCATTAAATAGGGTTCGGGATGGGGTTTTCCATGTTTTACATCGAAAGCGGTAACCATCACCTCCGGTTTGAATATGTCGGGAAAGTTTGAATTTAGACGTTCTAATAATGAAGTTTGTCCAGAGCCTGTAACCACCATGGAAAAGAGTCCGTTGGCTTTGATCTTCTCCAGCACTTCCTTTGCGCCGGGCATTCGTTTTGCTTTAGGGTATTTATTGAATTCTATCGTTTTGGTCTTATAAATTTCCTGAATTTCTTCTTCCGTGGCATCTTTTCCTCGTTCTCGCCGGCTTACTATATTGATGGTGGAAGCGCCTGTACGTCCTTCGTGCATATAAGCTTCTTCGTAAGGCAGGTTGAAACCATATCGTTCCATTGTATCATGCCAAGACTGGGCATGACTTGGCATAGAGTCAAACAGAACCCCGTCCATATCAAAAAGAACGGCTTTAAGACACAGGGTATTGTATGAATGTTGTTGTAAGTAGTTTTTAATTGCTTGTTCAAACATAATAATTACAAGTTTAAGTTTTCTTTGTTTTGGTCTTTAATTTTATTTCAAGGCAGTTTTCTTGCAGATTAGTTCTTTAACCCGTTCGTTACAAGAATTATAAAGCTAATTATTTGAGTATTGGAAACTGAAACTCATAGAGTCAAAGAAGTTAGCATCCGGCAACCTGCTTAAGAGTTAAAGCCCGTTTTTTCTAAGTATCGGCTGAACTAGCCATCTTGGATTTCCTGTAAACCCCCATGTAAGGTACTGCCATCTTTATCTTTTTTATTATCGCAACCTATACCCATTTATCAGAAATGATACAAACTAATTCGATTAAAGAACTGTTTATCCAGAGATAAATTATTCCGCTTTGAGTTACTGTAAAGCAGAAAGGATACCTTCTTGGCCTCTTGGTTTTCGAGACCAAGCGATACCTCCTTAATCTCCTGAACTGGTCTACCGATTGATACTTCCTTTTAATTTCTTACTCTTCAGGTGGAAAGAGAACCTAAAAGTTGTATCCTAAACTAACGTAAACTCCGAGTTCCTTAGTGATATTCGAATAACTGAATGTGGCTTCCAAAGGACCGAGAAATGTATCATATCCGTAACTAATACCTCCTCCCCACATGTTTTGATTGAAGATATCTTCCCATCCGTTACTTTGCAATCCGAAGTTTCCGATGAGCGTAAGGTATTGGTTGCTTCCTATGCGTTGGCGAAATTTCAATCCTCCGATAAAGGTTTTCGCGCCGGTTACCTGCATATAGCTAATACCAACAAAAGGCATTTGTTGCGGTAAGAATCGACTGAAGGTATTTCCTCCCACCACATTCATTACCGGAAACGTATAATAATTGTCTTTGGCGAAAATAGCTCGTCCGCATACCCAAGGAAGTAAGGTTAACCGGTTTCTTAACCGGATGGCTGCTTCCCACGATGCACTGATAATGGGCATAGGTGTCTGACCATTATATTTAACCAGATTATCTGTATAGACGGCACCATTTACTTCCCATTTCATTCCCGAGGTAGGATAGGTGCGTTTGTTATAACTGTCGAATTGCATTTGACCGTAATAGATAAAAAAATCTTCATTTTCTACGTTCTCCGGATAAGTGTAGCCGGGAGGAAGCAGAAAATCATTGAAATGGAAATATTCGTATTTGATTCCGAAATTGAAGCGTATGCTTCGCCAACTTCTTGAAATATTGAACCTCCCTAAATGATGCAGAAATGAATAAGTACATGTCTTTTTTCCGTAACTATATAAATCCAAATCGTTATAGTCGATTTGATATGCCCAGTCAACGTTCCATTTCGAATTGAAAGGTCTTACCGAATAGTCCAGCCTGCCTAAAAGTTCGCGTCCGAGGCGGATGGTCAAGGCTAATTCTCTACTTTGCTTTTTGTTTAAATATACGCTCGTATTGAAAAGTAGAGTAGCCAATGATTCGTTGTCGAATCGTACTCCTACGTTAATGCTGTTTGCTGGTTTTTTTCCGGGATCTATTTCCGGAACAATATCATATTTTTCTTTTAGAGGAATTACGAACGGACCGTGGCGTTTAGCGACATATTCGTCGGAAATGCCAATTTTCTTTTTTAATAGCTTTAAGCTGTCCCATTGTGATCTGCCTGCCTCCTCACCGCGGTGAAGCAAGGAGTCTATAGCTGTTGAAGTGAAACTTGCTGCGGAATAGTCTTTGGCATTCACTTTTATATGAAGATCACTTTTAGCTATATTTTCATCATATTTGTTTTCAACCATAAGGTTGATGATTTGTCCTAAGACTTCTGTCAGAGTGTTTAACTTATCGGCAGGGGCTAATCCTTCTTGTACATCTACCCCGATAATGATATCGGCTCCCATTTTTTTTGCAATGTCCACCGGATAATTATTACTTAAACCTCCATCCACTAAAACCATATTATTCCAATGTACGGGTTGAAATACACCGGGTATGGACATACTGGCACGCATGGCTAGAGCTAGTTTTCCTTTATCAAATACATATTCGCTTCCGTCAACCAGGTTGTGGGCAACGCAGGCAAAAGGAATAGGCAAGTTTTTAAAATCAATGGAATCATGATAGCCCTCCGTCAGCTCCGAAAACAGTTTAGCTAAATTGCGTCCTTGTATAATACCCCCTTTTAGGGCATCTTTGGGTGTCTTTTTAAAAGGTATGGACAATGTGTATCGCTCTGATTTTAGTTTTTTTGTGAGCGATTCTTCTTTTCTGTCGGTGGCATCGGTTAATAGATATATCCAATCTTGTGCTCTGACTAAGCTATCCATTTGTGCTGGCGTATAACCGATAGAGTAAAGTCCCCCTATGATGGAACCCATACTTGTGCCTACTACGTAATCAACAGGTATACCTGCTTCTTCAATTACTTTTAGAGCACCGATATGCGCTACACCTTTTGCTCCGCCTCCACTTAATACGACAGCTACTTTTTTCCGTTCCTGCGCATTACCGGTGAGGCAGAAGAGTAGAAATAACAATCCCAGAAAATGAATAATTCTTCTCATACCTGATACCTATATTTAATATAAAAATCCAAGAAATCCTATCTGCTTTGCAAATCAAGCTGTCTTGAAAAAAGAAATAATCCTTGTTTTACCGAAGAACAGGTCATAATTTCTCTCGTTTCATTATCAACCTGACCAAAGAAAATAAGATTTCTTGGACATTCCGAATTTTATATCTTCATTCCAGTTCTTTCTGCCAAGCAATTCTATACTTTATTATTACCTGATATACGAAAGAAACTCACGAAATTTGAAATCATTATCTTAGAGCCGGGCTTGAATGGCTTTAGACTCTTCTTCGTATCCGGGTTTGTTTAACAACGCAAACATATTTTTCTTATATGCTTCCACTCCCGGTTGATTAAACGGATTTACTCCTAACAAATAACCACTGATACCGCATGCTTTCTCGAAGAAGTAGATAACCTGTCCCAAATAATATTCGCATAACTCCGGTACAAGTAATCGCATGTTAGGTACTCCTCCGTCTACGTGAGCCAGTTGGGTTCCTAATTCGGCCATCTTGTTCACTTCATCAACACGTTTTCCTGCCAAGAAGTTCAGTCCATCTAGGTTTTCTTCATCAAAAGGAACTTCCAGTTTGCGGTTAGGCTTTTCGATGGAGATAACCGTTTCGAAAATTGTACGTTCACCTTCTTGAATCCATTGCCCCATGGAGTGCAGATCAGTAGTGAAGTCGACAGCAGCCGGGAAAATACCTTTCAGGTCTTTACCTTCTGATTCTCCGTAAAGCTGTTTCCACCATTCTGAAACATAATGCAATTTAGGATGGAAATTCACTAATATTTCAATTTTCTTTCCAGCTTCCATATATAAAGCATTGCGGGTTGCCGCATATATAGCCGACGGATTTTCTTCGAACGGAATATCCGCACCGGTCAGAGCTTCCATATCTTTGGCACCTTCTACCAGTTTCTCAATATCAAATCCGGCCGTTGCAATCGGTAATAATCCTACAGGAGTCAGGACAGAGAAACGTCCGCCTACGTTATCCGGAATAATGAATGTTTTATATCCTTCTTTGTCGGCTGTTACGCGAGCCGCTCCTTTTTTAGCATCCGTAACGGCTACAATTACTTTTTTAGCCATTTCTTTTCCACGTTGGTCTTCACACTGTTTTTTCAGTAAGCGGAACGCCAAAGCTGTTTCGGTAGTCGTACCGGATTTTGATATGTTGATGACTCCAAATTTTTTGTCCTGCAAATACTCCGTGAGTTCTGAAAGGTAATCTTCTCCGATATTATGTCCCGCATAAATCATAACCGGGCCATCTTGTTTCTTCTGTAACCATTGGAAACTGTTTGATAAAGCCTCTATTACAGCACGCGCACCTAAATAACTGCCACCAATACCGGCAACAATCACTACTTCGCAGTTCTCACGAAGAATCTGAGCGGAAGCTTTTAAATCAGCCAGATGTTCTTTAGTAATAGAAGAAGGAAGGTGCAACCAACCTAAAAAATCATTACCCAAGCCGGTTCCTTTTTCAAGAGTCTCCATAGCGGCTTTCACTTGAGGCTCATAAGCAGCAATTTTTTCCTTTGGAATAAATTTGGCTACTTTGTCGATGTTTAAACAAATATTTTTCATGGTTATAAAATTTATCTGAGTGAATCAGTTAACAGCTTAATTTCAATCATCGGAGAAATACGTTCATAAAGAATGTTGTATACCGCATCCATAATAGGCATGTTTACATGAAAATGTTTGTTGAGTTCTTTAATGCATTTTGTTCCATAATATCCTTCCGCAATCATTTCCATTTCTATCTGGGCGCTTTTTACCGAATATCCTTTTCCTATCATTGTTCCGAATACCCGGTTACGGCTGAAGTTTGAATAACCTGTAACAAGCAAATCTCCTAAATATACCGAATCGTCTACTCCGCGTGATATAGGATGTACCGTATTCAAGAAACGGTTCATCTCTTGAACAGCATTTGACATGAGAACGGCCTGAAAATTATCACCGTATTTTAAACCGCTGCATATACCTGCAGCAATGGCATAAACATTCTTTAAAACCGATCCGTATTCGATGCCTACTATATCATCACTGACGGAAGTCTTAATGTATGAACTCATCATCTTTCGTGCAAATTGTTGCGCCTTTTCTATATCAGTACAACCTATAGTCAGGTAAGAAAGGCGTTCCAATGCGACTTCTTCCGCATGGCACGGGCCTGCCAATACAGCTATGTTTTCAAAAGGGACTCCGTATATCTGGTTAAAATAGCTCGAGATAATCAAGTTCTCGTCCGGTACAATACCTTTAATAGCAGTTACCACAAACTTATCCTTAATTTTTGTTTTCAGCTTTTTTAAATGGTTCTTTAAATAAGGAGAAGGGGTAACGAAAATCAATATTTCCGATTCTTTTACTATCTTATTGATATCGGATGAGAAATTGATCCGTTTTACATCGAAGCGTACTCCTGTCAGATAAGCAGGATTGTGCCCCAGACGTTTAAAGTCCTCAATACGGTCGTCACGGCGCATATACCAATTAATGGATTCTTCTTGCGCCAACATGATTTTTGCGATAGCTGTAGCCCAGCTACCGCCTCCCATGATTGCTATTTTACCATTCGGTAGTTTGGATGCCATATCAAATTTTGCTTATCCAACCCGCTACAGCGTCAACAGTAGGATTGGTCAGTTCCAATTTGTATTTTTTATTAATGCCACAAATATCCATATGAAGTTTTTGTGGATTGACTTCTTTCATATCCGATACCATGTTGTAACCGGCTTTTTGAATCAAAGGTACCCATTCTTCAGGTATTCCCAATTCCATATATTTGGCAACCGGATCTTTAGGGATTACTTTCTCCGGACGCATTTGTGGGAAGAATAATACTTCTTGAATCGTACTTTGTCCGGTCATTAACATTACCAAACGGTCTATACCGATACCGATACCGGATGTCGGCGGCATACCGAATTGTAACGCACGCAAGAAATCCTGGTCGATAAACATTGCTTCATCATCTCCCTTTTCACTCAAGCGCAATTGGTCTTTAAACCGTTCTTCCTGATCTATCGGGTCATTCAGCTCGCTATATGCATTTGCTAACTCTTTTCCGTTAACCATCAATTCAAAGCGTTCGGTTAATCCCGGTTTGCTGCGGTGCATTTTGGTAAGCGGACTCATTTCTACAGGATAATCGGTAATAAATGTAGGCTGAATAAATGTTCCTTCACAGAATTCGCCGAATATTTCGTCTATCAGCTTACCCTTACCCATTGTATCATCAATTTCCATCTTCAATTCTTTGCATACCTGACGTATTTCTTCTTCACTCTTACCGTTCAGGTCGTAACCGGTTTTTTCTTTGATAGCGTCCAGAATAGGTAACCGACGGTAGGGAGCTTTGAAATTAATAGTCTTTCCGTCTATTACGCTTTCGCAACTGCCGTTTACTGCTATGCAAATGCGCTCCAATAACTTCTCCGTGAAGCTCATCATCCAGTTGTAATCTTTATATTGCACATACAATTCCATACAAGTGAATTCTGGATTGTGCGTACGGTCCATACCTTCGTTGCGGAAGTTCTTGCCTATCTCGTAAACACCTTCGAAACCGCCTACAATTAGGCGCTTCAGATAAAGTTCCGTAGCGATACGCAAATATAAATCAATGTCCAATGAATTATGGTGGGTGATAAACGGACGTGCGCTGGCTCCTCCCGGGATAGATTGCAGGGTAGGAGTCTCCACTTCCGTATAGCCGGCTTCGTCTAAAGCTGCTCGTAGAGTTCTGATAATAGTAGCCCGTTTCAGGAAAATATCTTTGACCCCTTCATTCACTACCAAATCTACGTAACGTTGGCGATAGCGTAATTCAGGATCTTCAAATTTATCATAAGCCACGCCATCTTTATATTTTACAATAGGAAGAGGTTTGATACTTTTTGATAAAACGGTCAGCTTTTGTGCATGAATACTGATTTCTCCCATTTGGGTTTTGAATACAAACCCTTCGATGCCGATGAAATCGCCTAAGTCGAGCAACCGTTTGAATACGGTAGTGTATAAATCTTTGTTTTCACCCGGACAGATGTCATCGCGGGTAATATATACTTGTATTCTTCCTTTTGAATCTTGTAACTCAATGAAAGAGGCCTTACCCATTACACGGCGGCTCATCATTCTGCCTGCAACAGAAACCCGACGAGGCTCGTCATCTTCTTTGAATTCGGCCTTAATGTCTGTAGAGAAGGCATTTGTTACATATTCGGCAGCAGGGTATGGTTCAATACCCATTGCCTTTAACTCATTCAGACTGTTCCGTCTGATAATTTCTTGTTCACTTAGATCTAAAATATTCATTCTATTTATCTCTTAACCATATATGTTTGCAAAAATACGAAAGTTTTCGTAATAAGCTTTATAATAGAGCATAAAAAAAGCATCGAGTTTTCCTCCTCCGAGGCTCGATGCTTTTCCAACACAAAAACTAAACTAGACTTAACTAAACTATTCTATTCGGGAATTTCACAACTCCTGTCTGTCTACGTTGCAAATATATACTTAAAAAATAATATGAACAAAAAAGAATCGATAAAATGGACATCTTTATCTACAGAATCTATGATTTTTGCTCTTTAGAGGGATACAAACACCGCTTGATGCGGATTTCTTTCTGTTGATTGTAGTAATAGTAAAAGTTGAAAACTCAACGGTATGCGGGATAGATGAGTGATGTCGTTCTTCTGAATTCAATCTTTCCGCAAATCGTTAGCATACTCTCTTCTTTTTTTGTTATATTGTAGCAAAATGATAAGAAATAGTGGGTTGTTTCCAATGTATTCCTTTTTTCGTCTGTTCCCATTGTATATTATCCTGATAAAAAGTGTGATGTATGAAATTTTTGATTTTAGCAAGTTCTTATAAAAGGGATATGCCAAAGTCTTAGTATGACATATCCCTAATGTAAGTCGATAATCTCTATAATTTGGTTTGTGTCAGTCAGCCGTATATGGATATTTTTTGGGATAGATAGAGATACATGGATAGTATGGATGGATCAATGTATTAGAGGATTTTACATCAAATAGTTTTACTTTCTCTTTTCCATATTTGATGTATCTTACCTTACTTGGATCTATTTTGATTTTCCATTTAGAATATAAGGCATCCTTAAAACAACCTTTCTTCCAGTGAATGTAATCAAAAATTTTAGGAGCCTCTATAAATAAGGTGTCCTGCTTCATATCAAGTTTTAATTTGCGGATACGACCGAAAGAATCGCTATTACTGAGATATAAAATTGTGTTTTCTGCATCGTAAAAAAGACAGATGTTATGATTGTCCATATAGATACATGAAGCGCATGATATGGAAACTGTAATTAGCAATAGGGTGTTTTTTAAAGTTTTCATTTCTAATTGTTGTTGTTTTTGTTATTTATCCAATTTTCTACATCATCAGATGTAATTAGCAAACCTCCATCTATTTTATCTCCGGTAACGCTACCCCATGCTTCCGCAGCGTAACCTGCACAATTGCGTGTCGGAGACCACTCTTTATTCGTCGGATTACTATTGATTTTTACCCATTTTGCATTTTGCCATAAGGGTAGACCTTGTGTTTGATAAAAACTACTTTTCAATTTTACTGGCTTCGCAATCAATTCGTTTACGTCATTCTTTAATGAAGCCTCATAATGGTCTTTTTCTTGTGAACTTAATTCTTTTTGTGACGAAGTTTTTCCGCCCATGTCTGAATCGTTAGAACATTGTTGAAAGAGCAAACCGCATAGAATACTAATAAGTAGTGATAATTTTTTTTCATCATTAATAAATAATTTAAAGTTATAAATCAATAGGTGTACAATAGATTTGTGAGTCTGTTTTAACAAAGTATTGTTTGTTAAAGTAAACTTTTAAAGCACAAACTTATGTTGACAAAAGTAATAGGTCAATGTGAGAAATGTATGAATTTGAGTTCACAAATAGTTCGCATTTGGTATGTGAATTAATTTGCTGTAATGGTTAATTTATTGATATTGAGAGTAATACTAAATGATTGAAAGAGAAAAATATTAAGCACCGTTTTTTATGGTGTTCTGTTTATTATCTCATTCAAGTGAATAATAATATGCTTATATTGTGTACTTCTTTTAGGCGAAGATTGTAATTTCTGAAGTAATAATATTGCATAAGAGTACGCTTCGTCTTTTTTACCAATACGTAATAAGTAACATATTAGAGAGCTGGTGATTGGTAGGCTCAATATAAGAATTGATTCAAGTTCTGTAAGCTAAACTTGCGAAACTTGAATTAATAATTTATTCTTGTAGCTGATAATGGTCTCATTTGTTGTTCCAAAAACGCGCTGCAACAACAACTGCAAGAATAGGGATAATTGCCAATAGAAGGCATATGAATATATATCTTTCAATATTGAGCGGATGAAATTTTATTAGCATTAAAATGAAAGTAATAATATAGATTAATAAAAATCCCATGTACTTTTTTATGTGTTTATCTTTATTAATTTTATTCCATAATAGGAGTAATACGCATAAAACGGGGATTGCTGGCGATATGAATATATCGGCAATGTCATGTTGTCTATTTAAAATGAGACTGATAATTATATAGCATATTAAGCCTGCACAGTAAGCGATAAAGCTTCTTGACAAATGTTTTTTCATGTTTCGTTTAATTTTGAATGAATAATAAATTGAACACCGGCAAAAGTAGTGTATGGATGCGGGAGAAGGTCGGATTTGAGTTCGCAATTAGTTCGCATTTAGTGGGCGAATTAGTTTGTGACAATGATAATGAATTGGTATTTAACTACTATCTGAGCAACTGGGGTGAGAGCTTGAAAGAGAAAAAGAGACTAAAACTCTGCGATGAACTGGTCAAGTGCCTTGCCGCTTCCTTGCGTCCCGTGAATTTTCTTATAGAGCCGTTCGCGCAGGGTGGAAATGGAACTCTTTTGATGAGCGGTGAAATGGGCAATGTCTATTAGCGGTACGGAGAGTTTTAGGAGGTAGCATACATGCAGTTCCGTTTCATTCAGTT
Organism: uncultured Phocaeicola sp.; assembly: GCA_947581855.1. Lineage (GTDB taxonomy): Bacteria > Bacteroidota > Bacteroidia > Bacteroidales > Bacteroidaceae > Phocaeicola_A. The sequence continues at coordinate 31,873 of CANPVZ010000021.1, forward strand.
TGGGGCAGATGGTGTATAGGCGGCTTGAGAACTGTTCGTACGTTAAATCCAACTCTTCTCCAAGTTGTTCCCATTGCTTTGTTGAAAGGCAGGCATTTGCGTTCCCGATATTCCGGAATATAAATTGATAAACCTCTGATTGTTGTAAAAGTTCTAAAGATATCTGTTTGTTGATTCGTTGGAATTCCATTTGTTTGTTCCGGTTCCTCAGTCTCAAAATCTCTTCCGCCAAGGCTTCTTTCTCAGATTTCTCGGTATCGGCTTGCTGTGCTATTTTGTGGAGTTTCTCTTCTAATGAGGCTATTATTTGTTTGTTTTGTTCGAGTTGTTCTTGGCTTTTCCGATATTTCAACTTTTGTAAGTGATGCAATCGGCTAAGCTGTTCTAATTGAAGCTTACGTTTGCGGCGGCGGTACAAGACATATCCTGTCAAGCCGGCGATGGGCAAACTGGCGCAAACAATTAAACTGAATATGAAATAAAGAGAATCTTTGTAATGATTCGCCCGCGATACTTCTTTTTGCAAACTCTTTACTTGACAGACTAATGAAAGAGAATCGGATGCGATACTTTCAGTCAACTGTTTGTCTTTTTGGACTTCCACTTCTTTATCTTGCCATTCCTTATCTTGTTTGGAAAAGAAAAGGATACGGCTTTCATGTAAGAAGGCAAAAACCAATATAAACAGGAGGATGGGTTTTAAAAAAGAGGTGCTCTTTATCTGCATGGAAGAATGTCGGGTGTTACTAGGTTTTTATCGTTATTGGAAAGGCAGATTTTCCCCAACAGTGAAACCGAATTTTCGCGGTTGCGGAAAATATGCCTTTCGGTTGTTTTGTATCAGAATCCCAACCGATGGAACTCTGCGACAGCTTCTATTCCTTTGCGGAAAATATCCAATGAGAAATTCTCGTTGGGAGAGTGGATTGCATCGCTTTCGAGACCAAATCCCATTAAGATGGTTTTGATTCCTAATATCTGTTCGAAATCCGATATAATAGGAATACTACCTCCCCGACGGACGGCCAGCGGTTGCTTGCCGAAAGCTTTGGCAAAACCACTCTCGGCGGAACGGTAGGCCGGCAGGTCGATGGGACATACGTAACCTTCGCCTCCGTGCATCGGGGTTATTTCCACTTTTACCGATGTGGGTGCAATGGATTGGATGTAATCTATAAAGAGCCGGGAAATTTCTTCGTGGTTTTGGTGCGGCACCAGGCGACACGATACTTTTGCGTAAGCTTTGGATGGCAAGACGGTTTTAGAACCCTCGCCGGTATAACCTCCCCAAATGCCACAAATGTCGAAAGACGGACGGCAACTGTTGCGTTCCAATGTAGAATAACCTTTTTCGCCTTCCAGTTCTTTTACATCGATGGCGGCTTTGTATTTTTCTTCGTCAAATGGAATTTGAGCGATCATCCGTCGTTCTGTCGCCGGAACTTCTTCTACCTTGTCGTAAAAATGAGGAATGGTGATGCGTCCGTCCGAATCGGTTACTTGTGCCAGTAATTTGCATAATGTATTGATCGGGTTGGCTACAGCTCCTCCGAAATGTCCGGAGTGCAAGTCACGGTTCGGACCTGTTATTTCTATTTGCCAGTAAGCCAGTCCCCGCAGCCCGGTGGTCAGCGAAGGTAAATCGGCTCCGAGCATGCTGGTGTCGGATACTAATATGATATCCGCTTTCAATAGTTCTTTATGCTTCTTGCAGAATGCGTTCAAACTGGGAGAACCGATTTCTTCCTCTCCTTCGAAGATGAATTTGACATTATGTTTTAATAAACCGTATTTTACGGCATATTCGAAAGCTTTCACCTGAATAAAAGCCTGCCCTTTATCATCGTCGGCACCTCGGGCATAAATACGTCCGTCACGGATTTCCGGTTCAAACGGGTTGCTGTTCCATAGTTCCAGCGGTTCGGCCGGCATGACGTCGTAGTGCGCGTAAACCAATACCGTAGGTGCGGTCGGGTCGACTTGTTTTTCGGCAAACACCAGCGGATTGCCGTCCGATGGCATCACTTCGGCTCTATCTGCTCCGGCTTCCAGTAGTAATTCTTTCCAACGCTGCGCGCAAGCCGACATATCGTTTTTATGTTCCGGCAAGGCGCTGATGCTGGGAATACGTATCAGGCTGAATAATTCATCCATGAAACGAGACTCGTTTTCGCGGATATATTCTTTGATGTCCATAGTATGCGTGTGTATAAGGTTTATAGTGTTGTTGCTTTATTCATTAGGTAATAGTCGAGCAAGGTCATGGCAGCCATTGCTTCGACAATGGGTACGGCTCGGGGTAATACGCACGGGTCATGTCTGCCGCGCGCTTTGATTACCGTGTCCTGGTTCTGCGCATTTACGGTTGGTTGTTCCATTAATAAAGTGGCAACCGGCTTAAAGGCGACTCTGAAATAGATGTCTTGCCCATTGCTTATTCCTCCTTGTATGCCTCCCGAATGGTTGGTACGGGTAGAAACGTGTCCGTTTTGGTTATAAAACAGGTCGTTTTGTTCAGAGCCTTTCTGTGTGGTACCTTCAAAACCTTCTCCGTATTCAAAGCCTTTTACTGCGTTGATACTAAGCATGGCACTTCCTAACGCGGCATGAAGTTTGCCGAATACAGGTTGTCCCAATCCTACGGGACATCCTTCGATGACGCAGGTAATGACTCCTCCTACGGTATCGCCCACTTCTTTTACCGCAGCAATCAATGTTTCCATTTCCTGTGACTTCTCCGGATCGGGGCATCGTACGATACTGTTTTCTATTAAATCGAGATTGTAGAGCTTGTAATCTTTTTTAAGACAGATAGGACCCACTTGCGACGTGTAAGCGCGTATCTTTACTCCGAGTTTGTTCAAAGCAAGTTTGGCTAATGCTCCGCCGACACATCTTGAAATGGTTTCCCGGGCGGACGACCGTCCTCCTCCGCGATGGTCACGCAACCCGTATTTTTGCGTATACGTGTAATCGGCATGCGAGGGGCGGTAAAGATTACGTATATTATCGTAGTCGTTCGAATGCTGGTTGGTATTCCGGACAACAAATCCGATAGGAGCACCGGTGGATTTCCCTTCGAAGATACCGGATAAGAATTCTACCTTATCTTCTTCTTTCCGGTCGGTAGTAATTTTACTTTGTCCGGGCTTGCGCCGGGCCAGTTCCGATTGAATGAAGTCAAAATCTATTTCCACACCGGCGGGAAAGCCGTCAATTACTCCTCCTATGCCGGCTCCGTGCGATTCGCCGAAGGTTGTTATTCTGAACAGGTTACCGAATGTATTATTGAACATACTGAATACTATTTTTATTCTTCTAACGTGGATGAACGCAGATTGTTGTGGGTTTTACCACAGATTATTCAAATAATTATTAAGTAGAAACTTATTCTTTTTACATTACAGAGTACAGAGCATCCGGATAATTATTCGAATATCGCTAGCTCTGCTTCGAGAAAGTAAGGAAAGTAAAGAAGGTAAAGACTTTTCTATACAAAGCCTTCCCTTCTGTTTATTCATTTAATGGCAGTGTCCGCATCCGCAGCCTTCGTGGCTTTCGTCGCAATCTCCGCCGTCGCAGTCTCCTCCACAGTCTCCTCCGCAGTTCCCGCATCCGCAACCTTCGCCGCTTATCATATTCAGCATGCTTTGAATCTCTTCGTTCGTTGCCGGGCGCGATTCGGTTACCTCACCTACGAAAGTAAGGTCTTTTCCTGCCAACGGGTGGTTAAGATCCATTACTACAATGTCTTCTTTTACTTCTACTACGGTACCGTTCATGCGGTTGCCGTCGGCATTCATTAAAGGAACCACATTGCCTTCGAATATCCTGTCAGAGTCGAACTTTCCGTTTATTTCGAATATATTTTTAGGTAAATCCAATACATATTCTTCATTGAACTCTCCGTAAGCTTCGTTTACAGGAATGGTAAATTCAAACTTATCTCCTTTATTCAGATCTTTTAATTGCATTTCGAATGCGTCGAGCGTCGTGCCCATACCGGAAATGAACTGAAAAGGATGCTCTGCTGTTGCTTTTTCTACTAAGTTTTTTTCTCCGTCTTCCATTACGTATAGCTCATAAGCTACGGTAATGTATTTGTTCGGGGTCGTTTCCATACGTTTTTTATATTATATAATTAGGTATATAGATAACTGTAGTGGTACAGTTTCTTCGTTTGCAAAGATACGAATTAATTTCTCGTGTGGCTTTGTTGTTACATTTATATTACATTCTTTTTGTTATTCTGACAGTAAAAAGAAGCTTTTACTGTCATAAATATCTTGATATAAATCAAGAAACGCTTTCTATGCTTTACTATTTACAATTATTAACCTTAAAATGATATTCTGTTTTAGAACATGCCTTTATCTTTGCAACGTCAATAAAGACATAAAAGGATTGTTTTTTATAGGTATTAGTTTTTAGGTTAACAAATTTAATTTTTAGGTATTATGAAACGTTTAGCATTTATGGTTGTAGCGGCATTGGTAATGTCGGCTACAAGTTTTGCAGCAAACAAGGTGAAAAGTCAAACCTGGACCATTTCTATGAATGTAAATAAATTGGGCCAGTATTTAAATCTCTCAGGCGACCAATATCAGGAGGTTGCGGCTATCAGCGAATATTTCGGAAAGAAAATGCAGAATGCTGCCGGCAGCAAAGAGGCTAAGCAAGGCGAAAGACTCCGTGAGGCTGTGTATGGGAACTTTAAATTGATGAAGAATACATTAAGCGAAGAACAATATAAGAAGTATATACGCTTGATGAACATTACACTGAAGCATAAAGGACTTGATATTTATTTGAATAAGTGATTGAAGTATCACAGGCTTTACGTTGAGAATGCATTATTAACTTTAACTTCCTTGGTTAACGGGCGGGCAAAGTGCCGGGTTCTTTATGGAAGAGCACTTGCCAACCGATTATCCTTGAAGTTTCGGTTTGCAAAATCGGTAAGGTCTTTAGAGAGAAGAGAGAGAGTATGGAAAAGGGGGGACATGCCAATAGAGGTTTGTTCCCTCTTTTTCGTATACGAATATGCACTCAATCGAGACGGTTGAAACCTCGTCGCAACGTAGACAGCTCTACGTCCCGACGTGCAGCCGTCTACGTTGCGATGCAGAGCTGTCTACGTCAGCACGTTGCGCTGTCTGCCTCATCCGGTTGAAGTTACATGTCAGCCGGTACTGTCGGCTTCGGTGCAACCGGAACGAAAAGGCGAAGGGAAGAGGAAAGCAAAACTGAAAGGAGGAAGAGGAAACCTATATTTGTGATAAAATAATGATTCGAATCCTTGTTTTCTTACAATTACAAGTTTTTCTTGCAAAAAATTATTCACTTTGTTTGTTCGTTACGAAAAAACCTATACCTTTGCACTCACGAAAAAAAGAAGTGAACAGTATGATTCAATCTACACTCATTAACCTCGCAGTCTTGCATATCATTCGCGTCGTGGTCATCAGCTCCAAAGCGTGAGAAAGGTTGTGTATGTGTAATCGTACTTAAAAAAGAATATTGGAAGCCTTTCTCACAATGCAGTGAGAGAGGCTTTTTTAATTGAAAGTAAAAGCTATATGAAGAATCAGTTACGTAGCGCCATTAGCACGCAAGGTCGCCGTATGGCGGGAGCCAGAGCCCTCTGGGTCGCCAACGGAATGAAAAAGGAACAAATGGGGAAGCCCATTATCGCTATTGTGAATTCCTTTACTCAATTTGTGCCGGGTCATACTCATCTGCACGAAATCGGTCAACTTGTTAAAGCGGAGATTGAAAAGCTGGGTTGCTTTGCCGCCGAGTTCAATACCATCGCTATCGATGACGGCATTGCCATGGGGCATGACGGCATGCTTTATTCATTGCCCTCCCGCGACATAATCGCCGACAGTGTGGAGTACATGGTGAATGCGCATAAAGCGGATGCTATGGTGTGCATCAGTAACTGTGATAAAATTACACCGGGAATGCTGATGGCTGCCATGCGGCTGAATATTCCTACCGTATTTGTATCGGGAGGACCTATGGAAGCCGGAGAGTGGAACGGACAGCATCTCGATTTGATTGACGCCATGATTAAGTCGGCGGATACGTCGGTAAGCGATGAGGAAGTGGCAAACATCGAGGCGAACGCTTGTCCGGGTTGCGGATGTTGTTCGGGCATGTTTACGGCAAATTCCATGAACTGCCTGAATGAGGCCATCGGTTTGGCTTTGCCGGGAAACGGAACCATTGTGGCGACCCATGCCAACCGTACGCAACTTTTCAAGGATGCGGCGGCGCTGATTGTAAAGAATGCATATAAATATTATGAGGAAGGAGACGAAAGCGTACTTCCTCGAAACATTGCCACCCGTGAAGCGTTTTTGAATGCCATGACGCTTGATATCGCTATGGGAGGTTCCACCAACACGGTGCTTCACTTGCTGGCTGTGGCCCACGAAGCGGAAGCCGACTTCAGGATGGACGATATCGACATGCTTTCACGTAAAGTCCCCTGTTTGTGCAAAGTAGCTCCGAATACACAAAAATACCATATTCAGGATGTGAACCGCGCCGGAGGTATCCTTAATATATTGGGTGAACTTGCGAAGGGCGGATTGTTAAATACGGCAGTAAAGAGAGTGGACGGCATGTCGCTGGAAGAGGCCATCGAAAAATATGATATTGATAAGGCAGAAGTGGATGTGGAAGCAAAACGTATCTATTCGAGTGCGGCGGCCGGACGTTTCAACATCCGGTTAGGTTCGCAGGATACGATGTATAAAGAGTTGGATACCGACCGTGCCGAAGGATGCATACGCGATTTGCAGCATGCTTACTCAAAGGATGGCGGTCTGGCAGTGTTGAAAGGAAACATTGCTCAGGACGGTTGCGTAGTGAAGACGGCAGGAGTGGACGAAAGCATTTGGAAATTCTCCGGTCCGGCCAAAGTCTTCGATTCGCAGGAGGCGGCTTGCGACGGAATCTTGGGAGGCAAGGTAGTAGCGGGCGATGTAGTGGTGATTACCCACGAAGGTCCGAAAGGTGGTCCCGGAATGCAGGAAATGTTATATCCTACCTCTTATATTAAATCGAAACACTTGGGAAAAGCTTGTGCGTTGGTTACCGACGGACGTTTCAGTGGGGGTACATCCGGACTCAGCATTGGGCATGTATCTCCGGAAGCTGCGGCAGGCGGCAATATAGGTAAGATTGTAGACGGCGATATCATTGAGATTGATATTCCCAACCGGGCAATTAACGTGAAACTGAGCGAGGAAGAATTGGCTGCCCGTCCGATGGCGCCCGTAACCCGCGACCGACAAGTTTCCAAGAGTCTGAAGGCCTATGCAAGCATGGTAAGTTCGGCAGATAAAGGAGGAGTGAGAATAATTGACTGAGAGCAATTGAAGAAGTAAGGAAAGTCTTGCCGGTTTGGTTGGTCGGGAGATGAAAAAGCAATCGCTTTGTTCCGAGAATACACCGGTTATCGGTTCGCTTTGCAGCAGATTCAGAAATTAAAACCGGATGGTTTCCTATTTTTCAATTAAAGAAGTTACAACTTTCAATTAAAGAAATTATGAGTAAAGAAGTCATAACAGGAGCGGAAGCATTGATGCGTTCTTTAGAGCATAACGGTGTAAAAACCATCTTCGGATATCCCGGAGGGTCGATTATGCCCGTTTTCGATGCTTTGTACGATCATAAAGATTCGTTGAATCATATATTAGTTCGTCACGAACAGGGAGCCGCTCATGCGGCGGAAGGATACGCCCGTGTGTCGGGTGATGTCGGAGTTTGTCTGGTAACCAGCGGCCCGGGTGCTACCAATACCATAACAGGCGTTGCCGACGCCATGATTGACAGTACGCCTATTGTAGTGATTGCCGGACAGGTGGGCACAGCCTTTTTGGGCAGCGATGCCTTTCAGGAAGTCGATTTGGTAGGCATTACCCAGCCCATCAGCAAATGGAGCTACCAGATTCGTCGTGCCGAAGATGTGGCATGGGCGGTAGCAAGGGCTTTTTATATTGCTAAGAGTGGTCGTCCCGGTCCGGTAGTCTTGGATTTTGCCAAGAATGCGCAGGTAGAAACTACAGAGTACGAACCGTTAAGCGTGGACTTTATCCGCAGCTATGTTCCTGTACCGGACACCGACCCCCAGTCGCTACAAGATGCGGCGGCTTTGATTAATGCTTCCAGTAAACCTTTGGTGTTGGTAGGCCAAGGTGTGGAACTGGGCAATGCACAGGTTGAGTTGCGTACGTTTATCGAAAAGGCGGACTTGCCTTGCGGATGCACTTTGCTGGGGTTGTCCGCTTTGCCGTCAGACCACCCTCTGAACAAAGGAATGTTAGGTATGCACGGAAACTTGGGGCCGAATGTAAAAACAAACGAGAGCGATGTCATCATTGCCGTGGGAATGCGTTTCGACGACCGGGTGACGGGAAATCTATCTACATATGCCAAACAAGCAAAAGTAATCCATCTGGATATTGATCCTGCCGAAATAAATAAGAATGTAAAGGCGGATGTGGCTGTGCTGGGCGATTGCAAACAGACATTGAAGCAATTGACCGAATTAGTTGTTCCGAAAGACCATAAAGAATGGGTGGATAGTTTTGGCGAATATGAAAAAACGGAAAACGAACAGGTCATTGAAAAGGAAATCCATCCGGCAAACGGCCCGTTGAGAATGGGCGAAGTAGTACGTGCCGTAAGCGAAGCAACCCATCATCAAGCCATATTGGTAACGGATGTAGGACAAAACCAGATGATGTCCGCCCGTTATTTCAAATATAGCCGGAACCGCAGTATTGTCACTTCCGGAGGGTTAGGTACTATGGGATTCGGATTGCCGGCAGCTATCGGCGCAACGTTCGGCCGTCCCGACCGTACCGTGTGTGTATTTATGGGCGACGGCGGTTTGCAGATGAGTATCCATGAGTTGGGAACCATTATGGAACAGGAATCTCCGGTAAAGATTATTCTGCTGAACAATAATTTCCTTGGGAATGTCCGTCAATGGCAGGCTATGTTCTTCCATCACCGTTATTCCTTTACGCCGATGATGAATCCTGATTACGTAAAAATAGCTTCGGCTTACCATATTCCGGGAGAGAGCGTTTTCCGCCGCGAAGATTTGAAGAAAGCCATAGAGAGAATGCTGGCTACCGACGGCCCTTATCTGCTGGAGGTAGGAGTGATAGAAGAAGGTAATGTATTGCCGATGACCCCTCCGGGAGGTTCGGTTAATGAAATGTTGTTGGACTGTTAAGCGTAAGATATGGAAAAAACATTATATACTTTGATTGTATATTCGGAGAATATTGCCGGTTTATTGAATCAGATCACGGCGGTGTTTACACGGAGGCAGATTAATATCGAAAGTCTGAATGTGTCGGCTTCGTCTATTCAAGGCGTACATAAATATACCATCACGGCGTGTACGGACAAAGAGACGATTGAAAAAGTGGTGAAACAGATTGAAAAGAAGATAGAAGTGATGCAGGCGCATTATTTCACGGATGATGAGATTTTCCATCATGAGGTGGCGCTTTATAAACTTTCTACTCCCGAGTTCCAGAACGATCCTCACGCATCGAAGGTGATACGTCGGCACAACGGTCGTATTGTGGAGGTTAATCCTGTGTATTGCATTGTGGAGAAAGCAGGTATGACGGAAGAAATCACTTCTTTATACGATGAACTGCAGGCTGCCGGATGTATGTTGCAGTTTGTGCGTTCGGGACGTATTGCCATCACCAAGAGTTGTGTAGAGCGGGTAAACGAATACCTTGCCGAGCGGAAAGCCAAATTTGACCAATGTAAATCGCAGGCTGAATCATGAGTTTGGAAGAAGGGAAAATAGGAAGCACTCTTTTTAAAGCGGAATCGTTTCATGTGGACTTCTCCGGACACCTTACCATGAGCGTGTTGGGAAACGAATTGCTCAATTGCGCCGATTCGCATGCCGAGCAGAGAGGATTCGGCATGACTAAACTGCATGACAACCGTTACACATGGGTGCTTTCGAGACTGGTCATTGAGATGAAACGCATGCCGAGGCAGTACGAAGAGTTCTACATCCATACGTGGGTGGAAAATGTATACCGCTTGTTTACCGATCGCGATTTCGAGGTGGTGACCACGGATGGAGAGGTGCTTGGATATGCCCGTTCCATTTGGGCAATGATTAATATAGAAACCCGCAAACCTGAAGATTTGCTGGCGTTGCACGGAGGGCAGATAGCGGATTATGTTTGCGATAAAGAGTGTCCCATAGAGCGCCCCGGACGAATAAAAGTACGAGGGGAGGCGCCCGTACGGGAATATCTGACGCAATACAGCGATATCGATATCAACGGACATGTGAACAGTGTGAAATATATGGAACACATGCTCGACCTGTTCCCGTTGGAAATGTTTAAGCAGAAACGTATAGGAAGGTTTGAAATAGCCTACCATGCAGAAAGCTATTATGGCGACACGCTCTCTTTCTACCGTGAAGCGGTGGGAGATGACGAGTACGATATAGAAGTAAGAAAGAACGGCGGTGAAGTGGTTTGCCGCTCTAAAGTGAAATTTATTTAGTTAAACGAGAAGATTGCCGCTGTGTAAGGAGGGTTATTTGTTCCGGACATTCCGTAAGGAACGGAGCAGACGGATTCGAGATACAGGAGTAGTCTTATAAAAATTTAAAGTAAAATGGCAGAAATGAATTTTGGCGGTGTGATAGAAAATGTCATGACCCGCGAAGAGTTTCCATTGGAAAAAGCACGTGAAGTATTGAAAAACGAAACCATTGCCGTTATCGGTTATGGTGTTCAAGGTCCCGGTCAATCATTGAATCTCCGCGACAACGGTTTCAACGTAATCGTTGGCCAACGTCCGGGTAAAACTTATGACAAAGCCGTTGCTGACGGATGGGTGCCGGGTGAAACCCTTTTTGGTATTGAAGAAGCTTGTGCAAAAGGTACTATTATTATGTGTCTCTTGTCTGATGCAGCCGTTATGTCGGTATGGCCGACCATCAAACCGCATTTGACAGCCGGCAAGGCTCTTTATTTCTCTCATGGTTTTGCTATTACCTGGAGCGACCGTACCGGTGTAGTTCCGCCTAAAGATATCGATGTAATCATGGTTGCTCCGAAAGGTTCGGGTACTTCACTTCGTACCATGTTCCTCGAAGGTCGCGGTTTGAACTCTTCTTATGCCGTATATCAGGATGCAACAGGCCGTGCGTTGGAAAGAACGTTGGCGTTGGGAATTGGTGTAGGTTCCGGTTATTTGTTTGAAACGACTTTCGTACGTGAAGCCACTTCCGATTTAACCGGAGAACGCGGTTCATTGATGGGAGCTATCCAAGGCTTGTTGTTGGCTCAGTATGAAACCTTGCGTGAAAACGGCCATACTCCCTCTGAAGCATTCAACGAAACAGTAGAAGAGTTAACTCAGTCGTTGATGCCGTTGTTCGCTAAAAACGGTATGGACTGGATGTATGCAAACTGCTCTACTACGGCTCAACGTGGCGCTCTCGACTGGATGGGCCCGTTCCACGATGCTATCAAGCCGGTAATGCAGCAATTGTATCAGAGTGTAAAATGTGGTAATGAAGCGCAGATTTCTATCGACAGCAACTCTAAACCTGATTACCGTGAGAAGCTGAACGAAGAATTGAAGGCGTTGCGCGAAAGCGAAATGTGGCAGACGGCTGTTACTGTTCGTAAACTTCGTCCGGAAAATAACTAATCAGGACTTCGTTTTATTAGTAGCAATGAAATAAATAGATTCTATTTCAAATAAAGAAAGGCTGTCTCAAAATAGAAAAAAGAGACAGCCTTATTTATACGTTGTAAATTGAAACGTATTAATTCCCTTGTTCTGGCCCTGATTTATCGTGATATCAGGCAAGAACAAGGGAATTGTTTTTTAGAGGCCTTAATCTATGAGAGGTTCACCTTCTAATTTACTTACTGAATTTGAGTAAAATAGTGAACGATGTTTAGGTTATGTTTGGCGAAAAATCGTACCTTTGTCACAGACAAATCTTATTACTATATAAAATGGCACACGGGGTACGTAATAACTTTAAGCATAGTATCGTTTTAATAGTTACTTTTCTATGCTTGTCTATCTCCGTCTATGCAACTACACCTTACAAAATAGCATTGGTACACTCCTACGAGAGGAATTATCCGGATGCGGGACGTTACAGGAGTCTTTTAGAGAAAGAGCTGGAACGGAGAGGGTTGAAATTTGAGATTCGTGAGTATTTTCTGGATTGTGAAGAGTTGGAATATTATTTGGAGCTGGCGCGTGCTTCTTTTTTCATAGATGAGTTTGCAGAATGGGGGGCGGACATGGTAGCCGTGTTCAATAATCAGGCTGTCTATTCGTTGTTGAAATGCAACAATCCCAAATTGCGCGATTTACGGGTCGTTTTTAGCGGAGTTTATTGTCCCGAAGTAGAGTTGCTCCGGCAGTATCCCAATGTAACGGGATATGTTGACATTCCGGATTATTCCCGCACCTTGCAGATGATAGAACGCCTTGTGGGAAAAGCCCGTGTTATCGTAATGAGCGGTATCGGTATGATCAACAATCAAATTTGGTCGGATTTGACTGAACAATGCCGTGCTAGGGGAATTCAGACATATGATGGAGATGTGTTGCAGCATGTGCTCACTCACCGTATCATAAGGGAAGGTCTTTATGACGAACGCAAGGAAGTGTTCGATAACGAAAAAATAGATACAACGGTGGTGGTGCGTATGATGTGCGAAACCTTGCCGCTCCGTACCATACAGCTAACAGCCCGCGGAACACAAACCTATTTTATGCTGACGGCACGTACCTTTTCTTCCCTCGATGCCGCCGATTTCTTCGTTAACCCTTCTTTCTCCACCATTAACGAGTGTTTCGGGAGCAAAGACAATATGCTGGGCGGCTATTTTGTTCCTCTGGAAACCCAAATGAAAGATATGGCAGAAGGAATCAGCCTTCGTCTTCGTGACGAGATGCCTTCGCAGCAGATGATACAGAGCCGGAAGGAATATGTATTAAACTGGCGTGCAATAAAACTTTATGGTCTTTCTACTAAAAAACTGCCCGATGAGTATAAAGTGATGTATATACCTTTCTCGGTACGTTATCGGTATTATATAGTTTCAGTAGCTATATTAGGTGGCGTTATGGTACTTTTTGTCATTTTGTTTCTGACTCACCGTCTGATGTATGAACGGAGACGCAAGCGGGAAGCATTGCGCGATTTGTATTATGAGCATGAAACGTTGAAACTTGCCATTGAAGGAGACACCACCTATGCTTGGCGCAAGGTAGGGGAAGGACTGAATTTCGATTCGCATTTTTATAAACTGATAGCTTTTCCCAAGAAACTCATCCATTTGGATATGCTTCTGTCTTTTGTTCATCCGGATGATAGCGAGCGGTTTAAAAGAAGTTTCTTGCAGACAGAAAAAAACGGAGACTTTAAAGAGCAGTATCGTTGCAAGTTTGACGGTGAGTACCAATGGTGGGAATTCCGTTATAGATTTATATTAAACCAGGGGGATGTGCCGGTGGTAAACGGACTGTTGCAGAATATTCAGGAAATAAAGGATAGGGAGGCTGAATTGATACGTAACCGCCAACTTGCCGAGCAAGCGGAACTGAAGCAATCTTTCCTTAATAACATGAGTCATGAGATACGTACACCCCTTAATGCGATTGTTGGTTTCTCCAATATTCTGATTAGCGAACCGGAATTGTCGGAAGAAGAAAAGCAGGAGTTTATCGGTTTGATTAATATGAATAACGATTTGTTGTTAAACTTGATAGGCAATATTTTGGAGTTGTCCCGTATTGATTCGGGTGAAGCTTCTTTTGATGTTCGGGAAGAGAATGTGCGTACTTTGCTCCATTCTTATTATAATACCTTCCGTGTGCAAGTGAATCCCTCTTTAACTTTTCTGTGTGAGTATCCGGAAAATAAAGATGCTTTCATTCTGGTTGATTCCCGTCGTCTGCAACAAGTGGTTACTAACTTTCTGACAAATGCCAACAAGTTTACTACTGCCGGTTTCATTAAATTGGGCTATTGCTATATACCGGAAGACCATACCGTGCACATATATGTGGAAGATACCGGAAAGGGTATTCCGGCAACTGAATTGAAAATGATTTTCGAACGTTTCTATAAACGGGATGAATTTGCCCAAGGAACCGGTTTAGGATTGTCTATTTGCCGGAGTATCGTATCGCGTATGAACGGAAAGATAGAGGTCGAATCGGAAGAAGGAAAAGGAAGCCGTTTCTCCGTAGTATTTCCGTGCGTAAGAGTTGTGGAATCTTCTGAGTAATGGGTATATTATATTTGCTATATTTAAGTGACGGTATCTGCTAAACTTAAGTAATTCATCTGTTCTACTTAAGTAACTGTATCTTTTAAGTTTAAGTAATCCTCTCGGCTATATTCGAGTATTTGTATTTGCCATACCTGAGTAACTGTATCGGCTTGTTAGCGGGTGTGGACAACCGCCGCTTTATTAGGTTTGAAACTAGGAATTTCACAGTTAATGCCTGGTTAATGTCTTGCAGTTAGTGCCTAGTTAATGTTCCGTTGTATCATTCCGCTCCTCTGAGTTATGTGAGCCGGACAATGGTGAATGTCAGTTCCTACTGATTCTCTATTGGCCTGAAGATTGCTGGTGAGACCAAAAAATAAGAGGGGGCTTCCAAAAGCACTCTGTTTTTTCTTCAAAGTTACTTTTGACAGCCCCTAGACTTATTCGAGAAGTCACACTGTTTTGTTTGTTATACAAACATTATATGTAAATGATTATTGTTGTTTATACCAATCTTTGTCGATAGCTCCATCCGAAGTTGCCCAATTGATAAATCTCGGATAAAGTTTATCTATGGCTTTGCTCTCATTATCTCTATTCAATAAAGGTTGAATATCTGTTTCAGTAGCTCCTGCCAGATAGAATGCGAATGGATAATTTCCTGCGCGTACATAGTAGATACCTTTATCAATATCGGATAAATCATCTTCTTTACCAAAATAGGACATTACTGTTTTTGAAGTTGGAGCTTCATACGGAATATGTACTTCCAAATGTCCTTCTGCTTCTTGACGGTAAATGAAAGGCATTACTTTCGCCACGCCGTTTTGATGAGCTTCAACGTTTTTCCCGTTTTTATAAATAAGAGTTAATCTATATTCGGCTCCCATCTGGGCTTTCACATTATCGGTTAAGGTAAAGATTTGTTTTCCATCCTTTTCGTCTTTTTCCACTACAAATGTTGCAGGTTTAAAGTCTGCATCCTGAGAGGTTTTGATTTCCATTTTGCTTTCCGTATATCCACTTGCATTATCTAATTTAAATGCCAAACCATTGTTCTTGGTTGCGTAATTCTGGAAAGTCTTGAAGGTCATAGACTCTTTTGTGATTTTGTATTTATCAACAGACTCATCATCATATCCCTCCTTAATGTTGGAATAAGTGTATTTTACTACCACATCGTTCATGTCGTAGTCTCCTTTTGCCGGCCATAAATCTTCGAATGCGTACACACCGCTTGCGTTGGTTTCTTTTTGAACCACTTCGGGCAAATCATTAAATGCAGATGCGGGTTTCAATGAGAAGGTAACATCGCTAAAGTTCTTGTCATTCTGATAATCTTCAAATGCTACAATTGCATACTTATCTTCACCGGAGATGTATTGGAATTTGGCAGTACGGGTTTGTTTCCCTAAATTGTTACTATTCCGATCGTAATCGCTTAATCCTGCTGTAGAGCAAGCCCAGAAATTATTTGTGCCTTTGTAATATGATCCACCATAAGATCTTGCTGCATAATTGTTTCCTTGACATCCCCATCCGTTGTTCTTTAAAACAAAACCAATTTTAGTACCTCTTGGGAACTCGGTAGTGGGGTTACTCATATCACCATTATTGTCAATATTGGGGAAATACATTAGCTGTACGGCATCACCACGCTTTAATCCTGTAGCATTGCTATATCCCAATTCCCATTTGTTGTCTTGGGTGTTAGGGAAAATACAAATCACATGCACATTCTTTAAATCGGTTGGTTTATTTCCTGTGTAATAGTAATATCCTAATGTACTGTTCCAGCAAGTGTTTCCGCCTAGCATTGTAATTGCTACTTCCGAATTACGCGCCAGTTCCAAATCCGCTTCCTGACGATATTCTTCAGGACAAGTTTTTGATCTGTCCACCGCTTTACCGATAGCTTCGTATAATCCTTCCAACTCTTTTGTGCTGAAGACTAATCTGGCATTGTTTGGATCTGTTTTGTCCAACAAATAGTTAGGACGTCCGCTTTGGTTATCGAAGTTCCCTAATGTTTCCCATTTCGGATAATAATCACTACCGTTCTTCTGCCACAAATTCTTAGGAAGGTTACTTGTGAGTGTACCTCTTGTCTCTTTTGCATTTCTTACCGACTTATTTGCAGGAGCTGTAGCAGTAACCGTATTTCCTGAAACAGCTGCGGTCATAATAGTTGGATTTACCAAAGGATTGCGGGTAACAATGTACAAAGTTTCAGCATAGGCAGGTAATTCAATGCCTTTTTTACTGAATTCACCATTCGTGTTGGTATAGTCACCATAGAGCGGAGTTACATTTTCTTTCATTACGTAACCGATAACGTTTCCTTCGTCATCTTTTACTTCATTCACGGGGTTTTCTGCATAAACTTCGAAGGCTACTGCAAATTTGTTGTCTTCTAAGTTATAATTTACATTTAATGTTACTTCGTTTACGGTTGAAAAATCAAAGGTGTTAGGCTTTTCTGTTTTTCCGTCGGGAGTGGTTGGCGGTTCATACAAATCTTTCTCGTCGTTGCAAGCTACTGTAACTGCTAAAAGCATGCATAAAATACTCATGTAGGATACAAACTTCTTCATAAATATATATTTAAATTAATTAATTTCAAGGTAAGTTGTGAGGTGGATAAATTCTATTTTTAAAATATATTGCAAAGGAAGTGAATATTAATCTCTTTCGTTATAATATCTGACGCAACTTTTGTAATGAGTAACGCAAAAAAACATGAATAATTGTAATATATGGCGCATTCTTCTAGCACAATATCTTTATAATCAAATTATTGAATAGGAATTCATTGTTATAAAAGAAATCCCCTTTGGGAGCGTGGCGGCAGTTGGAATATTGTTTTTTCTTTCCTTAATAAACAAAGTAGGCTATAATTATTTCCTTGGCACCGCAATAGCATAGCATAAAGAGGAAGGGAGTAGAAATTGGATAGAAACAGGTTAAAGTTATACGTCCGTCTTAATTTAGGGAGATGATAAAAAGCCGTTTCCACCCGGTTAGTTTGGTTAAAACGGCTTTGTATAGTCTATACATACTGAGTAACTACTTAAATGGAAAGTTCTGCTTTTTACAATTTGGCTTTTAACACCTTCTCTGATTCAAGTAGTCTTCGAAAATATGATTAAATTCGTTCCAATACCTTTTCTATGAGTGTATCAATGGTATTCTTATAGCCCGTATTCGCTTCTTTTACCAGACGGTTGGCTATCACCATGCACACAACGGCAGCTTTATGGCCCATTAATTTGCTGAGACCTGCTAAAGCTGAACTCTCCATTTCGAAATTGGTAATGCGGTATCCTTTATATTCGAAGTTTTCAATCTTTTCGTTTTGTTTGGGATCGGCTAAAGGGATGCGAAGTTCACGGCCTTGCGGACCAAAAAAACCTCCCGCAGCAATGGTTACGCCTTTTACCATATCGGCTCCGGCTATTCTTGCAGTCAATTCGGTGTCTTCGTCAATTACATAAGGGTGGGCGATGCAAATATTTCCAGTCCATCCCATGTATTTAACAAATGCTTCTTCAAACTCTAAGTCGCATACTTCGTTGCGTCCGGCATAAAAGTTCAGTAATCCGTCGAAACCAATCGATTTCTCCGAGCAGATAAATGTTCCTACCGGAGTATAAGGTTGTAAGCCTCCGCATGTACCGATTCGTACCAATTCCAGTTGGCGGAATGTGTCATGTTGATAGCGGGTTTGGAAATTGATATTAGCCAGTGCGTCTAATTCGTTCATCACAATGTCGATATTGTCACAACCAATGCCGGTTGAAACTACCGTAATACGTTTTCCTTTAAAAGTACCCGTTATGGTTTTGAACTCGCGACTTTCCACTTCACATTCTTTGTTTTCAAAGTGGGCGGCTACCACCGATACACGTCCGGGGTCACCCACCAGGATTACCTTATCTGCCAGTTGTTCCGGTTTCACATGGAGATGGAATACAGAACCGTCAGGGTTGATAATCAATTCGGATTCAGCAAAACGTTTCTTCATACATGCAATATTTTAGTTAGTTTCTAACACAGGTTAACGCAAGGTTTTGCAAATTACTCTTCTTTTTATTCTATCTAGAGTATCATTTAATGAAAGATAGAGAACTAAAAATGAAGAATGAATCATTCGGATAGTAATTTTTCATTCTTCATTTTCACTATTAAACAATATATCGAATAAGGTTTTAGGGCATTGGTTTTCAATAGCCCTGTTCCTTATTCTATATAAACTTTATTTATCTAATAGAAATCATCCGCCTTTTTTCCCTGACTCCCATGCCAGGAAGATTGCAAGCTTCTATAATTTCAATTTTGAGCGAAGTAATTGCTTCTTTATTACTTTACTTTCTAAATACCATAGTATTTCCGTCTTAAGGCGGAAAGCAAGTAAGTACTTTCTTTTCCTGTTCTTTCGTCAGTGACTCCGATGGTGCACTTTCCCTCTTAAGGAGTAAAGCAAGCAAATGCTTCCTACAGTTATTTCGTTAGTGACTCTAACGATCCACTCTCTGTCTTAAGGAGGAAAGCAAGTAAGTACTTTCTTTTCCTGTTCTTTCGTCAGTGACTCCGATGGTGCACTTTCCCTCTTAAAGAGTAAGCAAGCAAATGCTTTCTACAGTTATTTCGTCAATGGCTCCGACGGTCCGCTATTATCGGGATGAGCAATGCTATCGCGCATTAAAGTATCCGCCTGTATATTTTTCATGCGGTAATAATCCATAATGCCAAGGTTTCCGCTACGGAATGCTTCGGCCATAGCTTTAGGCACTTCCGCTTCGGCTTGAATTACGTTAGCACGAGCTTCTTCTGCTTTTGCTTTCATTTCTTGTTCGCTCGCTACAGCCATGGCACGACGCTCTTCCGCCTTTGCTTGTGCAATATTCTTGTCGGCGTTTGCTTGGTCGATTTGCAGAGCTGCACCGATATTCTTACCTATATCAATATCTGCGATATCAATAGAGAGAATCTCAAAAGCCGTACCGGCATCCAAGCCTTTGCGTAATACGAGTTTCGAAATGGAATCCGGATTTTCCAATACGGATTTATGGTTTTCCGACGAACCGATAGAGGAAACGATACCTTCGCCTACACGGGCCAGAATAGTATCTTCACCGGCACCTCCTACCAACTGGCGGATGTTGGCGCGTACGGTTACACGGGCTTTGGCTATGAGCTGAATACCATCTTTGGCTACGGCCGTAACCGGTGGGGTATCAATTACCTTCGGATTAACCGACATTTGTACCGCTTCAAATACGTCACGTCCTGCCAAGTCGATGGCAGTTGCCATTTGGAAGGATAATTCAATGTTGGCTTTTGAAGCTGATACTAAAGCGTGTACTACTTTCTCCACATGTCCGCCTGCCAGATAATGCGCTTCTAAGTCATCGCGCGTAATGCTTTTCAATCCGGCTTTGTGGGCTTCGATTAGAGCTTGTACGATGATAGAAGGCGGAACATTACGAATGCGCATTAAAAAGAGCTGTACCAAAGAGATGTGTACGCCTGAAACTTTAGCTGACAGCCAAAGAATGAACGGTACATAATGGAATAGCAGGGCCAAGAGGATAATGCCACCGGCAATCAGAATAAACGGGAGATAAAATGAATCAATCATGTTGTTTTTGTTTTTAGATTATTACAATTCAATATTCTTTATTGTTCACCAAGGGGACATAAATTAATGGCATGGACTGTTCCATTCCTTTTACGGAAGAGAATCTATTTTCTGCGAACCATAATGATACCTTCCATAATGCGTTCCACTACGATAGGAGTATGCTCGTTCAAAAAACCGTCTGCCGATTTCACTTCTATTATTTTCCCATTAATTTCCGCATTGCCGATCAAAGCTAACCGTGTGATGGCTACGCCCGTATCACCCACCTTTACTTCTTGTTCAGCCGGTACTCCCACAGTAGAATCGATATTTTTCTTTAAAGCAAATTTATCAATGGATTTGGAGTGGAGAAACCAAATGAACAAGGCTATGTAACAGCATAGAGAAATAATCAGAGTTATGAGTCCGCCTATGGAACCTAAATGAATAAACGCATAATAATTTACATAAATAAAACATCCCGCCGAAGCGATGCCGGCAAGACTCAAACCGGGAATCAGGAACACTTCCGCCATAAATAACAGAAGACCTGCCACAATCAATGCTATGATAATAATAATATCCATACGATTTCTATTTTTGCCAAATATACACTTTCTTTTTGAGAATTCCTATTTGGAAATAAATTTCTTTTCAATATTACGTACATTTATCTCCATCTCTATCAAATCTGCTTCCATTCTTTCCGCTCTGCGCTCTAAATCCATTATTTCCGCAGTCATACTTTGCTGCTTGCTTGGGTTGCTCCGGTGGTAGAGCAGACGTTTTTCCTCAAGTGAACGGCTGAGAGCGGCAAAGTCTTTCTTACTTTGCGCCCATTGCATAAACAGTCTTTTCGCTTGCGGAGATTTAAAGTCGTTGATGGTGTAATAGGTCGTATTGTCATCTATAACAAACTCGAAGTCGCGTTTGGGCTGTTTCTTCGGTCGTTGATAACTAATCATGTTCAGCCTTTGTTTGGCTGCGCGTACCATAGCAGGGTCCTTCCATGTGGAAGCGATATTTTGTATCATGGCTGCCCGGCGGACAATTTCTTCATCGGTGTTTTCGTAATTGAATGTAACGCGCGTGTCGTTAGGGATAAATACATAAACGCAGACTTTGCCTTCAGGTTGGTAACGGTCGGAAGCAAACCATCCCAGATTATTGAATTCGTCGATAACGTACATATAATCATTCGCGGGAGAGTTGAACGGCATTCCGATATTCTCCGGACGTAGATAACGGTTGGTTTCCGAATTGTAACGCGTTACAAATATGTCGTATCCTCCCAGTGAACCCTCACCGTCGCTTGCATAATAGAGAGTTACACCATCCGACAATACATACGGATAATTTTGATTGCCGTGAGCGTTGAGGCCTTGCAGAGGAATAGCTTCTCCCCAGTTGCCGGCTAATTTGTCTTGCGAGTAAAGCGCCAATGTATCTTTAAGGGGCTTTGCGTAATAGATTTTGTTACCTAATTCTGTTTGGTACAGTATGCTGCCCGGCTGTCCTTCCGTATTGAAATAACTGTTGTATGGTTCTATCATGCCGGATTCCCGTCCAATCTTGTATGCGTTGAGAAAAGCGTTCTTGTCTACTACAAAGCTGTCGATAAAGGTTACCTGTTCGGTACCTTTTAACATACGGCTTCCTTGTTTTATGAATTCGAGGCGTTTTTCGGCTTCTTCCGTATCCTCTTTTTTCTTTTTCCGCATAGCGATGTATTCTTCCATGTTTTCCGTAGCTTCGTCGAAGCGGTATTGGTCAGCTTGTAACTCTGCCAGGTAGCGGAAAGCATTTATTACTTTTCGGCTTGACGCTTTTTTCAGGTAACTTTCCGATTCCGCTTTTGCTCCTGTTTCATAACAACATGCTCCATACCAATAATTGTAATTGGCATTATTAGGATTTTGCTTTACCAATTTACGGAAAGCTGGTTTGGCTTCTTCATATTTTCCGGCATTGAATAACTGCTTGGCTTGGGTCAGAGTTTGGGCACATAATGTCCCTCCTAGGCAGCAAACGAGGAATAGTAAAATGTATTTCTTGTTCATATAGTATTTATTTAAGTTTTAAAAGGAGTAATCACTCACTTTGTTTGTGTTCAGAGAAATCATTGCTTTGCCTGGAAGTCATTGTTTCTATGGAATGAGATATGCTTTCTTCTCTCTAAACTTCTGAGCCTGAAAAGTGAATAATTCCCTTTTTACCTTCTAAGTGAATGTACTATCCTTTATACCATAAATCACTTTTACGTTTTCAAAAGTACAAAGAAAATCATAATAAGTACTTTTAAGAACCATACAATTTGTTAATTGCCTTGTTTTTTCTTTATTTTGCGTCCGATTTAGAAGATTATGAAAAAGATTATTACGTACGAAGATCGTTTAGTTCACAAGCTTGAGCAGCGTTTTAATAAGGGAATAGTAAAGTATGGCCTGATTGAAGACAATGATAAAATACTAGTGGGATTGTCCGGTGGTAAAGACTCTCTGATCTTGCTTGACTTGTTGGCTCGGCGTTCCCGTATCTTGAAGCCCCGCTTTACGGTTTATGCCGCACATATTGTGATTACTAATGTTCCTTATCAGTCGGATGAACTTTATCTGCAGAGTTTTGCAGAGGAACGGGGAATACAGTTCGTGCGTTATGAGACCTCCTTTGATGCTTCTACCGATACCCGTAAGTCCCCCTGTTTCCTTTGTTCATGGAATCGGCGTAAAGCTCTGTTTACTGTAGCTAAAGAATTGGGATGTAATAAAATTGCCTTGGGACATCATATGGATGATATCTTGGAAACTCTTTTGATGAACATTACGTTTCAAGGAGCCTTTGGTACAATGCCTCCCAAACTGGTGATGAGTAAGTTTGATATGACAATTATCCGCCCCATGTGTCTGGTTCATGAAGCGGATTTGGAGAAGCTGGCATCCGTCAAGCAGCTTCGGAAACAAATAAAGAATTGTCCTTACGAGAAAGATTCGAACCGTTCCGATATGAAAGAAATCCTCCGTCGGCTGGAAGAGTTGAATCCGGAAGCCCGTTACAGTTTATGGGGAAGCATGACAAATGTACAAGAGGAGTTGTTGCCTGATAAGATAGAAAAGAAATGAATTGTGGAAACTATCGGTCGATAGTAGCCGTAATTTTCACGATTCTAACTAGATAGATAAAAAGTGCCGCTTTATCCTATGAAACTTAGGTATAAAGCGGCCTTTTCCTATACTTGCGCCCTGTCAGTGTTCGGAGAACCTACCCGGAAAGTACCTGTAACCTTTGCGAACAAGTTTATTTGAACAATTTGTCCAGATATTTATAGAAGGCAGGATCTTCGCCGATAACAATCTTTGCTATCTTGCCCTCAGGGTCGATGACAATTTTGGTTGGGTATCCCTGTATGCCATACTTCACCGTAATATCAGTCTCGTCCGTATTACGTACATGCAGCCAAGGCAGTTCATGTTTTTCCACAGCCGTTATCCATTTCTCTTCTGTATCTCCGCAGTCCACACCCAGTATCTCCATCCGGTCTTTGTACTTGTCGTAATATTTCTTCATGTCAGGGATACCTTTGATGCACCAGCCGCACCAGCTTCCCCAGAAGTCCAATACAACATATTTACCTTTCAGGGAAGACAGAGACAGGTCGTTGCCTTTGATGTCTTTCAGTGTAAAGTCCGGTGCTACAGCTCCTTCCACTATCTTCTTTCGGGCCTCTTCGCGGGCTTTCCGTTGGGCGATAGCCTCTTTCATGGCGCAGTAAAGGGAAGCCATCGGGCCGTTCTGTGCTTTTTCACCCACAAGGTCGAGCATGTCGCTCGCTTCTTTGCCCACGTCGGATATCAGGTAAACGGAGATATCCTCGTCCGGATGCTGGCGGATGTATTCTTTCTGCACATTTTTCATCTCTTCTTGCAGGGGTTGGAAGATTTTAAATAAGGAGTCGAGACGTTCCTTCGTCAGTGTACCTGCGCTCTGCATGCCCATGATGGTTTGCGATACGGCCTGCATCTGGTCTTGATAGGGCTTACACTGAGTACGGATCTTTTCGTATGCCTGGTGGAAAGCATTCCCTTTTATACTGTAATCGTCCATTGAACCATTCACCTCCACCGTTTCACCGGGGAAGGCCACTACACTTACCGTCTTTCTGAGCGATGCGGCTGCGACTCCGTTGCGTGGCTGGGCGTAGAAGAAAACTTTCATCGGTACGCTGTCGTTCTTCAACTGGTAGGTGAATTTGCCGTTTTGCATGGCGATGGTATCGCTTTTCATCGTATGCTGGCTCAAGTCCGATACGGGAAAGTAGTTCATTATCAAGGTGTCGCTCTCAACCCCGGTCAGTATGCCGGTGATGGTCGATGGGCTCTGTGTCTGTTGGCATGCGCAGAGCAGTGCCGCGCCAGCCAGTAAGGTGAATTGTTTCTTGTTCATAGCTATGTGTGTTTTTTAAATAAACCCGTTGACAAAATTGAAGAGTTTAAGATATTTATGCTTCAAAATATAGTGCATGCCATTGATATTTAATAAATTAAAGGTAGCTAAACTTTTAATATACCCTTATCTATGCATAACTTATATGCAATATTCGCAAAATTACTCGACATCTGCAAGTAAATGGCTGGTATTATTTTATTGTCTTTCCTTAATAAGAAATTGTTTTTATATCCTGTCGGTGTAAAATCTCGTGGATTTTATCTACATTTGCGCCTTTTTAAGTTTCTCTTTTAGACAATAGTGTGCAACCTGTGTGTAACTGTAAGAAAATCACT
Organism: uncultured Phocaeicola sp.; assembly: GCA_947581855.1. GTDB lineage: Bacteria > Bacteroidota > Bacteroidia > Bacteroidales > Bacteroidaceae > Phocaeicola_A. Next base: position 56,601 of record CANPVZ010000021.1, read on the forward strand.
AGGTAATTACTTTTAAAAGAGTATGTTATGGTTTGTACATATAGTTTATGGAGAAACATGATAAATATACAAGAGGAGATGTTGCCTGATAAAATAGAAAAGAAATGAAAGAGTTTTATACAGTGCTGTTATTGGTGGTATCCAATATTTTCATGACGTTTGCCTGGTACGGACATTTAAAGTTGCAGGAAATGAAAGTGTCGTCGAACTGGCCGCTTTGGGGAGTGATATTGTTCTCGTGGTGTATCGCTTTGGCGGAATATTCGTTTCAGGTTCCCGCCAACCGCCTCGGTTTTCAGGGTAATGGCGGTCCGTTTAGCTTGATGCAGTTGAAAGTGATACAAGAAGTGATTACTTTAATCGTATTCACTATGTTTGCCACAGTGATGTTTAAAGGAGAATCTCTTCATTGGAACCATTTGGCGGCCTTCATCTGTCTGGTATTGGCGGTATATTTTGTATTCATGAAGTAAGGTCTACCTTCCCCATTCGTGGCATGTATGTATCCTTTAAAGCCGAGGTGGATTTTGTATTTATGAAGTAAGGTCTACCACCTCGTCAATCAACTCATGGCCGTTGGGCACAGGCATCATTCGCCGTACGCGGCGGATCGCCCCAATGTTTTTGCGTCCGAAAAGACGGTTCATATCGTTTACCGGCATGGCTTTCCCCTCCTCACCGAAACACCAGAAAGGTTTATCGCCTTCGGAGGGATAGTCGCCGCACAATGCCCGTCCCAGGAAATAGTCGAGCAGGGTATCGTTTTCATGCCACACATATCCATCGCCTACACGCGATAGCAACTCTCTTTCCTCGGCCTTACTGAAAATGTGTTGAATACGTTTTCCCCTATAAGCCATCGGACGCTTGCTGTTCGTTCCTGCGTTTCCGTTTCTTCCGGTGTTGCTGTCCGTTTCTGCGTTATCATTCGTTCCGGTGTTATCCGTTCCTGCGTTGTACCTCCTTCTAGTGTTGCTGTTCCTTCCTGTGTTATCTGTTTTAGTTTTTCCGTTTATTCCTGCGTTGCTGCCTGTTTCTGCGTTATCATTCGTTCCGGTGTTACCGTCCGTTCCATTATTCCCGTTTGCTTCTGTTTGCTGGAATGTTTCGGAAGCGGAAGACTCTCCATTCATTATATTGAGCTGCTTGTCAATGTAAATCTCCTGATGTCCGATGTAATCCCCTAAAATGATGGGGCCGTAATTTTTATCTATGTATGTCATTCATCCGTTGGCTTTAAAGTTTTTTTATCCGTATTGCCCGTCAAAATAGGACCTTTGTTCTCGTTTATGAAGACGGTAGGGTTACCGGGCCCTTTCTTTTTCTGCTCCTTCACCAGGCGTAAACGGTCGTTGTGCATCTGCCGAATGGCTTTCATTACCTCCGGCACATTGTTAAAAATATGTGTCAGCAGCATTTCAATTTGCGTCCAATTATTTACCAGACCGCTGTCGTACAAATCACTTTCGTAATGGCGCAGGCTGGAGATGATTTGGTCCATCAATTCGGAACCCCTTTGCGGAAGCTCTTGTCTGGAAAAGAGATTGAGTTTTTCTTTCAACGATTTGTTCTTTTCTCTCAAAGAGTAGATTTTCTTTTTCAAAAGCTCCTCCGTCTCCTTTGGAAACGGCTTCTCCGTTTGTTGTTTTTCCGTCAGATAGCTCCACTCTTTCACCATATCTGCTATCTTCTGCTCTTTCATCTTCAACTCTTTTTCCAATTTTGCTATCTGTTTATCCTTTTCCTTTATTATAACGTCTGCCTGTTTCTTGTGCGCATTCATCAAAGCTTGCTGATTTTTCGCATGTTCTTTTTGTTCTTGGAGGATCTGCTTGCGTTCCTGACTTTGCTTTTCCAGTTCACGCTGCAGTTTCTTCACCTGTCCGTCCCGTTCTCTCAACTCATTCCGCAGAACTTCCGCCTCCGCTTCTATACGGCTCAGCTTGTCCCTTAAGTACTCCATCTCTTCCTCCCTGTCTTGTAGAGGCTCGTGAGGCTGCAATACTTCCGTACGTCCATCCGCGTAATCTGCTTCTCCCGTCTTCCACTGCTTGATAGCCTCCTCCACATACTTCGTTCCATTCCTCTTCAGACAACATTCCAGGAAGTCCCGTAACTGTGTGGTATCGAGCGTTAGTTTGTAAAAATTTATGCCTTCCTGTCTGATGGTTATTATCATGGGATTGATAATGGATATATTCGGCATGTACGGGTACTTGAAGTTGGGGACTAAAGGAGCAGTCGAATGCAGGAATTTGTTGTACCCTTGTGCGAATTCCAGTGAACTTTTGATACCTATCGCTGCGTATCCCTTTTCCGGAAAGATTCGCTTTACCTCTTTATCCATAAATTTTAAACTGTTTGTTAAATCGAAACACCGCTCGAAGATTCCTGGGATGGGTATATCCTGCATCGCTCCGAAAAACAGAGAAAGAGCATAATGCGAGATGATCAGAGAAATTTCATTCACAATCGCCAGTTGGCCTTTCTTTTTCAACAGGCTGGGCATGACCGGCAACCATTCTTCTTTACTTTTTGTTTTTATGCGTGAATACATTTCGTATACCCTCCCGTCGGTGTCGCCTTTGTAACCGAGCACTTCGCGTGCCTCGGGAAAGTATTGGACGGCTATCAGCTCCAAAGCCCGATAGAAGATTTCCTCCACTATATATTGAATCAGAGACTCCGATTTCGACTTTTCACAGAAAAGGGAATTGTCTGGTAGAACGCCCTTTTGTAGGGAGCTGTCTAATAGGGTTCCGTCGTTATGAAACTTGAATTCGGATTGCTCCACGTTATATGTGAGCAAAGAGGATATTTTAGAATTGGGAAAGAGGGATTTGGAAAAATATTCCGTGGACGACTCAAGAAGTTTGCGCACCCGCTCCCTTTCCCTCCCGTATGAAGTGATGGGATGGCCCGGCTCCTCCTCACAGCGTACCAGCTTCCGGAGTTCTTTTTCATAATCATCTCTGTCGTATATTATAGTGCTGCAGTCGTACATAGTGTTAAAGGTTCAACGGGGCAATGTCTGAAAATGCTATGCATATGGCTTCCACTCATCAGCATATCGGAGTGTCTTAGCTTTCAAAGTTCCATTATCTTCCGTGTAATTTATTTGGCAAAAGTCGTAAAATTTTCCTAAATACCAAAGTCTCTTGCTGAGAATTGGAGTGACAATCCGAACAATTTTGTTTGCCGTTGCTGTCTTCTCCGCCTTAATAGCACCTAAGCAAGGATTTATGGCCGTTCTTTTTTTTAAAAAAATAGAAACTCTTCTTTTCATTCATGCACTTCAACTTTTTCACTTCAGTAATCCGGCGGCAGCGTGTCGGTACATCCGTCTGTGTGCTTATGGGCATCCTCCTCCGGATGGCGAGCGTTAATCCAACGTTAATCGAGCGTTAATCCGGCGTTAATTCAGCGTTAATCAGGCTCTTCTTCCCTTCCTCTACTTTTGCCTCATCGGTTTTCAGAGGTTTTGCTTCCGGAGAACAAGAAAGGAAGAACCGGGGAAACCGGTGACCGAAATATAAAAGTTCCATTCAAATATCTGTTGTTATGAAAAAGGATGTATTAGCTGCGAGCAGGAATATATCGGCAGTGAAAAAGGAGGAGAGCTGCAGGGAAAAGCCTTCTTGTCTCCCCAGCCTGTTCAAAGGCTTTTTTGCGAAAGAATCGATGGTCGTAAAGTGGCCGCAAGTGTTTAACTATTTAATCGACGGCGGACTACGGGAGGCGACTGAACGCTACCGTTTTTCCAAGGATGGGCGCTACAAGTCGTCTCTGCCCAGCCTCATGCCTGCCTGCGGAACGAATGGTCGCGGCAAGGAGGCGGCCGACATCACGGGGCTGACCGGCGTTTCGATGGCCGACTTCGATGGAATACAGGTTGATGCTATCGAAGCGGTGCGGGCTGTTGTGAACGCCGACCCGCATACGCTGCTCAGCTATGTCACCGTCTCGGGCGAAGGATTACGCATACTGTTTCGTTACGAGATGGGGGAGGGGTGCGAAGAAGATTCATTTAAAGAGAAAGTTTCCGATTATCAAGAGAGTGCTTCCTGTAAAACATCGGCTTCTTGTAATAAAGAAAAATTACTTTCCGAAGAGTTCCCCGATTACCAAGAAAGTATCTCCTATACAGGCGGAATCTCCCCGGAAGAGAAGCGCTTCTACGAGAAAGCTTTTCTAATGGGCAACTGCTACTACGCCGACCTTATCGGACATGGCTTTGATGAGAAGTGTGTCAATGTGAACCGTCTTTCCGCTCTCTGCCACGACCCGAAGGCATTCTTCAATGAGGAGGCTGTACCGTTTGTTTTAACCGCCGAGGCGGATGCTGCAGAACTTGCTTCACCGGAAACGCTTTTCGATTGGCAGGAAGCGAATGCTGGTGGACAGGAAGCCATTGCTCCTTTGCAGGAAACCATTGCTCCTGTACAGGAAACAAATGCGGATTTGCAAGAGGCTCTTGGCGAGAGACAGAACGCTTATGCCGGCACTATAAGCCTTGCCGAAGGAAAGGGAAGTAACTTTTTTTCGCAATCCAAATCCTCCCGTTTGTCCAAGCGTGCAGCCTGCATAGAGCCTCCTCTTTCGCTTACCGCTTACGCCGCCGGAATCATCGAGAAGCACGGCGACTACTATACCGAAGGCAACCGCAACCAGTATCTGATGAAGTGCCTGATGATGATGAACAAACTGGGTGTGCCGCAAACGGAGGCAGAGGGCTGGGCGCTTTCCTACGATCTGGGCGAGGCGGAGATACGCCGGATTGTCCGCTCCTGTTACAGTCATACCGCCGAGCATGGCGTGTACGAGGTGCCGGAGAGGAGAAACTTTCCGGTTTCCCTGCCTGCCGAAAGTTGCAATGTTGCAAATGTTGCAGACGATTTTTTCCTCACACACACGTGTGCGCGCGAAGAGGATGAGAAAATCCCCTTGCCGCCGCCCCCGCTGTTCCCCTCTTACGAATGGCCTCGTTTCTTGGGTCAGATAGTGGATTGTGGCGAAACCGCCGCACAGCGGGATGTATTGTTGCTGGGCGCGCTTACCGTATTCGGAGCCTCGCTTAACCGACGGGTACGCTTCCTCTACGGACATAAGTTTATCCACCCTTGTCTGCAAGTCTTTGTGGTAGCTCCGCCCGCCAGCGGAAAGGGCGCCCTCACATGGGTGCGCAAATTGGTAGAGCCTCTTCACAATCGGATGATGGGGGACTATTACCGTGCCATGGAGACCTATAAACAGGAAAAGGTGATTTTTGAACAGGCTGGACGTGCCAGAGCGGAGATGAAAGCTCCCGAGTTGCCTCCCATGAAGATGTTCCTTATCGCAGGCAACAATTCCGCTACGGGAGTGCTGGAGAATTTGATGGATGCCGATGGCGTGGGATTGATATGCGAAAGCGAGGCCGACACGCTGAGCGCAGCCATCGGTACCGACTACGGGCACTGGAGCGATACATTGCGTAAAGCGTTCGACCACGACCGACTCTCGTACAACCGTCGTACCAACCGTGAGTATCGTGAAATCTCCCGTACGTTTCTCAGCGTGCTGCTTTCCGGCACACCCGCACAGGTACAGCCTTTGATACCCTCGGCGGAGAACGGGCTCTTCAGCCGGCAGTTGTTCTATTCCATGCCCGCTACCACCGGATGGGTCAACCAGTTTGGCGGTGCGGAGGGAAACAATGACCTCGACCGCCGCTTCGAGGCATGGGGAAAGGAGTGGGAACAGCGCTTGCAAGAGCTTGTTCCGCGCGTAAGTGTGCTCACCTTTCTGTTGACCGATGTCCAGCAACACCGTTTCAACGATGCGTTCACCCGTTTGTTCGATACCGCCTGCATCACACAGAACGGAACCATGAAAAGTTCCGTCACCCGACTGGCTGTCAACATCTTGCGGCTTATGTCCGTCGTGGCCTTCTTGCGTGCCTCGGAAGAGGGTAACGGTTTCCTTCCTGCGAAAGACATTCCCGAGGAGAACATAGCGGATGATACGTTTACCCGTTTCACTTTTTCCATCACGGAAGAAGACTTCGACGCTGTGTTGTCGCTCTCCCACCCACTTTGTCAGCATGCCGCCTACACCCTGGCACTGCTTCCGGAAGTGGAAGTGACCCAACGCAAGATGAAATTTGCCGATGTCCTGCTGGCACGGTTGGGCCAGGAATTTACCAGCAGTCAGGCCCGTGAGGCGGCAAGCGCTATGGGAATTCCGGAGAGCACTTTCAGGTCGCATTTGCAGCGTCTCACCAAAGAAGGGATACTCCAACGGACAGAGAGAGGATGTTATTGCTTCGCGCGCGCACGTGTGTGAGGAAAAAACCGTCTGCAACATTTGCAACATTGCAACTTTCGCCTCCCTTCTGAACCAATCTCTCACAATCTCTGCAAACAGAAGTTGCACGGTTTTTCAGAAGACCACGGTATGGGAGGAGGGCGGAAGAAGCTCTACAGGTCGAAAGAGCTTTGCAGATTGAAAGAACTCTCCGGACTCGCAGACACTCTCCAAGATTGAAAGAACTTGATAGGCTGTAAGTAATCTGGTCGGTCAGAAGAATTTTGAGGATTAGGAAGAAATTCTGCATATCGGAGAAACCTGACAGATTGGAGGGGTTGAAAGGCTCGAAGGCGCTTTGCATACCGGAAGAAAAACTTAACAAGCAGAAGCACTTGCGGTAAAATCAAAACAGTGAAACAGGATAAAAACTTTTAAAATGAATACTAAAATGAAAACAACCGAATTTCGCATCCGCCCTTACTCCAAGAGGGAACTGGCAGAACTTTATTTCCCCGATACGCGGCAAAGCGCCACCGCTGTAGCCAACCTGCGCAATCTCATGCACCGCAACCGCCAACTGATGCAGGAGTTGCAGGAAACTGGCTACCGTCTGCACGACAAGGTGTTCACGCCCCGCCAGGTACGCATCATCACGTACTACTTAGGCGAGCCGTAAGCGGGCCTACTGGGAATGAGGTTACGACTGTATAGAGGGCAGGCCCTGCGTAAGGCCAAATGTCAGGCCTATGTTTGGTAAACCGTAAGTCCGCGCCTGCATAAAGAGCAGCCATGTGTCAAGGTAAATGCCAAACTTATGTTTGGTAAGCTGTAAGTCTGCGCCTGCATAGAGGGCAGTCCCTGTGGCTAGGTAAGTGCCAGGCCTATGGTTTGGTAAGCCGTAAGCCTACGACTGCATAGAGTGACAGACCTAGGGCTTGAGTAGTGGTAGGCCTACGACTTGACATCACCGCAAGGAATGAGGAATCTGCCCTGTTTTAGGCACTTCGTCCGGTATAAAAGATTTGGGGGATAGTGCTGAAGGCCTCCCGAACAGTGACCGATAGCTTTCGTCCCAAGCATGTTATAGCCGCTTTGCCTGCGGATGTCAAAGGTGACGAAGTCTGCTCATGTCCGGCAAGCGTCCTATGATGGATAAGTACTCTCCACCTTTCGCCCCGCGGGTGGAAAAAAGTCCGGTGAAGCACCTCCGAAAGGCGTATCGTAAAGCAACGTAAAGGAAACGAATCTATCGTAAAACGCCCTTTCACGCTTCCCTACCTTTGACGCAGGAATCAGGGAGAGACGCCACGATCTCGCAGGAAAAAGAGATCGATTGCGAAAACACGGAAGCGGCTATAGGGACACCGTCCGGAAGGTGAACCTTCTTCAGCGAGAACGTCCGTCTTCACCCCGATTTCCTATACTCAAACAAATGTTCAACTTTAAAAAAATTCAAACATTATGGCACAACCTTATTACGCACGAAAGACCGATCTACGCATCGGCACACGCAAGGGCGAGACCGTTTACAGCGCCCAAGTCTATTATTACGGGACCATCACCACCAAGCAGGTGGCCGCCCAGATTGCACAGGAATCCGCTCTGACACAAGCCGATGTAATCGGGGTGATCGAACGTCTGGCTTATTTCTGTCAGACCCACATGGCACTGGGTTACAAAGTGAAGCTCGACGGTATGGGAACGTTCTGTAACGAACTCCTCACTACCGGAACCGTGGTCAAGGCCGAGGACGTGAGCGCCAAGCTTATCCGGAGTGTGCGACCGGCTTTCAGTCCCGAGTACACCATTCTCAACGGTTCATTCCGTTACGCCCTTCTGCCGGAGAAGACGGAACTGGTGAAGATCGAGTTCAACGGCGGTGTTCCCTCCGGAGGCTCTTCCGGGGAGGATTCCGGTGGAGACGGTGGTAGCGGCGAGACTGGCGGCGGCGATAACACCGGCGGGGGTGGTATCGAGGGCATTTAAACGTTCGGGGGATGAGTTCCTGGTTCGGTGACGCAGTTGCTTACTGCTCATCGGGCTTGGGAACCATACTTCTTCCGATATTCCTGCTTTGCCAGTTGTCTCAGTTTTGCTTCCGATATTCCGGCTTCGCTCGATATCCCAGCTTTGTTCCCGATATTCCCGCTTTGCCTGAAATCTCTGCTTTACCCAATGTTCCGATTAGGCCCGAGGCTTTCGCTGCCGGTATCTGCCGTAGCTATTAAAAGCGGATAGGCGGTTGGTGAAGTTCGACGTCTTTGTCTTTGTTCCGAATGGTATTTCGCATGACACTTGCGATACTTGCTAAAAGGGGGTGTGCTTGTGGGGCGAAGTTCGGAGGGGAACGGGAAAAGCAAGAAAAACAAGGAGAGGCGAGAGTATTCCCTCTCTGCTAAAGTAAAAACAGTTTACTGAATTTTTGTATGTAATAACATGAAAAAAAGGGAGTTATCATCTCACTTGGAAGTGGTAAGAGTTGAAGCCGAACGTCTTGTGAATGGTTTTACAAACATTCGGTTTTCATCTCAATGCCCCATTCATCGGGCGATAGCTCCTTTTATTCCTTTAATGCCTTAACGATATGATAGACTACCATTTCCCTTTGTCGATAGGTGAGGAAGAGACGCTCAACGAACGCCGGCTTCTCACCGAAGTGGAAAGCGGACTGATGATGAACGGGCCGGAATCGGTTCGCTTCCTCGTGGTCCACTGTTCGGCCACCCGTGCCGACCGCGATTATACGGTGGAGCAGTTGCTACGCGATCACAAGACGCGAGGTTTCCGCACCATCGGTTACCATCTCTACATCCGTCGTAACGGCGAAGTGACACAGCATCGCCGTTTGCTGGAGGTTGGCGCCCACGTCCGGGGCTACAACCGTTGCAGTATCGGTATTTGCTATGAGGGCGGACTTTCCGCTACGGATGGTAAGCCTGCCGACACCCGCACACCGGAGCAGAAACAGGCGTTGAGAGAGTTGCTCGGCAAGCTGCATACGCTGTTTCCGAAAGCTCTCATTCTGGGCCATTGCGACTTGCCCGGCGTGAAGAAAGCCTGTCCCTGTTTTCAGGTGATGAGTGAGTATACCTTCTGAAAGCTGTCGTAAACCATTGAAATATAGAAAGATAATAAAAAGCAACAGAAATCGAAGAATGTTGCGGAATGTAACAAGAAGTAACAGAAATGGGCAGAAAGTGACCGGAAATAACAGAAAGGAACAAAAAAGCACCGAAAGTTCCCCAAAGGAGCAGAAAGTTTCCACGGCGTTATAGCCGCCTCCTACTTTTGCCGACGTGATCACGAAGAGAGTATGAACACCAGTAATGAACCTTTAAAAACCAAACACCATGAATGAAGAAAAGAAGAATCTGTGGAAAATCATCCTGAAGGTGATTGTCGCAGTGGCCACCACGGTGGCCGGGGCACTGGGCATCAGCTCGTGCATGTAGAGTAAGGCCGGGACGTGAAAGGGGAGGAGGTAGCGCTACCTTCCTTTTACGCCGGACTTCATCAGAGTAAAAAGAGAATTATTTCCACACATTGTAAACGAACTATTAATTTAAAAATCATTATGAACGAAAAATATCCTAAAACACTGAACAGGAAGCTCCGCACCAGTTGGGGCAGATGGATTTCCATCTTCCTGTTGCTCTGTCTGTTTCAGGCAGACGCCCAAGCGTATATCTCTTATGCGCATTATGCGATACAAAAGAGCCGTATCGAAAAGAGTGAAGCTGTGGCAAATACATCGACTTCCACAAAAGTTTCGTCTGATACGGGCTGTAAGATTGCTTGTTCCCACGGTATGCCCTCTTGGGAATCTTTGTCTAGCAACTTCTCCGCCGTTACGGGTGGCAGCCATTCCCACATTCCCATCTCCGTGCAGGTGGACACCACGAAAACGGTGGGTGAGATACCCTACCAATCGGGCACGACTCCTACGGGCGGAGTGACTTATACCGTTCCCGTGGAGGTGGCTCCCGGACGGGGGAACATGCAGCCGGAACTAAGTATAACTTATAATAGCCAGGGAGGTAACAGTGCGCTGGGCTATGGCTGGGGAATTGGCGGACTGTCCGCTATCAGCAAGGTAGCCAAAAATCACTATTATAATAGTGCGGCAGCGCCTGTATCACTTTCCACGAGCGACGCTTTGACGTTGGACGGTATGCGTCTGTTGCCTACCGGCGTGGCCAACCAGTTTGAGCTTGAAAGGGGAAACATGCGCATTACGGGGAATGTGTATAGTGGTGATTACCGCAGCTTTACCGTAGAGTATCCTAACGGAATGGTGGGAATCTACGGCTTTCCCTCCGGCACGACCAAACAGCTTTCTTTCCCCATCACCCGTCTGACCGACGCGCTGGGCAACTATATGGACTTTACGTATGAGCAGGTGGATGGTCAATATTACGTCACCAAGATTGCTTACGGGGCTCATTCCTCCTCTGCCGCTCATCTGGCAGAAGTGGTGTTCACCTACACGAGCCGTCTGGACGCCTCCAGTGTCTACGAAGCCGGGAAAGAGATACGTTTCTCTCGTTTACTGAGCAAGATAGAATGCAAAAACGGCGGTGATGTGTTGCATACGTATACTTTTACATATGACGCTGACAGTGACGTATCATTGCTGCAGAATCTCGGTTGCGATAACCTGAATCCGTTGCGCTTTTATTATGGGTATGCGGACAATGTGGGTGGTCATGGCGTGTATGAAACCGTGCAGCTTCCTTCCGGATTCAGCGGGGATGTCGTCGCTTTTAAATGCAAACTGCGGGCTGGTGCGGAAGAGGACGCACTGGTGGTTTATCCAACTATTAACCCCACGGCAGTGTCTGGTAATGGCAAGTACTATTACTCCGCTTTCGATGCTAACCAGCCTCTACTGGTGTATAAAAGTCTGTCCGGATCTTCCCCCGTTGATTACCGCATTACCGCAGGGGCCGGATTCCAGACGTTGCTGGCAGCCGATGTGGACGGCGTGCCCGGAGATGAGATCATTAAGATAAACAACACGGCTTCCGGTAATATTGAAACGCTGACTGTTGACTTTTATTCGTCTAATACAGTTGTTTATCTGGGAAAGGTGAACGGGAAGACCTTTACTTATAATAGTACAGCCTTTACCGGTGGAAGCATTTGGCCCAAACGTTTTCTGACCGGAGACTTTTTGGGAACCGGCAAGGCACAATTGTTCGCCATCACCATAGACAAACCGTTGGATAAATCAAATGTCCATTCTTTCGCCTATTTGTTTGATGCATATGCGGGGCAAACCCTGTATACGGGTAAACCGTTTAACTATGACATGTATGACGACCTGTTTGCGGCGGACGTGAACGGGGATGGCAAGGTGGAACTCTGCCATATACATCAAACCGGCATGGATGTATATGCTTTCTCCAGCAATGCGGTATGTACCAAACTTTTTACTGTACCGGAAATCAACCAGGAACTCTTTTATACAAAGAAATTCTTTGTGGGCGATGTCAACGGGGACGGAAAATGCGATGTGGTCATATCTCCTGAGTTGAGCTATTACAGGGATGTATCCCGCGAAGTGCACGCCGGGGCGTTCGAGACCTGTTTCGACTGTGGTGCTTTGTATCCATATGATTATTGTTCGCAATGCCATAAAAAGGTGGGCCGTAACAGCAGGTGTATTAAATGCGGTGAAAGCTTAGATTGGCAGGGCGCATGTGAGGAACACGGCGAACTGTTCTGGCTGACGGAGACGGAATACTTCGACAACGGGAGTATTTGGACAATTTATTATGGCAACGGGAAGGGATTTACCAAGAAGAATTCCGGCTATGTCTGTACGTATGAAGCTAGCAAGAATTTCTGTTTGCAAGATGTTAATTCCGACGGAGCGGCGGATCTTATTGTAGGATACAATAAATGGGAAAAGACTCAGAGCAAAATTGTACGTTACTACTTTTCGAAAGATAGCACGTTTGTACGTTCCAGTGCTGTCTCCATAGAGAACGACATGCGGTTGGTACCTTCGGACATCGCTATTCCAAATTACTATAATTTTTTGTTGGCTATAAAGGATGGTAAGCTCCATCGGATCAATTACACGACGAATAAAGCCAAACAACGTCTCCTCACAGGTATGGCCAACAGTTTGGGTGTCGTACAGCATAATTATTACTTACGTCTGAACGAGGAAGACCCTTCGGTGTCTGAGTATTTTTACACTAAGGATTGGGATGCGAAATATCCGTATAATGATTATGAAGGCCCATTGTGGGCGGTAGCACGACAAAAAGTATTTGCGGACAGTGTGCGTGTTTCTGATTTAGCCTATCAATATGAAGGGGCCATCATGCATCGACAGGGACTGGGATTCAGGGGATTCAAGAAAATCCATACGGAAGACTGGCTTCGTTATGCGGAGACTTCTGTACACACCTACAATCCGTTGCAATATGGAATTCCGGTAAGTGTAGAGACGGACAAGGAGAAGGAGAATTACACGTATGATGTAAGTGTGGCAACCAATAAGAAGCTGAAAGCCAATATGACAGGGAAGGTGTCTGTAAATAAACTGACAGGTGTCACGACCACCGGCAGTTACTTGTATGATAACTATGGTAACTGTTTGTCGGAAACGATGGCCTATTCGGATGGTACATCCGCACCGACTGCAGAAGAGCGGAAAGTTCATTTATGCCTGAATCAGACTACTTCCGGACGTTATCTGATAGGACTTCCTCTGGAGGAAACCCACATATTGGAACGGGGTAATGAAGAATGGCGTGAGCAGGAGGAAATTACTTATCAGGCAAATACGCCACTGCCCATAAAACGCATCACCCGTGTGTATGATTCGGATGATATGGTCTATAAAACCGGAGAAACCCGCTATACGTATGACGCTTACGGCAATGTGCTGACTAAAAAGCAGGCAGCCTACAACAGTACGATTTTTGTGGGCGACACCTATACATATGATGCAAACGGGCGTTACCTGTCGACTGTTACGGATGCGTTGGGACGAACCACCACGTATCACACTTATAATAAGTGGGGCAAACCTGCCAGTGCCACCAATCATTTGGGCAAACAGACCACTTATGCTTACGATGCTTTGGGACGTAACACGACTACCATAGCAGCGGACGGTACTACTCAGAGTGTGTCGTACCTTTGGAATCCGGGCAAGGGAGTGTTCGGCATATTGAAAAGTGCCACAGGCTCACCGGATGAGTTGGTTTGTTACGATGTATTGAAGCGTGAGGTACGAAGTGGTCAGCAGCGTTTCGACGGCAATTGGATGTATGTGGACAAGGAGTATGACGAGTACGGTCTTTTGGAGCGTGAATCCCTTCCGTTCAAAGGCAGTGCGGCCTCGAAATGGAACATCTATACGTATGACGGTTACGACCGTTTGACCAAGGTAAATGAGGCTTCCGGCAAGCAGACTACGTACAGTTACTCGGGGAACAGTGTAACAACAACGGAGAAAGGTATCTCCACTACCCGTACGAACAATGCAGTCGGAGAGTTAGTGAAAGTTTCCGATTCATCTGGCGAAGCTGTTTACCATTATCGTGCAGACGGTCAGCTTTCCGACATTGTGGCTCCGGGGAATGTGGTAACCTCTTTTGAGTATGACGTTTACGGGCGTAAGACGAAGCTTGTCGATCCGAGTGCCGGTACCCAAACCTATACGGAAACGAACCATACGAATGGCAGCCGTACCACCACGCAAACGGATGCGAAAGGTTTGACTACCACAGTGAATTACGACGCTTACGGCAGGGTAACTTCCGTGAACCGTCCGGAATTCAATACTTCGTATACATATGACGCTGTGACGAAAAAGTTGAAGAGTGAGGTCTCTACGAACGGTACGAAGAAGGAGTACACGTATGATGCGTACGGTCGTCTGAGTGTGGAAAAAGAAACGGTTGATAACGTGTGGTTGCAGAAAGGGTATACATATGCAAATGGCAATGTATCGAAAGTATCTTACTCTTCTTCGAAGGAAGGCAGCATAGGGGAAGAAAATCTTCTTTATGTGAATGGAAGCCTGAATGAGGTGAAGTTGGGTACCACCAGCGTATGGAAACTGACTGCGGAGAATGAGTTGGGGCAGCCTACCGGTGGCGTCACAGGTCCGTTGACCCGTACCTACGGTTACACGGAGTTCGGTCTGCCCACCATGCGGAAAGCGGGAAGCCTGCAACACTTCACGTACAATTTCGACGCGAACACGGGTAACCTGCTGAGCCGTACGGATGCCACTCGCAACCTGACGGAACAGTTTACGTACGATGCGTTGAACCGCCTGACGGGTTACGGAACGAAAACTGTAACGTATGCCGACAACGGTAACATCACTGCCAAGAGTGACGCGGGAAGTTTAAGCTATACGCATGAAAGTAAACCCTATGCTGTAACGGGAGCGGCTGCGACAGGTATCAACCAATCGTTTGCTTACAATGCCAGTGGCGATCGTATAGAAAAGAACGACGGCATACAGCAACGCTTACAGGAAGTGACGTACAACTCGCAGATGCGCCCCGTCACGCTGACGGAGGGAGGTAACACAGCCACATTCCTGTACGATGCCAGTGGTGACCGGAAGAAGATGACCATCACCCAAAGCGGTGCAACCACGCAGACGAAGTACTATCTAGGCGACCAATATGAGACCGATGATATGAAAACGCTGCTGTATATCAACGGAAATGCGTATTCCTCACCAATAGTTTATGTAAAAGAGAACGGAGCGTGGAAAATTTACTATATTTGCCGTGACTACTTGGGAAGCATCACGCACTTGGCGAATGCCGACGGAAGTTTGGCTCAAGAGCTGAGTTATGATGCGTGGGGCCGGTTGCGAAACCCGCAAACCCAGGAAGTGTATGGTGCGAGTGCCCAGCCGGTGTTGAAACTCGGCAGAGGCTATACGGGACACGAACATCTATCGCTCTTTGGCTTGGTCAACATGAATGCCCGTCTGTACGATCCTGTATTGGGACGTTTTCTGTCTCCCGACCCTTACGTGCAGATGCCCGACAACCTGCAGAACCTGAATCGGTATAGCTATTGTTTGAACAATCCGTTGGCTTATGTGGATGAGAATGGAGAGTTCTGGTGGTTTGTGGCAGCAGCAATAATCGGTGCGGCTATCAATGTAGCCACTCATTGGGACGAAATAAAGGAAGGCGGCTGGAGCACCGGAATAGGTTATGCCATAGTTGGTGGTGCCGCCGGTGCGTTAGGCGGACTAGCCGGTGGAGCTGTAGCCACATCCATCGGTATATCTGGAATCGTCGGAGGTGCCATTGTGGGAACGGCAAGTGGTGCTGCAAGTGGTTTTGCTCTTGGTTCCGGCAATACGATAGTTGAAGGCGGAGGTATAGGAGACATTCTGAGTAACGGTTTGTCGGGTGCGGCCGGCGGCGCGGTAAGCGGTTTTGTGACAGGTGGGGTTGTCGGTGGTGCTACATCGTTGGTTAGAGGTGAAAACATCTGGACAGGTAAGGCAATTGATACTGGTGCAGGGGTTCGTCATCGGCCTGCCAATGTGGAACCTGATCCGTTGCCTGAACAGCTTGCGCCGAATAATGCATTATCAGAACAGCCTTCTTTGGGAAATTCTTATTCAGAGCATAATACATTAATTCATTATACTTCAGAACAAGGATATAAAGGAATAATGGAATCTGGACAAATACTACCATCTCGGGGCAATGTTCATGCGAGATACGGGAATGGACAATATTTTACGGATTTAAAGGCTTCAGATTATACAGCTGGTCAGATTTCGAGAAGATTATATAGAGTGCCCTGGAATACAAAATCTGTAACAAATTATATAGAGATAGATATAAGAGGCTTAAATATAACTCCCAATGCTTCTCATAATTATTTATTACCAAATAATGAACCTTTTAATATAAATGGAAGAGTTATTAATCATGGAATTACAGTATTTAAAATAAAGTTCTAATGAAAGAATTATATATAAAAAAGTTTTGGAATGAGGAGAATATCCTGTTTTATTTGCATTCTCAGGATGATATTATTGTCAGACAGATAGAAATTCAGGGAGTAAGGAAAGTTTGTTTGGATGAGAAAACTCCTAGTCAAGATGGATATTCTTTGGCGGATGTAACCTTATCGGCATTAGAAATAGAAAGTCCTGTTTATATTACGGAAGAGGAATTTAATGCAGTTTGGAAGAATGAAACGAATGTAGTGTTTATTCCTGAAGGTGACATTTTTAAATTAGCATATGTAACCTCTTATGCACATGGCTGTAATTGTGCAGGTGCGATGGGGAAAGGTATTGCTTTGCAATTTAAAGAACGTTTTCCACAAATGTATGAAGAATATAAATTGTTATGTAAGAAGAATCAATTTGTATTAGGAGATGTTCTTATTTATCCAAAAGCAAAAGGTTTTGTTTATAATTTGGCTACCCAGCAAGACTGGCGCACAATGGCAGATTTGAAAGCTATAAAACAAGCATTAGTGAAAATGCTAGAACACGCATCTGTGGCAGATGTTCGTATGATAGCGTTGCCTAAAATTGGTGCAGGTTTAGGAGGACTTGATTGGGAATGTGTGAGGCTTGCAATACAACAAGTTTCGTCTCAATATCCCAATGTAAGATTGTTTGTTGTAGAATCATATCAGCATTCTTTATTATAGCCCATATTTATAGAACTCTTGGTGTTGCCATTTTTGTTAGGTTTTGCTTATCATTATTATTCGTTTTTTAATGCTCCAAGTGCTCAGCGTGCGTTAAACGCAATGATAGGACTGCGAAGTAATATATCGCCTTATAGATTAGGATGGCCAAATTATTTAATAAAATAGAGTATGAAACAGTTGTTTATTATTTTGTTGCTAATGTGTAGTATACCTTTCTATGGACAGAAGGTATATATGAACGGCTATGAGATAGGGCCTGGATATATTTATTTTTTTATGTCCGATAATGGAGATTTCAGCTTTGAGTCAACACCGGGTAGTTTCTCATTTTATTCTGAGGAAGATACAATACCTATCCTCAATGATGTGTGGTATAAAGGGAAATATATGGTAAAGAAAGATTCTATCATTTGCCATGATGAAGAGAGAAAAGCTACATTCGTATTTAGGAGGCTTGATGAGAACCTGTTGCTATTTCTTTATAGCGAAAGGTGTCATCCGTTAGAGAACAAGGAGGTTGCAGACGGAGATGGAACTCGTGTGGTCAGTTTATATCAAGATTTGCATACTTACTTTTTGTTGAGGCATACAGCTCGGTATGAAATAAATCCGGACAAAAGTCTCCGCTTGCTTAACAGATATATTTGGTATGATTACAGGGAGAAAGTTCAAGTATACCCCAAAAAGTAAATTTCAGCGGATGTAAATTGGATATGGAATAGTTCGCATGTTGCGATAGTTAAAAGTTCCTGATGATGCCCTTCATGGCATTCTCAGGAACTTTTTCTCTTTTGAATAGCCAAGCCTTTCGTTCCCACCAACCATCTGGGCGAGCAGACCACTTACAGTTACTTCGGAAACAGTGTGGCCATTACGGAAAAGGGTATCTCCACCGTCCGTACGCAGGATGCGAGCGGACAGATAGTGAAGGTTTCCAACCCTTCCGGCGAAGCTGTTTACCATTACCGTGCAGACGGTCAGCTTTCCGACATTGTGGCTCCGGGGAATGTGGTAACCTCTTTTGAGTATGACGTTTACGGGCGTAAGACGAAGCTTGTCGATCCGAGTGCCGGTACCCAAACCTATACGGAAACGAACCATACGAATGGCAGCCGTACCACCACGCAAACGGATGCGAAAGGTTTGACTACCACAGTGAATTACGACGCTTACGGCAGGGTAACTTCCGTGAACCGTCCGGAATTCAATACTTCGTATACATATGACGCTGTGACGAAAAAGTTGAAGAGTGAGGTCTCTACGAACGGTACGAAGAAGGAGTATACGTCTGATGTATACGGTAGTAATGCGGGAAGTTTAAGCTATATGCATGCGAGCAAACCCTATGCGGTAACGGGAGCGGGTGTATCGGGTATCAATCAGACCTTTGCCTATAACGTTAGCGGCGATCGTATTGAGAAGAATGACTCGGCACAACAACGTTTGCAGCAGGTGACCTACAATTCTTTGATGCGTCCTACTACGTTGACCGAGGGAGGTAACACGGCAACGTTCCTGTATGGCGCAAGTGGGAACAGAAAGAAGATGACGGTCACACAAAGCGGTACGGTTACGCAAACGAAGTACTATTTGGATGACCAATAATGAGACGGATAATACGAAAACACTGTTATATATTAACGGATACACGTATTCCTCACCGATAGTTTACGTAAAAGAGGCTGTTGAATGGAAAATTTACTATATTTGTAGGGACTACCTAGGAAGCATCACTCATATGGTGAATGCTGACGGCACGTTAGCGCAAGAGCTGAGTTGTGATGCGTGGAGCCGGTTGAGAAACCCGCAAATCCAGGAAGTCTACAGTGCGAGTGACAAGCCGATGTTGAAACTCGGCAGAGGCTATACGGGACACGAACATCTATCGCTCTTTGGCTTGGTCAACATGAATGCCTGTCTGTACGATCCGGTATTTAAGTATCGGCTAAAGAAATAGCTGGTAAAGTCACCATTAATATATTGGCAAAGGATGCATCGGTTTATACCAGGTCGAGTATGAAAATGGGCCGAGAAATACATCAGGCATATCGAGTTAATCAAATAGATAAGGCTAAAGGTTTATTTAAAGAATATGGAAAAGTTCCTGGTATTCGTCCTGATTTCATAGATTTAAATAACCAAATTATTTATGAGCTGAAGCCTTATAATCCGAGGTCGAGAAAGCAGGGATTAAAGCAATTGGAACGTTATGAAAAGGCTCTTAAGAAACATGGTTCTAAGGGTGAATGGAAACACGTTTTAGATTTATATTAAAAATAATTATGGACAAGAAAGATTTTATACAATTAGCGCATGAGGTGTTCAAACCGTTGGGATATAAACGTAGGAACAGTAACTGGAGTAGTGAAACTTCTGAATTGATACGGGCATTCAATTTACAAAAATCCATGTATGGTAATTTGTATTATTTGAATTATGGTTTTATCATAAAAGGTTTGGAATTACGTGGATTGTACGACCATGTCGGAGGTGGATTCTGTTATAAAGACAATGAAAAGCGAAATCATTATATGCATAAACTTTTAGATTGTGAGAATGATATACCTGATGAGAAACGTAGAAAGGAGTTGAGGCAAGTTTTGGAGGACTTGGAAAAGCAAATAAGCGAAGTCCGTACGGTAGATGATGTGCGTCAGTTTATTGCAGACTTTAACATGAGTTTTCAGGTTCCGGTTTATGTCTGTGAATATTTAGGCATAGAACGTAAGCGGATAATTCGGAAAATTACTATAAAAAGCTCTTGGAAGTGGCTTGTGAAACACTTTCAAGAGCTTTTCTTTATTATGTAAATCTCCTGTCACGAATCACTTGGGCAAGCAGACTGCGTACAGTTATTCGGAGGACAGTGTGACAACGATGCTTACGGCAGGGTAACTTCTGTGAACCGGTATAGCTATTGTCTGAACAATGCGCTGATATATCAAGATAACAATGGAGAATTCTTTTCTGCAGTAGGAGGATTTTGGAAAGGTATCCTTAAGGGAAAGGATCCTTTAAAAAAAGCTTAGCCTATTTATTTGATATGGGTATCCCTAGTTTGTTCAGTGTAAAGAATGCGAATCGAGTGAATGGAAACCAAACTACTCATAGAAGCCGTTGGTATGAGATGGATGCAGATAAAAGAGCGTGGAGATACTTTAGTGAGAATGAAGGCTTGGAAGAATGGAATTCAAAAAAGTTCCCATTGGAAAAGCCTTAGTATATAATTAAATAAGTGAATAAAAATGAAACATTTGCTATTAATTTTCAACTTGCTATGTTTAAATTGTATTGGAGAGTCGTATCCTAATGCTGGTTTTGTAATAACAAATAGCTCAGATCAAGAAATTGTAGAAATATCATATATTTCACAGTATCCGGATACTTCTTTGGTGAATGTTCTTCCTGAGTTTTTGGCAGTAAAACCGCAAGGACATAATTATGATGATTATGGTTTACTGTATGGACTTGAAAAGGAAATTGATATATATAAATATAAGAATACAGATACATTATCGTTTTTTATTCTTAGTCCGGATACCATCTTAAAATATGGTTGGGAGGATGTTCGGAAGAACTATCGTATATTGAAACGGTATGACTTAAGTTACAGTGATGTGGAGAGCTTAGATTTCAAGATTTATTATCCACCTACCCAAGCAATGAAACACATGAAGATGTATCCTCTATATTAAGAGGTTTTATTATAAGAACTCCTGGTGTTAAGAAAACTCCAGGAGTTTCTTTATGCCTCTATCTTTCCGATAATTTACTTAAAAGAGGGTGTTGAATGTAAAATTTACTATATTTGTAAGGACTACTTTCTTTAAGAATGAGACATTGCCTTTAGGAAACAGAGTTTTTAGATAATTAAATTATTAAGGTAACGAAGTAAGTTTTCAATTCAAGAAAATAACTTCGTTACTATTAACCTTATAACACTAGAAAATATGGATATAAGTATTGGATGTTACGTTTCTTGTCTTGAAACGATGGATAAACATAGAGAAATCAGAGAACTGGAGTCTCAAATGAAGCATTTCTTTCAGAATAAAGTTTATTCACCAGATGTAATGATATATAGTATAGGTATAATTTG
>CANPVZ010000022.1 GCA_947581855.1 uncultured Phocaeicola sp.
TTCCTCTCTGAAAAATAAATGTTTTTATTGCTTATTATCCGCACCCAAAAAGTTGCATTTATAAGTTGAACTCAAGTGTAAAAGAAATATTTTTAAAATGAATATTCCCTAATTAGAGTAAAAACTTATGGGATTGTAATGTATATATAGATAAAAATAGTTATTTTGCCAACCAAACGATACGAATTATAGTTGAACTAGATTATGGAGAAGAAAAAAATACATATCGAATACATGCTGAGTGCAGTGTCGGGAACTATTTTATGGAATTCTATCAGCACCCCTTCGGGCCTTCAATCGTGGTTTGCCGACATGGTTTCGGCTGAAGAACGAATATTCACATTTAAATGGGGTAAAACCGAAACCAGAAATGCTGAAGTCATCAACTTAAGGACAGGTTCGTTTATCCGCTTCCGGTGGGAAGACGAGGAAGATACTAAATATTATTTCGAACTCAGAATCAGCGTGAACGAACTGACACACGATTATACGCTCGAAGTGATTGATTTTGCCGAACCAGGTGAAGAAAAGGATATGATTGAATTATGGAATTCGCAATTCGAAGCTTTAAGAAGAGCAAGCGGCGTTTAATTCTATAAAAATCATGAAAACATAGGTTTCGTCTGCGTTTTTTATGCTAATTTTGCATCTCGATTGCACAAGACAAAAGAATGCTACGCATAAAAAAGTTAGACATATTCATCATCAAGAGCTTTTCACTCTTGTTTGTAGGTACATTCTTTATCTGCCTTTTCATCTTCATGATGCAGTTTTTGTGGAGAAATGTAGATGAAATGGTCGGAAAAGGATTGGGAGTTAGCGCCTTATTGGAGTTCTTTTATTACGCCGCACTATCCCTAATACCTGTATCGCTTCCGTTGGCTGTATTATTAGCCTCTCTTATCACATTCGGAAATTTCGGCGAACGTTTCGAACTACTGGCCATGAAAGCCGCCGGTATACCTTTACTACGCATCATGCGCCCCCTCATTCTCTTAATGGGAGTGGTGTGTTGTGCTTCTTTCTATTTCCAAAATGTAACAGTTCCCGATTCGCAGGTTAAACTTTATACTTTACTCTATTCCATGAAACAAAAATCACCGGAACTGGATATTCCGGAGGGGGCTTTTTATGATGAAATAGAAGGATATAATCTGTATGTAAAGAAAAAGAATAAAGAAACCGGTATGCTTTATTCGGTTATGATATATAACTTTTCCGACGGATTCGAAAATGCGCATATCATTGTAGCGGATTCCGGTAAATTGGAAATCACTGCCGATAAGAAGTTCCTGCAATTACATTTATATAATGGGGAACAGTTTGAAAACCTGAAACAGCAAACACGGAATGTCGAGAATGTGCCCTATCGGCGGGAGTCTTTCTGTGAAAAGCATACCTTAATAGAATTCGACTCCAATTTCAACATGATGGATGGAAGTTTCCTGAATAACCAAGCAGCCAGTAAAAACATGATAGAACTCAGGCATAGCATAGATTCTATGACTACGAGATTTGACAGCATCGGACGAAATTATTACAAGGAGACACATAACAAACTAGTGCCTATTCGTTTTACGCCTAGGGATTCGGTGAAGATTAAAGAATCACCGGTAAAGACGATTAATATGGATAGTTTATTCCGAGTTTCGAGTAAAGCGCAACAGGCACGTATTTTAAAAGCAGCATCGGAAAAGGTGAACGTAATGCAAAATGAATTGTCATACAAAAGCATTATGATGAAAGAAGCGGACAAGTCGCTCCATAAGCACCAATTGGAATGGTACAACAAAATAGTGTTATCTTTAGCCTGCATGGTATTTTTCTTCATCGGTGCGCCGCTCGGTGCCATCATCCGTAAAGGAGGATTAGGTATGCCTGTTATTGTATCCGTAATCATCTTCCTTATTTATTACATTGTCAATACAATGGGAACCAAAATGGCTCGTGAAGGAACGTGGCACATCTGGATAGGAGCATGGATCAGTACGTTAGTCCTGGCTCCGATGGGTGTATTCTTCACTTACAAATCCAACAAAGATTCGGTTGTATTCAATATGGATGCTTATATTGAAGTCATCCGCAAGATTTTAGGATTACGTAGTAACCGACATATTACTAAAAAAGAGGTAATTATCGAAGATCCGAATTATCAGCGTCTTTACAAGGAATTGGGTGAAATGAGCCTTGAATGCGAAACATACGCCAACTTTCATAAATTTGCCAAAGCTCCTAACTATCTGAGAGTATTTACAAACAATGAAAAAGACATTGCGATAGAAAACATCAGCCGGAAACTAGAAACCATTGTGGAGGAATTATCCAACAGTAAAGACGGCAAGATATTAAACGCATTGAACGAATATCCAATATTGATTATCGGAGCACATAAAAGTCCTTTCAGCAACAGATGGCTGAATATATTGGCAGGTTTGGCCGTACCGGTAGGTCTCTTCTTCTATTTCCGCATCTGGCGGTTCGGACTACGCCTGGACAAAGACCTGAAGCGGATTGTAGCAACCAACCGTGAAATACAATTGGACATAGAACAATTAAAACAGAAATAGATATGGAAAAAATCAAGTTAGACACTATTGATGAGGCAATAGAAGATTTCCGCGAAGGCAAGTTCGTAGTTGTGGTCGATGATGAAGACCGCGAAAACGAAGGCGATCTGATTATTGCTGCGGAAAAAATCACGGCGGAACAGGTAAACTTCATGCTTATGTACGCACGAGGTGTTCTCTGCGCTCCCATCACCATTTCCCGCTGCAAAGAGCTGGAGTTACCTCACCAAGTGGACGACAATACATCTCTTTTGGGTACTCCTTTTACTGTTACCATCGATAAAATAGAAGGTTGCAGTACGGGTGTTTCTGCCGCCGACAGAGCTGAAACCATCCGGGCATTGGCAGACCCGGCTTCCACTCCTCAAACTTTTGGTCGCCCGGGACATGTGAACCCTCTGTATGCACAAGATAAGGGAGTGTTGCGCCGTGCAGGACATACCGAAGCTGCCATCGACTTGGCACGCCTTGCCGGTCTTTACCCTGCCGGAGCTTTAATGGAAATTATGAACGAAGACGGTACCATGGCGCGTCTACCTCAGCTACGCGCCTTTGCCGATCAGCATAATTTGAAACTGATTTCTATCCACGATTTGATTGCTTACCGTTTGAAAGAGGAGTCGATAGTGGAGAAAGGTGTCGAGGTAAATATGCCTACCGAATACGGACAGTTCCGCCTGATTCCTTTCCGTCAGAAATCAAACGGATTGGAGCATGTAGCATTGTTTAAAGGCACTTGGAAAGAAGACGAACCTATTTTAGTACGTGTACACTCTTCCTGCGCTACCGGCGACATCTTCAGTTCCATGCGTTGCGATTGCGGCGAACAACTTCACAAAGCCATGCAGATGATTGAAAAAGAAGGAAAAGGGGTAGTGGTATATTTAAATCAGGAAGGACGCGGCATCGGTCTGATGGAGAAAATGAAAGCATACAAACTGCAAGAAGACGGTATGGATACTGTAGACGCAAATATTTGTCTGGGACATCTAGCCGATGAACGCGATTATGGAGTAGGCGCCCAGATTCTGCGTGAATTAGGCGTGCACAATATGCGGTTGATGACCAACAATCCGGTAAAGCGTATTGGACTGGAGGCTTACGGCTTAAAAATTGTGGAAAACGTACCTATCGAAATCACGCCCAATCCTTATAACGAACGTTATTTGAAAACCAAGAAAGAACGTATGGGACATACCTTGCACCTCAGCAAATAATGGAGGATGGAAAGGGTGTTATAAAGGAGGCAAAGAAATAAAGGAGGTATCGCTTTGCCCTGGAGTTAGAAGAAGATTAAGAAATGGAAGAGCTAACAATGTAAAAAGATAAGCTCTATTATAAAAGAAGATCAAATTATAAAGATGATAACGATATAGAGGGAGGTAAAGTAACAAAAGAGGTATCGCTTTACTCTGGAATTACAAAATTTATCGTTTACATCAATTTAGGAATTTAAATCGAGAAATGATCACTTTGAAACAAAAAGACCATTTCTGTTATTTTTAACAAGGGATGCCTGCGAAACTTAAAGAACATAGTAAATTAACAGTTTAATACATAAAAGCAATGAACCAATTATCCGATCGTTTAAACCGATTGTCTCCTTCCGAGACTCTCGCCATGTCACAGAAAAGTAGTGAGCTAAAAGCTCAAGGTGTAGATGTCATTAACCTCAGCGTTGGTGAGCCGGACTTCAATACGCCCGACCATATTAAAGAAGCTGCTAAGAAGGCTATTGACGAGAACTATTCCAGATATTCCCCCGTTGCGGGATATCCGGCTTTGCGTAATGCTATTGTTGCTAAATTAAAAAACGAAAACGGATTGGATTATACCGCCACGCAAATCACATGTGCAAACGGTGCGAAACAGAGTGTTTGTAACGTAGTAATGGCACTAGTGGGCGAAGGTGATGAAGTAATCGTCCCGGCGCCTTATTGGGTTAGTTATCCGGAAATGGTCAAACTGGCTGACGGTACACCTGTTATCGTCCGTGCAGGTATCGAACAGGACTTTAAGATTACTCCGGCTCAGTTAGAAGCTGCTATAACTCCGAAAACCAAAGCTTTGATTCTTTGTTCACCGTCTAACCCTACCGGTTCTGTTTACAGCAAGCAAGAACTTGCCGGATTAGCCGCCGTATTGGCTAAACATCCGCATGTATATATTATTGCCGATGAAATCTATGAACATATCAATTATGTGGGTAAGCACGAAAGTATCGCTCAATTCCCGGAACTAAAAGACCAGGTTGTCATCATCAACGGTGTTTCTAAAGCCTACGCCATGACCGGATGGAGAATCGGTTTCGCTGCTGGGCCGGAATGGATTATCAAGGCATGTAACAAATTGCAGGGACAATACACTTCAGGACCTTGCTCCGTATCTCAAAAAGCTGCCGAAGCTGCTTATACGGGAACTCAGGCTCCGGTTGAAGAAATGCGACAAGCTTTCGAACGCCGCCGTAATCTGATTGTAAAATTGGCTAAAGAGATTCCGGGCTTCGAAGTTAACGTTCCACAAGGAGCTTTCTATATATTCCCGAAATGTGATACTTATTTTGGTAAATCTGCCGGTGACCGTAAAATCAACAATGCCGCTGATTTAGCGATGTATTTGTTAGAAGTAGGTCATGTAGCTTGCGTAGGAGGTGGCGCATTCGGCGCTCCTGAATGCATTCGCATGAGTTATGCAACTTCCGATGAGAACATTGTAGAATCCATGCGCCGCATTAAAGAGGCCTTGGCAGCTTTGAAATAAGAAAAAAGAAATAAAGAGAGTAAAAGTTCTACTAACTCTCCCATAAAACAAAAGAACGCGGATTAACCCGGCGATGAAAGCAGATCAAACATTTACTTCTGTTTTATTTCCGGATTAATCTGCGTTTTTTAATAACCAGCAAACCACCACCTGTCTTTTGCCATATCTCCCTACATTAATAGTTATTCGAATAACTATACTAGTCAGAGCGCATCACCTTAAGAGTTATTCCCATGCACTTTATCAGTTTCTCCGGAAAAGAAAAACCTTTCAACCTACTAAGAACAGAGATTACTATTTAAAAATACCGGCCACAGAAGCTATGGAAAGAACATAACGATTAAAATGAAAAAAGTTACCATTGAAAAACATCCACCATTGGACTAGAGGGGAGGGAAAGAACATAACGATTAAAACAGAAGGAATCTACCATGGAAGTAGCATTGCTATTGAAAAGAAAAGCATCAGACACATCAAAACATTAAAAAAGGAGCACGGACTTTTACATCCATACTCCTTTTATTCTTTCAAACTTATGGAGTTGTATTTATCCTAAGCTGATAGCTTCAGAAGGACAAACATCAGCACATGTTCCACACTCAGTGCACAATTCAGGATTGATTGAATAGATATCACCTTCGCTGATTGCTCCTACCGGACATTCGTCAATACAAGTTCCACATGCGATACAATCGCTACCAATTACGTAAGCCATTTTCTTATCAATTTAATTTATTAGTACTCTTTTTCATTGGCAAATGTACATGTTTTCCTCGTTGGTTGTCCTTTAAAAACGCAAAATTGTATTAATTTGTATTCCGTCTAAATAAAATTACGATTTCCCATATACATTTTCCACTTATTGGGGCAATAAGTATACCGAAGAAAACACAAAAAAGAAGATTGAACGTAATACCCAAAACATTTTCAACGTTCATTTCTACTATCAGTTCTTTTGAAATTTTAAAACCATCCTTCCTATAAAGCGGCCATTCTTTCCCATTTGTTGAACCGGAACCTCCACTCCATCCAAATTCTTATAAAATAACGGAGCTTTGAAATAAGAATGGGAATGCCCTCCCAATACAACGTCAATATTACGTGTGGCAGAAATTAAAACCTCGTCACCTTCCAATCCCTTCCATCCCAAATGAGACAAGCAAATAACCACATCACAATGTTTTTTTTTCTTCAACAAAGTAGCCACGCGGTTGGCACAATCTATGGGATTCTTATACACCAACCCTTCATAGTTTTTCTGCTGTACTAATCCTTCCAGTTTCGGACCAAGTCCAAAAACACCAATCTTTAAACCATTACGATGCAAAATTATATAAGGCTTCACTATTCCTTCCAATACAGTACCTTCTACACCATAATTCGCACATACAATAGGAAACTTCGCAGTCCGGAACAAACGAGCCATATTCTCCAGACCAAAATCAAATTCATGGTTTCCGATTGTCCCCGCATCATATCCTACTTGATTCATTAAAGAAACCTCCACATCTCCTTTAAACATATTATAATAAGGAGAACCCTGAGAAAAATCACCCGAATCAAAAAGAAGCATATCAGGATGTTGCTTGCGCATCTCTTTCAGAAAAGTAGCCCTGCGCACAAATCCGGCCTTACCTGCCTGAGCCGTATCCGGATTATGTGTTTCGATCGGCTCAATGCAACTATGTGTATCATTCGTGTGGAAAATATAAAGTTCTTTCAGATTTTGAGCTGAAAGCTCTGCATACAAGCATAAAGCAAATAATAAGAGAATCCAGCGTTTCGAAGTCTTATTTGTTTTCATCATTTGTTTGGTTTTACTGTAACACGTCCATCAATACGAGAAATAACTTTTTTACCCTGTTTATGCAAGTCCGCCACATAATTAAGGAACAACAGTCGCAGAGTAGCGCCTTCCGGCAGAAATTTTTCATTGGAAAGTTTAAGAGCAGACATGCCGTCATTACCTTCAGCCAAATAATCAATGGTAGCTACTTTATAAATGCGCCCTTCATCAATCGGTTTTCCGCCAACTTCCACCTTCAATAGCTTTTTATTAGAGATAACCATACGGGCACCACTAATGCCTTCTCCGCCTGTCGAAGCTATATTTTCAAACAGTTGCTTCAATTGCAATCCTGTCAAGGTTACAATACATAGGGTATTTTCAAAAGGCAGAATCTGATAGATATTTCCATATGTAATCTCGCCCTCAGCCAAAGAGGTACGCAAACCACCTACATTCACTAAACCAACCTCCGCCTCCTTACCCAGGTATTTTTTCGATGCTTCACGCAATACATCCGCTACCAAGTTGGATAAAAGACTTTCCGGACGATCGGAAACCATACTCATAGCCGACTCCCCAACAACGGGAGACATCACACTGTCTACTTTTGCTTTGTATGGTGCTAAGATGGCCAAAACCTCCTTATCAGGGTTTTTATCGTATACCGACGTTATTTCGGAACGTCCGCCCTGCACCGATACCAAACTGTACGAAGCTGTATGACAAGCACTTCCCCATAATATAACAGAAGCCAAGCAGAACACTGAAATATGTTTCAACTGTATCATTAACTTTCAACTTATAATTTAGCTTCCAAAAGTAAACAAAAAAGCAAGAACTGCATAGAGTATTTAAAAAAATGTGTATATACTTGTATGTCTGCTAAATAATTTGTTACTTTGCACCGCTTTCGCGCAATCGCTGTCATAGGAAGAGTAACTTGGCATGTTGCGTTGGTAACGATAAACAATTTAATAATAAAAACAGATGGATTTAATTAAAATTGCTGAAGAAGCATTTGCTACGGGTAAGGAATATCCCAAATTCAAAGCTGGCGATACTGTAACTGTAGCATATCGTATCGTTGAGGGTAGCAAAGAGCGTATACAGTTGTATCGTGGCGTTGTTATCCGCATTTCAGGTCATGGCGACAAAAAACGTTTCACAGTTCGTAAGATGTCCGGAACAATAGGTGTTGAACGTATCTTCCCTATCGAATCACCGGCTATCGACAGTATCACTGTAAACAAAATCGGTAAAGTACGCAGAGCTAAATTGTATTATTTACGTGCGCTTACCGGTAAAAAAGCCAGAATTCAGGAAAAAAGAGTTAATCTGTAATACTTTATTCCTACAAAAAAGAAGGTGTCTGAAAAGGATACCTTCTTTTTTTGTCCTACTCTCCCCCCCCTCTTAGAAATATTCAGTACCTATCGCAATACTTAAAAGTATAAAAAAAGGTGTCTGAAAAGGATGCCTTCTTTTTTTATTATGCCATCCGTTTATTATCCATTTTTGTTTTTAAAACCTATTTGTTCTTCTCAATGATCACTTTTCGAGAAGTCACCCAACAGAAATAAGTAAAAATCAAAAGGGGGCTGTCCCAAAAATCGGATAGCCCCCTTCTATTTTTATTCACTGAATATCTCCCTTTCGTTTCCAATCTGAGTTTTAGCCTTCTCTGCTATGTACTATTATCTGCACCGAACACATAATTGTACAGAAATTAACAACAAGCAAAACAAAACCGTTTTTTAGCCAGTTTCTTTTTTGTGTTTATAAAAGGATGTTTATCTTCTCGAACCTCCCGACTGATTACGCTTTATTCCATTCCCTGAAGAAACATTCCCCGACTTTTCTTTATCCGGATGATAAACTGCCTG
Organism: uncultured Phocaeicola sp.; assembly: GCA_947581855.1. Lineage (GTDB taxonomy): Bacteria > Bacteroidota > Bacteroidia > Bacteroidales > Bacteroidaceae > Phocaeicola_A. The sequence continues at coordinate 9,000 of CANPVZ010000022.1, forward strand.
TACTGTGCGGGATGATCCACTCTGACGAACCAACTGTCCGGAGGAATTGCCGTTACGACTCGGACGAACATTTCGATTCGGTTTTGTCGATGAATCCGGTCTGCCAGTTCCCGAGCCCGGTCTGTTTTTATCTACTTTCAGATGACTATTTCCATTTGGTCTGTTTTGCTGCCGGTTCGGACGGTTGTTTTGATTTGGTCTGTTACCTTGGTTGGGCCTACTATTTTGCTCCGGCCGGTTATTCTGATTCGGGCGGTTACTTTGATTCGGGCGGTTATTCTGATCGGGACGATTATTTATATGACTACCCGGACGTTCATTTCTATCCGGACGAATTTGAGTACTCGGATGACTATTCCCATTCGGACGATTTCCATGATTCGGTCGGTTATGTAATCCGGAATGTCCATTGGGACGTTCATCCCTATGGGGACGCACATTCGGACGAGTTCCCGAATGGGCATTATGGTTAGGACGATCATAATGTCCGGGATGCGAAGGCTCATATCTGGAAGGACGCTTATCTGGACGAACCGGAATCCTAAAATCATGCCAACGATGATCGGCAAATGATTTATGGTTTCGAATCCGACACAAAGGACCATGATACATAGCGTGATGATAACGTCCGTGATAGTATCCTCCATGATAATGACTCCTGCTATGAACTCCATTATAAGTATAGAAATTTATAGGAATGGAGAAATAGAAGTAAGTAGGGTTCGCATATATCGTGTAAATCCGCAAGCGCCAATTATTACGGTCCTTATACACGGGACGATAAAAATACTCCTTATCAACAAATTTTAGATATTGTTTACGGGACAATACATAACTCAAATCCTCATTCCGTATGTCCAAATACTCATAATAGCGGTCTACAGAATAATCGTTTCCACGCAACACTCCATCCATTACAAGCCGAACTGCCGAAAGAAAATCATAATTGATTTCGTAGACATCCGCATATTGAGTAGGATTCAAGTTCAATTCGTAAGCCATACGATCCGACAAAAAACGTGCATTCTGACGAACTTCCGATATGCTCATTGCAGCCCGCACAGGTAAACCCCAAGATAAAAGGGCTATGCAAAACAAGGTAATAGTCAATCTTTTCATAATTGTTTTTCTGTTGTTCGTTTATTTATAGTGCAAATATAAGAAAGGAAAAATCCTCTTGACAACAGTTTTCCCCTAAATATCAATAGGGGTTTCCCTATTTCTTTATAGGCATCTCTTCTACAGACTGCAATATTTTTTCTAACGCGGAGAGAACTTCACCAACCGTATTTCCTGTTCTTCCAATACAATCAGATGCTTCTTATACAATTCACCCACTGCTTTCTTGAAAGTTTTCTTGCTCACCCCGAAGGTATTGTAAATGTCTTCTGCATTACTTTTATCATGAAATGGAATAGAGCCCTCATGTTCCTTTATGTATTGCAACAATACTTCTGCGAAATCATCTACTTTACGGGCACCGCCACGTTGCAATTCCAAATCAATTTTAGCATCATCCCGAACCTGCTTTACATAAGCTTGCATTCGCATTCCGGTTTCTAAAGGCTGAAAGATCTCATTCTGATAAAGCAAACCGCCATATTTATTATCTACAATAGCCTTAAACCCTAAATCTGTCTTTTGCCAGACAAGAATGTCGACTAGCTCTCCGGCCTGATATTCGGGCATTTCTTTCGACAGATAACGTTCCACCTTGGCTGACGCCACAATACGATAACTGTCTTCGTCGACATGCGCATGAACAATGTAGCTCCGTCCTACTTCCATTTTCATTTTCTGTTCTCTGAAAGGGACAAATAAATCTTTCATCAATCCCCAGTTCAAAAAGGCTCCGAACTGATTCACCCATGCCACTTCCAAATAAGCAAACTCACCCACTTGCACCAAAGGGGTAAGGGTGGTGGCAATCAAACGTTCTTCATTATCAAGATACACAAATACATTGAGCATATCACCGGGACGGCACCCTTCAGGCACATAACGGGTTGGAAGCAGGATCTCCCCGTCTTCCCCTCCATCCAGATATACACCAAAATCTACTTCCTTTACTACCTCTAACTGATTGAATTTTCCTAATTTGATATGCATACGTTTTTATTTTCTAAACTTCATTTGTATCTGAGGGAGCAAACTTACACAAAAAGAAGTTATTTCATACACTGGAAAGAAAGAAAATTCGGTTTCGCCAAAGAAAATGCACATGACCTTTCGCATTTCTTTAAATGCCTAACCAAAATTTATACATTATATATTTAACCAAAACATTTTTCATGTTTCTGCGTTTTCAATTACAGAATCAAAAAACGAACTAACCTTATGAGAAAACTTTCTTTTATCCCGCTGTTGCTTTTAGCTATAGTCTCTTGTACCGATGATGACGACTGCACAATGGAAGAAGCTAAAATGTCTCAAATACCTTTGGTGACTGCCACCATTGATGGAACACGAAATTATAATGGACCTCTGGAAGTACTTCCTTGCCAGGAAAACAGTAGCGTCTATATTGGAAATTATAATACGCAAGGAGCACAAACCCCGTTCCCTGCTTTTTATAATATCAAAAACGGTAAAGCGGAGCCCAGTGCCATGGCACTACGCCTTCCTAGCGGAACATATAATATACTTTATCGGGGAGCGCCGACCTATTTCACTACCAATACGGGAGTGTTGCGAGATCCGTCCCTGAGCATTGGAGGCGACCTTTCCAAGACAGAGTACACCTTGGTGCCTTACATAGCCGATACGACCTTTCATCCGGCTTACGAACTGGTATATGCTACGCAAACTTTTACCGTTGGAAACGACTCTTTGCATGCTAATTTGCATCACGTAACAGCCGCATTGAACGTTACCGTACAGAATTCGAACGGAACAGCCATCACTTCTGCCGTCGATTCCATGTGGGTACATATCGGAAGTATTGCTTATGCATTAAATGCTTATTCCGGTAACCCTACCCAACAAAACAAAACCGTAGCTTTTCCTCTGAATGAAAGCCTAGACAGCAAAACGTGGAGTGCGGAAAATATTTCATTACTTCCTTCGGCACCTCAGCCTCTTATGACCCTTTTTATACAGTTGAGCAACGGAACCGTAAAGAAATACAGCCGAAATCTGACGCATACCTTAAGTGCAGGCACACTCACCAGCATAACTTTATTCTTAAACGGAATTTCCATTGAAAGCCAAACCGGAAATTTTACTGTGGACGACTGGATTGAACAGTCGGAAGAGATAAATGTGCCCCCGCTATAATCAAGGATAAGCAAGCCGGAAAGGAATGTTTTAACAGATTATAATCATTCTATTATCTCATTCATTACTGACAGGCTCTTCTTCTACTTTGTAAAAGGAATAAACGAACCATCTGTTTCCGGTCGTCCTATTCCGGCAGTTTGAATACGTCCGTCCACCAGATGAATAGTCCGGTCGGTCAGAGAAGCAAGATTCTCATCATGTGTTACAATAACGAAAGTTTGTCCGAACGTATCGCGAAGATGAAAAAACAATTGATGCAGTTCTTCTTTATTACGACTATCCAGACTGCCGGATGGCTCATCGGCTAAAATTACAGCCGGGTTATTGATCAAAGCACGAGCCACCGCCACCCGCTGTTTTTCACCTCCCGATAGCTCATTCGGTTTATGCATAGCACGTTCCGTCAAATTCATAAAATCAAGAATCTCCCTGGCACGCGCCAAAGCCTGTTTGTTAGAAATGCCCGCTATATAAGCTGGAATCATGATATTCTCAATCGCAGTAAACTCGGGTAAAAGCTGATGAAACTGAAAGACAAAACCGATATGGCGGTTACGGAAAGCGGAAAGTTCTTTCTCTTTTAAGTTGTTTACCTCCACCCCATCGATATGCAAAACTCCGGAGTCCGGCTGATCAAGCGTCCCCATAATCTGAAGCAGTGTTGTTTTTCCCGCACCACTCGGACCGACAATACTTACCACTTCCCCTTTTTCGATGGAAAGGTCAATTCCTTTTAATACCTGCAAAGAGCCGAAACTCTTCGTTATACCTTGTATTTCAATCATAATTTCCGTATTACATATTCAGCCAGATAACAACCGAATACGGCAGGCATATAGCTCACCGTCCCCGCTGTAGACTTTTTATTTTGTTCATCTTCCGTTAAAATCACGGCATCCGGATTCGCTTGCTCGGTACTGAAAACTACCGGAAGTTTCCGTTTCATCCCCATCTTCTGCAACCGTTTCCGAACGGCCTTACTGAGTCCGCAATGATAGGTTTCCCATAAATCGGCAAAACGTATCTGCGTGATATCACTTTTAGCACCCGCTCCCATACTCGAAACAATCTTCAAGTTCCTTTGCCAGGCATTATATATAAGATAACATTTTGGGGAAATCGTATCGATGGCATCCACAATAAAATCATAAGAATCGGCATCAAGCAAGGCCGGAATATTCTCGTCTTTCAAATAAACGGACAATACCTTTAATTGAAGTTCCGGATTAATATCTTTAAAGCGACGGGCCAACACCTCCGCTTTCCGTTCGCCTATTGTAGAATGCAGAGCAGGAAGCTGACGGTTGATATTAGTCGGTTGCACCGTATCGGCATCGACTATTGTCATACGTCCCACTCCCGCACGACAAATCATTTCCGCCGCATATGCTCCGACTCCTCCCACGCCCACTACCAATATATGAGCCTTCCGCAAACGCTCCATCTTTTCATCTCCTAACAGGAGCCTTGTCCGCTGCATCCAGTCTACCGTATCCATCTATGCGTCGCCTTTTCTAAACCATTTATAAATCCAATTTGTAATCACTTCATAAGCGCGTCCTTCCGTCTCTCCACGCGGGTCGGAGAAAGAAACAATCTCCTGCGGCTCACCAAACTGGTCGGGGTAAACAATCAATAAACTGTTGTTGGCGAAATAACGGCTGATTTGCAAGGGTAACTTCTCAAACGAAGGAAGATAAGAAATAGATCCTTTACGAGCCGAAACCACTACAAACAAATGGTCGAAGTTTACCTGTCCGGTAAGCAGCAGCAAATCATCCCAATCTTCTAACTCCGAGAATTCCGTTGCCGTATCGGCTTCCAGTTTCGTCACCACACCGCGCAATAACCCCAAAGTACCCTGATTGGCAAAGAAATGCACCCTACAAGCTAATTGCTTACTAATCCGGCACAACTGCGTCACCCACTTTATAAAACCGGCTTCATATTCGGCTTTCGGCGGAACAGCCACTACGATACGCCGTAATGTATTAACCGGCATCAGGAATTTTGCAATCAGAATCTGCCGATGGGTACCTTTCAGCAAGCTCTCGGTCATTGTTCCGAAAAAAGAATCCATCAGATTTGTCTTCCGGTGAAGTCCTATTACCACATCTGTAATTTCATTTTCTTTCACCGTATGTACAATGCCTTGCGCTATATTCAAACTATAACGAAGCACTGTTTTCACTTCCGTATCAACCGCAGCCGCAATCATAGCCGCCCGTTCCAAGTTCCGTTTAGCAATCATCTCTTTTGCCTCGGAAGTATTGTTGTCGTTTACCACATTCAAGGCCACCAACGAATTTTTCTGCCTCGGATTCTTCATCATCAGCGAAATCTCCACCAAACCTTCTATCGTATCGGGGTTCGCTACGGATATCAGAATCCGTTCCTTTTCCTTATCTTTATTATCCGAAGTAGCATCTTCTTGTGTAACAATACGACGTGCGGCACGCTCCGTCACGATGGAACTGATGATGCAAGTAAAAAGAATCATCACTACCGTACCGTTCAATACATCATCGTTCAGCAACCGTTCGCCGTTTTCCATAATGATTCCATGGCCTATCAACACCGCGGCCAAGGTTGCCGCCGCCTGTGCATTACTCAATCCGAATATAAGGCTGCGCTCTTCTTTTTTCATTCCATACAACTTTTGGGTAATCCATGCGGCAACCCATTTACTAAGAGTCGCCACCACCGTCATTACTACGGCCACTTTCAAAGCCTCTCCTTGGGTAAACAAGCAACGCACATCAATTATCATTCCCACCCCTATCAAGAAATAAGGTATAAAAAGCGCATTTCCCACAAACTCTATACGATTCATCAAAGGAGAAACATGCGGTACAAAACGGTTCAGCACCAAGCCTGCAAGGAATGCTCCCAAAATGCCTTCCATCCCTACCAATTCCATGAGTCCGCCTCCTAGAAAGACCATTGCCAGCACAAAGACAAACTGCATCACCGCATCATCATACTTACGAAAAAAGTAGCGGCTGATACGCGGCATAAAGAAAACAATTAGGAAAGAAAGAAATATAACTTTGAGTACCAGGAATATCCAAAAAGTCCCTCCTTCTTCACCTTTGTACATACCGCCAATCACCGCCAACACCAATAAAGCCAGCACGACGGTAACAGCAGTTCCCCCAATAGTGATGCTCACGCTTCGCAAACGCGACAGTCCATACCGGCTAATTACCGGATAAGCAATCAGCGTATGACTGGCATACATACTTGCCAGCAGAATAGAGGTAATCAAACTGTACCCCAACAAAGACATGCTGCTCCAGATACCCAGCCCCATCGGTATAATAAAGGTAAACAAGCCGAAGACCAGTCCTTTTGTCCGGTTCTTCTTGAAATCATCCATATCCATTTCAAGACCGGCCAAAAACATGATATAATAAAGTCCTACTTTACCGAAAAGCTCGAAACTGCTGTCACGCTCCAGGATATTGAACCCAAACTTGCCTACCAGTACTCCCGCCAATATCATACCGACAATATGAGGTATGCGCAAGCGTCCCATTACCATCGGTGCAAACAAGATGATAATCAATACCAGGAAAAACACCCATGTAGGGTCGGTTACCGGAAGAGTTATATGATAATCAAGCCATTCCATATTTTCGACATCTGCGATACTACAAATCTTGCACAAAATTACGAAAAAACTTCAGCTTACAGCTCTCTTTCATTAAAGAAAGAAGATTAAAACTTCTTTTTTTCAACGTTTTATAATGATTTATAGACAAAATGTTCTATTTTTGCACTCCAATATCATACATTATTAACGCTTTATAAAAGAAATAACAAAATGAAAGTAGCAATTGTTGGTGCGAGCGGAGCTGTAGGACAGGAGTTCCTTCGCGTGCTCGATGAAAGAAATTTTCCGATTGATGAATTAGTGTTATTCGGTTCTTCACGCAGTGCCGGACGAAAATACACCTTCCGCGGTAAAGAGATCGAGGTCAAACTTTTGCAACATAATGATGACTTCAAAGGGGTTGATATTGCTTTCACTTCTGCCGGTGCAGGAACTTCTAAAGAATATGCCGAAACGATTACCAAATACGGAGCCGTGATGATTGATAACTCCAGCGCATACCGTATGGACAACGATGTTCCGTTGGTTGTGCCCGAAGTAAATGCGGAAGATGCACTCGAACGTCCGCGCGGTATCATTGCCAACCCTAACTGCACTACCATCCAAATGGTTGTAGCATTGAAGGCTATCGAACAAATTTCTCATATTAAACGTGTACACGTGGCTACCTATCAGGCTGCCAGCGGTGCCGGAGCCGCCGCTATGGACGAACTTTACGAACAATACCGCCAAGTGTTGGCTGGCGAACCTGTGACCGTTGAGAAATTCGCTTATCAACTGGCCTTCAACTTAATTCCTCAAATAGACGTATTTACCGACAACGGATATACCAAAGAAGAGATGAAGATGTTTAACGAGACACGCAAAATCATGCACTCGGATGTGAAAACCAGCGCTACCTGTGTGCGTGTTCCCGCTCTCCGTTCTCACTCCGAAAGCATTTGGGTGGAAACAGAACGTCCGGTTTCCGTAGAGGAAGCTCGCGAAGCTTTTGCCAAAGGCGAAGGTCTGGTATTGATGGACAATCCTGCAGAAAAAGAATATCCTATGCCACTGTTCCTTGCCGGAAAAGACCCCGTATACGTAGGACGTATCCGCAAAGATTTATCGGACGAAAACGGATTGACATTCTGGATTGTAGGCGACCAGATCAAGAAAGGCGCCGCACTGAATGCCGTTCAGATTGCCGAATATTTGATTAAAGTAGGAAACATCAAATAACTTTCTGTTCCGAATAACACAACCGGGCTGCCTCTAAATAAAAAAGGAGGCAGCCCGGTTGCGTTATCCGCACATATGCTTATCAAACAAAGTCAAAGCAATATGCGCACAAGCCTCTGCGTCTGCCAATGCGTGGTGGTGATGGGTTAAATCGTAACCGCAATACGCGGCTACGGTATGTAGTTGATAATTAGGAAGTCCTTTCCATATTCGACGGGACATTTGTAACGTACAGAAGAATTGATAATCCGGATAATCCAATTGATAAGTGCGGAAGACAGCCTTCAGACAACTTTCATCGAACGCCTTATTATGAGCGATAAGAGGCAATCCTTCTATTTTAGGAGCAACCTGTTTCCATACTTCTGAAAAGACAGGCGCATTCTCCGTATCGGCAGAGCACAAACCATGTACGCGAGTAGTCCAATAGGTATAATAATCCGGCTCGGGATGAATCAAGCTGTAAAAAGAATCTGTAATCTCCCCGTTCCGAACTACGACCACGCCTACACTACATACACTGGAGCGCTGTTCGTTGGCCGTTTCAAAATCTATGGCTGCAAAATCCATCATGGAAAGAGTATCAAAAAGAGTTTTTAAAGAAAAAGGGAGATATAAAGAAAAGTCTTATTCACTGCACGGAACTTCCTGCAATCAATAAGACTTCTATTTCACACCTAAAGACTTTTAATAGGTTCTATCACTTCCAATCCGGCACCGGATTGCTGCTTGTATATTCATCCTCCGGATAAATCTTCACGAGCTTCACATCAAAACGTAATAAACTGTATTCCAGAATATCCGTTGATGTTCCGGCCATTACCCCCGGACCATAAGCTAATGACCAAGGAATAAAGAGTTCCCAGCGGTCACCTTCTTTCATCTGCTGCAACGCCGTAGTCCAACCATTAATCAACGAAGAAACCTTAAATTTCGCCGGCACAGCCGATTCAAGTTTCAACGAACCTTTATAGGATTGGTCGAACACATCTTCGTTAATCAACATTCCCCGATAGTGCACTCTCACCGTATCATTGAACATGGCTTTTCTCTCCCCGCTACCTTTCTCCAATACCTTTACATAGATACAGTCCAAAGGGTCTGTTCCTCCAATAATGCCACTTTGATTGTTTCCGCTCAAGGTGTAAGACTTGATAATCTGCCATTCTCCCGAAGAATTGGTTTGAGCCAAGTTCACAATGGAGTCCAAATACTGTTGGTTCCGTGCCTGCCAGTTTGCAAAACGATATTCTTCAGTCGTTTCATCGCAAGCTGTCAACACAAAAAGGGTCAAGAACAAAGAGCTAACTATAAAATATAAACTTCTTCTCATTATAAGATTTTTAAATCAGTGTCTTTAACAGACTGGTTATACTTACCTTATCGGCTATAATACCATTCAGATCGGCAATAGCCACGCGTTCTTGCTGCATCGTATCACGATTACGCAAGGTAACGCAATTATCTTCCAAGGTCTGGTGGTCAACGGTTACACAGTAAGGAGTACCAATGGCATCCTGACGGCGATAGCGTTTTCCAATAGAATCCTTTTCATCATATTGACAATGGAAATGGAACTTCAATTCGTCGATAATCTCCCGAGCCTTTTCAGGCAGACCGTCTTTCTTTACCAACGGCATTACGGCCAGTTTCACCGGAGCCAAAGCAGCAGGAAGTTTCAACACTACGCGGCTTTCCCCATTTTCCAATTGTTCTTCGCAATACGAAGCACACATCACACTCAAGAACATACGGTCTACACCGATGGATGTTTCAATCACATACGGAGTATACGATTCATTCAATTCCGGATCGAAATATTTAATGCTCTTACCGGAGAATTTCTCGTGCTGACTCAAATCGAAATTAGTACGTGAATGAATACCTTCCACCTCCTTGAATCCGAACGGCATCAAGAACTCAATATCAGTAGCCGCATTAGCATAGTGCGCCAACTTCTCATGGTCGTGGAAGCGGTAATGGTCGTCACCGAATCCCAACGCTTTGTGCCATTTCAAACGAGTCTCTTTCCATTTAGGGAACCAGTCGAGTTCCGTTCCCGGTTTCACAAAGAACTGCATTTCCATCTGTTCGAACTCACGCATACGGAAGATAAACTGGCGTGCCACAATTTCGTTACGGAAAGCCTTACCAATCTGAGCGATACCGAAAGGAACCTTCATACGCCCTGTTTTCTGCACATTCAAGTAATTTACAAAGATACCTTGTGCTGTTTCGGGACGGAGATAAACTTTCATCGAGCCCTCGGCTGTTGAACCCATCTCGGTAGAGAACATCAGGTTGAACTGACGTACTTCCGTCCAGTTCTTTGTTCCGGAAATCGGACAAACGATTTCCTCATCCACAATAATCTGGCGCAGTTCGTTCAAATCATTTGCATTCATTGCCTTGGCAAAACGTTCGTGCAACGCATCACGCTTAGCCTGATGTTCCAACACCCGTCCGTTCGTCGAACGGAACTGAGCCTCATCAAACGCTTCCCCGAAACGTTTAGCGGCTTTCGCCACTTCTTTATTTATCTTATCGTCGTACTTGGCAATCTGATCTTCAATCAGCACATCGGCACGATATCTTTTCTTGGAATCCTTGTTATCAATCAAAGGGTCGTTGAATGCATCCACATGTCCCGAAGCTTTCCAAATAGTGGGATGCATAAAGATAGCGGAATCAATACCTACAATGTTTTCATGCAACAGCACCATGCTCTGCCACCAATATTGTTTAATGTTATTTTTGAGTTCCACACCCATCTGACCATAATCATAAACTGCTCCCAGGCCATCATAAATATCACTTGAGGGAAATACAAAACCGTATTCTTTGCAATGCGATACGATTTTCTTAAAAACGTCTTCTTGTGCCATTTTTGTAACTTCTTTGCTATAATATTTTCTTCATAAAGAGCCACAAAGGTAGACATTTATCTGTAAAGTCGGGTAAAAATAGAACTTAATTATTACAAATAAAGGAATCATTCGCTCCTATTAAAAAAGAGAACAGACAATTGCTATAAACATGACGAAGGTATTTTCTCTAATTCTCTCCTCATCTCGGTTTGCATTCTCTCTATTTCCTGTGATGGAATTTTTACTTCTTTATGTAGAATCCGCCAAGCTAACATTTGGAATTCTTTTACTCTATTACATTGTTTATAAACATGATAAAGTTTATACAGCGGAGTAAATCTTACCGGACACATGTCAGCAGCCAACTCAAAATGCCTTATTGCTTCTTCATACCTCTTTAATTGAGTATATGTTTCTCCCAACAGTATTTCCAAGTCATAATCGGCCCAATATTTCCGGCATTGCAGACAAACGTCCAGACACTTCTCATACCGCCCTCCTGTATAAAGTTCCGCCGCATAATTGTAAAGAAAGAATGGATTATGGCCTAAGCCTTTACAGAGTTCTCCATATCGAGGAAGCATCTTCTCGGTTTGTCCCATCAGAGATTTGTCTGCCACCTTTTTCCACTCCCGTTCATTTTTGAAATCTCCCACCACTTGAATAAGGTATATGAATCCGATGACTTCCAAACAAATAGCGAACGCCTTTTTATATTTACTCAATGTATACAAATAGGGATAATTTCTCATGAGTACATATAGATTCAAAGCAAATACAATCCATGTAAACGGATAGTTAAAAGGATAAGAAAAAAGAGAGAAGACAGAAATACTCAACAACGAAGCCATCGCTCCTTTTTTATTCCAAGAAAAATATCGCACATAGTACCGATACAAAAAAACGCCCAACATAAAAACCACCAATAAGGCTCCGACACCTCCCTGAATCCAAAGATACAAATACTCATTAAAGGGATGTCGTACATTGTCCGCCAACATCCTCCATTCACTTTCCGGATTTTCTTTAAAGTATTCAGCCTGATAATCCATATAATGAGCTTGGAAAGCGCCTATGCCATGTCCGGTTACAGGTTGCTCCTTTATCATGTTCCAAGTACATTTCCATATCAACATCCGTCCATCGGCTGAATCTTTCTTTACAAAATAAGCAATGCCTACACTTATTGTCAGCACAAGAATGATTACAGTTTTCTGATACGCCCGAAAAGTGCGGAAACGAGGATAGCCTATATATATACCTACCACAAGCAGGCTTAGCATTCCGGCACGAGAACCAGACAGGCATACAGCCATTAAGATGCAAGCCGTTACGACATAGGATAGAAACCTGACTTCTTTCTTCCGGCTTTTGAAAAAAGAATTGGTAAACGGCAAAGCGATACACAAGCAACTTGCCAAACCTGCCGGGTTATCAAAACTCCCCGAAATTAAAAATCCAGAATGGGATGGTAACCAATGCAGAGCTTGCCCAATACCTAAAAGAGCTTGCAACCCACAAAGGAAAAGAACAAGAATATACAAGTAATGTACATTCAGCCTTTTCCTTCGGGGGTTTCCTAGGCATAGTTGCATAAACGGAATCAAACAGAGCCACAAAGCGAGCATTCCTTTTGCAAACAGCCACTTCGGCACAATCTGTGGATCATGAAACGAATAAGAATTTGCAAAAAGACTTATGCCGCATAAGATGGCGAATGATATGTAGCGGACGTTATTCAATTTCTTTCTTCAATAATTCCTCCGCACCTTCAATGCTACCATGAAATATCAGACAGCCATCTTCGTCAAAAAGCAACACACAGGGATAGCCCGTAATATTTAAATCAGAAAGTAGCTCATGCGTTTTATCTATACTCCATACCGGAAAAGAGAAACCTTCCTTTTTAACGATTTGCGCTCCCTCTTCTTTCTTTTCATTCCGATACACTACAAAAACACTGGTTACATAGACCTCATCGCCTCCTTTGTAACGCTCATGCAACCGCTGTACTAGGGGCATGGCCTGATAACAATAACCACAGTGCATCGTCCAGCAATCTATCAGCACTTTCTTTCCTTTCCACTGAGAAAGGCAGACGGTATCTCCTTTTTCATTCAAAAATTGATAATCCTTCATGGGAGTGCGTTCTACCCTTCCGGTGAAAGTGCCGTAGTTTTGATAATTTATCCAATATTCATAGCCTATGACAAACATCCAGACTGAAGCAACCAAACAGAGTCCAGTAAAGATATAAGTAAGGTAACTCCGCTTTGCATACAGCCAAATTCCGGTAACCAACCCTAACAATAAAAAGACACTGGAAGGCAAAGATGTTACGGTATTATTCCAGAAAAAGATTCTGCAAGGCCATTCCATGATAAAACAGGGTAAAAATAAGGCCAACGCTATTTTCCCAACAGAAAGCCACTTAGAATAATATCGGCAAATCAAATAAGAGAATACGGATAATACCGGATAACCTATCAATATGCAATAATCAAATCCAAGTCCTATGCCTCGCATTCGAAACAGGCACACCAAATAATAAGCTAGTACTAACCAAGCGGAGATTTGCAAGAAACGACGCACAGAAGAGCCTTTTTTTGAAAACCAATAGACTAAATTTCCTATGCCTATTGAAAAGAAAAACAATCCATGATCAAGAAAAGCCTCCCATGAAGACCTGCTATTCATTATAAACAATAAATAACCAATAGCTAATAATAAAACTATGGCTATAATACGAAAAAACATATTTTTCATTCTATATTCTCCTTTAAATTTGAATAATGCATACTTTTCGGGTAGTAAGATAAATCAGTTTTCCCTTTCTTTTAATAATTCCTCCGCACCTTCAATGCTACCATGAAATATCAAACAGCCCTCTTCGTCAAAAATCAACACACGAGGATAACCCGTAATATTCAAATCAGAAAGCAATTCATGCGTTGTATCAATACTCCACACCGGAAAAGAGAAACCTTCTTCTTTAACAATTTGCGCTCCTTCCTCTTTCTTTTCATTCCGATAAATAACAAAAAGACTCGTAACATATACCTTATCGCTATTCTTATAACGTTCATGCATTTGTTGCAACACAGGCATTTTCTTACGACAGATACCGCACCATTGTGTCCAGCAATCAATCAGCACCTTTTTCCCTCTCCACTGTGAAAGGCGAACGGTATCCCCTTCTTCATTCACAAATTGATAATCTTTCATCTGCGTGCATTTCACCTTCCCCGTAAAAGTTCCGTAGTTCAGTTTATTTAACCATAATGTATAACCGTCGGTAAACATCCAGACAGAAGCAACTATACAAATCCCGGTAAATATATAAGTAATATTATTCCGTTTTGTATATAAAAAATAACCTATTAAAAGCCCCAATGAAAAGAATAAAGTAGAAGGGAAAGAAACTCTCTGATAATTCCAATAGAAAATTCGAGGGAACCACTCCAACATGAACTCCGACAACAGTAAAGCAACAAGTAATTGACCATTTGACAAATATCTGCTATAATACCTACTTATAAAGTAAGAGCATACGGCTAACGCAGGAAAACCAATTAGAATGGAATAATGAAATCCCAATCCATAGCTTCTTGTAAAGGACAACAGAAAAACAGCCAATACCCACCATATGGATACTTGTAGAAACCTGCGAGTCAAAGATCCTTTTCTGGAGTATTGGTAAATCAAATTACCAATACCCAATGAGAAAAACAAAGAGCCATCCAGAATTAACGGTTTCCAAATGCCATATCGAGTGTCATGCACGCAACTGACATACGTTAAATAACAAGCAACCAATAATAATATAATAGCTATAATACGAAAATATACATTCTTCATTTTATTTCTCCTTTAAATTCGAGCCACACACTTCTCGGCTTTTGAGATAAATCAGTTCTCCCTTTCCTTTAATAATTCCTCCGCACCTTCAATGCTACCATGAAATATCAAACAACCCTCTTCGTCAAAAAGCAACACACAGGGATAGCCCGTAATATTCAAATCAGAAAGTAGCTCATGAGTTTTATCTATACTCCATACCGGAAAAGAGAAACCTTCATTCTTAACGATTTGCGCTCCCTCTTCTTTCTTTTCATTCCGATACACTACAAAAATACTGGTTACATAGACCTCATCACCTCCTTTGTAACGCTCGTGCAACCGCTGTACTAGGGGCATGGCCTGATAACAATAACCACAATGCTTCGTCCAGCAATCTATCAGTACTTTCTTGCCTTTCCAATCAGAAAGACGGACAGTATCTCCTTTTTCATTCAAAAACTGATAATCTTTCAGAGGCGTTCGTTCCACTTTTCCGGTAAAAGTACCATAAATTACTTTATTTCCCCAATATTCGAAGCCTTTGAAAGCATAGAAAAGAGAAAAAATACCGAATAAAAACGTAATTCCCCACGTCAATAGGTTTCTTCTTTGAAATTGTATCCATGCGCACGCAGCACCTAAGAGATATAAAATGAATCCGGGGAAAGAGATAAGTGAGCCCTCAAAATCCCAAGCACGAATAGGAAGTTCCCAAAACAATAAAGAAATAACCACAGCATAGAAAGACATTACCGGTTTCATGCCGTTTTTTTCTCCTCTACAACAAAATAGATATGTCAGGGCAAATGCCACAAAAAACTCCATTGCACATGAAATAGAACCAGACCATATACGTATCGGCAATATCAATAAGAGGTAAGCCGCAATACCCACAATGACACATTCAAGGAATTTGTGGAGCATTGCATGTTTCGAAGAATAGGTGTATAAAAGAAGTATCGTTCCTAACCCTATACAGAGTACAGACTTAATAATATTGCTTCCTTTAGATAATGCAAGTACTAAAGGGTACAATATCAATAATGTAGCAAGAATAGTCAGCAACCCCTTTTTTATCATAGCCTACATTCACCGTTACACTTTTGTAACAAAAGCAGTCCGCAATAATTCTGCTCTATACAATTGGTAGTTTCGCAAGTTGTAGATCCACTACAAAAATCCCCAATTATGCTTGTATTACAATTGCACTTACTCTCCGAAACACTTTTTACCCTTTTTACATTGTTGACTAATACCTTGCCTTTAGTGTCAACAAGTCTATTCCCAGAAGCAACAATTGCACCTATCTGTAACTTATTCCACTTTAAAACATCATAAGCATATTCTGTCCATTTATACATGAATATTTCAAAACGTTCAATTTCTTCTTCTGATTTACTTTCACGAGTGCTAAAATAGATAAAGTTGTCAGGGTTTTCTACGAACTCCAACATTTTATGGATATGTTCCTTCTCCAACTCATTCCAATCAAGCAATAATGTTTCAGCAAGCTTTTCTCTCCAGAATTCAATCTTCTGCTTAGGGGAAAAAGCGCCAAATATAGGATTCTTCATCTCCTCCTCACTATTCAGCCATTCACTCCGAGTCATTTTCTTTATTTCTCCTAAATTCTCAACAATAAAATTGTTTACTTCTTCATTACAACTGTAAGTGATTTCATCATCTTGCGAACAAGAAGACATTAACAAAGCCACCGAAAGACCAAATAAATAAATAAGTTTTTTCATCATAATAGTTTTTAAGCGATTAATAAATTATTTTGTTTCTCCTTTTATCTTTATAATACATACATCTTTCACGGCATTGGATTCCACAAAGATATTCTTTGAGAAACGTCCATGTTGCCCTTTAGGGGAATATATTACTTTTATGGTATCCTGCATCCCAGGCATAACAGGCTTCTTAGGCCAACTTTTCACTTTCGTACAACTGCAAGAAGCTTTTGCTTTGTAAATAATCAATGGTTTCTTTCCACTATTGCTAAAAACGAAATTTACCAATAAGTTTTTCCCTTTCGAAGAATCTATTGTTCCCAAGTTGATTTCTTTCTTTTTAAATTGAATGTCGGCCCTTTCTTGAGCAGATACCATTGCCGGCAAGCACATAAACATCCACACCAGCATCATTTTAAGTTTTTTCTTCATAATTTTCTTTTTATTATTGTGTTAATAACGCAATTATCACCAATATTTGACTTTACCATTCTTATACGTAAAGATTCGTTCTTCCGTTCCTTTTGTAAGATTCCGTAACCAATATAACGCTCCTGATGGGACCGAATCAAACTCTATATAATCATTTTCGGCCTCTTGTACAGAGACCGTTCTCCAACCATCCTTTCCAAAATACACCAGTTCATACAACTCTCCGGGAACAATACCGTTATCATCAGTCCGGGAAAGAAGTTTCATCTCAGCTACTTTTTCAGGTTTCTCAAAATCAATGCCCAACCACGAACGGAATTCGGAAAATGTCAAAACGTCCTCATCTATAATATGTCCCGCAGTTTTATCATCCTCTCTACAAGGATGCACCTTACCAACCAGTTTATTCTTCATCCCATCAAAAAATTGCCACTCCGCCACATTCAGCTTTCCTAGTTTTTTGCCGATTCGCCAATAACGATATGCTTTCTCCGTCTTCAAAGGGATTGTCTGATAGTTTAAGTCTTTATTCGGATGAATGATTGTATATAATGTATCAGCTTTTCGAAAAGCCACATCATTAGACGCTACAATATATGCCCCTTTCAGTGACTCTGCCCAGAACACCTTCGAATCATTAAGAGGAAACTTCCGAGTCATTCTAATTGTGACGCGTTCTTTTTCGTCAGGGACAAATTCTTTTATTCCTCCTTGCATATCCAATAGAATTGGGAAACCGATATTTTTTAAATTCTTACCTCTATAATATACAGGAAGATAGACAATTCCACGACCCACATCTTTAAATATGGCTTTGTCTTTTCGAAGAGAAGCCCATGCTATAGGAGTCCATTCTAAATTATTAAATATAGATAAGTATACATACTGAGGAACATACGAAGAACAATGCTTCCATTTAATCTCCAAATCAGAAACATTCAAATACTCTTTACTGACATCTTTATAAAAAGGTTCTTTAAACAGTTCCGGTATGGAATCTTTTCCGTTAGAGAAAGGAATAGAATTATGCGAATAAGTCATGCGATAAACCTTTGGAGAAACAGAAAACAACCTGTCACTATTATTCCTGTTAATATACGCTGGATCTATCATCACAAGCCAATAATGGTTGTTATTTCGATAAGGCCATCCCGGAACAAAATCGATTGCTGCAGGGATTCCCGCTGCACGAAGTCTTCCCAATGTATAATAGCAAACATCCAAGCAGTCGAAACGGTACGTTGGAGTTGACAAAGAAGGAGTCTGTATGTTTTCCATATACAAACCATCATTTATGTTTAACGCATTACCCTGTAAAGATTTTAATTCAATCATCATTTTTGGATCATATTGATAATAATCCATCACCGCTACAAGCTGTTGCCACCAATACAAAGTAGAATCGTTTTCTAGCAAAGGTTCTTTCGCTATTCGATAAGGTAATACATATTCGCAAAAATCTTCAAAAGTGAAAGAGCGTAACCACGGGCAACGCTTCCACATATCTATGGCATTGTCTATATGTTGGATAAGATATTCACTTTTAATAATCTTAATATCTTCAATATACCTGTTTTTTTTCGATTTTTCAAGAAGAGTGTTCCTAAACGGAATATTATAAATCACCCGTTTTACGATGTTCGACATATCCGGATATATCGAATCCATTTCATCCATATAATTTTTTACAAAGAGATTGGAGTAAGTTAAATGACCAGGCATGTTCCGGATTAAAAAACAAGCCGCTTTTAAATGCAAAGAGTCCTGAGGAGTTCGAGAATAATGAGATAACACTGTTTCTAACTGTATACGATTTGAACCACTTTCACTTAAAACATCTTTCAGCGCATTTTTACTGCGTCCGCAAGATAATAGAGTAATAAAAAACATACTCGTACACAGTATAAAAACAAAAGATTTCGTCATGTCGTATTTGCTGTTTTATTAAAAATTTTGCAAAGATAACAATTATATAATAAATATACCAGTGATAGAAGTTTTATATATTAAAAACATTTAATTTATGGTACTGATATACATATCTACACTGGAAAATCATAGAAAGGCTGGAGTCGGGAAATCCTCGCACCAGTCTTTTCTATTTATTTAACGTTTTAATATCCATTCTCGTAAAAAGAGCCGACAACTTATTTTGTATCGGCTCTTTTGTTTTGTCATAGCATTCAAGAATTATGCAGATTGTTTTGTAACCATGACACGTGTATAACGTGGATTGTACTATTTCACATCATTTAACCATAAATCGAGTTACCTCGTCTTTCACTTTTTCGTTATATGCACAGGAGGTTATCGGATTTTTATCAAGATTTTCTCCGTGAACTCATTGTTGAACAAATCAATCTTTGTAAATTGTAACATCATTAAAATTGGAGGACAGACTTATGAAAGACCCGTTCAAACTTTATGTTAAATCAATCATGGCTCTTTACGAACTATTCCCTACGGAAGAAGCCTGTATCAAACATCTTGAGGCCATTAATTGGCATGACAAACCTGTTTCACCATTTGACAAGACCTCCAGAGTTTATAAATTGAAAAGCGGCAAATATCGCTGTAAGAATACAGGTAAGAACTTTACCGTTCGCACAGGTACGATGTTTGAAAAGACAAAGATAAGTTTGCGTAAATGGTTTATCGCTATTTGGCTTGTTACCAATCACAAAATAGGTCTTTCTTCCTACCAACTCGCAAATGATATAGAAGTCACGCAAAAGACAGCATGGTATATGTTGCATAAAATACGTCATGCAATGCGTCTTGCTAATGAAAACATCTTGGAAGAGGCAGTAGAAATAGATGAAACGGTTGTTGGAGGTAAAAATGGAAATCGTCATTAAGGATAAGAAAGTCCCTCACTCGCAAGGACGTTCACACAAGGATAAATTTCCAGTCGTGGGAATGATACAACGAGAAAATCTAATGAATGCCCGAGCAACCCCCGATACGAAATCTGACACTCTGTCCGCATTCATCAAGGAATACATACATCCGGATGCAATCATTTATACGGATGAGTACAATGCTTATGACCAAATAGGGTTCAGTTATACTCGTTTCTATGTCGACCACAGCAAGAAGTTATACAGTTATGACCCCATAACGACAAACAGAATAGAGGGTACTTGGACGCATTTCAAGCGTATGGTTAAAGGTACATATAGAACTCTGCTTAAAAAGTATTTGCAGAAATACGTTGACGAGTTCGTGTATAGGTATAATCTGAGGGACATCAGCAATTCCGACCGATTTAACTGTTTTCTCTGCTGCGCTGACACACGTTATACATACAAACAAATCAAAGAATCAATATGTCTAAAATGAAAGGAAAAAAAGAATCTACGGAGTTCAGACTTGGAACAATCATTGTTCCCTATATTGAAATGTTCGATGAAGCAGTAGCCATAAGGACGGATGGGGTACGGCTTATCATTGATACCTATTTTAACGACCTGTCTATTAATGACATTCCCCAGCAATATGTGTTCACTTGGGACTGGCTCGGTAAAGGTTACAAATTCACCGTCATTAATCACCTCTATAAGTCGTCAAAGGCGAAGACCAAACGTGGCTTTAGGAAGCTACTCGCAGAGGCACTTCCATTGCTTATAGACCCCAAAAACGGACTAATAAAAAAGCCGGAATGTAGTCCGGCTGATTTAAATAGGTTTAACAAAACGCTGTCACAAATAGTAAGCTAATCACCAATTAAGAGGATTAGCCTCTTTTTCTTTGATTCGTTTTTTCTCAGCTTCCTTTTTAATTTTCTCAACTTCTGTTTCACAGTTTCGCTTCCAAAGTTCTTCCTCAATGATTCTTTCTTTTCGGTGCTCTTTTGATTCACCATACAAGAATAACAAAAAAGTAGCAATAATAGGACTGAATACTATACCTATAAAGACCCAAAAAGTCTTATCCCGTCCCTGTCTGTCTGCATAATTCATGACAGCATTAAGCATGAAGCAATAAACAACAATAAAGAGTAATACTACCCATCCCATAGGGAAATTTCCAATCTCATTCATAATGGCGAAATTTTTCGAGTTTTTCCTCAGACAGCCAGTGAGAAATTACGTTATATACAAAGAAAGTGGACTGCCACCTGTGTAAACTCGAAAGCATCGCCAAACGCTTGTACAAACACATAGATGAGCAGCCCACTTGATATAGGTTTCCCTCTGTGCCTCGTTTGTACTTTTGTTGAATTGGCGATTCTTCGAGTATTAAGGCACTTTCCTTTTATATTCCACAATGTTTAGCCTCGGAAGGCTTGCGCAAAGATAGTAGATTTTATCCAAATGAAAAGAATAAGAGCCGTCTATTCTATGCTAAAAATAGCATTAAAGATAGAGTTCAAAAGTTAGTTCATATTCTTCTCCAGAAAATCGAGGGGACATGATTATTTCTACTATTGAAGCTTTTCTATTCACTTGAATAGGGAAGCCATCGTCATTTTGAATTTCTGAATAATTCTCTGTTTCTAAAAATCCATTAGTACACTCAGTGTTACTTATCAAATCAAAACTTACATACAGAAGGCTATCCGGTTCTCTATTTGGTTCAATTGATAGAGGGTCTGTAGCCAAATCAATTGAAAAATGTTTCACTCCATTACTTACCGTAAATTTAACCCTCTCGGCTCGTGAGTGAATATTATAATCATAGGCTTCACCATAGTATGTTCCATCCACCAACTCTTTTTCGGCTTCTTGTTGGTTGACTTTTACTGTACGTGTCATTCCACCACCGGAAATAGCAATGGAGGAATTTCTTGCATTCCCTGTATTTGGGGCAACAGTGACAGTCGCAGTACCGTTTCCACTATTGGGGGTTACTGTTATAAAATCCTTTTGCATAATATTCAATTTTAAGTGATTATCTATTCAAATCAACTTTTGTTATCCACAGATAATTGTCTGTTCCAAACTTGAAATCCTCCTTATGGATAGATTGGATACGTTCAAGTAAGGTCTGTTCGGTCATGCCATTGGCAAAGTTGTGACCGACATTCAATACAAGAGTAGTGATGTCTTGCGCATCACGAACTTCATTGTATCGGCATTCACGAGTTTTAAGGTGTACGTCATTTACAAGGAATACACGGTGTTCACCCAACACATCAAGGATTAGAACCTTGCAATTACAGTTCATAACCAAGCCTTTGCAGGCTTTCAAAATGTTTTCGTCTAATTTCATATTCAGTAATATTAATGATTGATACTGAATATATAGCGTGATAGTGAAGAAATGGAATAATCTGTTAAACTTTGGCACGCTGTTTGTAAGAATATTAATGACAGAAGTTTCTGAACTTTTGTTTCAAATTTGGCTAACTACTAAGCCAATAAGTCCGTGAGGATATGTAGACAGGCTTTTATAGACCTCTTCCCCTGCAACCTGAAGATAAGAGATCGTTTTTCGAATGTGCAATAATAAGCATTTTTATGGGAAATGAAAAGAAAGTGACCAGTTCCAAAGCTGCGTCTGCTGCTTCTAAAGTTCTTCGTGACGGGAGAACTAGTAAAGCAAGCAAAACGGCAGCTGGAAGTGCATTGTCACAGAAACCAAGTAAGAAGAAATAATCTTCTACAGTAAGAATGCCCAATCTCTATAAAAAAGTGGGCGGCTGAAGCAAACCAGTCAGGCGTTTGCGGAGTTTTTAACCTATTAATCGAATAAATTTATGGAAAGATACTCTAATTTAAGAGGTAATTCTCCTGTTATTGGTTATGATATTGAACCACATCGTATTACAGTTTGGTTCAAAGGTGGCAAACCATATTCCTATAGCTATACAAGCGCAGGAGCAAGTAACGTAGAAACGATGAAAAAACTTGCTCGTGAAGGAGCAGGTCTTAGCGCATTTATAACGCGCAACGTTCGTTTTGACTACGAAAAATAATTTTAACTCCTAATTTTCCCTGGCAAAGCTGCAACTTTGTCAGGGTTTATTTATGCCAGTTTGTCAACTCGTTCTGCAAAACCGTGCAAATGTAGTAACTTTTGTCATATTAACAAAGAATATCATCTTTTGTTCACTGAACATAAGACTATACTAATCTAAATTGTGAATATTTGTCGATATCTTGTTATGTAAAAGAAATCCCTCCGAGAATGGAAGGATTTCCAGTGTAGATATGTATATAAGTACCTAATTTATATAGAAATACAGCAAAAATAACAGTTAAAACACTACAGTATCAACAATAAAGACAAACCATAAGAAACGGTTCATACTTTCTTGATGGACTAACAGATTATCTGCCTTATTCCATGCCTATGATGGTTCTGCTGTTTAATACAGAATTAACAACTCCTCCATAATCGTACAAATTTAGATAAATCGGCATTTATATGCCGGTGATATAAGAAAGACAAGGATGCCCTTAACGTTTTCTTAGAGGAAATTTAATGAATATACAACCGACAGATCTTAGAATCCATCAAGAAGGATGGGCCTTATTTAGATAGAGGCACAGAAGCCGGGTAGTGAAGAAAACAAGGAAAGCTTTCGGCTCTCTGTATAATGAATCAAGAAGGAAACAGGAGGAAGTGTAAACTGTTTCTAGGCACACTCATGGTCATCCCATTTTGTGCCAACTAAGTGGCACAACTGTGACAGCAGGCATGTCACAGATGTGACACACGTTAAGTCACAACTGTGCCAATCATTATGGCACACCTGTGCCGCTGCTGTGGCATAAAATGGCATAACCACGAATATAAACTCAATCCATCTGTTAATACAAGCCTAAACCATCTGCCAACGACATGCGGCTCTTTACCTGTAATTACGAACATAGCAGCCCTCAACCCCACAGATAGAAACATTATACGCCATAAAACCACTAAATTATGCAAATATTTTGTTTTGATTACACTCCAAGGAGCGCCTTAAACAAATTGAAACAATCTTTTTGCCACAAGTTGCGAAAAAAGTCGTAAATTTGCTGCAAACTCACCATATAAGACACTATCTATGAACGACGATATTATTGAAAAAGACGACTTCATTACGGAACATTCTGATTACAAGCCGGCAGATACATCCAACGAATCAATGCGACACCAACTGAGCGGTATGTATCAGAACTGGTTCCTGGATTATGCCTCATATGTAATTCTCGAACGAGCCGTACCCCATATCAACGATGGACTGAAACCGGTGCAACGCCGCATTCTTCACTCCATGAAGCGGTTGGACGACGGGCGTTATAACAAAGTTGCCAATATTGTAGGGCATACCATGCAGTTCCATCCGCACGGCGACGCGTCTATCGGCGACGCTCTGGTGCAGTTGGGACAAAAAGACCTTTTAGTAGATTGCCAAGGTAACTGGGGTAATATTCTGACGGGCGACAGCGCCGCTGCTCCCCGTTATATAGAAGCACGCCTTTCGAAATTCGCTTTGGACGTGGTGTTCAATCCGAAGACTACCGAATGGAAACTTTCTTACGACGGACGCAACAAAGAGCCTATCACCTTACCGGTGAAGTTCCCCTTATTGCTGGCACAGGGAGTGGAAGGTATCGCGGTGGGACTGTCGTCGAAGATTTTGCCGCACAACTTCAACGAGCTTTGCGATGCGGCTATCGCCTGCCTGCACAACGAACCGTTCAAACTGTATCCTGATTTCCAGACGGGCGGTTCCATCGATGTATCCAAATATAACGATGGAGAACGGGGCGGCGTGGTAAAGGTACGCGCAAAGATTACCAAATTAGATAACAAGACACTGGTCATCTCCGAAATTCCATACGGAAAGACCACCTCTACCTTAATAGACTCCATCCTGAAAGCGGTAGAAAAAGGTAAGATAAAGGTCCGCAAAGTAGACGATAATACATCGGCTCAGGTTGAAATATTGGTTCACCTGGCTCCGGGCGTATCGTCCGACAAAACGCTGGATGCGCTCTACGCCTTTACCGATTGCGAGATAAGCATCTCGCCCAACTGTTGCGTTATCGACGACCAAAAGCCGCACTTCCTGACCGTAAGCGACGTGCTGAAAAAGTCTGTCAGCAACACGATGAACCTGCTTCGTATGGAATTGGAAATTCGTAAAGGAGAACTGCTGGAAAACCTGCACTTCGCTTCGCTGGAGAAGATCTTCATTGAAGAGCGCATATACAAGGATAAAGAATTTGAACAAGCGCCCAATATGGACGCAGCCTGCGAACACATCGATGAACGGTTGACACCTTTCTATCCGACGCTTATCCGCGAAGTGACGAAAGAAGATATCTTGCGCTTGATGGAAATTAAAATGGCTAGAATCCTGAAGTTCAACAAGGACAAAGCCAATGAGGCCATCGCCCGCATGAACGAAGAGATTGAGGCTATTAACCGAGACCTCAGCGACATGGTACGGGTAACTACCGACTGGTTCCAAATGCTGAAAAACAAGTACGGGAAGGACCATCCGCGTATGACCGAACTGCGTAACTTCGACACCATCGAAGCGGCCAAAGTGGTGGAAGCGAATGAGAAACTATACATCAACCGTGAAGAGGGATTCATCGGGACCGGACTGAAGAAAGACGAGTTCATAGCCAACTGTTCGGATATCGATGATGTAATCATTTTCTATCGGGACGGTAAATATAAAGTGGTACGCATCAGCGAAAAGATGTTTATCGGAAAGAATGTACTTTATGTAAATATCTTCAAAAAGAACGACAAACGGACGGTGTACAATGTTGTATACCGTGATGGAAAAGACGGTTTCCATTACATAAAACGTTTCGCCGTCACTTCCATTACCCGCGACAAGGAATACGACCTGACTCAAGGAAAGCCCGGCTCACGCATCGTTTATTTCACGGCCAACCCGAACGGAGAAGCAGAAGTAATCAAGGTTACCTTAAAACCGAACCCGCGCCTTAAAAAGATTATACTGGAAAAAGACTTCAGCGATATAGCTATCAAGGGGCGGCAATCGATGGGTAACATCCTGACTAAAAACGAGGTGCACAAGGTCAGCTTGAAGCAACGGGGAGGTTCTACCCTGGGAGGACGCCAGGTTTGGTTCGACCGGGATGTGCTTCGCCTCAACTACGACGGTCGCGGGGATTACCTGGGCGAATTCCAAAGCAACGATACCATTCTTATTATACTGGACAATGGCGACTTTTACACTACCGACTTTGATTTGAATAACCATTACGATCCGGGTATTTTGCTGATTGAAAAGTTCGATGCCAACAAAATATGGTCGGCCGCCCTTTATGATGCCGACCAGCAAGGTTACCCGTATCTGAAGCGTTTTGCGCTCGAAAGCACTTCCCGCAAGCTAAACTTCTTGGGAGAGAACAGGGAAAGCAAACTCATCCTGCTTACCTGTCAGGTATACCCGCGCGTACAAGTCACTTTCGGCGGAAAAGACAGCTTCCGCGAACCGTTACTTATCGACGTGGACGAGTTTATCGGCGTAAAGAGCTTTAAAGCGAAAGGGAAGCGCATCACCACATTCGAAGTGGAAGAAATCGTTGAACTGGAACCAACGCGATTCCCCGAACCGGAAAGTGACGCGACAGATACTGAAGAAGATTCCTCATCTGATGAAAATAACGAAATAGAAGATCCGGATGCAGGAAAAAGTGAAAACGATATCATCGACGAGATAACAGGACAGATGAAATTATTCTAAGTATCGAGTATTAAAGTGCACCCTAAAAGCCAAACGAAAAACTTTTCAGGTGCACTTCATTATTCAAAACAGTTGAAATATCCCTTCCATATTGTTAGTCACAATCTATACCTTTTGGGAACAAGAGTTATTGTTTCGATACATGTTTTTCCTGTTCATTCATTCCAACAAAAGTTCTCAACTAAAAATACTGAATCTATAATTAAAAGTAAACAGCACAAACCGGCTTATACAATTATTTCGAGTTTCATTATACCCATTCACTGTCATCATGTAAGTCACATTCTTCTGCTGTTTCAACAAATCATAACACTCCAGCTTAAAGGATGCGTTTTTCTCTTTTAAAAACTTGTATCGGATGGCCACATTCCATATACCTTCATTCAAACTTGACACACGGAAATCATTACCAAAAAAGCTATATGCCCAAAGTGACAGATAAGGTCCTACATCAGGTGTAAAATCTTCCATACCTATGCAAAAAACCCGCTGTACGCTATAAGCATCCGCCACCTCCTCCATTGCCATCGAACGATTCTCATCTTGTGCATAAATTGGTAAGAACATGCACGAACCCATAAAACAAACTCAAAATAAAATGAACTTATTCATAGATCTCCCAGACTAAAATGTTCATACTCAATAAGCCACTCTCTATACAAAGAATATAACACACCCACAAATCTAATCAAAATATTAATGGAAGCAAAATCTTCAACAGGTTATATACCTTTACATTTCCGTCATGAAAGCGCTCTAATTAGAAAACGTATGAGACAAAGAAGCAGTTACCAAATATTACATACTTTTTTTCGAAATGGCGAAATAGATGTGTGCAACTGCCATAGGATATTTCCGTAACGGCGAAATTATTCCATCACTATAGACAAGGAACAGGAACAACAATTATATTCCTCCGGCATTTTTTATTCAACCGTTTTTACCTGCCTTTAAGCTCCTTTTTACGTTCATCTTATCGCCGCAAAACTCTTAGAGGAAACAGACCGAACATTATAACCATAAAGAATCAAATCCCAATTAAATAGAAAAAGGGGTTATCCCAAAAGTATGAAAGTTTAGATTAAAACTTTCGATTTAGGACTCACCGAACTCAAGTATAAAGAAAAGCACCACTTTACACCTAATTTTCATAGGCCCGAAGTGGTGCTTTTTATTTACTCAGTTACAATCTGTAACTTTAGCTAATTCAATTTTTACTTTTTGGACAATCCTTTTCGCTGATTAATCAATAATTAAATATCCGATTCAAAGGAGATATCCTACAAGCCGGATATCCACTCACTCATCAAGAACAGCCTATAAAGATACCAGCTTAAAAACAATCTAATGTCTCCCTTTGGAATACCTTCGATTGTTTTTAGTGGATAGTCACCATCGTAGCGCCAAATCCGTATTCACGGAACGAGGCGTCCTGGCTTGTATAGGTTTTATACTTGGATTTCAGTTCTTTCAGAATCGCGCTGCGAAGCACTCCGTCCCCTTTACCGTGAATAAACACAATCCGCTGTCCTTTGTTTCCTTTATGTTCTTCCAGGGTTTTGCGGAACACATCCAACTGATAATTCAACATCTCGCTATTACTCATGCCGGTGGTATTGTCGAGCAATTCATTGATATGTAAATCCACCTCTATGATTTCGTTTTGCTGAGGTCGTTTTACAAGCGGTTGCGGCTGGGATTTATCCACGTTCTTCTTCTGCATCAAAGCCTGTTGTAACGATTCCGCATCAGCGAATACCTGACGGGCCGGCACATCATCCTTTACTACCTCATAACGTAAGGAAGGTTCTTCGAAATAAACCGATTCGGTGAACGTATGCAACTTATAGAATTTCACTGTATCGATACGCAACTCTACACTGGCCGCCGGTTTCAACTGGAAGTTACGTCCGTCTTTGTACGCTATCAATTGAACAGCCACATGTTCCAGTTCGTTCAATATGTCTTTTTCAAACTCTTCCAGAAACAACTTGGTGTTCGGCTCAATACTGCCCTGTGCACGTACTTTCCAGCTTTTACCTTCCGCACTCAAATACGTATAATACAGATAATAATTACTATCGTTTACCAGATATGTATCGAACGCCGTAGCGGAAATAGCCTTTATATCCTGCGGCACGTAAGCCAACAACACATTCAGCTTTTCACCTTCTTTCGTTTCCGCCGGACGATAAGTAATCTCCGGTTCCTTTTCGTCCGCCCTCTCTATAGATGTCGCCTCAGTCCGTTCCCTGCGGGAAGCGCCCGCACCAGCCTGAGTATGAGAAGAAGGTGCTTGAGGTTTCCTTTTGATATTGTAATCATCCGTATCAATCACTACGCACTCGCGCACCAGCATCGGAATATCGAATCCGTCTTCATCTTCCACCAGCACCGTATCCTTTCCCTGAAAAGCTTTCACTATACCGCCTCCTACTTCGCTCAGGAAGCGCACTTTATCTCCTATTTTCATATGTCTATTATTTAACTGTTCTATTTCTTTTAAAGCAAAAAGTTCCTTTATTCAATCCGCATGGCACATAAACCGCCATTTATATGTAAAGTCGCATTAAAGTCCTCACAGCCGGGTATGAAACAACAATCCGAATATAGACTGAAGTTTCTATATTCCATTTATACTAAGTCTGCCGGAATTTCCAACTGCCTATGTTCCATTCTTCTGCAAATATCGCTATTATTTTACGAATGTCTCCGAATCTTTTCTCTATTTTTGCAAACAGAAAGTTTTATATAAAGGTCTACTATACGAAAAGTATGTTGCCAATCAATAGAGATGCACTAGACCTTCTTGAATAAGAGTGGTTCTGCACTCCCTCAAGATATTGCCATGCACCCTAAATTTAAGTGTCCTATGAAAAGTGAACTGGAAAAAATGCGAAGCGGCGAGTTGGCCGACTTCTCCACACCCGAAATGCAAGCCATTCTGAAACAGGCCAAAGCTATGTGCGCCAAGTTGCAGACTATGAGCACTTACGATGACGATTACCGAGAAGTTATAGAGCAGGTAGTTCCGGGGTTACCGAAAAGCTCCGTTATTTGTCCGCCTTTCCGTTGCGACTACGCACATGGCAGCATCACCATAGGCGAACATGTTTTCATTAATTACAATTGCACATTTCTCGATGGAGGCTGCATCCGTATAGGTAACCATACATTAATAGGTCCCAATTGCCAGCTCTATACGCCACAACATCCCATCGACTATATCGAACGCCGCGAAGAAAAAGAATATGCCTACCCTATCACCATCGGCAATGACTGTTGGCTGGGTGGCGGAGTAATAGTTTGCCCGGGTGTAACCATAGGCGACCGCTGCATCATTGCCGCTGGAAGTGTGGTTACGAAAGATATCCCTGCTGATTCACTGGCAGCCGGCAATCCGGCCGTAGTAAAGAAACGCCTGAACAAAGAGTGAGTTCCATCAAGAAGAACATTTCCCTTCCATAGACAATCAGATCGGTATAAAAACTACTGAACAAAGAACGAACCCCATCAAGAAGAACGTTTCCCTTCCGTAAACAATTATATCGGTATAAAAAAACTACTGAACAAAGAACGAACCTCATCAAGAGGAACATTATCCCTTCCGTAAACAATTATATCGGTATAAAAAACTACTGAACAAAGAATAAGCCCCATCAAGAAGAACGTTTCTCTTTCCGTAAACAATTATATCGGTATAAAAAACTACTGAACAAAGAACGAACCCATCAAGAGGAACATTTCCCTTTCCGTAAACAATCATACCGGCATAAAAAATGACTGAACAAAGAATAAACCCCATCAAGAAGAACGTTTCCCTTCCGTAAACAATCATACCGACATAAGAAAGAAAGAAAGAAAGAAACAAACAAACAAACAAAAAGAAAGAAAGAGTACGAATTCGACAGATTTACAAACCTTCGCATATTTATCCGCTCCACTTGACTTATTTAAGATCTATTTCCAATCTCTTATCGTAGCTGTTGTAAGCTTAGAGTTTCGTAACTGCCGTAAGTTTAGAATTTCGTAGCTTTCGTAAGCTTAGAATTTCGTGGCTACCGTAAGCTTAGGACTTTGGAGCAGTCGTAAAGTCGTAAACTTAGGGACTTTGCAGCTGTCATAGCCTTAGAGCTTAAAAGCCAGCCCGTTTCACAATCCATACCGGACCGATAATGCCGGACGCTACTAATGTATCTTTCGGAGTCGCCACAGGTGTTGCGGAATAGGTAAAGCGTTCGTTCTCCGGTAGCATGGAATCACCTATCATACGGTTCATCAACGAATTGGCGACCTCTATCTTCAGCTCATTTTCTCCCGTTTTTAAAAACCGGGTAATGTCTATCTCCCAAGGGGAACACCATACTGTACCGACCTCATTTCCATTGAGCCACGCGCGCGCCACTGCTCCTAACTTATTGAAACGAAGCAGAAAGTGTTTATTATCCGGCATGCTGTTATCTGTTACAGAAAAAGTCTGATGATAAACAGCCGTACCCGAATAATATTTAATACGCTCATCTTTATGTGTAGTCCAGTCAACCAACTCCGGAAATACTACCTTGCCGGGTCCACCCATCCCCGCAGCAAAGTCCACCGTCCATTCTCCCTGAATCGGTACTGCTTCCTCCCGACTGTTCCAGTCTTTCCACGGAAGGTTACCGGAAGCTTTCTCGCTGAATACAATAAAGAAAGATTCGCGGGGAGCCATCCGGACAGCAACTTTCATACGTCCGTCAACAGTAGGAGTGCCATGCAGTTTGAAACGCTCTCCCGTTACAGGGTTCCATAATTCGATCGTCTTGCCGCTGCAACGGAACGTAAAAGTATGTTCCAACGGAGTGTCTTCATGATTATCCAGAAAATAGAGTTCGCCATCGGCAAGGACGCGGTGCGCATAATAGAATTTCCTGTGACCGGGCCATTCTACATCCGGCACAAGACCGGCGCTCGTCACGGCCTCCGACAAAGGCATTCCCCAATATACCGTTCCTCTCCCGTAGTTATGGCTTCCTTGCGGAATATCTTCTTCTCCCCACAGGGATTCAACCAATTTCTTATATTCCAACTTTGCGCCTGCATCGTGCATGGTTGGCGAACCGACCGGACGTACACCATAAACAGAAACACCTGCCTCAACCAGCGAAGCGATTTTCCGTAGAGCATCCAACGTAATTTCTCCGCTTTCCGGAAGAATCATCATGCGATAACTCATTCCATCGGGTAACATAATGCGACCCTCTTCCGCATCCATCCGCGAAAGTAAAGCATCTGTCGTAAAAGCATCGAAATCAAAACCTTCGGGAAACTCCGGAAGACGGTGCGTCAGAATCTTTACCGGGGCGTTCTCTCCCAAATAAAGACAAAAATCCACTACGGGCATTCCCTGACGCATTACATAAGCACATCTAGCCTGATAATCCCAGAAACCTTTGCTATAGGGCCATAACGTGTTGTTCCGATTCAGGCAGTAATGACGGCCGCCTCCGGTATTGCCGGGAATCCTGTCAGACCAAGGCTGGTAGGCAGAAGCGCAAACTACAAATTCATTGATACCAAAACAATAAGCATAATCGGCCAATTGCTTGATGTAAGCCAATGAATGTCCGAACTTGGCATCGGTAAAAGCCTCGCCGGAAGCGATGGACTTACCGTACAAATGAGCAGCCGAAGAACTTTCTTTTATATCATAATTTCCATCCGGATGAATAGCCCAAAACTCTCCTTGCGGTTTGTCCACTTGTCCTTTCGCCTGTATCTGGTCTGCAACCAGACAAAGCGCATTACCGGTAGCCTGGGCGGTAAAGGTCAGGTTCCGTTCCTTGCACAAACGCCGGAAAGTTCCATAATAATTGTACGACACCAAATCTGCTATCGTCCGCCGGACATCATAAAGGAAACCGTCGGAAACCTCGCGCGAATCCACTACATATCCTGCCATAACAGGCAAATATTTCCTTAAATCGTACCCGCGCAAACGCTCGAATTCTTTTTCAAATCCCGAGGTCCAGTTCTGCGAACCGGCTTCATGACTATCCATAGCCATACCTTGAAGGTGGCCCCCGTTTGCCGCAATAGTATCGGCTATAACTTTAAAATAATGGTTCCATTGCGCTTCGGCGGCCTCGGCCGATAATTTATCGCATTCCAATCCCATCAGGTTTTTACGTCCATGCTTTGTTTTGCTGCCGGTCGGAACATGGGAGAAACGCATCACCACCCACTTGCCCGCGGGCGCTTTCCAACGTAACACACCGAGCGAATCGGTGAATCCCGTCAGATCTATCATTCGGTCGCTATCAATCATTTCCTTTTCTGCATAGGTGGGTGTACGGTCTCCCTCTATATACTCCGAATAAAGAGCCGCCTTCTCTTCCCATTGGTCGACACTGGCACGGGCGGAAAGCACTATATTTCCTATCTGCAAATTCTTGTTCCTTTCATCCGCCTCGAACCAATCATGCAGACGAAGACGGAAATAGCGTCCCGTTACCGCAGGAAAAGATACTGTTTTCTGTTTCCAGCCGGAATGAGCCTTATAAACCGGTTTCAGGTCGCAAACAGCCACGTAACTCTTTCCGTCGGTCGAGACTTCCAACTGACCCAGATCCGGTAACACCCGATAACCCGTTCCGACAAACGTATCGGAAGGAGGTGCCGGTACATTGGTAGCACTGGTAGTGGCTTTTCCTCTGGGACGGGTTTCATATGTAATGCTGCGTGCCGTAAAATCACGACCAAAATCGAGGGTAATCCATGCCGACTGTCCCGGTTTCTGTGCGGGGACAACAGGCAACCGTTTCGTTTTGCGGAAATAAGCCCAAGCATCCTGATTCGGTATATTCGTTGTGACAAGCGGTTTCAAGCTGTCGGTATCTTCCCATAGCCCTTCCCGGAAAGGAAATGCCAGTATCGCTACATCTCGGAAATATCGATAAGGCGCCTCCGGTTCCGGCAAAGCCAGCTCCACCTCTTTTCCTCCCTCCACAAGAATATCCGTAGAGGTCAACATCTGCATTCCCAGCTCCGGAGTGATCCACGGGCCTCCTGCCACATAACCGTTGGAAACATGGGCTTCAAAAGTAAGTCCGAGACGGCGGGCCTCCTGTGAAGCAAACACCAGCATCTTCCACCATTGAGGTGAGAACGCCTCCAACGCTCCGTTGCATTTACCATGCACCTGATCGTAATATACCACGCCGCCTACTCCTTCCTTACGGAAAGCTTCCAAATCAGCCGTAATGCCGGCCCGCGTAGTTTCCGTCTCACCATGAAACCACCAAAGCTTGGTACGGGCTGAATCCTGCGGATGTTCGAATCCATATAACACTTGTTGCATACCGGTAAGTTCGGGATGGCTCCCGCATCCGCAGAGGCATATCAACAGAAAAAATAAAAGGAAGAAGTAAGCGTTTTTCATTATCCATTCGTTATATATCCAACTTGAGCTGAAGCGACTCGTAGCAATCGGCAAAGCCTGTTTCCCATGAACATCGCCAACTATATTCAACCTACATACAGAAAGGCAGAATATACGATTCAGCAAAGATAGTAAAGCTTCTTTTTCCTTGAGAGTTTTCACGTATAATATTTATATTGCCTGACCGGTCTTCTGCAAATCCCAAAGCTCCGGTTTCCGGTCACCTTCTATTCAATATCACTACTGTCCCGTTAAAAGATACATAGGCTACTGTAGGTAATTAATAATCTATCGATTACAGGCATGCTTCGAATAAACGGATTTGAATTTATATTCTTTATGAATTTCATTAAACAATATATCGAATAAGGTTTCAGGACATTGGTTTTCAAAAGCCCTCTGTTCCTTATTCTATATAAACTTTATGAGATAATAAATCATACCGCCTGTATATTCACACTTTATTATGGTACTTCAACGGGAAAATAGGGGCCTCTAAATTTAATGGGACACTACTGATTCAATATGTTTGATAATCCTTGCCGGAACGCCGCCTGCAACCGTATTGGCCGGGATATCCTTTGTAACCACCGAACCGGCTCCCACAACGGCATTCTCACCAATGGTCACCCCTGAAAGGATAGTTGAATTAGAGCCTACCCAAACATTTTTCTTCAACACAATGGGAGCAGGATAAGTATTACTGCGGTCTTCCGGTGCCAGACCGTGATTAAGCGTAGCGAAAACTACATTGTGCCCTATCTGACAGCCATCGCCAAGTTCCACCCCGCCGTGATCCTGAAAATGGCAGCACGCATTAATGAATACATTCTTGCCAATCTTTATATTCTTTCCAAAATCCGTATAAAACGGAGGAAATACCTTTACCGAAGGATCAACCGGCTTGCCAAACAGCCGCGATAAAAGGTTCCGCACTTCCTCAGGCTCATGATACGATGCATTCAGTTCAAACGTTATACGTCTCGCCTCATTGCTCATCTCGTCCATAAAACAGTGAAGGTCTCTTCCGCTAAGAGATTTCCGTGTCTCTACATACTTCAAAAATTCTTCCAGTGTCATATCTTTTATATTAAAGTCTTATTTCAGCTCTTCGCCATACAATCTCCGAGCTATCCATTAAAAAAGAGACCTCCATACAAACGGGAAGTATATACTCCTCCATTTCCCTGGCGGTCTCTTCTACTATTTTTCGGGTTTTAAAGTCTATTTATCCAAATCTATCAATTCATATTTTCTGCTGCCTAATCCTATCGCTTCGCCATGTTCGAGCGTATGGATACCATGACGAGACTCCATTCGTTCTATCAGATGCACTTTGCCGGGGTCCTCGGATGCATACACCAAATCCACACAAGCCTGATCCAGCGCTACAGGGTCGAGCGAAGCCAATATGCCGATATCGCCCATTTGGGGAGCAGCAGGATGTGCATCACAGTCGCAATCCACCGACAAATTGTTGGCTACATTTATATAAAGAATGTTTTCTCCGCAATGGTCTGCTACTGCTTTGGCAGCCTCCGCCATAGACTCCAGAAAATCATCCTGCGGAGGAAGGTTGCCCCACATTTCCGCAGTACTCTTTGTTTTGCCGGCAGAATGAATCCATGCCTTTCCGGACGAAGAAGCAATGCCGATAGAGATATTTTTAACAGCACCTCCGAAACCGCCCATCGCATGTCCTTTAAAATGAGATAACACCATTGTAAAATCATAGTCGGGATAGTGTGCTCCCACAAAATCCTCCTTGAGGTGTTTGCCGCCTTTAACAGGTAAGGCCACTTCGCCTTCCGCATCCATAATGTCCACCTTCGCTATCGCTGTAAAGCCATGCTCTTCGGCAGCCTTCAAATGATCGGCCGTTTTTGCACGACCGCCGCTATAAGCCGTATTGCATTCTACAATGGTACCGTTTACCTTTTGTACCAAATCCTTAATGAGAGCCGGCTGCAAAAAATTGTGCCCGCCCGGTTCGCCGGTAGAAAGTTTCACCGCTACTTTACCCTTGGCTTCACGTCCGAGAGCTTCATAAATCCGTACCAGATTCTCCGGCGTAATATCCTTTACCATATACACTTTAGCAGGAGATCCAGTCTGACCGGATGCATTTTGCGTAACCGCATCATTACTGTTCTTTGCTTGTCCGCAAGCCATTGCCACAAAACATACGAGAGGCATCATGGCCATCATACAAATTCGTTTCATTGCGATACTATTTTATTATTAAACAATCATTCAACTTCTTAACAAAAGGAGTTTCCTTCCATCATATACCCTCTTCCCTGTTCCTTTTTCTTAAAGATCCGGCTTATCCCGAAACCGGAAGTACCGGTCTGCATCCGCCCTCTCTTTCTTTATCTTTCAAAGGTTCAGGTTTATCCCTGTCATCACCGTAGCTCTAGGCATAGGGAATCCGGCGTTTATCTCGTAACGTTGTGCCAGCAGGTTCTCTCCACGAAGCCAGATTTGAAGCCACCGGGAAGCACGGAACTGTCCGCGCACATTCCACAATACAAAGTTCTCTTTCGTATACCTGCCCGTATTACCTACTTTCACGTCCGTATAAAGCCCGGCTATATATTGCACGCCGGTAGATACCGACCACCGTCCTTTTGAACAGGCAATTCCGGTATAAAGTTTGTGTTCGGGCGAAGCCAATACAGGTTGTCTCATATGCAGATAACTGTAATTAGCATCTACCACCCATACCGGAGAAAAGCGATAAGCAACCTGCATTTCAGCTCCCGAATTCTCTATTTTACCGGTGTTGACATTCATCTGGCGTCCATCTACCGGCATCCGCATAATCAGATTCTCACCGTTCATATAAAAGATATTCACCCCGTATGAGAGACGCCCTTCGAACAACCGCTGCGAATAGGCCAGTTCGTAATTCCACATCCTTTCCGGTTCCAGATCGGGATTAGCCGGACGAAACATATACAGCTCGCGAATAGTAGGATAACGGAAACCTTTACTTGCCATCAATTTAAGTTCCGCGCTTCGGGGTAGCCCGAAAGAGAAGCCGGCTTGCGGAACCCATTCGGTACCCACGTGCGAATGATGGTCGACGCGTATTCCCGCATCCAAAGTCAACCAAGAGTTCAGAGCCTGACGAAAATCCATATATCCCGCCACCTCATCCTGCGTCTTATCCACCTGTGGTTGGCGTGCGCCTCCGCCAACAGGTTGGTTCCACGATTCTCCTCCGAAATGAAAATAATCCACTCCCGCCGTCAAACGGTTTCCCGGAAATAGCTGCACGCTCTGGTACCACGAAAGCCCTAACATGTTGTCGCGCGAATTAAAACGGTAGTCCAGCGGTTGTTCGTCCCCACTATATCCGTCGTTAATCCAATGGTTACCCCAATTATAGAAAAAGCTCAAAGCACCCGAAGTCTTTTTATAATTGTTCTCCAATGCAAAAGAGGTCATACCCCGTGTAATGCGCTGGTCGTTATCAATTAAAGGTTCGGTCACTTCGCCCGGATTGGATGCCTTAAAATGGGTCAGATTTATATCAGCCCGCAGATTCCATGCTTTGGACAGTTCGTACCCCAGCTTCGCGTAGCCGCTATATTGTTCGAATCCCATGTTATCCCGATGTCCGTCGGTACGATTGTAAGAAGCTCCCACCACACTGGTAAAACGTCCGGCCCTGATGCGGTTGGTGACTTCCGATTGCAATGTATTATACGAACCATAGCCCACATTTACATGTGTTTTCACTCCATCTTCCCGTATCTTACGGGTAACAATATTAATCACTCCGCCCATTGCGTTCGAACCGTACAATACGGACGCCGGACCGCGCAACACTTCCACGCGCTCGGCCAGAAAAGGCTGGTAAGCATCGGATATGGGATGGGCAAACAACCCCATATATTGGGGATGGCCGTCAATCAGCACCAGCAAGCCGGTGGTGGGGACTCCCGATTGGGCCGGACCACCCACTCCGCGTACAGACATTTGTCCGGCCGCCCCTCCCGACACGCCGTAGCCCAACAAACCACGCGAAGTGGTAAAAAGCCCCGGTATCTGCTCGGTAAGCAAAGGGAGTAAGGAAGGTTCGTTTCTCTGTTCTATTTGTGTACGGCCAATAACCGAAACCGTCATAGGCAGATGGCGGACATCGGTCTCATTACGGGTGCCTGTGACCACCACTTCATTAAGGGCATGAATCCGTTGCCGCAAAAGGGTATCGGCAACACCTTGCGCCTTCACCACTACGGTAAAGAGCAATAAGATTGTCGTGCATAGAAAGAACTGTTTCTTCATAAGTAATTCCTGTTATTTATTTCTATTTTAAAGTAGACATCTTCTCGGGTACGATGCAAAATTAACGTATGGAAACGAATCTGTTTATACCCATATTACTTATCTCGTTACCCATATTACTTTTTTAATCCATGAAGATACAGCCATAAAGAAGGACGCCTCCACATGCTGACGTGGACGGCTCTACGTTGCAACGTAGACAGCTCGGCGTCGCGAGGTTGCGCCTTCTACGTCAGCACGCAGAACGGTGCACCTCAACACGCATGTTCACAAGGCATTACACAGGACTACTCGAGACATTCATCCAGCTCGCGCGTCAGTTCTTCCTTATCCAAATGCTGCCCGATAAAGACAATCTTCTGCATACGGTCGCCATACTTCTCGTCCCAGTCGCGCATCAAACCCGGTTCCTGAATCATAAGTTGTATCAGGTCTTCCTCCGGGGCTGTAGCATACCACATACCGGCTTCCTTCAATGTTTTCTGCACACCGGCTTGTTCAAAGAGGTAAGACATGTCGCGGTTGTTGCTGAAATAGCAAACTCCCTTGGCGCGAATGATGTTCTTACTCCATTTAGTCGTGACAAAACGATTAAACTTGTCGACATTGAAGGCCGGACGGCGATAATAAACAAATGTGCCGATACCGTATTCTTCCACTTCGCCTCCTTCGTGGTGGTGATGGTGATGTCCGTGACCATGTGCATGCTCTTCGTGGTCATGCTCTTCGTGGTCGAGTTCTGCATGGTCATGTTCTGAGTGATCGTGTTCCTCGTACTCATACTCTGAATGGTCATGATCTAAATGACCGTGTTCCTCGTACTCATGCTCTGCATGGTCGAGTTCTACATGGTCATACTCAGAGTGACTGCGTTTCTCGTGATCGTGCTCTGCATGTTCCGGTTCCTCAAAGTCTTCGTCACCATGCACATGATGAGAGTGTCCGTCCAGGCCGTCACGTTCCTGCTTAGGGCGATGTCCATACCTTTTCGCCTCGGCTTCCTCCTCTTCGGTAACCGGACGTTCTATTTCACGAATCCAACCCGCCGAAGTAGCCACACGCTCGAAGTCGAACTTTCCGGTATGGATAATTTTATTGAGGTCAACCTCCGCATAATTGCATTCTATGATCTCAGCACCGGGCTGCAAAGCCTGAAGAATCTGTTTGATACGTTCCAGCTCGGCAGGTTTCACCTCCGCCGCTTTGTTCAGCAGAATGATGTTGCAGAATTCAATCTGCTGGATAATCAGGTTCTCGATATCCTCCTCATCCAAGCCCTTACGTGTCAGACCGTCTCCACAAGAAAACTCGCTTTGCAGACGCAAGGCATCCACCACGGTGACGATACTGTCCAGACGACAAAGTCCGTACTCGGTATATTCACCGCCCATACTCGGAATGGAGCAGATGGTTTGTGCAATAGGAGCCGGTTCGCAAATGCCGCTGGCTTCGATAACGATATAATCGAACCGCCGCATCTTCAGGATGTCGTTAATCTGTTCTATCAAATCCATCCGCAGCGTGCAACAGATACACCCGTTCTGAAGCGCCACAAGACTTTCATCCTTTTTTCCTACCACACCGCCTTTCTGTATCAGATCGGCATCAATGTTCACTTCACCTATATCGTTTACTATTACGGCAAACTTGATGCCCTTTTCATTCGAAAGAATATGGTTGACTAAGGTTGTTTTTCCACTGCCCAGATAACCGGTCAGGAGCAGTATGGGAGTTTCTTTCCTGTTCATATATTTATCTCATTTTAGCATGACAAAGGTAACGAGCTTTTCCGGGATATACAATTCTTTTCCCTTTTTTACATCGCCTATCACCTGTCCTTCCCTACGCTTTTCCACCCCAGACCGCTACCTCGTTATAACGCACAAACCTAAGGGAAAGAAACAGCCCTATCTACTTAAGCATATCGTGAAGCCTAAGTGAGCACATCAGACAAGCCTGCATCAAACCATTAGTCAAGCTTATGCTCTAACAGATTCCTAAAGAGCGAAGCCCTGTTCCACCTACATTTCGAAATAGAACAAGACCCCGCTCCAGCATAGTCCAAATCAAAAATTATATTGAATGACTATAGGTTCATTGCTACTATCATAGGATGTGGCATAAAGCACGCCTTTAGTTTCATCTACATCAAAAGAACATACAGGTCGATCTAATAAATACTTCCTAATAAGATTACCATCCCAATCGAAAACGTATAACTGATCACTAAAATAATTTGGCAAAGACTTATATGACTCATTCGCTTTTGCCTCTTTTTTTGTATAAGGAATAATTAAACCATAGACAAAGTTTTCTGTAGCTTTCGCAATAATACCTCTATAACTATCTTCTTTCAGTCTTTTATATTTCGAATTCATTTCATAAGACGGCTCTTGGGAAAACAAGGGTATCACACGCTTAATTTTCTTATCTTGTATTTCAATAATATGCATATATCGCCCCGACCGACATGCATAGAGCAATTTATCCAATGAAGGGTGTTTCAAGAGCTGAGCATCGCAATAAACAAGATGTTCCATAACGCAAGGATCCTTTGCGGTCCGAAACCCTGGAAACTTAAAACTTAATTCTGTAATTTCCCCAGACTTAAAATTCATATAAGACAATATACTTTCACTGTTTACCCCAGAACCAGTCAATACACAACAACTATCATTCATGATTGCAACAGAAGGGAAAAATAGCATCTCTTTTTGGGGTTCAGGAAATTGAATAACTTCCCATTTCTTTTCATCCAAAACATCTTTCATTGATATTCTATATATTCTATCAAGTTTACCAGGAAAATTGGAAATATAGAACGCTGAATCTTTAGTATGCCCCCACAAATCAGGATGCAATACCTCATAGGGACCATTCCCTTTTTTCAGAAAAGATCCTTCACTTTGCAATTTAGTACCATTTACTTTATAAATTCCATACTGTTTCGTATTTCCCAATTCCTGTATAAACAACCTGTTATCACAAACATAATCAATTTTCATTCCCCACAAGGCAGAATCCGTTACCAAACAAATCCCCTTCAAACTTATTTCCTTTATAGAATCAACGCCAGACGTTTCTCCTACAGTCGCTTTATTAGGTCGCGATGTACAAGCTGTACAAATTAACAACCCGATTAATACAATTTTATTCATTCCTTTTTTATATATTTAAATAAATGTGTCAAAAATCAAATATATTACATTGCACTTCGTAAGCTCACGGCTTGGGGTAGCGTCAGTCACCAAAAGACAAGTCATCTGTCCGAAAGTTGCAATGTTGCAAATGTTGCAGCGGTTTTTTCTCCCACACACGTACGCGCGCACGCGAGAGAAGAATCCGTATCAATCCATCAAAACACGGTATTTGCTTACCATATTGCAAGAATCATTCATTTCAACGAAAAGAATGTTGTCGTTACATATCGCCATAGGACGGAAAAACGCTTTCTCGTTATCGACCGTCAGAATCTGACGCTTGTTCTCTTTGTTATAAAAGAACAGATAAGCGTTTGAATCGCAGTTAAAATACAATACCAGTAACTTATCAGATTCGAGAAAGTTTAAATCCGTAACATACTTTTCTTCCTTGCCCCACATTGTTATAGGAATACAGGAAATGTCCACTCTTATCATACACATATAGTCCATGCGCTTTGAATGTATCCAATAAATACAATGTATCATTCTCAACCAATAACTTATGCACAAACCCGGGGAAAGTATCTCCTTTATTCTCAAGAGATATCATTTCCCTTTTCTCCAAAAAACGGGAGCTTGGCAATGCCGATTCCATATCAATGGAAATAAGCGTCCCCTTCTCCGGCTGAGCAGCCTCCCGTTTACCACAACCATGGCAGAATAACAGAATAAAGCATATAAAGGAAATGTAATATTTCATCATTATAACAGTTTTTTTATAGAAGCATCTCCGACAAATGTAGTAAAAAAAGAATAAAAAGCATTCGCTATAGAGAAATTTTTCTCATACAAAAGAGGAACGGACATAGCAAAAACGTTCGACTGGGATATCTCAAGAGAAATATACATCACAAGGAACGTTGACATCATACATTCCCTCGCGTACGCGCGCACGTGTGTGAGAAAAAAAACCGCTGCAACATTTGCAACATTGCAACATTCGAACGGATGTGGAACCAAAGAACAGCTTCTTTATCCTTCCGGTGCGGGATTTCACAGACTTCATCTAAGATTCCTCTAAGAAAACAAATAGAAGTCATG
The DNA here is from genome assembly GCA_947581855.1 of uncultured Phocaeicola sp. GTDB lineage: Bacteria > Bacteroidota > Bacteroidia > Bacteroidales > Bacteroidaceae > Phocaeicola_A. The sequence continues at coordinate 51,615 of CANPVZ010000022.1, forward strand.
CTTTCCACACCATAAAGACACCGGGTGGCTCGACTTTCTTATGTACCGGGCATTAAATAATCGCACTTTTTTATATACCTTTGCCGCCAACTTAAAAAGAAGATAACGATCATGAACGATACCAGACATATTAAAATCAGCGAATTCGATTATCCGCTTCCCGATGAACGCATTGCCAAATTCCCGCTTTCCGTACGCGACCAGTCGAAGCTGCTTGTCTACCGGCACGGCGAAGTGAGCCGGGACGTTTTCACTTCTCTCCCCTCCTATTTGCCAAGCGGAAGCCTGATGATATTCAACAATACGAAAGTGATTCAGGCACGATTACATTTCCGCAAAGAGACGGGCGCGCTGATAGAAGTATTTTGTCTGGAACCGGTTCAACCCAACGATTATGTACTCGCTTTCCAACAAACACAGAAATGCAGTTGGCTCTGCATGATAGGCAACCTGAAGAAATGGAAAGAAGGGGTTCTCTCCAGAGAAATTGAAATAAAAGGCAAGAACATAACGCTTACCGCCACACGAGGCGAATGCCGGGGAACCAGCCATTGGGTGGACTTCGAATGGAACGACCCTTCATTTACTTTTGCCGATATATTGGAAACGGCTGGCGAGTTGCCTATTCCTCCCTACCTGAACCGCGAAACGCAAGAAAGCGATAAAGAAACCTATCAGACCGTTTACTCCAAGATAAAAGGCTCTGTTGCCGCCCCTACTGCCGGACTGCATTTTACCGAACGGGTACTGAACAGCTTAAAAGAAAAGGGAATAGACTTGGAAGAACTAACGCTGCATGTGGGCGCCGGTACGTTCAAACCGGTTAAGAGCGAGGAGATTGAAGGACATGAAATGCATACCGAATACATCTCGGTACACCGGCAGACCATCGAAAAACTGATTGCACACGGTGGAAAAGCCGTTGCCGTAGGCACTACCTCCGTACGCACCCTCGAGAGCTTGTATTATATAGGCATAGCCCTTTCATTGAATCCGGACGCTTCGGAAGAAGAATTGCATGTAAAGCAATGGACTCCTTACGAAAATACGGTAAACATGAGTACTGTGGAATCCCTACAACATATAGTAGATTATCTGAACCGGCACGAAATGGAAACGTTGAATACCAGTACGCAAATCATTATCGCCCCGGGATACCGATATAACATAGTGAAAGCAATGGTGACCAATTTTCACCAGCCTAAGAGTACTCTTTTACTCTTAGTGTCAGCTTTCGTAAAAGGCGACTGGAAAACGATTTATAACTATGCATTGGAAAATGACTTTCGTTTTTTAAGCTACGGAGACAGTTCGCTTCTCATTCCGTAAGTATTTCAAACAAAGAGATATACATACCGATATATTTCAGAAATATGTCCATAAACATATCTTAGAATCTGTAATTGTCAGAGTGATTTTCTAACTTTGCACAAACCGGAATACTTTATTCAGGCAAAGTTAAAATCTAACATTATGACATTTACACTACCTAACCGATTGCCCGAATATCCTACCTTTGTGGAAGGTATTCGAAGAGCCCCCGACAGAGGGTATAAACTGACTCCCGCACAAACAGAAACGGCTCTGAGAAACGCCTTGCGTTACATTCCTGAAAACCTGCACGGACAACTGGCTCCGGAATTCATGGAGGAATTGCTGACACGAGGCAAGATTTATGGTTACCGCTACCGCCCGCAAGGTGACCTGAAAGCTAAACCCATTGACCAATATAAGGGGAAATGTATCGAAGGAAAAGCATTTCAGGTAATGATAGATAATAACCTGTGTTTTGATATTGCTTTATATCCTTACGAACTGGTAACGTATGGTGAAACGGGGCAGGTCTGCCAAAACTGGATGCAATACCGACTTATCAAACAATATCTGGAAGAACTGACCGACGAACAAACATTAGTCGTTGAATCGGGACATCCGCTGGGATTGTTCAAATCGAAACCGGAAGCGCCTCGCGTCATCATTACCAACTCTATGATGGTAGGTCTGTTCGACAACCAGAAGGATTGGGAAGTTGCCGCACAAATGGGAGTGGCCAATTACGGGCAAATGACTGCCGGAGGATGGATGTATATCGGTCCGCAAGGAATTGTACACGGTACATTCAACACGTTATTAAATGCAGGACGTTTAAAACTCGGCATTCCACAAGATAAGGATTTGCGCGGCCACTTCTTTGTATCCTCCGGTTTAGGAGGCATGAGCGGAGCCCAGCCGAAAGCAGCCGAAATAGCCGGGGCTACCGCCATTATTGCCGAAGTGGACGCTTCACGCATTGAAACCCGCCACCGCCAGGGATGGGTGCAGCATGTCACTTCCGATTTAAAAGAAGCATACCGCCTGGCAGATGAGTCACTCCAAAAGAAAGAACCCTGTTCCATCGCTTACCACGGCAATGTGGTAGACTTATTGGAATATGCTATCCAAAACCAGATACACATCGAGTTGCTGAGCGACCAGACTTCTTGCCATGCCGTGTACGAAGGCGGTTATTGTCCCGCAGGAATTTCCTTTGAAGAGCGAACCCGCTTGCTCAAAGAAGACAGGGCAACATTCCGCAAGCTGGTGGACGCTTCACTTCGGAAACACTTCGAATGCATTAAACAACTAGTGGGCAAGGGCACTTACTTCTTCGACTATGGCAACTCTTTTATGAAAGCAATCTATGACGCCGGAGTAAAAGAAATCTCCCGCAACGGCATAGACGAGAAAGACGGTTTCATCTGGCCTTCCTATGTGGAAGATATTATGGGACCGGAACTGTTCGACTATGGATACGGCCCGTTCCGGTGGGTATGCCTCAGTGGTAAACACGACGACCTTATCAAAACCGACCACGCCGCTATGGGATGTATCGACCCGAAACGCCGCGGACAGGATCTCGACAACTGGATATGGATCCGCGATGCGGAAAAAAACAATCTGGTAGTAGGCACTCAAGCCCGCATTCTGTATCAGGATGCGCTGGGACGCATGAATATCGCTTTAAAGTTCAACGAAATGGTACGTAACGGAGAAGTGGGCCCCATCATGCTGGGACGCGACCACCACGATGTGAGCGGAACAGATTCTCCTTTCCGGGAGACCTCCAACATCAAAGACGGAAGCAACGTGATGGCAGATATGGCCGTGCAATGTTTTGCCGGAAACTGTGCACGCGGCATGAGCCTTGTGGCTCTGCACAACGGCGGCGGAGTAGGCATAGGCAAAGCCATAAACGGAGGCTTCGGCATGGTATGCGACGGCAGCGAACGGGTCGACCGCATCCTGCGTTCGTCCATGCTTTGGGATGTGATGGGTGGTGTTGCGCGCCGTTCGTGGGCACGCAACGAACATGCCATGGAAACATCAGCGGAGTTTAACCGTACCCACGCCGACGGTTATCACATCACCATGCCTTACCTTGCCGACAACGAACTGATAAAAAAAACGCTCGAAGAGAAAGGTATTAAACCGGCACGGATTGACGAGGCCAAGGATTGACGGATTGAAGAAACCGACGAATCTTTATAACCTATAAAAACAAACAGATTGTCCCTGCTCGGTCTTCGTAACGCAAGAGCGGACAAGGATATACCAAAAGAATAACCTACTAAAATCACTCACTATGAGTTGGACAAAAATGATGGAATGCGTTCCCAATTTCAGCGAAGGACGCGACTTAGAAAAGATTGATAAGATAGTTTCCCCTTTCCGTGCAAAAGCCGGAGTAAAACTGCTCGACTATAGTAACGACGAAGATCACAACCGCTTGGTCGTAACGGTTGCAGGCGAACCTGAAGCCTTAAAAGCAGCCGTGATCGAAGCCATCGGTGTCGCCATCGGACTCATCGATCTGAATCATCACCGCGGACAGCACCCGCGCATGGGAGCAGTAGATGTCGTACCGTTTATCCCTATCAAAGGCTGTACTATGGATGAAGCCATTGCCTTATCCAAGGACGTGGCCAAAGAGGTGGCACAGCGATATCAACTGCCCGTATTCTTGTATGAGAAATCAGCTTCCGCGCCTCACCGCGAAAACCTCGCCGCCATACGCAAAGGCGAGTTTGAAGGTATGGCCGAGAAAATTCACCAGCCCGAATGGCACCCCGACTTCGGACCTGAGGAACGGCATCCGACTGCGGGAACAGTGGCCATAGGCGCACGTATGCCCTTAGTGGCATACAATATCAACCTGAACACGCCTAGCCTGGAGATTGCACAGGACATTGCTAAGAAGATCCGTTTCATCGGAGGCGGACTGCGTTATTGCAAAGCGATGGGCGTAGAGTTGAAAGAGCGTGGCATCACTCAGGTGTCCATCAACATGACCGACTACACCAAAACAGCACTCTACCGCGCTATGGAAATGGTTCGTTTCGAAGCGCGCCGCTATGGTGTAAGCGTAGTTGGCAGCGAAATCATCGGTCTGGTTCCGATGGAGGCATTGATAGACACCGCTTCTTATTATCTGGGATTGGAAAACTTCTCTATGCAACAGATTCTGGAAGCACGCATTATGGAATAAGAACAAGCCACAAACATCATGGATAATAATTTATTAATCATCAACGCGCACATTGTGACCCCCGTCGGCAGCGGGGCACGCAAGGGAAAAGAGATGAATGAGCTTCTCAACATCCCCTGCGGCACGGTAGAAGTGACCGACGGTATCATCACTTACGCCGGCCCGAACCGCAAAGGGAAACTTCCCGAAGGCTATAAGGTACTGAATGCCGAAAATCAAATACTGTTGCCGGGCTTCGTAGACTCGCACACCCATTTAGTGTTTGGCGGATATCGTCCGGAAGAATTTATATGGCGGATGCGCGGCGACAGTTATATGAGCATCATGGAACGCGGAGGCGGTATCGTCAACACCATGAAAGCAACACGCGAAGCTTCTTTTCATGAACTGAAAGAAAAAGCCGAAAAATATATCCACGCGATGAGCCGCATGGGAGTCACTACCGTCGAGGGTAAAAGCGGATACGGATTAGACAAGGAGACGGAATTAAAACAGCTCAAAGTAATGGCAGCCATTAACCGCAATCCCAACAGAAAGGTAGAGATCGCCTCCACTTTTCTCGGCGCACACGCTTTACCTCCCGAGTACAAGGACCGGGAAGAACGTTACATCGACTTCTTAATTGATGAAATGTTACCTTATATAAGAGAAAACAATCTGGCAGAGAACTGTGACGTTTTCTGCGAAAAGGGTGTTTTCACGGTAGAACAATCACGCCGGTTACTATCAGCAGCCAAAGAAATGGGATACGGCATCAAGATTCACGCAGATGAGATCGTATCGTTCGGCGGCACCGAACTGGCGGCCGAATTACATGCTCTTTCCGCCGACCACTTACTACACGTATCCGACGAAGGAATCCGCCGCATGGCTGAAAACAATGTAGTGGCTACTTTATTGCCGCTCACGGCCTTTACCCTTCGGGAACCTTATGCACGGGGACGCGAAATGATTGACGCCGGATGCGCTGTAGCCCTGGCCACCGATCTGAATCCGGGAAGCTGTTTCTCAGGTTCCATCCCGCTCACCTTCGCTCTGGCATGTATTTATATGCACTTCAGCGTAGAAGAAGCGATTACCGCCCTCACTCTGAACGGTGCGGCGGCCATCAACCGGGCAGAAAGCATCGGCAGTATAGAAGTGGGGAAAAAAGGCGATTTCGCCTTACTCGGCAGCGACACCTATTCTATGCTCCCTTACTATACCGGAATGAACTCCGTTCAGTGTACCATTAAAGAAGGGAGAATACTTGAAAACTAGAAATAAGTGTTCATCAGGTGTTCTAAAATGAAACCGGACGAACAAAAAAACAATAACAATGAACCAAAGCATAAAAGAGAAAGATTCCCGCCTTGGGTGGATAAGCATGAAGAGTTTACCTCCTTTCCGTGAAGAACGTTACCTCGTTCAAGTAAAGGCAAAACCGAGTGCTTTTGGTAACACTTTTTCTTTTTAGTTCCAATCAACCTAAAACCTCAAACACCATGTTAACAGAATTGACCATAAAAGATTTCTTAGCCCAAACAGCCGGAAACGACCCTGTTCCCGGAGGAGGAAGCATATCAGCCTTAAACGGGGCGTTGGCAACCGCCCTGGCCGAAATGGTAACCGGACTGACTATCGGAAGGAAGAAGTATGCCGAGTATGAAGAAGAAATGAGAAACCTTGGCGCCCACTTCGAGCAGATACGCCGGCAACTTGTGGAAGATGTCGACCGCGACTCGGAAGCGTACAACCGTGTCTTTGCCGCATTCAAACTCCCTAAAGAGACGGATGAAGAAAAAGCTGCCCGCACCGCCGCCATTCAGGAAGCAACGAAATATGCCGCCGAAGTGCCGATGGATGTAGCACGCAAAATATGTGCCGTCCTGCCGCTACTGGAACAAATTGTCTACAAAGGCAACCAGAATGCAATAACCGATGCCTGCGTAGCTACCATGTGCGCCCGTACCGCCATACTGGGAGCTTTGATGAATGTACGCATCAACCTCTGTTCCATCCAAGATACGGAATATGTTACGCATTTGAAAACGGAAGCTGAAGAGTTGGAACACAAAGCCATCGAAACGGAACAACATGTACTGAATCATCTAAAAAACATAGTAGCCTTATGAGCAAAAACATATTTCAAATAGGGAACGGTGACCTGACCTTCGAAGATATCGAACGCATCATCAATGAGAATCTTAAACTCGAACTTTCTCCTGCTGCCAAAGAACGTATCCAAAGGTGCCGGGATTATCTGGACTACAAGATTGAGACGGCTACCGAACCGTTATACGGCATCACTACAGGGTTCGGTTCGTTATGCAGCCATAATATTTCCCAAGACGAACTCAGTACATTACAAGAGAATCTGGTTAAAAGCCATGCTTGTAGCGTAGGACAGGAAATGCCGCATGTCATCGTAAAACTCATGTTTCTCTTAAAAGCGCATGCTCTTTCGTTGGGACATAGCGGCGTGCAAGTCATCACCGTACAACGCATTATCGATTTCTTTAATAACGACGTGATGCCGATTGTTTACGACCGTGGTTCATTGGGCGCATCGGGCGACCTGGCTCCGCTGGCTAACTTGTTCCTTCCGCTCATCGGAGTGGGCGATGTATATTATAAAGGGAAACGTTGCGAGGCCATCAGTGTACTCGATGAGTTCGGCTGGGAACCGGTGAAGCTGAAAAGCAAAGAGGGACTGGCATTGCTCAACGGTACACAATTCATGAGCGCCAACGGAGTATTTGCCATTCTGAAAGCGTTCCGCCTTTCTAAAAAAGCCGACCTGATAGCTGCCATTTCGCTCGAAGCGTTCGACGGACGCCTCGACCCGTTTATGGATTGCATCCAGCAAATGCGTCCGCACAAAGGACAGATAGAAACCGGCGCCGCATTCCGCAAATTGCTGGAAGGCAGCGAACTGATAAAACAACCCGGCAAGCATGTGCAAGACCCCTACTCGTTCCGCTGTATTCCACAGGTTCACGGCGCAACCAAAGATGCTATCCGCCATGCATCTTCCGTATTGTTGACAGAGATCAACTCCGTAACGGACAACCCGACCATCTTTCCGGATGAGGACTTGATTATCTCCGGCGGTAACTTCCACGGACAACCTCTTGCCTTGGTATACGATTATCTAGCTATCGCCATGGCCGAACTGGGCAACATCTCGGAACGCCGCGTAGCCCAACTGATTATGGGTTTAAGAGGACTTCCCGAATTCCTAGTGGCCGAACCGGGACTAAACTCCGGCTTTATGATTCCGCAGTATGCCGCAGCATCGATGGTAAGCCAGAACAAAATGTATTGTTATGCCGCCAGCAGCGACTCTATCGTTTCGAGTAACGGACAGGAAGACCATGTAAGCATGGGCGCCAATGCGGCAACCAAACTTTATAAAGTAATGGATAACCTGGAACTGATTCTTGCCATCGAGTTGATGAATGCCGCCCAAGGTATCGACTTCCGCCGTCCGCTGAAGTCGTCTCCATACATCGAACAGTTCCTGAAAGCTTACCGCAACGAAGTACCGTTCATTAAAGAGGACATCGTTATGTACAAAGAAATACACAAGACGGTGGCTTTTTTGAAACGTTTTAAATGCGATTACTAAACAATACGCGTTTTACATTCAAACATATATAGAGGGAGAATAGCTGGAAAGTCTGACCCGTCCGTTTACACGGCAATGTCAGACTTTCTTTTCTTTCATAGAATAAACCGCCAGTGTCCGCCAAAAGACCGTAGCCCTCCGGATAGACCGTCCTTTCGAAGGGTCACAAAGAATCGGGGCAATAAAGAATCAACGGGCACAGGCATTCACTGTTACCCGACGCACATGGCAGGCTAGAGAGAACGATAGGACGGATGGTGCAACGAGACATTGCCAATGGAATATGGGGTGTCCGAATTCCACACCCCATACATAGCGATTGTCCGTACCGATAAACGAAGCGAGATGGTTACTCAAGTATGGTGAATACAACTACTTGGACACGACGGATAGGGTTTCTTTGGTTTAACCGATACGATTTCTCTAATTTAGCCGATATGGTTTTTCTAGTTTGATCGTTGCGGCCACTCCAGCCTGGTTAACACAAATGCTCAGATGTGACGGATGTGGTTTCTCTAGTTTGATCGTTGCGGCCACTCCAGCCTAGTTAACACAAATGCTCAGATGTGACGGATGAGGTTTCTCTAGCATGGCTGATGTCAAGCCGTAGACCTATCCAATGTCGAGCCGTAGGCTTGGCACTTGGGGTAGCCGCAAGCCTACGGCTCAGGAAGTGACAGGCCTACGGCTTGACCTCCCGCTAACAGGATGAAAGAGTCTCCTAAAAGTATCTCATTCCACACTTTAATAAAGAAATCCCGCTTCTATGTTTCACCTTTCGCCTCCTCGCCATAATAGTTTACATATCAGTATTTTACTGGAATGAACTCACAAATTACCCTCTCCTCCACGACTTCACACGGAGTGAAAACGCCCGATATACCATCTCTTATAAGCACATTATAAATGAATCGGTTTAAATGGTAGGGCGAAACAGGTACCGACTATGGCCTAATTATATTTTCTGCAATAGTAATGCCCAATCTACACTGAATTTCCGACAGACACCAAGGACAATAAACAACGGTAAGCTCTAAATAATTTTTCCGCAATAGTAATGCCAAATCTACACTGAATTTCCTACAGACACTAAAGACAATAAGCAACGGTAAGTTCTAAATTACTACCTAAGACGGAAGACTGTTGTACAGCGAGTTTACTAAAGGAATTATCTCTCCAGCCAAATTATCTTTCTTTGGAATTTTCATAGATGCGTTTCTATTCGTACCTTTGTAACCGTGAAAAAACAAAAAGAATACCATGAAAATAAGAAAACAAGTATGGCTATTGGTGATAGTTGCATTACTATTGCCCCTTCAGATTTCAACGGCAAAGAAGAAAAAGGAAACAAACGACCGTGAATTGTGGGCCGGGGTCCTTTACCGGATGGCAGCTCCGGTACTCAGCAGTATGAGCGAAGGCAAATTGCAGGAAAACATGCAACCGGAGCTAAGTCCTACTTGGGATGGACGCGACACGCGCGTTACTTACATGGAATGCTTTGGCCGCTTAATGGCGGGACTGGCTCCCTGGCTATCGTTGCCGGATGACGATACGGCAGAAGGCCGGCAACGCAAACAACTCCGTGAATGGGCTCTGAAAAGTTACGCGCAAGCTGTCGACCCTCAAAGCAAAGATTACTTATTGTGGCGCAAAGAAGGGCAGCCATTGGTTGACGCCGCTTATGTGGCGGAAAGTTTTCTACGCGGGTATGACGCACTGTGGATGCCTTTAGATAAACTGACCAAACAACGCTATATCAACGAATTCATTCAACTCCGCCGAATCGACCCTCCCTACACAAATTGGTTGTTGTTTTCTTCCACCATAGAATGTTTCCTACGGAAAGCCGGAGCAAAGAGCGATACATACAGAATCGCTTCTTCTCTCCGAAAAATAGAAGAATGGTACGTAGGTGACGGATGGTATTCCGACGGTCCCGAATTTGCCTTCGATTATTATAATAGCTTCGTATTGCATCCCATGTATGTAGAGTGTCTGGAGGTTTTTACCAACGGCGGAAAAAGAAACATACGGAACGCTCCCAAATGCAATTTCCAACACGCATTAAAACGCATGCAGCGGTTCGGTGCCATTTTAGAACGTTTCATCTCGCCTGAAGGAACCTTCCCCGTTTTCGGACGCTCCATCACATACCGTACCGGCACGCTGCAACCCCTGGCCCTATTGGCCTGGCGGGAATGGTTGCCTAAGGAACTTCCCAACGGACAAGTCCGTGCAGCTATGACAGCAGTAATAAAACGCATGTTCGGCGATAACCGGAACTTCAACGACAAAGGTTTCCTGACTTTGGGTTTCAACGGTTCACAACCGCACATTTCCGATTGGTATACAAACAATGGCAGTCTCTATATGGCTTCCCTTGCCTTTCTGCCTTTAGGATTGCCTGCCACCCACCCATTCTGGACAGACCGGCCGCAATCTTGGACATCTAAAAAAGCATGGGAAGGTGAAGCGTTTCCCAAAGACCATGCTTATTACGAATAAAGCTATCGTCCTTTTAAACAGCACCCTCCTAGTGCCATCATGGCAAAATGGTTGTGCACCAAACGGTTTAAGAAACAATTAAAAGGCATATGGAGGAGTTATACTCATCCAATAGGGTATTCAGCAAATCCGGCATGTTGTTTCGAAAGTTCCCTATCCTGTTTAAAAGTTTTTCATTCCGCAGATCTAAGAAAGATGGTTATGTAGATTTACAAGATATCTATCTTGTAGACTTACAAAATTGGCATTTCGTAGGTCTACGGAATAGATATTCCGTAGACCTACGGGATAACATTTCATAAGTTTCGTTATCGAAAAACACAATTCTTATCACTTACACAGATTTTCTCCTAAATTATACTTAAAGAACCGCCCCTCTCATGTAAAAACTTAGGAACTATGCGAACTCTTAATATATTGATTTATATTTTGACAGAAATTCCTGCTATTTACTTGCAAATATTAATAAAATTTACGAATATTGCCTACACTTTACATCTGGGAATCTTTGATATTAAAAGTTTGTCTACTTCTGATATCCTAAAAGCCTTCCCGATGCACAGGCTTTTTAAACATTCAGCTTTTAACTCCGCAAAAGGGTTTTAAGTGTATATTTTTATAACCTTTAAAATAAATACTTATGAATGCAATGGCACAATCTATTATCCGAGAACGGATTACATATCTCGCCACTTTTGTCTGGGTGCTGGTGTATATTTTTATATGTAAGGTATTACAGGAGGAAGAGGTATGGGAAATATATACGGAAAAATGAACTTGGACATTGATATGCAACCTAAAGCCTTTAAAGAGTTAATAACGAAATTATAAATAATTATGTATAGATTTTATTTGATATTTATCGGTTTATTGCTCTATGCAAACATTATAAAAGGAGAAAATATGTCCGCATATGTAACAGGGGTATCAACCCATAGTATCTTTATCAAATCTAAAGATTTTGGAGAAAGGAACCGAGTCTTATGGTTGAGTAATGAACAAGGACATGCCGGTGTACAGACAGACTCGATATTTCCCTTTCAACGCAAAGTAACTTCTATTAGGGAAGATGCAATTGGTAATGCACTGAAAGAGTCTTTAAAAGATGCAGATACAATAGAACTTGCCCGTGCCCGCAGGCATTACATGGCATACCCGTATACGGTAGATTCCTCCGGAGTTAGAATACCGTATGTAAAGAACGAATGGTACTTCCCTTATACGAAAAAAGATCCGAGTTGGCTGATTTATACAATAAATAGGGATGACACCTTATTGACTGTGGATGTGGATATAACGGATTGCATTGCACAGGATTATATGCAAAAAGATAACTGGATAGAATACAAAGAAACCGGACAAACAGATTTAATCCGTTCTCATTCGAGGTATGTTTATACACGTCATTTGATAACCGGAAAAGAATACGGATTCTATATGACTATTATCCCTTCTGTAGAATATGCACGTAACCATAGTAATCGCATGCGTTTTAATACTTATTTGAAACGGGACAGTTGTCTGACAGGTTATGTGCTTTTCCATTTATTGGGTGGTCCTTTCGTAAACGGTTGGGAATATCAAAACGGGGAAATAACAGGAAAAGTTCTCCCACCGGAAGTGGTTGCCGACCGGAAAAACAAAAAAAGGTTGTTATTGGGCAAACGAAAATCTGAATATTCAGTAAGATTGAAAAAGAATGCGAACGAATCGTTATCGTCTCTACCTTTAGAAAAAAGGGATAGTATTCTAACTCTTATTTCTCAGAAATTAATCAGGGAAAAATATCCGCAACGGTATCGGAAGAATATAAAGGTTCTTGTGAAAGAGGAAGTCTTTTCGGAAAAAGGCATAGATGCCCGCCAAATACAATTTACCGATAGCATATGGAATGGAGATATTTTTTATAAGGTGAAGCTTATATCTAAAGACCAAACTGATATAAATCCAAACACACCGTGCATCGGAGAGATATATATAACAGAAAGAACAAGGGAACCGTTTTACATTCTATTGGAAAATGAAACCGGACATTATCTGTTAAAATTGAGACCTTGAATAAATGAACCAAATAGAATACTTATGAAAATACACCTGTATACATTGCTCTGGATAGGTTTGACAACCTCCTGTTCTACTTCTGATACCAAATTGGAAAGAGCATTGGAGCAAAGCGGAACGAACAGAAAAGAATTAGAAAAAGTATTAAGTAGGCTACAACAAGAGAACTTAAAAATAAATGAGATGTAACATTTACTATGACGTATGTACAAAGTTTAGTGAAAAGCTCATCAAACCCGGAGGACGATAAAATTGTAAACAAGATTATTCCTCATTCAGAAACATATATCTGGTTGGGAGATTACTATCATCGAATAGGAAAATATGAGAAAGCCGAACAAGTATACTTACTTGCATCCTATATGGTTCCCAATAGAGTAAAAGCCAATTATAAATTATGGCGTATGTAGGGATATTCAGTAAATGTCTTAAAAAATAAGATGTCATATGAATATGATCGCCTAATATCATCTCATATGCCATT
>CANPVZ010000023.1 GCA_947581855.1 uncultured Phocaeicola sp.
CTTTTAATAGTATTGGGAAAATATGATGATCAGCAGAGTCCTCCGCGGGTATGCCCCGCGGGGGACTTTTTGCGTTTGGGGGGAGGTTGTAGTTGTGTGTTTGTTTTGGTGTGGTTGTGTGTTAATTATATACTTACAGTTTATCTCTATCACTCCCTCCGTTACTTTTTAAATATGATATAATGTCAATATTTTAACCGTATATAGCCTAAAATTTAGATATTTTTGTATGATATATCGGATGTTTTTATCATATTTGCTGAAAATATGATACTATGAATCCGATACATAACTTTTGCCAACTGACTTCCTATTTGAAATCGCAGAATCGTCGAAGGCGTATAGTTGTAGTTTGTCCTCATGATCCTCACACGGAATATGCTGTGAGGAGGGCCTTGGCAGAAGGGTTTGCAGAATTTTTATTAGTTGCTGATGAACGGTATGTGCATAGAGCTCAAATTATTTATAATGAATATCCTAGTTATGTGAAAGTATTTGTGGCTGATGATATGGATATGGCTGCAAGAAAAGCTGTTGAACTTATACGTAGTGGAGAAGCAGATGTATTGATGAAAGGGATTATTAATACAGATAATCTGTTGAAAGCTGTATTAGATAAGGAAAAAGGGTTATTGCCAAAAGGACGGGTTTTAACACATATTACATTGGCTCAGATACCTGCATATCCTAAGTTTGTATTCTTTTCGGATTCGGCGGTTATTCCTCGACCCACGTATGAACAGTTTAGAGCAATGATAACTTATGCTGTAACAATTTGTCATTATTGCGGATTGGAAGAGCCCAGAGTTGCATTAATTCATTGTTCTGAAAAAGTAAATGAAAAATTTCCTCATACATTCGATTATGTGAAATTGAAAGAAGATGCCATTAAGGGAGCGTTTGGGCAGATGCAACTAGACGGTCCTATGGATGTGAAAACTGCTTGTGATTTGCATAGCGGAGATATAAAAGGAATCTCTTCTCCTGTGGTAGGCAATGCGGATGTTTTGATCTTTCCTAATATAGAGGCCGCTAATACATTTTATAAATCTGTATCCTTATTTGCCCGGGCCGATATGGCTGGTATATTACAAGGTACGGTTTGTCCGGTAGTAGTTACATCAAGAAGTGATTCGAGTATTTCTAAATATTATAGTTTAGCTTTAGCCTGTATAACCGAAACATAAACTTTAAAGAAACCTGACTATGAAAATTTTTGTGATTAATCCTGGGTCTACTTCTACTAAAATTGCTTTATATGAGAATGAAGAATCTTTATGGGTAGAAAATATACATCATACGGCCGATGAACTGTCTCTGTATGGCAGCGTGAATGAACAATACGATTTTAGAAAACAACGTATATTGCAAGCTTTGACTAAAGCTTCGATTCCTTTAGCTTTTGACGCCGTTATTGCCCGGGGAGGTTTATTGTATCCTACTCCCGGAGGGGTTTATCGCATCAATGAACGTATGAAATATGATTTATTACATGCCCGTATGGAACATGCCTGCAATTTGGGTGGCTTATTGGCAGATGAGTTGGCCAAAGAAATCGGCTGTCCGGCATTTATTGCCGATCCGGAAGTCGTGGATGAGTTCCAGGAAAAATCACGTTTGACGGGTATTCCGGAAATTGAACGCATTTCTATTTTTCATGCATTGAATAGTAAGGCTGTCTCACGTAAGTATGCGTTGTCGAGAGGTTGTACTTATGAAGATTTAAATCTGATTGTTGTTCATTTAGGAGGAGGTATTTCTGTGGGCGCTCATCGGAAGGGAAGGGTTATTGATGTAAATAATGCGTTGAATGGTGAAGGCCCTTTTTCTCCTGAGCGGGCTGGAACTTTACCAGCGGATCAGTTTGCCGAATTATGTTTTAGTGGAAAATATACTTTGAAAGAAATAAAGAAGTTACTGAATGGTAAAGGCGGATTGATAGCACATGTGGGGACTAACCATGTGCCGGCTATTATACAGCAAGCACAAAATGGCGACAAACATTGTGCTTTGGTTTTGGAAGCAATGATTTATACCGTTGCCAAGCAAGTTGGTGCTATGCATGTAGCTTTATGCGGAAAAACGGATGCTATTATTTTAACTGGAGGGATTGCTCATAGCCAATATTGTGTGAAAATGCTATCCGAACAGATTGATTATTTGGCTCCCGTTGTATTAATGCCCGGAGAAGATGAAATGGGCTCTTTAGCTTTTAATGCATTAGGTGCAATGAACGGTCATTTACCTTTGCAGGAATATAGAAAATAGTGATAACTAATTGGGGAAAATAAAATATAAGTTCTAATTTATTATTTTTGTCGATAAAAAACTTTCATTTTTCTTTTGTTGTGTCAGAATATTCTCTAATTTTGCAACGTCAAAAGAAAAATGCTGAGATGATTAAGAGTTTCATAGATATTCTATTGCACGGTATTATTATTCTACTAGCGAGGCTGGTTGGAAGTGAGTGTCGTGCGTAATTATTTATGAATATAGATATTGAAAAGCCTTTCTCACTTCCATGTGTGAAAGGCTTTTTTTGATGAATATAAAACTTAAAAAGATAAAAACATGAGCGACAGATTATTTATTTTCGACACCACACTGAGAGATGGTGAACAAGTTCCCGGATGCCAGTTGAACACTATCGAAAAAATTCAGGTAGCAAAACAATTGGAAGCACTTGGAGTAGATATAATTGAAGCAGGTTTTCCTATATCAAGTCCCGGGGATTTCAATTCGGTTATCGAAATATCCAAAGCGGTAACATGGCCTACTATTTGCGCTTTGACTCGAGCGGTAGAAAAAGACATAGATGTGGCTGCCGATGCTTTGCGTTATGCTAAGCATAAACGTATTCATACAGGTATAGGTACATCCGATTCCCATATTAAATATAAATTCAATTCGAATCGTGAAGAGATTATAGAACGTGCAGTGGCTGCGGTGAAGTATGCTCGTAGGTATGTGGAAGATGTAGAATTTTATGCGGAAGATGCTGGGCGTACGGATAATGAATATTTGGCTCGTGTAGTGGAAGCGGTGATCAAGGCCGGGGCGACCGTTGTGAATATCCCTGATACAACCGGATATTGTTTGCCGGATGAGTATGGAGCGAAAATTAAGTATTTAATGGAACACGTAGACGGAGTGCACAAAGCCATTCTTTCTACCCATTGTCATAATGACCTAGGAATGGCTACGGCTAATACCATGAGCGGAGTATTAAACGGAGCCCGTCAGGTGGAAGTTACTATTAACGGTATCGGTGAACGAGCTGGAAATACTTCTTTGGAAGAAGTTGCCATGATTATTAAATGTCATCATGATATTGATATTCAAACTAATATTAATACGCAAAAAATTTATCCTACCAGTCGTATGGTTTCTAGTTTGATGAATATGCCGGTGCAACCTAATAAAGCGATTGTTGGACGAAATGCTTTTGCACACTCTTCGGGTATTCATCAGGACGGAGTGCTGAAGAATGTACAAACCTATGAAATTATTGATCCAAAGGATGTGGGTATTGATGATAATGCAATTGTATTAACAGCCCGTAGTGGACGTGCTGCACTAAAGCATCGTTTGCATGTGTTGGGTGTAGAACTTGAACAGGAAAAATTGGATAAGGTATATGAAGATTTTCTGAAGCTGGCCGATAAGAAAAAAGAGGTGAACGATGACGATGTGTTGTTGTTGGCCGGAGCTGATCGCAGTCAGAATCATCATATCAAACTGGACTATTTGCAAGTTACCAGTGGTGTAGGGGTGCGTTCAGTAGCTAGTTTGGGTTTGAGCATTGCCGGTGAGAAGTTTGAGGCAGCTTCATCAGGCAACGGACCGGTTGATGCAGCCATTGAAGCCTTGAAAAAAATCATCAGACGGCAGATGGTACTGAAAGAGTTTACCATACAGGCTATCAGCAAAGGTAGTGATGATGTGGGTAAAGTACACATGCAAGTGGAATACGACGGACATGTATATTACGGGTTCGGCGCTAACACCGATATTGTGGCTGCTTCGGTGGAAGCTTATATCGATTGTATTAACAAATTTGTGAAGCAATAATCAGATGGAATGAATTAGATAGATGGGATATATGCTATTTTTATCCTTTTAATTATTTGCAAAATAGTGAATTGGATACGAAAGCCGAAATATCTTATTTGTCTTAATTTATTAAATGCATTTTCATTACTTCCAGTTTTAGCTGCTCCGTTTGTGTTCTTTAGAAGTTCACGCCCTCTAGGAATAAATAGTTATTCGTTGATTCTTTTGGGAGGTTTTTGGTTGAGCTATTGGAGTTATCAGAAAGAGAAGAAGATGATTGCATATTTATAGCCCATCTGGATGATTGTTATGATTTATGGATTCTGTAGTTTAATTTTTTATATTTTTAGAGCATAATGGCAAATACATTATTTGATAAAATTTGGGACGCGCATGTCGTACAGAATGTAGTCGACGGTCCCACGCAACTTTATATTGACAGGCTTTACTGTCATGAAGTAACCAGCCCGCAAGCTTTTGCCGGAATGCGAGCAAGAGGTTTGAAATGTTTCCGGCCGGACCATATTTATTGTATGCCTGATCACAATACACCTACTCATGACCAGGATAAGCCGATTGAAGATCCTATATCGCGTACGCAGGTGGATACATTGGCTCAAAATGCGGCCGATTTCGGTTTGGAACATTTTGGAATGATGGATAAACGGAACGGCATTATCCATGTGGTAGGTCCGGAGAGAGGATTGACATTGCCGGGCATGACGATTGTTTGCGGCGATTCGCACACTTCAACTCACGGGGCGATGGGAGCAGTAGCTTTTGGTATTGGTACGAGTGAAGTGGAAATGGTACTGGCATCACAATGTATTCTCCAGGCTCGTCCGAAAACTATGCGTATCCGTATCGAAGGCGAGCTGAAAAAAGGAGTCACAGCTAAAGATATGGCACTTTATATGATGTCGAAAATGACTACCAGCGGTGCTACGGGATATTTTGTTGAGTATGCCGGTTCGGCTGTTCGTAACCTGACTATGGAAGGGCGTCTCACTTTATGTAATTTATCTATAGAGATGGGTGCCCGTGGCGGTATGGTTGCTCCGGATGAAACGACATTTGCTTATATAAGAGGCAGAGAACATGCGCCTAAGGGTGAAGCATGGGACAAAGCGGTTGCTTATTGGAAAACTTTGAAGAGTGATGATGACGCCGTTTTTGATAAAGAAGTCTTGTTTGATGCGGCAGATATTGAGCCGATGATTACTTATGGAACTAACCCGGGCATGGGCATGGGCATTACACAGTTTATTCCCACCATGGAAGGAATGAATGAACAAGCTAAAATCTCGTATGCCAAATCTTTGGAATATATGGGCTTTCAGCCGGGAGAATCATTGCTGGGAAAGAAAATCGATTATGTATTTTTGGGAGCCTGTACAAACGGACGTATTGAAGACTTCCGTGCTTTTGCTTCACTTGTGAAAGGTCGTAAGAAGGCCGATAATGTAACGGCATGGCTGGTTCCGGGCTCATGGATGGTAGATGCGCAAATTCGTGAAGAAGGTTTGGATAAGGTATTGCAAGAGGCTGGATTCGAAATTCGCCAGCCGGGATGTTCGGCATGTCTCGCTATGAACGACGATAAGATTCCTGCTGGAAAGTACTCGGTTTCTACCAGTAACCGTAACTTTGAAGGACGTCAGGGACCGGGTGCGCGTACCATGCTTGCCAGTCCGCTTGTAGCCGCTGCTGCCGCTGTTACGGGGGTGATCACCGATCCGAGAGAATTAATCGATTGAAAGAAAATATAATCTGTAAGATGGCAAGATGGTGAGGAACGTTGAAAAAATATGGGGTTATTTATTGACGAACAAAGTGTCTTTATTACCCATACTCATTCAATGCATGTAGCCTAATATCCGAAGAATAATCATGCTTGTATCTATTTTTGCGATAAGTGTTTTTTCGTGGCGTAATGTTGAAAGGTACTATGGAAGTATTGTTAGATAGCAAACACAACGAAATGATATGGCAAGAAGACGTACAGAATATTATAAAGAGGGGTGACCTATCCGGATTATTGTGTTTTAAGATTTACCGCAACAAGTGGCAGATATTATAGTAATTATTCCTCAGAAGATTTTGTTGTAGAATAAAATAGAACGAACAATGAAACAAAAATTCAATATCATTACAAGTACTTGCGTGCCTCTCCCCTTGGAGAATGTGGATACAGACCAGATTATCCCTGCACGTTTCCTGAAAGCGACAACCCGCGAAGAGAAATTTTTTGGTGATAACCTGTTCCGTGACTGGCGTTACAATGCCGATGGTACGTTGAATAAAGATTTTGTATTGAATGACCCGACTTATAGTGGTCAGATATTGGTGGCCGGCAAGAATTTCGGTTCAGGATCGAGTCGAGAACATGCGGCATGGGCGATAGCTGGATATGGTTTCCGTGTAGTGGTTTCCAGCTTCTTTGCCGATATTCATAAAAATAACGAACTCAATAACTTTGTGCTCCCGGTAGTAGTTAGCGAATCTTTTTTGGCGGAGTTGTTTGCTTCCATTAAAGAAAATCCGAAGACGGAAGTGGAAGTGAACCTTCCCGAACAGACTATTACCAATAAAGCTACCGGCAAAAGCGAACATTTTGAAATTAACGGATACAAGAAACATTGCCTCATGAATGGGTTGGATGATATCGATTTTTTGTTGACAAACAAAGATAAGATTGAAGCATGGGAAAAAACGTCAAAATAGAAATCATGGACACAACCCTCCGCGATGGTGAACAGACTAGTGGAGTGTCGTTTGTGCCACATGAGAAATTGATGATTGCCCGTTTGTTGCTGGAAGAGTTAAAGGTTGACCGTGTGGAAGTGGCCTCGGCGCGTGTTTCCGATGGGGAGTTTGAAGCACTTAGGATGATTTGCGATTGGGCCGCACGCCGCCATCTGTTAAATCGTGTGGAGGTGCTCGGCTTTGTTGACGGTACAACATCACTCGATTGGATACGGAGAGCCGGTGGCAGGGTAATAAACTTACTGACCAAAGGCTCGTTGAAACATTGTAGCCAGCAGTTGAAGAAAACTCCCGAAGAACATATCCGGGATATTTTAGAGGTGGTGTCTGCTGCCAATGATATGGGTATTTCGGTTAATGTATATCTGGAGGATTGGAGTAGCGGTATGAAGAACTCGCCCGATTACGTTTTCCAATTAATGGACGGGTTGAAGGATACTACGATTCAGCGGTTTATGTTACCTGATACATTGGGAATACTTAATCCGCTGCAAGTAATCGAGTTCTTCCGTAAAATGCAGAAGAGGTATCCCGACAAACACTTTGACTTTCACGCGCATAACGATTATGATTTGGCTGTAAGTAATGTGCTGGCAGCGGTGTTGAGTGGTGCGAAGGGACTGCATACTACCATTAACGGATTGGGTGAGCGTGCCGGTAATGCACCATTGGCTAGTGTTCAGGCTATATTGAAAGACCATTTCAATGCCGAAACCAATATTAATGAAGAGAAGCTGAATGACGTTAGCCGTGTGGTGGAGTCTTACTCTGGTGTGATGATACCCGCCAACAAGCCGATTGTTGGCGATAGTGTATTCACGCAAGTTGCCGGCGTACATGCCGACGGTGATAACAAAAATAATCTCTATTGCAACGATTTGTTACCCGAACGTTTTGGTCGGAAACGGGAATATGCTTTAGGCAAGACCAGCGGTAAAGCAAACATACGTAAAAATCTTGAAGACCTAGGTTTGGAACTCGATGAGGAATCCATGAAGAGGGTGACAGACCGGATTATTGAGTTGGGCGACAAGAAAGAATTGGTAACTCAAGAAGATTTGCCTTACATCGTTTCTGATGTGCTGAAGCATAATGCTCCTAGCGAAAGCGTAATACTGAAAAGCTATTTCGTAACCTTGTCCAAGGGGTTGAAGCCTGTTGCAACTATCAAGATTTCTATCAATGGAAAGGAATACGAAGAAAATTCGAGCGGCGATGGACAGTACGATGCTTTTGTAAGGGCATTGCGTAAAGTATATAAAGTAACATTGGGACGTAAGTTCCCTATGTTAGTCAATTATGCCGTTACAATTCCGCCGGGTGGGCGTACGGATGCATTTGTGCAAACCGTTATTACGTGGAGTTTCGAGGATCGTGAGTTTCGTACGCGAGGCTTGGATGCTGACCAAACAGAAGCGGCAATCAAGGCCACCATAAAGATGCTCAATGTGATAGAGAAAGATTATGAAACTTGCACGGAGTTTCAGTATAGTCCGGTCAATTCGGAATGAAAAGAAAAATAAGTCGTTGCGGAGACTTGTGTTTATCCGCAGGGAAGATAGATAGAGAATCAATTAATTTAAATAGCAAAGAAATAAAATGAAAGAGTTTAAGATTGCAGTGTTGGCCGGCGACGGTATCGGACCGGAAATTTCGGTGCAAGGCGTAGATGTAATGACTGCCGTATGTGAGAAGTTTGGTCATAAAGTGAATTATGAATATGCCGTTTGTGGTGCCGATGCGATAGACAAAGTGGGCGATCCGTTCCCTGAGGCTACTTTCGAAACATGTAAAAATGCGGATGCTGTGTTGTTCTCTGCAGTAGGCGACCCGAAGTTCGACAACAACCCTACGGCCAAGGTTCGTCCCGAACAAGGACTTCTGGCAATGCGTAAGAAACTGGGGCTTTTTGCGAATATCCGTCCGGTACAAACCTTTAAATGCTTGTTACATAAATCCCCGTTGCGTGCCGAACTGGTGGAAGGCGCTGATTTTATATGCATCCGCGAACTGACCGGTGGTATGTACTTTGGCGAAAAGTATCAAGATAACGACAAAGCTTATGATACGAATATGTATACTCGTCCGGAGATTGAGAGGATTCTGAAAGTAGGTTTCGAATACGCTATGAAACGCAACAAACACCTCACGGTAGTGGATAAGGCAAATGTGCTTGCTTCCAGTAGACTGTGGCGTCAGATAGCACAGGAAATGGCTCCGTCGTATCCGGAAGTGGTTACCGATTACATGTATGTAGACAATGCTGCCATGCGTATGATTCAGGATCCCCGTTTCTTCGATGTGATGGTAACGGAGAATACTTTTGGTGACATTCTGACGGACGAAGGCTCTTGTATCAGCGGCTCCATGGGGTTGCTTCCGTCCGCTTCCACAGGTGAGAGCACACCGGTGTTCGAACCGATTCATGGATCGTGGCCGCAAGCTAAAGGGTTGAATATAGCCAATCCGCTGGCACAAATCCTGTCTGTAGCTATGTTGTTCGAATATTTTGATTGTAAGGAAGAAGGTGCGTTGATCCGTAGGGCAGTAGATGCTTCGTTGGACGCCAACGTACGTACAGGCGATATACAAGTTGAGGGAGAGAAAGCGTATTCAACATCCGAAGTGGGACAATGGATTGTTGAATACATACAAAAGGCGTAATTTGCGTTAGTTATAGTCGTGTTTGGCACGAGTTAAATCAGGCAAATCGCTTTGTATTGAAGTGAAAGCAGGCGCAGTTTTTAATGAAAGAAAAACTGTACCTGCTTTGCTATATTATCCTTTGCCAAACTATGAAAAGGATTGTTCCTTATTATGGCAGTTTAATGCTATTTTATTAATTAGATTAGTTATTTGATTGCTTTACCAGTTATTTTTAATTATACAGTCAGTTTCTTTTTTCTTTCTTCCACTTTTTCTGTCATGTATACATCATTTTCAGTATGTGTTCCAAAGAAACCTCAAAGTGTTTCTGTTTTCTTGTTCATGGCCTTAACTTTAGTCCGTAAATAATGTGGTTTTGTGTTCCAAAACCTTCTTACCGGTAAATAAAATCTTGCCTGACTCCCAAACAGTTTTAATCGTAGAGAAACGCTTTTGATAATCTATGGATAAATGAAGCCAGTTCTTATAGATACAATGGAGCTTTTTCATCTGAACCACTAGCTTTCCAAATCATTTCAGGATCCTTCTTTTAATTCATCCGGGTGAGTGAGTGTCTGCGTTTAATCTATCTTATACGTCATCAGAGACTTTACTGTTTCGGGGTCATAATGTGAGAAGAATAAACTTTCTGCTTTGTCCAATTTGGCAATCTCGTCCATATCTTCCTGGGACAGGGAGAAATCAAAAATCTGGAAGTTCTCTATCATACGTTCTTTGTGAGTGGACTTCGGAATAACCACCACTCCGCACTGAATCAGAAAACGAAGAGCCGTCTGAGCAACCGACTTGCCATATTTCCTCCCGATCATGCGCAGTGTTTCGTTGGTAAAGAAATCATTCCGTCCTTCGGCAAAAGGCCCCCACGCCATAAGTTGGGTACCATACGGTTTCATTACTTCCTGCAATTTCACTTGCTGATTGAATACATGAGTCTCCATTTGATTTACCGCAGGCTTAATCTCACAGTTCTCTGCCAGGTCGATAAAACGATCTGGATAAAAGTTGCTTACTCCGATAGCACGTACCTTTCCTGCCTTATAAGCTTCTTCCATGGCGCGGTAAGTGCCATAATAGTCATTAAAGGGCTGATGGATGAGCAATAAGTCGATATAGGAAGTTTGCAGTTTGCGCAAAGATTCCTCGATGGAGGCTTTTGCGTTCTCTTGTCCCGCATTCGAAATCCATACCTTTGTAGTGATAAACAATTCCTCACGAGGCACTCCGCTCTTGCGAATCGCATTTCCCACCTCTTCTTCATTCTGATACGCCTGCGCGGTATCAATGGAGCGGTATCCCACACTTATTGCATCCCAAACGCAACGTTCACATTCTTTAGGAGTTACTTGATACACTCCGTAGCCCAAAATGGGCATTTTCACACCATTGTTCAGTTTTACTGTTTCCATAATTATTCGTTGTTTTTTAGTATAACAAAGATACACAAGGAAAAGTAATGGAGAAGTAGATAAATTACTGATAATATTACCTAAATTACAGGAACTTTGATAGTAACAAAGTTTTTTGTATACGTAAATAGTTGTAGCACTTTACCTGGCGATATTTCTGTAGCCACCTAAGAACTTTCCTGTAACCGCCTAGATACCAACTTGCAGATGCCCAAGTACAAACTCTTAGATGCTGAAGTATGTGGCTTGCAGATTCCCGGCTATATAGTTTAAATAGTGGGGCAGTTGTTGCACTTCATGCAGATTTTGTTTTTATCATCCGTATTCTTTTACCTTGCACCATTATATCGGATTCAATACCCTTCAGTAAGATACCCTTGGAATCTTTCTATATACCGATACATACCATAGATGTATTGACCATTTGTGTCATGTTGGAGAGGATGCAACAACTCCTTCTTTTTTCAGCCTGTTTCCTTACAGCCTGCTTGCTGTTTGGCGAAAGAGAGGCGCAATCGATAGAGTCTTTGAGTGAGGGTGAGAGGTGAACAAAAAGAGTATCGTATTGTTGAATTTTCAAAGGAAAAACGATTGCAATATGAGACAATTTTATTTATGTACTGCTATTTCTTTGGTAGCTATGTTCGCTTCTGGCAACATGGCAGAGGCACAAAACGGATCGGTTGATGATAAAGTGGTGGAGTGGCGTCGTCATATACACCAAAATCCCGAACTCTCTTTTAAAGAGAATCAAACGGCTGATTATGTAGAAAATATATTGAAAGGTTTTGGAAATATTGAAACGATGCGTCCCACACCTACCAGCGTGATTGGAATATTGAAGGGTAAGAAACCGGGAAAAACAGTGGCTTTCCGGGGAGATATGGATGCACTGCCTATACAAGAGGAAACCGGGTTGCCTTATGCTTCGCAAGTATCCGGAGTGAGCCATGCTTGCGGGCACGATGCACACACGGCTATGTTGCTGGGTACGGCGGCTACTCTGTCGAAGATGCAGGATGAATTGGCAGGGACCATCTATTTTATTTTCCAGCATGCTGAAGAAATGTATCCCGGTGGAGCGCAAGAAATTATTAAATCAGGAGTGCTGAAAGATGTGGATGCTTTTTTCGGCTTGCATGTAAGTCCCAGCCTGCCTGCCGGAGTTATCGGTATTTTGCCCGTAGGTGCAGCTTCAACCAATGCGGATGGTTTCAATCTAACCATTCGGGGTAAAGGCTCGCATGGTTCTATGCCGCATTTGGGTATAGATCCTATAGTGACGGGTTCTGCCATTGTGATGAATCTACAAACCGTGGTCTCACGGAATATCTCTCCCGGCGAGATGGCTGTAGTGACGATAGGGCGTTTTCAGTCGGGCAATGCGAACAATGTAATTCCCGAAACCGCTTCGTTAGGTGCTACGGTTCGTACAATAACTGATTCTACCCGCACATTAGTGGCCGATCGTATTAAAGCTATTGTAGAGAATACCTGTCGTGCTTATGGGGCAAAATATGATTTGGACTATGTATTCAGTTATCCGGCTATCCAGAATTCTCCTCAACTGGTAGCTCTGGCCCGAAAGGCAGCTATTGAAGCGTTAGGTTCCGATTGGGTCGTGGATGCGCCACGAATGACGGCTAGCGAAGACTTTGCCTATTACAAAGAAATAGCGCCGATCTGTTTCATCATATTGGGTGTAGGAGACGGTCCGGCTAATCATAGTCCGAAATTCAATTTGGATGAGAAAGCGTTGAGTAATGGAGTAAAAGTAGAAGTGCAGATTATTAAAGATTATCTGAACTAATTATGAATTCGGATATTGCTGAAGAAGCTAATTGGCTATTGCCAGTTGTATGAGTCAATCTCGATTTTTGCCTTTCGGTTCCTGATTGACGTTTCAAACGGTACCCATACAAACCGCTGCATTTGTAATGAATCTTAAGAAACATATGTGTAGCGGTATTTTTTTATCTTTCAGTTTCATATGTGAGGCTGTAACTTTGCTTTCTTCTCTTCTTATTATTCATCCGGAGTAAATTAAATAAGGTAAAGTTCTATTCGATAGTATGTATAAATTGTTTCTTTATACCAAGATACGTGAAAAAATCGTTGAATTGTTTCTTTGATTGTTGCGGAGTGATGTATCTTTGTCGGTCTAAGAAAGAAATTCAATGAAAAAGTTTATAGCCATAACTCTCTTTTTTTTCGTGTGGACGACACTCTTTGCACAAACGGACGATGAGGTGCTGATGCGTATTGGTGGGCGGGATATTTTTCGCTCGGAGTTTGAGTACGCTTATAATAAGAATGAAGCGCATAATAAAATGCTAATGACTGAATTCACTCAATCGTTTATTCATCTAAAACTCCAAGCCCTGGAAGCGGAAAGCAGAGGATTGGATACTTTATCTTCTTTTCGCGAAAAGATGGATAAATTGGCCATTCGGTTCCGGCAAATGCCTTCGGTTTCTCCATTAGGGGGGTCGGAAAATACTTATCCTCGCACTAAGATTGCGCATTTGTTTATTTATCTTCCTCAAAGCGCTTCAGCAAGAACTATAAAGCTGGCATCCCAAAAAATGGATTCTATATATCGTACTGTTTCGGCCGGGACAGTATTTGAAGAGTGTGTACGCCAATATGTTTCAGAACATCCGGAGGGCTTATATGGAGAACTGGTGACTTGGCGGCCGAATCGTACGATGGAAGAGGTTGAGCGTAAAATAAAATCCTTACAAGTAGGAGAATTATCGCGTCCGTTCGTTTCTCCGGCAGGTGTACACTTGATACAGGTTTTGAATAGAGAAGAAGCGGGGCAGGACCGTAGAACAGCAGATGTTTCCGGTATGAAAACGGATGGAAAACAAACCTATTTGTTGATGGAATTGCGGGAAACTTTGTTAAGGGAGGCGCTGGATAATGTACTGAATAGGCAGAGTCTCACTTCCGAACAGTTAGACTCTTATTTTAAAAAACATAAAAAGAAATATGCGTGGGAACTCCCTCATTATAAGGGATGTGTGCTTCATTGTAAGGATAAATCTTCGGCAAAAAAAGTAAGGAAATTGCTGAAAAAGATTCCCCAAGGGCGATGGACGGAAGCAGTGGAACATTATAACAGGAATCATCCCGGTAAGACGGTAAAAGCCGAATGCGGGCTTTTCCAGATTGGTACAAATCCTGCGGTAGATAAGGTGGTTTTCAAGCAAGGCGTGTTCTTGCCTTCGTCGAAATACCCTTATGTGATAGCGGTGGGAAAAAAGCTGAAGAAAGGTCCCGACTCTTATATGGATGTATATCGACAAGTAGAAAATGATTATAAAAGCTTTCGGGAAACAGAAGAAGAGGGCAAGAGGTTGAAGAAATATAAGGTTGAAATAAACCAAGAGGTTTTAAAAACAGTTAATAATCACTGAAGTAATTAATTAAAACACTATCTTCGTTGATTATTTAAAGGGTGTGTGAATGTTATGAAAGTTACCGGCGTACTGTTTTTTTTGTTGTGTTTGTTTTCGGCTTGCCAGAAACACTATGAACATAACGGCAAACACCCATTGGTAGAGGTCGGCGGGCACTTTCTTTATCAGGAAGATTTAGCTGCAGCACAACCTGTCGGGCTATTAAAAGATGACAGTGTTTTGTTTGCGGAGAATTATATTCGGAATTGGGTGGAAGATATACTGCTGTATGAAAAAGCCAGTAGGAATATTCCTGACAATGACAAGATAGACCAATTGGTGGAGCATTATCGCAGAGCTTTAATTATGCACTCTTATCAGCAGAATCTTATAGAACAAAAGCTTTCTGGGCAGATTACGGAAGAAGATATCAAAGACTTTTATGAGAAGAATAAGAATCTTTTTGTGTTGGATGAACCTTTGATAAAAGGACTGTTCATTAAAGTTCCGTTGAAGGAGCCGGGCGTAAATAATGTGAGGACATGGTACAAGAAAAATACGCCGGAAAATATAGAAAAACTGGAGAAGTTCAGTTTGAAAGGGGCGGTGGATTATTCTTATTTCTATGACCATTGGGTTAGTGTGTCCGATATGATAGATAAAATACCATTGACGGTGTCCGAGCCGAAGAACTATCTTGATAAGCATCGTCAGATAGAAGTAAAGGACGATAACTATTGGTATTTTTTGAATGTAGAAGAATATTTAGGAGCAGGGCAAGAAAAGCCTCTTGATTTTGCTCGTACGGAGATAAAAGAAATCTTGATGAATCTGAAACAGGTCGACTTTATGCGAAAGGTGAAAGCCGATTTATATAAGAATGCATCGGATAAAAATGAAATTACTTATTATTATTTAAACAAAGATGAATAGATTGTTAAGTATCAGAAACCTGTCGTTACTCTGCTTGTTGTGGGTAAGCGTTACCATGTATGCGCAAGATAATGTAATAGATGAAGTGGTATGGGTGGTTGGAGATGAGGCCATTCTAAAGTCTGATATCGAAGAAGAACGAATTCGTGCCCAGTATGAAGGTGAAAAGTTGGATGGTGATCCGTATTGCGTAATTCCTGAACGTCTGGCCATACAAAAATTGTTTCTCCATCAGGCGGCTATCGATAGTATAGAGGTTTCCGAAGCGGATGTGCTGAGCCGGGTGGAACAGCAAACCAATTTCTATATCAATCAGATTGGTTCGAAAGAAAAAATGGAGGAGTATTTTAAAAAGACAACCACTCAGATACGTGAACAATTGCGTGATAACATCCGCGACGGCCTTACGGTTCAGGAAATGCAGCGTAAGATTGTGGGAGATATTAAGGTAACTCCGGCACAAGTACGTCGTTATTTTAAAGACCTTCCCGCCGATAGTGTTCCTTATATTCCTACGCAGGTAGAGGTACAGATTATTACAATCGAGCCTAAAATACCGCAAGAGGAGATTGACAGGGTAAAAGGACAATTGCGTGAGTATACGGATCGTATAACTTCAGGCAATGCGCAGTTCTCTACTTTGGCGCGTTTGTATTCCGAAGATCCGGGTTCTGCAATGCATGGCGGTGAAATGGACTTTGTCGGACGTGGTATGCTGGATCCGGCTTTTGCCAATGTAGCTTTCAATTTGACCGATCCGAAAAAGGTGTCGAAGATTGTAGAGTCGGAATATGGATACCATATTATTCAGCTTATCGAGAAACGAGGCGACCGTATTAAGGTGCGTCATCTTCTGCTTAAACCGAAAGTTGCGGAAGACGATCTGTTGGCAGCTACGGCGCGTTTAGATTCTATTGCCGATGATATTCGTAACAATAAATTCTCTTTTGAGGACGCGGCTATTTACATTTCGAGTGATAAAGATACCCGTAACAATCATGGTTTGATGCCGAATAAAGAAAACGGTACTTCTAAGTTTCAGATGCAGGAGTTGCCTCCTGAAGTGGCCAAAGTGGTAGACAAAATGAATGTGGGAGAAATCTCTAAAGCTTTTACCATGATCAATGAAAAAGGAAAAGAAATTTGTGCTGTAGTAAAACTTAAAACCAGAATAAACGGACATAAGGCTACCATTACCGATGATTATCAACAGATGAAAGAAGTGGTGTTGGAGAAACGACGTGCCGAGAAGCTGGACAAATGGATTCGGGATAAACAAAAAACCACGTATGTTAGAATCAATGAGAATTGGAGAAACTGCGATTTCAAATATCCGGGTTGGATTCATTAAAGTAAAATGAATTGCTTATGCTTGAAAAGAAGAATAAAAGAAATAGATCATTCGGGCATAGAATACTTGTAATTAGTGTTCTATGCCTGTTTGGCATTTGTCTGGCTCAGGTGAAGCCCACTGCTAAATCTAAGCCGGAGCAGCAGGATAAGAAGACAAAGGTTTACTTGTTGCATTCGGATATCCTGCGCTTTAATAAAATTAGTAATCCGGATGCACAAATATTGGAAGGAAATGTATCTTTCCGTCAGGACAGTGTATACATGTATTGCGACAGCGCATACTTTTATGAAGCGAAGAACTCTTTCGAGGCTTTCGGCAATGTGAAAATGAATCAGGGAGATACTTTATTCTTGTATGGCGATTGGCTCTATTATGATGGGAATACTCAGATAGCGCAAGTACGTGAGAATGTGCGTATGGAAAATCGTCAAACCGTTCTGCTGACCGATAGTTTGAATTATGACCGTCTGTTTGATTTAGGCTATTTCTTCGATGGCGGAACTTTGATGGATGAAGAGAATGTACTTACTTCGGAATGGGGCGAATACAGTCCATCAACCAAGGTTGCGGTATTTAATTATAATGTGAAGCTGGTTAATCCCCAGTTTACTTTAACTTCGGATACGCTTCGTTACCATACAGATACGAAAGTGGCGAATATTGTAGGCCCTTCTAACATAGACAGCGGAGAAAACCATATTTATTCGGAACTGGGATTTTATAATACGAACAGCCAACAGGCTGAATTGCTCGATCGTTCGGTATTGGTTAACGGAAGCCGTCAACTGACTGGCGACAGTTTGTTCTACGACCGAGTTGCCGGATATGGTGAAGCTTTTTGGAATGTGCAAATGAATGACGTGCAAAATAAGAACATGCTGACTGGAAATTATTGTTTCTACAATGAACTGACAGGTTATGCGTTTGCTACGAAAAAGGCGGTGGCTATTGATTATTCGCAAGGCGACAGCTTATTTATGCATGCGGATACGCTGAAGTTGATTTCTTACAATTTTAATACCGACTCTATGTATCGGAAAATGTTGGCTTATCATAAAGTACGTATTTATAGTCGGGATATGCAGGCAGTCTGTGATTCATTAGTCTTCAATTCATTGGATTCTTGTATGACAATGTATGACAACCCGATTCTTTGGAACGAGCAGCAGCAACTTTTCGGGGAAGAGATAAAAGTATATATGAACGACAGTACCATCGATTGGGCGCATATCATCAATCAAGCAATGTCCATCGAACAAATTGACTCTGTAAATTATAATCAGGTAAGCGGAAAGGAAATGAAAGCTTATTTCCGGGATGGAGATATCTATCAGGCGGATGTCATCGGTAATGTCCGGATTGTATATTATACGATAGACGATAAGGACAGTACGTTGATTGGAGTCAATAATGCGGAAACCAGTCTGCTGAATGTATATTTAAAGAATAGAAAAATAGAGAAAATAAAGGCGAGTGCTAAAACAAACGGTACTATGTACCCGATGAGTTTGATACCGGAAGATAAGCGTTATTTGCCTTCGTTTGCCTGGTTCGATTACATTCGTCCGCTAAATAAAGAGGATATATTTGTCTGGCGCGGAAAGAAAGCCGGGCAAGAGCTGAAAGCTTCTGTTCGGAGAGATGTTCCGTTACCGACATTACAAAGACAAAAAGATAGATAATTATGGGAATGTTTAAAATGAGGAAACCACGTGGATTTAACCATCAATATATTTACGTGGATGAGCGGAAAGAAAAGCTCAAAAAAATGGAAGAAAGTGCGAAACGCGAATTAGGTATGTTGCCTGAAAAAGAGTTTCGTCCTGAAGATATCCGGGGCTCTTTTGTGCAAGGAACAACCCATTTGAAGCGTCGGAAAGAAAGTGGAAGTAAGCCCCTTACTTATGGGGCTTTGCTTGTGGCTATTGCGGCTTTATTATTTGTTATGCACTATCTGATAACAGGTAGCTGGAGTTTCTAATTTAATTGTATGAGTGATATAATTCGTTTATTGCCGGACTCAGTGGCAAACCAAATCGCTGCGGGAGAAGTGATTCAACGTCCTGCATCCGTTATAAAAGAGTTGGTTGAGAATGCCATTGATGCCGAGGCGAAACATATAAATGTAATAGTGAAGGATGCCGGTAAAACGAGTATTCAAGTAGTTGACGACGGGAAAGGCATGTCGGAGACGGATGCTCGTTTGGCTTTCGAACGTCACGCAACTTCAAAAATAAGGGAAGCTGCCGATTTGTTTGCTCTGACAACAATGGGATTTCGAGGCGAGGCTTTGGCTTCTATTGCGGCTGTAGCGCAGGTAGAGCTTAAAACACGCATGATTACAGAGGAATTGGGTACGTTGTTATCTATTTCCGGTTCGAAGGTAGAAAATCAGGAAGTGACATCTTGTCCTTCCGGCAGTAACTTTTTAGTGAAGAATCTGTTTTTTAATGTACCGGCACGACGTAAGTTCCTAAAGTCCAATCAAACGGAATTGAGTAATATCTTAACTGAATTCGAACGCATTGTATTGGTACATCCTGAAGTCAGCTTTACTTTGCACCATAATGAGGCTGAGTTATTTAATTTGCCGAAAACTACATTGCGCCAGCGTTTGCTTGATGTTTTCGGGCGTAAATTGAACCAACAATTGTTATCGGTGGAGGTGGAGACTAGTTTGGTAAAGGTTTCCGGCTTTGTAGGTAAACCTGAAACAGCCCGCAAAAAAGGAGCGCATCAATACTTCTTTGTCAATGGACGTTATATGCGCCATCCCTACTTTCATAAAGCTATTATGGATGCATACGAGCATTTGATTCCCGCTGGCGAACAAATTTCTTATTTTATTTACTTTGAAATAGATCCGGCTAATATTGATGTAAATATTCATCCCACCAAAACAGAAATAAAGTTTGAGAATGAACAGGCTATCTGGCAGATTCTGGTTGCAGCAATCAAAGAGTCTTTGGGTAAATTCAATGCGGTACCGACTATTGATTTTGATACAGAAGGCATGTTAGATATTCCGGTTTATGAGAACAAAGCAAGTGTGGCTCCTCCGCGCACAAACTATAATCCTGATTTTAATCCGTTTAAAACAAGTGAATCTTCTTATTCACGTCCCCAGACTCAATGGGAAAACCTATATAAGGGATTGGAAAAAGTAAGCACCTCTTATTCTGAACCCGAATATCTTTCCATTCCGGACGAAGAACCTTCTATGTTGAATAGCGAAAGTTCTTTTATGGAAAAGTCTTCCCAGCATTACCAGTTCAAAGGACGTTATATTCTAACATCGGTAAAATCGGGTTTGATGATCATCGATCAACAGCGTGCCCATGTACGTGTCCTGTTCGATCGGTATTTGTCACAAATTGAAAAAAAACAAGGAGCATCTCAAGGTGTTCTCTTTCCTGAAGTAGTGCAATTTCCGGCTTCGGAAGCAGTAATGCTTGAAAGTATATTTGAGGATTTGGCGGCTATTGGTTTTGAATTGTCGAATTTGGGTGGCGGAAGTTATGCGATTAATGGAGTACCGACTGGAACCGAAGGGTTAAATCCGGTAGATTTACTTAGAAATATGGTACATACAGCCATGGAAAAGGGAAACGATGTAAAACGCGATATACAAAGTACCATTGCTCTAGCCTTAGCGAAGTCGTCTGCCATTGTGCCGGGACAAGTTTTAAGTAATGAAGAAATGAACAATTTGGTAGATTCTCTTTTTATATGTGAAGTGCCGAATTATACTCCGGATGGGAAAACGGTATTGTCGGTTATACCGGAGACTGATATCGACCGCTTGTTTTGATTCTATACCTTATTATATTATATAGGAACTTTCAAAGAAAACAAGAAGAGGATGGATGGTTGTATGGTTCGGGGACAATATATTGTTAAAAGGTTATGACTTTTTTATGAAAAATCATTGCATTTAGTATTTTTTGCTTATTTTTGCCGAGAAATAATATGTTAATTGAACAAGCACGCCCTATATGATAGGGGGAAATTACTTATTTAAAAGCAGTTGTTTGAAACATTTTTGTTCTTATTTGCGTTATTATTTGGAGTTAATGGCAATATAATTGAATAGTGATTTATTAATAGAAAAAAGTATGAAAAAGTTAATGATTGCGCTAGCTGTAGCTAGCTTGTCTACTGTTGCTTTTGCTCAGGAGACTATTGAAGTTGTTGAAGTACCTACTGAGAAGTATAGCGTATCAACAAATTCATTTTGGAGCAATTGGTTTATTCAAGTAGGTGGAAATTACAATGCCTTTTATTCAAGCCAGGAAGAAGGTGTATCTAAAAGCCCGCTTAAATCTGTAAGACGTCAATACGGTTTTGATGTAGCTATTGGTAAATGGTTTACTCCGGGAATTGGATTGCGTACTAAGTTTAATGGTATTTGGGGCAAACAAGTGAATAACAATAACAGTGCTCCTAAATTTGATTACTATAATATTCACGAGGATGTATTATTCAATTTGAGTAATATGCTTTGTGGTTATAGTGATACACGCGTATGGAACTTCATTCCTTATGCAGGTGCCGGTTTCGCTCGTAACTGTTCTTTCAACAATTATTCAATGACTTATAATGTAGGTCTTTTGAATACTTGGCGTTTAGGCGACCGTGTAAACTTGAACTTAGACCTTGGTTTAATGATGGCTGAAAGAGATTTTGATGGAATTGCTACCAAGAATGCAGGCCACACTGCAGCAAGCAGAGGTTGGAGAGGCTTTGATAAAGCGTTGACCGCTTCTGTAGGTTTTACTATCAAATTGGGTAAGACTACTGGCTTCCAGAGAACTCCGGATGTAGATGCTTTGATGGCATTGAACGCAGCTCAGCTTGACGCATTGAACTCGGCATTAGCAGCACAACAAGCAGAAAATGCTAGATTGAAATCAGATTTGGCACGTAAACCGAAAGAAGTTGTTAAGACTAACACTGTAAAAGAAGTTCTTGCTGCTCCTCAATCTGTATTCTTCAATATCGGTTCTTCTCAGATTGCATCTAAGAAAGAAATCGTTAACCTCCAGGCATTGGCTGATATGGCTAAAGAAACAGGTGCTAAGTTGAGAGTAACAGGTTATGCTGACAGTGCAACAGGTAGCGCAGCTTTGAACCAGAAGTTAAGTGAGGCTCGTGCAAACAGAGTAGCTGACGAGTTGGTTAAATTAGGTGTTAACCGTGATAATTTGATCGTTGAAGGTAAGGGTGGCGTTGCTACTTTGAAACCGAATTCATACAACCGTCGTGTTATCATCACAGCTGAATAATTAGAACTCAAATTTCAAAGTATATAGAAGAGCGTCTTTATGGGCGCTCTTTTTTTGTTCCTTTTATAGGGCTTTGTCTCTGGTTGTCGGAATGGAAATTCTATAGTTATCCTTGTGGAAGGGTAGTTTCTTTTTTAACGGAGACTTTCTCAACAAAGAAACTTTAGTATGGAGTGAAGTACTTATGAGAGGCTGACATTAGTAGTTTTTTATGTCTTTATGTTACTACTCTCTTTGTTCTAAGATCAGTAATATCCGGAAGAGGGAGTAAGGGAGCTAAGAACCCGATTTTATCTTTTAATATATTCTGTGAAATATACGTTGAAATGGGAAAGTAGACTGGGGTGATAGATTACTGAAATGATATTCTAAAATTGTTTATACAGCTTCCAGGAAAAAGAAATAAGTATGTCTAAACACTATAACATAAGTAAATTTCGTTTGTGAGTATCGAAAC
Source organism: uncultured Phocaeicola sp. (assembly GCA_947581855.1). Lineage (GTDB taxonomy): Bacteria > Bacteroidota > Bacteroidia > Bacteroidales > Bacteroidaceae > Phocaeicola_A. The sequence goes on from CANPVZ010000023.1 coordinate 22,326, forward strand.
TTACTTATGTTATAAGGTTGCTGGTGCAGGTTAATTGTAAGAAAGTCTGTCTAACAAGAAATAAATTTTGTCTTATAGTAGAAGCACTGTTGTTATTTACCTACCGTTACCATATCTCCTTTATAAAGGACAATATCTTTAGCCCGTTCTCTAGGAAAAACATCTAATTGTTCGATTTTGCCATTTTTTAGAGTCACTTCTATGGTGGTTTGTTGCGGAGCATGCAATTTAAAATGTACATCCCATTCCATGGGCCAGGCAGGGAATAGGTAAATCTTCTCGCCAACTGTTTGCATCAACATTTCCTGTAAAGCAATCATGCCGCTTCCACCCCAATTATGGTCCGGTGTCCAGTCGTGACCAGGGCCCCAAAAAGCAGGAAAACGTTTTCTGGAATTCTGTAGCTTTAGTATTGTCAGCCTTTTTGCATCATCTGTTAATCCTAACCGAGCACAGAATATGGGATCTTGATGCCAGCTTTCGTGACGATTTTTCTGGATTTCTTGGTCTGCTCCATACTTCCAGGTATTGATGGCTACTTCCAAATCCGGAAGGCCGATTCCGTACATGCCATACGGATAGACCGGATAGAGTTGCGGTAATTCTACATTGCTAAGTCGTTCCCACGATTTGGCCGGAGAGATGGTCTTATGTCCGTTCATATCCCTAAAATAAAGAGGCGGTATATGACTTAACATTTCTTCCCAATGTGCACGTTGGCTTTCAGAAAGATACTTTTCAGGCAATTGTAGCAGGCGTTTCAAGACTGTGGTCAGAGCTGCTACCGTAGGGGCAGAGTTTGTCGCCATTTTATAGGTTTCGCAGGCAGTTCCCGGATATAAAACATAATGCCCTTCCCGATCGAAAATCTTAGGAGTACGCTGAGAGGCCAACATACGGTAGTGTTCGTCATAAAATGTCAGGCAGCTTTCTATAAACGGTATGTATCGGGAAATGTCTCTTCCTTCATAGGTTTCGGTATCGAGCATCATGAGACAGAATTCAAAAACCGTATCCCATTGATACTCTACGTAAGCATTGTACTGTAATCCTCTGGGATAATCTTTTGGGCGTTTAAAGCCATATGCATAAGCGGCGGGTAAACCGAAATTTTCTATTTGCTCGGTAAAGCAGGCGCCATTATGTCCCCAATACGATTGTGTCATCAGTTCGGCATTTTTTTGTGCCCGCAGATAAAAATTGAACTCAGCATCCATCATATCGAAATCACCGTTCTTTAGCATGGGCCAGTAGACTAAACGCTGGTTCTGCGCGGTTGCCACAGCGCCTCCCCAATTTCTGAAATCCGGTGTATGACGCGTGAATCCCCCTTTTACGAAAGAAGGATCGAACGTAAACAATCCTCCGTTAAATTTGGTCGGGCTGTCTCCGTATGCATTGCAAGCCAACATATATCTGAATAACTGATAATTTCTTCCTATTTGAAAGGCTACGCTATCTGTTGCGCTTGAGAGAAATATGTGGCTTCGGTTCCAGAACTGTTTCCACCAATCGAGGGTTGCTTTTCTATCTTGTTTAACCGTTTTGCTTTGTTTCCGTTGCAATTGTTTTAGCTGGTTGTACCAGTCATCAAAATGTTCCGCTTGCTGTGTATGCAGGTATAAAGCAAGTTGGTGTTGCTTTCGTGGGCGTATACTTTTTAATTTCCAGGCTTTAAAGTCTGTGTTGACATAGCGTCCTTCTTCCGTGCCGTCGGGTACGAACCCTTCGGCCTGTAAAATTCCTCCGAATGTACGGTTCTTAACCGGATTCCATAATTGTGGTTTTATGTCTTCGAGTTCCTCAATTTCTACGGTTTTGCTAAATGCAAAATCATCTCGGTTGCGATGATAAAAGAGTATTTGATTCTGTTCGAAAGCAATACTGTCCGGGTGGATGTAAATGTCAACGGGAGTTCCTTTCAGACCGCAGAAATGAGCATCTTCTCCTTTTGCTGCGAATTTTTTTGTCCGCCAGTTCTCATAAAAGGCTTCAGCCGAAATAGGTGTTTTGCTTTGTACATCTACATGTATAACCGGATGGAATACATCCACCCAGCATGTCACGGTAGTACCTTTTCCCTTAATCCGTACGCTGCCGTCCTGTAACGTGAGTGTTTGTTCAAAATCTTGTGTGGTGAAGGGGTTAGGAGAGAGGCGAAGCCGAATACGTCCCAATTTCAGGAAAGCATTGTTTTCATCAAAAGTGCCGCTCCGTGAAAAATAGAAAAGTATATCGTTATTTTCGACCCATACGTTGAGACCTATATCTCCACCGCCGCAGGGCATAGATTCGGATGAATTCTTACTTTGTGAAGTCCATCGGACGGAATAATCAGTGAGTGATGGAATGTTCGTCGTTTGCGTTTGCTTTTGTGCATGAATGTTTATGGCGTTGAATAAAAGGAATAAACCTAAAACGCCGGAGAATAAAGACTGTTTCATTTTGATAGTATTAGAGTTTCTAATAACGAAAGTAAATAAAATATCTGATATGAAGAAGCTTACGGCTTAATTTATTTAATGGGTTCGGTTGCTTTTGGCCTATACCATAGAAAATGTAAGTATTTTCCTGTTTCTACCTTTTGAGGCAAAGATTCTGCATGTAGGATATGCGAATGTTAAAACCTATTGTTGGAAAGGTTTTGGATAAGGTAATTATTGTGTTTTCTAACGATTAACAATAGGGTACATACATTAACATTCTTCCCAATCCACCATTTCTAATGGTTCTTGTATTACGTTGGTTCTTAATAGGTTATGATTCTCTTTCAAAAAAGGGATTGAGGGAAGGAAACCTATCATTTTTGTTTAAAAAGGAAATGCTGGTTTTCAGTGTGTTATGTGAAATATATCTCAAGAGCCTCCTCAAAAAGACGAAATAGGAATCCATATTTTCCATTTGCTTGAAAGGACTTTAAACAAGTGCCTTTTTATATTTATTAACTATTAAGGGATGAAATGATAAAGATTCTGTTTCAGCAAAGACCTACCACTGGATTTTTCCTTTTATTCAGCAGAAGTTGAATTGTTGCGCAGCAGAAGTTAGGTATAAACCTCTACTGTGAAAAAGGTAAATCTCTACTGCGCAACGTTTGCTATTCAGTAGAAGTTAGGTATCACTTTAAAAGAAATCCTTGTTGTTTCTCCTCTAGCTTTTACATTAATTTACATTTTCGTCTGTCGTATTCCATATCTTCGTAGAATCGTTTTATTTGGGAAAGAAGTGGAGGGTGTCGTCTCTGTCGCAAGGAAACGTGTTAGTAAATGTAAAATTTTAGGGTCAAAGTTCATCTGTTTATTAACAATTGGCTCCTTATAATAGAATCAGCCTTGATTCACGTAATGTAAATCAAGGCTGATAAATGTTGAATTTTTATTGTAACCCGAAATGCTATTTCTCTGAAGACGCTACCCAATCATATTGCAGTGCGGCACTCTGATTTTCCGGATTCTGCTCTAGTAAAGTGTTTGAACTGATATCTTTTGATGGAATCTTCCATAACCAACTCTTGGTGGGTTTGTGAGTCATAGGATAGCAAACGAATATCTTTTTGCGGGAATTTGGTATACCTTTCTGCAAATATTCGTTGTTATCATACATTTTCCAACTCCTATGAGCGGTTTTCTCAACTCTGTCGCCCAATACGCCTTTGCGAAGTTCGTCGAAATAGATTTTACCCTCGCCTACGAATTCCCAGATACGTTCCTGAAGAATAGCGTCGTCCATCTCTTTTTGTCCCATGGCAGGGAGTGGGGTCAATCCGGCGCGCTGGTGTACCAGATTCAGCTCAGCCAATCCGTCACCGGCTTTCAGTAAGTTAGCAGCCTCGGCATAGTTGAGTAATACTTCGGCATAGCGCAACTGCGGGAAGTTCGGAGCCGGCATTGAGTTATATAAATTTACATCTGCCCATGGGTCGATGTATTTGGCGTTAATAAGGGTCATGAATGAGTAAGCCCGGTCTCCTTCGATCAATAGAGGATTACCATCTTTATCTTTCCAATATTCTGCTTCCACATCGAATTTCCAGTTTACATTATTTTTGTCGGTATATTCTGTAAGCAGTACATTTCGACGTGTATCTTTTGGGTCGTATGATACATATACATCTTTGGTAGGTCCGAAGCGGCAGTAATAGGCACCAGCTACCACTTTGCCATCTTTTTTCATACCACCATATACACCGAAGTCGACGGCCATACCACAATCTCCTCCCTCACCGTTGAAATATTGCAACTCAAAGATAGATTCTTTGCCATTTTTAGCATTTTTATTGAACCAATACCAAAGGTCATTATAATTTTGCATTAAATCGTATGTACCTTTCTTGGCTTCATCTATTACTAGTTTGCTATACTGCTTACTCAGTTCCAACTCATCTTTATTGGCAGTGAGATTATCTTTACTACTGATAGTTGCTTTATAAAGATAAGCTTCGCCCAACAATGCATGGCAGGCGTCTTTCGATACACGCCATACCTCATAATTACTTGTGTTACGTGGAGGTAGCATTCCGGCAGCGTCTTTCAAGTCAGTGAAAATACGTTCCCATACCTTATCTGCACTTTCACGGGGCATTTTCAGTCCGGTAACTCCTTCAGTGTAGGTTAACGGTATGGGGCAACCTCCGTATATGCGTACAATATGATAGAACGAGTAAGCACGGAGGAAAAGAGCTTGTCCCTTGATATAATTCTTCTTAGTAGCATCCATTTCTACATTTTCAACTCGACCTAATACGATGTTGGCATCGTTAATCGTAGCGAACCCTTTTTCCCATACGTCAGAGAAAGTGTTATTGATGTTGTTCATGTCCGACCACGTGTTTCGATAGTGGTTTTGTGTTTCTTTACGATAGTTTGCCTCGCCTACATCGGTCAAGATTTCCAAAGGGGCAATGTAGTTTCGTGCACTTCCCGCTTGGTTGCGGTAAGCTCGATATGTATTATTTAAAGCTGCGTTGATTTCAGCTTCGGTGTTATAGAACTTATCCGGATCGATAAATGTGTATGGATTTTCATCCAAATCGGTACAGCCAGTGTATACGATAGCCGTCAATGCAACCGCACCAAATACTGTATATTTTTTAAGCTGAGATATTATTGTATTCATATGGTTTATTCGTTTATAAATTAAAATTTAGCACTTACACCAAACATGATTGTTTTACCCCACGGATTGCTGACATCACCATTTTCAGGATTGTAACCGTTGGTTTTAGATTTGGTAAAGAAGTTTTGGAAGTTCATCTTGAACGTCAGTTGTTTCACTGTTTTGATGTCAATTAACGAAGTAAAGTCGTAACTCAACTGAATGTTTTTCAGGATGAAGTAATACCAGTCTGCATTGGTACGATTGCTTAACAGACCATTAAAACCTGCACGTGGAAGGTTTCCGTTCGGATTACTTTCACTCCATTTGTCTTTGTATGCGTCTTTGCTAATCCAACCGGTCAGACCTCCAACCGAGTTTTCTGCTTGTAACAAATAGTTTCCGTTATCAGTTTGTCCGGAAGTGTTGGTTGCATAACCCATGGCTGCCCTATGGTTAGCCTCACCTCCCGCTACAGAGGCGTAATCCCATGCACCTTGTCCGTAGATATCTATTTTGAAATCTTTATATTGTGCACCTACATTGAAGCCATAGAAATATTTCGGTTCGGTAGAACCCAGACAGATGTAATCTTCAGTGCTTAAAGTATGGTCATTGTTTCTATCCCAAAACATCTCGTCACCTAATTGTGCACCGGAAGCGTAATCAGGAAGTTGTTCCTTATAAGCATCCAATTGCTTTTGGGTTTTGATAATACCTAATGACTTATATGCCCATACAGAGTTAACAGGATATCCTTCTTTTAAATAACTTCCGATACCACTGTTTTTACCGTTGTTCAACTCTTTATCTTCGTGTTCGTTCAACTCTTTAATTTTATTAGTGCTATAGGTGAAGTTTACCGAAGCGTTCACACTCCAATCTTTATTTTTATAGATATCGCCGCCAATTGTCACCTCAATACCTTTATTGCCTACTTTACCTACATTACTCATTACCGAACTGAAACCGGAATTAGAAGGAATCGGAGTATCATAAAGCAAATCGTTGGTGGTACGGTTATAATAGTCGAAGTTGATGTTCAAACGATTCCACAAACTCAGGTCAAAACCTAAGTCGATTTGTGTTGTACGCTCCCATTTTAAATCGGGGTTACCTACTGATTCACCATATCCGGGAAGTAAGATACTACCATCGGAATATCCGTATTTTGTTCCGGTTGAAAGTTGGGCAAGCGATTTGTAGTTACCAATTTCCTGGTTACCGGTTACACCGTAGCTTCCACGGATTTTTAAATCCGTAATCACATTGTTGTCTTTCAAGAAACCTTCCTCGGTAACACGCCATGCTAAACCAACCGATGGAAAGAGTCCCCATTTGTTGTTTTTACCAAACCGTGAAGAACCATCATAACGTGCTGTAGCGGTCAGTAAGTATTTGTCATTGTAAGCATATGAGATACGACCTGTAAAGGAAATCAACTTGTTGCCATAGATATCACTTCCATAACCGGAAAGCTCTTTTCCATTAATTCTCCAAGCACCTAACAAATCATTGTCGAAAGCGGAAGATGAAGCATTGATGCTTTCATATTTGTAATCCTGATAGGAATATACACCCGTAGCTGTGAGGCGGTGTGCTCCCCATTGATTTTTGTAGGTAATGATGTTATCCATCAGTTTACTACGGCCTTTGCCCCAAGCGTGACTTCCTGAACCTGTACTTTTTTTGTCAATGATAGCAGCTGCAGTCTGTGAAGTACTGTATGCATATTTTCTAGTGTTCTTTAAATCGTATCCAATGCTAAGCTTATAACTCAAATGCTTGTTGAAAGCGATTTCTGCAAAGAAATTGCCAAGGAAACGTGTACTGTTACGGCGGTCGGTGGTAGCGGCAATATCAGCTACCGGATTGAATTTAGCTGCACCGTTGATCGCATTCCATGAGCCATCCTCGTTTTTAACCGGTTGAGTTGGAGAGGCTGTACGGAAGATTTCGCTGGTAGCGTTGTTAAATACATTTTGTTTAGACGTCGTGAACTGAATACTTGAACCCACCGTCAGCCAACTGTTGAATTGGTGTTGCAAATTGCTGTGGATAGAATATTTTTCAAATCCTTGTGATTCGATTAAACCTTCCTGGTCATAATAACCGGCAGAAAGCATATAGCTGGTTCCATTGTTATTACCGTCAAACGTTACGCTGTAATCTTGCGTAAAGGCTGTCTTTTGGATGATTTCTCTCTGCCAGTCGGTATATACACCGTTTGCAGGAGCTTGTTGACCACTATACTTTAGCCAATCTTCTCCTGTAATCAAATCTACCAGACGGTCGCGCATCTGAATACCTGCGTTGAGGTTAACAGTACAGTTCTTTGCTCCTTTAGTACCTTTTTTAGTTGTAATCATGATGACGCCGTTGGCACCGCGTGAACCATAAATAGCTGTAGAAGACGCGTCTTTCAACACTTCCATTGACTCGATATCGGCCGGATTGATGTCGTTTAAGTCACCGTCCATCAAAGGGAATCCGTCTACTACATAGAGAGGTTCGTTACTTGCGTTGATAGAGCCGGTACCACGCACACGGATGGTAGGAGCGGCACCCGGTTGGTTGCTGGTAAAAACAGCTACACCGGAAGACTTTCCTTGAAGTGATGCTAACGGACTGGATGATATAGTAGCGGTGATAGCATCGGTTTTTAATTGTGTGGCCGAACCCGTCAAGTCGCTTTTCTTCATAGTACCATATCCTACAACAACTACTTCATCGAGAAGCTCGGTGTCTTCTTTCAGCACAATTTTAAGCGGGGCGGAACCTGCTGTAACATTTTGGGTAACATAACCGACATAGGAAATAGTCAGTGTAGATTTAGCAGGTGCATTCAAGGTGAAGTTTCCGTCAAAATCGGTAACCGTACCGTTTGAAGTGCCTTTTACAACGATACTGGCACCGATAATAGGTTCGCCTGCAGTGTCGGTAACAGTACCTGTTATCTTCTGTTGGGCATAAGTGAACACAGATATTCCCAATACAAATAGGAAAAGGAATATTTTTTTTGTGAAAGTCGTGTTCACATGATTAGATAATGTTCTTTTCATGTTTTTCATTGATTAATAGTTAAACATAAGGTTTATTCTGATGGCAAAAATACGTCGGGGTCAAGGTAAAATCCAAATCTTACGGTAACATTCTAGTGTCGTTCCTGTAACATTTTGCCATGTTACACTGAAAAAGTATTGGAATAGAACTGTATAGGTGTGTCTTTTACACTTAATAAAGCCCCTCTTTGCTGACAAATAGATGAATGTGCCTGTATGGACAATGCTTTATGACTGCCTTTGGAAAAGTGAGCTCTCTTGTTCTCTATTATCAGAGAACAAGAGAGTGTGAGATATAAAAAGGAAAGTGATAGTGGTGTTCATTATAAAGTCTTTTTGATTTCTTCCAGAGCTTTGCGGTCTAGTTTCAGTTTTACCATTCCCATCGGATGAAAACGTTTGCCGTTTACTACTGCGGCATAAATTACGGTATAGATGTCGTTTCCCTCGGGGATGAGACAAAGCGGAGTTCGCATCGTATCCCACCATTTTTTCATGGTCGGGTCAAACGGAATATAATGAGCTTGGCTCCAGTGCAATCCATCGCGCGAAAGCGTATAAGCCATCATGTTGGGTAAATCGTGCGTTGCAGGACCTCCGTCGAATACGGCAATATAGAGATCATCCGTGAGTTTGGATACAATCGGGTTCTCTACAAACTCAGGATGAATAGATACGATAGGGTTCACGTCTTCTCCCATTCGTGTCCAGGGGCCTTCCAAATCTTCGGCGGTAGCCAGACCGACATACCAGCCGCGCCCACCGTTATAGGGATAATCCGACTTTTTAGCATAAGGGAAGGCACCGCTATAAAAACCATACCATCCTTTATCCGTTTTGTAAGGGAAGAAAGAAGCTACTCCTTGACGTCCCTCCCATAATTGAGAATCCAGTCCCGGTTCAATAACGATCGTGCAATCTTTATACGGGCCTCCGATACCGTCAATTCCTTCTACTGTAGACTCGCAACGCCAAATGCGGCCGAAAGAGTGGTTGGGAGCTACTTCTTTATCGCATGTATAAGCCAGATAGTGCCCTTGCCAACGGTTTTTCTTTTCGTTGAATATAGGCATATACGACCAGATAGCCGCGCGACGGTCGTTCATCGGATTGTCTTCGTGCGATACGGCATATGTTCCGCTCGATTGGTAAAGAGTAGATTCCCGTTGCCAATGAATAGCATCCTTGCTGGTCCAGTGGCCGATGCGGGTTTTGATACGGTCGAACTCAGGACCGTGGTTACTGTCGCCGGCACGTTCTGTCGGGAACATGTGATAAACGCCGTTGAGCTTTATGCATTGTCCTCCTTCAAAACCACCTTGTATGCCTTCTGTTCCGGGCATGCCTTCGTCTACTACAGGGTCTTGCTCTCCTCCAATGACTTTGAATAAAGCCGGACCTTCTGAATAACCTTCGGTAAAGAAGGAAAGGTATTTGCTTGCGTCCGCAAGTTTAGCGTCTCGCGTTTGTTTGGGTACATTGCCTCCGGTTACACCCAATAAAATGACCTTGCCTGCACATGCTGCTGGAATAGATAACCGGTGTTCCCCTTTTTTATAAGATATTCCATAAATATGGAGTGCGGGAAGTTCGGTCACCCTTAATCCGTTTTTCAAGAATGGTGCGGCCATTACAGAACCTTTCCCGGGATTCAGCTTGTCTATATATTCCTTTTGCGGAGAAGCGATTAGAAGAGTGCCCGGTTGCTTCAATTTTAGCGAAATAGTTTGTGTTTGTGTACTTTTTCCTTCTGTTTGGATTCCGGATAAATTTTTTAATTCGGGAGCGTATTCCAGTATGCTGTTTAAACAGCCTTTGAAAACGGATGTTCGCTGCTCTATAGGAAAGGTTTTGTGTTCGGTTTCATAGCCTATAGCTTTCCATGGTTTTTGCGCTCCGCCTAATTGGCTCCAACAAAAGATAATTGAACAGAGTATTAATTTCTTCATAAATCAATGATTAATATGTTTGTTTAATGAGATATCGAATTTGGTTGGCGTTTTCTTCCGATTTGATTTTCAGATGAATACGGTACATTGTGTTCCACATCTTCCGGAGTCCTTCGTCTGTCAATTCTATTTTTTCTATTTCCGGTTTTAGTTGATCCGGATTGTAGTTAATCTGGAATGTCTTCCCATTTAAGTTCAAACCGATTACTCCTTCCGACTGTAAATCCGGTCGGGCGGAAGTCATCAAAATGATGCTTGACGGCGATTGGTAAGATTCAAGCCGGTAGTTTTCTTCGAATTTAATTTCGTTCTTGTTCCGTAGAAGCGTAGCGGAGCGTATCCATCTCTGTACTTTGGCTTCGGCAGGATAGGCTTGAGCTATGTCTAATGAGAAAGATGCGTATGATTTCCGTATATCAGCTTTCAGTTGGGTGGCTTTGTATTGTTTTCCTGGAGCCTGTTCGGTCCCGTTGATAATAGGTGCATTATGGTACAAAGAGCGGGTGGTCCAAATTGTGTATCGCTCGTTTGTAAAGGTTTTGCCGCTGTATGCTTCCGGACCGACATCTACCAAAAGCGGGATTCCGTCGGTATACACTATATAGCTTCCCACATCATTGTGATTATGGCTTTGGTCGTTATGTCCGCCTTTCATGGCAAGGGCCAGTCCTTTGTCACTTCCGGCTTTACATCGGGTGGCAAAAAGCTGTAAATCGGGTAAGTAGACATCTCTTTCGAATGGAATAGCAGAGCTTTGGGCCATAAGCTCCTTTAAATGACAGAATGTATAGATGAAACGTCCCATAGATTCTCCTTTTCCGGTAGCTAATGGCTGTTGGTCACGAATAAGTTCGTCGCGTCGGAGTGTGGCGAAACTTTTCAGTTGTTCGCTGCCTATAAATTTGCCATAATTAAAAACAATTCCTGGATGGAGGTTTGTCTTGGCCGATGCGTCGCCATGATTGATGAAGCGGTTTTGCCCCATGTATATTCGGCTGATGAAGTTACCCATGTTACGGAACTTTTCTTCACCGGACAAGTCGATACCGCCTTGGGTTGCCAGATGAAGCAGGTAGGCGCAGTCGAACAATGCTCCGCTTGCGTTGGCCCAATATCCCGGTCCCTCATCACATCCTCCGTCATTGGGATAGAAAGAGTAAAAGATATCCAACGATTTTAATATTTGTTGCACGATTTCAATTTTTTGATTACGCGGCTCATCCGATAGTAATGTGACAGCAAGCCAGTTGGAACAAATCCAGGGATTCCAGTTGTTTTCGGCTTTCATCCACCAATAAGTTTCCTTACTGCAAGGGTCGAGCATTCTTCTTTTCAGCTCGTACTGTATGCGTCGGTTTAGCTGGGGCGAAATACTGTCCAACTCTTTTCGGAATAAATATTGTGTCCAAGCCAGATCCCCGGCTGTTTGGGACGTATAGAGAGCAACCGTCTGGTTTTGTTGTATATCCGGTAGGTTACCGTTGTAATGAGCCGGCAATCCCCACCATGATTCTTCACAGACCGACCATATTCCGTTTACGATATCGGGCAGAAAACGTCCCTTTCTTTCAAACATTTCGCCCATGATAAGCGTGTTCAGTTTCTTTCGTTTATCAAAATAGACGGCCTGATAGTTGTTGCGATTACCATTTGCAGCGAATTCCATAAATAAGGTAGCCGGCAGACTTTGCCAAGTTGTATGTAAAACCTTTTCGGCGGAATGGATATAGACATTCCGCACAGTATCGGGGACATCCATCCATTGTTTGTCACCATATGTAGGGTAAGGATGGAATTCGGAAACCAACATTCTGTCCAAATCGGCCTTCGTCCATTGTGCCAGTGATGAAGCTATGCCCGATAAGTTAAATATGACGGCTATCAACAGGCAAGCTGGGCGCAGCGGAGTGGAAACAGAATAGTTAACGATATCATACTTTCTGTTAAGAGACTGTTGCAGGCGTGAGACGAACGGCTTGTGTAGTTTTCTATATAAAGCAATTAGTTGTTTCATTCACTTCTTAATAATAGTATGGTTTAAGTTTTGAAATTTCTATATCTTTTGATAATAAAAGAGTAATCACTTGTTTAGAAATTAAAGGAGAAAAAGTTTTAAAGAATGCGAGTAAATCTCGGTTTACTTTAAGTCGGTATTCCGGTTGGTCTCTCCTGGTATTTATTTCTGATTTCTTGCGAAAACTCAATAAGTAATACGGTTGTGCCGGGCATTTTTATTAAGTCGGAAGTACCTTTTTATTGAGATGTTACACCGGCTGCCCTGTTTTGTTACAATTGCGACGGATAGAGTTCCATACAGACCGGTTAATTCTGGAGAGAGAACTCTTTTTCGCTATGTTCCAGACAGTAACAGATATGATTATGGGGTACAGCCGATACATTGTTTTTTGCCCTTATATTGTAAAACAGCATTTTAAACATTTTATTATTATTTCAAAATACCTACATTTGCACGGCACTTATTCCGAGTGCTCCGTATTCTCGGCAAATAATGCTCTGCGTCCTCGGTTTACCGGGTAAATAGGTTAATTGGGATACTGGATACAGATGTATAAAATTTGATAAAGAAATCAAATGTCAAACGAAGAATTAGAGAGGGAATCTGTGGACGCCTTAAGAAGTGCTTTCGAGCGGTTTTTTAAGGAAAACTATTCGCGTCTCTATTATTATGCGCTTCGTTATATTCCCGATACAGAAATATGTAAAGATCTGGTGAGCGATTCTTTTCATTTTATGTGGGAGCGAATCGAAACATTTCGTACGGATACGGCTCTTACTTATATGTATACCCATGTTCAGCATCTTTGTATCGATTATATCAGGCGATCGGAGATGAAAGAAGCAAATGTTCCTTCTTACCTGTCGATGCTGAAAGAATGGAATGCTACGGATTGGCAGGAAAGCGAAGAACGGATCCAGACAATTATGCGTTTGATAGAAAAGATGCCGTCTGTCACCAGGGAGGTGATGGAACAGTGTTACCTTTATAAAAAGAAGTATAGGGAGGTGGCTGCCCTGACGGGACTTTCCGAGAGTGGCGTGCGCAAACATATCATGAAAGGATTAGACATTATCCGTTCGTATTTTTCTGTTAAATATAAAAAAGGAAGTAACTAAAGTGCTTGTGAGTTCGTAGTAATGTAAATAAGGTATAGAAGATAATTATGAGTGAACAAGAAAAAACAGATCATCAGGATATGAATCAGGAGGATGAGCGCCTGAACTACGAATGCGAGCAAGCTTTTCTTCGCAGACGTTTTGAAGAGCCTTCGGCAGAAGAGGCATGGCGGAAATTCCGCCATGGGGTGATGAGGGAGGAAACTTTGCGCACATCGTTTAGACAACGTTCCCGTTTGGTATATTGGGCAATCGGTGCAGCCTCCGTGGCAGCTGGGGTGCTAATATTATTCGGATTGCTCATGTATAACGTTCCTTCCGCAGCGGAAAAGGGTATAATGACTTTGTATACAGCAAGTGTGTTACCGGAAGCGGTGACTGTAGAAGAGCTTTTGGATAATGAGGAAGTGGTAAGCCGAAGTGTTATATCTCATGATGACGAATTAAAGATAGAACAAAAGGGAGCTGTAATATTACCTCATGAAGCTGATTATACCCGTTCTGAAGGGGAAAGAGTCCGTACCGGAGTGTTGTCCATCCCTTGCGGACAAGTTTATAAAATAACCTTGAGTGATGGAACGGAAGTATGGTTGAATGCCGACAGCCGTTTGATATTCCCTACTCGTTTTACCGGGGCAAGGCGTCTGGTCAGGCTCGAGGGTGAAGCTTATTTCAATGTAGCCCGGAATGAAGACATTCCGTTTGTTATCGAAACTGAAACATTCACCACCCAAGTGTTAGGTACGGAATTCAATATAAAAACTTATAAAAACTCCGAAGCGCATGTAACCTTGGTAGACGGATCGGTGAAAGTGCGGATGCCGGCGATAGGGAAAGAAGTGATGCTGATACCGGGTGAGGACATTACTTATGCCGAAAATAATTTCCAGGTAAAGAAGGTGGACACTAGTTATTATACGCAATGGCGGGACGGTTATTTCTACTTCGACGATATGCATCTGTCCGATATCTTAAGCGATTTAGGCCGTTGGTATAACATTACCATAGAGATGGAGCAAGACTCGTTGTTGATGAATCAGCGATTGCATTTTATTGCTGATCGTAGCGAAGATATTGATCAGGTAATAGAGAATTTAAATGCTTTCGAATATCTTTCTGTTTCCAAAAAAGAGAATAAACTAACAGTGCGACGAAAAAAATAAGAGATTATAGGGACTAAAGTAACTGTTTCTTCGTAGTAATAATAGATTTGTTTTTAATCTATTAAAATTATGAAGAATTATTTAGTAAGAGAAGAGAGAAAAATCTTTCTGTGTTTACTGCTCTTGTTTGTTTTATTTGCGGGCGTCACACCAAGTTGCGCGCAAGTCGTGGGGGGGGGTAAAACAGGGATTACGCTGGCATGTCAAAATGAATCCATGCCGGATGTTCTGAAGAAAGTGGAGCAGGTTTCTAACTTTAAAGTGTTGTTTACCTATAATGAAGTACGCTATTTTAAAGTGACGGTTGACCTGAAGTCTGTGTCCATTGAAGAGGCAATGAAAGCCATATTGGCTTCTCATCCGCTGACATTTAAAATCAAAGGTAAATATATTACGGTTTCCCTTGTGAGAAAGGCCGTTACAATGGAAGTCTCCAAGCGAACGGGTAATCGCCTAACCGGTACGGTGACGGATGTTTCCGGTACGCCGCTTCCGGGTGTCAATATACAGACGAATGTCCCCGGAGTGGGTGGCGTGACGGATTTGGACGGCCGTTTTGATATTGCCATTCCCGACGGACGGCAGATTGGGGAAGTCAACTTTACTTTTGTCGGTATGACGAAGGTAACGCTTCCTTTTAAAGGAAAACCTTTAGTTGTTACCATGCAAGACGATTCGCAGGCTCTGAAAGAGGTGGTAGTAACCGGATTGTTCAATTACCGTGCCGCCAGTTTCACAGGCTCGGCCGCCACTTACACGAAAGATGAGTTGAAGTCTGTGGGTAACCAGAATTTGCTGAAGAGCCTGAGCAACCTCGACCCTTCATTCATGATTGAAGACAACTATCTGAACGGTTCCAATCCGAATGCGTTCAACGATATTACCATTCGCGGCAACGCGTCGTTCGCCGGCATGCAGGGCGAGTACACCGGTAATCCGAATGAGCCGCTTTTCATTGTCGACGGATTTGAAGCCAGTCGAGAGGCGGTGTTCGACCTCGATATGAACCGTGTGCAGTCGGTCACTATCTTGAAAGATGCTGCCGCAAAGGCTATTTACGGTTCCAAAGCCTCGAACGGTGTGGTGGTTGTGGAAACCGTGGAACCTGAAAAAGGACGTCTTCGCCTGACGTATACAGGAGACTTGAATATCGAGGCGCCGGATTTGTCTTCGTATGACATCTGCAATGCGGAGGAAAAGTTGCAGGTGGAGTTGAATGCGGGACGCTATACGGGAAGTTCCCCGATGTATCAGCAAGAGTTAACGGAGCAATATAATGCGATAAAGAAAAATATAGCGGAAGGCGTAGATACCTATTGGTTGGCTAAACCGCTCCGTACGGGTGTGGGACAGAAACATACGCTGTATATGGAAGGCGGAGATGACCGTATGCGATATAGCGCGAATGTGGCTTATAATGGTATTTCCGGCGTAATGAAAGGCTCTGATCGAAGAACTGTCTCCGGAAATATCAAGCTGTCTTATCGTTATAAAGATTTCTTGTTCCGCAATTCTTTGTCCATTACTTCTAATAAAGCTGATAATTCGCCGTATGGTTCTTTCTCTGATTATGTTTCCGCTAATCCTTATTTCTCTCCTTATGATGAGAATGGTAATTTAAAGAAGGTGTTGGGTACTTACACGCATCCGGACATCAATCAAACGAGCGCCCGCTCCGTAACCTATTATAATCCGTTATATAACGCGTATATAGGGACGAAGAATTTTTCGAAGTATACAGAGTATACGGAAAACTTTTATATTGAATGGCGCCCGTTGGATATGTTTCGTTTTACAGGACGCGTGGGATACACCTATCAATCCAACCGGACTGAGGATTTTGCACCGGGAGATCATACGATGTATGTGGACTATACGGGCGATTCGTTCTTTAAACGAGGGCATTATTCCATCTCCGACGGAGAATTGGAGACTATCTCTGCCGACTTGACGGCAAACTATTCCGGACAATTCGGTAAACACATGTTATTGGGAAACGTGGCGTGGAGTTTGAATTCCACTTCTTCGGATTCGCACGGCATGATAGCATGGGGCTTTATGAATAACCATGTCGACCATATTACTTTTGCCAAACAATATGCTGATAACGGTCGCCCTTACGGCGGGGAAAGTACGACTCGCAGCATAGGCGTTACAGGTGCGGTAAACTATTCTTTCGACGAGCGGTATCTGGCCGATCTCAGTCTTCGTTATAATGGTTCCTCCGCATTTGGTTCCGATAATCGATGGGGAACTTTCTGGTCGGCCGGTATCGGTTGGAATCTCCACAATGAGCATTTTATGCAAAACCAAGATTGGTTGAATCTGTTTAAGTTGCGCGCTTCGTATGGATTGACCGGTAATCAGAATTTCAATCCTTATCAGGCAAAGGCTACTTATAAGTTTTATGAAGATGTGATTTACGACAACATTTCCGGTGCTTATCTGATGGCATTGGCAAATGATAAATTGAAATGGCAACAAACGGCAGACTTGAATGTGGGTTTGGACCTTCAACTTTTCAAACAACTCAATGTGCGTTTGGATGTATATAAACAAAAAACAAAGGATGCTTTACTGGCATTTACCTTACCTACTTCTACCGGTTTTAATTCTTATATGGAGAACTTGGGAAATGTGGAAAACACAGGTTTCGATGCGGTGCTGAACTGGCGCTTTTACCAGAAAGGATCTAATTTCTTTTCACTGAACGCTTCTATCGGGCACAACAAAAACAAGGTAGTGAAAATTAGCGATGCCTTAAAAGCATTTAATGATAAGTTGGAATCGGAAGCGATGGACAAGGATAATGCAAACGCTACTAATCTGCCTGTTCTTCGCTATGAGGAAGGACAGTCGATGACGGCTATTTGGGCGGTTCGTTCATTAGGAATTGATCCGGCGACAGGAGAGGAACTTTTCTTGAAAAAGGATGGAGTGACGACCACTTATATTTATGACGCGAAAGATAAGGTTGTTTGCGGCGATTCCAATCCGAAATATCATGGAAACTTTGGTTTTAGTGGCGAGTATAAAGGCATTGGAATGAGTTGCTCGTTCAGTTATCGGTTCGGTGGCGATTATTATAACCAAACATTAGTCAATCGGGTGGAAAATGTAAACATTGCCAACAATGTGGATTGCCGGGTATTGCATGATACGTGGCAAAAAGCGGGTGATGTGGCTACTTACAGAAAGATAACATGGCGTCCGACTACGACTTATCCGACGACACGTTTTGTGGAACGTAACAATGAATTGCAATTTGCTTCATTCTCTTGTTACTATGATTTTAAATATATGGAGTGGCTGAGAAAATGTAAAATAGAGCGATTGAAGCTTTCGCTGTATATGAATGACCTGTTCCGGGTCTCTACGGTAAAGACGGAACGCGGACTGGATTATCCGTATGCTCGGAATTTCTCTTTTTCTTTATCAGCAACATTTTAATAATTGACAGATATGAAATACAGACATTATATACGTAAAGGAATTGTGCTTGTCTGCGTGTGCTTGGCGTTGACAGCATGTGATGACTGGTTAAATGTTCAGCCGAAATCGCAGATAGAGGATAGTGAGTTATTTAAAAGTGAGACAGGTTTTAAAGAAGCTTTGTCGGGAGTTTATTCTTCGATGGTTTCGAATGGAACTTATGCGCGTGAGCTGACGTATGGAGCGATAGGAATCATGGGACAAGAATGGACTACCTATCCCACGTATCAATACGGGCCTTCTTATCAGCACATTGTGGAATATGATTATTCCACTTCTGCGTCAGAGAGCATGATAGCTTCCATTTGGTCAACTTCTTACAACTCCATAGCAAATGCCAATAATATATTGAAGCGTATTGATGCAGCTCAGAAATTGTTTACCGGCAACAATTATGACATTATTAAAGGAGAGGCGCTGGCTTTGCGGGCGTTCTTGCATTTTGATTTGTTGCGTTGCTTTGGTGTAAGTTATGCCGTTAATCCCAACATGCCGGCCATTCCGTATTGTACGGATTTAACATATCGGGTATTCCCGCAGTTAACTGTAAAGCAAGTTGCCGAAAAAGTGGAAGCGGATTTATTGGAAGCGGAAAAACTATTAGCCGTGGATCCGATTCTCACTGGAGAGGAGGTTTCGGAACTGGATGATAACGGATATCTGATAAATCGCCAGGTACATTTGAACTATTATGCCGTAAAAGGGTTACAGGCGCGAGTCTATATGTGGATGCAGCGGTATGCCGATGCGGAGCGGTGTGCGGAAACAGTCATCGAATCGAATGCATTTGAATGGGTGGATAGCGATAATATGAGTAATGAGATAGACCTTGCGTTTGCTACAGAACAGTTGTTCGCCTTACACAACATCAATCTTTCAACACTCAGTGAGGCTTGTTTCAACCCAAAGGGAGGTTCGCAGACATTCTCTATCAGTGAAGGTGTATGGAACGATTACTATACAGACGGTGGTGATATTCGGTATGTATGTCTTGGTCAGGCCGGTACAGATGGAAGTAATATGCAGGAGAGGTATTTGAAAAAGTATAATCCGTCCGGTTCTGAAGATCGTTATTATGCTGACAAAATGCCTTTAATCCGTCTGAGTGAAATGTATCTGATTAAGACGGAATGCGAATACCGTGCCGGCAATGCCAATGCTTACGAGGCGTGGAACGAGTTGCGCGCAAACCGTAAGGAAAGCTTGTTGAACAGTAATCCCGCAGATTTTTATGATGAGTTGATTAAAGAATACCGCCGTGAGTTTTTGGGTGAGGGACAGCTATTCTTCCTTTACAAACGACTGAACAGTGCGATTGTAAAAGGCTCTATTGTGGACGTGATTGCGGAGAAAGCTTACACATTCCCATTACCGATGAGTGAAACGGACGTGGCACAACGTGAAACGAATCGTTAGAATAGAAAGGAGATATAAAGATGAAAAAACTAAAACATATTGGATTGGCTTGCTTATGCTTGATAGGCCTTGCCGCTTGTGATAAAAATGAAATGCCTGTATACAATACCGCTAATACGGCAATGAATATTTGGTTCGGCAATACAAACTTGGTGCTTGATAGTACCATATACAATTACTCTTATTCCATGGGCGAGAAAGTGTTGACTTTCTATGCCCGGATAACGGGAATGCCGACGGACTATGACCGTACTTTTGAAATTGAAGCGTATGAAGGCGATTTGAATGAGGCGGAAGGAAGTTTTAAGACCGCAACGTATACGTTGAAAGCCGGTGAGATAAGTGTGGAATGTCCTATTTACTTTAATACCTCGTTGTTGAAGAATCCTAGCTCGTTTATTCAGAAAGACGGCTATCTGTATTTCAGGCTTAAGGACAATCCTGATTTTAAGTCGGGAACCAAGGAAAAGTCTGTGCTGAAAGTCGTGTTGAAAAACTATTTGGACGTTCCCAACGATTGGATAGAACCCATTTATCCGAATATGAGTTATGAGGACTTCTTCGGAACGTATAGCGCAAAGAAATATCAGTTTATTGTTTCGGTCTGGGGATATGTTGATTTTCATATTGACAGAATCACAACGGTTGACTATGATGAAGCGACCAATACACTCTCTAAGAAGTATGCCAAATATTTGTATCAGAAACTGCAAATCGCTTTGGAGGAATATAACAATGATCCGAATAATGCTGACGTTCCGTTGCGTGATGAGAGCGGCAATGTCATAACATTCCCCGATTTGAACCCTTACTTGTAATGTTGTAATACTTAAATTTTAAAAGAAACGATTATGCGTAAATTCATATTTCATTTACTTTGGAGCAGTATGGTCTGCTTGATACTCAGCGCCTGTTACGATGACAAAGGTAATTATGATTATACCGAACTGACAGCGATTAAAATCGACACGACAGGTTTGGAAAGTCCGATTCCCGCTGAAGGCGCGATAACCCGTTTTGAGAAGATGACATGCGCTCCTAATATATACTACGGCGATAAGTTGGTAAACGATGATGCAAGCGTGCCTCTTGACTATGTATGGACGATTTACTCGACCGTTGGATTGGGTGGAAGCGAGGAAGATATGCGGATTGATACCTTGGCAACTACACGGGTGCTGGATGCGGAGATTACCCGTGCTCCCGGACAATATATCGTACAGCTTACGGTTACCGACCGGATAAACGGATGGCAACAATATCTGAAAGTCAGCCGTTCCGTAGAAGGAACGATTCCAGTGAGTGGGTGGATGGTACTCTATGAGCCGTTAGACCATCCGGGTACTTCCGATGTGGGTCTTGTTTACAACGAGCTGGTCAAAAAGAATTGGCTGTCGGATGATTTGACTTATTGGAATCTGTTCAGTTCTTCTAATGGAGAACCGCTGGAGGGCAAACCATTAAAGATAAATTATACGGTTACAGGGCTGCCCACCAGTCTGATTGTGATTGCTACAGATAAAGGCATGTGCGCGGTGCATGAGGAAACATTCCAGAAGGAGTTGACACTGAAAGACTTTTTCTACGAGCCGCCTGTCTCAGGTGAGCTTACCGCTTATGTGCAAAGTGGTTGGCAACCTACGGCTCCTTCTTTTGGAGAAACTGTTTTATATGGTAATAAGGTATATGTTGGAAGCAATGGAACACGGCCGATGGGAGTTCCTTCCGGTGGAGAATATGGAGAACTTGCTCCGTGGTTATGTCTTTTCCATCCTGTTTCAGGGCTCAATACGGTTGTGTATGACAATACCAACGGCCGTTTCTTAGGTGTTAGCGGGGTAAAGGTTGCTCCTTTTATTGCTCAATCTCCTGATGCCGCGTTTGATGTGAATAATGTAGGCGCGGAGTTTGTTAAAGGCGATTGGGGTACAGGGAATATGGAGTATTTCATTATGAAGAAAGATAACTCTTATTTCTTTGCAAGGGCAAGTTTTCTCATGCCGACGGCTCCGATGATGGGAACGATTTGGAAAGAGATTACCACTTCTCCGGATATTGCGGAAATGAATACATTCGCTGTGGCGTATAAAGGG
Organism: uncultured Phocaeicola sp.; assembly: GCA_947581855.1. GTDB lineage: Bacteria > Bacteroidota > Bacteroidia > Bacteroidales > Bacteroidaceae > Phocaeicola_A. The sequence continues at coordinate 43,730 of CANPVZ010000023.1, forward strand.
AACTATGCTGTATATGGAGCACGAAACAAGGTGTATAAATTGTTTTATACAATGAACGATGTAGCGGAGAAACTATGGGAGGCTCCTTCCGACAAAGAAGAGATTACTTGTATAGAATTGCAGAAATTTAGTCTGGCCGCCTATATGAATATGGGAATTATGCCGAATGTGAATGAGGTACTTCACGTGGCTACATGGAATGACGACAGTAAGAAAGGAAAACTTTATCAGTTTAAAATAGATGCGATAGATGGTAGCATAAAGAGTGAGCCTAAGGTCTATACGGTTCCCGGAAAGGTGAAGAGTATGGGCTGGAAGTTTACGATCATGGAAAGGTAATGTATAAAATTTGAAGATATGAAGATGAAATCATTAATCACCCTCCTTTTTGCCTGTTTCGCCATTCAGACGATGGGGCAGGAAACTTCCAAAGGTATTGCCTTTGAGAAGGAGGGTACGCTTTTCCGCCAAGCTGTGCAGAAAGCGTTGAGTACGGGAAAACTTATTTTCCTCGATTGTTACACCTCGTGGTGCGGACCCTGCAAAATGATGGCGAACACGGTGTTCCCGCAGGAGACGGTGGGTAATTTCATGAACCCTAGATACGTCTGCATCAAGATTGATATGGAAAAGGGTGAAGGGCCGGAGCTGGCTAAGAAATTGCAGATTTCTGCTTATCCTACCTTTATTATATTCAATAGTGCCGGACAGGAAATCGGTCGCTTTCTGGGCGGATGCAAAGCAGAGGATTTTATAGGGAAGGTGAAAAAGGCCAGCGAAGACAATGCTTCGGCGGAGATGGACAAGCGTTTTGCCGATGGCGAACGGGACGAGGCTTTCCTTTATAGTTATCTGAATACGTTGAGTAGTGCTTATAAACGCGACCAGTGTAATGTGGTGGCGGAGGCTTTGTTGGAGGGAAAAGCGGAGACCTTCGCCGGTGACAAACAACTGGCTAATATCTTTATGCGCCATTTGACTAATCCGTTCTGCCCGGCTTTTGTGTATACAGCTAAACATCCGGAGGCATTGGTTGCGACAATAGGTGAAATGCCTGTGCAAATGAAACTGCGGAATGTATGGTCGGGTTATGCGCGAAATCTCCTTACCGAGGCGAACGGTACCGTGACGCTTGATAATGCGGGGATGGATAAATGGCTGGCTCTGATGGATGAGTGCGGCGTAGACAAAGAGGTGAAAGAAGAACTTCGACTGACGACTTTGATGACCTACAACGAGAAGAAACAGGATTGGAATGCTTATATGGAGTGCGTTACCGACTATGGAACATTATTCGATATCAATGATTTGATGTTGTGTAAATGGTGTACCCCCATTGCCAAGAACTGTAAAGAGGAGGCTCCGAAGAAAGCTGCTATTGCTTTATTACAACAGCGAGTGGATGATTTGGAATCCGGGCGTCGTGCTCCGCAGACAAAGCAGGGTAACATGATGCTTTCCGGAAACATGAAGAAAGCGATGTTGATGTTAATTGATTCGATGAACGGCAAAGAAATAAAGATGTAAATAATTTCTCTCTCTCTTTAAAAGAAGGGTATCGTTAATCGGCTATGGAAGCGGGTAAGGCGATACCCTTTTCGTTTGGGATGTTATCGCCGCGAGTCGAATACATTTATACACAGTTCATTCCGCAATAACCTATATGATTCTCAATATTTAGTCCCATATTTGTTGTTAAAAAGTTGTTTCCCCATTTCTGTACACGACTTTACGAAGTCACTCTTATGTAAAGTATAAGCATCCCTGTCGTGCTCATATAGTTTCCACAAGCGGAGTTTGAGGTGTTCGTATTCTTTGGCGGCGGCAGGGTTGGAATTAAGATAATCTCTGAAATAAAGTTCGTCATTGTCTCCCGTTTGGCGGAGATGCAGATGAAATACACGCTCGGCAAATCCATTAGGGGTGTACCCTTTGTTGAAGTCTGTTCTTTGTTCGGTTTCTGCCATGCACCTATATCCGCAACATTCTATAATTGGTTTTAATTCTGCAAAAGATGCTGTCTTCGTGATCTCCACCAGTATATCTATGGTTGGTTTTGCCCAAATTCCTGAAATGGCGGTGCTGCCGATGTGACTTATGCGGTCAACCAGTTCCATTGGTAATTTTTCTTTCAGTAGGGAGACCTCTTCTATATACCATTCTTCCCAACGTTCCTGGTGTTCCGTCAGGATTATGGGGAACAGTTGCCATAATTCTTCTAAGGTCATTAAGGATAAATCTTTCGTCTTTCCCATCGTTCCATTCCGTTTCGTTTTTCAACTTTCTTCGTTTATGTGGAGAACATGAGTTTCATATAGGTTAGATGTATGAATTTACCATGCTTCCGGTTGAGGTATCGAATATTGCAAATATAGTCTAATTCTCCAATAATAAGTATCTGATTCTGTGTTTTTAAGTTCATCGAAGATAGATTGCCTGCACATCTGTTTATCGAAAAGAATTTGGTTTGCATGTAATTTTCGATGGATGTCAATTTTTCTTTCGGGCAAATTCCGTACTTTTGCAGCCGGAATGAAAAGAAGTAGTTGTTTGCATTATGAATTGCCGGATTGGAAAGGGTTAGAGATGCTCTGAAGCATTTCTATTCTCTTCCTGCTGATTCCTGTTTTTTTGTTTTGCTTGAGAAACAGAGGAAAGTGGTCTGAGTACATTGCAGTGTCCGGTGAAATAAAAATGGAATAAAAGTGATAGGGCTAAAGCTAATGCTTTTTTGGTATGATTGACTATAACGTTTCTTTTATTCTATTTAGCTTCTTGGTGAAGCGATGACTCTCTTTGCTTTTGGTAATTATAGATATGGAATATAGTGATTTGAAAATATGAAGAAAAGTCTTATTGCATTAGCGTTCGGCACACTCGGATTGGGTATTGCCGAGTATGTGATGATGGCAATCTTGCCTTATATTGCTGAGGGGTTGCAAGTGAGCATTCCTATGGCGGGACATTTGATTTCGGCTTACGCATTGGGTGTTTGTGCCGGTGCTCCGATGTTGGTGCTTGCTCGCAAATTCCCTTTGAAGAATACGTTGTTGGGGTTGGTCGCCCTAATGATGATCGGCAACCTTTGTGCGGCGGTAGCGCCGAATTATTGGGTGATGATGGTGGCGCGCTTCATCTCGGGACTTCCTCACGGGGCCTATTTCGGGGTAGCTTCTATCGTTGCCGAGAAGTTGGCGGACAAAGGGAAAGGTTCGGAAGCTGTTTCCATTATGATTGCCGGCATGACGGTGGCAAATTTGTTCGGTGTGCCGTTAGGTACTTCGCTCTGTACTTTGCTTTCGTGGCGGGTTACTTTTCTGTTGGTAGGTGCATGGGGTGTTCTTGTGCTATATTATGTATGGAAGTGGGTGCCGCAAGTGGAGGGGTTGCCCGATACGGGTTTCAAGGGGCAGTTTCGTTTCTTGAAGAGGCCTGCCCCGTGGCTTATTCTAGGTACAACGATGCTTGGCAACGGCGCCATCTTTTGTTGGTATAGTTATATTAATCCGCTTCTTACCCATGTGTCCGGTTTTTCGGCGGAGAGTATTACTTTCCTCATGATTCTGGCAGGTTTCGGTATGGTAGTGGGTAATCTGATAGGAGGTCGTTTGTCCGATAGATACACTCCCGGCAAAGTAGCTGCCGCAACACAGTTTATTATCTGTTTTGCATTGTTGGCGATATTTTTTGTGGCGCCGATTAATTGGCTCACTGCCATACTGATGTGTGTGTGCACTACGGGGTTGTTTACTTTGTCCAGTCCGTTGCAGGTTTCCATTCTTCACTTCTCCCCAGGTGGGGAGTTGTTAGGGGCTGCCGGTGTGCAGGTAGCGTTTAATTTAGGTAATGCGCTGGGCGCTTATATAGGCGGATTGCCTTTGGAGGCGGGTTTAGGTTATCAGTATCCGGCGTTGGTCGGCGTGCCCTTTTCCTTTGTAGCCTTTATCATGGTGATGGTTTTTGTGAAGCGGTATGAGAAGATGCAGTCGGTATAGCAAAAACGGGATTCAGGTACACCCTGAATCGTCATATTCGGTGGCTTGAGTATGTCTTGGTATAGTTATTGTTCTTATCATAGATGATTGAAAAATCTATAAAACTTTACCTCCCTTCTAATGTTTAAAATTGGAAATAGATAAACGGCTGGATATCGCTGCTTTTCACCTGTATCACCAGATAAATGGTTGCTGTAATTAGCAATGTCTGTATGATGAACGGCATTCGGGAGACTTCCTTTTTGCAGAAATTTTCCCAGCTATCGGGTAGGAAATGGAGCAGGTACCCCAACGCCATCAGCGCAAATACCGGTTTATATCCTTCCACGAGTTGCATGAACAATTGTGGCTGGAAATTGGTAAATATTCGGTTTATCATGGTCCATGAAGCATCGAACGTGTGATTGCGGAAGAATATCCAGCAGAAACATACGAAATGGAACGTAATGAATATGCCCAGTATTTTCTTCCACCCATGACTTGTTTCTCCTTTTTGTTTGCCGAGCAGTGAACGCCAAAACTTATGTATGGCCAATGCGATACCGTGGAATGCTCCCCAAAATACAAAATTCCATGATGCGCCGTGCCAGAGTCCGCCCAGCAACATGGTAAGAAACAGGTTGATGTAAGTGCGTATGCGCCCTTTCCGGTTACCTCCAAGCGAAATGTAAAGGTAATCGCGTAACCAGGTGGATAGCGATATATGCCAGCGGTGCCAGAAGTCGGTAATGGAATCGGCTTTATAGGGGGAATTGAAGTTGATGGGAAAACGGAAGCCTAGCAACAGTGCTATGCCGATGGCCATATCACTGTAACCCGAGAAGTCGCAGTAAATTTGCAGGGCATAGCCGTAAACGCCGAACAGGTTTTCAATTCCGGAATATAACCCCGGATTGTCGAAGATACGTTCCACAAAGTTCACACTGATATAATCGGAGATAACCGCTTTTTTAAATAATCCGCTTACGATAAAGAACACGCCTTGTCCGAACATTTCCGTAGATACGAACAGGGGTTGCCGTATCTGAGGGATGAAGTCCCGTGCGCGGACAATCGGGCCGGCTACCAATTGTGGAAAGAAAGAGACGAAGAAAGCATAATCCAGAATGCGGTGAAGGGGTTGCAGTTGACGGCGATATACATCGATGGTGTAACTTAGCGACTGGAATGTGAAGAACGAAATGCCTACCGGAAGGAAAATGTCCAGCGGTTGGAAGCTGCCGTCCCATAAGGGAACCAACATCTGATAAAAGAAATTGGTATATTTGAAATAGCATAAAAGTCCGAGATTGATGGCCAGGCTGATGCATAACAGAGCACGCCGTTTGCCACGGCCCTCTGTGCGGCTCATGCGTCCGGCAATTAAGAAATCGGCTATCGTTACAATACCCAGAAGGAAAAAGTAGGTACCGCTGCTTTTGTAATAGAAATAATAGGAAAACAGCACAACAAACAGGATACGTGCGGTATCTTTTTTCCGTAAAAGAACATATAGCAGACTGAAACCCAGAAACAGGAACAGAAACAGCCCGCTGCTGAATATCATCGGTTTGTCTGACTGGTAGGTCAGTACTTCTTCTATTTTACTCCAATCAATTTGCCACATAACGATTAAATGCTTTGATTATTGCTTCTGCCAGAAGAGTTCCTTGTAAATGATAACCGTTGTATGTATAATGCACTTGGTCGCGCTGCATGTAACGTCCGTTTTTCCAGTTCAGGCAAGCTCTTTCTTTACCGCCGGCTATGTCGTATAAATCCCATACGGGAAGTTGGCGTTCTTCCGCAAATTTCAACAAGGTATTCACTACAAGAGGAGTGCGTTGGTTGATGACTCTTCTCCTTCTTGTTTGGCGTATATACGAACCGGGAGGGGTTGTGAGCATGACAAGAGTGTTGGGGCAACGCTGATAGAGCAATGTTAGCAATGCGTCCATTTGCTGGCGGTGTTCCGTACTGTTGTATCTTTTGTTGTGACTTTCGTTTGTCCCGAAAGAAAGGATGATCAGGTCGGGTTTTAAGTCGGCAATTTCCTGCAATCGTTCCTCTGAGGTAAACTGAACGGTGGTTGCCCCGTTTATTCCGATCGCATGGTAAACCAGTCCTGCTTCTCCCGTTTCGCGAGCCTTAGCCGAAGTGCGGTAGGTGATGGAGTCGGGAAAAACGGCTCTGCACCCGAATACACGTTCCAACTCCCTACGGGCAGTTACCGAGAACACGTGTCCCCGTACGTGAGAATCTCCTATGTGTACAATCCGTACGGGAGCATTCCGATTACATAGTTTCTCAAACAGCGGAAAAAGATACTCTTCGTTAAGAATACGGTTCTCCTGCGTATTCTTGAATAAAAAAAGAAGAGAATCGTTGACCGGCACTTCTTGAAGGAAGCGTAAATGAAAACGCGGGGTGACTTCTTCCGTATTCTTCATTTCGTTTCGGGGCATAAGTGGCTCCGGCAAGATGTCTTGTGCCCAACTCCATAAAGGCAGGAAACACAAGAGCAGAAAGAGATATGTGGTTTTATTCTTGTTCATAAGCACGTCTTTTGTCGTATTGTTCTTTTCCGTAGAGGAGCGTTTCGTAAAGTATCCCGGCTAGATGCTTTCCTCCTTTAAAATTGATGTGTGTGTAATCGAGGTTGGCCTGTGGAGGAGTGGCATGTACCATTTTCTCAATGCTTCCTTCTCCGCCCATCGCTTCGTATAAGTTCCAGAAAGCAATACCGGCTTTAGCTGCTGTGTACTGTTGATAGCGAATCAGGTTTTTAATTCCCGGCATCGTCCGCATTTCCCCGTCTTCGGTTTTGTAAGCCCTGTCCCCTACGCTGATAAGCAATATGCCGGCTTCGGGGAAAGCTTCTTTCAGATACTCGATGGCAGAAAGTAATCCTTTTTGATAATTATCGTAATTGTATCCTTTTTGTGTGGCGACATTTAATCCATATTGCAGCACGATTAAATCGTAAGGACGGAGACGGTTGAATTGTTTCAGCCGGCTCATAGGGATGCTTCGTAAAGAGAGTCCGCTACTACTTCGCAGGCCGAAATTATCGAGGCTTATTCCTTGTCTGGATTCCATGGCGATACCGTAAAAGGTAGTAGAATCTGTTGCAAGATCTATCGTCCAGCGAATCCGTTCAGTTTTTCCGTTCACTTCAATCCTCTGCAATCCCTCTTCTCCGCTCAGATAGTGGTCGGAGGTATCCCGCCCGTTAACAATGGAGCGTAGGAGCAGTTCGTCTCCGGTTTCAAAATAAATACTGTTCAATTCCCAACTGTCCAAATGCGATGCGTACGAGGTTTGTCCTTTCGCTTCTACATAGGCATGTTCGTTCGGGATAAAGTAACGGCAGGAGATACCTTGTCTTTTCCGGTTGAAATAAATGGAATCTGTTATGGCATGACTCTTCCAGCCTCCGAACGAATGCTTTACCGTGGGGCGGAATCCGTAAGTTTGTGAAGTAATATCAAGATAACCCACTCCTCGTCCGCCGAAATGTGTCTGTAACATGGAACGCAGGTCGCCTGTCAGGATATCAGCTTCAATAAAAGAATCGCCGAAATAGGCTATTCGTACCGGCCGATCCATGTGCGGAATATTTGACAGCGCCGCATAAAATCTCGACATACCCCTCTGAGTGGAGTCTGCATAGTCTTCGATACAGGTCATATCCGTTTTGCAAGTATCTACAAATTCCGGCTTCACCGGAGGTGGAAGTTGTAACGTGTCATCCGGTTCTGTTTCCGGTTCCTCTTTTAAAATATCGGACAAGATATTCACTCTCCGTAAAGTGTGTCCCTCAATGGATAAAGAGGGAAGATAATGAAGAGCTCCTAAAAATAGAACAATGAAGAGGGTAAACCAGAAAACACGTGATATATGATTTTTCATCGGTTCAATCGTCTATAAAAATAAGCGTGTGCAAATGTACACGATAATTTTTAGAATCTCATACTTGATAATAAAAATGTGATATTCTTGAAATACGGCTACAGTCCGAGTAACTCCTTTATAATTTTACCGTTTTGCTTTCTTTGTGTATGATAAAGCAAGGCTGCCTCAATTATAGTTTGAAGCAGCCTTTTCTTTGCAAAAAGAGAATTATCTTTTGTTAAATGGTTTTCTCAATGTTCCAGACGAAAGCCCGTAAGCCGAGTTGTTCCGTCTCTTTGTCCATTTTATGGAGCGCTTCTAAAAGCGGGTCCACTTTTGCGTCATCCACCATGGTGAAGATAGCCGAGCACATGGAAGGCCATGCATGACTTCCGTAATGAGGCTCGCCGGTTTTAGAACCGCGTCCTTGAACTTGCTCTAAATAGGTGAAGCCCCTGCAATTCATATGGTCAAGTGTAGACCGGATCCTTTCAAAGTAAGCCTGGTCGAATGTAATAAATACTGATTTCATATTTTATTCTTTATCAAATTTATTCTTTATCATTTTATCTTTATGCTTTTGGAAATATTCGTTCAATTCTCGGGCATTTCTCATCTTGCGACGAGTACGTTTAACACCAGTTCCGGCAAATACGCAATAGAGTACAGGAACCAGAATCAATGTAAGGATGGTGGAAATAGTCAGACCGCCAATAACCGACACACCTAACGGACGCCACATTTCCGAACCTTCGCCGGAGCTGATTGCCATCGGAACCATACCCAAAATAGTAGTAAGGGTAGTCATCAATACCGGACGCAAACGGCTACGACCTGATGTGACGACAGAATTGATAATGGCTTGTCCGCGTTCGCGACAGAGGGTGATGTAGTCGATTAACACGATACCGTTCTTTACCACAATACCAATCAACATAATTCCTCCTAACATACTCATTACATTTAAGGTGGTGCCGGTAAGGAATAAAGCTAATAACACACCGCTGAAAGCAAACGGGATGGAGAACATGATGATGAACGGATAAGTAAGAGACTCAAACTGTGCCGCCATAACAATGAACACCAGTATTACTATTAACACACCTAATGTTCCTAAATCGCTGAAAGAGTCCTGCTGGTCTTCAAACGAACCGGAAATCTGGATGCTAAGCCCGCTGGGAAGCTCCATTTTATCGATTACTTTATTTCCTTCAGCTACTACGTCGCCTAACGGAGCTCCGGAGATAACAGCCGATACGGTAACTACACGCTCACGGTCTTTGCGCTCGATGGTAGGAGGTGCCGAACGTTCAACAACTTTACCCACATCTTTCAGTCGGACAGGAGTGCCATTATTGTTATAAATAAGGATGTTCTCCAAGTCATCGATACTGGTACGGAATTCCGGAGCATAACGTACTTTGATATCGTATTCATCACCATCTTCACGATAATATGAACTTAGACTACCATTTACTCGGTTACGAAGATAATTGGCAGCCGTAGCAGAGTTCAAACCATGCAAAGCCAGTTTTTCGCGATCGAAGTCCACTTGATATTCCGGTTGGTAATCTTGGCGGCTGATATTAACTTCGGATACTCCTTTAATCTTTAGCAGTTCACGTTTCAAGTCGTTGGCTGCTTTGTCGGTTGCCGTGAAGTCATAGCCGTAGATTTCGAAGTCGGCAGTAGACTGTCCACCCATACCACTATTACCTCCTCCTAAAATAACCTGCGCTTTGGCCAGTTCGGGATATTTGGCTAAGTCGGCACGCATTTCGTCGCAGACTTGAGCTAATGTGATATCACGGTCGGCCGGATTGGCTAAACGGATGTTGAATGAGATAATATGTGAACCATTGTCCTGCATCGAAGCAAATGTATTATCGGAATCTGCTTGACCCACTGTGTAGTTACATACAAGCATATTCTTTCCGTATTTTTTCAACCATTGTTCTGTAAGCTTTTGCGACAACTCTTGAGCACGTTCCACACGGGTTCCGATGGGTAACTGCAACTTTACGGAGATGCGGCTGTTGTCTTGTGAGGGGAAGAACTCCGTTCCGATACCTTTCAAACAGAATGTACTTGCAATGAACAATCCTAAACATCCGATAATGACTACCGAGCGATGGCGGACAGCCCAGTTCAGACGTCCTGCATACCAGGAATCCAGTTTGTCCAGGGCATGTTCTATCGGTTTATAGAAAGCTAAAAATGTTTTACTTTGTTTCTTCTGCAAACGTAATAATTGCGAGCAGAGCATCGGGGTAAACGATAGAGCCGATATTGTAGAAATAGTCATAATTACACACATCATCCAACCTAACTGACGGAATAATACGCCGGTCATACCGCTGACCATAGTAAGTGGGAAGAATACGGCAATCATGGTTAAAGTAGAAGCGATAACCGAAATCGCCACTTCGTTGGTTCCATGTACGGCGGCCTGTTTCGGGTCGGAACCGCGTTCGATATGGGTAGTGACGTTTTCGAGTACTACGATGGCATCGTCCACCACATTACCGATAGCGATGGATAAACAGGAAAGCGAAATAATGTTTAATGAACCTCCGTCAGTGATAGCCAGATAAATAAATGAAGCAATCAAAGATAGAGGGATGGTGATACAGATGATGACTGTTGCACGCCAGCGACCTAGGAAAGCAAATACTACTAGGATAACGAACAACATGGCGTATAGAATCGTTTCGGTCAAACTGTCGATGGTATTTAGAATGTTGTCGGAAGTATTGACAATGATACCCAGTTTAACATCGCTCGGTAAAGATTTCTGTAAACGGGGTAACTGCTTCATTACTTCTTTTGAAATATTTACGGAGTTACCGCCCGACTGTTTTTGTACGATAATCATAGCACCTTGTCGGCCGTTGTTATAGGTCTTCTGCGCGCGTTCTTCCACGGAGTCGACGATGCGTGCTACATCGCGTAAGTATACGGACGCTCCGTTGTGGGTGCCCACAACAATGTTTCCCATTTGCTTCGGGTCTTTAAACTCACCTTCAACGCGGAGAGAATAGGTTGAATTTCCTATATCGAATGTACCGCCCGGAGTGTTTTTATTTTCTGCACCGATAACAGAACTGATTGTCTCTACCGTCAAATCGTAGGCTTCCAGTTTGTTGGGGTCGCAATATACGTTGATTTCACGTTTGGGCGCGCCGCTGATTGATACGGTTCCCACTCCGGGAATACGTGCCAATGGGTTTACTACATTATCGTCCAATATCTTATAAAGGGCAGACTGGCTTTCGTCCGCTTGTACAGATAGTATAAGGATAGGAATCATATCTGTACTGAACTTGAAGATAATAGGGGTATTAGCTTCGTCCGGTAATTGCGATGAAACCATATCCAGCTTGTCGCGTACGTCATTGGTCAGAACATCAATATCATAACCATATTCGAATTCCAGTGTGATAACCGAAATGTTCTCAGACGAACGGGACGTAATATGTTTTAAGTTGCTGACAGAGTTCAGCGTGTTTTCCAATGGACGTGTTACGTTATTCTCGATATCCGAAGCGCTGGCTCCTTGGTAAGAGGTCATCACCATAATGGTATTGGTTTCGATGTCCGGATACAAGTCCACTGGTAATTTCGATAAGGAGAATAGACCAAAGATCGCCACTGCCAGGAAGCAGAGCGAGGTCATAATCGGTTTCTTAACCGCACCTTCGTATAAACTCATATGCTTGTTCTTTTATTTAGGTATTAAGAACTGGAGGCTTATATACCCCTATTCTTAACGGTTGTTTTTTAATTTATTTTTCTACCTCCACTTCGGCTCCATTGGTTAAACGGGGTTGGCCGGCAATTACAACTTCCGAGTTATCGGGTACACCTGATATTAATTCGTACTCGGTGTTCATGCGTCGTCCTAATTCAACTTTATTATAGGAAACTTTACCGTCTTTATATACGTACACATAACGGTCACCCGAACCGGCTTGTTTCACAATTGCCATATCAGGCACAACTACGTGATTCTTTGTTCCGAAATTTAATGTTACACGTCCGAACATACCGGGGCGGACACGGCGGTTAGCGTTCGTTAAAGATACTTCCACTGGAAATGTATGGGTGCTTGCGTCAATAGTCGGATATACAAGACTGATCTTTCCTTCGAACTCTTCGTCACCATATACATCCAGTTTAATGGTGGCTGGCGCGCCTTGCTTTACCAGCGGGAAATAAGTTTCGGAAACATTGATAACCAGTTTTACCGGAGAGATACGTTCTACCACTAATACCGGATTTCCTCCGCTGTACATGTCGCCATTATCGTAATTACGGGCTGTAATGACACCGGAGACAGGACTTAGAAGTTGCGTGTTTTCTAACAAATTGTTGTATGCAGTACGGCGTACATCCAAATTCATTTTAGCAGCATCCCATTCCGATTTGGAAGCACCTCCCACTTTGTAAAGTTCGTCAATGCGTTTAAACTCTATTTCTTGGTTGTCTAATTGGAGTTTGGTCTGTTCCAGATTCGAAGCATCCATTTGTACCAACTTTTGTCCTTTATTCACTTGGTCTCCTACTTCCACATAAATTTGTTGAATACGTACGGGAGAAGAGGGAGCAATGTTGTTTTTTACATCTGCTTCTACTGTGGCTGTATATTCTACAACCTGATCTACGGCACGTGCTGTTACCGTTGCTAATTTCACGCTGGGTTTAGCTGTTTGGTTTTGGGATTCTTCTTTTTTATCCGAGTTTCCGCAAGCGCTGAGAAATGCTGCCATAACAAGAATGGCTACTGAATAGAAATTCTTTTTCATATTGTTATAAGTTATTTTCGTGTGTAGTTGTTATTCATTCACATAATCTCTACCCAATACTTTGTCCAAATCCGCCTTAGCAGTCAGATAGTCGTATATGGATTGGTTGTATGTGAGCTGCGCCTGTGTTAAGGCTACCTCCGAGTTGTTTAATTCCAAAATTGTACCTTTTCCTACTTCGTATCGTTTCTCGGCAATGAGTCTGCCTTTTTCCGCCTGTACCACGGCCTCTCGGTTACTGATAACTTGCTCGGTACTGGCCGTCATATTGTCGAGATAACTAGTCACTTGCATATTCAATTGTCGTTCGGTATTTATTTTATTCTCGTTCAACTGTCTGATTTGAATCTTGGCTTGTTTGATTTTTGAGAAATTGCTTCCTTTGAATAAAGGAATACTTAGGTTTAAACCAATGGTTGAATAAGGATTCCATTTATAATCACCGAATTTGAAATCGTCTGTCAATGTGGTATATAAATACTGGAATGACAGTGATAAGGTTGGCATTAGATTTGTGTATTGAATTTTAAGATTTTGTTTCAACATTTTTTCATTTAAATCCAACTGTTTTAAATCGCTATTGTTTTGTAAACTAAGCGGATTGGCACTCAGCTGACGTTGGAACATTACCATTTCGTAATCTTTTAAATTTCCATCTATAGCAATATCTATATCAGAGGTCATGCCCATCAGTACTTTCAACTGTAATTTAGCAAGGTTTACTCCATTTCGTGCGGATACTACACTTGGTTTTAAACTACGCATTTGCACATCGGCACTGATTTTATCATACTCACTTACGCTTCCTTGTTCGTATTTGGCATTGACTATCCGGTAATTTTCTTCGCTTTGCGCATAACTTTTTTGCAAAACATCATAGCTATCCTGCGCTAACAACAACTGATAATAAGCCTTGGTTACTTGATTTACCATATCCAATCGGGAAGAACGTGCTTTTTCTACAGCCAGCTCCACATCGGTCTTGGTTAGTTTAATACTTTTATAAAGGGTAGGTGCGAAAACCGGCAGACTTATGGAAAGTCCTCCGTTGTAACTGTTTTCGGTACCAACTTTTACTTGTTGTTCGCCCATGGCGAATGTTTGTTTCTCGATGGTCCGTGTATACGAACCTATTAAACTTGCTTCTGGGAACAATCCCCAAATAGCCTCTTTTTTACTTGATTCTTTCAATAGAATCTCTTGATCGGCTACTTTAATGGTTGGATTTTCACTTAAAGCTATTTCTATTGCTTTTTCCAAAGTTAAAGTTAAAGTTTCTTGCGCGCCAATAGGTTTTGTCAATAGTAACATGGCTAAAGCGAGAAAACACTTCTTTTTTGTTAAGAGTTTCATGCTATTTCTGATTTAATTTGATTTTATTTTCGTATTCGGTAATAAGTTCATCCAAAATTTGGTTGCCTTTTTCTGTAGAAATACCCCTGATGTATATAAGAATAAGTGTTTTGAAGATTTCATCCAAAGGATATATGCGACCCAAGTTGTCTTTCATTAATTGGTCGCTTTGTGAATTCATCAGCTGAATGACGATGTTCATATCTAAATCATCTTTGAATAAGCCCTGCTCTACTCCTTTCTGAAAAAACTGTACTGTAGCCTTTTGGTTATTGTCACGTTCTTTTTTCATATGTCCCAACACATTGGGATATTTTTTTATATCTTCAAAAAAACGATAATTAACCTGTCGCAGGTTTTCCAGATACCTAAAATAAAACTCCAAAATTACTTCGAGGATATTATTGGATTTTTCATATATACTCAGCATGTACTCTCGGGTCTGTTGCTGGCGGCGTTTAACACATTCGAATAATAATTCTTCTTTGTCTTTAAATGTTTCATATAATGTCCGCTTGGAGATGGACAAATTATTGGCGATATCATCCATTTTTACAGGCTTGATACCTTCCTTTATAAACGCATTCATAGCAGTAGCTATAATTCGTTCATATAATTCGGATTTTGTGTTTGCCCCCTTGTTTTCAATGTCCATTTTATTCTCTTTAAACAATCATAGTGCAAAGATGGGAGAAAACTTTCTAATTATCTAAAGTTTTCTTTTGTATTTCTTCTTTTTATATACTTTTTGCATTATGATAAGAATATTATAGTATAGTATATTCTTTTTAATCTTTCTTTAGAATTGCCTGATGGCGAAGTTCTTATTAAAGAAGATAATTAATACTACAGCTGTATCATTGATATTTATCCGCAAAATTGGTTTCTAGAGGATAGTTGTTGACCAAAGTGAATACATATAAAAATCAATATGAGAAATGTTTATTGGCAATATTTGAAACGGAAAGAATAGGAAATAAATATAAATTATAAGGTAAAATACTTTATTCCTTATAAATTTATTAATTTTGCGGCATATAACTAATAGAGTTAATAAAAGATATAATTATGGTGAAAATAACTAAAGAAGCAGCTTTGCTTTATCATTCACAAGGAAAACCTGGCAAAATAGAAGTGGTACCGACCAAACCATACAGTACGCAAACTGATTTGTCGTTGGCTTATTCTCCGGGGGTGGCAGAACCCTGTCTCGAAATAGAAAAAAATCCTCAAGCAGCCTACGATTATACAGCTAAAGGTAATTTGGTGGCTGTGATTTCGAATGGCACGGCCGTGTTGGGATTAGGTGATATTGGGGCATTGAGCGGCAAGCCGGTAATGGAAGGAAAAGGTTTGTTGTTTAAGATTTATGCAGGAATTGATGTATTTGATATTGAAGTAAACGAGAAAGATCCGGAAAAGTTTATTGAAGCGGTAAAAGCTATTGCACCGACTTTTGGTGGTATAAATCTGGAAGATATTAAAGCTCCCGAATGTTTTGAGATAGAACAGCGTTTGAAAGAGGAACTCGATATTCCAGTCATGCATGACGACCAACACGGTACAGCTATTATTTCTTCTGCTGGTTTGTTAAATGCACTGGAGGTTGCCGGAAAGAAAATTGAAGAGGTAAAGATTGTGGTAAATGGAGCGGGAGCTTCTGCCACTTCTTGTACTAAACTTTATGTAGCACTAGGCGCTCGGAAAGAAAATATATTAATGCTCGATAGCAAGGGCGTGATTACTTCCGATCGTCCTAATTTAACGGAGAGCAAGAAGTTTTTTGCAACTGATCGCCGGGATGTGCATACACTGGATGAGGCTATAAAAGGTGCGGATGTCTTTTTAGGCTTATCGAAAGGAAATGTCCTGACACAAGACATGGTTCGCAGTATGGCGGATAAACCTATTGTTTTTGCATTGGCAAATCCCATACCCGAGATCTCTTATGAAGATGCTATGGCTTCCCGTCCGGATGTTTTAATGTCGACTGGGCGTTCAGATTATCCTAATCAGATTAATAATGTAATTGGTTTTCCTTATATTTTCCGCGGCGCCTTGGATACGCAGGCTAAAGCCATCAATGAAGAAATGAAACTGGCTGCTGTCCGGGCTATTGCCGCATTAGCAAAACAACCTGTCCCCGATGTGGTGAATGAAGCGTATCATGTGAATAACTTTACGTTCGGTCCGGAATATTTTATTCCAAAACCGGTAGACCCGCGTTTGATTACGGAGGTTTCTATGGCCGTAGCTAAAGCTGCGATAGAGTCGGGCGTGGCTCGAAAAGTCATAACTGATTGGGATGCGTATAAGAATCATCTGCGTGAATTGATGGGACAGGAGAATAAATTGACCCGTCAATTGTACGAAACAGCTCGTCGGGATCCTCAGCGTGTTGTTTTTGCGGAAGGTATTCATCCTAATATGTTAAAGGCTGCTGTGGAGGCTAAAGCCGAGGGTATTTGCCATCCTATTCTTTTAGGTAATGAAGAGCGTATCGTGAAATTAGCTAAAGATCTTGATTTGAGTTTGGAGGGCATTGAAATAATTAACTTGCGTCATGACAAAGAAGCGGAACGCCGTGAACGTTATGCTCATATATTAGCGGAAAAACGGGCAAGGGAAGGAGCAAACTTTCAGGAAGCAAATGATAAAATGTTTGAGCGTAACTATTTCGGTATGATGATGGTGGAAACCGGAGAGGCAGATGCTTTTATTACGGGCTTGTATACGAAATATTCCAATACAATTAAGGTGGCAAAAGAAGTAATAGGTATTCGTGATGGATATAAGCATTTCGGAACCATGCATATCCTAAATTCAAAAAAAGGTACTTATTTTGTAGCGGATACCTTGATTAACCGCCACCCCGATACCGGCACTTTAATAGATATTGCCCGACTTTCTTGCGATACCGTGAAGTTCTTCAACCATACTCCCGTAATGGCGATGCTTTCTTATTCGAATTTTGGCGCTGATGCAGAGGGAAGCCCGGCCATTGTACATGCGGCTGTAGATTACATGCAAAAAGAATGTCCGGATTTGGCTATTGACGGAGAAATGCAAGTGAATTTTGCTATGGATAAAAAGCTCCGTGACGAGAAATATCCGTTTACCCGTCTGAAAGGTTTGGATGTAAATACATTGGTATTCCCGAATCTAAGTTCTGCAAACTCGGGTTATAAACTAATTCAGGCAATGAGCGAAACGGAAGTGATAGGCCCGATACAAATGGGATTGAATAAGCCGATTCATTTTACGGATATTGAAAGCTCTGTTCGTGATATTGTGAATATTACAGCTATTGCAGTAATTGATGCTATTGTGGACAAAAAGAAAAAGTGTGGAAATCCTTATCGATAAATAATATTCATTCCGCTTGTACGGTAATCTTTTTATTTACCGTACGGGTGGATTTGGATAAAATATATGTTTTTAAAAAGATGAGAAAATCATTATCTAAACCTCAAGCCATTTGTTTGTTCCTCCTTTGGATTGCTCTTTGCACTGTTGTTTTGGTATTTGCCAAACAAATTGACGGCCCTTTGATTCTTTCGATACTCATATCTGGAGCTTTGGTATGGATTCCGTTACAAAAGGTTTTTCGTAAGAATAAATAATTGCATTTTATTCATTTCTTTCTGTATAACTCTTCAAATTGATGTTTTTTTCTTTATTTTCTTTTAAAATTGTTTTGGAAATAAATTATTTTATATACTTTTGCCACGGATTTGTAAGATTGAATTTAAAACAACTAATAAAAGAAAGTCTATTATGAATGCAACGAAAGTTTTAGAGGATCTGAAAAGAAGATTCCCGAATGAACCTGAGTATCATCAGGCAGTAGAAGAGGTGTTGGCTACCATTGAAGAAGAATACAACAAGCATCCGGAGTTTGATAAGGTAAACTTGATTGAGCGTTTATGTATTCCTGATCGTGTATACCAATTTCGTGTTACTTGGATGGATGATAAAGGTAATATACAAACGAATATGGGATATCGGGTGCAGCATAATAATGCGATTGGACCGTATAAAGGAGGTATCCGTTTCCATGCATCCGTTAATTTGGGAATTTTAAAATTCTTGGCTTTCGAGCAAACATTTAAAAACTCTTTGACAACTCTTCCGATGGGTGGTGGTAAAGGAGGATCCGATTTCTCTCCGAGAGGTAAATCTAATGCGGAAGTAATGCGTTTCTGTCAAGCTTTCATGTTGGAGCTTTGGCGCCATATAGGTCCTGAAACAGATGTTCCGGCAGGTGATATTGGTGTAGGTGGCCGCGAAGTAGGTTTTATGTTTGGTATGTACAAAAAGCTGACTCGTGAGTTTACGGGAACCTTTACCGGGAAAGGTTTGGAATTCGGTGGTTCTCTGATTCGCCCTGAAGCAACCGGATATGGTAACATCTATTTCTTGATGGAAATGCTGAAAACAAAAGGTACTGATTTGAAAGGTAAAGTATGTTTGATTTCGGGTTCGGGTAATGTAGCACAGTATACAGCTGAAAAAGTAATTGAATTAGGTGGTAAGGTAGTGACTATGTCTGACTCGGATGGTTATGTTTACGACCCGGACGGTATTGATCGTGAAAAGTTGGACTATATTATGGAATTGAAGAACCTATATCGTGGACGAATTCGTGAATATGCCGAAAAATATGGTTGTAAATATGTTCCGGGTGAGAAACCTTGGGGTGAAAAAGCGGATATAGCATTGCCTTCGGCTACACAAAATGAATTGAATGGTGATCATGCCCGCCAGTTGGTGGCAAATGGCGTAATGGCTGTTTCCGAGGGGGCGAACATGCCATCTACTCCTGAAGCTATCCGTGTCTTCCAAGATGCAAAAATATTGTATGCTCCGGGTAAAGCGGCTAACGCAGGTGGTGTTTCTGTATCAGGTTTGGAAATGACCCAGAACTCAATTAAATTAGGCTGGTCTTCAGAAGAGGTTGACGAGAAATTGAAGAGTATTATGAAGAATATTCATGAAGCTTGTGTGAAATACGGAACCGAATCGGATGGCTATGTAAATTACGTAAAAGGTGCAAACGTAGCCGGCTTTATGAAAGTGGCTAAGGCTATGATGGCGCAAGGCATCGTTTAAAAAGATTTTTATCGTTAGAAATTTCTACAATAGTATTAAACAATTCAAAAGAGGTCGTCCACGCTTGATGTGGACGACCTCTTTTACGAATAATACGAAGGATGTCTGTACTTTTTTAAAAAAGAATTCGGACAAAGAAGTTAGTGATATCATAAAAAAGAATATATTTGCAACACTGTGTACGAACTTGCTTCGAACGAGTATTGTTAACCTTAAAATAATAATAGTATGAAATTCTTTATTGACACGGCGAATTTGGATCAAATTCGCGAAGCAAATGATCTTGGAGTGCTTGATGGAGTGACCACTAACCCATCTTTGATGGCTAAGGAAGGTATTAAAGGTACGGAAAACCAACGCCAACATTATGTAGATATTTGTAATATTGTAAATGGTGATGTGAGCGCTGAAGTAATAGCTACGGATTACGAAGGTATGATACGTGAAGGCGAAGAGTTGGCTGCGTTGAATCCTCATATCGTTGTAAAAATTCCTTGCATTGCAAGTGGTATCAAAGCAATTAAGTACTTTTCGGGAAAAGGTATACGTACAAATTGTACTTTGGTCTTTTCTACCGGACAGGCTTTATTGGCAGCTAAGGCTGGTGCTACTTACGTATCTCCGTTCGTAGGCCGTTTGGACGATATTTGTAGCGATGGAGTGGAACTAATAGCTCAGATTGTGGAGTTGTACCGCACTTACGATTATAAAACACAAGTGTTGGCAGCGTCTATTCGTCATACACAGCACATTATGCAGTGTGTGGCGGTTGGAGCTGATGTTGTAACTTGTCCATTGTCAGCTATCAAAGGCTTGTTGAATCATCCGTTGACGGACTCTGGTTTGGCTAAATTTTTAGCTGATTATAAGAAAGTAAACGGGTAGCGTTGAGTGAATTAAAGCTTAGAACTTAATAAGACGGAGTGCGGCAGATATGGAAATCTGCTGCACTTTATATTTAGAATCTCTAGGGATATTCAGGAAATACTATAAAATTAGCCAACTAATTCAAGCTCAAAGTATTGCGAATTAGTTGGCTTTTTTGTATCTTTAGATAGGGACATTTACTGATTATCCCAATCAAGAGCTCCTTTCACCGACCATAAGTTCGTCAAAAGATAGGGGTGAAAAGAATATGAATGGTATACCGCAGGGATTGACCATATCAAACATTCTTGCGGCGATTTATATGCTTGTGATAATCATTTTAAAGCGAAAGAAAATGTTCTTTAATCAGATATGTGGATGATAGATTGGTACTGTAGTCTTCGCCCCCTGTTGTGTCGTTAGAAGCGATAGAAGAGTGTCTCGTAGAGAACAAATTAAAATTATTAACTTCCGTATTATCAATCGCTTGTTAACTTTAAAATCGCACATTTTAGAATGTTATCCTATTGATAACTAAGCGTGTAAACCTATTTATTTTAAATCTCTTTTTTCTATCTAATAACTTCTTTCTCTCTTGAAATTGTTCTATTTTTTCTTCCACCTCTTATATAGAGGCGGAAAAGTCGCAAAACAGACTGTTAATCAAAAAGATACCGCATACATTATTTACAAATAAGTATTTTATCCGTCTGTCAAATCATCCTTTTTCCTATTTTTTTCATGGACAAGTTTTTGTACCACACCGATATTTTATATCTTTGCGGCAGAATTTTTTCCGCCTCTATATAAGAGGAGGAAAGTTTTGATTGCTTTACCAGTTATTTTTAAGCAATAGATTGATTGAGAAC
>CANPVZ010000024.1 GCA_947581855.1 uncultured Phocaeicola sp.
ACAAAAAAGCCAACTAATTCGCAATACTTTGAGCTTGAATTAGTTGGCTAATTTTATAGTATTTTCTGAATGTCCCTGTTTAAGTTCTTTCCAAACCTGTCGCAAGGATGGAGGCAAAAGATGTTTGCTTTTGTTGCACAGGAAGCTAAAATGTTACTATCCGTAAATATATAAAAACTATCATTTTTACATCCTCTAATCTTTAAAAATTGAGTATTTCTTTTGCCTAGAGATTAGAAAGAAAAAAAACTCAAATTATTTATATTTCTTTTTAAGTATATAATTTTCAGCTAATTCTCCGGTTATTTCTTTTTTATCCATATTTAATCTGCGAAGTTGGTTCTTTTCAACTTTGTAATATTGCTCTTCTCCTTTATTGGGTATAAGGGTTAGTAAGCTGTCTTCTAAGGTATAAGTTCCGGACTCGTTGAAGGATTGATTTCTATCGATATACTTAGAATCCAAGGTAAAGGTTTTATCCTTTTTAAGAATTAAGGTCGTTTCAATACCAGGACAATCTGCAGCTGGAAATATTCCTTTATATGTACCATCATAATTCGGAGAATTATCTGTAGAACGTATGTTTATATTCTGAGTCTCTTCATTCATTAGTTTTTCATTACTTTTTTGTTGCTGGGTTCCACACGCAGCCAAAACAAAAGCGGTACATACCAGTGCATAAATCTTTTTCATATAATTAAGTATTTAGTTAAGTTATTTTTGTGCTAATTTGTAAATTTCTTTAGTATCTTTCTTTCCTAATTGAACATAGCTGCCTATTTTTTCACCTTTGTTCATGTGCAGTTTGGTAACTAATAAATCAATGTCCGGATTTTCAATACCTAGTTGCTTAAACGTTACCGGCAATCCCAAAGAGATAAAAAATTCCTTTAATGCTTTTACTCCTTTTAATGCAACGCTTTTTAGATCGGTATGTTCAGGGATGTTCCATACTCTGATAGCAAATTGGGCTATTTTTTCCGTATGGTGTTCACTCATCCAGGTGAGCCATGCCGGAAAAATAACGGATAATCCTGCTCCGTGGGTGACATTATACAAGGCACTAATTTCGTGCTCCATAAAATGAGAAGCCCAATCTTCTTCACATCCCACACCGCATGTCCCGTTATGTGCTATGGTACCGCACCACATTAAATTGGCACGAGCATCATAATTTGTCGGTTCGTTCATTACAATACGGGCTTCCCGGATAATAGCCATAAGCGTTCCTTCACACAAGCGATCTGCAATTTCCACTTCTTTTGTATTAGTAAAGTAGCGTTCCATGATATGTGCCATCATATCTGCAATACCACAGGCCGTCTGATATGCTGGTAAAGTGTAAGTAAGTTCGGGATTCATAATGGCGAAAACAGGTCGGAGTAATTCGGGTGCTCTTAAACTTAACTTTTGAAGACCGTCCAGTTTTGTAATAACAGAGTTCCCCGACCCTTCACTTCCAGCAGCAGGGATAGTTAGTATTACCCCAACTTTTAATGCCTCGTTCACTTTGGCCTTATGGATGAAGAAATCCCAAAAATCTCCGTTATAGGGAACACCTGCAGCAATGGCTTTGGCTGTATCAATAACAGAACCCCCTCCTATTGCAAGGATAAAGTTTATCTTTTCGCGGCGACAAAGGTCAATGCCTTCATATACCTTAGGGTCTGTAGGATTGGGTTGTATTCCACCTATTTTGGTATATGGTATTTTTTCTTCTTGAAGTGTTATTTCTATTCGTTCAAGTAATCCGCTACGTACTACTGAACCGCCTCCGTAAACAATCAATACTTTATTTGCATTTTGCTTTTTTATAAGTTTCCCAGTCTCTTTTTCTGTACCTTTTCCAAAAACGTAGTAAGTAGGACAATAAAATGTAAAGTTTTCCATATTATTTTTTTCTTTAATATATAACAAATATAATTGAAAGAAGATTAGAATGGGGTGCAATTAATTATAATTAGTGATATATTAACAATGTGCAACAACCATTAGTTGGGGTTTGATTACTTGCATACTATTACTTACTTTATAGTACTTATTGATAGCTTGAATATATTTTATGTCATCACTATATAGGGCAAGATTGCAATATTTTTTAATTAATTGTTGTGTGATGAGAGAGAAGGAAATATAAGAGACATGTATATCACTCCATTTATTTGAAAAGAAATAGTAGCAAAGAGCACTATTTGAAGTTGCTATAAATAACACATATTGTGGTATTAAATAGCAATATTACTTATTCTGATAACATTATTAGTTATTTTGCTAGTTTCCATAAATTATCCTATTCCTTGATTACAAATAGATTAGCCTTTTTATGATAGCTTTTAGAGCGTAAACTTATAAAAAAAGTATAGAAATGTTTGGAAGAATAGAATAAAAATTCTACCTTTGCAACCGCAAAACAGAAAGAAATGCACTCTTAGCTCAGTTGGTAGAGCAACTGACTCTTAATCAGTGGGTCCAGGGTTCGAATCCCTGAGGGTGTACGAATGTAAAAGAGTATAATTAGTTAAGTTTTATAACTTTCAAATTATACTCTTTTTCTTTATGTAAAGAGGGGTATCAGTAAATAAAGGATCAACGTAAAAACCTGAGGGATTTTACTTTTAGCTATATAACATAGTAAGTCTGTATTGTATAAAAGAACTTCTTATTCCTAACTAACTACCCTAAATGTATTAGGAAAGCTTTAATTTTGACATTGAATAATTCCACCGCAGTATTGTTGCCCTCCTTTCAAAGAAATTAATAATATTCCAATAGTGCATTAGAATGGGATTTAACTACTCTTCCAAAGGTATGGAATACTGATATCCACTTTATTATACCACCTTGCAAGGTTTAGCCAAAGATTAATGTAAGGCTTTAAAGTATTTCTCTTTTACGATAAATCATTGCTAATCCATATAAGAAAAATTTTCTTTTAATTCTTCTTTAAAACTATCGTTTATGTTCAAGTTGTGTCTAATATTGTTTTATAAAGAAACGAAATGTAATTGGCAGAAACAAAATATAAACAATTAATATTTAATTAAATAATAAGAGTAGGAATACCTTATAATATAGTAAATTATTTAATGTGTCTGTCTTGTTTCTCCTTGAATATTTCCTTTCGCACATCTGTGCAAGTAATCTCTCACAATTGTGAAAGATGTCTTTCATATCTTGTAGAAGAGAACTCTCACAACTGTGAGAAAGAAAGTTTTTCAGGGAAAGCAAGATAGTTTCCTATGCATGTAGCATAAATTGATCATTATCTTTTTTATTGATGTTTGAACAATTGTTCTGATTTATTAAAGTAATTAATTAGTAAAGGGGCTGTTCATTTTTTAAATAAGAAAAAAACTCATTCACAAATGCCATTGTAGATTTTTTCGATATTTGCTGAAGATCCCTAAAGAAATGGTGTCCATATAAATGGAGTACACTTAAAAGCTTTAAAAAGTTATATTTATATGAGTATAATTTCGCCAGTAAAAATTTATCAGTAATACTATTTCAAATTTTTAGGTCACTATAGTTATGATGTTATTTTGTATCAATTCTCTTTTCTGATATAACTAAATTTGAGGAAATATTTAAATAAAAAATGCCTGTTGTTACGTATAAAAAGTCATTTAATCTTCTTGCCAATCTTCTGATAAACTAAATTCTTTTTTGGCAAATAATTCCGCTAAACCGGATATTTGTTTAAGACGAAGCAATTCATCCTTGTCCATTCCTATATTCTCTATAATCCACTTGTCGGACATACCGGAGCGAACTAAATCTGATACAATTCCTGACATTAGTTCGATGGAGTGCACTCCTCGTGCCCTGTTATGTCGAATAGTTGATGCCATTCGATGAGATAGGTCTTTATCTATGACCACAATTGGTAACAATCCATGTTCTCGTTCGTAAATACGATGGGAGGTTTTCATCACTAAGTATCTGTGATAACCGTCTACAAGCTCATATTGATCTTTATCTTTTATATAGTAACAAACACAAGGCATAGTGTAACCGTCTTCCCAAATAGATAATTCTAATAACTGCATTTCAGGTGGAGCAACAACATTCGGATTATAACTGTTGGCTACCACTTTTTCTACAGGTATTGCTTTGACCGAGTATACTGGACTTTTAAAGTTATCTCTCATATTGTCTGATTTTATATTGATTCATAGCATATTCTCTCATATCTCTTTCCCGTTTTGTTTGGGCAAATCCCATATATTTACAAGTGTGGTCATTTTTCATTATACACATACACATTCGTTTATAAGTTGGGATTTCTCTGAATTCCGAAATATCTATATCATCTAGGTATTCCATGCGTACAGGTCTCTTATTCGTGCGATAAGCAGAACTGTCTTCTACAATAATAGGAATGTTAGCAGCTTTCAGTTTCTCTATTGTTTTTTCTGATAAACATCCTCCTCTTTCTCGCCAGAATTTAATACTTACAGTTAATTTGTCCATATAATTCTCACGTATTTCTTTAGGAAGGGTATTTAATAAAAAATACATATACTTTTTCCATGAGAAACCTTTCGGACATGTTATTCCTCTCCAACCCATAGCTGTGGTATTACCGTATATGCCTGCGCATCCTACTCCATTGACACGCCCTACCATGCGTCCCCAGGTATTAGGGTCTATGGCTCTGTAAATAGCTAAAGTGGGTATAGCCTGGGATATGAATGGACTTGCAACTCGTTGACGGGATAGTGGAATACCTGCTTGATAATATAGATCATAAAGATGATTGTATGGCCAGCCAAATCGTCCATTTGCTATCCATATATCCGTAGTAGTCCAATCGTAAAGGGGATATGCATTATATTGTTGCCATCCTGTTTTATGTGTCCATTTATAATTGCATAAATGCTTAAAATTCCGACCACTATATATCGCTCTCCAACGGTTAAAACTTTCTTGTGTTCTAATTCCTACTAAACAGCAAATTTTCTTACATTTTTTTCGTTTCTGGAGCCATTCGGAGAATTGGTTTTGAAAATCATAATCCCAAAGGTCATAATTAAAAAAATTGAAGTCCTTTTCCGTAAAGCATCTTTGAGGCATATTCCGAACCCAAATATCTTTGCAGTTATTATCCCAAGGTCTCCAATATAGTTGGAACATAGATGTACAGGTTGAAACTTTAAAAGGTACACAGCAATGGAATACTTCCAATATATCTTGGTTTTCTGAAAATGTATGTTCTACATAATCGATTGTTTGGCGGTATTGGACTTCATAATCCATATGAAATACTCCTAGTTTACGGGTTGGAGCATTTTTACGGATATAATCTATACAAAGGTTTAAAAGTACACCACTATCCTTTCCTCCGGAAAAGGAAACATAAACGTAATCAAAATAATCGAAAATGATTTTTAATCTTCTTTGTGTTGCTTCATATACATTTAATCTGTGCATACCACATTTTTCTTGGAACAATATTTCATTTTATCATAGTTTTTCCATTGGAGGTGGGTACAAAAACCGTTTTGTATAAATAACTCTACATGTCTTTTATGAACCGTTGCCCAAAGTTCTGTTTCATTTGTCTGATCTTTGATAATTTCTTTTAATAGACTTTTTAAGAGAGAGGTATCATCTCCCTTTACATAATAATTATCTATTAAATAATTGTAGTTATCTATCATTTTAATAGGAATAAAACCGATAGTTTGTTCCCCCTCAGTTGCTACATACCAAACATATCTAGCATCCGTTTTGAATGGGTAGTTATTGTTTTGTCGCAGAATGACGGGATTCATAACTAGCGAGCAAACAAGCTCATATAATCTCTTGTTTGTACCGTGAAGTTTCATAATCTCCATAGTAAAAAGTCTAATATTCTCTTGCAAAGGTAATGAAAATTAAAGATGGTCTTTCTTCTTTTTGTTAAAATTTTAACTATTTTTATTGAACAACCTCTTAGTATAATGTATAAGAAAGGATTTACTTTTTCTGAAAAGAGAATACTTGCTATTTTTTCATCATCTATTATATCCTATTTTCTTTCATATAAATAAGGACAAAAACTCACTATTGCTTTTTGGGATACTATACAGTTTTTGAGAAAAACGTTTTATTTACTTTAGAAAGATATAATTCTTTTCAAAAGGTTTGTATTGCGAAAGTAGATAGATATCTTATTAATGAGATTTTATTTTAATAAAACTTCTAATTCATAACTAATTAAAAATAAAGGAAAGGTTGTCTGAATTTCTTCTTCATTCAACAACCTTTCTTTTTTATTGAAGTTATGAGTTTATTCAAACTCATATAAATCGGAAGGAACATTTCTTTTTAAAGCGATAATTTGAATATCTTTACCAACAATGATTCCTTTATCCCGCAACTTCCATTCTACTGTTTTGTAGGCTAATTCAGGATGATTGTTATCTTTGCTCAAATGACAGAGCCATACATATTTCAGTTCTTCGCATATATGTTCTGCCAAGAATTCTGCCGCCTCTATATTACTTAAATGGCCATTCGGTCCTACTATGCGTTCTTTTAGGTATAGTGGATACGTTCCCATTCGAAGCATTTCTTCATCGTAATTAGCCTCCAGTATCAAATAATTGGCCTTGCACATATATTGTGAGGCTATGGTAGTGATATGTCCTATGTCCGTTACAAAACAGTATTTTTTCCCTTCTGCTTCTATAAAATATCCTACATTATCTGTTCCATCATGAGGTACCTCGAATGCCGTAATAGTGAAGTCACCTAATTTTATAGGGGATTCTTTTTTAAGAATATGAGCAGAAGTTTTTAGCTTTTCAGTCATACAATGACTACGGTTAATACCCATATGTACTTCTTTTGTCGTATAGACAGGAATATAATATTTCTCTCCTAAGCATCCTATCGACTTGATATGGTCGGCATGATCATGAGTCACCAATACAGCATGAATAGAAGAAAGAGAAATATTGTATTCCTTTAAATGTTTTTTTATTGTGCGCACTCCTATACCGGCATCTATCAACAAGGCGGTTTGAGGAGTTGCTATGTAGTAGCAATTCCCGCTACTTCCACTTGCCAGACTTATAAATTTAATCATTATTTTTTGTTTCTATGTTTCTTGTTTAAAACGGGTATCCTACTGCAAAATGAAATGCAAAATCTCTACTAAACTTAGGCTTAATAAGCGGGTATCGGTCTTTTCCACTTTCATAAATTGGGTTTATTGCTTTCATTCCTCCATCTAATCGCAATACAAAATAATCAAAATCAAACCGGAATCCTAATCCGTATGAAACTGCTATTTGTTTATAAAAGCTGTCGAAACGAAAAGCACCTCCGGGCTGTTCTTCGTATTCACGTATAGTCCAGATGTTTCCGGCATCTACGAACAAAGCTCCATTTAGTTGCCAGAATAAATGAGTTCTGTATTCCAAATTGACATCGAGTTTAATATCTCCTGATTGATTTATAAAATCAATATTTTTATCGTTACCAGCAAATTTACCTGGTCCTAATCGTCGTACAGACCAGCCTCTTACACTGTTCGCACCTCCTGAAAAATAGCGTTTTTCAAAAGGAAGAATAGATGAATTACCATACGGATAGGCAATGCCAAAACTGCTATGAAAAACTATGGAGTTTCGTGAATCTATACGAAAGCTTTTCGCAAAATCAATATCTCCTTTAATATATTGAGCGTATGCGATATCAGCAATTGTATATTGATTGTTCTCGTCTCGGTTATTATTAAACAGATGAGACATACCATATAATAGATTACCTGCTGTTTCAATGTTAAAGCGTATAGAGTATGAGTTATTAGAAGTTGTATGCGTTGTTCCACCTGTTGAATGATAAGAAAATCCATACCCCATCTTCATGATTAGTAAATTCTCATAGTTGTATTTCAGTATGGAATTTTGATTGTTTATACTATCAAGATAATTTTTCTTGAATGTTGGTGATATCCAAGGCATGTATACGTAGTTGATATCCAGAACATCAACCTTATGTTGAGTCTTTTGCTTGGAACTCCATTTGTAACTCCATGATACAGAAGCTACTCTTCGAGAGAACTCCGGACGTATTTGAGAATTAAATTGTACGTCAATTTCTGAAGTAGCTCTGATTTTCTTTTTAAAATCATGAGATAAGAATGGAAACAAAAATCGTGGAAAATTAATACTCGCTTCTACACCGTATTCTGTATAGTTTTCATTAGTATAACCTTGTAGACCCGTTACAGCTTCATAAGCTCCACGTACTTTGAAAGTAAAAAGCTCTGAACCTTTAAAAAGATTTTTGTTTTGGAAAGATACGGAAGCTGCCGCTCCCAAATCACCCGATGAGTTAGTTCCTTCCAATTCTATGCTAATTGATTTTTGCTTGTTTTGCGCAAGTAAGATGAAACAATCTAATTGGGCACTGTCTGTAGGGGTATTTTCTCTTTCAATGAATCTGATATCTGAATATTTTATGGCTCTTAGTCGTCCAAAAGCCTTTTGAGTGTTCTGTGATTTTCCTTCGTTATATAATTCTCCTGGTGCTATAGATACACTATTAGCTAATACGCTGGGACGGATAAAGATATGATTCCGATAAAAAATATTTAGTCCATCATAGTGGATAGAATCATATTCAAATAAACGATTGCCTTGTTGTGCCTTGGAAATATCAAAATCCGTTAGAATATTAACGCTGTGTATAGTATACTGTGGGTGTATCAGTCCTGTTTTATTTGGGGTTTTGTAAGGATGTAAGTGCATAGTTATATCCACAAGGCGAGTATTTAGTGTTGTGTCAGCTGTATAAGTGATAAAATCCTTATTGAATTTGTAAAAACCTTTTGATTGTAGAAAATCCGATATTCGTTGCCTTTCGGTGTTTAATAAATTAACGTTAAAAGGCATGCCCCTATAAAGTCTCGAAGTGTATGAACTATTGATAAGCTTCTCTATTCTTGGATCTCGAATATCATAAATTATATTTTGTATTTTATATTCCGGTCCAGTATATAATCTGTATATCAGTTTTAATTTCTTCTTTTTTATTTGCTTATCTATTTTCACTTGAGCTCCCATGTAACCGAAATTCTGTAGAGCTCGCATGATATCCGTTTTCGAGCGTTCTGCAAACTCTTCATTATATATTACCGGAGCATCTCCTATTTTCCGTATAAATTTATTGCTCCATCTAGTAGAATCTATACCCGATAAAGAATATATATATAAGGGAACTTTGACACTACTGAACCATTTATTATTAGGATTCTGTCGGATATAACTGCTTACATCAGAGGGCTTAATTGTTTTATTATCAGATACAATTTTTACTTCATCAAGTAGATAAGCTCCATCTGGTATAAATTTCGTAACCGAACAGGAAGAAACCAATACTATGAGTAATAGAATATGATATATACAAACCCCTATTTTCATTTAAAATTTACAGCTTATGCAAAAATGAATAGCAAATATAGGAATTAAATAAATATTATTTAGTAGCTTTGTTATTATTTTATTGACAATTAAGAATTGTATGTTGAGTAAAGCCAAAATTAAATACATTCATTCTTTAGAATTGAAGAAAAAACGTAAGGAAGAACATGTGTTTGTTGCCGAGGGACCTAAATTGGTAAGTGATTTATTTGGATATTTTCGGTGCCGTTTAGTGTTAGCCCTTCCTGAATGGTTACGCACTCATTCAGAGGTGCAAGCTGATGAAATAGTGGAAGTTACATATGATGAATTAGCAAGGGCCAGTTTGTTGAAAACTCCTCAAGAAGTCATAGCGGTATTTGAGCAAAAAGAATATATATGGGATATCTCTTTTCCTTCTCGTTTCTTATGTTTAGCTCTTGATGATATTCAAGATCCTGGAAATCTAGGTACGATTATTCGCTTGGCAGATTGGTTTGGCATTGAACATATCTATTGTTCATCCAATACGGTGGATCTTTATAGTCCGAAAGTGCTGCAGGCCTCCATGGGAGGATTGGCACGTGTGAATCTATATTATGGTTCATTACCTCAATTAATCTCTTCTTTAGATAAAAGTATACCCGTTTACGGGACTTTTTTGGATGGAGAAAATATGTATACACAATCCTTGTCGCAGTATGGATTAATTGTCATGGGAAATGAAGGAAAGGGAATCAGTCATGATGTGGAAGCTTTAATCAACAAACGTTTGTATATACCTAATTATCCTTTAGAACGTGAAACTTCTGAGTCTCTAAACGTTGCTGTAGCTACAGCTATTGTTTGCGCAGAGTTTCGTAGGCAGGTTTCTACTTTATAATTGTCGGATAGTGTGTATAATACCTGCTGAAATTTCTTCGGAAGAAATATGCCATGCATAGAATGGTTGACTTCCTATTTCTTTTTCCTGCATCGATTCTGTTAAAAAAAACATTAAAACGGATTTTAAGTCCATAGGTAATTGTATTAGTTTCATTCTTTCGTTATAGGGTGAGAGAATAATTATACCTCCTATCCATTCTGTAAATGCAATTTCTTCGGTAAGGGGGAAAATTCGACTAACTAATCTTCCCTCCATTTCTACAACGTATTGTTTAAATTTGCATTCTGACGATATGATTATTTGGTGGGCAGCAAATCGTTTTTTCATCGGTTATTGTTTCTAGCCGGTTGCTTTCTTCTGTTGTTTGGTGATATAGGCTTCGGTTGTGGCTTTACTTTTCTTTGTATCTGTTCCGGTCGACTTTGCTCCCTTAATTCTTTGGGACTCAAACGGGAAGGTTCTTTTTCTAAGATGGAATCTTTTTTTTCTAGAACCATTTTAGTAGAGTCTTTAAGGGATGATGATATAAGTGTATCGTTTTTTACCTTTGTAGATATTTCAATTTTCTCAGCCGGAGTGTGATATCGCATTAAAGAGATATCATGAATTAACAATGTTTGGATTTTATCATTTATAGAATCTCCATTAAAATATATAAAACCTCTTACCTCTTTAAGCGGAAGAGTATCAGACTGAATACACAGTTTATTTTTTCCTTCAATCAGACTACGGCTAATACTTACCGTTGAATCGTTTTGATATCGAATGCTTAATTCTATTTCTGCATTTTGAATTTCAGTTTTGTCTCCTAACGAAAGTCTGCTGATTTTCCACATAAAACGATCGCGAGGTTTGTAACTGGTGTCTGTGGGAATAATAAACGTCAGTTTATTTGTCATATCTGCGTTTGACAGCCTATATAATGCAGGCCGACGCCAAATATTAACAGTATCTCCTGAAATAGGCTCTGCTTTTATTAGGGCATTTGATTCAGCCAATTCCGATATATTTTGGTTTGATTGTTTCAGCTTATCACCTATTTGTTCGTAGATTTTATTTAGTTTTTCCGTATTTCGGGTATACCAAACTAATGAGGAATCAAAGTGTGCTTCTGTGGTGTGGTGTTTTCTAAATACATATTGTAGTAGAAGTTCTTTTTTATACCGTTCTTCTCCGTTATACTCATTTCCTATTGCCTGGGCAATGTGGTAATCATATAATAAAGCCTCCATTTTGTCAGGTTGTATAACTTCTGAGGGTATTCCTTTCTTACATGATGAGAGTAAAATACTTGTCAGCAGGAAAATGCAAAATATGTATTTATATCCTCTTTTCATTTGTTTGTAGAAACATCCTTTAGGTTATGGTTTAAATAGCTACTATAAAACAATAGTAGTGCAATAATTCCACAGCTGATAGCTGCATCAGCAAAATTGAAAATGGGGCTGAAGAAGATAAAATGTTCTCCTCCGATAACAGGCATCCACATAGGCCAATGTGTATCTATGATGGGGAAATAAAACATATCCACCACTTTTCCATAAAATAATTTATCGTATCCCTCGCCTATCGGTACAAACTGTGCAACAGACGATACAGTGCTTTCATTGAATATAAGCCCATAAAAAACACTATCGATGATATTACCTGCGGCTCCGGCGAGTATTAAAGAAAGGCATACGATAAATCCCGTTTTGGCTTCTCCTTTTTTAATTATCTTTATCAAGTACCAAGCAATAAAACCTACTGCAATAATGCGAAATGAGGTCAAGAATAATTTTCCAAATATCTCCATTCCAAATGCCATTCCGTTGTTTTCGGTAAAAAACAGATAAAACCAATCGGTAATATGTATACTTTCATGCCAAAACATATTTGTTTTGACCCAAATTTTGATTATTTGATCAATTACTAATACCGATATAATAATAACCAAGGAGAGTTGTCCTTTTGTGAGTATTTTATTCATTCTGTTAATGAAAGAGTTATGGTGAGAAAGTACCCATAAGTTACACCAATTCCTTTATACATATCCCATTCGATACGGAACAAGGATTGGTGTAACATAAATGCTTGTGTATAACGTTAGCGTGTTATTTATTTTTTGCCTCCTTGTTTTGCTTCTATACTCAATGTTGCATGAGGTACAGCACGCAGACGCTCTGCCGGTATCAGCTTTCCTGTTTCACGGCAAATTCCATAGGTTTTGTTTTCTATACGAACAAGAGCAGCTTGTAATCCTTGTATGAATTTCAACTGACGCTGTGCTAAACGTGTTGTTTCCTCTTTAGAGAGAGTATTTGCTCCTTCTTCCAATACTTTGTATGTTGGAGAAGTATCATCCACGTCATTACCGTCAGTGTTCATAATACTGCCTTTTAACTGTTCGTAGTCACGTTTTGCTAACTCCAACTTTTCCATGATGATAGCACGGAATTCTTCTAATTCAGCATCTGAATATCTGGTTTTTTCTGCCATGGCTATATGATTTAAAATTGTTTTACTCCTTTATTACATTTATATATAATGAGAAGTCATCGAAGTTCAGTTCGGTTCCTTCTTTTACTTCATTGGCAATCGTTAATGAGTTTGCCAATACTTGGTTGCAAATGTATTCATTATATTCGTTAACCGCTTCGTCTGTTTGAATATTTTTCGATAAAGTAATCTTAATTTTATCAGTTATTTCAAAACCGTTGCTTTTCCGGAGATTTTGAATGCGATTTACCAATTCTCGTGCAATACCTTCCCGACGGAGTTCTTCTGTTACGTTAACCTCTAATGCAACTGTAAGTTTTCCTTCATTGGCTACTAACCATCCCTGAATGTCTTCGCTATAGATTTCAACATCTCCTACTTCAATTAATGCATCGTTGCCATCAATGTTCAGGGTATACGTCCCTTTCTTTTCTAATTCTGCAATTGCTTCTTGGGAAAGTCCTGATACGGCAGTAGCAACAGCCTTCATCTGTTTACCGAACTTGGGGCCAAGTTTCTTAAAATCGCATTTTACTTTTTTTACTAAAATGCCTTCAGAACCCTCTACAAATTTGATTTCCTTTACGTTGACTTCGTTCATGATCAATGATTTTACAGCTTCTATATGAACCCGCTGTTCTTCGTCTATTACAGGGATCATGATACATTGCAGTGGCTGACGCACCTTGATACTTACTTTACGGCGCAGTGCCAATACCATAGAGGTTATATCCTGTGCCATTTGCATTCGGGTTTCCAATTCTGCGTTGATTAGGCTTTCATCATAAACAGGGAATTTTGCCAAATGTACGGAAACAATATCTTCGTCACGTGTTACAGAAGCTAAGTCTTTATACAAACGATCAGCATAGAATGGAGAGATTGGTGCCATAAGTTTAGCTACAGTCTCCAAACAGGTGTATAAAGTTTGATAGGCTGATAACTTATCAATAGACATGTTACTACCCCAGAAACGTTTGCGGTTCAGACGTACATACCAATTAGAGAGGTTGTCGTTTACAAAATCTTGAATATATCGGCCGGCTTTAGTTGGTTCATATTCATTATAACATTCATCTACGGTTTTAATTAAAGAATTCAATACGGAAAGTATCCACCGATCGATTTCTGGACGTTGGTTTACCGGAATATCTTTTTCTTTGTATGTAAAACCATCCACATTAGCATATAAGGCAAAAAACGAATAAGTATTAAATAAAGTTCCGAAAAATTTGCGGCGTACTTCGTCAACTCCTTCCGTATCAAATTTCAGATTATCCCAAGGAGAAGAGTTAGTTATCATATACCATCGCAACGGGTCAGAACCGAATTTTTCTATAGTTCCGAATGGGTCTACGGCATTTCCAAGACGCTTTGACATCTTATTTCCATTTTTATCAAGAACTAAACCGTTAGATATAACTGCTTTATATGCTACACTGTCGAATACCATTGTTGCAATAGCATGAAGAGTGAAGAACCAACCACGCGTTTGGTCTACCCCTTCGGCTATGAAATCAGCAGGATACACTTGGCGGCTATCCAATAATTCTTTGTTTTCAAATGGATAATGTATTTGAGCATAAGGCATCGCACCCGAATCGAACCATACATCAATCAAGTCGGTCTCTCTTTTCATGGGGTTTCCACTTTCAGAAACTAAGATAATGTCGTCAACGTATGGGCGGTGTAAATCTATTTTATCATAATTTTCCTTGTTATAAGTGCCTGGCATAAATCCGACCTCTTTGTAAGGATTGCTTTTCATGAATCCGGCAGCTACCGATTTCTCTATTTCATTATAAAGTTCTTCCACTGAACCAATGCATTTTTCTTCTCCTTCTTCGGAACGCCAAATAGGAAGTGGAGTTCCCCAATATCGGGAACGACTTAGATTCCAGTCATTCAGGTTCTCAAGCCATTTCCCGAAACGACCGGTTCCGGTAGATTCCGGTTTCCAGTTGATGGTTTTGTTCAACTCTATCATACGTTCTTTACAAGCGGTCGAACGTATAAACCAACTGTCTAACGGATAGTATAATACAGGTTTGTCCGTACGCCAACAATGCGGATAATTGTGGACATGTTTCTCTATTTTAAAAGCTTGGTTACCTGCTTTCATCATCATACAAAGGGCGATATCTAAAGATTCGGCAGCTTGTGCCGCTTTTTCATCGTACTTGTTATCCACTGTAAATTGCGGATCATAGGCATTCTTTACCCATTTACCTTCATATTCTTTGTACTTATTTACGTCAACACAAGCTTTTATAAAACTTTCATCGAGTTCGTTCAATAAATAGAATTTACCGGTGAGATCAACCATTGGACGAACTTCTCCTTTTTTATTAATCATAAATAAAGAAGGAATACCGGCGGCACGCGCAACATTTGCATCGTCAGCACCAAATGTCGGAGCAATATGCACAATACCTGTACCATCTTCTACGGTTACATAATCGCCGGATATTACACGAAAAGCTTCATTTGAGGCCTCTTCCCAATTACCATTAACATCAACACTTATAGGCTTTACCCAGGGTATGAGTTGTTCATATTCCATTCCAAGCAGATCCGTGCCTTTATATTCTCCTACTATTTTATATGGAACCAGTTTATCTCCATGCTTATAATCTTCTAAAGCTAGATTCGCTGCTTTTTGATTAAAATGTACATTTACCAAGGCTTTAGCTAACACCACTGTAATAGGTTC
This sequence comes from uncultured Phocaeicola sp., assembly GCA_947581855.1. GTDB lineage: Bacteria > Bacteroidota > Bacteroidia > Bacteroidales > Bacteroidaceae > Phocaeicola_A. The sequence continues at coordinate 15,473 of CANPVZ010000024.1, forward strand.
ACCAGTATAAGCATTATAAGTTTGTACGGCTACATAATCTATTTTCGGTCCTACGCATAGAGCTGTATTAGAAGGCAAAGTCCAAGGAGTGGTAGTCCAAGCAATAAAATATGGAGTCCCCCATTGAGCCATTTCCGGTTTAGGATTCTTCATTTTAAACTGAGCTACAACCGTCGTGTCTTTCACATCCCGATAGCATCCTGGTTGGTTTAGCTCGTGTGAACTCAATCCGGTTCCTGCAGCTGGAGAATAAGGTTGGATTGTATATCCTTTATATAGTAATCCTTTGCTATGCAATTGTTTAAGTAACCACCATAAAGTCTCTATATAGCGATTATCATAGGTAATGTAAGGATTTTCCAGATCTACCCAATATCCCATTTTATGGGTTAAATCTGTCCATTCTTTTGTGAATTTCATCACATCTTTCCGGCAAGTGGCATTATATTCGGCAACAGAAATTTTCTTTCCAATATCTTCTTTAGTAATACCTAAAGATTTTTCTACACCCAACTCCACCGGTAATCCATGTGTGTCCCATCCTGCTTTTCTTTTAACTAAGAATCCTTTCATAGTTTTATATCGGCAGAATATATCTTTAATGGAACGAGCCATTACATGGTGAATACCCGGCATTCCATTGGCTGAAGGAGGTCCTTCATAGAATACAAACGAGGGGCATCCTTCACGTTCTGTCATACTTTTAGCAAAAACATGGTTTTCATCCCATTCTTTTAGAACATCTTTGTTTACCTGCGAAAGGTCAAGTTGATTACGTTCAGCAAATCTCTTACCCATAATTTATATCGTTTTTTTCTATTCTTTTTTATTAAGGCGCAAAATTACTATAAAAAATAGAAAATAAGAAGAGTTACATCTCGTTTTTTGATAATTAGTTAGTAAGATATATCTAATCGTTACATAAGTTTTCTATTTCTTGTTTGATGTATCCACTGTTTTGCATGTGAACTAAAGGAATTTTGATGTCTATGCAGGATAGCTATTCTTGCGCCTTTGATAACCATTGAACTATCTAGTTTAACCCTGTTTGTTTCTATAAATTCGACAGGTGTACATCGGCGCATAAAAAAGGTATGGATTACATATAAATAGCTTTTTCTGTAATCGGAGCGATTATATGTAATCCATACCCTTTTAAAGTCTGGATGCATGATTATTTCATGGATCCGCCAATAATATCAAGCAGTTCGGCTGTAATAGCTTGCTGACGTCCTTTGTTATACATTAAATTTAAATCTTGCAAGAGATCATTGGCATTGTCTGTGGCTTGTTGCATGGCAACGGTACGTGCCGCATGTTCGGATGCATTCGAGTCGAGAAGCACCGTGTACATTTTCATTCGAAGAGCTTGCGGTATAAGTTGTTTAACCAATTCTTCCACAGAAGGTTCAATGATATAATTCGACATAATTCCATTGTCATCCTTTTGTTCCGCAGTTAGTTGTAAGGGCAAAAAAGTTTCTCGCGTCATTATTTGAGATGCCGTCGACTTATAATGCATATATAGCAACTCTACCCTGTCAATTTCTTTTGCAGCATAGAGTTTCATCAAATGCTCTGCCAGCTCTGCTGCCTGTTGATAAGAAGGTTTATCTCCTATCATTTTATAATCCTCAATTAACTGGTATTTTTTAGCGAGAGCTTGTGCCACTTTTCGTCCTACAGGATAAATATATAGATGTTTTTTTTCAAGTTTAGCATATTCTTGTAAGACTTCCAAAGTGTGTCTGATTACTCCACTGTTATATCCTCCGCAAAGGCTCGAATTGGAAGCAAATGTGACAATTGCCACTTTTTCGGGCTTACGTATTTCTACGTATGGAGACTTTATTTCAATACCACTATCTAAAAGACTATGTAGGATAGCAGAAAGTCTTCGGTCATAAGGAAGCATATTTTCTATCGCTATTTGAGCGCGATGGAGTTTCGTTGAAGCTACGACTTTCATAGCTGAAGTAATTTTCAACGTACTTTTCACCGAGCCGATTCTTCCTTTTATTTCTTTTAGAGATGCCATGGGTTATCGTTTAAGATTCAGACAAATATTTTGTGCTACTTGGGCAATGATTTTTGTTACGTCATCATTAATAACACCACTTGATAAAACATCCAGAACGTCTTGCTGATGAGCGGCGCGAAGTTGTTCCAAAAATCTGTTCTGAAACTCTTTTACTTGGCTTACAGCGATATCTTTCATCAATCCTTGGGTTCCGCAATATAATATGGCGATTTCCTCTCCTACAGGCATCGGCGAGTATTGAGGTTGAATCAGTAACTGATTGTTTTTACGTCCTCTGTCTAGCGCCATAGCAGTAACGGGATCTACGTCGCTACTAAATTTGGAGAATGCTTCAAGTTCACGATATTGTGCCTGGTCTATCTTTAACGTACCAGCTACTTTTTTCATAGACTTTATTTGAGCGCTGCCTCCTACGCGTGATACAGAAATACCTACGTTTATAGCCGGACGAAAACCTTGGTTAAACAAATCAGTTTCAAGGAATATTTGGCCATCGGTAATAGAAATAACATTGGTCGGGATATAGGCGGAAACATCACCTGCCTGTGTCTCGATGATTGGCAAAGCCGTTAGCGAACCACCTCCTTTTACCTTCCCTTTCAGACTTTGGGGAAGATCGTTCATCTGCTCGGCTACTTCCTGTTGCTGGATAATCTTTGCCGCACGTTCCAACAAACGAGAATGCAAATAAAAGATATCACCCGGATAAGCTTCACGCCCGGAAGGACGACGTAAGATCAATGAAACTTCACGGTAAGCTACAGCTTGTTTCGACAAATCATCGTATACAACTAACGCATGTCTGCCGGTATCACGGAAATATTCTCCGATAGCAGCTCCCGCAAAAGGAGCGAAATATTGTAACGCAGCCGGATCGGATGCTGTGGCGGCAACCACAACCGTATAAGGAAGAGCTCCTCTATCACGTAATATGTTCACGATGTTGGCAATAGTGGAACCTTTCTGTCCTACAGCTACATAAATACAATATACCGGTTTACCGGCTTCATAGTTCTCGCGTTGGTTAAGGATGGTGTCAATGGCTATAGACGTTTTTCCTGTTTGGCGGTCGCCAATGATTAATTCACGTTGACCTCTTCCGATAGGAATCATAGAATCAATAGCCTTTAATCCCGTTTGAAGCGGTTCTGTAACCGGTTGGCGGTATATAACTCCCGGAGATTTACGTTCTATAGGCATCTCAGTTAGTTCTCCTCCAATTTCGCCCGCTCCGTCAAGTGGCTCTCCTAATGGATTTACCACACGACCTAACATTTTTTCGCTGACATTGATGGAAGCGATACGTCCGGTACGTTTTACAACCATACCTTCTTTAATTCTGTCGGTTGGTCCTAAAAGCACGGCTCCCACGTTATCTTCCTCCAAGTTCATAACGATAGCTTTCACTCCATTTTCGAACTCAAGTAATTCCTCAGATTCAGCATTTCGTAATCCATATATGCGGACCACTCCGTCGCTTACCTGCAATACAGTACCTACTTCCTCAAATTTGAGGTTCGTGTCGATACCTTTCAATTGCTCGAGCAACACTTCGGAGACTTCGCTGGGTTTTATATTTTCAGACATATTTCTTGTTTTTTACTTATACAATTCTTCTATTTTTATCGATGAACTGTTGGCGAACTCTATTTATCTGTGTTGCAATACTTGCATCTAGACGATTAAAGTTTATCTCGAAAATGAATCCGCCTAAAATCGACGGTTCTACATAAGTTTCAAATTCTACAGTTCCTTGAGTTCCTTTTGCTACCATATTCTTCATCCGTTCAATTGTCTCTTCTTTTACAGGTGAAGCGGTAATCAGTTTACCGATATTGATATGATTCATCTGACGATACAAATCAATGTATGAATAAGCTATGAATTGCATGAATTTCTCCCGCCGTTCTTTTAAAACTAATGTAACAAAACGTTCATATTCATTGCTTACATTTCCTCCGGCAGCTTCGCATAACAACTTTATCTTTTCTTCTTTAGACAAAATTGGATTCTCGAGAGCAGGGCGCAACTTGGGAACTTTTTTATAGCAATTTACAAGTATTTGCATTTCCTTGTAAACAACTTTTTCGTTTCTGCTCTCGTAAGCATACTCATATAAAGCTTTTGCATAGCGTTTGGAGATGGTTCCTATGTCCATGACTTCTTATTTTTTAATATCGGAAACTTCATCGAGCAATCGTTCAATCATTCCATTTTGCTTTTGCTCGTTGTCGAGGTTCTGACGAAGGATCTTTTCTGCTATACCAACAGATAATTCCGCAACTTGTTTGCGGATATCCCGGATTGCATCATCTTTCTCTTTTTGAATTTGTTCGCGTGCTTCCTCTAAAAGCTTTCCTCCTTCGGATTGCGCTTTATTTTTAGCTTCGCTTATAATCCGTTGACGAGTTTCGACCGCTTCTTTTAGAATATTCGCTTGTTCCTCACGAGCTTGGGTCAAAATGGATTCACTTTCTTCTTTGATATGCGCTAATTTTTCATTGGCTTCTCGGGCAGCCTGTAAGGATTCATCAATATATTGTTTCCGTTTTTCCACCATTCCAACAATGACAGGAAATCCGTATTTTGCCAATATAATGAATACGATTCCAAAAGCTATGAGCATCCAAAAAATTAATGCGCTATCAGGATTAAGTAGTGACATATGCTTTATTTATGCGTAAAGTGCTAACAAACAAACGATAACAGCAAATAATGCAACACCTTCTACTAGAGCACCAATAATAATCATATTCATTCGGATATCACTGGCAGCTTCGGGTTGACGACCGATCGCCTCCATAGCTGCACTACCTATTTTACCGATACCCAAACCTGCGCCAATAACGGCTAAACCTGCGCCGATTGCAGCGCCTACCTGTGCGATTCCTGCTGATGCTACAGCTTGCAACATAATTAATGCTAACATAATCCTTTACTTTTAAGTTTTTTATTATATAAATTAATTTATTTTTTATGTGCTTCTACTCTTGAAAGTCCTATAAATACAGCCGAAAGCATAGTGAACACGTAGGCTTGAATAAATGCCACCAATAATTCTAGGAAATTCATAAACACGGCGAACAATACAGATATTACAGACATGGATCCGTTTAATACAGGTCCGAGGGAAGCCGTAATAAAAATAATACACGTTAATGCTAATATAACGGAATGTCCGGCCATAATATTAGCAAATAGACGAACCGTTAAAGCAAAAGGTTTGGTAAATATTCCAAAAATCTCTATAAGAGGCATTATAGGTATAGGAATTTTGAGCCATAAAGGCACGTCCGGCCATAAGATTTCTCTCCAATATTCTTTACTTCCCCATATGTTGACGGCTAGAAATGTCATACATGCCAAAACTAAAGTGATAGCAATGTTTCCCGTCACATTTCCGCCACCCGGAAAAATAGGAACTAATCCCATCAAGTTGTTGAGGAAAATAAAGAAAAAGGCTGTTAGAAGGTATGGGGCATATCTTTTATAATCTTTACCGATACAGCTTTTAATGATGTCGTCGTTAACCATCATAATAAACATCTCCATAAATCCCACAAACCCTTTCGGTGTAGAATCTTCCGGCTTATGCTTTTTATACCACTTAGCCACTCCAAGAATGATCAGAACTAATAATAAGCTATTGATTAATAGAGATAAAACTGTTTTTGTTATAGAAATATCAAAAGGTCTTATTTCTTCTCCTTCAACATTTTTTTCTACCACTTTTCCTTGGTACTTCCCCTCTGGGGCAATGTAAAAGCCTTCGTATTCTTTATTATGTTCGAGCCGTGAAGACAGAAATGCATGCCAACCGCTTTGCGAACTATATACGATAATAGGTAACGGAATGGATATTGCTTTTCCTTTCCAGTCTGTAATGTGCCATTCATACGAATCACCAATATGCCCGAATACAATTTCTTGCACATTGACTTTGCTTTCAGATTCGTCCGCTTTTATCGGACTACATATAAGACACAACAACAGGCTCACCCATATATATTTCAACGTTTTCATTTTTTATTTTCTTTTTTCATTTCCATCTCATGTTTAAGGAAGAAACCACTTTCGAATATCAGATAGATGATATAATAACATAAAAATGTGATTAAAAATGCCTTCACATGAACTCCGATAAAATGTGCATAAGCCACCACAAATAAAAGTCCGAAAATCAATTTGACTCCCTTTCCTAGGATTTGTATTTCTAATCTTTTATTAGGAAATAATCCGTATATATAAATAAAAAAAAGTCCGTATACATAGAAGAAAATAGGAATGCTGGGATAAAAAGGCGGATAATTTTCCGGCATCCATTGATTAAATGCAGCAGCTCCGCCAAAGCCGAGCACGACAATCATCAAGGTCAAATATATTATAAATTTACGTTTGGCTTCGGTAATAGTCATTTTATTTCCTTTAATTATTCTATGCAAATAGAAACTTCGTTATTATTTACTTCTATAAAACCTCCTGTTATTTCATAGGATTGCTTCTTCCCTTGAGTTGTATATTCAACATTTCCCTTACTTAAAGAGGATATGATTGGGGCGTGTTGCGGTAATACTGTAAAGCTGCCTAATGACCCCGGAACCGTTACGCTTTCCGCCATGCCATTGAATATTGTTTTCTCAGGCGATACAATCACTATATGTAATTCTTTCGATTCCATTTATTATTCATCTTTTTGTTTCTTGGCAGCTTCCAGCAACCGGTTACCCTTTTCTATGGCTTCTTCAATGGTTCCTACATTTAAGAAAGCTTGTTCAGGGAGATGATCGACTTGTCCATCAAGAATCATGTTGAATCCTTTTATCGTATCTTCGATAGAGACCATTACCCCTGGCACACCTGTAAATTTCTCGGCCACGGTAAAGGGCTGCGACAAAAATCGTTGAACTCGTCTAGCACGGTTCACTGTGATACGGTCTTCCTCGGAGAGTTCATCCATACCCAGAATGGAAATTATGTCTTGTAACTCTTTGTTGCGTTGGAGAATTTGTGTCACCCGCTGTGCGGTATTATAATGTTCCTCTCCCACAATCAGCGGGTCAAGAATGCGGGAAGTCGATTCCAACGGATCTACTGCCGGATAGATACCCAACTCTGTAATTTTGCGGCTTAACACCGTGGTAGCGTCCAAGTGAGAGAACGTGGTAGCCGGAGCTGGGTCAGTTAAATCATCCGCCGGTACATAAACAGCCTGTACCGAAGTAATAGAGCCGTTTTTAGTAGACGTGATTCGTTCCTGCATCTGCCCCATTTCCGTGGCAAGTGTCGGTTGATAACCTACAGCCGATGGCATACGTCCTAATAATGCTGACACCTCGGAACCGGCTTGTGTGAAACGAAATATGTTATCGATAAAGAGTAAAATATCAGTTGATTTTCCATCTTTTCCGCCGGCATCCCGAAATGATTCAGCAACAGTTAATCCGGATAAAGCGACGGAAGCACGTGCTCCTGGGGGTTCATTCATTTGTCCGTACACTAATGTTGCTTGAGATTTTTCTATTTCATTATAGTCAACTTTAGAGAGATTCCACTCTCCTTTTTCCATTCCTTCTTCAAATTCCTTACCATAACGGATTACGTTGGATTCAATCATTTCGCGTAATAAGTCGTTACCTTCGCGTGTACGTTCTCCTACACCGGCAAATACGGAAAAACCATTATGCTTTTTAGCAATGTTATTAATCAATTCCATAATCAATACAGTCTTTCCTACTCCAGCACCACCGAATAGTCCGATTTTACCTCCTTTTGCATAAGGCTCTAACAAATCGATGACTTTAATACCAGTATAAAGTACTTCTTGAATGGTTGACAAATCTTCGAATTTCGGCGGATCACGATGTATCGGATAGGCTCCTTCCCTACTGAGAGGTTTCATTCCGTCAATGGAATCTCCTGTTACATTCATCATTCTACCTTTTACTTGCTCTCCTACAGGCATTGTAATTGGTTTACCGGTTGGAATAACTTCCATCCCCCTTTTTAATCCGTCTGTACGGTCCATTGCTACAGTCCTCACCGTATCTTCACCAATGTGTTGCTGCACTTCAACGATAAGGGTTTTACCATCTTGGCGCTTAATTTCCAATGCATCATGGATACTCGGAAGAAGTAAGTCGGCATCGATATCTTTTCCATCGAAAAAAACATCCACAACCGGACCGATTACTTGTGATATATGTCCTACTATTTGTGATGACATAAAAGCTATATTTTTATATTTAATATTATATTCGATTTTATCTCTATTTTTGATTCTTAGCATGTACTTTTGCTTAAAATCTTCGCAAAAATAAAAATAAATCGACTGGATTGTTTTTAACTTAACTACTTTTAAACTAAAAAATGAGGATAGAAGCAATGTAAAGGTGTTTTGGACTAATATTATCTTTAAGATTCCTAAAATGGCTATTATGAAGAACAAAAGAATACTCCTCTTCTATTATTTCAGTTAATACCTAATAGACAAAGAAATGTAAAAATATAACAATTAAATAATATGAAATGAATAAAATTTTGAAAAGTCACTTCTAATTTTATACTATAATCCTTTGAAGTATGAAAATTAAAAGATCTGGATTCTTATAACTTCTTTGTATATTAATTTTAAAATAATTCCAATATTTGTCATAATTTTCCAAGTTCTTAAACCATTGTTCTTATTTATTTGTAATAAGATAAATAATAAACAAGTTAGATTATGGCAAAAGTTATTGAAAGAAATGTTCCCATTTCAGAAGAAAATGAGACGTTATCAGGACATCCAGCAACAAACATGTATGATGATTTTGAAGAGGAAATTGTCGATATAGTGGAAATCCCTCATCCGGAAGAATGTAATAAATCCCGACAGGAGGAATATCGAAATGAGCGTTTAAAAGAGATGGAAGAAGTGGTTAAAGAGGATCTTGGAGAACAATAACTTTCTATTTAAACCTCTGTTGTGTCACTTCTCTAATTTGTTATTCTACAAAGAAGAAATGTATTTCTCGTAGGAGATTTGCCAACGTTTCCGATTGGAACTGTAGCCGTTTCCCTTTCCATGTTTGCAACGAGGCAATCTCCTCTGAAAGGATCATTCTTGCTTATCGATATCAATGGGATAACAATAACGATAGCAAGATACTTGTTCAGCTCGTTGGGGCTAACAACTATGCGATCGTGTTTTTTACTTTCCTAGTAGGGTCTACATCTAACTAATGTACGCTAAAAGGTTCTACTATGTCTTTCCTTTCCATGTCCATTCCTTCAAATTTTTCCTATTCAATCTATTTGCGAAATTTTCAAGTAACAGCAATGATGTGTTACCGTTATTACCCATTCTCTTGAAAAACTCATTTTCGACATATAGTTTGTTTTTCCGTGTACTTTTGCGAATGGACTAGTCGATGACATCCACGGCTTAATGTTCTGACTTTCTGGAAAAAGTTTTAAACAATTCTATTTGTGTTTTAGAAGATATTCATTTTCGTGAGGCACATTCTGTTTTTTTCAGTATTGTGCATATCTAAGTAGAAGTTTACTGTTGCCGTAGTTCATAATTAGACACCGTATTTGCACCGATAAAATAGATAAGAACGCATAAAAATAGTGGTGTTTTATAAGCTGAAAGATAAATAAAAAAGGAGCCACATTTACATGTAACTCCTTTATTTTAAATAAGAGCGGTAAACGGGGCCCGAACCCGCGACCTTCGGCTTGGGAAGCCAATTTGATTTGTGATAAATAATTAAATATAAATAAATTATGATTATATTATTTTCTTTTTGCATATAATTTGCATACAAATGAAAAGAAATGACGCGACCTTCGGCCTGACTCTTCATCTATTGCAAAATATAAAGGATACACAACATACATAAAAAACAGACGATGGATTTACCTCCTAAACAGCTCCGAATGGCTTCCAATCCTAAGCAAATCTATTATTTCCCCATCTATCCATATAAGAAGGAAATCATCCCCGATATGGCATTCCATACAACCTTTATACTGCCCTTTCAATAAATGAGGCTTGTGTTTTGTGGGGATCGGCAGATCATTGATAAGCAAGTTTGCTATACTTTCAAAAGCCGCCACCTTTTGGGGGAATTTCTGAATGCGCTTAAAATCCCTTTTGAATTGGCTCGTCGGGTGCAATTTCTTTTTCACTTCGTCAATTCCTCCATCAAACTTTCTACACTATCAAATGTTTCTTTATTCTTTGTCTCACGCGCTTCTATAATAGCCGCGACCGTTTCCTCATTGGGCTCTGAATACATTGCATCCATCAGAGTGCTTTCTACGAAATTATTCAAGCTTCTGTTCGCTTTCTTGGCATGCTCCTGCAAGGTTTGCAACAAGTCTTCACGTAAGCGGAACGAGGTTTGTTTTCTTATTACAGTTTCCATATTATTATTGTATTATGTTATATTGCAAAAGTAATACATTATATGGTAATAAACAAATTTTTTTGCTTGGTTTTTCCGACCACCATGAATTCTTCCTATTTTTACTATACTAAGTCGTTATCAAGAATAATTCTAAATTAAGAAATATTTAATACGAGTTATTCTGACTTATTCCGACTTATTCCGGCTTTTTGTTTTTACGTTCTTTGCGCTAATAATCATGCTGTTGCATAAAACAAAGCCATGCAATAACTTTGCATCCGTAGCAAGTAGGACGGCTATGTAATCACATTTGTATCTTAGCCCGTTGGGGCATTTCAATAAGAATCCGTAGCCGTCCTACTTTAGCTACGGATTTTTTCTTTTCCTACAAGTCAAGATTAAATCCACAATCGGTTATTGTATGCCTTCCATGAATTGGATGCGGCAGGGCTATCGGGGAAAATACGTTCGACCAATAACAGATTTAAAACAACCTTCCGAAGCTTCACGGTGAAAGCCCGTGAGGGGATGCACGAAAGAAGGCAGTCGATTGTGATAAGCAGACTGGTGCGCAGGTGCGGGTTACGAGATAACCAATTCTGTAAAAGCTGAAAGCCGAGATTGGAAGCACCCAATTCAGAGCCGATGGGGTCGACACCTAACTTATACCGGTGATTTACCATCGAATTATCCCTAAAACCGTTAGAGAGAAAAACCGCTCTCTACGGGTAAGGGGATAATTCGCTCAAAAATCAACGTCCCTTCAAACCCGGTAATTTAATTATTTATAGATTAACATATTATGGATAATTCGATTAAAATATTTAAGAATGATGTTTTTGGTGAAGTACGAGTAGCTGGAACAAGTGAAGAACCGCTTTTCTGCTTAGCTGATGTTTGCAATGCAGTTGAGTTGAGTAATCCTTCATCAGTAAAAACAAGATTAAACGATGAAGATTTGCAACTGCTTGATTTACACGCCCTAAATCCTGATTTATACGTGAACGGGAACTCATTTGCTACGTTTATATAGGTGCATTTTCTAATCAGACCCCCAACACGATATTAGCGTCAATATTCAATTTTCTGCTAATCTCACGAGCCACTTTCAAGGTTGGTTCGCATTTTCCGGAAATATAATCGCTAAGGCGTGATGGGCTGACACCAACCAACTCTGCAAGTGACTTTTGGTTAAGCCCCATTTCGTACATACGAAGTTTAAGAACATCCACAAGCGTTGGTTCTCCCAATGCAAAATGTTCTTCCGAATAATCAGCAACTAAATTAGAAAGAAGCTCCAATTCTATGCTATTCGGATCGCTCAAAGGAGTATCATCTTTTACCAATGGAATAAGCTCCTCTACTCTTTTCACCGCCCATTCATATTGGGCTTGATTTTCTATCTTTGTCATAATTCTAAATATTAGCGCAATCTATTTTATCATATTCCTTATGAGTACCAATAAAGCGAATATACACAAACTGAATAGTGAATTTAATCACTACTACCAAACGATAGTTATTGCCTTTGATGTTGAAAACATAATGCTGATTACCTACATTATCAACGCTATTAAACGTTTTCTTAATATCGGCAAAGCAAGTCCACTTGCTTCTTTTTACAATGGTAGTCCATTCTTGCAAAGCAACCTTTGTATCGGGATGGTTCTCCGCGTATTCTTTTAATGCTTGTTCGGTAAATATTCTCATTGGTTACTCAATTATCACATGACAAAGATATAAATATAATTCTATATTTCAAAATTATATTCTAATATTTGTATTTTTAGATGGGAAAATACCACATCGTAATACGAAATCTGATGATTTATTTCGCTTATGCCTTTTCGATTGTTGTTTTGATGGATATCGGTTGCTTGTTATGAGTAGCCGGGCGTTTTTGTTTAGCCCTCCTTTTTATTTGCTATAATCACGGTACGGCAACTCAACAGCATATTTACAGCACCTTAAATAAGGGAGCAGCTTTTTTTATTTGAGAGAGGGCATGACGTTTAGGAATGTAACCTATAAAAGACTATTATTAAAAGACTATTATTTAATTATATTATTAATGCGGGCGTACATAAGGGTGGATATAAGGGTGACCTTTATTAAGAGGGTGACTTATTAAGACGGCGTTTTATTGAATTTATTGCTTGTAACCTATTATTTTCCAGCTGTTTAATCTTAAAATTTAAACTTTTATGTTTGATGTGCTCTACAAATCAGTATAATTTAATGAATATATCCCCACATTATCTTGGGAAGTTGCCCAATTCAAAAGATGAAAAGCATAAGACCCCGTATTATATTGGTATGTTGATTGATTTATAATATAGTTTTCTGAGTTATATTTAAATTTATCCATATATACACATAAATCTCTGCATAATTTTATATATTCATCCTTTATATTTCTTTTTGCTATAGTGTCTTCGATTTTGTAGCTTAACACATATTCTCTTAAAGTATATTCAATATCTCCCCAATTGGCGTTATATTTCCTATTTTTGTGTTTATCTATAATATAATCAATCGAAATATTTGTTTTTTCTTAACTATGTTATTACATCTTAGATATTTTCTATATTTTTGCAGAAAATATATTGCTTATGATTAATAAAATTGTAAATTATACAACGCACTCCATAATAACGAAGATATATGTTTTTGGAGTTCTCGTATATAAATGCGTTGATAACCGGTTTTAGTCAGGTTTTTCTAGAACTAATGCCTCTAAAATTATAGGCGTATAATTTGCGCCATCATATTTTATTGCTTCTTCACAGGCGGAAATAGCCTCTTCTTTTGTGTCAAACTTGGCTATATTCCATTCTTGTCGTTCGCAATTTCTAAAAGCAAATGGGACAATCTGTCCATTGAATATATCCACATCCCTTACAAGGAACAGCGGACGAGTGCTTGAAGCTGCTTTAACAATATACTTTATTTTCATATTATAATGTTGATTTTAAGGGATTAAAATATTTAAAAAGGTAAATCATCGTATTCGTTATCCTTTTGTTGAACCGTGTATTTAATATATTCATTTAAAATCTCAGTTTTTCTTATATCTTTTACTATCCCATTATCTTCAAATAGCTCATTTGCTAATTCTATTTGGTATGTATATCTATCATCTTCTCTTTGAAAAACGGACGGTTCTCCAAAAGGTAATTCTGGGGGAATTTCTATATATCCTATTTGATTTAAAAACTCAAATACAGCTTCTTTATTAGGAGCAAAGATTTTGAAATTGTTAATTCCAAGCTTTTCAAGTAAATACCGTAATGGAAACGAAACAGCCAATATACAACTATTGAATTTCTGAAAAAAATCAATTTGCTCTTCTGACAAATTAGCTATTAATTTTTTTATTCGTGAAGTTGCATCCTGTAAATCATAATAAGTTTTTATTTCAGTTGCTGTAGATTCTTTAGTTAGAAGGTGTTGAAACATACCAGCAAATTGTTGACGTAAATTAGATGTAATGTCCGAAACAGAATCAAATGGTAAAATTGGTGCATTTTTTAAAGCATTCTTTATCTTTACAATAAACTCATGCACTCTTATATCATCTACATGATATGGATTAAAACTACCCGTATCTTTATTTGCCATATAAGTAAAATTCTCAGCATATACATCTTTTAAGATATAGATATAAATAATTTTGCGTTTATGGATAGCCTCTTGTAGTTCCTCCATTGTTATCGAGAAATCGCTACCCGAAGACTGTGTACCAAACTTACCTCCAATAATACAAACTACAATGTCACATGTAGCCAGTTCGTTATAACATGCTTGCTCTAATGATACATCTCCTTGCGTATAAGTTACATTCCCTTTGTCGTGCATAACGGGAACATATCCCAATCCTTTTAAAAAAATATCTATGTCATCTCTTACATGACGCAAATCATAATATGTAGAACTTACAAAAACTCTTGGTGCAGCCATATCATTATTCTTTTAATCTTAAAAAGCCTTTTTCATCCACAGTAATAGGGAACTCTCTTGATTTTGAACTTTCCAAATCAGCTTTATTTATTTCTGATTTTATATCAATCTCATGGATTTGCTTAATAGCTTCGTTTTGCCAGTTTAAAAGACGACTATATGAAAGACACCACCATGCTGCGACTATAGTTACGGCAGCAGCAATAGTCCACACAAACCATTGGGTTGGCAATCGGTTTTTATTCTCAGATTCTATACGACTTACATCTTGCTTATTTTCAATAGATTTTTTTTCAATCTTGTCTTCCAATTCTTTGCGCAAATCATCATAATCTTTTCTCAAGCTATCCTTATATTGGCTAAGTCGCCCTTCAAAACTATAACTTCCATCAACTACAATCCGTTCGTGAGTTTTTTCTGCATACTTATCCTCTCTGTTATATCCTTCTTCCATATTCAAATGTCATACATCCATGTATAAAACAATATTTTATCAGATTCTTTTTCGTTCCTCTTGTTTATTGCTAATACGCTATATAAAAACCATAATTTTTTATCACCAAAGTTCCCTAAGTGCATTTTTTTATATGAACCGGAAAAAGTAGAATTTTCCTGATTATATAATATTACACTCATAAAATTATCGTCTTTTTTATCTATTTTTGTTTCAACACTTGGAATGATGTTATCATATTCATTTCTGAATATAACTCTATATTTCAAATTAAGAATCTTAAAATCCACATAGTCCCCATTTTGTATAATTATACTTCCTGAATCTATTATACATGAATTATTCGTATTCTTCTCAACATCAATCCTTTCCATTACATAAATTGTTTATTTATTAAATATTTCAATATTGTTTTCTCCAAACACAAGTTTCAAGACTTGGTCTTTCTTGTCTTTCTTTAGCTTTATTTGCAAGATGGCTTCCACGGGTTCGTCCTGTTGCTTGGCTGATTTTACATACTTGTCAGGGTATGTAATAAGGTCTATTTCACTCATTGAAAGACTTCTTGCAATATTTGAAAGTTGCAATAAACTTAGCTGAACACTCCCGTTAAGTATTTTACTAAATTGGGAGGGCGAGGTATCTGCAAACTCTGACATAGTAGCTTGTGTTAAGCCCCTATCATTCATTAATTTCCGTAGGTTATTGATAATCTGTTCAGTAAACAACATAATGTCTCTTATTTTAAGGTAAAGTTATATATAGGTTAATTGTTTACTATTGTTAAAAATGAAACTAAGTTTCAAATTTTGAATTAAATAATTTCATATTTTGAAACTTATATTTATATTTGCATCATCAAAAAAACAAATAAGGCATGGGATGCGGATATACTTCGCACCTTATCGCAACTGACAACGCAAATATAGCGAAAATTCGCAAACCATGCCTTCGTATTACGATAATAAAATCAAATAAATAATGAAAGTAACAGTAGAAGACATTTTAAAGATCAGACCGGGAAGAACAAAGACGTTCATCTTGGAAAGCCCAAAAGACTGCCATTCGGCAGTATCATTAGTTTGCTACGTGAAAAAGACGAGAAAACCTTCTGATGTATCGAATTATTCGACAACTACTGATTGGGAAACTAACAGCATTTCAATCACCGCTATAGGAAACTAAAACGATACGGTTATGAAATTTATGAAACTCACAATACAGGAGAATCGCGTTTCAATTAAATATTGTGATAATGTTATTGAAGCGAAAATCCAAAAAGCAGGCGATGAACTATATTACTTTGAAACAAAATGGAAACCTAATGATACCCGATTTGAAATCGTAGGAATAAAGAATAAATATGAATTTCAGAAAAAAGTTCTTGGATATAATTGCACAATAATGTCAGATTTCCCGTATTGCAAGAGTAGGGATGATGTAATCAAGCTATTAAAAGAATTGGTTTCAATATATAACAAAAAACATGGTTGTTCAAATCTGGGAAAGCCACTAAAACGCATTAAGTTAAACTTCAAATTATAAACGGATATGAAAAGAATTACAGCCTACTTGAAAGGAAAAATCGAAGGATCCAAGTGTTCATCACGTAAAAAGAGAATTGATTCAGCGTTGGAAGCTGCAAAAATCAACTTCGAGGAACGGATTGCAGATGCAGACATGAAGATTGACAAGCTGATGAGCGAACTCGGCACGACCGATGATGTTCAGTTCATCATTCAAAATATTTCTGACTCTATAGACGACAAGGAAGAAGCCCAACGTGGCATAAAGCGGATTGAAGATATAAAGAAGTTTTTTGAAGAGGAAGTGGAAACAGACAATCCGAAAGTTAATTTCTGATACTTTACTAACAAATAATGCCTTATGCCAAACCAAAGAACTTTAGGAAAAGTAATGCCAATTGAAAAAAAATGGCTTACCCCCGAGGAAGCAAAAAAATACCTTGGATGCAAAGATGACTTCCTGAGAAATCTGAGAGAAAAATCTCTAATTAGCTTTTCCAGATTCGGACGCAACATGTTTTGGTATGAACTGAGAAGTCTTGAAAGATTTCTAGAACGTAATAAAGTAGTATAATTATGATAGAAATAGCAATCATCTTCGGTAGCCTGTACATAGGATACAGGTTGCTCAGAAAACCAGGTGAAAAATTCTTTTACGAAGATTATGACAATTGAGAGAATTATATACGGCATGTGTTCCATTATGGGTATAAGTTTAGGGATATCCATAATGTCAAAAAGCGAACACGAAATAGCCAGAGGGATAGGGATGGCAATAATAATTCTTTCATTAGTACTACTCCATATAATCTCAAGGGAAAACAATAAAGATGACTAACACAATTTAAGTTCTCCATAATGTGTGTGAGCTTCGGGGCAGGACGGAAGAGGTACCCACTCCTTTGTTATGTAGCAGAAAAGCCGGTTCGACTCCGGCCGAAGCTCCAAAAAAATCGCTCCTTGACATATTTATAAGTCCGAAACCATAAGGACTATAAACTAGGGTTACTGCTTTCCCTAAATGCCATTAGCTCGAATCGAGAGTGAAGGCAAAGCGGATGTGTGAAAAGAGTCCGAGGAAGGGACTGACAACAAGAAAACGCAGCGGGCAAATCACACAGTTATCAAAAAGGCACTTATATGATTGATAAGTGAAGTAGGGCTTCGTAAATCATTCTTGACTGAATGATACTTATTTAATAATATATAGCCCCTCGCGTCTCGATGCGTGGTAGAATCCGTAGAAGGTATCGGGGGCTCGAACTTTAATAGACATTATTATAAAAATCAAACCAATATGAGAAAATATCAAATCACAGGATTTCAGCTCATCTACCCGGATGGGCGAAGAGACAACGTAAAACTCCAACAGCCTCTCTTTGCGGAAGACATAGAATTTTTCCGCAATAAGCTGAAAGAAGAGCATGAATGTGTCAACGTAAATTTAAGTTACACAGAGATAAATTAATTTTTAACCGAAAGCCCTTCCGAAAGGTCGTGAGGTGAAAGGTTCCTCTTATTTATATTCGACTAGCTATTCCGGGAAGGATTGAAACCCGACCCGGAAACCCTTTTTTAGGATTCTCCGGAAAGCGTTCCGGAAACTTACCTTAATAAACTTTTCTCGAAACGGGCAGTTCGTGAGAATAGCCCGCTTTTATTGAAAAAAATAAAACAATAATATATGAACCTTTTCAATATCGAAATAGAAGAGCTTATTGAAAGATACAATGAGCTCACAGACTGGCTGTACGACAATACGATTGCAGAAACCTCCTTATACGAGGAGAGACTAAGAGAGCGTAACATCCTGTCGGTAAGAATACACAACTATTATCACGACAATAAATTTAAAGAAACATGAAACAGCTACAGAAGGTATTAGATAATATACATGAAACAATGCTTGACAGGATGTATGAAGCTGTGAAGGATGGTCAGAATCATGTATTGGTTCTTATAGACGTCACACCTGACATACAGGTGGATATAGAACTAACGGGGTATGACGCAGAAGTATGCGTTTTCAACAAAAAAAATCTTGAGCACTACTACCCTAATATCGAAGCCAAGATAATAGAGGCATTGCCTCTATGGGATGAAATCAAAGTAGACGATAACATCTGGGACGCGCATGGATTCGCCAATGAAGCGGATTACTTGCGCTGGAAATATGCATCATAAGGAACACTAACATTATTAAATAAAATAGTATCATGCCAATTATTAAGAAAAATGATGTTACGCCGGAAAGACCGGTTATCATCGTATTGTACGGAACTCCCGGGACTGGAAAGACGAGTCTTGCAACAACAGCTGAAAGACCTTTGCTTATTGATACGGACAGAGGATATGACCGAGCCGTACGGCGTTGCGACACGCTTATAGCAAACCGTTGGGAGGATATCACTGCGGAGTACGAAACAATGAAAGGCTACAAAACAATTATCTGTGACACGGCCAAGGCCTGTTTGGACGACTATCTGATGAACTACGCCATACAACAGAACTATAAGTTGAAAACAAATTCACTGAAAAGGTTTGGACAAATGGCGGAAGACTTCAAATCTTTCGTGAATATATTACGCTCAAATGAATCTGATATTGTCTTCATTTGTCACGATAAAGAAACATCAGAAGGTGACGTAATCAAACATTCTCCAGACTGCACAGGTCAAAGTAAAGACTTATTGCTTCGCATAGCAGACCAAGTCGGCTACATATCTAAAGTAAACGGTAAACGAACCATCACATTTGAGCCAACAGACACTTATATTGGAAAGAATGTGGCACAGCTCCCAATGATAGAGATACCAGATGTTACGAAAAATGAATTTTCTTCCTGTATGGCTGAAATAATATCAAAGGTTCGTTCATCAATACAGAATAAGTCGGAAGAACAACGGAAAGCGAATGAAAGACTTTCTGAACTCCGTGATCAACTTAAATCTGCTACTACGTATGAGAATATTTCCGAATTGATAGAAGGGATGAAAGAGCTCCCCAAAATTTTGCAGTACCCTTTCTTCGAAGAAATGAAATCAGACCTTTCAGCAAAGGGATATTCATACGACAAGGATAAAAAACAGTTTGTAAAAGGATGACTCCATTAATTCGCGTAACAACTTTAGAAGCATTCCGAAAGTATATGGAACAAAGCGATTATGCCAACTATGAGATAACAGAGCAGTCTGTTATTGACAGCATAACCGGAGAGTTCAGAGGGAATGTCTATACAAAAATAGGAACAGCGTTCCATAAGATCGTTGAAGAAGGTACTCCAAAATGTGATAAAGTAGATGCAGGAGAGCGTACCTTTCTGTATTATAATAAAGAGCAAAAAGAACATGTTCCTTGCGGTAGGTCGTTTGATATAGATGGAGACAATATTATATTGGACATCCCTCAGTGTCGTGTAGCCTTAGATTACCGAAACGAACATTTGGAATCCTTTCATGAGATACGCACCTACAAGGATTACGGAATGGCTATCGTAACCGGTTGCGCAGACATAATAGATGGTTTTGAAATTAGGGATATTAAAACAAAATACTCCTATCCTACCGATTCCGATTATACCAACTCCTGCCAATGGAAATTCTACTTGGAACTTTTCGGAGCCGACACTTTCCATTTTGATTTATTTGTATTTGACGGATACGATAAAGATAAACATGGATTTGATGTGAGAGGACTTCCATTGAGGAAATATGATCCTGCTATCACATGCTATCGTTATGACGGCATGGAGCAAGATAATATGAATCTGCTACATTCTTTCTTGGAGTGGGCAGAATACAGAGATTTAACCAAGTATTTATTAAAAGAAAAAATAGAGGATTAATTATGGCAATCTTAAGTGGTTCCATCTGCTTGTCTGAAATTCCAAGAGAGCAGATGAAGA
The DNA here is from genome assembly GCA_947581855.1 of uncultured Phocaeicola sp. Taxonomy (GTDB): domain Bacteria; phylum Bacteroidota; class Bacteroidia; order Bacteroidales; family Bacteroidaceae; genus Phocaeicola_A. The sequence continues at coordinate 35,751 of CANPVZ010000024.1, forward strand.
AAGTAATGTGTAAAGACGGAGTTGAAAGAATCTATGTGAATGTGGCTGTCATTGAACGGAAAGAGAAATCACAGTTCGGGCATACTCACTTCATCACGTGCGCACCTAAAAAAGAAGAACGTGTAGAGGGCAGGCAGTATATCTTTGGCGATCTCAAAGAGTTTGTACCTCAGAATATATCACCTACTCCCGAGGATATAAACAACGCACCGGGTATTGATCCATTCGAAGATCTTCCTTTTTAGTTTTTTAAGCTATGAAATATGATGGTGCCAGTCCGCTTCACGCACGGCAAGCGAGGTTGAAACTTGACAGACTGATAGCCGAACAGAAGGTATTTGAATTGACCGAAAAGAAGCCGAGACGGACTTTGCGGCAGAACGCCTACCTGCATACGTGCCTCGGATATTTCGCTTCGCAAACGGGAAATACACTGGAATATGTCAAGCAGAAGTATTTCAAGCTCCTCTGCAACAAAGAGCTGTTCGTGCGTGAGGTGGATGATAAGTACCTCGGCAGAATAAAGATATTGCGGAGTTCTGCTGAGCTTGACACAGCAGAAATGACTACAGCCATCGAGCGTTGGCGCAATTGGGCCGCATCGGAGGTGGGGTATCTATATTCCAAGTCCGGATGAAGACAGACTGATTCAGTTAATGGAGATTGAAGTCGAACAAAATAGAAATTACATTTAATCAATGACACAAGATGAGTTACTTAAATACAGGTTAGATGGGTCAAGATCATTCCCTTTCCATATTAAAGAGCAAGAAATAACAGACAAATACGGAGTGTATTCTACTGGAGTATTTGAATACAAAGGGATGAGTATGATAATTGCAATAGAAAATGGGTTATGGCATTTATCCGTAAGCGCAAAGTTCCCACTAGGTTATCAGCAGTTGAAAGATGTACGATATAAGTTTCTACCAAATGATATTCAAGTAGCACAAATATTTCCGCCTCGTGAGGAATTTGTGAACTTACATAGTGCCTGTTGGCATTTATGGGAGATTAAAGACTAATAATTATGAAACTTACTCTGACAAAACAGGAAGTGCTTCTCCTGCAAAAGTTGCTTCACGTATACGAAGAAAATTTTCCCGAAGATGGAACGGAGAAGCATGGACGTTTTGTCGGGAAATTGAATAAGAAAATCAAAAGACAAGTTATTAATCAATTAAAATAATAAAACTATGGGATCTAATATTTCGCGCGATCATATCGCGCTTGAGGCGATGAAGTGCATAATGATGACAGCAAAACGCAGAAGAACTTTATGGAACAGGATTGTCACTTTGTTTTTTTCTTCCGAAGAAAAATGGGCACAAAACTACAACTATGAAGGACAGGCTAAAGCCGCTTATCAGATAGCTGACGCAATGATTAGAGAACGTGAGAAAAACAAGGAGGGATAATTATGAAAATAACAATTAACAAGCCAATCGACTTTGAAGCTGTGTACTTAAAGGTCGATGCGGGCGTCCGTTATTGGGACGATGCAAAAGTGAACGGAGAGTACGACAATAATTGTGAAGACTTGGAAAAACCGGATGCTGCCCCTATTATTCCATGTGCTGAATATGTAGGGGAACAAAACAGGATTTTGAATGGCGAAAATTGGCGGTGGCGTCCACTTATTGATATTGAAACGGGTCAGATAGTCAACTGGAAGCAAGGAACTACTGCCAATGTACACTATAAAGTGTGCGATGATTTTCAATGTGAAATTCTTGATAGAAACAAGGAAGTTATTACTTCTTATGAGGGTTATGTGCCTGATGTAATGTGCCCGGATGATGAAGGATATGGCGACTATATCATTATGAATATTGACGAAGACGGATTTATCCAAAGATGGAATAAGGAACTGATTAGAAAACTCGTAAAAGAAATTGAGGAGGAAGATTTATGATGTAAAATTGGTTTATCGTAAAAGTATGATATGAAAAGATTATAGAGAATGAAATACAAAGAAATCAAGAATTTATTTAATTATGGTAGAAACAAGAAAAACAGAACATCGGTATGTGACATCTGACCCGAAGAAGATGCTTAATATGTACCTTGCAAAACGTGTACTCAAAACATGGGAGGAATCTTTCATTGATGAAGATACGGGCGAAACGGTAAACATTGAACGGAATGAGATTCTTTTCGAGCGTGGCACTTTAATAGACCAAGATACTTTGGCAAAAATCCGTTTCAGCATGGAAGCTGATGGCATAAAGGAGGTGGAAGTCAGCAATCAGAAGCGTTTAGCATTTGAGAATGAAAATAAGTTCTTATATCCCTATCTTGCACAAGCACAGATATGCGATAAGAAATATAAGTTCTTGCTTTATGCTACCGGACTGGAGAATGTTTGCCTTATCTTGAAAGACTACATTGAACTTAACTACCAATCAGGATTCACCTTGACGATGGCAAAGGAGTTTGATTCTTGTGTCATTCTGACAGACAACTTAAAAGAACGCAAAGTTGATGATGCGGCTACCGCTTATCTCGAAGATGAGATAACGATGGAAGAATATACTGATAAGTTAGCCGAAGAAAACGAAGAGGATGAAGAATCTAAGCCGGATGAAAAGAAGTTCTACCAGATTGAGACCAAAATCACATTTGACGAAGAAGAAAGAGTTCAAACCTTTGTCGTCAATACTTTCAATGTTGACAGGGCGATGATGCTTATTAATCATTATCTCAAAAACAAAGAGGATGAATGCGAAAAGCAGGCTAAAGAGAAAGGTCATGAGTTTAACAAGAGAGAAATTCATGCGGCTATTGAATCGGCTAAACCTATCCCGGTCGGGCGGTTTATCCCAAAAGAGTTTTCTATGGCTTACATGGAGTAGTTTTGTTAACCTGTCCGCAAGGTCTGTGAAGATATAGCGGGCAAACATGGGCGGGCATATTGGAATACTCTGCACACAGCCGGAAGTGTGTATGCCGGATCGTTACCGGTTCCGTCCACAAGCCTTTAGGATGGTCGAAGCAGAAGTAGAGACAGTAAGGCTCATACAGTTTACGGGCTGCCGGAATAATGCCGGCTGACACGACGGAAAGACGCCGAAGAAACGTATGAGTGTTTCTATGAAGAAGCTGAAGAATGTTGTTGTGCCCCGGAGAATACGCTTCGGGGCTTTTACTTGGAAAATCTTTAATTATATGCTATATCAATACAAAAAGAAATCAAAGAAAGACAAGCCTTTACCCTTGTTTGATAGAGCAGGGGTGACAGTCAAGAAGAAGCCGGATTTGAAAGCTAAACTCGACAAGGAGTTTTCCCTTTTCATCCGGCTTCGTGATTGTATGCCGAATGGATACTGTAAGTGTATAAGCTGTGGACAGATAAAGAAGTTCTCAATGATGGATGCAGGGCACTATTTTTCACGAGTCCATACAGCTACAAGATGGGATGATAATAATGTCCATGCCGAGTGTTCGTACTGCAATCGTTTCAAATCTGACCATTTGGAAGCTTACAGGGAACATTTAATAGCAAAAATTGGGCAGCAGAAATTTGATTTACTAAAATGGAAAATCAAGGATGCAAAAGATCATCCGGAAAAGTACAAGATGACCGATTTTGAATACGAACAGTTAATCAAGTATTACAAGACACTCAATAAGAAATTACGAAAGGAGAAAGGCTTATGAGTTACCAATTAAGGGATTACCAACAGAAAGCTTCTGATGCTGCCGTTTCTTTCTTCAACAACAAAGCGAAGAAAACAAATGCCATCATGGTTTTACCTACGGGTTCGGGAAAGTCGCTTATTATAGCCGATATAGCCGCAAGACTTGACGGTCATACCTTGGTGTTTCAGCCGTCAAAAGAAATTTTGGAGCAGAACTTCAAGAAGCTTTGCTCATACGGCATTCTTGATTGTAGCATCTATTCGGCTTCTTTCAACTCAAAGGAGATAAGTCGAATAACATTCGCCACTATCGGCAGCGTGAAGAATCATCCCGAATTGTTTACCCACTTCAAAAACATCATCGTGGATGAATGCCACCTTGTAAATCCCAAAGAGGGAATGTACAAGGATTTCTTTGAGGCTGTGAAATGCAAGGTTCTTGGATTGACCGCTACACCTTATCGGCTTTCATCAAGCCGTGATTTCGGTTCCATGCTGAAGTTTATCACCCGAACCAAGCCTCATGTGTTTTCAGAGGTCATTTACCATGTACAGGTATCCACTCTATTGGATATGGGGTATCTGGCGAAACTGAATTACTACCCGATGAATCCTTCAGGGTGGAACGAACTAAATTTGAAAGTAAATACCACTGGTGCCGACTATACGGACAAGTCAGTCCAAAGGGAATATGAACGAATAGACTTTTACGGTTATCTCGTCCACATCGTCCAAAGATTGATGAATCCGAAGGCAGGTGGTAAGCGGAAAGGCATCTTGGTTTTTACGCGGTTCCTGAAAGAAGCCGAGCGGTTAACCATGTCAATACCCGGTTGCGCCATCGTATCGGGTGACACTCCCAAGTCCACCCGTGAAATGATTCTCAAGCACTTCAAGTCGGGTGAGATTCCCGTTGTCGCCAATGTTGGAGTATTGACCATTGGCTTTGACTATCCCGAACTTGATACCGTGGTTATGGCACGTCCTACGATGTCGCTTGCCATGTGGTATCAGATAGTAGGCCGTGCAATCCGTCCCCATCCTTCTAAAGAATGCGGTTGGATTGTGGATTTATGTGGTAATATCAAACGCTTCGGTGAGGTGTCTGATTTAAGGCTGGTGGATGGTGGCAACGGCAAATGGGCTGTTTACTCTCAAGGAAGACAATTAACTAACGTGAGATTTTGAAATATGAAAAGAGGTTTAAAGAAACTTACTCCAAAAGAACTTTCCAAACTAAACATTATCGTAAATGGGAAAGTTGTTAGGTCGTTCTATTCGGATGACGGAGATGTAATGGCGAGTCCTTCCCCAACGTATAAACAAATGAAGTCATTTGCTAATAAGCATAAGATTATTTATGCCCTTGATGGTACGATAGTAAAACGGATGCCTCTTGGCGGAAGAGAATTATACTTGTTCCGGGAACATCATGGAATAAGCACAAAAATGAGTGAGGCCATTCGTGAAGAAGCCATGATGCTTAATGATAGTATCAAGAAAAAGGTTTTCGATAGAGATGGAAAGAAATGTGCTGTTTGTGGAAGCACTGAGAAATTGTGTATAGACCATATATTCCCTGTATCAAGGGGAGGTTTTACGCAAATGGACAATCTTCAAATATTATGCGAGAAATGCAACATACAGAAAAGCAATATGGCTATGGAAGAATTTCATCTTTGGAGGATAAATCATGGCAAGACCGATTAAACAAGGTCTTGAATACTTTTCATTTGATACAGATTTTTTCTCAGACGTAAAAGTTCGAAGAATATCAAGGGCTTGCGGTCCTGCTTCGACTTCTATACTAATTTGCCTGCTGTGTAATATCTATAGAGATAAAGGGTATTATATTAGGTGGGACGAAAATTTGCCTTTTGTAGTGGCTGATACTATTGGTACTACCGAGGGCGCAGTAGAGGAAGTGGTAAAGAAAGCGGTGCAAGTTGGATTCTTTGATAAAGAATTGTTTGATAGGTATAAAATTCTCACTTCAAATGGTATTCAAAACCGATTCAAAAGTGCTGTTTCAAGACGTGAAGAAATTGAATATGTAGTTGATTATTTAGTTTCTGAACGCAAAAACGAGGTTATTGCATACAAAAATGAGGTTATTGATGACAGAAGTACACAAAGTAAAGTAAAAGTAAAGAGAAAGAAAAATATATCCCCCTCACCCCCTTTGAAAGGGGGATGCAGAAAGAAGAAGGGAGAGCCTAAAGAAATTAATTCTAAGGCTCGCTTTCTTTTTGAGGAGTATTTCAAAAAGATTTTCTCTGATGGCTATTATTGGACTGCTAAAGACGCAGGTGCTATGTCCCAGCTATTGAATAAACTCAAATTTCAAAGAGAACAAAAGAACATGGATGTTTCTGATGATTCTCTGTTGTATGCTCTTCAATACCTTCTCTCCTCAATCAAAGAGGGATGGATATTTGAAAACTTCAGTGTAACCAATATCAATTCGAAATTTAATGAGATAGTAGCACAAGCTAAGAAAGTTAATTCTGCCAAATCCGCTACCGATATTGGTGTAGTCCTTAAAGATAATTCTCTCGATAAATATGACAACGATTCAGAGAAATGGAACAGATAGACTTCAAAAAAACGATTGAAAGCCTGAAAGATACAGGATTTAATCCGCTCCCCAATCTTGTGAATATCACTATACCTGATGCTAAGAATATTCTTTGGCGAGGTCTGAACTATTTCACAGGAAAGGCTGAATGGTTACCCGAATACGAAGAGATTGTCAACTGGCTTTCCGATAACCAAGGTCGTGGACTTCTCTGTTACGGCAATTGTGGGCGTGGAAAGTCGCTTATTTGCTGGAAGATTATTCCATTGCTTCTCAATCATTATTGCAGAAAGATTGTCACCTGCTATGATTCTCAACAGATGAACGCTGACATTGACGCTGTAAAAGCGAAACATATCATCTACATAGATGATATTGGGACAGAAAATTTGAGCGTGAAATTCGGAGAGAAAAGGCTGGCATTCTGTGAAATTGTAGATGAAGCGGAGAAACGGGGCAAGCTCTTGATACTTACTACCAATTTATCACTTGATGAAATTTCCCAGAAATATGGAGAACGGACTATGGATAGGTTGGTAGCTATAACTACACGGGTGAAATTTAAAGGCAAAAGTTTACGAAGATGAAATTAACTATCTATTGGAAAACGAAAGACCGTACTTCCATCTCCCGGATCAGGGAAAAATTCAATCTTCCCTCGTATGTATCCATTAACGGAGAAACCCCTTGTGATGTCCGAGAAGAAGACTTAGAACTTCTCCGAGAGTGTGAGCACAGGGGCTTTATCCAAATTAGAAATAAAAAATAATCTGTTATGTTAGTAGGAACAACCAATCTTAATACCACCCTCAACCTTTCTTATGTGTTGGTTGACGTGTTGGAAACGCTTCTCTACGACCTGAGAAGCGAAATGGGAAAGCAAGGTTATGAACTTCGCCACGATGCAAAACGCAACTTCAACACGGCTATTGCCGCTATACGCAGACTGAAGCAGGATGTGGACAAAACCCAATTCTCCACTCAAGAGAACTTCGGCAATGATTCCGACTGCCTGCTTGCCTTCATCCGGTTGCTTGTAGACAGGTGCGGTGATGACGACAAGAAGATGTTCGAGTTTTACAATTACGTGAAAACGTTTCCGTCCCAATTAGATCTAGAACTCTCGGATGAAAGAAGCGTGTTTGCGCATATTTTTGAAGCTAACAAACAAATTGAAAAACAATGAAGTCCCTTACAGAGATACTTAAAAGTTTAGAATGCCTATCCGAGATTGAGTTATTCGTGATAGACCTTTTTTGTGGCGCCGGCGGATTGTCAGAAGGTGTTGAAGAAGCCCGGATAGAGGGTAAGAAGTGCGCAAAGGTAGTCTGTTGTGTGAACCACGATAAGAATGCCATCCTTTCCCACAATGCCAACATTCCCGATGCCCTTCACTTCATCGAAGATATCCGGACGTTGGAGCTGTCGCCTATAAAGGCAATAGTAGACTGTCTTCGTGAACTCTATCCGGATTCAAAGATAATGCTTCACGCTTCTTTGGAATGCACGAACTTTTCGAAGGCAAAAGGTGGTCAGCCCCGGGATGCCGATAGCCGGACCTTGGCAGAGCACTTGTTCCGCTACATTGATGTGATAGACCCGGACTACATTCAGATAGAGAATGTCGAGGAGTTCATGAGTTGGGGCGATATGGACGAAAACGGTAAGCCTCTCTCAATGGATAAAGGCAGGCTTTATCAGAAGTGGGTACGCAACGTCAAGAAGTATGGCTACAACTTCGACCATCGGATAATGAACGCTGCCGATTTCGGAGCCTATACCACCCGTAAACGCTTTTTCGGAATCTTCGCCAGAAAGGGGCTGCCCATTGTGTTCCCAGAACCAACACATTGCAAAGGAGGTCGGCAGGACATGTTCACCAAGCTGGAGAAGTGGAGACCGGTTAAGGATGTCCTTGACTTCTCGGATGAAGGCACGTCTATCTTCCGGGAAAAGCCATTGGCAGAAAAGACGCTTGAACGCATCTATGCCGGTCTGATTAAGTTCGTGGCTGGTGGCAAAGATGCTTTCCTTTCCCGCTACAATACAGTCCGACCACAAGACACTTGCAAATCTATTGATGAGCCCTGTGGAGTGCTGACTACCGAGAACCGGTTTGCAAAGGTACAAGTAAGTTTCCTATCGAAGCAGTTCAGCGGACACCCCAAAAGCAAGAATGTGTCGGTAGATGAACCTGCCGGAGCAATCACTTGCAAAGACCATCACGCCTTTGTTTCCGCCTATTACGGAAACGGACACAATCATTCGGTAGAGCTTCCAGCCCCGACGGTGACAACGAAGGATAGAGTTGCATTGGTAGAAAGCCGTTTTATGTGCTCCTACAACTTCAAGGATGCCGGTAAGGACATTAATCAGCCTTGCCCTACCATATTGACAAAGGACCGGTTATCACTTGTATCGCCGTTCTTTATGAATCAGTATTCCGGCGGTGGGCAGGTGTCCGATGTGAACTCACCTTGCCCGGCTGTTACTACCACTCCGAAGCAGAATTTGATTACTCCACGGTTTATCGACCAACAGTACGGACAAAGCAAGCCCAGTTCTTCCGAAAGTCCTTTAGGTTGCATTACTGCCAATCCAAAGTACAATCTTGTGAGTTGTAAGCCGTGGATTATGAATACAAACTTTTCCAACGTAGGCAGCAACATCGAGGAACCTTCTCAGACTATTACCGCCAATCGGAAATGGCATTACTTGATGAACCCGCAGTTTAAATCGGCAGGCGGCTCCGTTGACAATCCTTGCTTTACCTTAATTGCCCGCATGGATAAGATGCCTCCTTACCTGGTTGTAACTGAAACTGGACAGGTCGCTATCGAAATCTATGAGGCTGATAGTCCTATGGCAGTGAAAATAAAGGAGTTCATGGCACTGTACGGAATAGTAGACATCAAGATGCGTATGCTTCGCATTCATGAACTAAAGCGTATCATGGGATTCCCCGAGAACTATGTCTTGGTCGGCACCCAGGCAGACCAGAAGAAATTCATTGGCAATGCCGTAGAGGTGAAGCAGGCGAAGAAGAATACTGAAGCTCTTTGTGAGAAATTACGGGAATTGAGATTGAAGAAACTAAAGAATGCTGCGTAACAACTTGCCACAATGAATGTCAATTTCCAAACCGCGCGGAAAGGTGGGAAAGCTGCCACGGTAGAATGGTATACCCCACGAGAAATTATCAAACCGTTGGGACCATTTGATTTGGACCCGGCCACGTCCGCGGAGGCTATCAGCCTAAACAATTCAGCCAAGCATTATTACACCCAAAAGGATAACGGCTTGCTGAAGCCGTGGTTCGGTCGGGTGTGGCTAAATCCTCCCTACAAGAATCCGGATATCCGGTTATTCATGCAGAAGATGGCCGAACACGGCAACGGGATTGCCTTGGTGTTCAACCGCTGCGATTCGTCATGGTTCCAGGATTATGTGTTGGGGCGCGCTGATGCTATCATGTTCCTGCGGAAGCGAATCCGGTTCTTGAGACCGGACGGTACACAAGGGGATAGCCCGGGTGCCGGCTCTATTCTAATCGCCTATGGTAGTCAGAACGTGGAATCGCTTGCGAGATGCAGGCTGGCGGGAAAACTGGTCAGGCTAGAGGCTGTGACGAAAAGCAATATTCAATTAGGACTTAATTTTTCATCAATAACAGAAAGGAGCTAATATGTTCGAACCGAAAACAAAAGATATAACTCGATGGGGGCTTACTATCCGAGGCTCTGATGTGTATTTTCCTAAAAAAGAAACAGCTATTAATATCGGCAAAATGACATTAAAGATAAATCCAGGAACTAAAATGTTTGAAGAATATCGACTTTGGGATATAAGTACCGGTATTCCTCGATTGATAGATGAACAGAGATTTGATAGGACAATATTAATTAGTATATAATTTATGTATAGTAAAAGAACATGGCTGAACAAGCCAGATTCCCCATCGACTGGGAATGTAGTCGCCTTTGATGGTGAAGTGAAATCGGAGATTTTAAAGGAAGTAATAAGTGAATGCCAGTCACGTATTGAGAATTGTGATGAAGGTGTTTATACTAATTCATAACAAATTAGATATGAAAACATTGAATGATTTTTTATGGTGGTTGTCTGTTAGTGGCATGCTAGATCGCTATTGGCCTGCCATAGAATATGCTTGTTGGGATAAGAAAATATTGCTATCCGATTTTATTAAACAGATGGATGCTAACAAGCCGGAAACTCTATTTGATTTACCAATAAGGTGTGGCTCTAACTTCTTTAAAGAAGCTAAGGAAAAGTATATTAGTTATTTAAAAAATAAGTAAAAAATTAGATATGAAGAAAATTATTACTATAAAAATAGAGGTGGATATGAATCATCCAGCTCGTGAGGAATGGAAAGAACTCAAAGATTTTGTTGATACTGAAATTGATGAAGTGCTTGATCATATAAGAGACTTTACCCGTCCATACAAGAAAGAAAGTGGTCGTTCATCAAGTAAGGCAACCACATATAACGTGGATATACATCATATTAAGTAACATTCAAAACTATACAAATATGAATATAAAATGCAAGGATATAGATGCTATATCATCCGCATTGTGCTACGCTAATGCAATGTTAGACACTAAGATAGAACTTCTTGAAAAAAAGAATTCAACGATGCTGCCAACGCCTATAAATCGAAAAAAGAAGAGTTAAAAAAGGCTATGGATTCTCTTCAAAAGATAAGGAAAGAACTGCATTTGAAGGATGACTATTCTTATGATGAAGTATTCGGGAAATAGTGTTTAACGTATAAATGATAAGATATGAATCAGAAAGCAAAGGATTACATCAAGTCTAATACTTTGGACTTAGAAAGTAACAACAGGATGGATACTACCGGATATGTACAATATGCTGTATCAGCATCAAAAGCTTATGGAGCAATAGTAATTGCTGAAGAGGAAATGAAACAAAAAGCTATTGAAGCTTTTAAAGAGAACTGCCAACACCCTAAAGATGCAAAGCCATGCGAATGTGAATTATGCGTACGCTGGGTTGGCGGACATTGTGAGTTATTGGATGGATTTATTGAAAAACTTAATTCATAAAAATGGACATGAATAAAACAGCCTTGGACGGGCTTTGTAAAATCCGCTAAAACAAGATGAGAAAATTTAGTTTATTTGACAAAGTAAAATTTACAGAGAAGGAAACAGGAGATGAGAATGTAGGATGTATCATTGGCTTTACTACTGACGAAAAAGATGGTTGCATAATTGACATAGAAAGAGGAGTGCGTCTAGAACCGGAAGAACACGCTTATATCGTCCTTATTGGCGATATAAATCAGGATAATAGCTACCTTGAAGAATTTCTCGAAACAGAGTTATGTACTCCTTGTTGCACTTCAACCTTTAAAGATCGGTTGAAACTTGAACAGGCAGAACTTGAAGAAAAACTTACCAAATTGAATGATTTTAATCAAAGTGAAAAAGCCAATGAAATCGATCCGGTACAAAAATCATTGCTGATCATTCAGGCCGGGGCTATGTACACTTATAACGAGTGCCTAAAAGAAAGATTAGCGAGACTGTGATATCAGCAACAAGGCGATTTTTTTTATAAAATATAAAAAGCCCGCCTTTCTTTTTTTCGGCTGAGGCGGGCTTAAGCATGTTACCTATGCGCTAATAGGGGTACAAAACTTATAGAAAAACTGCTGTTCGGCCGCGAAAGTAGTTAATAAATTGATACGAACAAAATAAAATCTTATAGAAATAAGGATAAGAAAAATTAAACAATAAATGATATGGTATTAAAAGATATAGTAAACCTATTGGTTAACCGGATAAACCAACCTCATGTAATAGAGTGCTATTTACGGAAAGTATATGCAAAAGGTTACAATACTGGTGCCGAATGGCAGGCAGAACAATCTCCGTGGATAAGCGTGGAGGAAAGGTTTCCGGATTATGATAAATCTGCCCCATTAAGAGACCGGAATAGATATATTGTGCGAGTTGTATCAGGAAGTGTTGAACAAAAGATATCTTATACATTAGCATGGTTGACTAATTCACACAAGTTTAATGTAGAAATGGACTGGGTGAGAGTTACTCACTGGATGCCGATACCTAAATTGGAAGAAGAATGAAAGCAATAACCATTAAAAAGACAGACATAAACTCCCTACGTGATAGGGCATATAAAATCGCTTGTGAACATGGTTTCCACGATGAAGAATTGAGTAACAAACATCTTCTTTGCTTGGTTGTCAGCGAACTGATGGAAGCGGTGGAAGCTGATAGAAAAGGGAAACATGCTGATGTAGCCCTCTTTAAAGAATGGGAAGGCAATAATCTTCCAATATCAGAAGAAACCCGAATAAGGCGATTTAAACAAGACTTTGATGAATTCCTAAAAGGAACCGTTGAGGAGGAATTAGCGGATACTGCTATCCGCTTGCTTGATTTAGCCGGACTCAGAGGTATAACCATTGAGGAATTTCCAGAAGAAATGATATACGAATCAGCAGAACTCTGTAAGCGTGAATCGTTCACAGAAAACATATACGACATATCTACTCTTCCATCCCGATATGATGGCATATATGATTTCCCTACGACTATCAATGATATGCTTTTTACAGTTTTCGGATTTGCTCAATATCTTAATATCGATCTCATGTGGCATATTGAGCAAAAGATGAAGTATAATGAACTCCGTGAAAACAAACACGGAAAAAGATATTAGGAGATGGCGGATGGATTAGTTACGACATTTCTGCAAACGATGACGATGACATTGAATATTACGGAATAAATTGTATCTTTGCACAGTAGACCTAGCGAGGACACATTAACAAATGTAATTCCGGCAGGATGGGGAAACCTGTTCTGCCGGAATTTTACATATTCCACCAAATCACATGCAGAATCCGGCAAAAATCAGCATAACTCATACCGTCAGCCCATTCAATTAATATGTCCACATCGTTTCTCATTGGAAAGGCAAATTAACCCCGTATCCGTACTTGGATTCCGCCCGGACACAAAAAATAGGCGGCAAAACCTTTTGGAATTACCGCCTTGTAACATTTATCAAAAAACTATTTTGTTAAATAGTAGCCAAAAACAAAGATAAACTGTTCATATCATCAAATTCCTTAATTTCAGATTTCTCTTCGCTGAAAGTCCTCTTCGTATTTCGGCCCTGAGTGACCGTATCTATCATTGACTTTACAAAATCGGAAGTATTATCCAGTTTAATATTTTTATGCTCACACATCACGTTATATAATTCATCGGTAAAGGAACGAGAAACGAATGTTACTCCTGCAAAATCAAGGATAACATCGTCCTTCACTCCATCCAGCTCAGCCCGTATTATTTCCGCATTCGCTCTTGAGCGGATATCCGTACTGATTAATTCCGAAATCTTCAATTTTTTATCCATAGCTTTACATATTTATTTCGTATACTTACTATAATCAAAATCAACCGGGACGTTTACCGGTATCTTCATCAAAATAATAGTTCCATTCCAATTGATTGAATCCGGAAGTTTTATAAAAGACGCACCATTGGAATCGTACCTATGAAACGCACCACCTGACAGCATGAAAAAAGAACCATGAAGGCCATCTACAAGCATTTTCTTTGAAGAGGATATGCCATATCCCCGATTTTCCGCACCAGGCAAATTTTTCGTAGATTTTCCTTCGTTAGCAAGCTTCAAAGCTTCCACTTCATTATTATTTATTTCATCTAAATATTTACCGGACCTAACATAACTGCCAAATATGGTAATTCCATCATCTGCAATGACCAGATTTATACAATTCTCTTTTTTAAAATATTGAGAGAATATGTAACCATGTTTTCCGTATGAATGCTCGTTTATGTTATCTATCAACTCTCCTAACAGATGTGAAAGAGGAGTGGTTATACGATAATCCGCTTTACTTTGGCTTTTTATTACTCTTTGGAGGATAGTTTGAAGGTCATCAATATTACTCTTGCATAAATCAAACCGACAAACCGGTATATATGTTTTAGACATATATGATTCCAAAACCGCTTTAAAATCATCACATTCTTTTATTGATAAAGGATCATCAAAATGAACTAAATCCAAGTAACCAACAACACGAGAAGGTTTGTTGGTACATTCAATACTCCTTTTGCAACTTTGCTTATATATTACAAGCGGAGCAAGAAAAAAAGGATGAAAGAAAGAAGTATCACTAAAATCCCAAAATAAGTTACCAACATTATATTTATCAGTATGTTGTATAACTTGGAATAGATGATTAAACGCACTTCCTATACGTTCGTCTCTATCAACATTTGGTATTTTAACAACATCTTCCATCCTTATAAAATAATCTATTAATAATGCAGAATAAATAAATTACGACCTACCTTTATATTTTTACACTCATATTGGCAATGCAAATATAAATATAAACTATGATTTAAAGATTTTATTTCTAATAATTATGTGGATTATTAACCTTAAGACTGCATTTTATTAAAATTTGAAGACGGTAATTCCAATATGTCAAAGAACGCATGCCAACCTGTTATTTCTCATTGGCAAGAATTGATTTTATTTTCTCCTCATTAAAGCCGAACCGTCTAGCGAATTTAAGGAAAGCTTTACGCTTGTTATCAGGAATAAGAGCGTACAGCCCATTGATAGGCCTGTCGCTCTTCAACGCCTTATTGATCTGCTTCTTACGCATCACCAAGTACTTTTATTGAGGTCGGATTAGCATCGGAGGTTTTATTTTCCTTATTGGAGCTTATGGCCTCAGACATTTTTTCCATTAGTTCCTTCATGCACGAGTTTGGATCGTATACATCGGGCAATTCAAGACCACCCACGAGATATCCCTCGATTTTCTTCGACACTTCCAGGATGTTATCACTTGTCACATCCTTAATCGCAGCGGCCAGTCTTACCGCCTCCCACCTTGCTTCAATCATTGAATTCATGACTTTGATTTTTAAATTGTTTTACTTTTTTCTTACAGCAGCCACATTTGCACATAAGAGGCTGGGCGTACTCCCACATTTTATCTATAATATCATCCCCGATATATTGGATTTCTTCTCCATACGGTGTGATATCGAGTGCCTGGCAAATATGCGTAGCCATATGCCCGCACTCATGACGCCACGATTTCGCGAATTCCTTTTCGGATGAAGTAATGGCTATTACCATAACCGTTCTCCTATCGCGGAAATTAGAATAGGTAACCCCGGTATTCAGCTTTCCGGAACTCATATTCTCATAGGCTGTGCGTAACATATCGCCATCACATCCTATATTATACATCTCATCGATAATTGCATCCTTATAATAAGTGGTAACAGCATAGAATGTCTTGCAATGCCAGTTATACCTCTCCAATGTGAATTCCTGAACTATCATAATATCTCATCCCAATCTACTATCTCCTCGTTGGCAATGCAGTCGGCATACCATTTGCGGAACACATTCCCACCTTCATTGTCCGGATCGTCTATCACATCCTTAACGTATAAGGCAAGGTGCGCTTCGTCAGTAATGGAGGATTTCAGATAATCCGCACGACCCATGTTGCACACATATACGAAATTATACCCCACATTGTTTTCAAGCTTCACGCCGTATTTGTTAAGCAAATCCTCAACCTGTTCTTTGTTATACGGCTCAATTTTCTCCAGTTTACCAGTGGCAGGGTTTTTGCGCCTCATTCCGGAAACGGCCATATCACAAGCTTTCTTGTTGAAATTCCAGCCGTTGTTGGCCAGATAAGTCCTCATTTCACGGGGGCGTTCATCGTAGGCATCCAAAGGAATTCTTTGTCTCATAGTCTTTAAAGTTTAAGAGCGGACCATATGATAGATCCGCCCATGTTAATACTAACGATAACGGGAATAGCGCCCCGTGCCACGCACGCCACGGCGTTGTCCCATACTACCGCCGCGTTCACCATATCCGCCACGCTCGCCATATCCGCCGCGTTCGCCCATGTCTTCCTCGTCATAATAACGGTCTTCATCACGGGAGCCCATACCCTCGCCTTCGGAAAGTCCTTCTAGACACTCCATTAGCTTACCGCCGTACTTCAAAAGTTTTTCCGTGAGGTCTGTCATTTTTTCCACCTTGCTTTCGGAAATTTCAATCATCATCATACTATTGTTTTTTAGAATTGTTACTAACATTGTTCAAGGCTTTCGAAAGCATTTCCTTTATATCCGTAAGAGCATTGTCCATGCCAACCACCTTTTTCTCAAGATTCTCTATCTTTTCCTCTTGAGCTTTCTCCTTTGCAAGCTGTGGGTTAAGCTCAATGAGCATTTTTTTGCATGATTCGGCATTATTCTTATGCCAATCATAACTTTCTATCACTCCTACGCTTTCATTCAGCATTGATTCTATTTTATTACGTATCATATCCCTATTGTCTGACACTGTTACGCCATCGTATGGATATTCATGTAAAGATTCAGTAGGCAACAGTTCCTTAAAATTGAAGGTGCTTTCTCCCGAACTGACTACGACTTCCACACTGCCTAAATAAGAACCATACGGTGCTGTATGATTAATCACGTCCATAACTTTACCAACTTGCAAAGTCGAATGGTCTCCCTTTCTGAGGATATAAAATAAATTACCTTTTCCTAAAGCTTGAAACATAATTGATTAACTCTTTAAGGGACGGGATTACTCCCGCCCGTAATTTCACTTTGATTTTACACTCGCAACTGCCGGAGTATCTCCACCGGAAGAGGCGCTTGCCGTTCCCGCTTTAAATTCCAAAAAGCGAATAACTCCCGTTCTCTTGTTAATATATGCAAGACGTTCCGTCGTGCCGGTAACATCATTGCCTGTTACAGGATTGTTGTTGCTGTCTATAACAGGAATCTTGCTCGTACCTGAGGAAGAGCCTCCTGTCGCTAAGGTCGTCTGCCCGTTATTGGGGACAACGATAGTAACCGGAAAGGCTTCTCCACCCGCAGGGGCATCGGCGTGAACTTTCAACAGCACGATGCTTTCACAAGGCAATGCGTGGTAGCAGCATGGATTAATACCGTAGTCTACACTCGCATCTGCCAACTGAACGGCATTAGTAGAAAGTTCGTAAATCCCATTTACGTCAATTCTTCTAATACCCCTTGCGGAACGGTTTGTCAGAAAGGGGCTTGGAAGCCAATAAGGATACATTAAGTTAGGATATAACATAACTACCTCCTTTCTTAGCAACCGCAGGTTCCTAATGTAGATACACCGAAGTTAACAGGTACGGAATAGTTCACCGGTACATAATTTCCGCTTGCAGGGCAATAAGGCATTGGAAATGTGGGAGGTTGTGAACATTCAATTTTTGCAAGACGTGTGCTCAGGTCGCTTAAGGCCGCACCAAGGGGAGCTGTGGCCTGTGCTACGATCTGTGAAGTCATCGCAGAGCTCTTATAAGTACTGTTTTCTTCACGGAGCTTGTCAATCTTGTTTTGCATTTCACGCATTTCTGCGGCACGTTGTCCGGCTAGGATCTGCTGTGTGCTGTCCTTGATGGAATTCTGCAAGTCACAAGTCTGACGTTGCGTTTCATAAGCCACGGATGCAAAGCCTCTTTCCTGTCCGGTGGCCACGCCGTTGATAGCGGTTTGCAAGGTATTTGTCTGTTGACAAATTGCTAAGCGATTCTCGCAGCAGCACGATGCGATTTGTTGTGCAATCTGCATATTCCCTTGTTGCAATGCGTTAATCACCTGTAATGAGGACTGTCCTACTTGGTTACCCACCTGTTGAATTTGTGACATAACCCCATTGATGGCCTGTTGAACCTGACCGATAGAACAGTTCAATGTGTTTGCCAGATTACTGATTGCTTGGCCGTTCCCTTGAATAGCGCTCATAAGCAATTCTCTTCCTGCATCATTGTTGATAAGATTGGGAATACCGGCTGCCCCATTGCCACCGCCACCGAATCCGCCATTGCCCCATCCGTTGTTACCCCAACCCATGAGGAAAAATAGGAAAATTACCCAGATAAACCATGAACCTTCTCCGCCAAAACCGTTGTTGTTACGGCTGTTCATGGCGACAAGCAGGTTAGGGTCGATACCCTTCTGTTGCAAAAGAGGGGCCAGCATTGCCATCATACCTCCGCCTCCGCCTCCCGAATTCGAATCGGGGAATACGTAAGTTTTACTTTCTGACATAATAATGTTTAGTTTTTGTGTTACGCCGGGGAACATCCGCCGACAACGCAAATGTATACATGATTATCTCTGTCAGAAATTTTAATTTTCACATGGAAAGGAAGTATCTGCACAAAGAAAAGAAAAAAGCTCCCGACATATTGCAGGGAGCTTCATCAGATGAGTTTTTAGAGTGGAGTTATAGATTTATAGTTAATTATTTTTTTCAATAGATCATGAAGTGGCAAAAATATCAAAACTTTCTTATTCTGATAGTTTAAATCTTGGGGCTATACTTGTCTACATCCATCACATCAATATTATTTTCTTCAAAATAACGGTCTCTTGCAAGTACAGCGAATACCCTCATATAAGAAGCTAATGAACTTCCGGTGGTATACGCGTCCATTTTTACTTTATCCAGTTCCGAATCCTTCAAAAATTTATTCGGATATACAACAGCCTGCTCTATACAAAACTGTTGTATATCATAAGGATTCTTAGATTCTGAATTCTCATCTATCAAATATTGTATCCTAAGCCAATTATTTTCAAACATTTCATAACCATTTATCCTTTCCATCATCTCATATCCCATTGGAGTTATAGACAAAGGGCTATGGCTTTGGGTAAAAGGGTCTACGACTATTTTATTATTTGACTGCAAACTTTGGGCTATGCTATCTATACTTTTTTGCATATAGGAAATAGATGTATTAATACTTGAAATAGAAGACTGAATATTGCTATGCCTGCTATCATGCTCGTTTATTTTTTCCTTATGTTCAGCACAAGGAAAATGTTCTATTTTAGAAGCTATATAAACCAAAGAATCAAGCTTATCGGAATGTTTCTCACAAGGAAGAGTATCAATTTTCTTTATTTTGTAATACGCTTTCACTGTCCATACAATCAGATATATAAATGCACCCACGCACAATAAGCCTATTAAAAAAGACAATCCGAAATACTCTTTTATCAATGAAATTAACCATTCCATATTACAATCCTCCTGTTACACAACACCCTTTTAGGCGAATTTGTTTGTGACAATATATGTTTTTTCAAATAGTATCAGCAATTACATCTGCAAATATAACACATTTTTTATTTGCACATATGTTTGTTGACCTGTTTATTCAAAAGATGACAATATGAGAACCCGTTAAGTCCGGGATGTTTCAAAACGCTAAATTTTATCCACAGGCTTTGTGTGATTGATGATAAACGAGATAGTACGGATACTCAGCCTTGTTTTATCCCTGATTCGGTCATAAATGTACCCTTTGGATACTACCGGAGAGAGTTCACCCAGTTCTTTGACGATTTCACTGTAAATCCGGTGGACCTCATTGTCCCTTAAGGACGTGCTCTCACGTCTTTTTGCGTTTTCTGAAAGTTTTGGCATGATAATTCAATTTTTAGTTTTATCTTTGCCCTTGCCAATCAAATTGCATATCAATAAAATGACAAAAGCATATATAGGACTGTTAAGGATATTGTAACCCCTGACACTTGCCTATGTATGCTTTTGGTATGCTTTAAAGTTTGATTGGCGTCAACTTCTAAGTGTTGGGGGTTTCTTTTATCTCTAACCCCCGAAAAGAGTCACTTATAAATTGCTTTTACCCAACTACTATCCAATCGTTGGCAAACATATCCAGCCAGTCGGGAATATAGTTTGTGGCAGTAGCGCCTTCTACACTATTAGGGTACACCATTAAGCATTGAGTACGATAGTGTATTGAACCATCGGCGTATTTCTTAATTTCCTTTTTGGCTGCAGCGGGTAAAGATTGCATTTTAGGCACAATATCAGGAGAAATATCACTGTCTATTTGCTTGACAATAAACATATCTCCATTTCCTAACCATGCTTTACGTCTCACGTTGTAACCACGTTTAAGAGATTCAAGTGCCTGTCCAAACGTCCCGGTTTCCTCTCCTAATAATTCACCTTCCATTGCCCCAAGAATATAGGCTGTTTGAATAAGCCCCTCGCACTCTTTCGCTTCCTTATTACATGATACTACACTTGCTGCGTATTCGGCAGCCTTTTCATCTAATGTTTTCATTACAATTCATTTAAAAATTACTTATGTCTTTTCTTATAAATCAACCAAATAATTACAAATAAAATGGCTGAGAGAATAACCCCGAAAGCCCACCCTCCTATTTCTATCTTGAAGCTTTCCCATTTGGAAAGTTGCCTTTCAACGGGGTAAGGCTCCCGGATAGTATCGGTATTGTTCACATAGCATGTATCCCGTAAAAAACGGTCTTTGTATACGGTATTCCAGCGTTCATGATAAACCGTGTCCCCTCTTTCATGAATATAGATGGAGTCATGTACATGGATGGAGTCATACATAACCCGGTCACGATACTCTGTATGCTCCTTTACCGTCTCCACCGGAACATAACGCACATTTCCGCATGCACACAGGCAAAGCAGCACAATCAAAAAGCATGCAAGCCCTAAAGACACTTTGTTCAAACAGCCATTCATAACATTTCCCACCCTTTGTATATATCATCCATAATGGCAGCCTCGCCATTCTCCACATAGCTGATTGCAGCCGCCAGAGCGCACATCTCTTCCCGGTCTTCTATATCCACTACATAAACAGAGGGAACCTGTAAATCCTGACACACCCTCCTTATGTAAGCTGATGTATTGTTTTCAGCATCCGGAGCCCATCGGCTGATAAAATCAGCGATGGTTATGCAGTTGTGACGCTTCCGGTAATTCTGCAACGTACGCAGCAAAGCACGGTAACCGTAAGCCATTGAAGTAAATTGAAAAAACTCTTTATCCTCCTGATTTCTTCTTAATCCCTGCCATTTGTCTTTTGTTATACGGATATTGCCGGGATTGCAATTTCTTATTCCTCTTGGTACACTCATTTCTTTCCCTCCTTATCAATTTCATTTTCAATTCTTTCAATTACCCCTTGGACGTGCGAAGGCATTGCACGTGTAAATTCGAACCGTATTAAATGGTATATAATACGGTATACTTTGTTTTTTGGATAAGCAATAACCAAGTTTTTGAACGCATTTTGTAGGTATACGTACAGAAAAACTACCGTTAAACTCTTAATTAACAAAATAGAATTATCCTCTTCATCTATCAGGTTCATAATGGTAAACATCATTTCAATGATGAACAGGTAAAACAGCAATTCAAGCAGTGCATTCTTAAACTTGCTCCATTTGAAGTTTTTACACCTTACAATACTCACGCCGTCGGCCCGCATTCCGCACCATATATTGAATGCGAACATAATCACAAGCGCCACAAGGAAATTTCCTGTCGGCGTCAAATAAGCCAATATGGGGCTGAATATTGATACCAATATTAGCCTGAGCTGGTCTAACGTAAACAATTTATCCATTCTTCTGTGCTTTTAATTCTATAATGATTCAACACAATAAAAAAGAGCCTATCATAGGTATGATTTACCTATAATAAGCTCTTAAATTTTGTAAATAGTCCATCCATATCAAAGTCCCGTGCATCTTCACACGACATTGCAAATATAGTACTTTGAAAATAAAACAACAAGGATTTTATTCTTAAATCTCAGAAAATGTTACTATTATAAACGGTATTCCATTAAACAATGAATAATAATCCAAATGATGGACGCAAACATGTAAGATTTTTATCAATTTGAGTCCTATTGGTACTATCTTTTATGGAAATACTGAAATCACGAGTTTTGATGAACTAAAATATTTTACAGGAATAAACAACAATTACAATATTCGTGACACCACTTTAACAAAGATAATTTTTCCAGCAATTGCAGGTGGAAATATTTATCCAAAAATTGCAATTAATAATAATACGGTAGAATATGTAAAAGTAATGGATGGTGCGAATGTGAGTATAAGAGGTGATAACTATAACACATATAACTTAATAAGGTTACTATACATCCATGAAGGTTGTAATTTAAATAATACTTATATATTTCGAAATATACACATCAATAATTTTTATGTCAATATTCAACAACCAAAAAACTTGCATTTCGCCTATGGCGACACTCTTAATAATTGTGATACTATTTACGTACCTATCGGTTGTGCTGAAGCATATAAAAAAGCAACAAACTGGAGTTCTTACGAAAAAGACTTTTGGGAATATGACTTTGAAGCGGACGGACGAGGAATTCGCCCTCATTTAGAATACACAAAGGAAATACAAAGTATTGAGTCTGCCCTTAAAAACGGCTATATCGAAACAATTCTCACTCCCAGGAATGCGGTACGTGATTTAACCTATGCACCAAGTGATAGTGATATCATTGAGGTTCATAGTGACGGTAGTGTTATAGCAAAAAAAATAGGAGAGTGTGACATACAAGTGAAATGTAATTATAAACCGTTAATAATATCCTTAGTTCATGTATCGATACAACCGAGTGAAAGTGGAACTTTTTTAAAAGAACCTGACAGTATTGACACCGGCATTCCTTTAACTTTAAATACAAAAATGTATATAAAGTTTGTGAACATGGGAATGAGTGTAATGATGGGGTTGTCAGGATCTTCCTGGGACAGTAAGGATTCTATGTATTTCAATTCTAGGAATGAATCACAACTTAGATTCATGAATAACGGACAAATAATTGTGGATATAACTCCGGGCGAGATTATAGAAGTGGTGTTCGAAAATGGAAAGGTAACGATAAACGGTGTTGAATACATTACAGGTATCAGAACTGGAAGCGCCATAGGGACAATTAAACTGTTCAATAATGGATATCCTATGTCTGAACCAAATTTTATAGGGCGTTTTTATGAGGCTAAAATATATGAAGGGGGCAAACTACTGAAACGCTATGTTGGAACAAATTTAGGTTCTGTTATTGAAATAAAGGATTAATTTCTTCTTTTTTGTTTGGTGTTTTCAAGGTAGCGTCCTATTGGTACTATATTTAAAGGAAATACTGAAATCCAGTCATTTAAAGAATTTAAATACAC
>CANPVZ010000025.1 GCA_947581855.1 uncultured Phocaeicola sp.
GAAGGGATACGTCTGAAGGACTGTATCCGTATGCAGCAGAAACTTATGAATGTAAGGGTCAGATGTGTCGCAGCCGATTCTATATACGCCAATAATGCCAACAGGAAGTTCTGCACGAAATATGGAATAGCGACGTCCTTTGTACGCAAGGGAAGGGCCGCAAAGGACGAGCCGGTGAGGAAGCTTCTCAGAAGTGAACTCTCAAGAGAGAGGGCCACCAGGCTTGAAGGAAGCTTCGGCACGCAGAAACAGCATTACTCACTCTCAAGGATAAAAGGACGGAACAGGAAAACGGAAATCCTGTGGATTTTCTTTGGAATACATACGGCAAATGCCATATTAATAACTGAGGAGTTCAGAGACAGGCGGAGTAAAGCGGCATAACATTTTAGACTTGATGAATCAGAAGAAGTCTCAGGGCTTCTTCCGATTCATCATGCCCTAACGGATAAGATTTTAGGTGGGAGATAGAAAAATTACAATAAAAATGGAATATGAGATGATATTAGGCGATCATATTCATATGACATCTTATTTTTTAAGACATTTACTGAATATCCCTAGTTAATATTGATTCCTTTGTATCATTATGATTTTATTCTATTTTATTCGTTTCGGATATTATATACGAATTGTATAGATTCATTTATTTTGTTTTTAACAATTTATTTAATGGGAAAATATGCTCTTTCTTTACTACTCTAATTATTTTCCTCCATGAAGCTTCGCAATAAAGTGATTTCTTCCGCCCAACAGGTTTCATCCGGAGTTTCGAGGATAATAGGTATATTATCGAATCTTTCATCTTTCATAAAACGTTTGAAAAACTCAATATCAATTAATCCTTTGTTTATATTTTCATGACGGTCGACTCGACTAGCTAATGCTTTTTTAGAGTCATTCAAATGGATTCCTCTTAAGTATTTTAATCCAATAATTTGGTCAAAATCATTGAACACTTTATCATAATCTTCTACGATATCATAACCAGCCGTAAAAGTATGACAAGTGTCGAGGCAGATGCCTATCCGGCTCTTGTCCTCCACTTTGTTTATAATGTAATTTAAATGCCAGAATTCATTACCCACGTTACTCCCTTGTCCGGCAGTGTTCTCAATAACAGCTGTAACTTCTTTTGTTTTATCAAGAGCAATGTTTATCGACTCGGCTATCCGGTTAAGGCATTCTTCAAATGTCTCTTTATTTAGGTGACTGCCAGGGTGAAAGTTGAGCAATTTCAAACCTAGCTGTTCACACCGCTGCATTTCATCAAGAAAAGCAGTTCTCGATTTCTTTAATCCTTCTTCTTCGGGATGACCAAGATTGATTAGATAACTATCGTGAGGTAAGATATACTCAGGAAAAAAACCATATTTTTCACAATTATTTTTGAATAAAGTGATGTTTTCTTGGGTGAAAGGCTTCGAAAACCATTGGCGCTGGTTCTTGGTAAAGAATGCGAAAGCATTGGCTCCTATAGCGTGTGCGTTAACGGGTGCATTTTCTACACCTCCTAAGACAGGTACGTGTGCTCCGATGTATTTCATATTTTTATGAATTTGAATTTATACATATTTTGTATCTTTAGGCAAATGTACGAAAAATCTTTTTGTATAAAAGGCTTGGCCAGATAAAACAGAGTTTTATTTTGAAATAAATATTTTCTCAGGATTGTGTATTTACTATTATTGTAATCCGATATTGTTCTATCATAGGATTATAATTATAGAAAGTAGTTGGTATTTTCTGCAGGAGAGAAAGAGAGGAGTGCTTGTTGTTAACAATTATTAGTGGATTTCTTTTAAGTACTAAACGAACGTTTTAATGATGAAACAAATGCTGTACTTCCCTTTCTTCAATAAGTTGAGTAGGGAAGAAACAGTATTTGTATGAAATAATTTATAAAAGATGTAAGTAGTAACGTGCTAAAAAAGGTTCTATTTGAAACTATTTTTTTATAATTCTGCATACTAGGGAGTAAGAATTCTTTTCTTTTTCCTTTATTGTTTAAATATAAAAGACATTATTAATGTCCCTTAAATTTTCAGATTCTTATTTTTCCATTGAATTGCAATAGCAAAATATTGATATACAAGCAACATGATTTATTACCTAACGAATTTTACAGAGAATATAAATTTAAATTCGTTTATTCAAAAAATGCCTGTAATCGACAGACTGTTAATCACATACAATAGCATGTAAATCTTTTAACGAGACCTTAGTGAAAAGATATATCTTATAAATTAATTCCCGACTGTAATCAAATATCAAAAGTTCCGTTTTATCCAGATAGCACAGTTTAGAAATTAAACTGTGCTGAAAGATTAATACGATTTGCCTGCTCACTTTCTTTGTTAAAATCTTTTCTCCATCCGTGTAGATACTCTATACCTAATTGCAGGCTGGGTATGACATTCCAGAAGACATTTGCCACAAGATATTGTCCGAGTTTGTATTGTTCCGGATTATTATTTTGGTAACAATTTTCGGAATAAAGTCGTGATTGGCTGTATGTAGCAGATGCAAAAACATTTTGGTTAAAATTATATTGCAATCCGGTATACCACCCTGACATAGGAAGTACTTGCATTTTTCCTTCAACGTTAGCGTCAGATACAATGTCTACGTTCAGATTGCTGATATCGTTCAATAACCCTGCAATGCCTCTTCCATAAGTATATTGTCCGAAAAATTGAAGCGGTTTTCCAAGAGCAAGAATGGTGGACACTTGTACACCCCATCCTGTTTGATCCTTGGTTTTGTCATTAGCCAAATCTACATACGTAATGTTTCGATAGATCCCGCCTAAACGAATATGACTTTTTCCTCTGTTCCAACCATATTGTATGTAAGCAGGAACATTGGGTATACGTTGTTGGTTTACAGATGTATATTTGTTTGGAGTACCATCAATGTCCGGTAATTCCAATGCGAGCCCGGCAGAAAAATCTTTACTTAGTTTTCCTTCATAGCGTATTAAAGTTGTACGATAGAAGGTCATGCCACAAGGACCGGCAAAGTCAATGGTTGGGGGACCTGCCGCCAAATCCATAAATGTACCTGTATCGTATCCTAACGTGAAACCTAAAAATTGTACGTAAGCGTTTTGTAATTCAAAAGTTTTGCTGTCGCCTCGCCAGTTTCCCGCAGTATATACGATAAAGTTTCCCAATTTCTTGGTTTTTCCTACTAATTTTAAGAAAATAGTTGAAGTAGTAGCATCCATTTGAAACTGATTCCGTGGTTTTTCTTTGGATATTAATGACGGATAAAAGTCGATATCGTTAACGATACCTCCGAAATCATATTCGGCTTTAACTTGTACATATCCTCCTATTCCTAAAGCCCATTTACCTTTTCTGTCTGTTAATAAGAAACGCGGTGCGCCAGGGTCATGAAAATGCGGACGCTGGGTTTCTTTAAAGACATTGATAATTTCTTCTTTGCCGTTCTTGTCACGTGAAATAAAGATAACAGGTCCAGGACCTTCTTCTTCAATTAATGGTTGTGCTGAAGAAGGCATATCATATGCCATGGCAAACCATACAAGGAGGGTAATTTTAAATATTAATTTCATATTCTTCGTATTTGGGTTTATAATAGAAATATTCTATAATAACAATAAAAATTGAAAAAGGTTTGTATATTTTAGCGAACTCAGTATTTTTATAGTTTTTCGGTTAATTGAATTGTTTGAATACGGGTAAATGTGATCGCTTCGCGTTAGAAAAGAATATTGGTGTTATTATTAAGGATGTATGCCACATTATTAGTTGGTGTAAATAGCATTATTAATTAGTGTGAATGACAATATTAGTTAGAACGAGTAACATTATTGGATTTAAAATTGACTCTAGTTAGGGATATTCCGTAAACATTCTAAAAAAATAAGATGGCATGTGTAAATGATTACAGTTTTTCATTTCACATGCCATTTTTATAGTCGATTCATTTCTTCATGGCTCCATTTTGTTCCATCGCCGCATGATGTTCCCGGAGAAAACGTAAGACTTCTCCATTTCCATCAGCAAATTTATGTCACGCAACTTGGGTCTGTCTATTTTGGACCTTGTCAATCATCAATAAGGCATTCGAAGTATGGATCCCAAAAAAGATCCGGAGTATTTCCGTTTTCCTGTTCCGTGCCTTGACCTTTGTCAGGGAGTAATGCTGCTTGTGTCTAGCGAAGCTTTCTTCCGGACGTGTGGCACGTTCCCGGCTGAGCTCGCTCCGCAGTATCCTCCGCAGCTTCTCATCCTTTGCCGCACCCCTTGCCAACGAAGAAGGTAGCCATCCGACTTTCCGTACAGTATTTACGGTTGGCATAGATGGAATAGGCGGCAACGGCACCTACTCTATTCCCACTCAGACTTTGTTGGAGACTGATACACTCCTTAAGGCGTATGCCTTCATTGAAGGATCGGAAGGAAAGATATTCAATAAAGAAGATACTGTATATTGTTCACCTTGGCTCCGAACTCTACTGATCTGCTCTCCTTTCCACGTACAATAGGACGAACATAGTGCCTGTCGATACTCACAATGCGGTTGTGTATCTCCTTTTTGCCTTCGAACAGCTGCTTCTGCTGTTCAAGTGTCTTGCGTATGACAGAGAGACGGCGGTGATAATCGGCTCTATGACCAAGCAGCTTTCTATAGGAGGAGTGCAGGTGGTCCGTCTGATGGAGGAGTGTTTCAAGCAGGTTTATCAGACGCCTTTTCAGCATTTTAGTACAGGATGCCTTACGTTTACGTTTCTTGCTATGGGCCGCACAAGCACGGCTTACATCATCGTACTTGTTTCTCGGACGGCGGATGCCCGGCCTGGGGCTGTCCTTACAAAGATGACGGTAAAGCCATTCCAAACTTTCACAAAGCAGTCTCACATCCGTAGGATGACGCATCTAGCTTTCGTTACAGGTGGCATCGGTCATACATACATGCTGGTTATCCAAGTAGGGACACCTGTGTTTCGCAAGTACAGACTGAAGGAATTCAATATCTGGTTTCTCGGCAAGCTCCTGACGGATGACACTGACAATCTTATAATTGGTGATCGGATAGGAAAAATCAACCATGATGCCGTAGAAAAGCAGGAAGTAGATATTGGCGTTGAGGTGTTCTATCAGGTGCGATCTGATAATCCGGTATAGGATTTCAGGACCATCAGGACAATCTTCCCGATGGCAGAAAAACAGCTCTTTCTACCCAAGGGAAATCCTTCAAACCCACCTCTGCTGCCAGGGATGATAACGGAAAGAGTGAATGGATATGCCTCAGGTCACTGCAATGATTCAAGTTATAGCGGAGACATATTTCTTATAAAGGTATTTCTTTTTTAAGATATTCTTCTACTATCATCAATTTTTCTTTTGCCCTATAGTGAAACGAACGGGTCCCATGCAACCATCTTCACCATATTCTTGGTAACGAAGATACCATTGAAGAATCGTTTTTTATCCAATTTAAATTCTATAGAGAGAGCATTCAAGGACTCTCCTGCTATTAATCAACGGATAATATTCAGTCCTTCTTCAAAATTATGGTGTCTATACATAAAGCACCCCAAAAGTTAGATACAAAACTTTTGGGGTGCACTTCAGAGAAACTTACACTTGAACATATGAACCGCAAAAATGTCCTTAATTATCTTGACTGGCTACAAACTGACAAGTCCAGTTCTGTATTAACCAGGAATCAGAGGCTGGCCGCAATCTATGCCTTTTACCGATATATGCAATACGAGGATGTCACGCGCCTTAATCAATGGCAGGAAATACTCGGTATAAGAATGAAAAAGACGATTAAGGCCACTATGAATTATCTAACGTTGGATGCAGTCAAAGAGCTGTTAGCACAGATACCACAGACTACCATACGGGGGCGTAGGGATCTCGCCATGCTTTCCCTGCTGTATGAAACAGGAGCCAGAGTACAGGAACTCATAGACCTTAGGCCGGTTGATGTCTGTCTTTCAAAGCCATGCTATGTAACACTCTTTGGCAAAGGAAGGAAGAAGAGATTGGTACCCATCCAAGATGCCCAAGTCTCTATCCTGCGCAAATATATGGAAGAAAACCATCTGCTTGAACTGAGAATGAATCAATGCCCTCTCTTCCAAAACGGTCGTGGAGGGAAACTGACAGGAGCGGGCATAACCTATATTCTAAAGAACTATGCAACAATGGCCAGGACTGCCACAGAAAATCTTATCCCCGAAAAAATCAGTCCTCACTGTCTTCGCCATAGTAAAGCTATGCATCTGTTACAGGCAGGTGTGAACATCGTTTATATAAGAGATATTTTAGGTCATGTGTCAATCCAGACAACTGAAGTGTATGCACGTGCTGACTCCAAACAAAAAAGGGAAGCTCTAGAGAAAACATATACTTCAATCTTCCACAAGAAGAAGATGTTAAACCTTCATGGGAGTCTGATTCTGAACTGAAAAGTTGGTTAAAAAGCTTAGGACGTTAATAATATTATCCAAAGTGCTAGTAAGAAGTATTCTTGATAATTAATTGATTATCAGTAATGCTAAAAATCGTACTTTGGATAATATTTTACTTGTGATAAGAGTAATTATCGCAACTTGCAATAAATTATGAGAAGACCTTGGTTTTGATGTGAATTACTAACTTTACTAACGATGCTTCATCAGCAGTTCACGCCAGTCCATCTCCTTATCACTTACCTTGCCAACCTTACAAAAGACTTTCAATTGTCGTTAACCACCTATCAATTTCTATCAAAGCAGCACAAAATGGTTTGCAATCAACTCCTGCAAATCGAATGCGATGGACCTACTATCATCTCTCTAAAAGTTGCGAACAAACAACGGATAAGTAGCCAGCTCAAATGACATTTGTTCTCGTGACACACTTACACCGGTAAAGATACAGTCTCTTTGCAATTCGAACTTACGGATGTATATCCAGATGGAATTAAATAATCTTTTCCAATTGGTCAATATTCTTTTGGATATCACTTTCATTTAATTCATAATTTACTAAATTACCGGATAAATATTGATCATAAGAAGCCATATCGATTAATCCGTGCCCCGAAAGATTGAATAAAATCACTTTTTCTTCATCATTTTCTTTACATTTTAAGGCTTCGCTAATGGTGGCGGCAATGGCATGGCAAGATTCCGGAGCTGGTATAATGCCTTCTGCCTGTGCAAACAAACATCCGGCCTTGAAAGAATCCAACTGCTTGATATCAACAGCTTCCATATATCCGTCTTTTAATAATTGAGATACAATGACTCCTGCTCCATGATAACGTAGGCCTCCCGCATGGATATTTGCCGGCGCAAAGTTATGACCAAGTGTAAACATCGGTAAGAGAGGAGTATAACCGGCTTCATCTCCGAAGTCATATTGGAACTGCCCGCGTGTGAGTTTAGGACATGATGCCGGCTCGGCAGCTATATAACGTGTCTTTTTTCCCTCTAAAATAGTATGCCGCATGAAAGGAAAAGCGATACCTCCGAAGTTAGAACCTCCTCCGAAACAAGCGATAATCATATCAGGATATTCGCCTGCTAAAGCCATTTGCTTTTCTGCTTCCAATCCTATAACCGTCTGATGAAGGGTGACATGGCTCAGTACGGAGCCTAATGTGTATTTACAGTTCGGAGTAGTGCGAGCCAGTTCTATAGCCTCGGAAATAGCAGTTCCTAAGGAACCCTGATAATTAGGATTCTTGGTAAGTATATCTTTACCCGCCCGAGTAGACATAGAAGGAGATGCGGTGACTTGCGCACCAAATGTTTGCATGATACTGCGGCGATAAGGCTTTTGTTCATAGCTGATTTTTACTTGGTATACGGCTGCTTCCAATCCGAAAACTTTCGCTGCATAAGAAAGAGCGGCACCCCATTGTCCTGCACCGGTTTCAGTTGTTACGTTTGTTACACCCTCTTTTTTGCAATAATACGCCTGGGCTATGGCGGAATTTAATTTATGCGAGCCTACGGGACTCACACTTTCGTTTTTAAAATAGATATGTGCCGGTGTCTCGAGTGCTTTTTCCAAACCATATGCTCGTACAAGAGGAGTGGAACGATAATATTTATACATTTCACGAACTTCTTCGGGAATTTCAATCCATTGATCTGTTTGGTTCAGTTCCTGACGGCTTAGTTCCTCTGCAAAAATCGGATATAAATCTTCCGGTTTGAGTGGTTGTTTAGTACCAGGGTGCAATGGCGGCATCGGTTTCTTTTTCATGTCTGCCTGAATATTGTACCAATGAGTTGGGATCTCGCTTTCTGGCAAGAAAAATCGTTTATTTTTAGAGATCATATTATATAAAGTATTAATTAATAATCATTATATTTTGCAAATGTAACAAATTATTCTTATTGTAAGTGTAAAACTTACATCTTAAATTTTTTATTCTATAAGTTTAAACCTTTTCTTTTCAGAATGGTCATATATACAAAAGTAGAGAACTCTTCAAGTTTTCGCGAAAGGATGTTATATTGAAAAGTCGAATAGCTTTGGAAGAAATAGAAAATATAAGGATAATGTGATTAATAGATTGTGCTTTTTGGGAAAAAGAATACAACGTAATGACTTTTTGATTAATGATTAAATAAGTTGAGCAAAAGGATTTAGATGTTTTTAGTTTTCAATTTGGAAGGCTGGTTAATGTGAATTAATCAGTCTTTAATTTGTTTATGTCAGCGGCTTTTTGTTCCTTTGCTCTAAATAATGAATAGTATGAAATCTACTTTTTATCTGATTGTTCTATCCTATTTTCTATTTCTTATTTCATGTAATAGTAAACCGAAAGAAAGCAATTCGAATGAAATCCTCTATTCGATGGAGGGCAAATCTTCCGATGGGTTGCAACGAATGCGGAGTTCACGTACGGAAGAAAGTATTGTATGGAATGGAAAAAACTACCACTATGTTATAAGTTGTGAGCCAAATGATTCATTGCCTAAAATAAAAGATGAGTCAGGAGATGTATTTGTAGACAATATTGTTACATTATCTATTAAGCGAAATAATAATGAGTCTTTTTTTGATAAAACCTTTATAAAACAGAGTTTTGCATCAGTTTTGGATGAAAAATTCCTTTCCTATGCAATGTTAGAAGGAATGGTTTTTGATAAAGTTACAGATGAAGGAGTGAATTTTGCGGCTAGTGTTAGTTATCCGCGGTCTGACCTGTTTGTTCCCGTAATCATTACAATCTCTTCCAATGGTAAAATGACTATCCGTAAGGAAGTCTCATTAGAAGAGAATATTTCAAGTAATCTGATGGAATAATACTGTAACTATTTTTTCTTTATGTTCTAAATATTAGGGACATGAAAAATTCTGTTCAATTGAAATTACTAACATATCCGTATCCCTATTATGGATGATTATTCAAAATGAGCCTATTCTAATCAGGTATCTGTTTTTTGTAAAATTCTTGTAAACTTTTTATTGCTTTTGGTGTTATCATTCCATTAACTCTAAAAAAATAAGAATATGAAAAAGTTTGTAGCTATAATGATGCTGATTGGTATATTGAGCGTATGCTTACATAATCAGGTGGTTGCTCAAGATGTAGTGACCAAAAAGGTTTCCGAATTGCCGGAAAATGCACGAGAAATGCTTTCCAAGTATTTCCCTTACGCCAAAATATCTTATATTAAAGTCGATAAAGACTTATTTCTTACAACATCTTACGATGTAAAACTATCTGATGGGACAGAAATAGATTTTAATAGTAAAGGTGATTGGTTGGAAATTGATTGTCAGAAAGAAGTTGTTCCTGCTGCTTTGATTCCTGAATCAATAAGAAAGTATATGGAAGAAAATTTTAAAGGTCAGCGGATTACTGAAATCGAAAGAAACAGAAAAGGATATCAGATAACATTGGCTAATGACTTAGAAATAAAATTTGATCCGTTCGGTACTTTCATTAAACTGGATTTATAAAGTAATGATAAATAATTCGTAAACAATCTATATTGATAATAGAGTGTTATGAGTCGCTACATTCGGAATTTGTAGGTTATGGCATCAGTTATCTTTCACTTAGAAGATTAGTAATCTCTAGAAATCGATTATATTAAGGAGAAGAGATAAGGGAAAGATCATCTTTTTGATAAATGTCTTTAGTCTGTTTGATATATAAAACCTGTTTGTAAATTACACTGAAATTTTGTGAGCTAAAATCTTAGGGAGGAAAAAATAGTTAGGGATATTCAGAAAAAGTTCTAAAAAATAAGATGGCATGTGTAAATGATTACAGTTTTTCATTTCACATGCCATTTTTATAGTTGATTCATTTCTTCATGGCTCCATTTTGTTCCATCAGCACATAACGTTCCGGAGAAAACGTAAGACTTCTCCATTTCCATCAGCAAATTTATGTCACGCAACTTGGGTCTGTCTATTATGGACCTTGTCAATCATCAATAAGGCATTCGAAGTATGTATCCCAAAAAAGATCCGGAGTATTTCCGTTTTCCTGTTCCGTGCCTTGACCTTTGTCAGGGAGTAATGCTGCTTGTGTCTAGCGAAGCTTTCTTCCGGACGTGTGGCACGTTCCCGGCTGAGCTCGCTCCGCAGTATCCTCCGCAGCTTCTCATCCTTTGCCGCACCCCTTGCCAACGAAGAAGGTAGCCATCCGACTTTCCGTACAGTATTTACGGTTGGCATAGATGGAATAGGCGGCAACGGCACCTACTCTATTCCCACTCAGACTTTGTTGGAGACTGATACACTCCTTAAGGCGTATGCCTTCATTGAAGGATCGGAAGGAAAGATATTCAATAAAGAAGATACTGTATATTGTTCACCTTGGCTCCGAACTCTACTGATCTGCTCTCCTTTCCACGTACAATAGGACGAACATAGTGCCTGTCGATACTCACAATGCGGTTGTGTATCTCCTTTTTGCCTTCGAACAGCTGCTTCTGCTGTTCAAGTGTCTTGCGTATGACAGAGAGACGGCGGTGATAATCGGCTCTATGACCAAGCAGCTTTCTATAGGAGGAGTGCAGGTGGTCCGTCTGATGGAGGAGTGTTTCAAGCAGGTTTATCAGACGCCTTTTCAGCATTTTGGTACAGGATGCCTTACGTTTACGTTTCTCGCTATGGGCCGCACAAGCACGGTTTTACATCATCGTACTTGTTTCTCGGGCGGCGGATGCCCGGCCTGTGGCTGTCCTTACAAAGATGACGGTAAAGCCATTCCAAACTTTCACAAAGCAGTCTCACATCCGTAGGATGATGCATCTAGCTTTCGTAACAGGTGGCATCAGTCATACATACATGCTGGTTATCCAAGTAGGGACACCTGTGTTTCACAAATACAGACTGAAGGGATTCAATATCTGGTTTCTCGGCAAGCTCCTGACGGATGACACTGACAATCTTATAATTGGTGATCGGATGAGAAAAATCAACCATGATGCCGTAGAAAAGCAGGAAGTAGATATTGGCGTTGAGGTGTTCTATCAGGTGCGATCTGATAATCCGGTATAGGATTTCAGGACCATCAGGACAATCTTCCCGATGGCAGAAAAACAGCTCTTTCTACCCAAGGGAAATCCTTCAAACCCACCTCTGCTGCCAGGGATGATAACGGAAAGAGTGAATGGATATGCCTCAGGTCACTGCAATGATTCAAGTTATAGCGGAGACATATTTCTTATAAAGGTATTTCTTTTTTAAGATATTCTTCTACTATCATCAATTTTTCTTTTGCCCTATAGTGAAACGAACGGGTCCCATGCAACCATCTTCACCATATTCTTGGTAACGAAGATACCATTGAAGAATCGTTTTTTATCCAATTTAAATTCTATAGAGAGAGCATTCGAGGACTCTCCTGCTATTAATCAACGGATAATATTCAGTCCTTCTTCAAATTTATGGTGTCTATACATAAAGCACCCCAAAAGTTTTGTGTCTAACTTTTAGGGTGCACTTCAATTAATTAATTGGCTATTTTTATAGTATTTTCTGAATGTCCCTATTTAATTGATCGTATAATAATATGGAATTAAAGATTTGATTCCAGTATTCTAGTAACCATATCTTACTACCAAGCAATGTGTATCAACTTCTCTCCGTATTTACAATTCAAAAATAGATAGATACTTTTGCCTCTTTTAATTAAAAAACATTAAATCTATGAGGGATGTTTGGAATAAGAGAAAACTCTATATAATTTTGTAACAATTACAAACCAATAAATATTATAATTATGATTTCACAGAATTTACAGAATGCTATTAATGGACAAATTGCTGCTGAAATGTGGTCGGCCAATTTGTATCTTTCTATGTCTTATTATTTTGAGTCAAAAGGTTATAATGGTTTTGCTTCGTGGATGAAAGTACAAGCAAAGGAAGAAAATGAACATGCCGATATGTTGGCTCAGTATGTTATGAAACGCGGTGGCAGAGCTGTGGTATCCGCAATTGAAGCTGTACCGCAGGAATGGACATCTCCATTAGATGTTTTTGAACATGTATACAAACACGAATGCCATGTATCGAAATTGATTGACAAATTGGTGGATGTAGCTTCTGCTGACAAAGACAAGGCATCTCAAGATTTCTTGTGGAGTTTTGTGCGCGAACAAGTAGAAGAAGAGGCTACTGCACAAAGTATTGTTGATAAAATTAAACTAGGTGGAGAAGCCGCTTTGTATCACTTGGATTTGAAGTTGGGCGAACGTAAATAAAAAGATTGTAAGTGTAAAGTTATCAAGGATAAAACTACGTTGAGAATTTTCCATATTGGTAACAAAAGGATTGACAATAAAGGCAAATTATCAGGATGCTGAAAAGGCACATTAGATAATTTGCCTTTATTTTTTAGAACATTTTCTGAATATCCCTATTTATTCCAAGTTATCAATCTCTTTACAAGCACGTTTCACACGATATTTATAAACTAAGCATGCGGTAACAAAATAGATTACCGACTGTATCCACAAAATAATATACTGTTGCTCTATACCGGATAAGCCTGCATTCATAGAATTGAGTTTTACAAAAGCTAAAGTCGCCGGTGCCGTAGGGAAAATATAATGCAGTACTTTCCAATAAGCAGGTATTAATTCTAACGGATAAGAAACCCCTGACAGAAATATTAGTCCAACTGAAAAAAAAGCCACTAATAACAAAGGGGCATCCGAATCGGTACAGACAAAAGACAATGTCAAACCGAAAAAGCAAGTCGATAATAAATAAGGTATCAACAACACTATTATTTCTCCATAATGTGCCAAATGTGGAAGTTGAAAAATAAGAGGCAACAATCCCAATAAGAACATGGAGAAAACAACATACAGCATCACATATACAAAAGTTTTACCCGCAATTACTTGAGCCATTTTCCCAAAAGAAATTCCATTTCGACCATAATTAACAATAGAACGATTATGCCATTCATTCCCGCATAACATAAATATAACCATTATTAAAGTCTGAAAGATGATAACCATCAACACGGCAGGAATCAAATATGTGCCATAGCCACCTGTGTAATTATATAAAGGTATGCCTTTTACTTTTATGGTAGAAATCTGTAATATAGAAGTGACATCTTCTTGAGGAAGAAAGACGACAATTTCCGGACGCACCGCGTTGTTTATTGCCAGCATTGCACCAGCCGATGCTTCTTGCACCGAAGCATAATAGAGAAATGCAGTTGTTGTACTAAAAGTAATATATACCGCCTCCTCTCCCCTGCCGATTCTTTCGTCAAAATCAGCAGGTATATAAATATATCCTATAATATCACCCGTTTTCATCATCTCTTTAGCTCGTTGCAACTCGGGATTATCAGTCACTACCTGTATTTGAGGAGTTGCATCCAATGTCCGAGCATATTGGCGACTCAACGGCGTACGCGAGCAATCAACCACAGCTACTGGCGCTTTGCGTATAACATTGGGCTCGTACATATAATTATAAAGGAAACCATATAAAAAGATCCCTCCAGTTAATACCAACAACACGGCATAACCGGAAACAATCGTACGGAATTCTCCGGCAATAATTTTCACTATATTATTCAATGTCTTCATATTTATGACTTAATACCGCCCGTTTTAAATGAGGCAAAATTCCTAATGCCGGTAGAAGAAACAACAATAAAACCGCCAAGCCCTGCCACATATAAGCATATCCGTAATTACCATACAATAAGGTTTGGCCTAGTTCTACAAAGTGGCGGATAGGAAACAAAAAAGAGGCGTAATAAACAGGCGGAAACATATATGGGACGGGAAATGTAACTCCCGATAAAGTTGCCCCCAACGAACCAACCATAGATACCCCACTGATGACAAGACTTAGAGCCGGAAACAGCGAATAGATAAATACAGCCAGAGCCTGAGTGGACAGCACAAACAAAAATGCTATAAGATTAAGCGGCATATAATCTCCTGAAAAGGGAATATCCATTATACCGAAAAAGAAGTAATTGGCAAGACCGCTCATTATCATGAAGATACCAGAGTAAGGAAGTAATTTG
Organism: uncultured Phocaeicola sp.; assembly: GCA_947581855.1. Lineage (GTDB taxonomy): Bacteria > Bacteroidota > Bacteroidia > Bacteroidales > Bacteroidaceae > Phocaeicola_A. The sequence continues at coordinate 14,511 of CANPVZ010000025.1, forward strand.
CCCGCTACGGCTACAAATATATTCCCATCAGCAGTTTGTATCCATTCATCTGCCGTATGAAATTTACTTTCGCTGCCTAACGAATAAGTAGTGACCAAAAGAAGCAACACTTGCAGAAAAACAAAGCAAAACGGATAAGTCAAATAAACGGAATAATCCATATCAGGGTTAAATAATGGGTGATTTTGCGAAGTAACCGGTAATAAAAAGGTCTCAATCTGGGCAGGTTTTACGCCCAACGCCACTGCTTGCATAACTACCGGAGACACAGATACCGTTTGCAACAAGCTCTCAAAAGCTCCCCGTATTTCACTTCCCACACTTAACAAAGCATAATGAAAATAATAAGTTAATGCCGCCGTTTTTCCATCCTGCAAATCCACTTCAAAATCAGTAGGAATCACTAAATAACCATATATTTCTTTTTTTTCTGTGGCCACACGTGCTTCCGCTGCATCCGCATAATATTTTGTCACATGAAATGTGGGAACAGCCTCTACCATACGGCTTATCTTACGGGAAGTAGCCGTTGCATCCATATCCACAATACCTACAGGAAGATTCTCCATTTGTCCATTTCCAAAAATAGTTGCCATAAAGAAAATGGAAAACAAAGGCAACAACACACAGGCTACAAAATAAATCCTGCGAGAAGTCATCCTCCGGAGTTCCCGGCAAAAGACGTTTATAAACGGAGTATGTCGATTCAAATTTTTCATTTATTCTTTTACCACAGATTACACACATTATACAAAACATTTATATTATTCCTGAAGTTTAATCTAATGCAGATTCACACGGATTATTTTTTCACCACGGACTTTCTAAAGCACACCAACTAAATATTAAACTTCAGACCGGATACTAACTACTATATATTACTCATCTCCCTTAATTATGCAAATAAATATGAGAGCACAAATTATTTTTACTACAGATTACCTACGTTACCATAAATAATCAAGTTTTAAAACCTCTCATCCATAAGTAAATCGTTCAGCTTTAACTCCTAAATCTGAAGCTAAAAAGCCGACAATTGCTTAAAATACTGAACAAAGCAACGATGCTTTACTCTCTTTACCACCTCCACTGTTATAACAAAAGCGTAATTAATAATTTAACCGAATGATATCCTTACTTACCTTATTATTCTTCAACAAATAAAACGAGAAATTCATTCTTATATTACTATAAATCAACTAATACAGACATTCCTGGACGCAAATCGGAAACAGGTTGTTCAGGACGAGCATGAATTTCAAAGGTACACATGTCATAACTTCCGGTTTGTTTAGTGGAACGCCAAGTAGCAAAACTTCCCAATGGACTGATGTAGTAGATACGAAAAGCAATCTCTTTCCCGCCCAATGCGGGGACCTCCCCAACGAATGTTCCATTCATCTTGAAATAAGGCATATAATCTTCCCTTACATTCAGTACTACATAACAATCATCAAGAACTACTAAACTCATAATAGGCATTCCGGCGCCTACCAGCTCGCCCCGCTTAGGATAAATAGTAGCAATCTGCCCACCCTGGGGAGCCATCAGACAAGCATCGGCAAGCAAGGCTTTCACTTGATTCACCGTAGCCTGAGCTGCACCAACCAAAGCACGAGCGCTCTGTTTGTCTTGCACTTGAGCTCCTTCTGAAACCAATAAGTATTGCTGGTGAGCCGCTTTCTCTGCCGCTACCGCTGATTGATATAATGCTTCTACTTCATCCTTACGTTGAGATGAAACGACGCTGTCGCGATACAAAGTAGAAATCCGATCGTAAGTAGTCTTCGCCAGCTTCAAGTCCGTCTTCGATTTATTCCACAATTCATAAAACGATTGAATGATTTGTTTTCGGGTGCCATCGTCAATCTTTTCATTCTGGAACTTGGCGATATCTTCCAATGCATTAACTTGCTGATACTTTGCCTCCACTTCAGGACTGTTAATCAATACTAGCGTATCCCCCGCTCTTACGTTCTGTCCCTCGTTTACACAAAAAGAATCGATACGCCCCGGTAATTTCCCAGAGATACGAATTTCCGTAGCTTCTATCTGCCCTTGCAACACCACAGGTTTTCCGCTCATTGCCATTATGCCTATTAACGAAACTATTACCACTAGTACAAGTACCACTACAAAAGCTGTCCCCAGCCATTTATTCTGTTTCTCCATATATTATTTCTTTATATTTCAGAGTTTTTTATTTTACAACCAAATATTTCTCCTTCGATTACGGTTTTCGGGGTGATATTAATTTCATCTCTGCTTATCAAAATTTGAGTTCCTTTATTTTGATTCGAAAATAAAATCTTCCGTCTTTCCCTGTCTAGCATACTGCCAGAAAGTATCCGGCACTCCACAAGCCGTCAACAAATTGGCTAAAGCTACATCATACTGATAATAAGCCAACAAAAAAGCTATCTGAACTTTGGAAAGCATTGTTTCGGCATCAATGACTTCAGTAGAAGTAGCCATCCCCTCCTGAAAAGACTTCCGACGGATACGTACCAGTTCACGGCTCATAGCTATTGTGGTATTCAGAGCCGTTACATTATCTTGTGCATTTTGCATCTCGCTATACAACTTGTCAACCAACACTCCCAAATCATTGATTGTCTTTTCCCTCCCCGTAGCTAAAGATTCAAGCGAACGTTGAGTTTGCCGAATAGTAGCTTCTCTTTTCCAACCGTCAAATATAGTCCAAGTAAAGCCCACACCTATCATGGTTCGGGGCATCAAGTTTTTGGGAAGATTCTTTGCATAAAATGTCTGCTTTCCAAACAAAGCGATATTCGGAAGATAAGCGCTCCGGTGAATACGTAATTGATTCTTCAGCAATTCCATTTGATGATACAATAACTCTATCGGATAACTTTCCACAGGAATAAGCTCCTTGAAATAAAATTCCGAGGGCAGCTCTTCATTTATAAAAAGCGAAGAGACCGTAATAATATCCACCGGCTGTTGTATATTTAGCAAGGTACATAACGCTTGCTGCGCCACTCCATATTCTTTGCTCGCAGATTCCAGTTCCCGTTTAGCCTCATCCATACTCACTTGCACAAATAACCTCTCCGCCTTTGTAATCATCCCGTTATCTTGTAATTTCAGGGCATTTTGATAATGCCTTTGCATGCCGATATATGTTTCTTCCCGTACTTGAACCACCTTTTTGGCTAATCTTACTGCATAATAAGCCTCCACCAAAGACGTCTGCAAAGTAGCTCCGGTTTGTTCCATGTTTACTTCGGCCAGCCGCTCCATTGAACGCCCTATCTTGTTAGCAAAGACTCTTTTTCCTCCTGTAAATACCGGCCACATAAGAGATGCATCCACAGTAGTCAGATTTCTTTTCAGCAAAGGAAAGGTCAATGAATACGACCCTATTTTATCTAAGATAGAAGATATAAATTCATCATTCGGTATGATGGTATGAATAAAATCTTTGGCTGGATCTGTAAATTGGCTCAAAGGTTCTTTCACCTCTATCTTATCGGACAAATGTACATAAGCACCTGAAGCATCCAGAGAAGGGAACCAAGAAGAATTTAATATCTGACGCTCCTCACGAGCAATGCTAATTTGTTCCTGAGCTATTTTCAACGTCTGATTTCCTTTATTCATCAATCTAAAAGACTCCTCTAACGTCAGACTTATAGAATTTTCTGCATTCTGAGCTCCTACAGCCAATGGAATAAAGAGAAATACTACGATTTGTTTCCACATAATCTACACATATATTTTAAATGAGTATAAAACAGAAAAAGCAGAGTTTTTGTTTAAAGACTGACAATCCGTCATATAAACTGACAGAGATAACTTCTCTACTTTTTCCCAAACGAACTATTGAGAAAAACTATGTATTTTTCGGATGAGCCCTCTATGATTATATAACTAATGATGTTATCATATATAACTAACCTAGTTATCAAGATAACTAATGCTGTTATAACATCTGGACACATACAGTTTTTCCATGCTCTATAATTTATTAATAATAAGGATGTTATATTTCTAATAAAATAATTATGACTTCATATAAATATAGCGGCGAAAATTATTAAGCCGTCTCATTTATCAACTCGCGAATAGAATAATATACATATCCTTTTGATTTTCTTCAAACGAATTACAGTTTGGCACAGGGTTTGTACCATTATAAACGTATGATTTACTACAAGGCAAAAAAGATTAATGAAGCAAGCCGTGAACAATCTTACAAAAATTAAGTTTTGAATAGTAACAAATAAAAAAGATACAATTATGGGAAAGATTATTGGAATTGATTTAGGAACTACCAATTCATGTGTTGCCGTTTTCGAGGGTAACGAACCGGTAGTAATTGCTAACAGTGAAGGAAAACGTACGACTCCATCTATCGTGGCTTTTGTCGATGGTGGCGAACGTAAAGTAGGCGATCCTGCTAAACGCCAAGCTATCACCAATCCGAAACGTACAATTTTCTCTATCAAACGTTTCATGGGTGAAAATTGGGATCAAGTACAAAAAGAAATCGCACGTGTACCTTATAAAGTAGTGAAAGGCGATAACAACACTCCACGCGTAGACATCGACGGGCGTTTATATACTCCGCAAGAGATCTCAGCTATGATTCTTCAAAAAATGAAGAAAACAGCAGAAGATTATCTTGGACAAGAGGTTACAGAAGCCGTTATCACCGTACCGGCCTATTTCTCTGATTCGCAACGTCAGGCAACCAAAGAAGCCGGACAAATTGCAGGATTGGATGTAAAACGTATTGTTAATGAACCGACTGCGGCAGCTTTAGCTTACGGTATCGATAAAGCACATAAAGATATGAAGATTGCCGTATTCGACCTTGGTGGCGGTACATTCGATATTTCTATTCTTGAGTTTGGCGGCGGTGTATTTGAAGTGCTTTCTACTAATGGTGATACTCACTTGGGTGGTGATGACTTCGATCAAGTAATTATAGACTGGTTAGTAGAAGAGTTCAAGAACGACGAAGGTGCCGACCTCAAACAAGACCCAATGGCATTACAACGCTTGAAAGAAGCTGCCGAAAAAGCAAAAATTGAACTATCTTCTTCCACATCAACTGAAATCAACTTGCCGTACATTATGCCTGTAGGCGGTGTGCCTAAACACTTGGTTAAAACATTAACCCGCGCTAAATTCGAATCTTTAGCTCACAACTTGATTCAAGCATGTCTTGAGCCGTGCAAGAAAGCAATGCAAGACGCAGGTTTGAGTAACTCAGATATCGATGAAGTTATTTTAGTTGGTGGCTCTTCACGTATTCCGGCCGTGCAGAAATTGGTAGAAGACTTTTTTGGTAAAGTGCCTTCTAAAGGGGTAAATCCAGATGAAGTGGTAGCCGTAGGTGCAGCTGTTCAAGGCGCTGTGTTGACAGACGAAATTAAAGGCGTGGTATTGTTAGATGTCACTCCATTGTCAATGGGTATCGAAACCTTAGGTGGTGTAATGACTAAGTTAATTGATGCCAACACAACTATTCCATGTAAGAAGAGCGAAACGTTCTCGACCGCAGCTGATAACCAAACAGAAGTAACCATTCACGTATTACAAGGAGAACGTCCGATGGCAGCACAGAATAAATCAATCGGTCAATTCAACCTGACAGGCATAGCACCGGCACGTCGTGGTGTTCCACAAATCGAAGTAACATTTGACATTGACGCCAATGGTATTCTAAAGGTATCTGCTAAAGATAAAGCAACAGGTAAAGAACAAGCCATCCGCATCGAAGCCTCTTCCGGTTTAAGTAAAGAAGAAATCGAGAAGATGAAAGCCGAAGCGGAAGCTAATGCTGAAGCAGATAAAAAAGAACGCGAAAGAATCGATAAAATGAACCAAGCTGACAGTATGATTTTCCAAACCGAAAACCAATTGAAAGAGTTGGGTGATAAGATTCCTGCTGATAAAAAAGCTCCTATCGAAGCCGCTTTACAAAAATTAAAAGACGCTCACAAGGCACAGGATGTAGCTGCATGTGATGCTGCCATGGCTGAACTAAATACAGCTTTCCAAGCAGCAAGCGCTGAAATGTATGCACAAAGTGGTGCACAGGCTAACGCAGGTACCGGATCCGGTCAACAACAAGAAAGTTCATCTAACAAACAAGATGATAATATTCAAGATGCTGATTTTGAGGAAGTCAAATAAGTTATCAGAAGAAAACAATAAAAGGAGCTATCTAAAAAGTAAAAATTGAATTAGCTAAAGTTATAGATTGTAACTGAATACATAAAGAGTGCCACTTTAACCCATGAGAATGAGGTGTGAAGTGGCGCTTTTTTCTATACTTGGACCCTATCAATTCTAATATTAAAGATTAAATTTAAACTTTCAGACTTTTTGGACAGCTTTTTTATTATATAATAAACAATATATCGAATAAGGTTTTAGGGTATTGGTTTTCAATAGCCCTATTCCTTCTTCTATATAAACTCTAATATATATTATCCATCACTTACCAGCAAATCAGGTATACGAATACCGTTGAGAGATATAATAAAAAGAATTATGCATTTATATCTTTTTGAGAATGTATAAAACTTTATATATCTTTGCTTAAGGATATCATTTAACGTTATCAATAAAAAATCCATATTAAAATAAATAAGCTTTATGAAAAAAGTAGAAATTAAAGACTTGTCGGAAAACTTCTTCGAAACCATAGGTAAAGAATGGATGCTGATTACTGCCGGCACAAAAGAACAGTTCAACACTATGACGGCAAGCTGGGGCGGCATCGGTTGGCTTTGGAACAAGCCTGTGGTTTTCGTATTTGTACGTCCGGAACGTTATACATTCGAATTTACGGAAAAAAACGACTCCTTTACTCTTGCGTTCCTCGGAAAAGAGCACCGAAATATCTATAATTTCTGTGGGAGTCATTCGGGTAGAGATTCCGATAAAGTGAAAGCCACTGGACTCAAACCGCTTTTCACAGAATCCGGAAATGTTACATTTGAACAAGCACGTCTTACTCTGGAATGTAAAAAGCTATATGCGGAGCTTCTTTCACCAGATGGGTTCTTTGATTCATCTTTAATCGAGAAGTGGTATAACGAACATGGAGGCATGCATAAAATGTATGTGGCAGAAATAGTCAGTGCTTTCGGAAAATAATCACCGAACTTTTATTTCTCTTTCAATTCGAAAACATACCAATATGAACAGCGCTCCTAAAATAGGGAGCACAACTACCGGAGCACTGTTCAATAAAAAATAATTTTAATTGATAGACCAACGGTACCCAAAATAAAGCATAATCATCCAATCATTTATTGACTTACCAATTACTTCAACATATAATAGTTACTCGTTTGATTGCTATCATTACTTTATTACATCCAAAAATAATACATCTAAATTAGTTATTCATATGTTTGAAATAAATAAGCTATTTTCTGTCTCTCCAACGCTTTTCCGATAGCATTATGAACACTGAAATACAAACCTTCAGCATATCATTGCTTTATTATGAATGATAACTTTAGCTATCTATAAACAACAGACTCTCAATTTTCCACTTCTTTATATCCTAATAGCTATCATTCCAAAAGGATTAATAAGAATAGATATTCGACTTCTTTAAACTCACTAAATCCTTTCAAAGAACTTTCACTAGTTTATATATAAAATCATTATTTTGATTAATTTTGGCGATAAATATATTGCGTATGAAAAAGATATTTTTAATTCTAGCTCTATTCTTGGGAATCTGTAACTTATTACTCCTACATGCACAAAATACGGATCAGTATAGTTTCAAAGCAGGTAAAGGTTCCTTCTTATTAAATGGGAAACCTTTTGTTATAAAAGCTGCTGAATTGCACTATCCACGTATTCCAAAACCTTATTGGGACCAACGCATAAAACTTTGCAAAGCATTAGGGATGAATACTGTTTGCCTTTATGTCTTTTGGAATACCCACGAACCTCGACCGGGAGAATTTGACTTTACAGGCCAAAATGATTTAGCGGAGTTCTGCCGTCTATGCCACCAAAACAACATGTATGTCATTCTACGTCCGGGACCATATGTTTGTGCCGAATGGGAAATGGGTGGATTACCGTGGTGGTTATTAAAGAAAAAAGATATCCAATTGCGTAAATCCGATCCTTATTTCATTGATCGCGTAACATTATTTGAGCAGGCCGTTGCCCGTCAAGTTGCCGAGATGAGTATTGCCAAAGGAGGACCTATTATTATGGTACAAGTAGAAAATGAATACGGTTCATACGGAGAAGACAAAGGCTACGTATCACAAATCAGAGATATTATACGCTCTACGTTTCCCGATATAACTTTGTTTCAATGCGACTGGTCATCCAATTTCACTAAGAATGGGCTGGACGATCTTATATGGACTATCAACTTCGGCACGGGAGCTAATATAGAACAACAATTTGCTCCTCTTAAGAAGATTCGTCCCGACACTCCTCTAATGTGTTCTGAGTTTTGGAGTGGTTGGTTCGACAAATGGGGAGCACATCATGAAACACGTCCTGCCGAAAACATGATAAAAGGAATTGATGAAATGTTATCCAAAGGTATCTCTTTCAGTTTATACATGACTCATGGAGGTACCAACTGGGGACATTGGGCGGGAGCAAACTCTCCCGGATTTGCTCCGGATGTAACTTCATATGACTATGACGCACCCATTAGCGAATCCGGACAAACCACCCCTAAATATTGGGCTTTAAGAAAAACATTGGCTAAATATATGAATGGTGAAAAACAAACAAAAGTACCCCCGTTAATAAAGTCCATTTGTATTCCGGCTTTTGAGTTTACCGAAGTCGCCCCTCTTTTTGCTAATCTTCCTGAAGCAAAAAATGACAAAGATATCCATACCATGGAACATTACGACCAAGGGTTCGGCAGCATTCTCTATCGCACCACTTTACCGGAAATACCATCCCGTTCGCTACTTACTATAAACGAAGCCCATGATTATGCGCAAATATTCCTGAATGGGAAATATATCGGTAAGCTGGATAGAAGGAATGGAGAAAAACAACTCACATTACCACCATCTCCTAAAGGGACACAACTCGATATCTTAGTCGAGGCTATGGGACGTATTAACTTCGGACGGGCTATTAAGGATTATAAAGGCATTACGCAAAATGTTCAACTGACAATCGATATGGATGGTTATCCTTTCACTTGCGATTTGAAGAACTGGGAAGTTTACAATATCGAAGAAGCCTACGAGTTCTATCAAAAGATGAAATTCCAACCTATCCAATCGTTGAAAGACAGTTTAGGGCAGCGCATACCAGGTTGTTATCGCACTACATTCCAAGTAAAGAAACCGGGAGATACGTTTCTGAATTTTGAAACTTGGGGAAAAGGACTGGTCTATGTCAACGGACATGCCATGGGACGTATCTGGGAAATAGGTCCTCAACAAACACTTTACATGCCTGGCTGTTGGCTGAAAAAAGGAGAAAACGAAATTTTGATATTTGATATCATCGGTCCTAAAAAAGCCCAATCCGAAGGCTTGGACAAACCTATACTTGATCAGTTGCTTATCAACAAACCATTGATTCATCGCAATGCCGGACAAGAACTAAATTTATCAGAAGAAAAATCACTTGCATTCCGGGGTAGCTTCAAACCTGGAAATGGCTGGCAGGAAATAAAATTCAATAAACCTTCTACCGGTCGTTACATCTGTTTGGAAGCAATAAACTCCCATGATGAGACAGAGTTGGCATGTATTGCCGAAATGTATCTGCTAAACGAGAAAGGAGAGCGCATTTCACGCGAGCCGTGGATAGTAAATTATGCCGATAGTGAGGAAGTTACCCGTCTGAACTGTTCTGCCGATAAGTTATTCGATTTGCAAGAATCCACCTATTGGAGCACAGTAAAAGGCAATGCCTACCCTCACGCTTTTATAATCGACTTAGGCGCGACTCATACATTAACCGGACTTCAATATTTACCTCGTATGGAAAGCGAAGTACCGGGGAGTATTAAAGATTTCAATGTATATATCAAAAAAGAACCTTTCAAATATTAGCCTCCACATATTTTTTAAAATATACGAAAAGGTTTTCAATTCTACTTAAACAAGCTGAAAGACACTTGTTGGCAGTATAAAAAGGTTCCTCCAGAAGAATGTTAAAAAGGTAGTATCACAGTTGAAACTTGAATATGGCTTCATTCAACTACTCAACAAAGTTTTCATTTTCTACTGTTACTACTATCACTCTTTTTTTGAAACATCGCCTAACAATGGATTTTATGTATGGTGGTAGTAGCTTTTTCAAAGTACAGAGAAACGGATACTACCACCACTTTTCAATGATTCCTACAAAAAACAATGAAAATTCCGCATATATTCTGCATTATTAAGAAGTCTTACCAACAGAAAACTTGAAACCACGAACAGAATGTATGGATCCTAAAGAAGAACCACGAGATCCGGTACATTACAATATACATCACACGGTCACAAGGTTCCTAACCGAGGATAGTCAACCTTAATCGGCTCTTCGTCACATCTAATCCGGTACACCCAATAGAAACAAAAGTTTCACGCTGCAAAACTACTGTTCCAAAGCATATTGAAACTATAGTTTCAATCGCTTGGAACTATGGTTTCAAACATTCGAACAAAACATTCCATCTCAATCAACCAAACTTATAACGTTTGTTCCTATCCCCCCCTTCCACTTATAGGACCCTAAAATGAAAGGCCTCTCAGATGACAAAGGACTCATTTTCTTCATGAAATAAACAATTGTAACAGTTTTGTAACATATATGACATTTCATTATAACATCAACTTTTCATCTTTGCATCAAATAAAAATTAATTAAAACTACTGTAATACATGGAAACTATTTATTTAGGGTTTGTTATTTTCTTATTTGTGCTGGCCGTATTCGATTTATCTGTGGGTGTTAGCAACGATGCTGTTAACTTTCTCAACTCCGCAATCGGAGCAAAAGCAGCCACATTCAAAACAATCATTATCATTGCCGCAATCGGCATTTTCTGCGGTGCAACCATGAGTAACGGCATGATGGAGATTGCACGGCATGGTATCTTCCGTCCCGAACAGTTTTACTTTAACGAGTTAATGTGTATATTCCTTGCCGTCATGGTTACGGATATAGTATTACTCGATATTTTTAACTCATTGGGAATGCCAACCTCTACTACCGTTTCAATGGTATTCGAGCTGTTGGGCGCTACTTTTGCCCTGACACTTATCAAACTGGCCTCTGACCCCACCGGAATGCTAAGCATTGCCGATCTGATGAATACAGAAAAAGCACTATCGGTCATTATGGCTATATTCGTTTCGGTAGCCATAGCCTTCTTCTTCGGAGCGATAGTGCAATTTCTGTCCCGACTTCTTTTCACATTCAATTATAAATCGAACTTAAAATGGAAAATCGGTATATTCGGAGGAGTAGCAACCACCTCTATCATTTATTTCATGCTTATTAAAGGCATCAAAGATCTTTCTTTCATGAACGCCGAAACGAAAGCTTTTATACACGATAATACACTATTTATTATCGGAGGCTGTTTCCTATTCTTCACGATTGTAATGCAGATTCTTCATGCATGTAAAATAAATGTTTTCAAAATCATCGTATTAATGGGTACATTCGCTTTGGCTATGGCCTTTGCCGGTAACGATCTTGTCAACTTCATCGGAGTGCCTTTAGCAGGTTATTCTTCTTATACCGATTACGTTGCCAATGGGAATGGAGATCCGGCGAGGTTCCTGATGGGTTCGCTCAACGCTCCTGCCCGTACACCGTTTATTTTCCTATTTATCGCGGGGGCTATCATGGTTTACTCTCTCATTACCTCCAAAAAAGCATATAATGTAGTAAAAACTTCGGTCGACTTAGCTCGTCAAGATGTAGGCGACGAAATGTTCGGTTCTTCCCGCATGGCACGAAGTTTAGTACGTTCGTCCACGACTGCTGCCAACGCTTTATTACGCATTATACCTACAGGAATGAAACGTTGGATTAACAGTCGTTTCAACCAAGATGAAGTGATTTTGGAAAACGGTGCCGCCTTCGATATGGTACGCGCCTCTATCAATCTGGTCATGGCTGGTTTGCTTATCGCTTTAGGAACATCGTTAAAACTTCCGCTTTCCACCACCTATGTAGCTTTCATGGTAGCAATGGGTACTTCACTTGCCGACCGTGCATGGGGAAGAGAAAGCGCCGTGTTCCGTATTACCGGTGTATTGTCGGTTATTGGCGGCTGGTTCATTACCGCCGGAGCTGCCTTCACACTCTGTTTTTTAGTAGTGCTGGCCATGTATTACGGAGGTATGGTTCTCACCATTGCATTGGTTATACTGGCAATAGTACTCCTGATCCGCAGCAACATTCAATATAATAAAAAGAAGAAAGCAGAGAAAGCGGACGATCTCTTCAACCGGTTATTGGCAAGCAAAGACAAAGAAGAAGTATTTTCCCTTCTATCCCAACATATTGCCAACAACGAATCCGAATACATGGATTATGTGATACAAGTTTACCAACAAATAACCGACGGTTTCATCAACGAAGACTTGAAAAACTTGCGTCGTGCCGACAGTTCACTAAAGAATAAAAAAACAGAACTCAAAAAGATACGCCGAAAAGAAATGATTGGTATGCGCCGCATCGATAAAGATATTGCTATTGAAAAAAACACTTGGTTCCATCTAGCAAGCAACAGCACACAACAGATGCTCTACTGTTTGCGAAGAATATGCGAACCTTGTCAAGAACACGTAGATAATAACTTCTCGCCTTTAGCCAAAGAGCATATAAAAGAATTCGTTCCCTTACGCGATACATTGATATACCTGCTCAACCATACTAAAATAATCATTTCCAACGGAAACTATACAAACGTAGACGATGTCCGTGCAGAATGCGACAAATTAAAAGAGGCATTATCACGTACACGTAAATTACAAATGAACCGGATGCAGGATGAAAAAGATAACCTGGCAGTTTCATATGTTTATCTGAATATGCTTCAAGAATCACAAGAATTGGTAAGTTCGTTGCGCCATTTGCTTCGCGCAGCCCGAAGTTTCCAAATGAATTAGGCAATATGAACATACATCACATTTTAACAGGAAAGAGCTTCCGTATCCATATCAAGGATACCGGAGGCCTTCCACATGTTTCCGGAAATATTCCAATAAATACCATGTAAAGGATTCCTCTACATTATAAGTTTGCAAAAGAAATATAAAGTACGGACTGTTCCGAAACATCAAAAACAAAATAGAACAGCGGGACACAGATTAAAATTAACTTCAAAACTATAAATCGCTGCAAGAATGAAAACTAAATCAACCATTGTTTACGTTCTGTTGTGCTGCGGAATAATTCCGGCTCTAGCACAAGAACAAAAGACGGATTATATGCCCGAAATACATGGAACCATTCGTGCCAAATACGAGTATCAACCGGAAATCTCCGCCGGACGTTTCGAAGTAAGAAACGCACGTTTCAGTCTGACAGGCAAAGTAGCTCCTATCGTTTCATATAAAGCGGAAATAGATTTATCCGACGAAGGTTCTATCAAAATGTTAGATGCCTACACCCGGCTGACGCCTATTACCAATTTTAATTTCACCATCGGACAAATGCGCGTACCGTTTACAATCGACGCACACCGTTCTCCGCATCAACAATATTTTGCCAACCGCTCTTTCATTGCAAAGCAAGTAGGCAACGTACGCGATGTAGGTGCAACAATCGGATACAAATTCAACAACGGATTTCCCATATTATTGGAAGGTGGTGTTTTTAATGGCTCCGGATTAACGAACCAGAAAGATTTCTGGACCAAACAAGTGAACTTTTCAGCCAAAGTTCAGTTATTCCTTCCAGAGGGTTTCAATTTGACTTTAAGCGTACAGAAAATAAAACCTGAGAAAGTATCCATATACATGTACGATGCCGGCATTTATTATCAAAGCCGAGGATGGCATATCGAAGCCGAATATTTGTTGAAACATTATTCCGATAAATTATTCGACAATGTGAACGCTTTTGACGGTTTTATTTGCTATGATTTAAAGTTAAGGAGCAAACTGTTCCGCAAAATTTCATTTTTGGGTCGTTACGACTACATGAGCGACCACAGCGATGGAAAAGCTTATTTAAACGAAAAAGCAAATGCGGAAGGATCTCTAATCATTAACGATTATCAACGCCAACGACTGACGGGAGGTATTACTTTAAGTCTGGCAAAACCGTTTATTTCAGACATACGTATCAATTATGAAAAGTATTTCTATCAAAAGGGAGCGATAGTCAAAGCCTCCGAACAGGACAAATTCGTAATTGAAATTATGACAAGATTTTAAAAGGAAAATAGAAGTTGTGGAACATAAAAAGGTAATCGTTCTGTTTTGGAATCATTCGGAAATATATGTTTGATGAATTAAAAAACAAAAGTAGAATGATTTATACAGCAAAAAAACAATTATAGAATAGTTGAAATAACCGATGATAATAAAAAATGAAATATATAGAAGATAAAGGAGCTTCCGTTCTGATCTAGAGTTATAGGAGTTATCAGTCTTATAATCTTAAGAGTGAAAGTTAAATGATTTACTTATGAATAACGAGGTTATAAAAATTAATTATCTGTATAACCGAGGTAAATTATAGTAAAAACAACTCTTGGTTTAATATCAATATATATGCAATCTCCCTATCAGCGGTTACGAAAAAAATAATCTGCGTTGAAAAAGATGATAAAGTATGAATAAGAATTGCTTAGAAAAGTATTACGTTGAACGAGACATCAGTTGGATGTATTTCAATGAACGTATCCTGCAAGAAGCGGAAAAGAAAAACATTCCGTTATTGGAACGCTTGTCGTTTCTCGGTATCTATTCCAACAATCTCGACGAGTTTTTCCGAGTGCGAATAGCTACCTTGAACCGTATTGTAGAATACAGCGACAAAAATGACAAGAAAGAGCGGGACAAAACCTTGCGAACTCTCAAGCAAATCAACAAACTTAACAGCAGATTTTCCCAACAGTTCGAAAATACCGTAAAAGAAGTTACCGATACTTTGAAAACGGAAAACATATTGCTGCTTAACGAAAAAGAAATAGACGAAGAACAGCAAAACTATATCCGCTCTTTTTATCTGGATAAGCTAAACGGTTCCATCAGCCCTATTTGGTTTAATTCTATCAAACAATTCGGAGATCAGGCGGATGACGCTATTTACCTAGCTGTCCGTCTTAGTAAATGGGAAGAAAACCAAAAATGCCCCAAACGGAACTATGCACTGATAGAGATACCCGTTAATGAATTCGGACGTTTTATCCGTTTGCCCGATAAAGAAAGAAAGAGCTACCTTATGTATTTGGATGATGTGGTACGTTGCTGCCTACCTTACATTTTTACCGGCATGGACTATAACCAGTTCGAAGCTTACTCTTTCAAGTTTACCAAAGATGCCGAGATGGAAATCGATACAGACCTACGTAACGGGATGCTGCAAAAAATATCAAAAGGAGTAAAAAGCCGGAAAAAAGGAGAACCTATTCGCGTACTCTTCGACTCGTCGATGCCTAAAGACCTTATAAAACGAGTAATGGAGAAACTGAGTATCGATAAACTGGATACGATTCTATCAAACGGACGCTACCATAACCACAAGGATTTTATGAAGTTCCCCGACTGCGGACGAAAAGATTTAAAATATCCGCAATGGGAACCGATACATAAAAAGGAGTTCAATCACCAAAGTTTGCTCAAACTTGTTCGTGAACACGACCGTTTTATTCATGTGCCATACCATAGTTTCGATGCTTATCTTCAACTGTTGCGTGAAGCTGCCATCAGTAAAGAAGTAAAAAGTATCAAAACAACCCTTTACCGCGTAGCAAAAGATTCTAAAGTAGTTAAAGCACTTATCGGTGCGGCGCAAAATGGGAAAAAAGTAACTGTAGTTATCGAATTGCTGGCACGTTTCGACGAAGCATCCAACATCGACTGGTCCAAGAAAATGCAAGACGCCGGCATTCATGTTGTGTTCGGGGTGGAAGGATTAAAAATACATTCTAAAATCACACATATCAGTACACGCAACGGAGACATTGCCTGCATCAGTACCGGTAATTTTCACGAAGGGAATGCCCGCACGTATACCGACTATTTAATTATGACGGCACGGCGTCCTATCGTAAAAGAAGTAGATGCCGTATTCGATTTCATCGAGAAACCTTATCTGCCGGTTAAATTTAAAGAACTGCTCGTATCGCCCAACGAAATGAAAAAAAAACTGATCCGCCTTATCAATACGGAAATCAAAAACAAACATGCCGGTAAACCTGCCTATATAATGGCCAAGATTAATCATATTACCGATATGGAGATCATTGAAAAGCTATACGAAGCTTCTACCTGCGGGGTGCCTGTCGATATGCTGGTACGGGGAAACTGCTCTATGGTTACCGGAGTACCGGGAGTAAGTGAAAACATTCATATTAACGGCATTATCGACCGTTATCTGGAACACTCACGTATCCTAATTTTCGCAAATGGAGGAGAAGAGAAATATTACATCGGTTCGGCAGACTGGATGCCCCGCAACCTTGACCATCGCATTGAAGTACTTGCTCCGGTATACGAACCGGATATCAAGAAAGATTTGAAAAGGGTGATAGAGTTCGGACTGCAAGATACCATGCAAGGACGCATTGTGGACGGCAGTGGAGAGAACCGCCCTTGGGGAAACGGTACAGAAGCTCTATTCCGTTCTCAAGAAGCACTTTATGATTATTATTTAAACCAAGAAAAAGAATAATATGATAAACATTGAAAATGTAAACTTGGCAGCCATCGATATCGGCTCCAATGCGGCTCGATTGTTAATAAAGAACCTCGATAAAGACCTGGATGGAAACACCCGTTTGACTAAAGTAATGTTTCTGCGCATTCCTCTCCGATTGGGAGTAGATGTATTTGGGCAAGGCAAAATATCCGAAACAAAGGAAGAACATTTCCTACGGATGATTAAAGCCTTCAACCAATTAATGAAAATTCATGATGTGGTAGAATATAGGGCTTGTGCCACTTCAGCTTTGCGAGATGCGAAAAACGGTAAACGAATTATTAAGAAAATTGGACGTAAGACAGGTATCAAGATAGATATTATTTCCGGACAGGAAGAAGCTCGGATTATTTACGACAATCATATCGAAGCTTCCACCGGACCGGGAAACTTTCTGTATGTCGACGTAGGCGGAGGAAGTACGGAAATCAGTTTTATCAGTAACAAAGAGCGCATCTCCTCCACCTCTTATAATGTGGGCACTCTACGCATGCTTAGCGGAACGGTAAGAAACAATGTGTTACTCGAAATGAAACAGGACTTGGAGAACATTACTGCCGGATATTCCGATATCACTATCATCGGCTCGGGCGGAAACATTAACAAGTTATACCGCATAGCCAGTAAACGCGACAAACGGAAAGACCGGCTACCAGTAGCCGCCTTGGAAAAGCTCTACGACCATTTGAGTAAGCAAAGTGTAGCCGAACGTATGGAAGTCTTCTCGCTGAAGCCCGACCGCGCGGATGTCATCGTACCGGCAGCTGAACTATTCTTAAATATTGCCCGAAGCGTACAGGCTGAATCAATTCTCGTACCCACTTTCGGATTGGCAGACGGTATTATTAAAGACTTGGCTTCCAAGTATAAGGAGGCTCCATGCGAAGAAATTGTAAAAAATATGGATGAGGAGGAAAAGGTAACCGATTAACCTGACTTTTTAAAAGAAATATGGACCAAAAATAACTAATAATGTGAGCACTCATAACTAGTAAAGTTATTCAAATAACTAATAATGTGTCGATACAGCTCTATCCGTTCTATTTCTTCAATTATCGGCGTTTAAATTTCAAAATACGGATTAACGCAGCATGTATAGCAGTGTCATCTCAATTTGTAATCATCTGCGTTAATCCACATTTTATTAATCTCCCCCAATTCTCACAAACTTTCTTTCACGTTGTTCCTTTCAACAGTTACATGCTTCAAAAGGTGGATATCTATAATAAAATTCTTATTTGGATATCCCAAAATAAATCATACTAAATTAAACCTTCTGAAAAGTCACCGATCATTTAGTTTCATCCGGATTGTTTTATATCTTTGACCGTCTTTTCATAAAAAGAAAAAGATTCAATACGACATAAAACTATGGCATTTGGAATAAAACCACACTACGATTGTATCTTACATTTCGAAAATGCAAATCCTATGCAGATCATATTGGCGGCACTCGAAGTATCTATCCGGCTCAACTGGAAGGTAGATAAGCTGTCCCGCACCGGTATTACATTTTACACCGGTATCAATGTTTGGTCATATGGCGAACAAATAACTCTTACTTTGCAACCCGAACATCCGAAAGAGGTAACGTTGTCAAGTTGTTGCACTGGTTTGCAAATTATCGATTACGGACGGAATCGTAAAAATATACAACGATTACACCAAGCCATACAAACGTTTCTTATTTCTACACCTCGGGAAGAAATAGAGAAAATGGTGAAGAATCTGGAAGAAAGTTTGCAGGAAAGAGAGCGGAAGGAAACAGCAAATATATCCTTGCCCGAAAAGAGCATCCCTTTCTTCTCCATGTTTATTCCCCACAAAGATTTCTTTGCCATCCCTTTACTGCTCAATATCAACGTATTCATCTTCATAGCCATGGCTATCAGCGGTATCAGCCTCCTTTCACCCGAAGCTGTGGAACTTCTTCAATGGGGAGGTAACTTTGGACCTTTGACACTTACCGGTGACTGGTGGCGCACACTGACCTGTAACTTCCTCCACTTCGGCATCATACACATAGCCATGAATATGTATGCTTTACTATTTATCGGAGTCTATCTGGAACCGCTTATCGGCAAACTACGCACGCTTGCCGCTTACTTGCTTACAGGAATCTGTTCCTCCGCAAGCAGTCTCTTCCTCCATCCCGAAACGATAAGTGTCGGTGCATCGGGAGCCATCTTCGGTTTCTACGGAATCTTTCTTGCCTACCTGTTCTTTCACTGTATCGAACGGGCACAACGTTATGCCCTACTTTATAGCATCGGTATCTTCCTAGCTTATAACTTATTAAAAGGCATGGGAAATGCGGCTATAGACAATGCTGCTCATATCGGCGGTCTGACAAGTGGATTTCTAATAGGTTCGTTCTATGTATTGGCAGACAAGCAAAGAGACAAAGGTTTGAAGAGACCCTACTCCTTCATCGGAGAAGGAGCTTTATTTTTAATTTTCATTCTGGTCATGGCAGAAAGAATACATTCCACTTCACGCTATTATGCTCTACATCGTGAAGCTTGGGACAGCGGTATGTTACAAAAATGGATGGCAGGCAAGATTTCCGATGAGGAACTGGATGCTTCCCTTTCCGTCAATCAAAACCTTGCCGAACCGGAAATTCCGGCATTTACTCCTATAAGTGATACAGACACTTGGATACTTTACACGGATACCATTACCGGATTCAGTTGTCGCTACCCGACAAACTGGCAAATCGTTGAAGATCAACGTGCCTTTTTCAAACTCACCAACGGAGTAAGCTGGATGACAATAGTCTGCCAAACTACCACTTCGGAAGAAGAGTTCAAACGGATCCGTGCCATGACGCCTGTCATTCCCCGCAACAAACGGGGCGAACCTTCTGAAGACTATATACATGAGAAAGTCATCATCAACGGCTTGTTTATGGATAAAGTAAGTAACCCGCAACATTTTATGGTTACAGGAAGTGATGGTTTCGACACAACTCAAACCGTGTTTTATTATTTCGATAAAGCCAAGCTCCGTTATTTCGGCGTGGTGATGATAGCGCAAGACGAAGCCGCAAAAGAAGAGCTGGACAGCATAGCAGAAAGCATTTATTTCGAATAAACTTAAATTTATATATTACAGCAAAACATGACTTCTCGGGAAGATTACGATAAAGACGTTTCGCAATGAACTATAAAGTTATCAAAAGTTGTTAGGCTGCCAAATCATAGCTTCTAAAGAAGAAAATCTCCCTTATTCCTTTAACTTCTGATTCGTATTCATCCCAAATCGGTATCCCCTTTCTTTAGTTACTCAGCCACATTCATTATTCTAAAATTTTGTCTTTACTCAATATATTGCGGATATAGTAATAAAGTATTCTTTTCCTGATTTAATCGTTTCTTCATACCGTTGTTATTCAACAGCAATATAAAACAACGAATTTTGTAATGATAAGAAATATAGGATTTAAATATGAATTTACGCAAACATTATTCCACGATAGGACTCTTTGACATTCACCTTGATTCGGAAGACTCCAAAATAAAAGAAGTAACCTATTTCTTAAAACATGTAAACTACAAACAGTTTATTTTAAACGGCGACATCATTGACGGCTGGCAGCTTCATATGCCTTTCATCCTCTCCAACATCTCTATTGTTCCCGATTATACTTTCATCTCAGCAGCAGACAAACGTACGAACTGGTTATGTTTGCCAAAAAAAAGAAATGCGAAAGTATTATTTACGGACATATTCATCAGGCAACCAACGAATATTATAACGGTATACATTATTTGAATTCCGGTGATTGGGTAGAGAGCCTCACTGCATTGGTAGAAGATGAACAAGGAAGCTGGTCGGTTGTTACGTATACAGAAGGGCTTTCAGTGAAGAGCAGACCGGACTCCACTCTTCAGAAGCCATTTGAAACTCATCGTTCAACAACGATATGTTTTGAAATTAATATACATAACAATCTTTTAAAATTAAAGCAATTATGAACAATTTAGATTATGTTATCGAACCGAGTAAGGATGGAGGTTATTTCGCCTACTTCCGGTGCAATGCGCAATGTAAAACGTATGCAGCCACACTCGAAGAGGCCTTAGATAAACTTATTGAAAACATTAACGGATACGTGGAAGGTATGTACTTGGTAGAAGAATATAACTGAATTTTTACCGAAAGCATCTTTAAATAGTAAAAACCAAAAGTCATGCCGGTGTTTTGCTAAGGTATAAAGCTTAAACTCTTAACGGAGTGAAGTGAAATAACTCTAAATAAAATGATAGTTTCTGTTACTCCTGATTAGCAAAACTTGCATCATTTAAATTAAATAACAGTAGTTCTTTTGTTTCTGTTTCATAAGGATACTCTCTCTTTCGAAACTATGACTGTATAAGACAGTTACAGCATTTTATTTAAACTTAATAACGCACAGTATATGAAATTCTTGTTTATTGTACAAGGTGAAGGCAGAGGACATCTGACGCAAGCGCTCACTCTAGAAGACATGTTATTACGTAACGGACACGAAGTTGTGGAAATTCTAGTGGGAAAAAGTTCTTCGCGCTCGTTACCGAACTTCTTCAAACAGAATGTTCATGCCGAAATCAAACGGTTTATGAGTCCCAACTTTCTCCCTACCCCGCAAAACAAACGGGTAAAGCTAGGACGAAGTATCCTTTATAATATATTAAAATCTCCAGAATACATCAATAGTATGCTGTTTATCAAACATCGTATTGAAGAATCCGGAGCCGAAACCGTCATCAATTTTTACGAACTACTAACCGGGCTCACTTACACTTTTATGCCTCCCCATATACCTTACATATGCATCGGACATCAATACCTGTTCTTACATTCCAAATTCGGATTCCCTGATAAACAACCTACGGAATTGGCATTACTGCGTTTCTTCACTCGCATGACCAGTATCCGTAGCCGTGCCCGTCTGGCTCTCTCTTTCTATAACATGGGAGAAGACAAGAAGAACAACATTATCGTCATACCACCCTTGTTGCGCAAAGAAGTATTTAATTATCAACCCAAACAAGAAGACTTTATTCTAGGTTACATGGTTAATGCCGGATTTGCAGAAAACGTTCATGATTATCATAATCGCCAACCGCAAACCTGCCTGCAATTTTTCTGGGACCGTAACGATGTGGAAGAAGAAACACAAATAGACGATACGCTGACATTCCATCGGATAAACGATATAAAGTTCCTCGATATGATGAGTCGTTGCAAAGCATATGCTTCCACTGCCGGATTCGAATCTATCTGCGAAGCCATGTATTTGGGCAAACCTGTACTGATGGTTCCCGCCCATATCGAGCAGGACTGTAACGGTTATGATGCGATGCGTGCCGGAGCCGGAATCATTTCGAACACATTCGACTTGGATACTCTACAAGATTTTGCCAAAACATATCATCCAAACAAAGAGTTTGTTTACTGGACACGTAGTTGTGAATTCCGTCTTCTTTCCATTCTCGAAGGTTTACAAAGTACTTGTCTCGTACCGGCTCTAAACTAACCCCTAAACGAACTTAACCTCTCAGCAACTCAGTTATGATTTAATAGACGTCTATGTAAATATAACTTACCTATCTCTATACAGACTATTTCTCCTTATCTTACGACAAAATAAATACGAGCGTTCATTCAGAGGAAAACGAACGTTCATTGTTCTCCAAACGAACGTTCGTTTAGGCAAAAATGAACGGAGAAAGAAAAGGAGTACTTTCCGCGTTTTTGCACTTGTAAATGATTCTAACTTCCGGCATTCTTCTTTATAATGAATCTTTCACCCGCGACTTTATATAGAAACGGTTCACACCCGCTTGTTTGTCAACCTGGTGTAAACCGTTTCTTCCTTAAGTCAAGTCCAACAAAAAAGGATATAACGTTTTACCTTTCCTTAAAGAGAGCAGACTTATACCTATGGTTTACTAAACCAAACAATAAGACCGTCCTATTTAAGTCTATCAAAGAAAGAATAGCCCATTTTGTACAAGGAATAGTCCTTTAAACATGGAAACTGCGAACGACTTATTTTCAGAGAAAAGGCTATTTTGTACGAGTAATTGTATGTAACACCTTGCCGTTTTTATCAATTAGATGCATGCGAAGTACATTCTTATCAATAGAGAAGATAGAGAAACCTGGCTCAGGGCTGCAAAAAACAGTACTTTCAATCGGTTTCACTTTACGGCTTAACGAAGCAGAAGAATTCACTACATAATCAATAGCGCTTCCGGCAATACGGATATGCTGAAAGTTATGGATATGTCCGCAAGCGTAGATCGTTACATTATTATATTTACGAAGAATCGTATCTACTCGCTTTTGCATATCGGCACGCTCACTGCCATCTTTCGGTGTTTCCGCATAGATGGGATGATGGCCTGCCACAATTACCCAATCTTCCTTTGCATTCTTTAAAGTAGTGTCGAGCCAATCGAGTTGTGCTTGCATGTCTTGTTTACAAGCATCGGGATATTTATCGGACTCCGTACGATATTTATCAATCAACGGAGTGGTATCCAGAAAAACAATCCGTACGGTCGTACCGTCTTCATTAAAAACCTTGGTATAATAACGGTGTGGCATCGACCAACGGCGACTCACATTTGTATAATCCAATACAGCTTGTGTATTGCCTCTGTATTCGTGATTACCTAGAATCGGAAACCAATCGATCATTAACTCAGGATGCGAATAAATTAATTCGTAATTAGTCATCCACAAAGGATCGTTTATGGAGCGGACTCCTTCAAAGTGATGTACATCCCCTGCTGCAATCACACATTCCGGGCCAACCTCCTCGGCCATCCGTCCCATCAAATCTGCAATAGTCTTTTGATCGTAATACCCATTCCGGCCTAAGTCATTGGCCATATACAAAACAATATCCCCCTCTAAGGCTTTCCATTCTGTAGCGGTTTGGGCAAAACCTGACATCGCAATGAGAGCGACTATAACTCCTACTAAAAATCTACGTAAATTTTTCATTGTTATTTCTGTTTTTATTAAGTTGTAAGACTTATCTTCTTTTTTATCCGTCAACTTCGGAAGTAATCTTTTCATTCGAAAATAAAAGAGTGGGAATGTTGCCGACCGGTAAACTATTTCCCTTAAAGGTCTTTCGGAACGATCGGCAACTTAAACTCTCCCATGAGGCACGAAAAGCCCGGATTCACTTATATTAGATACCTCTTAAAATGTTACTTTAACACCCCCATTTACACGCACCCCATAATATTCTGCCTGCATGGTACGATCCTTCGTTCCCTGATAATAACGCAACGGTTGGTTGAACAAGTTCGTTGCCTCGGCATAAATTGTCGTTTTGAACCTCTTGCCGAAGGTATAGCTCGCATTCAAATCTAAGTAGTTCACAGCGCCATAATAACGGTCGAGTTCCGCACTCTTACCCATTTCATCGATAAAGTCGGAAGAGTAATTGTAAGAAAGACGCACATTTATTCCCTGTTTCTCGAAATAAAGAGAAGCGTTTGCCGTATGTTCAGGCGAACCTATCATCTTTACTTTTTCACCATCGGCCAACCTACGGTGTTCGAACCTATGATCCTTTGTATTACTGTGCGTATAGGTATAGGTTCCGTAGAAGCCGATACACTTTAAAGCCGGGGTAATGAAACTGAAATCGCGCTGATAAGCGAATTCCAGACCGATAAGATCGGCATCGTAAGCGTTGATAGGTTTTGTTATTTCATACTCCCGACCGGCAGTGACCGGAATCTCGGCCGACTCTCCCTTCCACACCTCGTCAACAATCACATCACGCATTTCTTTGTAGAACACGCCAAGACTTACCAGACCGATACTTTTGAAATAATACTCCCCGCTTAAATCGAAATTGTAAGAAGTGGTCGGCTTCAGATTCGGATTACCTATAGTGGCTTCTTCATCGGCCACACTGTAATTCACGCACGGTATCAAAGCCGAGTACTTCGGACGAGAAAGAGTTTCGGTAAAGGAAGCGCGAATTTTGAAATCCTCGTTCACATCATATTTAAATAGCAAACTCGGCAACCAATTGGTATAACTGTTTTTCTTATCACCGGTAGCCACTAACATTTCTTCCTCATTTGCATCAATTACCCAATTCCAACCGCCATATTTAAGATGTGTATTTTCCATACGTAAGCCAGCTACCATTCCTATTCTGTCGCCAATCTTCGTATCAAAACGGATATAAGCGCTTGCTATATCCTCATTAGCATGATAATTACCTGAGGCATCTTCTAAAATCTCTACACCTTTCAATTTGCTGAAATCGATATCACCCAAATAATGTTTATCTATAAACGGAGTTTCGACAGGATATTGATTGCCCGGCATAAATCCTTCCCGAATTTGCGGATTCATATGTTTACTCCAATCCTCCTCAAAAGCGTCTGCATAATCAAAATTATGTGTCTCACGATCTTTTGTTTTCAATACATATTTTGCACCAAATCTAAACATATGCCTTAAATCGTCGGTCACCGGCAAGGAAAAGTTCAAACGAAACTTCCACTCGTTTTCATAAATTTTCTGGTTCGAATTGGTCAATTCGTCAATTTCCCAATCTTCAGAGACCGCCGGAATAGATTTAGACGCATAAGGATATTTTCCGCCTACACCTTGAAACGAATCACTGAACGGTTCGTCTAACGAAACTCCGAAATAACGCTCATTGGGACGATCTTCGGAAGCCCGCGAGTAAGAAGCGCTCCAATCAGAGGCCAATATACCGAAATGATGCTCTCCGTTCAAAGAGAAGTCCATTGTCTGCTGACGTTCCAAACGAGCACTTTTTGTATCGCCTGCTCCACCTTTAGTTTGCAACACCACCGACTGTTTGGAAGCTTTACTATCTAACTTCTTGTATGTTATACGATAGCGGTTTTCCCAGTCGTTACGGCGGTTATAAATTCCTTTGAAAGTAATCTTATGGTTAGCGTTAAACTTATAATCCAAGGCTAACGAATAACTCTGCCGTTCGCGGGTTACATAGTATTGCCGTATTTCCCCTTTTGTAATCACTACCTTATCATCATCCAAATCATATTCAAATTCAATATTATCTGATCCGCTCGGTGCATATTGATATGAGGCCGAAAACATCAAACCCAGTTTATCATTAAAGAAACGGTCGCCATATGTCAGCCCGAGATTTAACTGGGGCTTCCCACTAACCCAATTATACCCGCTACCAGCCGTTGCATTGAACGTACGCTTATACGGAGTGCTCTTGGTTACCAAATTGATAGCGCCTCCGATAGCATCACCATCCATGTCCGAAGTAACCACTTTATTCACCTCAATGGTCTGAACCATATCGGCGGGAATCAAATCGAGCTGCACATTACGGGTATCTCCTTCTGCCGAAGGCAAACGGTTTCCGTTAATGGTAACCGATGTCAGGTCGGCAGAAGTACCGCGTACTTGCCCGAAGCGGGCCTCACCCTGATCGTATTGTACATTGATACCATTAATACGTTTCAACGCATCTCCAATATTCGAATCGGGAAACTTACCTACTTGGTCGGCTGACACCACATTTACGATTCCCATTTTATTCTTCTGTGAACTAAGAGCTTTACGCTGCCCCGAGAAAGCACCTTTCACTTGCACTTCCTGCAACTCCACTCCCTCATTCATTATAATATCTTTTTCTAAAGTCTTCCCTTCGGGAACGGTAATCTTCATTTCTATGGGAGAATACCCAACATAAGTAACTTTAAGCGTATAAGTTCCGGGATCCAAATGAGGTAAAGCGTAAAATCCGTTCACATCGCTAACCACTCCCGTTTTTAACTTTTCAATATAAACAGAGGCACCTGGAAGAATCTGTTTTCCTGTATCCACAATCCGGCCTTTAACGGTTCCCTGCCTTAAATCTTTTACTTTTTCCTCAGCTTGCACATGGTAGCCTAAATGCAAAAACATAAACGCTACAGATACGATTTTTACTACGTGTTTCATAAAGTTTCTTATTGATAAATAAATTACGCTGCAAAAATAGAGGGAACGCATTACAACCATATGTAGTAGATTTTAAGAAATGGTGACATCTTTTTTACACTTGTATTACACGTTTAAATAGAAGTCACCCGATTTGTAATACGAAGCAAAGAACAAATATGCATACGGTTGTTTTGTATCATACATCATGATATACTTCCGACGAACCGCACAATGTGGCACGAACACCACCTCCGCATAATGAATTTCATACCAATAAGTCTATCCTCTAACTCTTCATTTTCAATTCTCAACTAAATAACTCATCCTTATAAACTGAATAATCTGCAACGGCAAGAAAAAAGTAACCACTACTGAACAAAAAGCTCAATCGTTTTTTTTCGCCAAGCTAAACAAGAATTCCAACCCTCCGGTGGAAGCAATGCGAACAGAAATGGTACCGCCATGTAAATATACGGCATTCTTTACGATAGCTAGCCCCAAACCGGTACCGCCCAATTTACGGGAACGGCCTTTATCGATCCGATAAAAACGTTCGAACAGATGATCAAGATGCTCGGTAGCCACACCAATTCCATTATCGGCAAAGCTGAAATAATAGAACTGGTTATCCTCTTTCACACCCTTCACCGTAATAGTAATTCCTTGTCCGGCATAAGCAATGGCATTATCGGTAAGATTTCGAAATATGGAATATAGTAACAAACTGCTTCCCTGCACAGTTACATCAGATTCAATTAAAATCAAAAAAGTGATATTTTTCTCTGCCAACTGTAATGCTACATCTTTCTGAATTCCATGCAACAACTGAAAAATATTCACTTCTTCCACATCGAACGATTGTGAGGCCTCATCCATACGAGTAAGTACCGATATATCACGCAAAAGGTTAGTCAAACGGTTGCTTTGAGCATAACAACGTTCGAGAAATTGTTGCTGCTTCTCTTTCGACATATTCGGATTATTCACAATAGTTTCCAAATAACCCTGGATACTGCTTACCGGTGTTTTCAGTTCGTGGGCGATGTTTTGGGTCAACTGTCTTTTCAAACGTGTTTTATCCTCTTCGCTCTTTTTCAACTGTGCATATAAGCGTACAATATGATGGGATATTTCCCCCAACTCGTTATTAGGAAAAGAAATCTGCACATTTTCCAGATCGTCGTTCCGCTCGGCTCTTTTGGCAAAGTGCCGGAGCTGCGTAATATTCATCCCAAGCTTACGGGTATATCTGTAATATATAAAGGTAAGAATAATAGTCAATCCCAAAGTAAACCATATATATCCCAAATCCGCCGCAAGGCTGTTTGCCAGTGTCACATTATAGGGCAATGCTGTACGTATAATATATCCCGCATCTTTGAAATACGTAGCCGAATAGAAAAAATCACTTTGTAAGGTTTCCGATGTCCGGATAATATCATAACCACTTCCTTCTTTTAAAGCTTGCCGGATTTCTTTGCGATCTTTATGATTTTGAATACGAGAATAATCACCTTCTTCACTATCGAAAACCACTGTTCCATCGTCACGGATAAGCGTCACACGTAAATCCTTAATAAAATGATAACGAAGATAATTTTCTATCAGTGAATCGTTCAACTCGCCATACTCGGAAAAAGACTCCTCCATCTGACGGTTATAATCCTGCAACTTGGTATTCAACAACTCTATTTTATACTCTCTTTCACGATGATATTGGTATGCCACGAAACAAATGACAAACAGCAAAAAGAGCAACAATACGGAAAGGAAGAGTCGCTGACTGAACGATATGTTACAAGAATAACGTGACATATTTATTTATATTCAAAACAATAGCCATACCCCAAACGGGTTATAATATTCTGACCGTAATCTCCTATTTTCTTTCTTAAACGTGTAATATTTACATCAACCGTACGATCGAGTACATACACTTCGTCATTCCAAATCTTAGCTAAAATGTCTTCACGGGAGAAGACGCGATCAGGATTTCTCAACAATAAACTCAATATCTCAAATTCCTTTTTGGTCAAAGAAACAGCCTCTCCCTCAATGGTCACTTTTTTACGGTTTACATCCAAAACAAGTCCCCTATAAGTTATAACCTCTGTTTTCTCCACTCCGTTATCGGAAACTGTACGTCGCAGCACTGCTTTCACACGTGCTACCACTTCCCGGAGTGAAAAAGGCTTAGATATATAATCATCCGCTCCCAGATTAAACCCTGTCACCGTATCATTTTCCGTATCTTTAGCTGTTATAAATATAATAGGTATGGACGCTGTTTTTTTGTCCTTCTTCAACAGGTTAGCCATTTTAAAACCAGAAATCTCGCCCATCATCACATCCAATAAAAACAACTGATAGCGGGAAAGTTCCATATTCAAAGCCTCTTCCGCCGAGTTTGCCGTATCTACCAGATACCCTTCATTCTCCAAATTAAACTTCAAGATTTCACACAAATCTTCTTCGTCATCGACAACTAAAATACGGTAATCATTCATATTCTGACTGTTTAACTGTTACAAATCTACACTTCTTTTTTTAATTATTGCAAAGTTGGCGCTTTTTTGTTACGATGCCGTGTAAAACACATTACATTTCTATTACGGAAGGATGTAAAAGCCGGAAACTTTTCACGTCATCAATTGTTGCTTTTAACATGTGGAGCTTAAAAAAAGTACGAGAACATTGGAAGCAACTGATGGGTCTTCGGAAATGGAGAATACGGAAATTGAAACTCATCAATGCACGACTCTATTTCGTTAGTATCTTTGTGGGATTACTGACGGGACTTATTGCCGTACCTTACCATTACCTTTTACAATTTCTTTTCTCCATACGAAAAGATTTCTTTGTATCATCTCCCCAATGGTATGAACACGTAGCTCTCTTTATTGGTTTATGGGGCATTTTATTGCTGGTTGCGCAATTGGTAAAAAAAATGCCGATTATTTCCGGAGGAGGCATTCCCCAAACTCGAGGAGTGATAAGTGGACGAATAACCTACCAACATCCGTTTAAAGAACTGTGGGCTAAATTTGCCGGAGGGCTCATGGCCTTGAGTGCCGGACTTTCTTTAGGTCGAGAAGGGCCATCGGTACAAATCGGGTCGTATGTAGGTACATTGGTCGCCAAATGGACCAACATACTACCAGGCGAACGCAAACAATTATTATCGGCAGGAGCAGGCGCCGGACTCTCCGCAGCTTTTGCCGCCCCGCTCGCCTCCTCCTTACTGGTAATCGAGTCTATCGAACGATTCGATGCTCCTAAAACAGCTATTACTACCTTATTAGCAGGAGTCGTTGCAGGAGGCATTGCAGGATGGATTTTCCCTATCAGCTCATACGCACAAATTCAAGCTGTAGCTCCGGATTTCCCATTCTGGATTTCCATGAAATTTTTCTTGTTTCTGGCTCTAGCTGTATCCGTTTTCGGAAAGTTCTATTCCATCCTCACCGATCTTTTTCAAAAGTGGAACCAGCACATTCGCATCTCCACATCCATTCGCATGCTTTATCTCTCCGGAATAGCCTACCTTATTTCTCTTTTTGAAATTAATCTGACCGGAGGCGGCGAGGCTTTCCTCTTACAGCAATTTGTTCGTCCAGATTCACAAATAGTCTGGGCAGGAGGTTTCCTGCTCGTCCATTTGCTGTTTACCCAATTCTCTTTCACTTCCGGATTGCCGGGTGGAAATTTTATCCCTACTCTCGTAACAGGAGGATTATTCGGGCTGCTCTTCGCTCTTGTTCTGATACATTACCAAGTTATCTCTAAGGAGCATATCAGCTATTTTATGTTACTGGGAATGGGTGCTTTCCTGGTAGCTGTTGTACGCACTCCCCTGACAGCCATTGTACTGATTACCGAAATTACCGGACATCTGGAAGTATTCTATCCTTCTATCATTGTAGGGGGACTCACCTATTATTTCACGGAAATGCTGCAAATCAAACCTGCGAACGTGGTACTCTACAACCATTTAATACGGGCCCCGTTCCTGCAAAAGCAACAACGATACCACTTATATGTCGAGATTATGGATGGCTCATACTTTGACGGAAAAGCAGTAGACACCCTCACTTTGCCCAACCGATGCGAGATAAAAAGCATACAACGCGACAGAAAAGCACTCTCGCCACAAGGAGAAACCTTGATTCCCGGCGACCAGGTAGAGATAGAAATGGATGTTCAGGATATTGAAAAGTTATACGAACCACTTGTCAGTATGGCAAACATCTATTAAGATCCCCGATTCTATCTGTTACCGAAATAAATTTCCTCCAAAAAAATATTATAAAACTATTTCCTTATCATTTTCTATACCCATGGGAGTTTCAAACAACAACATAGGCGAACCTTTGTTAACATCTCTTTCCTAAAACTCTTAATCTATAAAAAACAATAGCCACCATTTCTTAACATTTCTTCTTTTTCAACTCACATTTCAGATGTTTTCTAAAATAATTCGTAGGTTTGTACTGCCAAACGAACAGGAGTTGAATGAGTGTCTCACCTAATCAACTGCGGAACTAAAAAATAATTCATTAGAATTTACCTATGAAACAAAACGAACATACAAACACTTACTCGAATGACATTACTCTATCTTTTAACAAGCCTGTTTTTTTAAACAACGGCATAGCTTTTATCGATGATACGAATAAAATGCCCGAAGTTAAGTTTCCAGCAAGATTCGACATGGCTATCTTCGCGCTATCGTTAAAAGGAGAAGCCCGCTTGTCGATTAACCTGAAAGAATATACCGTTACTCCCAACAGTTTGATTCTGATAGCGCCGAACAGCATTATCCTGAAACAAGAAAATAGTGAAGATTTCTCGGCTGTTTACGTTGCCGTTTCTTCGGAACTATTTAACAGCATATCTGTGAATATACCCAGGCAACTGAATGTATTCCTATACATCCAGGAACATCCCGTAACGGTATTAAATACACAGGAGTTTACCTTACTGTCAGAATATTATTCCTTTACACGAAAACAGATACAGCCTGAAACGAAAGCTTACATTCGCGAAATTACGTATCATCTGGCTTTATCGCTGTTTTATGAAATACTGAATATCATAAACCGACACCAGCCTGAACAGCCCTCAGCTCCAAGTCGACAACATGAATTATTCGGACGTTTTTTGCAACTAGTGAAGGAATACTACAAGATAAACCGATCCGTTTCATTCTATGCGGACAAACTGTGCATTACGCCTAAATACTTATCGGCTTTAAGCAAAAGCATTACTCAACTTACCGCAAGCGAATGGATTGACCGATGCATTATTCTTGAAGCCAAAGGATTGCTAAAAGGAACAACCAAACCCATTCAGGAAATTTCGGACGAATTGAATTTTCCGAATCAATCCTTCTTCGGAAAATATTTTAAACATCATACCGGTTATTCTCCCAAAAGCTTCCGGAACTCTTGACGTGAATCAATAAATTATATTTTTTTATCTTTACGTTTAAGGTATTATAGGTAATTTCTGAAAAAGCACTTACTTTTGCAGCGTTTTTCAAAACATTGTTTATGATACGTCAATGCTTTATTCTATTTGGTTGCCTAGCTTTAGGGGAACTTGCTGTGTACCTGACAGGAATAAAACTTCCCGCAAGCATTATCGGTATGCTATTGCTTACTCTATTTTTAAAACTCAAGTGGGTAAAATTGGAATGGGTACAAGGATTATCCGACTTTTTGGTAGCCAACCTCGGTTTCTTTTTCGTTCCGCCGGGCGTTGCTCTAATGCTTTACTTCGATATCATTTCCGCACAATTCGTCCCTATTGTAGTCGCTACGGTAGTGAGTACGATTATCGTATTGGTGGTTACCGGTTGGGTTCATCAATTAATACGTAGACATCATGGAATATTTAGAAAATAAATTCTTCTTGCTGGCTTTAACTTTCGGCTTTTTCTTTTTGTCAAAACTTCTGCAAAAGAGAACCGGAGTGGTGTTATTAAATCCGATATTGCTTACTATCGCTTTACTGATTGTCTTTTTAAAAACAACAGGTATTCGTTACGAAACGTATGATGAAGGCGGACACTTAATCG
The DNA here is from genome assembly GCA_947581855.1 of uncultured Phocaeicola sp. GTDB lineage: Bacteria > Bacteroidota > Bacteroidia > Bacteroidales > Bacteroidaceae > Phocaeicola_A. The sequence goes on from CANPVZ010000025.1 coordinate 47,431, forward strand.
AATTTTGGCTTAAACCGGCAGTCGTAGCATTAGGCGTCCCTTTATATCTGCAACTGGAATCAATAAAAAAGCAACTGCTACCCATACTTATTTCCCAGTTAGCAGGATGTCTGGCTGGTATTGTATCGGTAGTTTTTACCGCGCAACTATTGGGAGCGACCCAAGAAGTAATTGTTTCGTTAGCAGCGAAATCAGTAACGACTCCCATCGCTATGGAAGTAACCAAAACCGTAGGAGGCATTCCTTCTCTTACCGCCGCAGTGGTAGTTTGTGTAGGCCTGTTCGGAGCGGTATTCGGATTTAAAGTATTAAGTCTCGGACGAGTAGGAAGCCCCATTGCACAAGGGCTTTCAATGGGAACTGCGTCTCATGCCGTAGGTACTTCTACGGCTATGGAGCGTAGCCGTAAATATGGAGCCTTTGCCAGCCTGGGACTTACGCTGAATGGTATCTTTACAGCTCTCCTCACACCAAGCATATTAAGGTGGCTGGGACTGATTTAAGAGGAATGACTCGTTGTATACTATATATAGGAAACAAAAATAATTTGCGTTAAAAAGAAAAACTCTAAACCAAAGTTCATTTTTGTTTGTTACCTTCAACGTTTAATCATCAAAAAAAGAAAAACAATGAAGATAGCAAAGATTCATGGAAGAGAAATTCTGGACTCGCGGGGCAATCCTACTGTAGAAGTAGACGTAACATTAGAATGTGGTATTATAGGACGCGCATCGGTTCCATCGGGTGCATCTACGGGGGAGAACGAAGCATTAGAACTTCGGGATAAAGACGAAAGCCGATACAATGGCAAAGGAGTGAAACAAGCGATAGACAACATTAATAACATTATAGCTCCCGCTTTGGCAGGAATGCCGTCACTTAATCAAATATACTTAGACCACAGCATGATTGAACTGGACGGCACTCCTACCAAATCGAAACTAGGAGCCAATGCAATACTAGGCGTATCTCTAGCCATAGCCAAAGCAGCCTCCAACTATTTAGGCATTCCGTTATACCGCTATATTGGTGGTGTAGATACCTATGTGATGCCAGTACCGATGATGAACATCATTAACGGAGGAAGCCACTCCGACGCCCCCATTGCTTTCCAAGAATTTATGATACGTCCTGTCGGCGCCGACAGTTTTCATGAAGGTTTACGGATGGGAGCTGAAATATTCCATGCATTAAAAAATGTACTGAAGAAAAGAGGTCTTAGTACGGCCGTAGGAGATGAAGGGGGATTCGCTCCAGCATTGGACGGCACTGAAGATGCGCTTTCTTGTATTATGGAAGCTATCGAAACTGCCGGATACACCCCATATAAAGAGGTTACCATTGCCTTGGACTGTGCCGCTTCAGAATATTACCGCAATGAATTATACGATTACACGCTTTTCGAAGGCAGTAAAGGAGTAAAACGTTCTGCCGTGGAACAGGTAGATTATCTGACGGACTTAGTCAACCAATATCCGATCGACTCCATAGAAGATGGTATGGCCGAAAACGATTGGGACGGCTGGAAATTACTGACCGAACGACTGGGGGAACGTTGCCAACTGGTAGGCGATGATTTGTTTGTCACCAACGTAAAGTTTCTTCGAAAAGGTATTGAACAGCACTGCGGCAACGCTATTCTGGTAAAAGTAAACCAAATTGGTACACTCACCGAAACGTTGAATGCAGTAGAGCTTGCCAAACGCAACGGTTATGCTTCCATCATCTCTCACCGTTCGGGAGAAACAGAAGACAGCACCATTGCAGACATTGCTGTAGCAACCAATGCGGGACAGATAAAGACCGGTTCACTGAGCCGTTCGGATCGTATGGCCAAATACAACCAGCTACTGCGTATTGAAGAAGAACTGGGACCGGATGCTGAATACGGATTTAATTAATTCCTACTCTTTTCCGCTCTATTATGCTCCCATACAAGAAATGAGTTATTAGGTAGCAAATGCCAAAAAACATTCCGAGCTTCAAAAATCATTTCTAATTTTTGAGGCTCGTTTTTTATTATATATCATTCCATTTATAAGAGCTCCAGAAGGTAATACTCAACCTATATAAAAAGGAAAAGAGGTTCTAACATTACAAGAGAACAAAAAACAGACTTAGAATTACTTACAAAGTATAATCTTTAAAAAACTTTCAAGGACTAAAAAATGCAGACTTGCATTCTAGTTATTTTATTTGCAGATTTATGCATAGCCGATTATTACTATAAGCAAACTTCCACCAACGGTCGCTTACTGATATGGAAAGTTTCAGCAGATATGGTAGCCGGACGTCCTGTTACAAAATTAAGAGATAACGGATTTTATACCTATTACACTTTGTATCAGATCAACTATTTTCCGAAACATTCTCATACTCAGGAAGCCATTTACGCCGACAATACCATGATAATACCATCTATCCCTACAATGAAATTCTTAAATTATGAACGGAACGGGAAATTATCAAAGTTGTTTTATTTATTGCCGTATACGCTTCATGCTTTGCCAGGAAACAAACAACTAAAACCGAACGTTGTTTCCGGACTCTTCTAACAGGATTATTCTCCTACTTTCTGTTTCTTATGCATCGAATGCATGGGAATTGCAATGGCTATCCTTTGGCCTTTTAGGCAGCGCATCCCATGCACCCACAGTTGTCTTGAGAAGACATCCCGCATATGCTTGCACCGGTAGATGCTTCTTTTTGCTCTGCCTCAAACTCAATATAATCAGTATAAAAAGCTATGCACAATACGGATAATTCGACAAGTGTCTGAGATGTGTCATAGAAAGAAAATATCCTTTAACCCACTCCAAGTTTCTTATGTTATTTATCTCCTTATACTATCTAAATTGGTAACTAATATTGTTTAGCTTGACTCACATTATTAATTACGAAAATAACTAATAATATGGGCCGGTCTAGCTAATAATGTGGTATAATCCATAAACTTAATGTAATAGTACTTATAATTTGATGGGAACGCTATGAAGTGTTCCGATTCGACTACAGGCTACCAGTAACAAGCAAAAGCCCATTTCTTCATATTGAAGCAGAATAATAGGATACTTTGCTGTCTCAAGTTTATTCATGTAACTCTTCCTAAACAATATTGCAGGTACTAGAAGTTGCGAATATTTCAGGCTATTCGCTATTAATCTTAAAATAAATTTCTTAAAAGATTGACCTTTCAATAAAATCGTTACATTTGCACGGAAATTAACACATAGCTGTTAAAGCTATGTATAGAACCTAATTAAAAAACTTATGAAAAAAGTATTATTCACCATTCTTGCAGCAGGAGCATCCGTGAGTCTGTCTGCTCAATCGGCTTACGTTATCAACGGAACCGCCGATAACGATTTAGAGGGGAAAACCGTCTATTTTATTAATTATGGAAGCAGAACTCCATCCGACAGTGCCACAGTAAAAGACGGCAAATTCAGCTTTAAAGGGAGCGTAAAAAGCCCCGCAATCGCCACCATAGCGACACGCAAAGGCAGCACAGCCGTTATTCTGGAAAACGGAACTATCCAAGTGTCTTTGGCCGACAAGAAAGTAAGCGGCACTCCGACCAACAACAAATGGAACGCTTATCAAGAACTTATCACCCCTTACGAAGCAAAGCTTACAGAATTGCGAAAAGAAGCAAGAACCATAGAACGTAACGATACGGCTAAAATGAATGTATTGCAGAAGCAATACATGGAAGCTTACAACAAGATTGCACAGGTTTCTAAAGAATATATTAAAAATAATCTGGACAATATTACCCCAGCCCTTCTTATCGGACCCTATGAAGATGCTTTCGAACCGGCAGAACTGGAACAGATTATTGCATCGGCTTCTCCGGTATTAAAAGAAAATGCTGGCTTCCAACGTTTCATGAAACATTATGAAGGAACCAAACGCGCGGCTGTAGGCATGAAATTCACTGACTTGAAAATGAAAGACCTTAACGATAAGGAAGTTTCTTTATCCGACTACGTAGGCAAAGGCAAATATGTAATGGTCGATTTCTGGGCTTCGTGGTGCGGACCGTGCCGCAGAGAGATTCCGGCGGTTAAAGCTGCTTATGATAAATACAAAGATAAAGGATTCGAAGTGGTCGGCGTATCGTTCGACAGCACTAAAGATGCCTGGGCAAAAGCTGTTACCGATTTAGGTATCAACTGGCCGCAAATGTCAGACTTGAAAGGATGGCAATGCGCTGCAGCCGAAGTTTACGGCATCAACGGTATCCCTTTCACACTCCTAATAGACCCCAACGGAGTGATTGTCGCTCAAAACTTGCGTGGAGACAAAATCGAAGCGACACTAAGCAAATACCTGAAATAAGAATCAAAATATAAGAATGGAGAGTTGATAGTTATCGTCCAAATGGAACTTTCAACTCTCCATTCTTCATTCCTAACTCTATAAAAATGTTACTGAATACTCGAATATTGAAAATAAACATGTATTTTTGTGCTATAATTCGAGTAGTTTATGGTAGCATCAGATATTCAACAAGTAAAACTTAAGTTCGGAATCATTGGCAACTCCGAAGGACTGAATCGTGCCATCGACATCGCTATCCAAGTAGCACCCACCGACTTATCTGTACTGATTACAGGAGAAAGCGGAGTAGGAAAAGAGAATTTCCCAAAAATCATACACCAAAACAGTAGCCGTAAGCACGGACAATATATTGCTGTAAATTGTGGAGCCATCCCAGAAGGTACCATCGATTCCGAACTGTTCGGACACGAAAAAGGTGCTTTTACTGGAGCTATAGGTGAACGCAAAGGATACTTCGGTGAAGCGAACGGCGGAACCATTTTTCTCGATGAAGTAGGCGAACTTCCCCTTTCCACCCAAGCGCGCTTATTACGTGTTCTCGAAACCGGAGAGTTCATCAAAGTCGGTTCGTCTAAAGTAGAAAAAACGAATGTCCGCATCGTAGCGGCTACCAATGTAAATCTGGCACAAGCTATTACCAACGGACGTTTCCGGGAAGATTTATATTATCGACTTAACACAGTCCCTATAAAGATTCCTCCCTTGAGAGAACGTAAAGACGACATTGTATTGCTGTTTCGCAAATTTGCAGCCGACTTTGCTGAGAATTATCACATGCCGGCTATACAGCTAACGGATGATGCTAAAAAGATATTAATAGCTTATCCTTGGCCAGGAAACATTCGTGAATTGAAAAACATTACGGAACAGATCTCTATTATCGAGAAAAAACGGGAAATTACACCGGATATCCTGCAAACATATATCCCTATACAACAGGATGCCCGTTTCCCAACCTTGGTGGGAAACTCTCACAACAGCAAATCATTCGATAGCGAACGGGAAATCTTATACAAAATTCTTTTCGACATGCGCAATGACGTAACGGAACTGAAAAAGCTGGTACATGATATAATGACAGAACGGACCGTTCCCGTATCGCCTGCTCCCCAATCTCCCGTTTATTATCCGCATAAAGACGTGGAATTGGTAACTACTCCTCCCAGACCTACCATTAACCTATCTGCCACTAAAGAGAATGAAGAGGAAATTCAAGATACTGAAGAGTATGTGGAGGAAACTTTGGCATTGGATGATATAGAAAAAGAAATGATAAAGAAAGCGCTGATAAAACATCATGGAAAACGTAAAAACGCCGCACAGGATTTAAATATTTCCGAGCGCACCTTATACCGGAAGATTAAAGAATATGGATTGGAATAAAAAGAACAGAAGAGTAAAAAGTGGGCTGATATCAATAATAGGTGTGCTGTTATGCATATCATGTACGGTTTCATACAAATTTAACGGAGCCTCTATCAATTATGATAAAGTGAAGACTATCACCATAACGAATTTCGAAAACCGGGCTTTATATCAATACGGCCCAATGGCTTCGATGTTTAACACACAGTTGCAGGACATTTTTGCGCAGCAAACCCGTCTGCAATTCGTCAAGCGAGGCGGAGATTTAGAAATTTCAGGTGAAATTACGGCTTACGACCAATATAACAAGTCTATCTCTGCCGAAGGACATTCGGCCTTAGTAGAATTGAAAATGACTGTAAATGTGCGTTTCGTAAACAATACAAACCACTCCGAAGACTTCGAACAACAGTTCTCGGCTACACAAACCTATGATTCTTCATTACAGTTGAACTCTGTTCAGGATAAGCTGGTAACCGATATGATTAAAGATATCACCGATCAAATATTCAACGCAACGGTAGCGAATTGGTAAAATACGGGTATGACGGACAGAATTCAAGAATGGATCGACCATCCCGAATCTTTAAATCGGGATACACTATACGAACTACGCACATTATTAGCGCGGTATCCGTATTTTCAGACAGCAAGGCTACTATATCTGAAAAACCTTTATTTGCTGCATGACGCTTCATTCGGAGAAGAACTGCGCAGAGCTGCTATATACATAACCGACAGACGAGTATTGTTCTATCTGATAGAAGGTGAACGATTTACTATTCAACCTAAAAAGAAGCAAGCTACGCTCATCGAAGAGGAACCAAGCTTAGACCGCACCCTTCATCTGATTGATGCGTTTCTGGCTACTGTGCCCGAGGAAAAATTACATTCTTCCACAGAAACCAGTCTCTCATCAGATTATATGACCTATATACTCCGAGAAGAAGAACTTCCCGACCAAGATGATACAAAAGAAGCTACCCCTTTGCGGGGACAGAATCTGATAGATGAGTTTATAGAGAAAGCTGACGAAGGTTTTACTATGTGTAGCACTCTGGACGACAATGAAGAAGACCTTACCACTTTCCCGGAAGAAGAAACCTCTTATTCGGAAGACAATATAAAATATGCGGATGATAAAATGAAAGATTCCCAAAATCAAACGGAAAATACGGATGAAGAGGATGAAGAAAGCTATTTTACTGAAACTCTAGCCAAAATATATATCAAACAGCAAAGATATTCGAAAGCATTGGAAATAATTAAAAAATTAAACTTGAAATATCCAAAAAAAAATGCTTACTTTGCAGACCAAATTAGATTTTTAGAGAAATTGATTATTAACACTAAATCAAAATAGAAAAAGATGTATCCAGTTTTACTTATCTTAATTGTCATCGCAGCTGTTCTGATGTGCTTTATTGTATTGATTCAGAATTCCAAAGGTGGTGGTCTGGCTTCAGGTTTTTCTGCTTCCAACCAAATCATGGGAGTACGAAAAACAACCGATGTATTAGAAAAGACGACATGGAGTTTAGCAGCATTTATTGTCGTATTAAGCATTGCATCAGCATATGCACTGCCGTCAGCAACACAAAAAAATTCAGTAATCTTAGAAGAAACCCAGAAAGAGAATAAAATGAATCCTCAAAGTATACCTGGATTCGATGCTTCTAAAGTTCAAACTCCCGCTGCCACAACATCCGAAGAAACTCCTGCGACAGCACCTACCGGAGAGAAACAAGCAGAATAACAGATTCTGGAAAAGAAACAAAATAAAACCCCAGTCGAATTCTAGTAAGGTATTCGACTGGGGTTTCATTTATTTCATAATATTCTTAAATCCCCAGAGCCGTATTTTCCCGCACCTAAAGTAAGTTCCAGCTAGACCTTAACACTTCAAAGCCGTAAAGTTGACCTTTAGAAAGACCAAGCCTTTTCATTTCATCAGACATTATGTCCCTAGAATCAGCAAAATCCGAGCAAGAGCGTAAATACACATCCGTTTTTCCGCAACTGCAAAAAATAGTCTCACAACTTTGTAACAATTATTTTGGATCAATGAATAAATCTGAGGGTTGAAATTATAAATTCTTATCTTTGCCTTCAAATTTATAGATATATGG
>CANPVZ010000026.1 GCA_947581855.1 uncultured Phocaeicola sp.
ATGAATTTTTGCTTGTCAAAAGAAAAAGCATAATTGGTCACCCAATCATTATATATCCTGTTGAGTTCTCCGTATAGAGGAATCAGTTTGTTTATTTCTCCTGCCATAGACCTCAATTTTGGGGATTATTGTCCTTGTCAAGGAAAGATGCCAGCTCTTCTTCCACCTCTTCCACACTTGGCAGAGCTGATTTCAAGTTTTCAGGTATAGCCTTGCTCAACTGGTAATCACTGATGCCTATTGGTTGGTCGTAGCCTGTCAATGCGTATTGTGCTACCACTTCATCTTTTCCCTTACATAGCAACAACCCTATAGTCTTGTTGTCATTCTCTCCCCTCAGTTTGTCATCCACCACATTGATGTAGAAATTCAACTGCCCTGCATACTCCGGCTTGAATGGGGTAGCCTTTAGCTCTATAACAATGTATGCGTGTAGCGGAATTGAATATAGAATCAAGTCGGCAAAGAAATCGCTGTTGCCTATTTGAAAATGCTTCTGTCGTGCAACGAAAGCAAAACCATTACCCATTTCTAACAAATAACGGGTGACGTGCTTTACCAGTTGCTCTTCAATGTCCCTTTCGTCTGCTTTTTCCTTAGTACCAGCCAAGTCAAAGATGTACGGATCTTTCAACAGGTAATTGGCGAGGTCGCTTTGCGGTGCAGGAAACGTGGCTGTGAAATTATTAACCTTGTTGCTGTTGATTTGTCTGCTATACAGATTGGTTTCAATTTGCATTCTAAGAACATTGCTGCTCCAACCCATTTCCACAGACTGTTTCATGTACCAATAGCTTACACCCAATGGGAGCGAACTGTTAAGCATAATAACATGGCTTGCCCAATTGGTTCTTGCAACAGGTGATGCCATAAATATATTTTCTATATCCTTAATTTCCATCCGGTAAATATCAGATACGGTTTTGGCAACATTATGAATTTGTGCAAGAGGTTCTTGCGCGATTGTAATTTCTTTGTTGTCAGAAGATTGAAATTGCGCAAGAGGCTCTTGCGCAATTTGCGCATCGTTTAAGCATTGTACTTCATCTGCTATTTTCTTCACGGTTGGAGCTATCAGCTTTGAATCCGTTTCAATAAGATACTGCAATGCCCTTAAAGGATATGCCCTTGCAAACTGGCACATATATGTAAGATTGCGTTCCGAATATCCTTTCTTTTCAGGGAAATTCAGTCGGATAGCTTTTGTCAACTGTTTGATGATTTTGCTTCCCCATCCGTGTAGTTGCTGATGATAGAGAATATAGTTGCCCATTTTCCAGTAATGGAACAGCATTTGCGCATTGGCTGCGGTAATCAGCCGCACTTGCGCTTGTTGTATTTCTGAACCGACAGCATTTATAAACGCGTCAAAGTTCGTCTTTTCTATGTTATGTTCGTTGTTGTTCATCTTATGATATTTTCAAAATACAAATATAATCCAAAGGTGGTAATCTATGAAACTAATTGATACTTTTATAGTTGATTAAACTTATTCATAGCATTGGCTCTAATATCGTCCGCAATGTCAATGTAGGGCTTCATGGCTTTATAGTCGCTGTGCCCCGTCCATTTCATTACTACCTGTGCCGGAATACCGAGAGCCAGCGCATTACAGATGAATGTTCTTCTCCCTGCATGGGTGCTTAGTAATGCGTATTTCGGTGTGACTTCATCTATACGTTCATTCCCTTTATAATAAGTCTCCCGTACAGGCTCGTTGATTTCTGCCAGTTCCCCCAGTTCTTTCAGATAATCATTCATCTTCTGATTGCTGATAACAGGCAGTGCCATGTGGTTTTCAAAATGGACTTCCTTGTATTTTTCAAGTATGGCTTTGCTGTGGTCGTTCAGTTCAATTATCAGGCTGTCTGCCGTTTTGACTGTGGTAACTTCGATGTGGTCGGGTTTCACATCGCTTCTTTTCAGGTTACGAACATCTGAATATCGCAGACTGGTGAAGCAACAGAACAGAAAAACATCCCTGACACGCTCCAGATATTGTTTGTCTTTCGGTATCTGATAATCTTTCAGTCTGTTCAATTCGTCCCAAGTCAGGAATATCACCTTTTTAGAGGTGGTTTTCAATTTAGGTTTAAAAGTATCGTATGCTATATTCTGATGATGCCCTTTTTTGAAACTCCAACGCAGGAACCATTTGAGAAATCCTATCTGCTTACCGATGGTGCTGTTCCTCATATCCTTTTTGTCACGCAGGAAATTCACATACTCATTCAAGCCAAACTCATTGAAGTATTCAAAGGTTGCATCTTCCTTGAACTCTCTGAGGTGATTTTTTACCGCTGCAAATTTCTCATAGGTGGATGCCGTCCAGTTATTCTGATTGCCACACTCGTTTACAAATTCATCAAACACACTCCAAAAGCTTATTTGTGTTTCTTCCTGCTGCTCTTCGTTGGCATCTTTCATCCGCAGGTTGAACGCATCTTTTAGCTGTTGGGTGGTTGGCATGGTTTCCTGTACCTCAAATTCCTTGAATACGTTTTGCATTTCGGCATAGTATCTCAGCAAGTCCGCATTGATTTCGGATGCGCTTTGCTTTAGTTTGTTGGTGCATCCGTTCTTTACCCGTTGTTTGTCGGCATCCCATTTGGCTACGTCAATCCGGTAGCCTGTTGTAAACTCGATGCGTTGGCTTGCGTATATGACACGCATACGGATAGGCACATTCTCTATGATTGGCACACCGTTCTTTTTCCGGCTCTCCAATGCAAAAATGATGTTACGTTTGATATTCATAATTGGGTGCGTTTGAAATTTACACCCAAATTTACACCCAAAAATTGAGATAGCAAAATATATTCAGAAGGATTTAGATTTACTCTACACTTTTGATTGTGTATGATTATCAGTGATTTGCAATTTTATGATACTTTTTGAAAGTGTAGGTTCGAGAGCCTGTCTCTCCGCAGAACCTACTGGACAAAACAGGACAGTAAGAGGACAAAAACCTACAAATCACTGATTTGTAGGTTTTTTTATTGCCTATAAGTCTTGTTTCCAAGACAGCAAAAGGACTTGAAAGACAGAGTTTCGTTACTAAATCGTTACTCTTTTTGTCTGGTGGAAATAGGTAACGATTTATCTACAAATGACTGCAGGAAGTCGGTGTCCAGTTTTCAATATTTTATATTTAAACAATTCTTCTGCTAACTCATATGTGCAATATAAAGTCAATTTTCAGACTATTATTATATATAATTGTATCCTTCACGGACTTTACCGATCTATACATTTCTCTTTCTACTTTAGCTAGCAAAGCATATCTGCGGAATATTTAGAGGTCAGCTTTTCTTGTATGTCTGTGTAAATAAGAAAGTTTACTTTTTTATTTTGTGCAAAATGATTCCAAGTAAAGTATAAATTACATGAATGTCTCGAAACAAAGATCTGTATGGGTTGTTTTCTACCTGTGATATCAATTAATTATTTATTCACTTAACAATTTACAGATTATGGCAATTAATTCACCTGATGAAGGAAAAATCACAAAAGCGGTGGAGAAGCAGACTGCCAAAGTCCCTTCTATCATCTATTTAGCAGCGGCTGTGACGTCCATGGCCGGTTCCTTAGCACTCAAGCTTATGAAAAAGAAGAGTACAGCATTATTTATTGGTCAGTGGGCCGCTCCGTTTCTGATTTTAGGTATTTACAACAAAATCGTAAAGACGGAAGGACATGATTAAATCCTTTTACGGGCTGTACCATGAAAGTATATTAATTTGAGGTGCAGCCTGTTTTTTGCTTTGTGTATTTCCTAGAAATGATAAATGAAAATGTCAGATAAAATCTGGACAGACAAACTAAACGGGTAAGTACGGACTTTATTGATATTGCAGAATGCTTGTTACAAAAATAATGTCGTTTTGTAAGAGTATTATCGGCTATTATAATTCTCCTTAACAATTCTTATTTTTCTTTTTGCTTCGACACGAGAGTATCAATGAAAAAGATTTTTGTTATCATTTATAGAAGAAACTCAGTGCTTGCGATGAATTCCAAACGATATGAATTGAATAGGAATCATACCTGATGAGGGAACTTTACATACAGATACACTGTCGAATTTGAATATCAAAAAACAGAATGTTCAGGGGATAAACACAATTCTTTTTACGATGTGGTGGCTCGTGGGTAGAATCCAGGTCAACTGCTACAAAAGGTGATGAGCTGAGACTAAACTAGTCATTGACATTTTGGGGTAAGATGCTTGATTTGCATGAGCTGTCTGTGAACTGTGCATAGCTGATATACTTACCTTTATTTATTTTATATTTTTCAAATACATTCTTCATGTGGAGTTTCTCGTTTACCACAGGAAACCTGCCACCTCTAACCTTTTCTGCTCCATATTCATTGAAATACCTCTCTACAATAGGATCCAATTCGTCAATAATCTCCAGACGATCTTTGGGACATATTATGGGAATAACCTCCAATAACTTAACAGGCGTATGGAGTTTGCACCATTCGCTACATTTTCCTTTTTCATATTTTAGCATAAGTGCGTTCAAATCACTACTATAACTTATTTGATAGTAACCACCCTCCAATGCCAAGACATAAACAACCATTATTCGTTCATTCTCTTTAAGTGGCAAGTCATAATCTATTACGTGGTTGTTTTCCTCAAATTCTTCTATGAATTTACTTCGTTTTCTAGAATTATGGATAGTTTTGTTCTGTAAGAATGATTGTATGTTTTTCATATGAAGTTCCGGTTCTACCGAAGTAAAATATCCTCCACGGATATTCTCATAACCGTGTTCTGCGCCGCATTGAAGTACCCATTCATTGACCATGTCTACATTAGGAATACCGTTTTCAAATACCACTTTTTGATATTTTAGTAACCGTATAGGTTTATGAATATGCGTCCAATTGGAGGCTTTTCCTTTTTCATGTTTTTTAAGGGCTGAGAGTAGGTTACGGGAATGGCCGGCATAATATTTATTATTCTCTAATTCCAGAAGATAAATATAATGTTCTCTTTTACTAAATGAAACATCTTCAATATTTACATCTGAAAAATATCCGTAATGTTGTAAGTGTTTTATGGTTTCGATTTCACCTATACTGCACCAATATCCACCTCTAACCATTTGCCAGCCTTTGGCTTTCATCATCTTTATAGTTTGGTGGTTTTCCCAACGATCCTCTTCCTCGGTCGAAGAGACCAGAAAAGATTCTTTTTCAATTATATTAAGAGGAGGATGCAATTTGGTCCATAGAGCTCCTTTCTCATTAAAGTGTTCGTTGAATCTTCTGTCAGGGTCAGTGGTCTTTCCTACATAATAAAAGCCATCTTTCAATGCTAAAGTATAAATATATATTTGATAACTCATTGGCTCTAAGTATAGTCATTAGTTTCACATTTATTGTATCTTTCTCTTCATAAACGGAAATATCGGAATACATATTAATTGCAAATATAAGCAAAGGATTAACACAACCTTCTTATTTGACATTGAAAATTCTAAGGGAGAGGACATTGTGTGGCTCATATATTGGTAAACTTTGTATAGGTGGTTAATAATATTTTTTCAATTTTGTGACATAGTGAAAAGAAATGAAATCTGTCGAGAGTGAGCGATTTTTGAACAATCAGGACTTATGCGAATTCTTCAATAGGAACAAACGTTCTATTTAGCGTTATGGAGGTTTGTGCACTCTGAAATACGATATGCTATGACTAAAGTTTGTTACAAAAAATCGAACTTGCAGGAGTCTTGTTGGAGAAAATAGACATAAAAATATGAGACTTGCAGTTAGAATATTTAGGTTCTTGTATTGTGTTACAAAATAAAAGAGTTCATATAATAACGCTTTAAATGAGAAAAATAGTTGAAATGTTTTTTTGTAGGACAGGAATTGCTTATTTATTTATGCATATTAGGATTTTTTTATTTACATTTGCTAGATTATAAACTTAAAATGTAATAGTATGCAATTTTTTGTCAGAACTTTTGTATGCTTTGTTTTTATTCTATTCTTCTTCCCTTTTGTAGAAAACAACCTCGTTTTTGCTATGAAGGAAAAAGAAAAATCTTCGTTTCTTCAAAAAAAGAAGATTTTAGTAAATGGGCGAGTTGTGGATGCAAGAGGTGAAGGATTGATAGGTGCTACAGTCATGGAAAAAGATAAATCCAATGGAACAGCAACTGGAGCGAATGGTGAATTTGTTTTATCCGTAGCTCCTGATGCTACGTTGCAAATCTCTTTTATAGGGTATTTCACATCCGAGATAATATTACAAGGACAGACGGAGCTTGAGGTTGTACTCAAAGAAAATAATATATTGTTAGACCCTTTAGTGGTAACAGCTTTGGGGCTAGAAAAGAAAGAATCGTCTTTAGTTTATTCTGTAGTACGCTTGGATGGGGAGGAGTTGAATAGAGTAAAGGATCCGAATATGATTCTTTCGTTGAGTGGTAAAGCGGCAGGTGTTCAGATTAATAAGAATGCTTCAGGAATAGGGGCTTCGTCAAAAGTAAGTATACGAGGTATACGTTCGGTCGTGAGCGATAATCAACCTTTATATGTAATAGATGGTGTTCCAATGTTGAATTCTTCTTCGGAGCAGGCTTATTCGGCTATCGGTGGAACAGCTAATGCCGGGAATCGGGATGGAGGCGATGGCATATCAAATTTAAATCCGGAGGATGTAAAAAGCATTAGTATCCTGAAAGGAGCACCCGCTGCAGCTCTATACGGTAGTCAGGCTGCCAATGGAGTCATTCTGATTACTACCAAAAAAGGAAATGAGGGGCGGTGTAAAATATCCTTTTCTACTAGTTTGACTTTTGAAGATGCATTCTCTCTTCCGAAAATGCAGAACCGCTATGGTGTGAGTGACGGAGTGGATAGTTGGGGTGAAAAAGCGGATTTGTGTAAAGTGGATAACTTGAGTGATTTTTTCCGTACGGGGACTACTTCCATCACATCAGTATCGGTAAGTCATGGCAATGAAAAACTCCAGAATTATTTTTCATATGCTAATACTACAGGAAAAGGGTTAATTGATAAAAATAATCTTTCGAAGCATAATTTGAATTTTCGCGAAACCTCAACTATGTTTAACGGATATCTGAAATTGGACGGTAACATGAATATAATGCGTCAAGTCATCAAGAATAAGCCTGTATCCGGAGGCTTTTATATGAATCCTCTTGTCGGATTGTATCGTTTTCCTCGTGGAGAAGATCTGTCGTATTATAAAGAACAATTTGAGGTTTATGATCCGGAAAGAAAACTAAATGTTCAAAATTGGCATTCTTCCTATGAGGATTTTGAGCAGAATCCATATTGGATTACGAACCGGATACAGAGTAAGGATATTCGTTCTCGGGTTATCGTATCTCTCTCTGCGCATGTGAAAATAAACGAGTTTCTAAGTCTCCAGACTCGGGGTAATATAGATTTTATAAGCGATAAGCTTCGACAGAAATTTTATGCTTCCACGGCTCCCGCTTTATGTGGTGTAAATGGGCGATATATAGAAATGGATTATCAGGAATGTTTACTTTATGCAGATCTGATGGCTATGGGTAAAAGAAAATGGGGTGATATATCATTAGATGTCGCATTAGGAGCAAGCATTAATGATAAGATTGTTAATTCTACTCGTTATGATTCCAAAACGGCATCGTTGAAATATCCGAATGTTTTTACTCTAGCGAATATCATAATGGATGGTTCGGCAAGTATCGATCAGAAGATTGATGCGCGCAGGCAATTACAATCATTGTATGCTACAGCGCAGGTAGGTTATAAAGATGGTGTTTTTATAGACTTAACGGCTCGTAATGATTGGACCTCTACTTTAGCATATACTAAATATGAAAAATCAGGTTTCTTTTATGCGTCTGCTGGCGCCTCAATTGTATTAGACAAATTATTAGTTTTGCCAAAGTGGATTTCTTTGGGAAAGATACGCGGGGCATATAGTCGGGTGGGAAATGATATTCCTTTGTTTATTACTAATCCGGTGTCACACGTTACTTCGGGAGGAGAAATTCAAGCAAATGATGCTGCCCCTTTTAAGGAATTGGAACCGGAAATGACTTATTCATTAGAATTTGGAACGGAATGGCGTTTCTTTGATAACCGATGTGGAATTGACCTGACTTATTATAAGACCAACACTCGCAATCAGTTTTTCAAATTACCGGCTTTGTCGGGAGATAAATATGCTTATCGGTATGTCAATGCCGGAGATATCCAAAATGAAGGATGGGAGATCGCATTGGATGCTACTCCTGTAATGAATGAGTCTTTTGCATGGAAAATGTCTGTGAACTTCTCTTCCAATAAAAATAAAATTAAAAAATTGCATGACCAACTAAAAGTCTTTGTTTATGGTCCTACTAGTTTTTCTTCCAGTTATGCTATGAGGTTAGTAAAGGGAGGCTCTATCGGTGATATATATGGAAAAGCTTTTGTACGCGATACAAATGGAAGTATTGTATATGAAACCGAAGGTGAGAATGCTGGTTTGCCTTTGGTTGAGGGAGATGGAAATACTATAAAAGTGGGGAATGCTAATCCTACTTTTCTGTTAGGATGGAACCATAGTTTTTCATATAAAGATTTTCGGTTTTATTTCTTGATAGATTACCGACATGGAGGAGATATTCTTTCACAAACACAGGCTGAAATGGATATGTATGGAGTGTCAAAAAACACGGCGGATGCGAGGGATAAGGGCTATGTAGTATTAGAAGGGCATAAGATTGAAGATGTTAAAGGCTTTTACAAGAATACGGTAGGTGGACGGGCTGGAGTAACTGAATATTATATGTATGATGCTACGAACGTACGGCTTCGCGAGCTTTCATTAAGTTATCGGTTACCTATAAAATGGATAGAAAAATTAAAAGTATTGCAAGAGGTACAACTTTCTTTTGTTGGACGTAATCTTTTCTTTATCTATAAGAAAGCTCCTTTTGATCCGGATTTGGTCCTTTCTACTGGAAATGATAATCAAGGGATAGAAGTTTTTGGAATGCCTACTACGCGTTCCTTAGGTTTTAGTATTCAATGTAAATTCTGAGGTCGATATGACGAAAATGGGAAAAAGGCTAATCATAATAATGGGGATATGTTGCTTGTTTGGAATATCTTGTACATCTCGCTTTAAGGATATCAATATAGACCGGTCTGGCATTACTGATGAAGATTTGAAAGCGGATAATAATGATCACGGAATTCGTTTAGGAATTATTCAGCAAGGTATTTATTTTAATTATGATTACGGAAAAGGAAAGAATTGGCCTTTTCAGATGACGCAGAATTTGAACGCAGATATGTTTAGCGGATATATGCATGATGCCAAACCGCTGAATGGAGGAAGTCATAATTCAGATTATAATTTGCAGGATGGCTGGAACAGTGCCATGTGGAGTCATACTTATGCTTATATATTTCCTCAGATTCATCATTCGGAGGATTCTACACGTACACGGTTCCCGGCATTTTTCGGAATTACTAAAATTCTGAAAGTGGAGGTTATGCATAGAGTTACAGATTATTATGGACCAATTGTGTATACTCATTTTGCTAACCCCGAGAATGGATATTTGCCCGATACACAAGAAAAGGTTTATGACCAATTTTTTCATGAATTAGACACGGCTGTGACAGTACTATCTGAGCATATTACAAAGAATCCCCAAGCTACTGAATTTGCAAAGTTCGATATTTTGCTTGATGGGAGATATTCCTCTTGGATAAAGTTTGCCAACTCTCTGAGAATGAGACTTGCCATACGTATTGCTACTGCCGATCCTGAAAGAGCGCGTTCGGAGTTCTGTAAGGCTTTGGATAATAGCTGGGGTATATTTGAAAAAGAATCGGAAATAGTAGCAGTTTCTACCAAAAAAGGATATTCCAATCCTTTGGGTGAAATTAACCGAGTGTGGAACGAATCGTATATGAGTGCTTCGATGGAATCTATACTCAATGGATATGCAGATCCTAGAAGAGAAGTTTATTTTGAGTCCTGTACGGACAAGCGTTTTGAAGGACAGTTTCGGGGTATCCGACAGGGTACCTGTTTTGCACATAATTACTATAGAGATTTGTCGAAACTAACAGTTTCTCAGTCTACCGATGCGGTATTAATGACTGCGGCGGAAGTGTGGTTCTTGCGTGCTGAAGCGGCTTTACGTGGATGGACGACCGAAAATGCTGGAACTTGTTACGAAAATGGAATTACTACTTCTTTTTATCAACATGGGATATATAAAATTGATGATTATTTGAATAGCAGTGCTATTGCTTCTGATTTTGAAGACACTTATGACTCGGAAAATAACATAGCAGCCCGATGTCGGGTTTCACCGAAATGGATTGAAGAAGATGATAAAGAAGTTAAGTTGGAAAAGATTATTACCCAGAAATGGCTGGCCATCTTTCCAGAAGGATGTGAGGCATGGGCTGAGCAGCGCAGAACTGGATATCCTCGTCTTTTTCCCGTAAGATTTAACAATAGCAGAAATAATTGTATTGATACAGAACTTATGATTCGTCGGTTAAATTTTCCTGGTTTATTGATCGCGGAGAACAAGAAACAGTATGATATGTTGGTTAAAGCATTGGGTGGAGAAGATAATGGAGGTACACGATTGTGGTGGGATACGGGGCGTAACTGGTAATTTGTTTAGAGAGATAAGAGAAAAGCTTCCTTTTTAGTTCTTTTAAACGATTCGTATGGATAGTTAGGATGGAAGTCTTGTTTTTATAGTTGTAGGAATAAAACATAATATAGATGAAAAGAGCTGTTATAATTGGAGCAACCTCAGGTATAGGGCAGGAGATTGCCTCAGTGTTGTTAGCACAAGGTTGGCGAGTTGGAATTGCTGGCAGAAGGTATGAGGCTTTGGAAGCATTTCGTAAATTGCATCCTGATCGGATTGAAGTGCAGGAAATCGATGTCACCAAAGAGGATGCTCCGGAAAAATTATCTCGGCTTATTGAGCAATTGGGTGGGATGGAACTCTTTTTACTTAGTTCAGGTATAGGGCATCAGAATATAGATTTGATACCTGAAATAGAAATCAATACAGTACGCACCAATGTAGAAGGTTTTACACGGATGGTTGATGCGGCTTTCCATTATTTTGCAGAACAAGGAGGCGGTCATCTGGCCGTTATCAGTTCGATCGCCGGAACAAAAGGATTGGGTGTAGCTTCGGCTTATTCTGCAACAAAACGTTTCCAAAATACTTATATTGATGCGCTTGAACAACTGGCTTATATGCAAAAACTAAACCTATGCTTTACAGATATACGTCCCGGATTTGTTGCGACCAATTTGCTGAACGACGGAAAAAACTATCCGATGCTGATGAATCCCCATAAAGTGGCCCGGATAGCCGTAAAAGCATTGAACCGTAAAAAACGGGTGGTAGTAATTGATTGGAGATATCGCATTTTGGTCTTTTTCTGGAAATTGATTCCAGATTGGTTATGGAAACGTTTACCTATCATGACAGCTTCTAGATAAAATGATTCTTTATGATTGTTCTGGATATGAGTAAAGAAGAATAGAGTTTTGATAAAAAATATTTATCTAATAAAAACGTTCTGGCGTTTTGCCAAATATCTTTGTTCAATCTTAAACATACGTATCAGGGTAAATAGTAATATTGTTTTAGTGGATTGGCATACAAGAGATATTCAATAAATATCGGCAAAATATACAAGGGCATGTGCCAATGTTTTTTCTCATTTCAAATTCCATTTTTATATTGATAGCCTTTGCTATTTCTTAGCGATATACAGTAAATAAGCATAAATAGATTCCTAAGAAGTTCTTTCAGAAATAATAATTATTAAAGAAAATAGGTGTAGAGAGTTTGTAATAATTGTATATTATAAATTTCTCTACACCTATTTTGGTTGTTACAGAAACGATATTCTTTCCAACTGGATAAACACTTATGTTATAGAATCCATTTTTCTTTAGGGAATTTTGGATAAACATGAATAGACTTTGGTTCTTTCTCCGGAATGATATCTTTGTATTCCTTTTCTATACCTGCTTCGGACATGATACTCTTGGCTTCCTCGTTAAAATCACAGTTTCTGAATACTTGCGTATCTTCTATTTTAGTTCCTCTGCCGTTGTTTACAAGATAGTTGTCTTTTACAAAGTTACGACGTGCGGTTATATTGTAATTGCGGTCGGAGGCCAGATGATACCATAATTGGAATAAACTGTTAATAACATTTTCTTCAATAAACCATCCTGACGAACCATCATCGGGATAGATACATCGTGGTCCCTCATACAAATAATTGCGTTTGATGACTGATCCCGGTTGTTTACCTAATAAATAAATGATACCGCCATCATTCAATACTAAATGCGTTTTTCCGACACGATTATAATTGATACTGTTGTTCTTAGCCACTTCGGATTCGGGAGTCTTGGCATTACCCCACCACCATCCTAAAGCGATTGCTCCGTAAGGAGTTCCTTCAATGTCGTTATGGTCGTAATGTACATCCTCGACAAAGAATCCCAGCATCGCTTCTACCTGCCTGAAATCCAGGCATACATTGCGTACGTAATTATTAGTTATATAGATATGGTGACATACTCCTTCTACATTTGCCGGATATTTTCCGGTACCGTCTCCAATTTCGTAATGTTGCGGATGACCTACGCTTACAGCGTTGCCTAACAAGTCATTGAAAAAATTGCCGGTAATATCTGTTGCACTGACGTCATTGACAAGATTGATGGCAATGGCTGAGCCTAAATGTATAAATTTATTGCGTATAAAACGGATTCCTGTGGCATTTTGTACTTCAATGCTGCCGGTTGGTACATCACAACTGTTATAATGAGTGGGGTGCCAGTTGCCGTCGGGAATATATTTTACGGCGAGCCCTAAACTTTGGATACCACCGAATCCATGTGAACCTTCAATGTTCATCAGGCTCCATGCATCATGGGAGAATGTGATACCTTCAAAAGAGAGGTTTGTTACACGTGAATTCAGAGATGTTCCTTCTATTCGTAATAACCCTTCGCTGACAGGAGCAATAACTTCCGCTTTTTGCATATCTTCTCCCCGGCTGTAATAGTAGAGGACCTGTGCGGAACGGTCGTAATAAAACTCTCCAGGTTCATCCAAAAGTTCATAAGCGTTACGGAAATAAAACTCCCCGTGATAATTCACTTTACCTGCCCAAGCGAGAGAGTTGAGGATGGCTCCATAAGGTTGTTGAAATTGAGCAACGATAGTATCTCCCCATTTATTAATGTCTCTTAAGCAAAATATCTTTTCAGTCCAAACCTTATTTTGTACCAATTCTACATCTTCCGGATTGTGAAACATGGTTAGTTCTTCATTGGCAAGAAACTTGATACCATCGACAGACTTGCCCGATCCGAAAGCCCACGGTTCATTACCTTTTACTTCTACTATACCTTCACTACCTTGTCCTATAATGCGATGCTTGGCTCCGGCCATACGGGCACGTTCGCCGTTAACAAGTAGTGTGCGTAGTTTCTTATCACTGTGAAACGGGGCCTGATAGAGGTTGCCTGAGATTCGTTTCCAGCCTGTAATTTGTACACCTCCGCTTATGATGGGGGTTTCGCCTTCGGCTGCACGGAAAATAACACGATACCCGTTCCGACCGCTGTAGGTTTCGTTGAGTAGTAGAGGTTTTTGTAATGTATAAGTTCCTCCATGCATTCGGACAATGATATCTTCTTGTTGTTTCTTAACCGCCTTTTTTAGAGTGGCAAGAGCTTTCTCCAACGAACCGGGAGTAGCTTCGATTATTTTCTGAGCAAAGGTTTTTGTCGGGATGGCCAGTGCTATACATAATAGTGCCGTAGAAAGATAATTCCTCTTCATAATTTTATTCATTGTTTAGTCCTTATTATTATATACGAAGGAAGGATTTCATTTACTTAAATTAGAAGAGTTTTATTCTGTTATTTTTCATTTGCTTCATTGTATAGCGTGGATAGGAGTAATTCTAATGAGGAGATTTTACAGATGCTTTATAGGTAATGCATAAGAATAAGTTGGTTGCGGGCATAGTATTCCTATTTCAAAGAAATATAATAGTTTTTACGTGTTTCTATTGGCTTGTTCGTATATTATAATAAAGAATCTAATAATCTAATACGAATGAAGAAAATAAAGATATTGTTGGCTTTACTGAGTTTTAGTGTTACAGTTTGGTCGCAACGGGAAGAAATTCCCTTGAATGAAGAGTGGAGATTTTCTTTGAAACCGCAAACGGAGATTTCCGTTACGGATGATTGGACCACAGTAAATATTCCTCATACATGGAATGCACAGGATGCCCAAAATAATACGGAACACCTATCCGGTTGGCAGGGAAAGAACAAAACCACCTATTATCGGGGTAAAGGCTGGTATGCCAAACGTTTTATGGTTCCTGAAGAATGGAAAGGCAGACGTATATTTGTCCGTTTCGAGGCAGCTTCTATTGTTGCTACAATTTATATAAACGGACAAATTTTGGGCGACCATAAAGGAGCGTTCACAGCCTTTTGTTTTGAATTAACCGATGAGATAGAATGGGGAAAGGAGAATGAACTGCGTGTGGAAGTAGATAATCGATGGAGAGCGGATGTGCCACCTATTTCCGGAGGGTTCGGCATGTTTGGCGGTTTATACCGTCCGGTGAAGTTAATTGTAACAGCTCCGCTTTGTATTACTCCGCTTCATTATACCTCTTCCGGCGTATATATGGATACGCGGAAATTAACTTCAGATACAGCGGAAATAGATGTTCGCTCTGTTTTGCAATATGGAAAATACAGTTATTCCAAACTTGATCCGCGTGTACCCGAAACCGATGCCACGGTGGAAACGGTAGTTAAGAATGCCGAAGGTCGGGAAGTAACCCGTCAGATTCAAAAGTTCCATCTTTATTCGGGAACAAATACAATATGTAAGACTTCTTTGGTCTTGTCTGATCCTATACGGTGGAACGGGCGGAAGAATCCATATCTGTACACAGCAGAGGTGAAGGTTAGAGAGAATGGTATTTTAGTGGATTCCCTATCGCAAACTTTCGGATTGCGTACAGTGGGCATTACTCAGGAAAACGGTTTTGAACTGAATGGAGTGCCGTATCCGGTATATGGAGTTTCTCGGCATCAAGACATGAAAGATAAAGGATGGGCACTTTCGAAAGCGGATGAAGAAGCGGATATGGATTGTATAAAAGACATTGGCGCGACAGCAATTCGTATGGCGCATTATCCGCAAAGTACCTATATCCATGATATTGCAGATAGAGAAGGATTTCTGGTATGGGACGAAGTGTCATTGGTAAACGATACTCGTAACTCACCGGATTTTAATGAAAATACTTGCCGGTTTATGCAAGAAATGGTTCATCAGCTCTATAATCATCCCAGCATAGCTTGGTGGGGAATTTATAATGAGATAGATCATCCTGAAACACCTTATCCGAAGACACTATTTCATGATGTTATGGATATAGCGCGGACAGAGGGCGGGCAACGTATTATTGCTGCGGCAAGCAATAAGGGAAAGCGTTTTTATAATCAATATCCGGATGCACTTTGCTTTAATAATTATCCCGGATGGTATTGGATGCAGCGTTGGCCGGCAGAAGAAAAAAATACAGGCTTAGTTAGTGCTTTCGGGGGCTTTATCGATTATCGTTATGAAGAGTTTGGCAATCGGCGGATAGCTATGAGTGAGTACGGAGCCGGTGGCAATCCCGAACATCATATGGAAGGACCCGTAGGCGAACAGTTGAAAGAGACGATGGGCGGCGCTTTTCATCCGGAGGAGTGGCAGTCTTATGTACATGAAGAGGATTGGCGGGTTCTGAAAGATAACCCGAAAATATGGGGATCATTTATTTGGGCAATGTACGATTTTATTGTGCCCGGTTGGAGTGAGGGAGGTATGTGTAACCTTAATACCAAGGGACTGGTAACTCACGACCGCAGAATAAAGAAGGATGCTTATTTTTTGTACAAAGCTAATTGGAATCCTGAACCGATGGTGTATATTGCTTCCCGACGTTTTACAGAACGTAAACAAGCGGTTACGGACATCCGTGTTTACAGTAATTGTTCGCACACAACTTTATATGTAAATGGAAAGAAAATAGAGACCATTACTCCGGATAAAGTACGGTTGTGTTTATTCAAAGGGATAACGCTTAAACCCGGAAAAAATATAATAGAAGTGCGTGGGGACTCGGGTAAAGTAAAGGTAAAAGATAGATGTGAATGGACATTGGATACAGTTACTCAGAAATAATATACTAATCATGAAAACACTACCTATTATCGGATTAATTGCAGGATTACTTGTTAGTATCGGCAATTTGCAGGCTCAGACGTCCGAAGCTTATTCGCCCGATTGGACTTCTCTTTCTTTGCATCAAGCAGTTCCCGAATGGATGCGCGATGCTAAGTTTGGCATTTATTGCCATTGGGGAGTTTATTCCGTACCGGCTTATGGCAATGAGCAATATTACTATTATATGCATCGTGATTCTGCTTCTGCCGATTTCCTGATGGGCGGACACAATCGCCATGTGGCTTTGTATGGCCCGCTTTCCAAGTTTGGATATCACGATTTTATTCCTATGTTTAAAGGGGAAAAATTTGATGCCGAGGAATGGGCGCAACTCTTTAAGGAGAGTGGAGCGCGATTTGCCGGAACGGTGGCCGAACATCATGACGGATTTTCCATGTGGGATAGCAAATATACCCCCTTTAATGCCAAGAAGATGGGTCCCAAAAAGGATATTATCGGTGAATTGGAAAAAGCTGTTAAAGCAAGAGGCATGAAGTTCTTTACTTCTTTACATCATGAAATTAACTATACGTATGTGAAAGTGAAACCTGAGTGGGCGGCAAATAATCCTAAATATGCCAAACTTTACGGTTGTTTGATGCCTCATCAGGAGTGGTTGCAGATGTGGCTTGATAAATGTAAGGAAGTCGTAGATAAATATAGTCCGGATATTATATATTTCGATGCTTGGATGGATCAGATTCCGGAGAAATATAAACTCGATTTTCTGGCTCATTATTTTAATCATGCTCACAAAACCGGCCAGGAAGTTATCTTTACTTACAAGAACGAAGATTTTCCGCGTTCTATCGGTATGCTCGATCATGAAATGCGTAATCCCGATAAAATCGATTCTATTCCCTGGTTATGCGATTATACCATCAGTTCCGGTTATCATCGTTCATGGGGATATGTAAAAGGTATGCAACTCTCCACTCCAAAAGAGATTATTCAAAAATTGATAGAGGTCGTAAGCAATAACGGACAGTTAATGCTGAATCTTTCGCCCATGGCAGATGGTACGTTTCCGCAGGATCAGAAAGATGTAGTGGCAAACGTCGGTGTGTGGTTATGGTCGTATGGGGAAGCCATCTATGGAACTCGTCCTTATGTCGTATCGGGCGAAGTCACAGCAGATGGTTGCCGAGTTCATTATACTACGAAAGGGAAAACATTATATGCTATCTTTTTGGATTGGCCGGAAACAGGGAAACCGCTTTTGCTTTCGAAAATCACCCCGGAAAACGTGAGAAGTAAGATAAAATCCGCTACATTGTTAAGTGTAAAAAAGAATTTTACTTGTACTTTTGCGGAGGGACAAGACGGATTGATTCTTACCATACCGAAAGGGGCACGTTTACCGTCCGATGCGGCACAGGTGGTACGTTTCGATCTGGAATAGCTTACGATTGAAGATAAAGAAGGTTTGATAGGAATATGAAGATAAAGGAATTATCAGAGTTTCAAATTTAGGAGATAAAGCGAATTTTCGGGTTTATTGAATGATATGAAAGAGTCATTGGTTTTAATTCCTTTCATTCCGGAATGTAAAATAGGAAACATTTAAATAAATGATATAAAATGAAAGAATACATGAAAACAACTGGATGGTGCACGAAAGCTATTTTAATAACTGTATTTGCACTGAACGGAAGCCTGTTTACCACACAGGCACAGGTAAATGTGGTGATTCCTATGGCAGATGAGGTAGGAGCCGCCCGAATGCCGGATGTAATAGCTCCGATTAGTGCTCCGTTTGATATGCCTCAACTTACTAAGCCGACTTTCCCGGATTACATGTTGAGTATTACCAAAAAAGGTGCGAAACAGAAGAAATTGGCGACGGAAGCTATTCAGGCTGCTATTGATGAGGTGAATCAAAAAGGAGGCGGTACCGTAGTGATTCCTAAAGGAGTGTGGAACACGGGGCGCATTATTTTAAAAAGCAATGTAAACCTGCATATAGCAGAGGGTGCCGTTGTGAATTTCAGTGGGGAGATAAAAGATTATCTGCCGGTTGTTTTTACACGAAGTGCCGGAGTCGAAGGTATGTCTATGGGAGCCTGTATTTACGCTAACGGACAGGATAACATAGCGGTCACCGGAAAAGGTAAATTGGTTGGTCCCGGACGTGACTGCCAGTTATGGAAACAGAATATAGGATATGGTTCTTTTGATAAATATATCGCTTATGAGAAGCCGGCTACAGAACGTATTTATGATGGAAGGGACGGTTCCAAAGTATTTTTGCCCACTTTTATTGGCCCTATTAATTGTACGAATGTATATATCGAAGGCGTATCATTGGAAGCTTGTGTTTTCTGGAACATTGTGCCGACTTATTGTGAAAATGTAATTATTCGGGGTGTGACCGTGAATTCAGTAGGCCTTCCCATGGGAGATGGTATGGATATTGAGTCATGTCGTAATGTGTTGATTGAATATTGTACGTTGGCTACCGGAGATGATTGTTTCACGATAAAGTCGGGACGTGGTATCGACGGATTACGGGTGAATAAGCCGACAGAAAATATTGTGTTACGTTATAATCTGACGAAAATCGGTCATGGTGGTATTACTTGCGGAAGCGAAACTGCGGGAATGATTCGGGATGTTTATGCGCATGATTGTGTTTTTGACGGTACTGATGTAGGGATTCGTTTCAAAACACGTCGTCCTCGTGGCGGTGGAGGTGAGAACCTTTATTACGAACGTATCCGGATGAGAACAAAAGCCACAGCTATTCATTTCGATATGTTAGGCTCAAGCATGTATGTGGGTTCGCAAGCAGCTCGTTCGTGGATGAAACCGGATGAGTTTACTCCGGTCTACCGGAATGTGGATATTAAAGATTTAATTGTGGAAGATGCTTCTTATTTTGTTAAGGTTTCAGGTATTCCCGAGTCTCCGGCACGCAATGTGAACATTTCAAATGTACAGTCTAAAAGTCAAAAATTGATATTGGCACAAGATGTAAACGGAATGGTGATTGAGAATGCAATATTAAAGTCGCCGGATAATACGATACGGATAACTGACGGACGGAATATCTTGTTCAAGAATGTCACTTTTGAAGTAAACGGCGGACAAGTTTACGAAAAAGTAGATGGAAAGTTGTCTGAAAACATTTATTTTAAAGATTGTAAGCCTTCTGATATTAAAGTAGAAAAAGAATAATATCGGTTTTTAAAATAGCAATTCCGCCTGGATTTGATTTTACTATTCCTACTACCACTACTCTTACTCTTTTCCCGGAACATCGGCCGACAAGGGTTTTAAAGAGTGGTGGTAGTAGTTTTAATATACAATGTGTTCTGTATTGGATTTAGTTAGTTGTTTCGATTGTTATATTTAAGTTAGCTCATTCAACATTTAATTTTCAATAAGTTCACTTATCCGTTTATCATTACATACGGTGAATAGCGGAATAATGATAAATGCATTCTATGACATTTCTTCTAATTAGATTGAAGCAGAGTTGATTGAGCAGCTGTTTTCTTATTGTTTTTTCAATTCGAATCCTAACATTAATCCATCGTATTGTTCCGAAACGGATGTTAAAGCGGATAAGGCTGTATTGGTGGATCTTTGTGAAATAACTCCGGCTGTGGTTTTTAATAGCGATAGCAACTTATCTGCTTTGAACAGTAAACTCATGGTAGAACCGCTAATATTTACTTGTGCTGTAAAACTGAGTCCCAGCCGTGTTTTCATGGTAATGGTTTTGTCCGTATCGTTAAATACATAAGTTCCGGTAATGTTTCGGTTATTCAAGGCTTGGGTATAAGTGCCGTCGTTATTAAAAGTATAAGAGCATGTTGTGTTCTGAAGACCTATTTTATTACAAATTTCAGTCATTTTGTTTTCTACTTTCCGGGCTGCCAGTTCGCCTCCGGCTTTGGATAAAAGATTATCACTTTCGAATTGGCAATCGGGTGCATAATACTTCCAGTTTCCGATGATGGAGGTTGCAGAGGCATTGTTTCCGGTAACAGCTTTACTAACCCCATTTGCCACATTTGTCAAGATAGATTTCCAGTCTTGTGCTTTAACAGGTGTATATCCCAAACTGATGAATGCAGTCAGGATAAACATCATTGCTTTACTTCTTCTTGTCATTTTCATATCATTTGTTTAAGTTATGTTTGTTTCCGAATCAAGAGTGAAAACAACAGTCATTTCGTTAGGAATTTAAGAGGATAAAGCAAAAAGTTTTGTCCTATCATGCAGTAATGAATAATCGCTTCTTCCCCTAAAGTCGTTATAACCTCTTTTTCTTATTTACTATTGGATACGCGAAACTTAAGTTGTTTTCTGTCTGTTTTTCTTTTGGGGCGCAAACTTACAGAAAAAGCTATTAAAACACAAAGATGTTAGATGAAAAG
Source organism: uncultured Phocaeicola sp. (assembly GCA_947581855.1). Classification (GTDB taxonomy): domain Bacteria; phylum Bacteroidota; class Bacteroidia; order Bacteroidales; family Bacteroidaceae; genus Phocaeicola_A. The sequence goes on from CANPVZ010000026.1 coordinate 20,747, forward strand.
TCGATAGAATGACAATGGACTTCTCTAGTTTCTCGTCAAACAGGCTTTATAAGATTGTGTGCGGAGCATTCCGAGCATAAGCCTTTTATTACATAATTAATGCTTTGGATGGCAAAGCCATCCGGTAATTGCACTACCGGTACGCGGATGCTTTTCAAGCAGAATGTGCGATGGCAACTTTGGCAGTAAAAATGGGTATGTTGTTCGTCGACGGAGCAATTGCATTCATTACTGCACACGGCATACTTCAATGAACCTGTACCATCGTCCACTCCATGAATTAAATGATGTCCCAGAAAAAGAGTGATAGTACGGAAAATAGTAGATTTGTCTACTGTAACCAGTTCGTTCTCCAAGTCAAGCAAAGAGACGGCACGGTCGAGTTGCATCATGGTCTTTAATATAAGAAGACGCATGGCTGTTGGCTTAATGTTTCTTTTTTCCAACTTTTTGAGATATACCTGTTGATCCATTTTATATTCTACTCTTTTATTTATTACGCATGGCATTGAATATGGCTAATAAAGCTACGCCGACATCGGCGAATACAGCCTCCCATAAAGTAGCGAGACCTCCGGCTCCCAGCAAAAGTACAATGAGTTTCACTCCGAATGCCATAGAGATATTCTGCCATACAATGCGGCGAGTTTGTTTCCCTATTCGGATAGCGGTTATCAGTTTGGATGGACAATCGTCTTGTATCACTATGTCTGCTGTTTCTATGGCAGCATCGCTACCCAAACCGCCCATGGCAATACCTACATCGCTCATGGCCAATACCGGCGCGTCGTTCAGACCGTCTCCTATAAAAGCTACGCGATTATTTCTTTGTTGCTTTAATTCTTCCAGATGTTTCACCTTCCCTTCCGGAAGCAAATTACCGTAAGCTTTCTCAATGCCTAATTGTTTAGCTAAGTTAGTAACAATAGCCTGTTTGTCACCCGATAATATTTGAATATTAGTGATATTTAATTTTTTTAATCCCGCTATAGCTTTCTCTGCGTCTTTTTTGGGTGTATCTGCCAATAACAGGTATCCTTTGTATTTTCCATCTACGGCACAAAGAACTGTCATCTCCGGTATTTTTTGCAATTCCGGCGGATAGGAAATAGAATGGGAAGCGAATAAACGGATATTCCCGACGAGTATTTTGTGGTGGTTGATGATGCCGCTGAGCCCCATGCCTGTTACTTCCGTAACCTCTTCCACTTTATGAAAGGTATAGTGCCGTTTTTCCGCCTCTTCGACAATCGCTTTGGCTATGGGATGATTGCTTTGCCTTTCAAGAGAAGCAATCCATTCCCACAACTCCTTTTCTGTCGTTTCGGATGGGTGGATTTGCTGAACCCGGAATACCCCTTCCGTAAGAGTTCCTGTCTTGTCGAATACTACCGTGTTGATTTGTGTAATCGCATCCAGATAGTTTCCTCCTTTAAATAAAATACCTTGTCGGGACGCGGCTCCAATACCTCCGAAATATCCTAACGGAATGCTTACCACTAAGGCGCATGGACAGGAAATAACCAGAAAAACCAAAGCCCGATAGAGCCAGTCATTGAATATGAAATTGAAATCTTGTGTTATTAAAGAATAAAGATAAGGAATCAATACAATCAGTACAGCCAACGCTGTAACAACCGGTGTATAGATTCGGGCGAATTTGCGTATAAACAGTTCTGCCGGAGCCTTTCTTTCCGCTGCGTTCTGCACTAATTCCAACATGCGTGATAAAGTGCTTTCTGCATAGGGTTTGGTTACTCGCATATGTATGACTTTATCTGTTACGATGACTCCCGCAGGGATGGTTTCCATATAGTTGTAAGTGCGAGGTATACTTTCTCCGGTGAGTGCAGCGGTGTTGAATGTGGCGGAATGGGTTAGCAATAATCCGTCTAAAGGAACTCTTTCACCTGCTTTTACTTCTATCTCTTCTCCCGGAAGCACCGTATCCGGAGCTACTATCGTATATATATTTTGTCTTAGAACCGATGCTTTATCCGGGCGCACATCCAACAAAGAGCTTATATGCGAGCGCGCTTTTCCCACGGCCGCATCCTGAAAACGTTCACCTATGGAATAGAATAACATGACAGCGACTCCTTCCGGATATTCTCCGATATAAAAAGCGCCGAATGCAGCAAGGCTCATAAGAGTATATTCGGTAAAAAATTCTTTTTCGCATAAACATTCTATCGCCTCTTTCAATACCGGGAGTCCTACAGGTAGAAAGGCGCAAAAGTACCAAATGAAAGACAGGGTAGAATTTTGGAACCAACCGATAGACATAACTTCCATAATAATGCCTGAGAATAGGAGCAATATCGAAATAAGTTCCGGACTATATTTTTTCATAACTCAACGTATTTTGTTTCTCGATGACAAAGGTAAGTGAAAATAAATGCAACCAAATTGCAAACAATATTTTCTTTTATTAAATTAGAAGATTGTCTCTTTTTTATTGTATTTTTGGCAAATATTTTTTAGAACTGTAATTAAGTAAAAAGCTCGGATATGATAAGTAACGGTATGGAAAAAAATTATGTAGTAGGCATGGATATCGGTGGAACCAATACAGTATTCGGTATTGTAGATGCACGAGGCAATATTTTATGTCACGACAGTATAAAAACGCAGGCATATCCTGCTATTGAAGAGTATATCGATGCCGTGTGTGAGAAGTTGTTACCCATGATTCAGACGCAGGTTGAGTTTGAGAATCTGAAAGGGCTAGGAATCGGAGTCCCTAATGGAAATTATTATAGCGGCTGTATTGAGCAGGCTGCAAATCTTCCCTGGAAAGGAGTGGTACCCATTGCTTCGATGTTCTCTGAAAAAACAGGTCTTCCTGTTGTTTTGACCAATGATGCGAAAGCGGCGGCTATAGGAGAGATGACTTATGGAGCGGCGCGGGGCATGAAAGATTTTATAATGATTACATTGGGTACTGGTATAGGAAGCGGTATTGTCATCAACGGACAGCCTGTATACGGCTATGATGGTTTTGCAGGAGAATTGGGACATGTGATCGTCCGTCCGGAAGGACGGAGTTGCGGATGCGGGCGATATGGTTGCCTCGAAACTTATTGTTCGGCAACCGGAATCGTACGTACGGCACGTGAGATGTTGGTAGCAAGCACCGAACCTAGTTTGTTACGCCGTATTCCGGTTGAAGAACTGACCTCGAAAGATCTCTATGAAGCTGCGGTAAGAGAGGATAAACTGGCGTTGGATATTTTTTGTTTTACCGGTACGGTTCTAGGTGAAGCTTTGGCTAATTTCGTACTGTTTTCTCGTCCGGAGGCTATTATTCTTTTTGGAGGACTGGCCAAAGCCGGACATTTTATCATGGATCCCATTCGGGAGGCTATGGAAGCAAATATGTATAATGTATTCAAAGGCAAAGTAAAGTTGCTTTTTTCTGAACTAAAAGATGCCGATGCGGCTGTCTTGGGAGCCAGTGCTTTAGCTTGGGAAGTTAAATAAGTGGAGGGGTATTATAGAAATAGCAAATCACTTAAATAGATAGGATTCTTGTAAACATAGGATTCTTGTAAACACAGGTTATCGCAGATCGGTGCACTCTATAATTGCTCTGCGATAATTTGTGTTTTTTTTTCTGATAAGTTGATCCTTAATGATGTCTTTTTGTCTAATTTTTATGTTTAATCCGGATAAAAGAAAGACCTTCTTTTAACTCTTTGCAAGAAAGTTCTTTTTTTAGAGTTTTATTTTTGTTTATAACCATATTTTTATTTCTTTTGTAGACTACTTACGGAATAATATATAAAACTATGATAAAAAAGATCTTTATTCTATGTGTTTTATGGGGGTTATATGCTTTCCCTCTTTGTGCTTATGATTATTTATTTAAACATTTAGATATAAAAGACGGTCTGTCTAACCGACAAGTTAATGCCATTTTGAAAGATTCGCAAGGATTTATGTGGTTTGGTACAGCTTCCGGATTAAACCGTTTCGACGGTTATAATTTTAGGAAGTTCTATATGAATCCTACCGATATGAAAACGTTGCCTGATAATTATATAGAAACCATTCAGGAAGCTTCAGGCGGTGAACTGTGGATTCGTACCGGAGGCGGATATGTTGTGTATGATGCGCAGAAAGAAAGTTTTGATAGAGATGTGCGTCAACGTGTATGGAATTGTGGATTGGAACAGATTCCTTCTTTAATATTTATTGATCGTAATAAAGATTTTTGGTTTTATGTCAAAGGAACCGGATGTTATTGGTATAAGAACGATCAGAAACTATTATATCCATTTTTACAAAATGGCGGGGAGCTTCCTGAAGGAAACGTTGTGTCGATTGTTAATTGCAGTGAGGGAGTCTTATTGGTATATTCGGATGGACGGTTGGTGTGCCTGAGTGGAAAACAACGGCGTATAATGTGGCAAAGCGATTATATTCCGCAAAATAAAAAGACTTTGTCCGAGCAATATTCGGCATTTGTCGATAGAAAAGATAATGTCTGGGTATATAGTCCCTCTTTGCTGTGGATATATAACCGATTGCAGGGGAAATGGGCTACTTCAATCTCTTCGTTAGCTGAACAATGGGGGCTTACTGATATTCCCAATATTCAGGGAGCCATTAAATCCGTTACGCAGGATAAACAAGGACGTATCTGGTTGGGTACCGATAGAGAAGGGTTGGTTGTAATCGATCCTGAACAGAAAAATATTAGCCATCTGGAAACCAATGAAGATAATGAACGTACGTTACGCAACAACAATATCCGATTCTTATATACGGATAATACCAATATTGTATGGGTAGGTACACAACGTAAAGGCGTTTCTTATTACAATAAAAGTATCTACAAGTTTAATTTGGATTATGTAGGAGAAGTCACTTCCGTTTCCGAAGATAAGACAAGGGGATGTTTGTGGCTGGGGACGAATGGAGCGGGATTACTGATGCAAGACGGTGCTACCGGATCTGTAAAAAGTTATAGTAATGTTGGAGGAAATTCGATATCCGGAGATGTAGTCAATACAACATTGGTGACCAGGGGCGGAAAGGTTTATGTAGCTACTTATAGAGGAGGATTAGATAGTTTTGACGGAAATAAATTCACCCATTATCATTTTGCGGATTCCATTAAAGGAACGATTTCTTCTTTAGCCGAAGATATGGATGGAAATATCTGGATTGGTTTCATGGGAGACGGCTTGCGTTGTTATAATCCTCAAACGGGGAATGTAATGGCTTTCACTGCGTCACGGAATAAACTGATTTCAGATTATGTAACGGATTTGGCGATAGGTACGGAACGGAATCTGCTGGTTGGAACGGCAAACGGTTTGTCTGTTGTGACATTGGCTAATAGAAATATTCAGAATTATACAGGCTGCAAAGCCGGGAACCAATCATTTTCCAACACCTACATCAATCAAGTGTATCAGGATGAAAAAGGGAATATATGGCTGGCTACTCGTAACGGTTTAAATATCTATAATCCCGGTCGGGATAATTTACAGATATTAGACGAGAAAGACGGAATGTCGGATGGTGTAATTTATAGTATTACGGAAGATTCCGAACACAATATGTGGGCGGCTACCAGTCGGGGTGTATCGAATATTGTAGTGAAAGTCAATTCCAACGGAACCTCTTCTTATCAGATCTATAATTATAGTGAAGAAGATGGTCTGCAAGGGTATGAGCTTAATCCGCGTGCTGTCTGCACAACGGCCTCCGGTGAGATTGTGATGGGCGGTTTAAAAGGAATTAATCGTTTTGTGCCCAGCCGGATGGTATTTGACAAGGTGCTTCCTCGTGTCGTTTTCACTGATTTGTTAATAAATGGCGAATCGGTGGTTGTTGATAAAATGTATAATGGACAAGTGATTTTGGATCGAACTATCGGCAAGGTACAGCGTATAGTGTTAGACGCCGCTCAAAACGGTTTCGAATTGCGCTTGGCTACGGACAGTCATAATTTGCCCGAAAAGATGAAATTCCGGTATATGTTGGATGGATATGATAAGGATTGGTCGATAGGAAAAAGCGGGGAGGCTAATATAGCGTATGCTAATTTGCCGGACGGAAACTATATTTTACGTGTAAAAGCAATCAATAGCGATGGATATGCCAGTGATGAAGAGGCTATTTTGGAAATTGTTATAACTCCTCCGTTTTGGCGTACATGGTGGGCATATGTTTTGTATGTTTTAATCGCATTGGCTCTGTTGGATCTCGGTCGTCGGTGGGTAATAAAAAGAGAACGGAGACGGATGGCCGGAGTATTGGCAAATAATATGAATCCGGATGCTATGAGGGAAATGGAAAGTGGAAAGGAACCATCTGTAGAACCTGTACAGGGAGAAAACAAAAAGGCAGAGTCTGATGATCTTGTTAAGCAAGAGATTCCGGCAGATCCGGTTCTTGATGAGAATGCTGAAATGCAACAGGAGCTTGATGAGAAAAGAAATACGGATTCCGAATTACCTTCGAGAGAGAAACCCCTTATTTTGTTAGTGGATGAGAAAGAAGATTTCCGGTCGTTTATGGCGGAACAACTACAGAATATATATCGCGTACAGACCGTAGCAAGTGCCAAAGAGGCTTGGGAACTACTGGAAACGTGTACCCCGGACATTATTCTTTGTGATATGGTAATGCCGGAAATGGACGGTAATGAACTTTGTAATTTGGTAAAGGCTAATACAGCAACTGAAAAAATTCCGTTTATCATGATGACGGATGGGGTGGAAAATGGCGAACGTCCTCAGAATTTGCTGTTTGGAGCCGATGATTATTTGGCTAAGCCTTTTAATATAAAGGTATTGGTAGAACGTATCGGCAAGTTGTTGAAATGGTATCGGAATACCGGTACGGAGATTTTTGAATATAAGAATCCCGACATGATATTAGCTGATGCAACCATTTCAGAGGAGGATACCCTACGATTCCGGAGTGCTATTCGTTATGTGGAAGATAATATATCCAGGGCCGACTTATCCGTATCGGATATGAGTGCTTCATTGGGAATCGATCGTTCTAAATTATATAAGATTATACAAACCGTAAGCGGTAAAAATCCCGTAGAGTTTATTCGGGGTATCCGTTTAAAAAGAGCTGCGCAGATGATACTTGAGTCTGATATGGAAGTGGAAGATATAGCGCTCACTGTAGGTTTCAAAAATAGGAAGGCTTTCTACAAATATTTTGAAGATGAATTCGGTGTAGAACCTTCGCAATATAAAAGAAAGTAATACAAATCCCATAAAAGAAAGGTATTATGGTAAAGTAAGCCCTTTCCTGAAACATAAACTAATACGGATTTTCTCAGAAAGAGTGGTTTCATTCTCTTTTATCTGGGTTAATCCGTATTTTTTTACTCTCTTTTTTGCGGTCACAAATTTAAGTACTACCTTTGCGACCAATTTTCTGTCTGTCTCAAAATAGTAGATACTTTTTATTGCATTATACGTATGGGAGAATATGTATAGTAATCTATTTTTGATACAGCTTTAGTTAAATGTAGCCAAGTGAATAAGATTTTTCATATACTGTTTTATCTCCTGCTATGTGGCAGTGTGATTGAAGTACGTGCTCAGGAAATTCAAAGCGATTCCATAGTAAAAGAGTTGCTGAAAGGGTGGGGGGCGCCTGTAACCGAACATAATCAAGTGAAGCTGCTTAAAAGCGGGAAAGCCAAGTTTGCCGATATGTTTGAAGCCATTCGTCAGGCAAAGCATCATGTTCATTTAGAGTATTTTAATTTCCGTAATGATTCCATTGCCGGCGCTTTGTTCGAGCTTTTGGCACAAAAAGTTGCCGAGGGTGTGGAAGTACGTGCTTTATTCGATGCTTTTGGCAATATGTCCAACAATCAGCCTTTAAAGAATAAACATCTGGATAAAATCCGGGCAAAGGGAATTGAAATATATAAATTCGATCCGATACGTTTTCCTTATGTAAATCATGTATTGAAACGAGATCACCGGAAGATAGTGGTGATTGATGGTAAAAAGGCCTACACCGGAGGTATGAATGTGGCTGATTATTACCTGAATGGAACACCGGAGGTAGGTTCCTGGCGTGATATGCATATGCGGATAGAGGGCCCTGCTGTGGATGACCTCCAACGCATCTTCCTTAAAACATGGAATAAGGTGACGAAGCAACAAATTGGCGGCGATGCCTATTTCTCTGCAGCAGCAGGTGAGGAAGCAAATAAAGCAGCATCTGTAATAGAATATGAAGGAATGGCCACACCTATTTTCGAATCGGAACAAGTTTCGGATTCGATAGCCGGATTGGAGGAAAACTTAACGGATATTTCCGATGGAGCAGTGATTGACAGTATATCTCTTTTGCAAATTATGCAAAGCGAATTTGATACGTTACAAGCGGGTATCGGACCTGTGCATACCGATGTGGAACTGGCAATTGTAGATAGAGAGCCGGGCGTCACACCGAAACTGATTCGTCATGCCTATGCTGCCTCCATAAATATGGCCGATGAAAAGATTCAATTGATTAATCCTTATTTTGTACCCACCCATTCCATTAAGAAAGCCTTAAAAAAGGCCATTAAAAGAGGAGTGGAGGTAGAGATTATGATCTCTTCTCATTCGGATATTCCCTTTACTCCTGATGCGTCTCTCTATTTTGCCTATAAACTTGTAAAACGCGGTGCGAAAGTTTATTTATATGACAAAGGCTTCCATCACTCTAAAATAATGATGGTAGACGATACCTTTTGTACGTTGGGATCGGCAAATTTAAATAGCCGCAGTTTGCGTTACGATTATGAGGTCAATGCATTTATTTTTGATAAGGAAGTCACGAAAGAAATGACGGATATGTTTGAGGCCGACAAGAAAGATTCTACCGAACTTACCAAGGAGATATGGAAAAAGCGCTCCCCCTGGAAGCGCTTTGTAGGTTGGTTTGCCAATATCTTTGCACCTTTCCTTTAAAAGGCCACACCGATACGGAAACCGAGATTGTTCAGTTTGTTTATGTCGGAATCTAACAAAGTTCCTTTATTGGTAGAGAAACTATAATAGAATGCGGCATGGAATCCGAGGCCGTTGGTCCAGGGATAATATTCGAAACCTATTTCCGGAGACATATAAAATCCCCATGTATTTTTTGATTCCTCGTAGATATAAAAATCCGAGGTCATATGTGCATATTGGGCTCCTAATTTAAATCCCACATAAGGCTGGAATTTATTGTAGTCGAAGCGATAGTGTGCGGCAACACCGAAAGGCAACTGGAATAGAGAATGTTGCTGGTCGGTACTCATAGACGTTGTATTGTTTAATTGAATGGTACGGCGTGATACATACTCGTGATTGGTATGATAATTCAAGAACGCACCTAATGCGAAAGACGGAGAAAGATAGTAACCGCCTTCAAAATTTGCTCCCCATCCACTGCCGTTTTCAGCAAATCCGTTGCTTAACGGAAGGTTAATCTGCCAGTCGATATTAAAGTACGTATCGGGAGTAATTTGTGCTCTTGCCGGAAGAGACATCAGGAACATGGCTGATACAGCCAGAATCCCGCTTAAGTATTTTATTGTTTTCATAATTCTTTGATACATTTACTTACGTTACTAACTTATTTCTTCAAATAGGGCGATTGATTGAATGCTTGATTAATACCGTTTATGGTTTTGGTAAGATTCAATGAACCGTTGTAGTTCAACAGACCGCTGATATCACAGCTCCATATTACGTTCAATTTTTTAGATGTGGAGCTATCGTTAGACTTCAGATTTACCAATTCGGCAATGAATGAACCGGTGCTATAACTGAAGGTAATAGGATAGGGATAATACCATCCTCCCCAGCCACCCCAGTAGCCGTAGTTCCAATAACTGGGATAACTATACCACCACGGATTATTTTCCCATGTAGTGAAGTAATAGGTACTGGCTACATAACTGATTTGCAATCCTACATCTGCTACCAACTTATTAGGCGCTTCGGTATATAGCCGTCCCATATTCTCCTTGAATGTAGCCAGAATGTCAGCAGCGTTTTCGTTCGATTCGCTGGTCCAGTACGTTTTTTCATCCTTGTCAGTAATGAGCAGAATACTATCCGGCATGTAATATGTATGAAAACTGCTGAATGGTGCCTCTTTGTCGTAGTTTGTAATGACCAGATACTCATTATCTAACTTGTCCAAATCTGGATCTTTTTCGCAGGCAGCAAAAGCTAAGGCTGCGAATAGGATAGGAATTAATTTTTTCATATCAGTTTTTGTTTAAATGGATAAATAAGTTATTTGACTCTCTTGATTGAATGTTTTAAGTCCGTTACCAGACGTTTAAACTCTTTATCTACTCTGGTTAATGCACTGTCTCCTTCCACAATGAAGTTGATATTTTCTCCTCCTTGGTTAGATACAAGTTGGTAAATTACAGCCGTACTGTCATTGGGGATACCTATTAAAGTAATTTTCTTTCCGCTGTCCGTAAGTGTCTTACTTTTACTATTATTAGGTGATGAGTAAGTAGTTTTGGAAGTATATGTACCATCACTGTTTAATCCTACGCTTTGAATAGTAAGTTGATATTCCAGCTCTTCGTCTCCATCGGGCAGAAGACCTTCATATTGGTAAGTTTGTAAATCTGCTATGGTGGAATCATTAACCATATAGAGACTGTCCGATTCTTCTGCTACGGCAACACCTTGATTATTAGCTTTATTACCACATGCGACAAGTAAGGTAGAAAATAAAGCTATTGCTACGATTTTTTTCATTGTTTAATTTGTTTTAGGTTATTAATTTTGTTTATTTCTATCTCTTTTATGTCCTATAACGTCCTCTTAAAAGTTTTGTTCATATTCATCAATAGATATTTCTATATTCTAACTTAAAACTGTGTAGGAAAGAAAATAGCCGATTCCCTGTTGGAACCGGCTATTACGATTTATTTATAAAGGTTGGAAAGTACGGTATTTTTCTTCCACCTCTTACATAGAGGCGGAAAGATTTTGCTGCAAAGATATAAAATATCGGTGTGGTACAAAAACTTGTCAATGAAAAAAAATGGAAAAAAGCATGATTTGACAGATAGATAAAATTGTAATTTGTAAAGAAGGTATGAGGTATATTATTGATTAACAGTATATTTTGTGACTTTTCCGCCTCTATGTAAGAGGTGGAAAGATTTCTTCCTTGTGAATGAAATGAAAGTAAGGAAGAATAAGAATAATATTGATAAAAGCAGAAAGGCTTGAAATACATATTTTGGAAATAATTCCGAATAGTATGTAGACTTTTAAGTCATTAATTAATTGAAAATAAGTAAAATACCCCAAACTACCTTACAGTTTGGGGGAGTATGAGAAATATCTGCATGGGAGGGAATCCGATAACTGAATTTGGAGAAAAAGATAATACCTTATGGTATGTCATGACCTCACTCGACCCGAAAGCTATCGAGGAACATTTATTGGAGGAAAATATTCATCGTAAAGAACAAGGAGAGCTTCCCTTTCAGTTTTTTGTTCCATACCGTTTTTTGAAACGCCGGATTTCCGCAGCTCCTTCTACTGAGGAATTCGATGATGAGACCTATGTGAACCTTCATGACCGTAAAGAAGTGAGCTCTAATAACGAGTTGCGTGCAGCACTGAAACGTTATATCTTCATCAAGGCTTCCGGTAAGGACTTGGATATACTCTTAAGCACAAAGGAAAATAAAGATTTTTATAGGACTCTATGGTATTATCGCGATAGATCTAGGAATAAAGTAACTGTCCGGCATAGTGTGATGGAGCAATTTATCAATGCTTGTTGCGACAAGCGCCTGCAGTTCGAGGTATGGCCCGCCATTGAGGATATAGAGCAAAACGATGAAGTTGTGCTCAACACCACTCAATTTAAAGGCTATAAGGCCCGTGTCCTTGAAATCCGTAAAGGGAAGAACGGTTATCAGTTAACGGTCGGCTTTCATCTCTTTCATGGCGCCATGCTTTTGAAGCTGCCGAACCTTCGTCCTCAGGATGTGCTTTACGAATCGAAGATTAGTGATGGCATCATTCGTGAAACTAGTTGCTATAAATTCCTGGAAGATATGCAGCGTAAACTGTTTACGATAATGAACCATCGTTTGAAAAAAGATCTTTCGGAAAAAAGCCGGAAAAAAGACATCTGTACGTTAGAGTTGCTTTATAACTATCGTTACCGTTTGTTTGAGAGCGATGCCCTTCGTCGTAAGTTTTATGCGCTTATGTTACTTTGTGCCGTGTTGCGCGGTGATGTTTTCGGTACGTCCGAACTAGCGAAAAAGGTGAAAAAGGAATTGGATATCATTAATCTCTCTGCGGAAGGTAAGATGTCTATAGATCTTCGCGCTTTTCTTGCGTCTTGCCTTTATATTGCTACGCAGGAGCCGTTGTATAAAGAGAAGGCCATGTCCTATTTCCGCACGCATGCGAAACCGTCGGCCACCCATAAGCAGCTGATGAGATTCCTGACAGCGTATTCCGGTTAGGCGGGTCATTGTGGCTCATCCGGAATGTCCGTTTTTTTGAACCATCCTCCTGGGCTGAGGGTTATTCGTTGAGAGCCGTTTATTGAGAACTGTTTATTCGGATCCATTTATAACATTTATTAATCCGTATGATAATCGCTGTAGATTTCGACGGTACGATCGTCGAGCACCGTTATCCCGGCATAGGCCGTGAACTTCCTTTTGCCATCGAGACGTTGAAGAAGTTGCGTAGCGAACACCACAAGCTCATCCTTTGGAGTGTTCG
>CANPVZ010000027.1 GCA_947581855.1 uncultured Phocaeicola sp.
CTGAGGCCATCAAAGGATATTGTGTTGAGGACAACAAACAACTAACATTGTTCTAATATTATCCCGAACTGACGTATGGTAATCAAAGTGGGACATGACAAATGTTCGGGCAAGTTCGTCACCCTCCGCCATGGCGACTATACCGTCAGCTATTGCCACCTTTCCCAAGTGTTGGTTCTGCAAGGAGCTTCTGTCATGCCCGGCGAGGTGATTGCCATTACCGGTAACACGGGGCGCAGTACCAACCCTCATTTGCACCTCACCTGCAAGCACCGTGGCCGCTGCATCAATCCCGATATCCTCTTGCAGTTCATTCATGAAACGAAAGAGGAAGCGGTAACACAATTGGGCGTTTTGGAGTGATTTTTTATATTGTACTTTTGGGGGAAGCAGGTTTTAACTGAATATCAATTAAATCCAAACCAAGAAAATTCTATATACCAAGTTTTTTCTTCAAATACCAGACGACAATCCCATTGAATGGCTTATATCGACCGTTACGGTCTTTCGTATCCCAGTGGTTTAATAGGTTTCTTATTTGAGTCGCCTTCCAACGCCTTTTTTTTGTAGTTGCTGGATAACCCCTTTCAAGGTGGACTTGCGATTGTTCTTCAACAAAGAATGGTTTAGATTGAGAATCTCATTTATTTCTGTATCATACTGTTCTATCTCACACTTTATTGTCCCATCCTTAGTACTGTATGACAGTGTGTTGATGAAAGATTGGTCAAACAAGTTAAAGGAAACGTCATTGTTCCCTTTTGATTTGTCGCAGTGGAATTCACAATCAATTGCACCGGGACAGCAAATCACCATGTTTCGGTAATCAAGTTGGCGGTTCTCATGCTTCTCTCTGCAAAGTATATGGTCAATTCGGGTCGTTTCGTTGCTGTTGCCGTCCTTGGCAGGAATCCGCCGCATACAGTATGCGCATATATAGCCCTGTTCTTTCAATAAGGAAGAACGTAATTCGGGTTTAGATTGGTAAGTCGCTCCGGGAGTCTGACGATAAGTAATCCATTCCCTAGGTTCCGTATTCTTATCAATTTTTCTCATCGTCCTCTACAATAGAAAAGTCCAACATAGCCTCGGCTTCGGCCAGCTCTGGCAATTTATCTCCAAAACGTGTTTGCATCATGTAAGAATGCACGGGCTTCTTCCGAATCGGAATCTATTAAATCGAACAGTTTGCCCAGCTGGTTAGCTACCTCTTGTGCTCTTGGAGTTTGATTTAATATTACATCAGTTATTGTGGATGCATCCATGCCGTATGTTTGTCTTTCTTGGATATGATAGTTCTTATTGTCATAGTTCAACTGGTAAACTATATTGTCAGCATTATTTTCAATACTGGTCATTACCATTGGAGCATGGGTTGTCACTATGAACTGCATCATAGGAAAAGCATTATGCAGCCCTTGCAATACCCTTGCCTGAAGGGTAGGATGCAAGTGCATGTCTATCTCATCAATCAATACTGTTCCTTTTGTCAACAATGCAGATTGGGCACCATATAGACGACCGTTGAGCAAGGCGCAACGAAAGGCAATATCCGTAACGATTTCACCAAACGTCTGTAACCGTCTGACAGGTGGTCGGCATCTACTTCACGTCCATCGGAGAACACATAATACACCTTCCCCTGATTGTGTCGGATGTGCATATCCTGAATGATACCACATCCCTTGCCATTGGTTCCCAAAGCATTGGCAATGGCTGTTCGTACCGTTTCTATTTCATGTAGATTCTTTTGCCCTTCTTGCAATATCAGCAGTCGTTTCAGCCAATAGCGGAAGAAACCGTCCCCGTTCAGGCACTCATAGTAACCAAAAGAGGTTTTCTGTGCATATTCCTTGAATTTGCTCGCATTGATACTCCGATTGGCATGGATGTCTTCTGTTGAAAAACTGCACCATACAGGCAATGCTTCATTGGTACTTAATATCGTCTTGGCGTAATTGCGGTAATTCTCGATACCACTGATTAGGGCACGATTGTTTTTTTTGCTGTTTTTTTGGATGATATATTCTTCTTTTTTCTCTCCAGGAATGAAAAGCCCGTCTGCCATTGCAACTGCCGCATATTGACTGGAATCAGGAACAAAGTAAATCTTCACCGGCTGTCCCGGCTGGATGTTTCCGTTGACTATCTGTACGGTAAAATCGTCATCTCCCGGACTGATCCAGCGTGTATTCTCATCACTGTACCCTGCAAAAAAAGAACTCAATACATACTGACAAGCTTTTAAAACGGTTGTTTTTCCACTTGCATTATCACCGATAAGCAGATTTATTCCAGACTTGAAGTTAATGTTCAAATCCGTGTAGCATCTAAAATGTTCCAGTCGTATCTGTTTCATACTATTATATGATTTCCTTTGATTTCTTACGGCAAAAATAATCATTTCAAAGAATAATATCTAAAAAAACACTCGTTAATCTCACGTAATCTATAGTTCTACGGTGATTATTCCCGTATTCTTTCCTAATTTGAGATAGCAAATTGAAAAATACAAATTCTTTAATACTTTCATTTTGTAAAATGTATGCTAATTATTTGCTTGTATGGGTATTGTTTGCTATCTTTATATTTTAATCAACCACTTAAAACTAAATATATGGACACTCTGATTATACTCTTGGTGGGCTATGTAATACTCAAAAGCATTTTCTCCGGTGGGGATGATAACGACAAAAAGCCCAAACGCCGCAAAAGAAGCAAGAAATCATCTTTTGGGAACGACACTCCCACATATTCCGATTACGACACATGGAATCGCTCGCATGGGGATAAGAACAGACTGTAAAAAGTTAAAAATGAATTTATTTGTCCGAAGTTCTTGGACATTCCAAAAGAAAGTCGTAGGTTTGCCTTGCTAGAATCTGCCACGCTTCCCGTAGAACAGCGTACCAGGGCGGAACTTTTTTTATATATACGTTTTGGATTATACAAATTTCCCTTTTACAATTCAAGAAAACATAAACATCTAAAGACAGCCAGATTCTTTCGAAAGAGTTTGGCTGTCTTTAGATGACCAATTGGAAATTATATATTGATGCTGATTATCTTGAATTAAAATTCGTTATTTCCTTAATCAATTTTCATACATTATAATATTTTGTGTATCTTTGCGGTAAGTTGGTGTGTAATATCACCATTCTTACATAGATGAGTTTGTCTCATTCGATTCGTATTCGTGTGAACTTGTAATAGAAAACTAGCAACTTTCAAGAAAGACAAGGATATACGAAGCGGGTGTGTCGTATTATTAAAAATACGGCACAGGTCGCTCGTTTTGTCTTTCGGGCTTGCTAGTGCCTCTATTACGTAAACGGGTGGACTCTGTGCCAATATATTAGATATGGTAAAGAGTTTACTTAAAGAAATTTAATAAACTATTTACCTATGGCAGAAATAGATTGGTTCAATAAACCTGTAGAAAATTCAAGAGAGCTTATTTTGAAGGAAGCTTTTAAATTATTTCTTCAGAAGAATGTGGAAAAAGTGACAGTTCCTGAGTTGGAACGGGTTACTAAGTTGCAAAGGGGAGCTATCTTTTATCATTTTAAGGATAAGAGTGCTATTTTTGAAGAGGTGATAGAGCGATATTTCTTTTCTTCTTTGAATATATTCTATCCAATACCCCCTGATAATATATGTTCTTTAAAACTGTATTGGGAGTTAAAAAACGAGCATATAAATAAGATACAAAATTGGTTCAAGCAAGAAGATGTTCCTGTTGATCCATATATCGCTTTTTTTCATGCTACCGAACAAGTTAGATTGCATTTCCCTTGTTTCAAGGAAAGGATAGTGAAAATGATTGATGTGGGCAAGGCATATTGGTGCCAAGTAGCCCAAAAAGACATATCATTATTGGAAAGTAGAACGGGTAATTTTATTTTTTTTGGAAATAGCTTTGAAGCTTTATATTGGAGACAATGCTATATAGCTTCTTATAGCTCAAAAGATATTCCTTCTTATCAAGAGTTTATCATTTAAGTTAAACATGGATTAATTAATTAAAATATTTTCGTCCATGCAAATTAAAATGAGTACTTTTGTAAAAAACATATTATGAGACGTAAAGCAGAAAATAGTGTAAGTAAGAATAAAATTCTATTGGAGGCGTTTAAACTCTTTGCAAATAAGCCTTTTGAGAAAGTGACTTTTGCGGATTTAGAAAAAGCCACAGGATTAAGTCGTGGTGCAATTCTGTATCATATACAAACAAAGGAAAATTTGTTTGAGATGGTATTGGAGAACTTAATATTTAAGAGAAGTACCATTGTATCCAATGATAATATTGTAGGACTATGGAATCATATAGAGGATTTTATTCAGAAACGGATTGAAGAGCAAGAAGACTTCTCTTCCTCAGCTATTGCAAATGTTAATAAGGCATTTTTCAATATTGAATGCAGCGCATTTTCATATAGTGATAAAATGGCTGATTTTGCATTGTCTTGGGTAGAAAAAGAACTGGCAAACTGGATAAAATTATTTAATGATGCTATTGAAGCAAAAGAAATAAAATCAGATATTGATGTTGTTGCCTATGCTCATATTTTCATGAATATATTTATGGGGGCTTCTTATATTGGAGTTGGTCTGCCAAATGGATATGATATTGAAAATATGAAGAAACAATATCGTTATTTATACGATCAAATAAAAATATAATTTTTTTTCAATATGGAAAAGAGTTTTTTATTCAAATCTCAATTTTACCCCTACTACAATATATGCAGCAGTAGGGGTAATTAGTTCTCTAGATGCTTTTTTGACATCATGTTTAGATTTCTCAGTCGAAGTGCTCCTTTCAGAAGTCAAGCACTTATTTTTTTCTTGAGGAAAATTCCGTAAAATGCAACTGTTCGTTTATTTCATTCATTGCGTTTACAAATCCATCTATATCCTTTTCTGTATGAGTTGCAAGTACACTGGCTCGTATTCTTGCTTCATTATTGCTGACGGCTGGATAACAGATTCCAACAGCGTAGTAGCCTTTCTGCATCAACATAAGAGCGACTTCTTTAACTAAATAATTGTCTCTTATCATTATAGGGAAAATTGGAGAAACAGTTTCTTTTATGTCATATCCATTTTCCAAAAGTCTTCTTTTCATATATTCAGTATTCTGCCAAAGCCTTTGCCTAATTTCAGGCTTTTCCACAATAATATCAAGGGCTTTTATTACAGAAGCAGTAACTTGCGGAGTGGGTGCGGCAGAAAAAGTACTGGTTCTGCTGTAGTATTTTAAATATTGTATTATCTTTTTTGAGGCTGCCACGAATCCACCAATACAACCAAAAGCCTTGCTTAATGTTCCTGTCAATATGTCTACTTGTCCCAATACATTATAATATTCTGTAGTGCCTCGTCCATTTTCTCCAAAGACTCCAATTCCATGAGCATCATCTACCATCAGTTGTGCTCCATACTTGTGGCATATTTCAATGTATTCAGGCAGTAATCCCAAATCACCATTTTGCGAATAGACTCCATCAATTATCACCAGTTTGGTATCATATTTGTCTTTTACTGCTTTTAGAGTCATTTCTAGATATTTCAGGTCATTATGCCCAATGCTTTTTACGTTTGTTTCATGCAGTCCGTCATAAACACTTGCATGAATAAAACTATCTGTCAAGGCAATGTCGTTTTTGCCCATTAATGCACTAAGAACACCTGCATTGGCTCCAAATCCTGAAGAAAAAATATAAGCATCTTCGCAGCATAAGAAATTGGCAAGTTTTATTTCCAATTGTCGATGTATGTCTAAAAAGCCTCCTATGATTGGAGCAGCACATGCGCCTGTACCATATTTTTTAATTGCCTCAATACCTGCACTTATTGTTTCTGGATTTTTAGACATACCTAAGTAGTCATTGGAAACAAAAGCCACTATTTCTTGTTCTTTCTGTGTATAATTATCAATAGCAATCATCTTGCTGTCAATTCCGGTCATGGATCGTGTATAATACGGTTGATGATAATCCTTGTTTAGTTGGTCAATATACAATTGAAAATGCTTTGCACGTTCAATGAAATTCATTCCATCTATTGTCTGGAAATCTTTTAGTGAATACTTTTCTTTCATTATCAAATTGATTTTATTTAAGATGTAAATTTGCGAGCAAATATAATATCTATATACAGAACATACTGTTTGTATTTTGTCAAAAGAGTGTTTTTTATAAGATATTATAGAATTTATACAACCAGACAACTATTCTAGTTCAAGTTGATTTTTTACTAAATCATAATATCTTCCTTTTCGTTCTATAAGATGGTTATGATTACCTTCTTCTACTATTTTGCCATGTTCTAAAACAATGATATTATCTGCATTCTTGACTGTACTGAGTCTATGTGCAATTATTAATACTGTTCTACCTTTAAAATAATCAGTCAAATTGTTCATGATTAATAGCTCATTTGTTGCGTCTAAAAAAGAGGTTGCTTCATCTAAAAAAGAAATTTGGGATTTTTATAAATAGCTCTGGCTATTAATAATCTTTGTTTCTGTCCTCCGCTCAAATCAACTCCAGTATTCCCTATATGAGTTTCATATTTTAAGGGTAATGATTCTATATAATCATGAATACAAGCTATTTGTGCAGCTTTTCGAATATTTTCAAATTTAGGATTTTCATCAGAAAAAACTATGTTTTCAGAAATACTACCACTAAACAAAAACCCATCTTGCATAACAACTCCACATTCTTTTCGCCATTCATCAGGATTTATTTCGCTCATAGAATGGAGGCCGATGGCAATATTTCCTTTTGTTGGATTATAAAATGCTAATAACAACTTCAACAACGTGGTTTTTCCACTTCCGCTTGATCCAACGATAGCTGTAATTTTTCCGATTTCAAAATGACAAGAAATATCTTGTAAGACAAAAGGTGATAAATTTCCTAAGTATTTGAAATAAACATTTTGTAATGTTATGCATCTGACATCATATAGATTAACATAGAGATTACGGCCCTTTTCTTCATCATCTTGGGTTTGTATTTCAGTTAACCTGTCAAAACTTAATTTGGCATCTTGAATATTTATAGAAAAACGCAAGATTTTATCTAATGATGATGATATTTGAGCTATCAAGTAGTTGATAGTTAATAGTATTCCTATGGTTATTTGTCCTTCTATGACTAAATAAGCACAAAATATAGTAATAAAAATATCTCTAATTTTGCTCAAGGCTGAGACTCCCAAAGAAGAATATCCATTTAAGTACAATTCTTTCAGCTGAAAACTATTAATTCTATTTTGTATCTCACAAACATGGTTGACTCTTTTTTTTTGGGCACTGTTTAGTTTTATTTCTTTCATTCCCATGACAAGTTCATAGATATGAGATTTTCCTTCGGAGAACAATGAAAATCGTCTATAATTTATTTGTCTTCTTTTATTTAAGAATAGCAATGACCAAAGAGATGCCAAGAGTGCGAATAGACAAAAAAAAGTAAACGCCAATATGTTATAATGAATTATTAAGATTGAAAAAATAAGAATATTGCACAAAGCTAATACCGCTTCAATAAAATCATAACTTAAAAATGACTTTAAATTTTCTTGATCATCAACCAATTGTATTAAATCAGAATTTGCCTTAGTGTCAAAAAAGTATGCTGGCAATTTTATTAATTTGTTTAAGTAATCACTCAAAAAAGTTATTCCGATTTTGAAACTATTTTTTGTTAGTAAGATATTGGACCAACACATTGATGCTAAATATCCCATAAATAGAGTAAGTTGCCCGATAGATATTAAATATATAAGATTTATGTTAGCATCCTTAATACCTTTATCTACAATAAATTGGAATAATACAGGTATTGCCCAATTTGCCATCATTGCAAATAGAGTTAAAATAAATGAAAAAATCAACTTGCTTTTGAAGCGACTGATTAGCTTACAAAGATTTATGGTTCGCTGTGCTATTGAATGATAGTTATAACTTCTATTAATCTTGTCAAATGCTTTTGTTGGTTTTAGAAGAATACCAACTCCATGTATGCCATTGGTAAAAAATCCATTGTTAAATTCTTCTATATTAAGGTGGACTCTTCCAAAGTTTGGATCTGCAATGTGATATTTAATACTATTATTTCGTTTGCTTATTTTATATAAGACAACAAAATGTTTTTGATTCCAATACAATATGGCAGGTAGTGGAATTTGTTCTATTTCCTTGTTTGACAATTTTACGATATAATTCTCAAATCCTAATTTATCAAGAGCTTCTTTTATATCATATGTAGTAACTCCACTTCGGGTAGTATTACTATAACTACGTAATTTTCCTAGTGATATTTTTTTGCCATAAAATTGACAAACCATAGCTAAACATGTTGCGCCACAGTCATTTATGTTTTGTTGCCTGATAAATGGGAATTTTTTCTTCATTTGCAATATGTTTCAAAACGATCTAAAATAAGTTTGTCAATTATATCATTGTCATAGTTATATAAACAATATTCTTGATTATCTTTTTTTCTATTGATTATAAAACTTGTACATCCACCACCGCATAATGGTGCAATTCTACATTTTTGGCAAGGCCTGTTGTCTAGCTTGAGAGAAAGCCTGTACTGAGGTGGTTGGTTCCATATAATTTGTCCCTCCTCATTTAAAAAAACATCTCTATTTTCTTTGGTGAAATCTTTGGCAGAACACTTATAAACATCGCCATTAAAATTAATTATAGCTGTATTTATTTTGTCTGCATAGCAGCAATTGGTAATCTCATTGAGTGAATTATATAATACTTTAAATCCATTATTTCGAAATTCATTCGCAACTTTTCTAATTTCTGGTATAATATCCATGCTATCTTTGTCCTGCCACACTCTATGAAAATCAACTAATATTTTTTCTTTCATTTCATCTGTTGCAGAATTAAAATTTGAAATAATATCTTTTATTGTATTTATAGTGTTTTGGGTATAATTTATCCTTAATCTAACGTGGCATCCATTGGAAATAAGATTGTGTATATTTTTAGTGATGATGTCATAACTGCCTCTGCCATTTTGAAAAAATCTTGTTTTATTATGCGTCTCTTTGTTGCCATCTAATGTTATTTGAACAGCAAGTGGTCCTATATTCTTTATTTCAGTGATTCTTTTTGGAGTTATCAATGAACCATTAGATGTAAATGAAATATTAAAACTAATATTTCTGAATTTACATTGTTCGGATGTATATTTTATTAGTGGTAATACAATTTGATTATATTTAAGGAATGGCTCTCCTCCAAAAAAAGACAAAGTAAATGTATTAATTTTCGTTTCCAAAATATTATTTATTAAATCTTTTACCTTTGCAAGATTGATTTTATCCATCTCGGATTTTTTTATATGATTTTCATAACAATACCAGCATTTGAAATTACAGTCCAATGTAGGATTTATCATTAGGAAGAAATTAGAGTCATTGTTTGCTATCTTTTTATATCTTTCTTTCAGATTATGCAGTTCATCTACATTATTTCCAACATATATTTCTGTCCTCACAAAACGTCTATATAAATGGGGGAACCTGTGCTTAACTGTTTGGATGTCAGAAATAAGTTTTTTAAATTCTTTCTTTACAATAAAAAAACTATCAGAATATGAGTTATATATGAGAGTGGAAGATTCTGTAAGATCTATAATTGAGTTAAATATGCTTTGTTTCATTTTTCTGTTATTAGTTATAAAACTGAGCCGTTGTTAGTTGCATAATTAACAACGACTCAGTTGACAAGGTTAAACTAATTTGTCAGTTGACTCGATTGGTTTCAGTACTGTGCCATTACAGTCACAATTGTCACCATTGCATCTACAGTTATTACCTGCAGCTACATCAACATTAACACTACCTCTTCCTGCGAATAGCAGGATGTTTTCTTCGTCTTTTAGCCCTTGTCTTTCAAGGCTTTTTACGAATGTCATTAAACTAGATGTTTTCATTTGAAAAAACATTTATATTATTCCCTACTCACTTATGGCTTTTTGGGTTACTCCATTTGTTATAATCTTCTTTTAGCTTCCGCTCCAGAACTCTTTCTCTCTTGTAGTCCATTTACTTTTTTATTACCAAAATAGTAGTTGAAACGAAAACCGACACCGATAGGTTCCCCTTTAATCAGGCTGATACGTTGTATATTATCGTTTTCATACTTATTTTGCCAACGTGTTGTTATCTTTCCATCATACATATATAGGTTACAAAAGCCATATAAGGATAACTGGCACGCCTTGAAACGTTTTTTCAATTGTCCATATAAATAAAGTTTCATTGGTGTTTCGGTGTAGAAAGAAACATCTTTAGTATTGTACGACACATTCAAATCAAACGAGATTTTATGCTGTTTTGACAAAGTGAAGTTATTATTCAAATCTATCTGAAATACACCATTATGGTAACCTTTAGCATGGGTGTTCTCATATTCAATGTCATTCATGCGCTGCCACAAATAAGAAACCGTTATATCCAAGTTGGCATACTCCTTCAAATAAGAGGTATTTGTATTCAATGCAAGCATGACATACTCAAACCTTCCCGCATTAACAGGAGTGGTCACCTGTATGTTGTCATCTGTAGCAAACGTCAGTTCATAAATCTGATTATTCACACGCTGATAGGTTGCCTGAAAAATGTATCGCTTGAAAAATTGATATTGCAAAGTCTGTCCGTACATGATTTCCGGATTCAATTTTGCATTTCCAGTCGTATAGCTTGTTGCAGATGTATAAACTTTAAACGGATTAAATAAAGAAAATACCGGACGTTCCATTCGATTGGAAAAAATGTATGAGAACACATGATCGGGTGATAACCGGTAGTTGATATATAGATTCGGCAATACCCTTACAAAATCATTCTTCGATTTCTCCTGCAATGAGTATTGTCGGGTAGTATAGTCAGTATATTCCAATCTGCAGCCCAAACGGGTTGAAAAACCGGAAATCCATTCTCTTTTCCAACTGGCAAACAAGGCAGAAGTCCATTCTTCCAATGCAAAGTGACTGCTTTGTTTTTTATCTTCTACATAGCCGTCATCTGTACCTTGCATGAAAGTGTCTTTATTGTCAATCTTTGAATAATAGCTATCTAAACCAGCCATTAATTGATTGTTACCTACGTTTTGCCTATATTCTATTTTGCTTGACCATATATTACTGCTTTGAGGTACAATCTCCTGATAATAGTTATAAGGCGAGAGATATTGCAGGTTATCATCCAAATTGTCCATACGATTCCATACAAACTGTTTGTTCCGGCTATAGATGTAATCGAAATCAATATTCAACACTTGTCCCTGTTGGTTGAAACGATGTTGGTAAAATAGATTAATGCCCGCATCCGTTCTGTCGCGTCCCAAATCGTTATTATGTTGTACGCTCAACATGTCTTCCTTATCCGCATCCGTTTGTTTTAACCGTCCTTTATCAGTCCAGTCAAGTTTGGAATAAGAGAAATTGAGGTTACCTCCCAATTCGTCCTTACCGGAGAGCTGGTATGACCAATCCATGTTTCCATTGGCACGTCGGGTAAATCCTGTTATTTTGCTATTCTGCCACGTTGTTGTGGCGGTCTCTTTTAGAAAACTTTCCGTTTCATCTTTCTTCCAATCGCTTTGATTCGCAAAACCGACCATGCAATTCAGTGTCAATTTGTTTTTGTGATACATCAGGTTCAGATTGCCACGTTCTTTCATGTAATGCGTCCGCCATACTTGTGCGGACAACGAACCTTGCAATCCTTCATCCTCCTTCTGCTTCAACAGGATGTTGATAATACCAAAATTCCCCTCTCCCCGAAACGAACTGTTTGGAGAATGGATGACCTCTATGCTTTTTATTTGATCAGCGGAAAGCCCCTTTAAATAATCACCTACGGCATCCGGAGCAAGTTTCTTCTCCCGGCCATTCACATAAATTTTCGTTTCACTTTTTCCAATGATAGAAAATCGTTGCCCATCCGAAGCTACGAAAGGAACGTACTTAAAAGCCTCCAAAGCATTGTCATCGCTGAATGGGTTGGTGTCCATATTATATACCAATCTGTCGCTTTCCACTTTGGTTCGTTGTCTTATTCCTTTTACAATTACTTCATCCAATTTCATGCTGTTATCTCCTTCCAGAACAATGCGCACATGACTTGTGCTCGTAGAAAAAGGACAAATTGCTTGTTTATATCCCAAACAGCTAACAAACAGTTGATTTGCACGCTTATCTGGGGCAGCTACATAGAATCGACCTAAACTGTCCGAATGAGCAACATGGTATGCCGTTTCATGATTTAAAGAGTCTCTGAGAATCGCAACGGCATCAGTTATAGGAAAACCGTCCGTGGAATAAATCTCTCCATTTAATTTAGATTGCGCCTGTACTGAATTTGTAAACATCCATCCAATTGCTGTTATTGCGAATAACTGTTTAATACCCATAACTAAAATTGTAATATAGTTCAACTTCAAATTTGAAATCTTGTGCAAAGATATAGAATAAACAGTACGGACTGTTAGATTTGAGTGAAATCACAAGAATTTTAGTGTTTTTTAGTACAATCGTTTTCGCGAAGTAACTACTTAGCTATAGAAACAAATTGTTAATCAATACGTTGTATTTAGCAACACTCTTTATGTTGAATTAGTTAATCCCCAATTCGTGATTAGTTTAAGTAGCAACTAATTGATTATCAGAAAATTAAATCACAATTAACGGCTAAGTGGTTACTATTATACGCAATACCAATGTTAAATAACGCAAATTAAGTCGGTTTTAATAAACGGTATGGACGGTTTATTTTTAAAAAGTCGTATATTTGCACTCGGTTATGAAACATGCAGATAACTTATGTCTAATTTTAATAGTTCAATTATGAAAAGTAAAATTTCAATGCTGTTATTTGTCGCTGCTTTCGCGGCAGCATGTACAAATGAAATGGAGGAATTCGCTAAAGATTCTTTTGAAAATGTTTCAGAAAATACCTCTTTGACACGGTCATGCCTGGGTGATACGATTGATTGGGGAGAACTTGTATCTCTTGAAGAGACAGAAGAACTTAAAGAGTTGAAGGCACGTTATGAGAAGATGTACTCTAACAATCGGAAAGTACAAGCTCTTGATGCAACTGTAGATGATTTCTTTTCATCTAACATCTATGCGATTCGAGAACTTCCGGTAACGATTAAGGTTCGTGCTGTCGCAAGTGGTTCTACAACTTCAAATTCTTATCTTTTCTGTGATGGAGCAGGAAAAGAGGTTACATTGGGAAATTCATCGACATCATTAGGAAGCCGGTTTTATCTTAAAATTCTTCCGGCAACATCTGGCATTCCATATTTGATATATTCTAGTGCCTCAAACACACCATTATCTGTCGGTTATTACACAAATGCTCCAGATGATAAGATTCTGATGACAGCAAAAGATAATTCGGGGTCATTATATAGTGCAGGTTGGGATCTTATACCATCTACTTATAAGGGGTACTTTTCTATTCAAAGTGAATCATATTTAGGACAATCTGATCCGAATAATAGTTGGTCTGTTTTTTATCACGTACTTGAGGCTAAAGCTAACAATAAATTGGGATATGCCCAGAGAGTAAATTACCGCGCTCAACAGGAGTTTTTAATTACTCCTACAGCTTCATTTACTTTGCAAAATTAACCTTTGATTTGGAAAATGCAACAATATCAAATGGCGCAGTAATATCTAAGGTAACTAGTTTGACAAACGTACATGAATATACTACAAACGAAAATCTTACAATAAGTTTTAATGCAGAAGAAACATCCAATTTCTATGAAACGGCAGGTACTTTAAAAGTTAATATTTCTTCTCCGTCATCCATTAAATTTCCACGTCCTAGACCTATTGCAGGAAAAGCTGTATTAATGGGTGATGAGTCTAAAGATGCTATTTATTCAAGTGCTACGCAAAAATTATCTGCTTCAGTAGAATATTCTACGAGTATTGAAATGAAACCGAGATGTTTATTGCAACTGACTACTAAGTTTAAAACTTTTATACTTAATGTTCCTTATATTGCTGTTGCAAAATACGGTGACCGTGAAATAAAAGTAAGAGGAACATGGAGAGGTTATTCTGTTGCCGATCCTGAACTTAACAAACCAATTAATGAACCTCACTATTTTGATTTGGAAACAGGTGAGGAATTAAATTATTCTCTATCATTTGATCCTGAACGTAAAATTTATGTAACAATATAATATATAACTGATATGAACAAGTTACACTTTACAGTATTGTCATTGTGTCTTATGGTAATAGGTTGCACGAATGACGAATCTTTTTATGGGCAATCAGAAATAGATGATAACGGTGTCGTAGTGCTACAAGAAAGAAACGCAGCACTTCCTAAGGAAATTCGTACACGTCCTGTGGCCTTGGAGGATAAAACTGCTACAAGAGCTGTAAATGAGAGTGGAGGAATTATAGGTAATTCAGATGTGCTTTTGGGATACTCCTATTCTATTGGAAATTCCATTTTGGGTGACTATGAAAATGTTATATCGCCCGTCATTGATTTGATGAAAGTAAAAGAATATGGAAGTGACTATATGACAGGACGCTCTTTACAGGTGTATATGTCAGAGCGCTTTTCTTATTCTGATTATAATAGTTATGAGTCAAAGTTATCGCAAACTAAAAAAGTAGCTTCTGGATTCCAACTCAATTTGGGTTTGTTTAAATTGGGAAGAAAGAAAAAAACAGAAGAAACTTTCAAATCAGAATTGACATCATCACAAAAAGTTGTATATGGAGAACTGAACTTGATGTTGAAGAATTCTTCTTTTAATCTTCAAGCGTCAGATGGAGCACGTAAATTTTATGCTCGTGAATGTTTATCTCCTGTATTTCTTAGAAATCTATATTCGTCCACTCTTGGAAATATATTGGACACGTATGGTGAATACATACTTGCAGGATATATTACTGGAGGAAAAGCGTGTGCTCTTTATACTGGATTAAGCCGTAATGGTAGTAGCAGTACTTCTAAAGAAACAGGAATGGAGAAAAGTATAGATGCTTCTTTCTCTTGGAAAAAAAATTCAGTTAGCGGAGACTTTCAATTTGGAAAAGGAAACTTCAATTATGAATCTTCAGAGTATAACATGGAAAAATTGTACACAAAAATGTGGATTTACGGAGGTGACCCTGTAGGATTGAGCATGAATAGTGCAGAAAATCTTGTTAATATTAATTTTGATTTGGCTCCTTGGGTGGCATCATTGTCAGATAGTAAAAAACATACTATTATTGATATTACAGATAATGGGCTATATCCTTTGTCAGCATTTGTCATAGAAGAAAATTTTAAGAAGAGGTTAGATGCTACTACTTCTAATCTTCTAGAAAAATATCCACGTTTTGTCGAACCTCACATTGAAATAATGCGTGTATTTGAAAGATACAGCTCTTCAAATGAGGCATTATATGATGTTGTTGCTGTGCTATTTACACGACAAGGAGATAGAATCGTACTCCGCTCTGGTAATGCTTCTACAGCATCTGATGCTGAGTTGAGACAAAATGAGAATGCAGCAGTGTTCAGTCAAAAAGCATCGAATATAAAAACACAAAAGCAGAATTTTTATGAATTGCGTATCAGTTCTAATTCTGTTACACGTTTAAACCCTAAAATTGGCAATCCATTGTGTATAGATCTTCCCAAAGTTAACGAAGCTAATATGTACACATATACAAATCCGCGTACTGGTATTCAATACATCTATGATACAGAAAATAAGATAGCGTTTTCACATTATACTGATGATTTGGATGGAGACTGGATTTTAGATGATTACGGAATACGTAGTTGGGTTGAGTCGTTGCCGACAAAATCTATTTCAATGGCTACTCTGGCAAATTCGTATAGAATTATAGGATTATAAAATAATGATTATGAAAAGGATATTATTATTTGTGGTAACAAGTTTATGTCTGTTTTTTGTTGGTTGCGATAATGATGATAAGGACGATGTAATATCACTTACACCTCAAGAATTAATACAAACAACTTGGGATGTTGAACTCAATAGATATACCGAGAACGGAAAAGTTGAACACAAGGAATATGGTATCATAGAGTTTAATTCAGCTGTAGAAGGAGTGTATATCAATGGAGAAGGCAGTGGTGATCCGGCAACCGTAAATGCAGTATATTACCAGATTGATGGACGAAAGATTATTTTCAAAAATAGTGCTTTAGTTGGTAGTTGGACGATTATGGAAAAATCTAAAAACAGAATCGTTTTGCAAGCATATTTACCACAGGAATACAAGGTTATTCTTACTAAAAAGTATTGAGTTATGATTATAAGTCGACGATAATCACTACAGACCTCACTGTCCAAAGGAGCGGATACTGAAAAGCTGATAGAGTAGGTTCATGGCATATATTAGATGACATTATGGCATATATTTGATTGAAACAATTAGAGCAATAAAAATATTGCGATTGGATTAATGTGAAATTAAAATCTACTTATGTTAAATTTAAATTATGTAAAGATGAAAAAAATGAGATTTTTATTAGTATTATTAGTGGGTATATCTATTGTATCATGTACTAATGACTTAGATGAAATGCTAGGGACTCAAAATTTGCAAACCCGTTCTGTTGAGCCTAGATTCACAGGAAATATATCAGAAAGTCAGGCGATTGCATTAATGAATAAATTTCTGGATGCACCCTCTTTTTTTTATTTTGAAGATGTCATAGGCTTCGATCCGACAACGGCTATTTCCACAGGAAGTTTCACTGTCAACAGAAATGGGAAAACTATACATGTACGTTCTATTCAAGTTGGTGTAATAGGAAAGAACGGAAAATATGGAGTTTATGGAACTCCAGTAACGAGCAAAGAATTCTATTCATTGAGAAATGGGATGGTTTTGCATGGAGAACCTATTTATGAAGAGAATGATGTAGAAAGAGCCAACCCAGTAGGAATGCGTTATTACTATACAACTAATGATGTAAATCATAGTCAAAATTGCTGGATTGCTATCAATTGGGCTGATGCTTCTACATTTGAAAGTATAATTGGTTGGTGAGTGTTATGACTATTACATTTTTAAGAAAGTTACCATCGTTTTGGTTGGTAACTTTCTTTATATTGCAAGTTTCCTGTACTGTTACAAGGGAATATCCTTTTATGAATCGTAGTTGTATGCACTGTGATTCTTTTCCTGTATACTATGCAGATAAATATGATCAATTGGTTTTCATGCAAAAATTTCAAGATGGTAGGCAATATTGCAATAACTTGGCCGCCGTTAAGAAGAATGGGAAATGGGGATTTATGGATAGAAATGGGAATGTTATAATTTCTATGATGTATGATTGGGTGAGTTGTTTTGGAGAATATGGATTTCATAAATCCTTAGCAATGGCGAAGATAGGCACTGACCAAGATAAAATGCCTATTTTAACACCTTGTTCAACAGTGCTTATTAATCAAAAAGGGGATACTATAACTCCTGTATACTGTATAATATTTCCGATTGAAAAAAAATTATCTATTGTTAATAACGGACTGCAACTTCGATCTGTAGGGAAGTCATTTGCGATATCAGAAGGTAAATGGGGATGCATAAATAATAAAGGTAAGGAAGTTGTAAAATGCCAATATGATTTAATTTATCCGTTTCGTGAAAAGATAACATTTGTCCAAAAATCAGGCAAGTGGGGAATGATAGACGAAAAAGGCAAGGAGGTTATTCCGTGTATGTATGATGATGTATGTTACAAGAGCAATTATCAAACTATAGATACTCAATTTGACATGGCACCAACAACAGTTTTAAAGAAAACAATAATACCATATCAGCAATATGGGATAGTTTATATGTTTCAACAAAATAAAATCTATTCTTTTTCAAGTAACGGAAGCATTTTAAGTATAAATAATCTATCTAATCATTAGATGTAAAAATACAAGTATGCAAAAATTATTACTGAAATACATGAAGGAATATGGCATAAACATAAATGAGTAGAAAGAAAGTAAATCTATAACAGTATTATCAAAAGTTTTTCAAAAAGTTCTTTCTATAACAGAATATCCGTTCTCTTCGAATAAACTTTTGATAATACAAAACTTTAGATAGCTTTTTTCTTTTGAAAAATCTCGTTAATCATATCTTTCACATCTTTATTTACTTGAATAAAGTTGGCATACAAGATACGCTCCCTTACATCCCTCGACTTGAACGTGTAGAACTTGGGCAATGGCACATACGCCGCTTCCTCTTTCTGAATGGTCGCCATATCGAAGTCTGTCTTGCAGAAGAACTTTGAAGTCTTAAATTCCTCCGCTTCTTGTATGTTCAGCTGGTCTCGCATTCCGGTTTTTGTTTTTACGAAATCGCGTGCTACCTGTCCGCATATCCAGCCCGTAGCCATATCGGAAATTTTACTGGCAGGCACAAGGTTATCCATATTCTCATTCAGGTTGATGCTGGTTTTATCCCGGTCTATCGTCACACCTTTCTTCAGTTGCACCACCTGGTAGTGTAAAATAAACTGTGTCACGCATTATTTCTCAGTAGAGAACTCATCGGTCGGGGAACGGCCAGCGCCAAGGGGCGGGACCACCCGTCCCGACGAGCGTAAAATTACAATAATTTAAATCGCTCTCCAAACTTTATGGCTAATTGTTGCGAGATTGTAGCCCAGTTAGCCAGTGGCATGGTCCACTTCTTTCGTATATTGCGGTATGCAAGATAAACCAGTTTTTCAAGGGCTGTATCCGATGGGAACACTCCCTTGTTCTTTGTTACCTTACGGATTTGACGGTGATAGCCTTCAACAGTATTTGTGGTATATATAAGTTTACGTATTGCCGGAGTATATTGGAAGTATTCAGACAGTTTATCCCAGTTCTCCTGCCAGGACCTGATAACGATAGGATACTGTTCACCCCATTTTTCATCCAGCTTGAGAAGTTCATTCTCTGCAGATTCTTTATTTACAGCCTGATAGACGCATTTTAAATCCTTAAGGAATTCCTTCTTGTTTTTGGAGCCTACATACTTGATGGAATTACGTATCTGATGTACTATACAAAGCTGTACAGCTGTATTAGGGTAAACACTTTGAATGGCTTCAGGAAAACCTTTCAAACCATCTATACAGGCTATAAGAATATCTTCAACTCCACGATTCTGAAGATCTGTAAGGACACTAAGCCAGAAGTTAGCGCCTTCATTTTTAGATATATACATGCCAAGAAGTTCTTTATGACCATCCCTATTAATTCCCAACACATTATAGATTGCACGGGATACTGCACAACCGCGTTCGTCTGTCACTTTATAATGAATGGCATCCATCCAGACTATTGGATAAACCGAATCCAACATACGGGATTTCCATGCCTTTATTTCCGGAAGTACACGGTCGGTTATGGCACTGATTGTATCTGCTGAAACACGATTACCAAGGTTTTCTTCCATCCAGTCGCTGATTTCCCTTGTGCTGTTTCCCAGTGCATAAAGACCTATTATACGGTCGGCAACTCCTTCTGCAAGAATTGTCTCGCGTTTCTTTATAAATCGAGGTTCAAAACTTGAATTACGGTCACGAGGGGTAGAAACCGTGACCTCACCCAATGGAGTCTGCACCTGTTTCTGCATCTTACCATTACGGCGATTACCCAATTGACGTTCTGTTTCTGTAAGATGTGCGTCCATCTCACCTTCCAAGGCTGCATTGAGGATACTTTCCAATAAAGGAGCAAATGCACCATCTTTACCCAACAAAGGCTTACCTGCTTTTAGCTGTTCGATTGCCTTGTTCTTGATACTCTCAAAATCAAATTCTTCTTTCATACAAAAAAACTGTGTTAGCAAAGTTAATATTTTATTTCTTCTCTTTGCTGACACAGTTTAATTTACATCCTTCACCACCTTGCCGAAGATGTCATTGCTCAGCCACTCCAAGGTTTCTTTCGCACGTGCCGACCCCGACACCACATTGCCCACGGTGGTGATAATCTTCTGCATACCCACCTTGCCATAATCCGCTTCAAGCTGTGGAAGCTCTTGAAAGCCCAACGCAACACTTACTTTATTACTTCGTGCTGTACCAATCAACCGGTCTATTTTATGGAAGTATAGTGTAGGCAGCTCATCCACGATGATGCTCACTGGGATATTTTTCCCTTGGCCGGTATTCACTCGCGTTACCAGTCGGTTTAATATCAATGCGTTCAGTGCGCCGATTATCCCTTCCATTTCCGGGTCGTTGGCTATCAGCAGATAACTTGGGCTTTTCGGGTCACTCACCTTTAGGTCAAAATCATCACCGTCTTTGTGGAATATCCAATAGCTTTCTTTGGTGGCGAGTCGGGAGGTATAGACACGTAGTGTACCAATCATACCCTCTAATTGTTCCATTGCCTTATTCTTCAAGGCTGTCTGAAACGGTCCCAACAACGGTGCCACCTCATTGTCTGTTTCCAGTACCTCAAAAATGGTTTGGTAACTCTCGTTCAGGAAGGATAGGATATGCGGCATATCCGAATACTTGCCCAACCAATAGGCTGGTTCCGCTTCATTGCCCTTTGCGTCAAACACCCTTCCGGTAGCTTTCTGCCGCTTGGTCTGTGGTTCTTCCGTCATTTCCATACGCAGTTTGTTCCCTTCTTTATCATAGGGCTCTTTTTCGTAGTTCACAAAGAAGTAGATGCAGGCGGCAAGAAAGTTCACCGCTGAAGTTTGGAAGAACTGGTCGCTGCCGCCACCGCCTTCCTTCTTACCCTTTTGCAGCGATTCCAACAGTGTTTCAGCCGTTTCCGAAGCGGCCGCAAGATTATTGATATACTTCTGTTGAATAGGGTTTACCCGCCTGGAATATTCTACATCCACGAAATTAATCACCGAGAATTTACACCCTTCGGGAAGATTGCCGAGCTTCTGATTTTTCAGATAATGATAGTAGAGTTTGGTGGCTAGTGTCGGCCATTTGTAATCATAGACCACCATTGCAAAGCCCTTTGACGAGTGCTGACGGATAAACGGCTCGATAATCGAGAATGTCTTTCCCGAACCGGGCGTACCGACAACCCATGTGCCACGAAACGGATTGGTGATGTTGCACCAGCCTTTGCGGAACTTGCCTTTATAATAGAACCGCATCGGGATATTTACCGAGTATTTGTTTTCCACCAGTTCCGTACATTGCTCAAAACTCTCATTCTCCAGATTGAATCGGTCTTTCAGCACCCCTTCCTTTAAGAACTTCGATATATTGTCCAACGCCACGTGTACCAATAGGGTTCCGATTACTGAGGACACCATATATAAAACAATGTTCAACCGAAGGGAATATAGTCGAAAGTCTATCGTAAAGCTGAATAGCCATACAGCAACAATCAGCAGTGCGATACCGCTGACCAATGGATAAAGCACCTGTTTACGCGCATTAAATTCCAGATGTTTCTTGTTTCTCGTTCCAACGCAGGTGATACATATTAATGCGAACGTAGCAATTTTACTATACACCAAGTGCCCGTCATGGTAAAGGAACCAACTTTTAATACGGCTATGCACGTCGCATACCACCCCGTTCCAGTAGTCCAGTATCTCCGGGTCAATGGCATACATGAAGAATTCTACAAGTAAGGATACATAGATTGCTGTACGAAATATCTTATATACTCCCTGTAACTCTTTGCTCTCTTCCATAGTGATATTGTTGAATGATTATTCATTTAGTGTGATTATCGGACGTACTTTGTGTGCTTGCCATTTAGGAGTTTCTTGTATCGCACCGCTGCCGGTTGAGTAAAGCCATGCTTTGGCTGTCTCCTGTCCGGCCACTTCGGTCGAAGTCCAGTACCAACATTCGTTGGCACAGTCCGGGATAGACACACCACCACACCGCTCAATATACGGATTCACCACTTCACGGCTGGCATACAGCAAGCGCATCTGTGCCACTGAAGGCACGTAGGCACTCTGCCCGTATCGCCACAGGTCAAACACCTGCTCAGCCATTGGCGAGGCCGTTTCCGTGGTCTCATACAAGGCAAATGTATTCTCATTGCCGTCCAAAGCCACCAAGTCAGCCGATGTGCCTTGTGCAATCCCGATGCTGTCCGCAAAAGCTTCCGGCGCAAGGTCATGCAGATAGACTGCATATCCGTTTCCTGCTACCGTTTCATCCCGGTTCAGGTGGAACACTACGGCAATGGCTTCTTTTCCCGATTGGTTGTAATCCTCATAGCTCATTACCTCACCGTCTGTACAAAGGATATGACCCACCTTCATACCGGTGTCCGGGAAATCCCGATGTTCATCACAAGCCGCCAACCCCAACATAGTGGCCAGCATCATACCCAAGGCCATTCTCCCTGGTCTCATTCCTTTCCCTACCTTATAATATATAGCTTTCGCCATTCCTCCGATTCGTATCTTTATTCCATTCATGTTCTGTATCTTATTTATTATTATCCGTATTCATTATTTATCCCTGCCATTATTCATTATCGTGTCAGGCGGCCGGTTTTTTATTCCTCATTCTTAATTCTTTATTTCACCGGCAGCTTCACCCCGATAACCACTCCCGTGCGAAACAAATCCTCCCCGCCAATCATCAGGTCGCTTTTCACCTGCCAGTACACCTGCCACCCCTTGCGTAAGGAGTAGCTATGCTCATATCCTGCGTGTACGCCGCCCACTACGCCGTGTCGGTCAGAGCCGAGCGAACCGCCTATGCGCAGGTTGCCGTGGTGGTTGCGCCCTCGTGTCACGCAAGGCTTGTAGGCTACGCCCAAGCCCCACGTGTTGTAGTTGCTCCAAAACGACTTCGGGCATACGTGGCCGCATGAAGCGCATTCGTCCCATTTCAGATATACGTTCCCGAAATATTCCCAAGCGTTATGATAGCGTGTCTCATGCTCGTAAGCCACCGTCAAGTCCATGCCTCGTTCATACAGGAAACCGGTGCCCACCTGCAACCTCCCCCCCCCTATGGTCGTCCGCAAATCTCGGAACACAAGTGGTAAACAGGATTACCACTGCCGCAAATATCTTTTTCATGTAAAAACTCTTCATTCTTAATTCCTCATTCTTCATTAAGTAAGACTTCATTAAAACTGTCCGCACCCAGCACATCCTCATAGTCGATGTTCAGCGAGATATTGCGCCCCGAAATCTGCTTTTCGCTCAGTTCAATGGTCAGCACCTTGTCATTGGGGAAGGTCATTTTCCGTATTACCACGATGTTACGGTAGCCGTGCAAGAACGACTTACCCTGTTCCAGCATCATTTCCGGTTGCAGTTCTATCACTTGCGCATTGGTGGCTTTCGACACCTTCTTGTCGGCGAGTTTTACCCGTATCTCATCTATGTCGAAGCGGATGCGTGTACGGTTCTCTATCGAGAAGTCAAGGAAGAAGTAGTCGCCTACGGTATAAATGTTGTTCAGCCGCATGGTCATACGGTGTTGCTTGCAGCTTACGTTTCGGTATCTCGCTGGGGAAGTCCATATCCTACGGGCAAACCGGTACATATCCTCCGTGGAGAGCGACACTGCCGGGTTATGGTAAGCCGTGGTCTCTGCCGCGTGTATCTCTTTGTCCGTTACCGCTTCCGTTAGTCGGGTAGTATAAACCAGTGCGTACTGTGTGCGGTAGCGTTCCGTCACGATGGTCACTATGGCAAGCACTTCGCCGTCCTCGTGCCCTGCCTCTTTGGGTTTCAGCCGGATGGTGTTGTTGATAGGTTGGTCTCCGGCAACCTTATCCGTAGAAATATCCACGAAGCGAACCGGCTCGGTAGCCGTTATCACCGTTGTCACCTGTTCATTCACTGTCAGTTGCTCCATTTCCTCATACGTGGTCTGTGCCGCCAGCGGACAAACCGCCAGCACCCCGGCCACCAGACTCAAGATTTTAATTCGTACATTCATTATTATTTTCTATTTATTACATTATTAGTTATTGTATATGTTTCCATTATGCGCCTGTTGGCGATGTCATAATAAGTCTTCTCTTTCTCAAAGCCGATGTAATGCCGTTTGGTGCGGATAGCGGCCAAGGCGGTCGAACCGGCCCCTATGCAGTTATCCAACACGACTGCACCCTCATCGGAATAGGTCTTTATCAGGTATTCCATCAACTGGACCGGCTTTTGGGTGGGATGAAAAAAGGTCCCGTGTCGGAACTCTCTGGGAATACGGATTACGGAGGTCGGATATTTGTCATCGGCCACACGTACCGGCACGGCTTTCATTGCGCCGTAACATCGGTTGGTTATTCTTTCCGGCTCTTTCCGTCCGTGGTTGCGTTCCGAAGGACGGCACGTTGTCATCTGAGGATGATACACCGGCAAGTGCCTATAAAAGACCACTATATCCTCATGCTTACGCAAGGGCATCCGGTTGGCATTGAGGTGTCCGCAAGAGCGGTCTTTCTCCCAAATCAGATTGTATCTCCAGCAATCCGGTTGCGACATCATCAACCGGGCAGTAAACATTCCCTGCCCAAAAAGGATAACGACACCATTCGGTTTCGTTATTCGATTGTATTGTTCCCATAAGGGAGCGAACGGTATCACCGTGTCCCATTGCGCCGCTTGATTTTTGCGGTTCAATATGCCGTATGGCAAATCACACAGCACAAGGTCTATGCTGGCATCGGCAATGCGTTTCATACCTGTCAGGCAATCCTCATTATAGATTCTGTCTATCTCTATCATGTACTATACTCGTTTAAGGTCTTATTCCCTTTTTTCCCTTCCGTTCACTAAATACACGAACGTACCGTATTTCAGCCGGGCCTTGTTCTTCTTCACCGCCTTCGACAAGGCATTGCTCGTCCGTTGGTAGGCGTTCTGTATGGCTTGCATACCCCACTGGGAGAAAGCATTGCCCGATGTGCCGTTATTGATACTCATCGTGCTGTTCATGGCGTTGGATGCCACATCCTGTGCCGTTTCTCGGAAAGAGCTTCCCGGCACGTACAGTCCTTCCAAGCCGTCCGTGTCATAGAGCGACAGGCTGACTTTCACCAGCTCGTCTTCCACCAGTATGCTTTTCACGTTGCCTTTCACCCGCTGGCTGCCGAAGCCGCTCATCGTGGCATAGAGGTACGAGCCTTTGGGTACCACCGTTTCGTTGATTTCCACATCGTCGAGCAGGCGGAGCCGCACCCGTGAGCCGTCCACCGCCTTGATGTCCTCGTCAATGATGGCCTTTATCAGTTTGGGTTCCGGCTCGTTCTCCGCAAGGGTGTGGAAGTAGTCGGAGGAAGTCTTGATTTTCTTCACCACCTGTCCGGTCTCTGCATCGTCGGCCGGTGCATGCACGGCATGTTCGTTCACCGCTACGTTCCTGTCCGTCACCGTTCCTGCCGCCACCCGGTCGGTAGCTGGCAGCTCCGGTGTTTCTGCCGACGGTTCCGTTCCTTTCCGTCCTTGCAACCTTGCTTCGGCAAGTGCTTTGTCCAGTTCCGCCAACGCCTCCTTGCGGCGTTGCTCGCTCCGGGCGATACGTCCGCTCTCGTCAAGCGGGGTCAGGAGGGTGCTGTCATCATTCATCGCTTGCCCTTTTTCCGCGCTTTGTCGCAGGCGTTCCTGCATCTCACGCAGCCGCTCTAGTTCTTCTGTCCGCTGGGCTGCTTCCATGTCAAGCAGGGCAAAGTCGTCTTCCGTGTACTTGGATTCGTATGTCTCTTTGTCGTCTTCATTATTGTTGCGTTCTATGTTCTCTACGGCGGAAAAATCCTGTATCTTGCCGAATGATTTTACCATGCTTTCATACTTCCCGTCAATGTCGCCGTTATCCACACGGGCTTGTGGAAGCTCCGGGTTCAGGAACTCTGTGGTTTGCAGGGTGTTCCCGGTCTCTGCCAACTCGGTATCGAAAATGTCGAATACCAGATAGCCGCTAATCAGCAACAGCGGATAGAGAATGGCAGGCAGCACATACTTCGGCTGTTTGAAGTTAATTTGTTCTGTTAGCATCATACGTTTTATGTCTTTGTTTTAAAAGTTGTTCTTGGTGTTCGGTTGCAGTCACTCGTTTCTCCACCTGGCGGGTTTGGTACACCGCTACGATGCGGTGGATGTTATGCCCCAAGCAGGCCAGCACAATGCCGAACACGATGGCGAGAAACCACCGGGGGTGGTGGCAGGCGAAGCGTTGCACCGCCCCTGCCGCTTTGTCAAGTCTCAATATCCGGGCAGTCTTACGGCCTGCCGCCACCTCTTTCTCATACCGTTCCTTGTACTTCGGGTCGTCCTTATCAGGCATCTTCTCCCCGAAAATCATTTTTTTCCAGCCCATAATCAGAAATTAGTTTTATTCTTTTGTTCGATGTCCTTGTTCAACAGGGTTCGCCAGTCCACTATCTGCAGTCCGTGCGGATTGTTGTCAGTTCGCGGCACCCGTTTCAGCTTGCCTGCCGTCACCAGTTCGCGGATGAGGATGGAAGTCCTTCGCTCAATGCGTTGGCGCCCGTAGTAGGTAAATTCCATTTTTTCCTCGTTGAAGTTGATGCTGTCACAGAAGATGCTGAACACCGCACTCGTTCCCATGATGTTGTTGTAAAATCCCTTTTCCTTCAGGGTGTTGTATTGTGCCAGCCCCGTTTCATCGACAAGATACATCGCTTTCTCCATCGTGTATTTGATGTATTTGTCATCCGGCGCAAGGGTGAAAAAGTAATGGTGGACTTTCTTTATATGTTAATATAAGCGGTTATAAAACAGATACTTGTATTATGATTAAAATTAGAAAGTAAC
>CANPVZ010000028.1 GCA_947581855.1 uncultured Phocaeicola sp.
AACAATGCGATGATTTGAGGAACAAACCGTCTGTTTTCGATAAAATTAAGGATTGTTATTCATAAAGGTCCGCAATTTATCAGGAGATATTTTCCAATCTGCAAGGAGAAGAATGCTCACTTTTAGATTTGGCTGAAATAATTAAAGGGCAACAAATCAATGGAAGTGAGCTTAGTGACAGTGGAAAATACTATGTGATGAATGGCGGTATAGCACCGTCAGGTTATTATGACAGTTATAACACTGAGGCTGATACAATTTCAATAAGTGAGGGTGGCAATTCTTGTGGCTATGTTCAATATAACAGTTCCGAATTTTGGAGCGGTGGGCATTGTTACACCTTACGTATAAAGCCGACCTCCTCCATAGCGACACATTTTTTGTTCCACTATTTGAAGTGGAAAGAACCAGATATAATGGCACTCCGAATAGGTAGCGGCTTACCTAATATTCAGAAGAAAGACTTGTCAAAAATCAGTATCATTGTGCCCACACTGGACAAGCAATTACAGTTAACCGTTTTGCTTTCCGCTTTTAAGAAGAAGATTGAAAATGAAGAAATGTACGTAGCAAACTTAGATAAGCAGAAACAATACTTACTCCAGCAAATGTTCATATAAACATCTGCTGGAGTAGGTGTTGCCGTTGTAAAAGCAAATCGTCATAAAGATTTTTCTCTATGGATATTTTTGAAGTTAATTTGTTGAGTGCATTAGCTATGGCTTTTTGTTCCTGAATGCTTGGAATACGATGAAGTGTTTTGAAGTAATCAATTACAGATAGGTTCAGCAAACCATGATTCCTTGCTCCCTCACCTGCAATATCTGCAATACCTTTGTACCATTTCTTTGATTCAAAATAGTGTGCAAGAAAATCTGAATCAATTCTTGCTGTATCGGGTCTAAAGCAGATATATAAAGGAGAGAGCACGCCTTCGGAAAAACATTCTAGTCGCTTGACTGCACCCCATGCATAATCACCTGAATAGCTCTTGTTATAAGCAAAATCACCTTTTCGTAGAAGGTAATACCCCTCCAAATTATCACTTGCTACAGATTTATTGAAAAATTCTTCTTGACTGACTAAACCAAACTGAGCTGCAATAGTAAGGACTAAAGTACATTGGGTATTGAAATTTTTAGTGCGTACACGTTGGCATATATCAGAAAGGTGTACCAAATGCCACTCTTCGGTAAAGCCAATAAACCTTTTTTGTGGCGAAGATTCATTTGGATAACAGAATGACTTATCTATAATTGCGGACTTTAGTTTTTTCAAATCCTCAATGATTTTGTTTTGGGTCGCTATACGTTCATCAATAACAGACAACATTTCAGATATTTTTCTCTGTTCGTCAAGCTGTGGAATAAACACTTTAATTTTTTCAATAGTGTCTTTAGAAAGACTCGGAACACCAGAGGCTTCATTATATCGCAACCAGTTTATAGTCTGAAAAAGGCAATAAACGAACTTTGGAGTGGTCTTATTGAACGAATGGGTATAAAAGAGAGTATCAACAGTCCAAAACTTCCCATTATAATAGAACGGCTTATTGATACTCCCTTTTCGTCCAATAAATGTTGTTTCACCATCGTATATACATTCATTTACAGATGTCATATAACCACCTGTTCCAAATACAGGGATATTCCCTTTTTCAAGATGTTTGTAATCCCTCCCACTACCAATAGAAAGGATATTGGCTATTTGACAATTTTCCCATTCTCCACTAAACTCCGGGAATCTCAGATTTGGAACATTGCCCACTATTTTTCTCTAATTATAGGAAACTCTTAAAAAGTAATTATGACAAAGAAATCAATTAGAGAAATTGCGACGGCTTGGCGAGAAGACAAGCGTCCGTATGTGAAGCAATCAACATTTGCTGCCTATATGTTGATTCTGGAGAACCATCTTTTACCATATTTTGGTGAGGATGATGCGTTAAGTGAGAAAGCGGTACAAGCATTTGTGCTACAAAAGCTCAATGGAGGCATGAGTGTAAAATCGGTAAAGGATATTCTTATCGTGCTTAAAATGGTGATGAAGTTCGGGGTAAAACACGAATGGATGAACTATTCAGAATGGGACATAAAATATCCTACAACCGAAAAGAACAAGGAGCTGGAGGTGTTGACTGTCACCCACCACAAGAAAATATTGGATTACATTCGCCAAAATTTCACATTCCGTAATTTGGGCATCTACATAAGTCTAAGTACAGGGCTTCGTATTGGCGAAGTTTGCGCCCTGCGTTGGAGTGACATTGATATAGATAACGGAACTATCAGCGTTCAGCGTACCATAGAGCGTATCTATATAATAGAGGGAGAAAAGAGATATACCGAATTGGTTATCAATACGCCTAAGACCAAAAACTCCTGCCGTGAAATTCCTATGAGCAAGGAGTTGCTTGCTTTGGTGAAACCACTGAAAAAAGTAGTAAATGCAGATTACTACATACTCACCAATGAACCCTCGCCCACAGAACCACGAACATATCGCAATTATTACAAGCGGTTGATGGAGCAACTAGGTATTCCCAAATTGAAATTTCATGGGCTGCGCCATAGCTTTGCTACACGCTGTATAGAAAGCAATTGTGACTATAAAACAGTCAGTGTATTGCTGGGGCATTCAAATATTAGCACCACGCTCAATCTCTATGTCCATCCTAATATGGAACAGAAAAAGCGTTGCATCGCCAAGATGTTCAAGTCGCTTGGCAAATAACATTTTACTGGTGAGTGTAGTTTTGAATAATTAACGATGATATTCCAAGTATAGTCTCAACCGAATAAGCTATTATCGGTTGAGACTCTGTTATTTTACTTATCTAGGATTTTCGGCACGACTATCGCCATGACAATTCCTATAACAGCAATAAGTGTACAATAGGCAACAGTTTTCCAAATCAGGCTGGAATGTAATATCTCGGCGTTTGCTACGATTATGCTGACGAAAAAAGAAGATAAGGTTACCAGTATGATAAGCAAGATATAGAATGCTGTGTATGGTATTGAAATATATCTGTTAGCCTTGCTGATTTTCCGTTCGGTTTCATTACATTTGTCTTGAATCTGTTGAAGGAACTTATCAAGGACTGTCTGCCCGAATTTTTCGGCTTGCTCCTGCGTATCTTTGGTGATGGTTAATCTATACTCCTGTAGAAATTTGAGTGAATTTGCCAGATTTACACTCATTTCATGTACATTGTCGTTTAGGCTGGCAAGTTCTTTTATATTCAAACTGAGCAGCCGATTCTCTTCCTCCAGATATTCATTCTTGGGATTGGATTTTATGGGTTCCGCTTCATTCATTTCTGCGGAAAAATCAAATTTCTTTTTCATGTGACTATCGCTTTAATCCGGTTTTAGGTTTCTTTCCCAATAAGCGACTGGCAGCACAGGCGCATCTGCGAGCCCATTGCAAATCGTCTTCGTCTTTATCTTTCCACGGTAAATCGCTTTGCGAACCTCCGCCACCTCCGCCGGTTGCTACATTCGGCGTATCAAGCAGTCCGACAAAAATAGCTACAGCCATATTGGTAAGTTCTTGACTATTGGCGATAATTCTGTAATCAAATTCATCGTTGAAACAGTCAAGCACTTTTTCAGGAATATAGAAATGGTGATTCTGATTTTCATGATTAAGTGTATAAAGAACCGTTCCCGAACGGCAAGTATTATATTGGGTATAATTAGCGGACACCGATGCTTTAGGAGTTTGTTCTGTTTGAGTTTCCTTGGGTTTATTGCTCAAAGTACCAACTCTTGATTGATAATGCACTTTCTCCCATGTTTTAGGAAGTTTCGAGATCATCAGGTTTCTACCGACTCCCAGTTCAGATGCCTTGTATTTGGTGTTCCCATTCACAAGTGCATAGCCTCGGAGAATACCGTTTCCATCTTTTCTTTCATGTACAGCATAACCTTTCCGAACAAGGGTATTCTTGTACGCTTCCCATGACCACGATTGCATTGATTTCAGTGCATCCATGCAGTCACGGTTCACTAGGTGAATATTGGAATTTCTGACTTGCGCTGCCGTTGTCCAGCCTCGTTTTTTTGCCACTCGTTCGGCTGCACGTTGCGCACGAAGATGAATGTTATGGTCGTTGTTGATGTTACCGTCTTCATCCATGCGACAAACCGCAGCATGAAGATGTGGAACTCCGCCTCCGGATTCCGTATGCAGCCAAACCGTGTATTTGCTGTTAGCCAAATGGGTCGGACAAGAGCGGACTTTTCCATCCTTGCCGATAATCACTTGTTTGTTAAACT
Organism: uncultured Phocaeicola sp.; assembly: GCA_947581855.1. GTDB lineage: Bacteria > Bacteroidota > Bacteroidia > Bacteroidales > Bacteroidaceae > Phocaeicola_A. Next base: position 4,284 of record CANPVZ010000028.1, read on the forward strand.
CCGCAACGAAATCCTGCCAGAGTTTTTGCCAGTCTTCGACGTTAAAGAATCGGGTATGTTCAGCGGATGGACTTAGTTCAATTCTGATGACTGAGTTTTTTATCGGCCGGAAGCGTGATAAGGTCAGTTGCATGGAGTTCCATATCCCCATCGTGTCCGGTTGCGATGGCAGCAGATTGTCCAATATCCGATGGATTTTCTCCGGGTGTTTTTTGTGCTGTGATTCGCCGGTAATGTAACGGATGGCGTTTATGCCGTGCGATATGGCTTTAGCTTTTGCAATCATATTTCTTCTGATTTATCGTTGGACGGAATCTTATTCTGTTCTTTTGCGGCATTCAGAAACTGGCAGATGCTTTCGGCTACATTGCCAAGTTCTTTGAGCCAACCGACCATGAACGGAATCTGATTGAACATTGCCATTCGTTGCTTTGTGGACATTCCGTGAAGTGCGGAGGTGTATTTTACAAGGTCTGACCGGCAGTTATCCAGATTCTGCAATAGTGCTGCTTCCTCTTTTGTAAGCCTTGCTTTGGGGTGATAATTGTATGCACGGGCAAGCAGGTAGTCACTTACCGTCATACCGCATTGCGCAGCCTGTGATTTTATATACTCCTTTTGTCTGGGAGTGACTTTCGCCCAAATGAAGACGCTTCTTGTCTCGCCAGAGGTAGTCGATGAATTTTCAATATCTTCTTTCATGTGAATCGTTTTTATAATAGTGAATAGGTGCGAGCTTGCGAGTACTGCACCGGCGAAGTATCTGAGCAGGCAAGAGCGCCAATGTACAACCGCAGCGCAGTGAGGTTATACCTTGGCATATCTTGCAACAGATACCTGTTGATGCTTCCTGACAAGCCATGTCGGGTGTACACACAGAAGCGGCAGACGGATGGAAACAGCGACAGATATATTCCTCTAAAAGAGGGGAGAGAATGAATCCCTTATGCTGCACTCCTAACTACTTTGCTTTATTCCTATATATACGCCCCGACAATAAAGTAAAGCCAATTTCAATAATGATAGTCCGGGTTGAAACGATATTCCTTGCCGTCCTTTATCACCATCCGTTTGTTGCCAAGAAAGGTGGCGACTTTGACCGCCTTGTTGTGACCGAGTTTTATGCCCTGCAACCCGTATCCTTTTTTCAGCCGCTCCAGATAGTCGTCGTAACTACCGATATTACCATCGGCAAAAACGGCATCCAACGCAGCACGATGTACACTCTCCGAAATCTCTTTGTACGGATCGAACGGCTCTTTGGCTGGTCGACCGACAACCTTTGCTTTGGGCAGGTAGGATTCTACCAGTTCGGGCAAAGCATCTTCGTTGATGCGGAAAGCGAAGGGTTCAAATTCCCGGTCACGGATATGCACAGCTTCAACCACGCTTATTGCCTTATCATCTTTGTCCACTTCGACCTGCATGATGGTTTCCGCTTTGTTGTTGAGTTCTGTGCCGATGTGTCCACGTGCATTTTCATCATTCTTGTTTTGGTGAAGGATGGTATGGATATGAATCTGCCTGTCGTCCGTCCACTGCATGAGTTTTGAAATAATATCGGTGGATTCGCCGGGCGAATTGATATCATAAAGGAAATCCCGAATTCCATCTATGACCACCAATCCCAAATCGGGAATTGTGCCGATTGCGTGTTCGACTATCGCCAAGCGCATTTTAGGGGAATACTTACGCAGAGCCAGCATAACCAAATTGTCCGGCTCTTTGTCTTCCGATAAGTCCGCCAAACGCAAAATGCGTTTTAACACGTTCTGACAGTGGTATCGCCCTTGTTCCGTGTCAACGTATAATACTTTCCGTTTATCCTCGGGGAATATTGACCGATAATGAAGAATGGTACTGTTGGTCAATGCCGATGCGACGATGGCCGAGACATTGAACGTTTTCTTGCTTTTAGCCTTCCCGATGGAAGCACTGAAGTTGCCCAATGTTCCGATTGTTGCATCATCTACCATCAGCACTACTGGGGAGTGCCCGTATGCACTTGTTACGCTTACGGCAGACTCTTCCATGCATATTGCCAGTTCCTCAGCAGCTGGCGCATTGATATTCGTCTTTTCCATAGCCTACCAGTTTTTAGAATTCGGTTTACGGCGAAGAGAAGCGAGCATGGCTTCATTCTCGTCCTCGAAGCTTTGCGGAGCCGGAGTCTTTCGTGAAGATTCAAGCCATTTGTCCAATTCATCCCGATAGATGTAGAGATGCTTGCCTTGCTTTATAACCGGAATATCGTCCTTTTTCACCTTGTAGTAAAAGGTCGATAACGGCATTTTGAGATAAGCGCAAGCCTCCTGCACGGTCATCGGAACGTGCGTATTCTCTTTGACTTCGTTCTGACGGGAAAGTTTCTCTGTCAGAAGATTTTCCATACTTGCGATTCGGTCGCACAGTTCTCCTACCACAGTCGGCAGGTCATTGAAAGTCAGTTGGTCTTTTTCCATATTAAAACTCTTTTAATTGTTCAACATGCTGCGAACCAACTCAATGAAATCTTGCAGAACAATAAAGACCAGATTAATTATTTCGTCTGCATATGTTTTTTATTGTGAGTCATCATTGTCTGTATCCAGATGGAAGCGAAAATCCCCCTTGTCGGGTACATCAATCGGAATCTGGCTTGCGACATTATCCCGTAAATTAAGCCTGAGGTACTCAGGAGTGGCATTTACAAGTTCATGTGGAAACGAAGCCTTTATAAATTCCGCTCTTTTTACCAAGGGCACATTCAAGCGTTCTCCGACATTCCATGCCAGATGGCGTAACCCCGGCGACCTTAGCGGATTGTCTATATTGGAGCGAATCGGCTTATACAAGTCAGGGTTGCCACAAGCCATATATTCAATATTGGCAATCAGTGTGGCAATAGCTTCCTTAGAGAGATAAGGGGCAGTTTTGATTGTCACATATTCCCGAATGGCATCCATGATTTTCACCTGCCTTTCGGCTTCCTTCTTTTTGAATTCCTCCAACATCGTATCATAATTGTCTAAAACTGATGGCTGTTCAATGGCTTGAATTTCATTTGTACAATCGGCTTTCGTCTCAGTAGCTGCTCCAAGAACAATCGGAGATTGCCGGGCAAAAGACAAATTGATTGAATACTTCGTCATCCATTTATAGAAAGAGCGTTGTAACAGACCGCATAATAAAATTGTTACCACAAGTCCGAGTATTACCGGAGTCATTATCTCTATGACATCAATGTCGTGATAGGCGGAAAGATAAGTGTCTATCGCTGTATAGGTGATTACCGACAGCGCAAGCACGAAACTAATCCTTTTAGTACGAATTTGAGTATTATTTGTCATATACTGTAAATGTTTGGAATGATTATGCGGCAAAGTTATGTGCCGTATTCCAGACACTTATAATTGGCGATAACAAATCGTTCAATTTTGATGAAAAATAACGGATATAGTATGATTTAAGACTAAAAATCATACTATATCCGTATAAATGGGGGACAAAAACCGTTGTCAGCTTTTCCTTATCAAAGTGATTTTATTGCTGGCTTCGCGCTTGTTGCTGTCCACGACTTTCATGTAACGCATTGTAGTGGTGATGCTTTTGTGCGCCATTATGCTTTGTATGGTACGGATGTCTGTACCGGCAGCCCCCTGAAGGGTTGCGAATGTTCTTCGATATGAATGGAATGTTATGTTCTTGGTAATTCCAGCAGAACGAATCCACTCTTTCATGGGTGCTTGTGTCCAACTGCGCATAAGCCCCTTAAATACCAGACCTTTCTTCTCCGAACTGTATCCTATCAGCCCTAACACCTCCTCGCTGATGGGAATGATGTCTTCCGTTTTGTTCTTCTGCGTAATGATATGTACGCATTTCCCTCCGGCAGAATAATCTACGATGTCTTCCCAACATAGGGTGAGAATATCACTGATGCGTAAGCTGGTCATGCAGGAAAACAGCGATGCGATTTTCACGATAGGCTTTTTGCACGGCGTTTCAGCTAACTGGTATAACTCTTCGACGGACAAGGCTTCTTTCATAGTGTCTTCTGTCTCAATCTTTTCCAAGAAGTCATTGACATTGGTCTTTATCATCCCATTGCGATAGAGTATTTTCAAGAATCCCCTGAAAGTAGACCAATACCCCGATGCGGAGTTTCGTGTGATACGTCCGTTGCGCCTTAGTTTCTTGGCACTCAGCAGGTATTCCCGAAACTTGTTACATAGGTCGATGTCAATCTCTTCAAAGGTGCATTTACCATGTACGAAGTTGCTGAAATGGAGATAGACAAACTCCCATTTCTGGTCATGCTTACGGAGTTGCTTGCGATAATACTCCAGAAAGTCTGCCTTGAGTTTGTACTTGTCAAAGAAGTCATACCGTTCATTGACTACCGACTCGAACCTGCGACAACGGATGGCTTCGGCTTTCTCGGTCATTACCTCGTTGAAATTCTGTTCACGTTTGTTCCTTGGATTGGCATAGATATAAATACCAAGCGATTCATGACGGATAACTTTCATTGTCTCTTTGTCTCGATACCCCGGATAATAATCCAGATAGAAAGACATCATCCTGCCTTTTAGCGGACGTGTCCTTAATGTCACGGTCTTGCATTCATGCATAATGTTATATTTTTATGGTTATTATTAATTCGTCGGCGAAACTCTATAATGTAATCATGCAGATTACCTACAGTAGGGATTAATTTTTGAATAATTTACGGATAGCCATAAATTAGACTATTTGCGGACACCCATTACCCGGTCAAACTCCACTTTCAGGAATCTGACGAACCGTCCGTTCTTCTCACGGTTGATCTGATGGAATTGCAGAATACCGTAAACCGAATCACGAGAGAGCTTGAATTTCTCCATTGCCTCTTTGACGGTGTAGTATTCCGCCTTGCTCTCCTGTTCGGAACTCTTCGAGAGGTCGAAGTGGAGCTTTGAGTAGAATATCTGCCCATGCTCCTTCTTGGAGGGAATGTTGTTCCTATACACCTGTGAACGGATGGCGACACGTGTCATGTCGTACTTCTCCTGAATTTCTTCTGGTGTGTACCATTCGGTCAGGTCGGAATCTACCTCGTATTTGGCAAAGGCGGCATCGATATGTTTCTTGCTGTAATAGTTGAACTGGCGTATTCTCACCTTCGGCACTTTATGTTGCCGTGTGTAAGTCCACACCCATTTGGCGTTGACTTTGTATTTTTCCGCAATCTCTTCGGCGGTGTAATACTCGGTGATGTCGAAGTCCTCTTTGGGCACGACACGCTCGTAAGGTTTGGTTTTCATCATCAGTTCGATGTCCGCACGGCGGATGAGTGACTTCTTACCGCTGATGCGCGAAGCCCGAAGTTTCGATTCCTTTACCAATTTATATATGTACTGTCTGGTTACGCCCATCAACTTTGCAGCTTGGGCAAAAGAGAAGAAATCCTGTCCCTCGGCAGCTTGTCGAGGTTGCAATAATTCTTGCGACCGTTTCAACTGTCGCTTACGTTCCCGGATGCGCTCCTTGTAGCCAAGATTGGAGCACTGGTGGCTACAATAACAGGTCGTTGTCTTTTGAGCTATGAATGGCTTTCCGCACCATTGACAAATCTTTCTTACTTCCATATTTTTCTCCTTTACATTGGGGATAATTTCGCCTTATTTCTCCCGGATTTTGTCAACACATGTAAACCACTGTCAACACACGTCAACTAATGCGTCACTGTGACATTCGGGCTAACCGTGAATTTCCGTCGCGGTAGAAATATGATAGAAAAATATGGATAAAAACCGTTACTTCCAAATACGGACTGGAAAGTGTTAAAACAGAAAAGTCGCTGATATACAGCGACTTTATTCTAAATGATTATGGTTCGTTACGGCTGTTTCCAAGCTATCATTTGCCGATGCAGAAGTTCTTAAAAATATTCCCCAAAATATCTTCGGTTGTTACCTCTCCTACGATATCGCTTAGATAGAAAATACATTCACGGATATCCTGCGATAGCAAATCACTGGGTAAACTGTTTTTCAAACCTGCTTGTACACGGTGAATAGCTTCCAAGACTCGGACCAAAGCTTCGTAATGACGAACATTGGTCACAATTACATCACTTTGATTTATTTGAGGTAATGCGGCAGTTTTTACTAATAAATTTTCCAATTGGGAGATATTTTCTCTTTGTTTAGCAGAAACAAACAGATGGATGGCATTTCCTACTAATACAGATAGTTTTTTTTGCTGCTCAGAAGTAATCAAATCGACCTTATTAAATAATTGAATAAGCTTTTTTCCTTCACAACGTGGCATAATTTTCTTTGAAAAAGTCTCATATTGTGTTTGAGCAGTAGTGCAATCTATCATCCAAAGTACAATACTTGCCTGATCGAGTTTTTGAAAAGTGCGTTCTATACCTAATGCTTCAACAGTATCGGTTGTTTCACGGATACCTGCAGTATCAATGAAACGAAATGTCACACCTTGAATATTAATCGTATCTTCAATCACATCACGAGTAGTACCATGGATATCACTGACAATAGCGCGTTCCTCATTAACTAATAGATTGAGTAAAGTAGACTTTCCTGCATTGGTTTCACCGATAATAGCTACGGGTATTCCATTTTTTATAGCATTACCCACACTAAAAGAATTTACCAAACGAAATATAAAAATTTCAATTTGATCGGCTAACCGGCAAAGTTCTTTACGGTCAACAAATTCAATATCTTCTTCACTGAAATCAAGTTCCAACTCTATCATAGAAGTGAAATTCAACAACATATTCCGCAATTCTGCCAATTCCTTGCTAAAGCCTCCACGCATCTGATTCATAGCTAAACGGTGAGCAGATGCGTTGGAAGAAGCTATTAAATCTGCCACAGCTTCCGCTTGACTCAAATCCATCTTACCGTTTAAGAAAGCACGTTGAGTATATTCCCCAGGTAAAGCACTTCGGCAACCGTTCTTTATCAGCAACTGCATTACCTGCTGCAGTATATAAGAAGAACCATGGCACATAATTTCGGTTGAATTTTCTCCTGTATAAGAATGTGGTGCATGAAAGACACTCACAAGTGTTTCGTCTATCACTTCCTTTTTATCTGAAAGTATTTGCCCAAAAGCAACACTATAAGGACGTCTTTCTATAAGTTTCTTACCAGATTGAGAAACAAAAATACGGTCTGTTATTTCAATGGCATTCACACCGGAAACGCGAATTGTCCCGATGGCTCCTCCTTGAGCGGTCGCAATAGCACAAATTGTATCTTGATTTATCATTTTATTTTCCAATGCAAAAATACTCAAAACCTAAATTCTTCAATTCTCGCCCATCATAAATATTACGTCCATCTATGACTAACGAACGGTTCATAGATTTCTGGATTACCCCCCAACTCGGTAACCGAAACTGTTTCCATTCGGTCACTACCAATAAAGCATCCGCATTTAATGTCGCTCCATACATATCGACAGCATATTCTACTTTATCCCCAATTCGACGATGACATTCTTCCATAGCTACCGGATCATAAACTCTTACTTTACAACCAGCTTTCAACAATTTCTCTATAGTTATTAACGAGCTAGCTTCCCTCATATCATCGGTTTCAGCTTTAAATGCTAATCCCCAGACAGCAATAGTTTTACCTTTTAAAGCTCCTCCATAATAGTTGTACAATTTTTGAAATAAAATAGTTTTTTGTCTTTCATTTACTTCTTCCACAGCTCTCAATACTTGCATGGGATAACCATACTGTTCGGCTGTCTTAATCAGTGCTTTCACATCTTTAGGAAAACAACTTCCCCCATAACCACAACCAGGATAAAGGAACTTACTACCAATACGGGTATCGCTTCCGATACCTTTACGAACCATATTTACATCAGCACCAACTAGTTCGCAAAGATTAGCAATATCGTTCATAAAACTAATTCGGGTAGCAAGCATGGAATTTGCGGCATATTTAATCATCTCCGCACTAGGTATATCAGTAAAAATAACACGGAAGTTATTCAATAAGAATGGACGATATAAACGGGTCATAAGTTCTTTTGCCTTTTCTGACTCCACTCCTACCACTACTCGATCGGGGCTCATAAAATCCTTAATGGCAGCTCCTTCTTTTAAGAATTCAGGATTAGAAGCTACATCAAATTCAATATTTACCTTTCTAACATCCAACTCTTCTTGAATAACAGCTTTCACTTTTTTTGCCGTACCAACGGGAACGGTTGACTTAGTAACCAACAAAATATATTTATTCATATGTCTACCCACCGTACGGGCAACTTCTAACACATATTTCAAGTCAGCACCACCATCTTCATCCGGTGGAGTTCCAACGGCACTAAACACAATGTCAACATTATCAAGGCATGAAGACAAATCTGTAGTAAAGTTTAAACGTCCCTCACGATGGTTTCTTAATACCATTTCATCCAGTCCCGGTTCATAAATAGGAATCTTTCCATTTTGCAGACTCTTTATTTTTTCCTCATTTACGTCTACACAAGTTACCGTTACTCCCATCTCAGCAAAACAAGTTCCAGAAACTAAACCTACATATCCTGTACCAACTATTGCTATATTCATATTTCTTACTATTAAAATTCAATTATGTTTTTGGATAACAGACTAAGACCATACATTTCAGCCGATTATAAATTTACCTAAAAGATTCTATCGATTGATTTCGGGAACAAAATAACGAAGAATACCCTTATAAACCAAATTAAAATGTCTATTTTATTCTTTCCCATTTATTCTGGAATACACTTTCAAACATTTTTAAAATTTTAGTACTCATTAGCTTCCTCACAAAGTACATTTCTGACTATCAAATAAATAATTCTTGTATCCAACCAAAAACTCCAATTTTCCACATACCAGATATCTTTTTTTTAAAGATTACCAAACTTTGTTTTCCTCAGATCATATTTCTGTTGTCTGCAACATATCACTAAGAGCATTCACCTTCATGCTGCAAAACTTACAACAATAAAACTCTTTACTATTTAGACTATTACATTTTTGCCTAAAATACTGGTTCTAAGGAGGTTTATTTAATAATCAATTCTACAATAATAATATATATAAAAGGAAATATCAAACATAAAAACAAGGAAGAAAAGACAATATCGAAGAACCTTTTTTTGAAAACGGTTTAATGGTTTCTTCATTAGTTTCTCATGAATAATATAATACAGGAACATCTCCTATTATATCCATACGCATAGGACGACGTAAATAATTAACACTATAAAACTGTATCAAATGGTTCTCACAATAATCTATAATTTTTCTGATTTCACATGCTCTAGCCAAAGGCAGACAATAATAAACCTGACCCTAAAATGAAAAAGTCATTTTTCCATATACGCAGATATTTTATCAATAGTTCCAAGATAAGGAATAGGAATTTCAAAATTCATACGTTTTCCATCATTAAAATAATCCAATACTCTATACCCCGTTGTCGGATCGCTCATTATTTCATTATATAAATCTACCATAATTGGAATACGTACCTATAAAAAGCACATCACATGTATTCCGTCCCTAACGACGGTGCCTCCTAATAAAAGCACGAGAGCATAACCTCGCAATCGTTATGCAAAAACAAGCTACAATAATAATACAATGCAAACTTCCAAGGAAAAATAAAAAGAGTCATATAATGCATCGCTAAAAAAGACAATGAAGTAAACCAAATAATCAAAGAGAGCACGCACCCCACGATTTCTTCAGGACGTATCTTTCGTATGTACCATATCAGACCTTTCTTAGAGATGCTAAAAATATATACAACATTCAGCACAAGACAGACAATCTGATAATTATTATACACACTCCTCAGAAGAAAAAGGAGGTAAAAGTACATAAAAAATCAACAATAGTACGTTTAGAGATAAAAGATCTAATACTACAACAACCCACTTTATTAATAAGCATATTTGAGATTCCTGTCGCATTTTATCTATTTTCTTCTGTTGTACACATAAATAATGTGATAAAGATAATAATAAATATCCCTAAAGACACAAAAAAAACCAACTAACGTCCAACGATGAAGTGACCCCAAAAAGTTGGACGAGTTAAACATTATCCACTTATAGAAAGAAGCTGTCTAACAATAAAACGTCAGTCAGCTTATTTTTTAAACAATCTTTCTTCTTTTTTCTCTTTATGTTGCCATATCACCCAAATCCTCCTTTGTGTGGCTGTTATCACAGACATTTAAGTGATATATTTTACTCAAGATGAGGCTTTTCCCAGATATTATAAGAGAGTATCTCTCCATTGAACATATCAAGAATTGGCGACAGGTAAAGTTTGACAGAGCCAATGTCTATCCGAATCACGTCTGTCGCCAATTTACGATTAGGAGCCTCGGCGACAAAGTTCCGAGCGAGAATATTTGGCGCAATCTTCCCAACTTCACCCTCATCTGAGGGATAACGAACCTTGCGTATTTTGCTTTTAAGTCCCATTCCCCCCCATTAGACGTTACACGGCTTTATGGTTAATACCAAAGCCTTTGTTACACAATTCAGCCCTTATACGACGATAGCTATAACACCCCTTATGCTCATGAAAAATAGAATTTATAAGGTTTTTCTCTACAGAGTATTTGTCAATCTACCCCAAGCGCTTAAGGTGAGAACGTGCCATCTCCTTTAGCTCTAACAGTAAGTCTAGAGAGTATTCTGACCTTAGTTTATTGATGGCTTTTGCCCATTGAAACGTACTTGGGCTCCGGTTCCTCCACTAAGGCCTTTACTTGTTCTAGCAGCGCATTTTCTACCCGCAGAGGAGGTTTTCCACCTCTAGATTTTCGAGCTCGGTTTGTGGCATATTCTTCTTCGCCCGTTCCACACTTTTTGGTAGTCGTCCCCGTTGTATATTCTCAAGAGGAAAGCCTAGTTGAATTCTTCTGACCTATCCTCTTACCATAGAATGATTCAAATTATAGCGGAGATATATTTCTTGTAAAAGTTCTTCTTTTTTTAAGATATTCTTCTACTATCATCAATTTTTCTTTTGCCCTATAGTAAAACGAGCGGGTCCCATGCAACCATCTTCACCATATTCTTGGTAACGAAGATACCATTGAAGAATCGTTTTTTATCCAACTTAAATTCTATAGAGAGAGCATTCAAGGACTCTCCTGCTATTAATCGACTGATAATATTCAGTCCTTCTTCAAAATTATGGTGTCTATACATAAAGCACCCCAAAAGTTTTGTGTCTAACTTTTGGGGTGCACTTCAATGAATTAATTGGCTATTTTTATAGTATTTTCTGAATGTCCCTATTTAATCAATACATAAATAAAAAAGATTGTTTATCATTTCACCAACATTCCAAGTCTTTCTCAATATCGGGGAAAGTCTCTTTCTTAAAGACGGGATCTTTAATACCTTGAGCTTTCTGTTTCCTATAATCTATTAACAGACGAAATGCATATTTTCCTAGGTATATAATAGTCAATAAATTACAAAGAGCCATTATTCCCATCGTCAAATCTGCCAAGTTCCAAACTAAATCTAAACTAGCTATTGCACCGAAAAAAACCATTCCCCCTACTAACAATCTATAAACTATAAGTACATATTTTCTTTGAGTAATAAAACGAATATTAGCTTCTCCATAATAGTAATTTCCTAAAATACTACTGAAGGCAAAAAATAGTAAAGCTATGGCCACATATATTGTACCGATATTTCCAATTTCATTTCTCAAAGCATACTGAGTAAGCTGAACTCCATTTACCGTTCCATCCAATGGAGCTCCACTAAAAAGAATAACAAACGCCGTACATGTACAAATTAACAATGTATCGGTAAAAACCCCAAGAGTTTGAATAAGCCCTTGTTTCACTGGATGAGAAACACTCGCTGTCGCTGCCACATTAGGTGCACTGCCCATTCCTGCTTCATTACTGAATAAACCTCTTTTGATTCCTTGCATTAAAGCCGCTCCCGCACCACCTCCTACTATTTGTTCCAAACCGAAAGCATTCGAAAAAATGGTCTTCAATACTAATGGCAAATGACGGATATTAAACAAAACGATAAAAAGAGCCAGACTTATATATCCTAATGCCATGACAGGCACAACGATACTACTGACCTTTGCAATTCGTTGTATACCACCAAATATAATAACAAGTGTTAAAACTGCCAAAACACTACCCACTACCACATGATTCCACTGAAACGCACTATCTAAAGCGGCACACAATGTATTACTCTGTACAGAATTAAAAGCAAACCCAAATGTAATTGTTATCAATATGGCAAAAAGCAAACCGACCCATTTCTTTTTCAATCCCATTTCCATATAATAAGCAGGCCCACCTAAAAATGAAGATTTGCCCTTTACTTTGTACAATTGAGCTAATGTAGATTCAACAAATGCACTAGAAGACCCTAATAAAGCTATGATCCACATCCAAAAAACAGATCCTGCCCCACCAACAGCAATTGCTGTTGCCACGCCAGCTAGATTGCCAGTGCCCACTCGACTGGCCAAAGAAACTGCAAAAGCCTGAAAAGATGATATATGATGTTCTTCTTCTTTTCCAGTAGATTCGCCTAGCAAACGGAACATTTCCTTAATCATTTTAAATTGAACAAAATGGGTACGAATGGTAAACCACACAGCACACACAAGCAACAATGCTATAAGCACATAAGTCCACAATACCTCATTCATCCCATTTATTAAAGACTCAAAAATTTCCATAAGCTCCTTTTTAGCATATTAAAGAATAAAAGAAAAACAAAATAAGCGTATTTTAGTTGTCTGGCAAGGAGGAAAAGCGTAATTTTGCAAAATATCAATCGTTTTTCATTTAAAATATATTTACAAAATGGGATTATTCAATATATTCACGAAAAAAGAGTTCAAAAAGGAAGAAGTCGAAAAAGTAGCTGGAATGGAAGACTTTATGACTTTGATACGAGTTTATTATCAATCTGTAATGGCAAGCAATCTAGGTATTACCAATTTAGGATTTTTACCGGATATGGCTGTATTTAAACGTTCTTTGAAAATACCTACTCAAAATAATAAACTTGGAATTGCCGAAAAAAGCAAATGCAAAAAGATGCTGATGCAGATTTACGGACTAAGTGATGACTTTTTCAAGGAAATAGATTTATCAATCAAAAAGAACTGTCGCAATGTAAATGATATCAAAAATTATCTTTTCATGTTTCAAGGTTTTAGCCAAGATTTAATGATGCTTATCGGTAACCTTATGAAATGGAAATTCCGTATGCCAAGCATGTTTAAAAAGGTTCTATATAACTTAACAGAAAAAACCATCAATGATATTCTCACGCGAAACGATTGGAAAGATAACTCAGTGCATAAAACTTGCGCTAATATCCGCAAATACCAACATACATTAGGATATTCTCCAAAATGGATGACAGAATATGTATACAAGATTGTTTTATTAGCAAAAAAAGAACCGAAACCAAAGAATGAAGATTAATTCTTTCTTTTTTTCTTAACTTTTTTTGCAAAAAGCTTTCATAATCCATCGATATATCTTATTTTTGTATACAATTTTAGTTTAGCATGACGGAAGAAGATAAAAAATTGCTAAGTACTTTTGAAGCAAGACTTCGCCATTTGCTCTATGAATATCAGCAATTAAAGCAGAGAAACGAAGATTTAAAGACACTTATTCGTAAAAAAGACGAAATAATCGAAGAGATGCAAAGCAATTATAATAATCTGAATACAAAATATGCTAATCTTAAATTAGCAAAGATAATCAGTATCAACAACAGTGAAGCGAAAGATACAAAACAACGATTATCCAAACTAGTGCGTGAGATCGACAAATGTATCGCTTTATTAAATAATTAAAACTAATAAAACGACTACATTATGAGCGATATAAGAAAGATAAATCTGGTGATTGCTGATAAGACATTTCCTATGACAATCCATTCGGAAAGAGAAGAAGAAATGTTTCGTAAGGCAGCTAAACAGATAAATGATAAACTAAATAAGTATCGAATTCATTTCCCTAAAGAAGGAATAGAAAAACTAATGGCTATGGTGGCCTTTGATTTCTCTTACAAAGCCTTAAGTTTGGAAGATAAAAACGATACTCAATCTTTTAAAGATAAACTGAAAGAACTTACAGTTGAATTAGAAGAGTTTTTCAAAAAAGAAGAATAAAAGTTTAATATTTTTAGAAACGTATCACGCACTGCTTTTATCTTGAGAAGAAAATAATTCTTTGGATGGGGGTAGTGCGCTTTTATTTATTATATAATTTATAGACAATGACGACAATCATAACAGCAGTTGTTTGTGCCATTATTGGAATTATAATTGGTTATACTCTTTTCAGATATGTATTGAAAAGCAAGTATAACAATATTCTAAAAGAAGCACAAGCAGAAGCAGAAGTTATTAAAAAGAACAAACTTCTGGAGGTTAAAGAAAAGTTCCTTAACAAAAAAGCAGATTTAGAAAAAGAAGTGTCCGTACGCAATCAACGTATTCAACAAGCTGAGAATAAGTTGAAGCAACGGGAATTAATGCTGAATCAAAAGCAAGAGGAGTTACAACGTAAACGAAATGAAGCCGATGCTATCAAAGAAAATTTGGAGGCACAATTAGTTGTTGTAGACAAGAAAAAAGAAGAGCTAGATAAACTGCAAATGCAGGAGCGTGAAAAACTTGAAACTATTAGCGGATTATCGGCTGAAGAAGCAAAGGAACGTCTAGTAGAATCATTGAAAGAAGAAGCAAAAACACAAGCTGCCTCATATATCAATGACATAATGGATGACGCAAAAATGACTGCTAATAAAGAGGCAAAAAAAATAGTTATTCAAAGCATCCAACGTGTAGCTACTGAGACCGCTATAGAAAATTCTGTTACTGTATTCCATATTGATTCTGATGAAGTAAAAGGACGCATTATTGGCCGTGAAGGTAGAAATATTCGTGCCTTAGAAGCTGCTACAGGTGTGGAAATAGTTGTAGACGACACACCTGAAGCCATTGTTCTTTCTGCTTTTGATCCGGTACGCCGCGAAATAGCCCGTTTAGCCCTTCACCAATTGGTAACTGACGGACGTATTCATCCTGCACGTATTGAAGAAGTGGTCGCTAAAGTACGTAAACAAGTAGAAGAAGAAATTATCGAAACTGGAAAACGTACGACTATTGACTTAGGAATTCATGGTTTGCATCCAGAACTAATACGTATGATTGGTAAGATGAAATACCGCTCCAGTTACGGACAGAACTTATTGCAACATGCCCGAGAAACAGCAAATTTATGTGCGGTAATGGCTTCTGAACTAGGATTGAATCCTAAAAAAGCAAAACGTGCTGGTTTACTACATGATATAGGTAAAGTACCTGATGAAGAACCTGAATTACCACACGCTATTTTAGGACAAAAAATCGCAGAGAAATATAAAGAAAAAGCAGATATTTGTAATGCTATAGGAGCTCATCATGATGAAATCGAAATGGAAACTCTTATCGCACCGATTGTACAGGTATGTGACGCTATTTCAGGAGCACGTCCAGGAGCTCGTCGTGAAATTGTAGAAGCGTACATTAAACGTCTTAATGATTTAGAGCAATTGGCTCTTTCCTATCCAGGCGTAACCAAAACTTATGCTATTCAAGCTGGTCGCGAGCTTCGCGTAATTGTTGGAGCTGATAAAATTGATGATAAAGAAACAGAAAACTTATCGGAAGAAATAGCAAAGAAAATTCAAGATGAAATGACCTATCCGGGACAAGTAAAAATTACTGTTATTCGTGAAACACGTGCCGTAAGTTTTGCTAAGTAAGAAAACCGATATTAGGAATATTCCCGAAATAACATAAAATTAGGGACATTCAGGAAATACTATAAAATTAGCCAACTAATTCAAGCTCAAAGTATTGCGAATTAGTTGGCTTTTTTGT
>CANPVZ010000029.1 GCA_947581855.1 uncultured Phocaeicola sp.
CAAGGGATTCTTTTTATACAGACTTACTAAGTTATATGCATGAAATGAAAATCCCTCAGGTTTTTACATTGATCCGCGATATCTCCAAGGCCGACAAAATAAACTCAAATAAACGAGTTTATAAAAAAGAACGAGTTGGCATGAATCATACCAACTCGCAACTAATAATTGTTTCCTTAGAAATCAACCTCATAGGAGGTCTTTTACTTTTGTGGGCGTTGACGGATTCGAACCGCCGACCCTCTGCTTGTAAGGCAGATGCTCTGAACCAGCTGAGCTAAACGCCCTTTTCTTTCGAAAAGCGATGCAAAGATAGGGCATCTTTTCTAAACATGCAAACTTTTCTAAGATTATTTTTCACGAATCACATTTACATATATTTAAAAAGAAACTCTTCAAGATATAACACCTTAACGATCATACAATTAAAAACACGCGGCTTAATCCCTATCTTGTTATAAAACACAACGTTTTGCAAGAATCAGCGTTTATCCGCGCGTTTAGGGAGCGGTGAAGTATTTCACCTTCTCCGAATATTTTACCGAAAGCAAGCTTCTTCTATCCTTGGTATTTACGTGCCTGCTCAGCAATCAGATCCGTATCATCAAAATAATCGATTCGCATTGCCTTGCGCACATCCGCCAATGTCTCCGCAGCCACAGCTCTGGCCTTATCACTTCCTTCTTTCAACATTTGGAATACAGCCGGAATATCCTGCTCAAACTCTTTACGACGTTTACGGATAGGTTCCAGTTCTTCTTCCAATATGGCATTCAGGAAACGTTTCACTTTTACATCTCCCAATCCCCCACGAGTATAATGATCTTTCAACTCCTGAAGATTGGCATAATCGGGCAAATAAAGTCCGAAATGTTCGGGCTTACAGAAGGCGTCCAGATAGGTAAATACTGTATTGCCTTCCAACTTTCCGGGGTCGCTCACTTTAATATGAGTAGGGTCGGTATACATACTCATCACCTTTTTCTTCACCTCTTCTGCCGGATCCGACAGATAAATACAGTTTCCTAACGATTTGCTCATCTTAGCTTTTCCATCCGTACCCGGAAGACGCAGACAGGCCGCATTGTTAGGCAACAAAATTGCCGGTTCCACCAACGCTTCGCCATAAGTAGTATTAAAGCGACGCACGATTTCACGAGTTTGCTCAATCATAGGTTCTTGATCCTCTCCTGCCGGGACTGTAGTGGCACGAAAGGCAGTAATATCCGCTGCCTGGCTGATGGGATAGCAAAAAAATCCTACAGGAATTGTATTTTCAAAGTTACGCATCTGAATTTCAGTCTTCACCGTCGGATTACGTTGCAAACGCGAAACTGTTACGAGATTCATGTAATAGAACGAAAGCTCACACAATTCCGGAATTTGCGACTGAATGAAGATAGTAGACTTAGAAGGGTCTATGCCACACGACAGATAATCCAAAGCTACCTCGATGATATTTTGACGTATCTTCTCCGGATTATCCGCATTATCGGTCAGAGCCTGCGCATCGGCAATAAATATAAATACCTTCTCATATTCTCCGGAATTCTGTAATTCCACTCTTCGGCGCAACGAACCTACATAATGTCCCAAATGAAGCTTTCCGGTAGGACGGTCGCCGGTTAATATAATTTTTCCCATATTTTTCTTTTTCTATGTTTTAATTGAGTTGCAAATTTAGATAAAATCCGTGAGATCCTATACCGGCAGGTTAAAGAATCTGTTCTTTTAAAGGAAAGGTAAAGAAAATTATGGGATTACACCTTGCAGCCTGCAAGATCTTTTCCAAACGAAAAAGCCGTATTCCCGACAGCTTTGCATAGGGAATACGGCTTTTTTTATAATTGTCTATAACAATATCGCTCCGCTTATTCGTGGCGACTATAATTAGGTGCTTCACTTGTAATGGACACATCATGTGGATGGCTTTCCAAAACTCCCGCATTGGTAATGCGAGTAAACTTGGCATCATGCAACTTTTCGATATTAGCCGCACCACAATATCCCATACCTGCACGCAAACCTCCAACCAACTGATAAATAACCTCATATAAAGTTCCTTTATAAGGAACACGGGCAGCGATTCCTTCGGGAACCAGTTTTTTCACATCATTGGTTCCACTTTGGAAATAACGATCTTTCGAACCGTTTTCCATCGCTTCCAACGAACCCATTCCACGATAAGACTTGAATTTACGTCCATTAAAAATGATGGTTTCGCCCGGAGACTCTTCAGTTCCGGCAACCAAAGAACCAATCATTACCGAATATCCTCCGGCAGCCAAGGCTTTCACCACATCGCCTGAATAACGCAAACCGCCATCAGCAATCAGAGGCACACCCGTACCTTCCAAAGCTTTGGCTACGTCGTATACAGCCGACAATTGAGGAACACCAACACCTGCAACCACACGAGTTGTACAGATAGAACCCGGTCCGATACCGACCTTTACAGCATCTGCACCTGCTTCGACCAATGCCTTAGCAGCTTCGCCCGTAGCAATATTACCTACAACGATATCGATATTCGGGAATTCTTTCTTCGCTTCTTTTAGCTTTTCAATTACAAACTTGGAGTGTCCGTGTGCCGTGTCAATGACAATGGCATCCGCTCCGGCAGCTACCAAAGCACGCATACGGTCCAATGTATCATTGGTTACACCGACACCGGCAGCCACACGCAAACGCCCTTTTGAATCTTTACAAGCCATCGGTTTGTCTTTCGCCTTGGTTATATCTTTATAAGTAATCAAACCGACAAGTTTGCCGTCTTTGTCCACAACCGGCAGTTTTTCAATTTTATATTCCTGAAGGATTTGGGATGCCGCCTCCATATCTGTTTGCTGAGTCGTAGTAACAATATGATCTTTAGTCATCACATGTTCAATATCCTTATCCAAATCTCTCTCAAAACGAAGATCACGGTTCGTTACAATTCCTACCAAATATCTTTCATCATCCACTACAGGAATACCGCCTATATGGTACTCGGCCATGATATCCAGCGCATCGCGTACCGTAGAACCTTTCTTAATAGTCACCGGATCATAAATCATACCGTTTTCCGCACGCTTCACTATGGCCACCTGACGGGCTTGCTCTTCAATAGACATGTTTTTATGAATCACGCCGATACCTCCTTCCCGAGCAATGGCAATCGCCATTTTAGCTTCGGTAACCGTATCCATAGCAGCTGTCACAAACGGGATTTTTAACTCAATGTTGCGTGAGAACTTAGTCGTTAATTCGACTGTTCGGGGTAATACTTCAGAATAGGCCGGAATTAAGAGAACGTCATCATACGTCAATCCGTCCATTACAATTTTATCTGCAATAAATGACATAGGGCTTTTATGCTTTTGAAATTATTGCGTGCAAATATACAGCTTTTATTCAAAATCTCTTATAAAGAAAGAAAAGTTTTTAAAAAGAGTAAACGCAGATTAACGCGGATTAACGAAGGCTGTTTCTTTCTCATCTCAAATTGCCCGCAATTAGTAGACATCGCAATCTTACTACCAGAAACTTCAAATGGGCAAAAAGGAACTATTACCTTTCGCAAAAGGCAAACAGATTTTTGGGAACAAATATCTTGCCGAAACCATTTATACTTTTATTTACTTCTATCGTAACGAACAAATAAAATTAGAATCAAATACCTTTTGATGTCCTACAAAGAGTCAGGCCTAAACTTAAGAATAAGTGTAGCGAAGTACTAACATTTAAGCTTCTAAGCCTGATAAGTGTGTTTAAGGTACCCCCTTCGAGAAAGCCCCTTAACTGCTACAGATTTATCCACCAAGAAACTAAATCGAATGCAATTAAAAAGAAAGAAAAAGGAATAAATAATAAAGATTTTCCATTTAGATGGTTACTTCTTTATTATTCATTCCTTTTCTTAACTTAAACATCCGCCTTAGGTTTCAGACTACTTAAAGAAAACGGAATCCTTCATTATTCCTTTATGTAACCTTACTTTCTTTGTCTCCTAAGCAAGGCGATATCTTCTACAATTTCCTTACAATCAGTTAGCCATTTCAGAGATGAACTTGATGCGAACCAAACGGATTTCATCTTCAGTATAATCATCACCCAGTTCTTCTATAGCGTCATCTATTTTATCCGTTGTAGATTCTTTAAAATAATCATAGATATCCTGCATATGATCTTCATCCATGATTTCATCGAGGAAATAATCGATATTTAATTTCGTGCCTGAATAGACTATAGCTTCTACTTCGTCCAATAATTCAGCGAATTCGATACCTTTAGCCAAAGCAATATCATCCAATGCCACTTTACGATCAATACTTTGAATAATGGAGACTTTCAGCTTCGATTTATTTGCTACCGTACGCACGCGCAAATCTTCGGGACGTTCTATTTCATTTTCTTCACAATGTTTTTTTATCAGTTGACAGAACTCTCCTCCGTAACGTTTCGCTTTTCCGGCTCCTACGCCCGGAATATTCTGTAATTCATCCAAGGTCACGGGATAAATGGTTGCCATAGCCTCCAGAGAAGGATCCTGGAAAATTACATAGGGAGGCACTTCCAACTTTTTAGAAAGTTTCTTCCGTAAATCTTTCAACATTGAATATAGAACAGGGTCTACCGCACAAGAAGCTCCTCCTCTAACCGGAGTTTCATCTTCTTCCTCTTCAAAATCATTATCTTCGGTAATCTTGAATGACTGAGGCTTCTTATAAAATTTATGCCCTTCCGGAGTAACTTTTAACAAGCCGTAATTCTCGACATCCTTACTCAGATAGCCGGCAATCAAAGCCTGACGAATAACCGCGTTCCAGACTTTATCCTCCTCGCCCATTCCGGAACCGAATACTTCCAACTCTTCGTGTTTGTGCGCTAAAACTTCACTAGTCTCTTTACCTAATAAAATATCTATAACATAATCCGCTTTAAAATTCTCTTTCACTGCGAGAATTGTTTCAATAACGGTACATAATAATTCTTGAGCTTCCACTTGCTTCTTAGGGTTTAAACAATTGTCACAATTTCCGCAATTATCCTCCGTATATATTTCTCCGAAATAATGCAACAGCAACTTTCTTCTACATACGGACGACTCTGCATATGCAGCAGTTTCCTGTAATAACTGCCTGCCTATATCCTGCTCTGCCACAGGTTTTCCTTCCATAAACTTCTCCAACTTCTGGAGATCTTTACTCGAATAGAATGTAATACAAAGACCTTCTCCGCCATCTCGTCCCGCACGACCGGTTTCTTGATAGTATCCTTCCAGACTTTTCGGAATATCATAATGGATTACATAACGTACATCGGGTTTATCAATGCCCATACCAAAGGCTATAGTCGCCACGATCACATCTATTTTTTCCATTAGGAAATCATCTTGTGTAGCAGAACGCGTAGAAGAATCCATACCGGCATGGTAAGGACGTGCATTTATCTCGTTGGCCTGCAAAATTTCAGCCAATTCTTCTACTTTCTTACGGCTCAAGCAATAAATGATTCCGGACTTACCCGAATTAGCCTTAATGAATTTGATAATATCCCTATCGATATTCTTAGTCTTCGGACGAACTTCATAATAAAGATTCGGACGATTAAAAGACGATTTAAATTCCTTGGCATCGGCCATACCCAGGTTCTTCTTGATATCTCCCCTAACTTTATCGGTTGCAGTAGCTGTCAACGCTATAATAGGCGCTTTCCCGATTTCATTGACTATCGGTCGTATCCTTCGATATTCCGGACGAAAATCATGTCCCCATTCAGAAATACAATGAGCCTCGTCTATAGCATAAAAAGAAATTTTTATGCCTTTCAGGAACTCGACATTCTCTTCTTTTGTCAATGATTCCGGCGCTACATACAGTAGTTTTGTCTTTCCCGCAATAATATCAGCCTTCACCTGGTCTATAGCAGCCTTGTTCAGCGAAGAATTTATAAAATGAGCAATTCCATCTTCTTCACTCAGGTTCCGCATAGCATCCACTTGATTCTTCATCAAAGCAATCAGTGGAGAAATAACTATGGCTGTTCCTTCCATCAATAAAGAAGGTAGTTGATAACATAAGGATTTGCCACCTCCTGTAGGCATCAGCACAAACGTATCGTTTCCGGCTAATACATTACGAACAATCGCTTCCTGATCGCCTTTAAACGTATCAAAACCGAAATACTTTTTGAGTTGGTCTGTTAAATTAATCTTCTCCGCCATATTGTATTATTTTTCGCTGTGTTAGATATTGTCACAATCATAAATCGGACAACAAACAAAGTTATAAACAACTTACCATAACATACAAATATTTTGCTTATTATTTTTTACAAAAGTGCAGAAATGATTACTAACCAACCTCTTTTTCTCCTCATTAAGCCGTTTGTAGTCTTGAAATATTTGCTTTTGCCATCTGTTTCTCGGCATAATCTAACGTCACCTCATATACCTTTACTGATTGAGAAGGAATATCAAACATTACGTCCATCATAATGGTTTCTACAATGGAGCGTAGTCCGCGGGCACCTAACTTGTACTCTACAGCCTTATCTACAATATATTCATATACTTCCGGCCGGAACTTCAACTGAATGCCGTCCATCTCGAAAAGTTTTACATATTGTTTGATAATCGAATTCTTAGGTTCGGTAAGAATACTACGCAATGCACTGCGATCCAAAGGATTCAAGTATGTAAGGACCGGTAAACGTCCGATGATTTCGGGAATCAAACCAAATGCCTTCAAATCTTGAGGTGCAATGTACTGCATCATATTGTTCTTATCTATCCGCAATGTATTTTGAACTGCATTATATCCGACCACATGAGTATTCAAGCGCTGGGCTATTTTCTTTTCAATTCCATCGAAAGCTCCACCGCAAATGAACAGAATATTCTTTGTATTGACCGGAATCATTTTCTGATCAGGATGTTTGCGTCCTCCCTGAGGGGGCACATTTACCACAGAACCTTCCAACAATTTGAGCAGTCCTTGCTGAACTCCTTCGCCGCTAACATCGCGGGTTATAGACGGATTATCACCTTTCCGGGCTATCTTGTCAATCTCATCGATAAACACGATTCCCCGTTCGGCCTCGGGCACGTTATAATCAGCAACTTGTAATAAGCGGGTAAGGATACTTTCAATATCTTCGCCCACGTATCCGGCTTCTGTAAGCACGGTAGCATCGACAATAGTAAAGGGAACATTAAGCATTTTGGCAATGGTACGGGCTAACAAGGTTTTACCCGTACCTGTGCTTCCCACCATAATGATATTAGATTTTTCAATCTCCACGTCATCACCGCTATCTTCCTGCAAAAGACGCTTGTAATGATTGTAAACGGAAACAGAAAGGAAGCGTTTCGCATCTTCCTGCCCTATTACATATTGATCGAGAAATTCTTTTATCTCTTTAGGCTTAGGCAATTCTTTCAAATCCAGATTCTTCAAATTGCCTTTTTTAGCACCGCCCATAGCCTCTTGCGTTATCTCATAAGCTTGAAAAGCACAATCGTTGCAGATATAACCGTTCAAACCCGTTATCAACAAAGACACTTCATTTTCGGCGCGGCCGCAAAAGCTACATCTTTTCCTACTTTTAGATTTCTCTTCCAAAGCTAATCGTTTTTATTTTTTACGTTTAAGTACTTCGTCAATCATTCCATAGTCTTTGGCTTCATCGGCTGTCATCCAATAATCGCGGTCGGAATCAGCCCATACCTTATCGAAATCTGTATGAGAATGATCGGCAATAATACTATAGAGTTCTTTTTTCAATTTTTGAATCTCGGTCAAGGTGATTTCCATATCGGAAACTTGTCCTTGGGCACCTCCCATAGGCTGATGAATCATTACTCTCGAATGAGGAAGAGCCGCACGTTTGCCTTCCTTACCGGCCACAAGCAAGACGGCAGCCATAGAAGCGGCCATGCCAGTGCAAATTGTTGCCACATCGCTTCCAATAAACTGCATGGTATCATAAATACCCAAACCTGCATAGACTGAGCCTCCAGGGGAATTGATATAAATAGAGATATCTTTTCCGGAATCCGCAGAATCGAGATAAAGCAATTGGGCCTGCAATACGTTTGCGGTATTCTCGTCAATCTGAGTTCCTAAAAAAATGATACGGTCCATCATTAAACGGGAGAACACATCCATTTGCGTAACATTCAACTGACGTTCTTCCAGAATATAAGGATTCAGATACTGACTTTTCACCACATCATCCACCAGCAAACCGCTTATACCCAAATGTTTGGTCGCAAACTTTCTAAAATCATCATTCATATTACTATAGTTTTAATTTGAGTTCCGTAAGTTCTTTATCTTTTTTATAATAAAGGAGTCATCATTCACAAAAAATTCCAGAGAGGGATAAAGAAACTATTTTCTTCAACTTCCAAACCGGTTAAGTAGCCGATAAATCCGTTATTATTATTTACATACGAAACTTGAGTTCGTAAATATATACACTAAAAAGAGAGGCTATTGGCCTTTGTATCTCATAAAAACAAAAATACAACATTGTTCTAACCAAGAGCCCCTCCTTTAGGAAGATTTAGCAAATGACTTGCTTATTATTCGAACATCTTATTGAATTCTTCAACAGGAACAGTTTTCTCGTTCAAGGTTACTTTTCCTTTTAAAGCCTCAGCCAATTTAGCTTCAATCACCCGATTTACCAGTCCGTCTACCGATTCTTTCTTTGTCAGTATTTCTTTCGCATAGTTCTCAAGCAAATCGTCGGGTACATTCATCATACCGTATTGTGCGAACTGTGCTCTAGTAGCTTGCTTGGCCATAGCCACAACATCTTGCTGTTCTACTTTTATCTCATTAGCATTAATTAACTGTTCCTTAATTAGATGCCAAGTTAATTCTTCAATACCCTTATCGTAATTTTCGGCAACAAAAGCTTCACCTTTCTCTTCATTATTGAGCAACGCGATACGTTTCAACAGAGCATCGGGGAATTCTAATTTACCAACTTTTCTTGTCAAATATTTACGAACATTGATCAGGAAATTGTAATTGCTGTCGGCCACAAATTGCGCTGCAATGGATTCCTTGATTTTTGCACGAAACTCATCAACGCTCTTCACCACGCCTTCACCATAAACTTGATCAAAGATTTCCTGTGTGAGTTCGCCTTCCACAAAGCGAGTAATTTCTTCAATCTGGAAACTGAAATTCGATTTCACTTCCGCCGCTTTTTCTTTTTCTATTTTCAACAAAGAAGCAATTTCAGCTTCGCTACCTTCATAAGCCTCACTGGGATTGAATACGAGGACATCGTTTACTTTAGCTCCATTGAAAATAGCTTTTTGGGCATCGTTTTTCATATAAGAAGGCATCATGACAGCGCCTTCTACCTGAATGCCGCCCTCTTTGGTGCTTCCGTTCTCATCAAGTTCGGCAAGCAATCCTTTCAGCATATCGCCATCGGCATATACATCCGTTTTCTCATAATTGCCGGCCCGTTGGGTGTACATTTTCACCTGACGGTCTATCATTTCATCGGTTACATCGATCGTATAATAGTCAATCTTGTCATTCATATCCAATTTGGCTTCGAACTCAGGAGCCAAAGCGATATCAAAAACGAATTCGAAATCTTCTTGTGTATCAAAGTTAACGGGTTGCTGTTTCTCTTCATTGGGAAGCGGTTCACCCAACATGTTTACCTTATTTTCTCTAAGATATTCATATACCTTTTCCTGAAGTAATTTGTTAACTTCCTCTGCCAGAATGGCCTTACCATATTGTTTTTTAATTAATCCCATCGGGACCATACCCGGACGGAAACCTGGCATATTTGCTTTCTGACGGAAAGTCTTCAACGACTTTTCTACTTTTTCTTGATAATCTTGCTTTTCAAGTTTTACTGTAAGCAGCGCGCTTACTTTGTCAATGTTTTGCAGTGAAACGTTCATTCTGACAATTATTTATTTAATGATTACTATTTCTTGTTTGTTTTCCAAATCATAAAGAGCTCGCAAAAATAGTGCTAATCTTTCAAATACCAAAGTAGGAAACAAAAAAAACATTAACATAGAGAAAAATAAATGCCCTTTCTTCGTTGATTATCCAAAATTTATGCTTTCCTTTGCAGCGTAATGGTAACGCAATTGGTTACACGGTTTTATCACATAGTTTTTACTTCACCCGTCTCAACAACGCCATGGTAAACTCTCTGTTGCTTTAATCTCATTCTTATTCGGTTACCATTCGGAGAGTTTTTTATTTTATTAATATTTTTATTATTTTCATTATGAACATTTACGTTGGAAACCTTAACTACCGTGTTAAGGAACATGATTTGCAACATGCGTTAGAAGATTACGGTACAGTTGATTCAGTAAAAATTATCAAGGATCGCGAAACCGGAAAGTCTAAAGGATTCGGTTTTGTAGAAATGCCGAACGATGAAGAAGCGACTAAAGTTATCAGCGAATTAAACGGCGCTGAGTTCGAAGGTCGCCAGATTGTTATCAAAGAAGCTCTTCCTAAGAAAGCATAAGTAACATTCAAACATAAAAAGTCCGCTGTCATCATTTGATAGCGGACTTTTTCTATTTTAACAAAAAATCATTCATTCAAAGGCTCTCCTGCTACGGGTCGACGTTGCGCTGTCTACGTCGAGAGGTCGAACTGTCTACATCAAAACGTTGAACTATCTACACAACCAACAAAGCTCACTCTTTACAAGGTGGCTCACGATAGTCCAAAACAAACGTTAAGCTTCTTCCAATTGGAAGTCCTTCCGTCGAAGCACAAAATTGGTTCCCAAATATTTAGCACGTACGACAGGATTCTCGGCCAACTCCTCCGGAGTACCTTGAAAAAGTATTTTCCCTTCGAACAACAAATAAGCACGATCGGTCAGACGCAATGTTTCTAAGGCATTATGGTCGGTTATCAAGATACCGATGTTTCGATCTTTCAATTTCCACACTATATGTTGAATATCTTCTACAGCAATCGGATCGACTCCGGCAAAAGGTTCATCAAGCATAATAAATTTTGGGTCGATGGCCAAGCACCGAGCTATCTCGGTTCGACGACGCTCACCACCGGAAAGCTGGTCACCGAGGTTTTTACGTACTTTTTGCAAACGAAACTCCGCAATCAGGCTTTCTAATTTCTCTTTCTGATACTCTTTCGATGTATTGGTCATCTCCAGAACCGAAGCGATATTATCTTCCACACTCATTTTACGAAACACGGATGCCTCCTGAGCCAAGTAACCGATACCGTTTTGCGCACGTTTATATACCGGATATTTAGTTATATCCAGATCATTCAAATATATATGCCCCTCATTGGGAACTATCAATCCGGTAGTCATATAAAATGAAGTTGTTTTACCGGCTCCGTTCGGGCCAAGCAATCCCACGATTTCTCCCTGCTTCACATCAAAAGAAACATGACTTACCACTGTCCGTTTTCCATATTTCTTCACTAAATTCTCCGTACGAAGAACCATTTTCTGCTGTTGTGCCCCTTGTGATTCTGTTTTATTAACTTCTTCAGTCATACGTAATAATTTGGGGCAAAAATACAACATTTGTATTTAAAAAAGGTTATTATGTGAAGAAACTATTTTAATTCATCCGGTTTTCAACATAAAACAATTACTTTTGCAAGAAATTAAGAAAAACAAAAATGTTTAAAGCACTCCAAACATTAGGCAGTTACATGATGCTGATGGGAAAAACATTTACCCGGCCCGAACGGATGCGGATGTTTTTCAAGCAATATATCAAAGAATTATCTCAGTTGGGGGTCAATTCCATTGGTATCGTATTGCTTATTTCCTTTTTTATAGGAGCCGTTATATGTATCCAAATCAAACTGAATATCCAAAGTCCGTGGATGCCCCGCTTCGTAACGGGTTATACTACCCGGGAAATCATGTTGCTCGAATTTTCGTCATCCATCATGTGTCTCATTCTTGCAGGAAAAGTAGGCTCAAATATTGCTTCCGAACTAGGTACGATGCGTGTTACCCAACAAATTGACGCTTTGGAAATTATGGGCGTGAATTCGGCAAATTTTCTGATATTGCCTAAAATCACAGCATTGGTCACCATGATTCCCGTTTTGGTTACTTTTAGTATATTTGCCGGCATTATCGGAGCCTACGCGACAGCCTGGTTTGGACAAATTATCAATCAGGAAGATTTAACTTATGGTTTGCAATACTCCTTTAAAGAATGGTTTATTTGGTGCGGTATCATCAAATCACTTTTTTTCGCATTCATCATCTCCAGTGTCTCTTCATATTTCGGTTACTCGGTAGAAGGAGGTTCCATAGAGGTAGGTAAAGCCAGTACGAACGCAGTTGTATGCAGCAGTGTTCTGATACTGTTTTCCGATTTATTCTTAACCCAACTTTTAACAAAATGATAGAACTGAAAGCGCTTAGCAAGTCATTCGAAGGAAAAAACGTTTTAAAAGACATCAACGCTGTTTTCCAAAATGGAATAACCA
The DNA here is from genome assembly GCA_947581855.1 of uncultured Phocaeicola sp. Taxonomy (GTDB): domain Bacteria; phylum Bacteroidota; class Bacteroidia; order Bacteroidales; family Bacteroidaceae; genus Phocaeicola_A. The sequence continues at coordinate 12,489 of CANPVZ010000029.1, forward strand.
ATCTGATTATCGGCCAAAGCGGTTCGGGTAAAACGGTTCTGATGAAATGTATTGTGGGACTACTGACCCCGGAACAAGGTGAAGTGCTGTATGACGGACGGAACTTTCTTAGTATGACTAAAAAAGAGAAGATAGCCTTGCGTCGTGAAATGGGAATGATATTTCAAAGTGCAGCCTTGTTTGATTCGATGACTGTTCTGGAAAATGTAATGTTCCCGCTGGATATGTTTTCCACAGATACAGTACGCAACCGTATAAAACGGGCTCAATTCTGCCTGGATAGGGTAAATCTGATTGAAGCGCAACAGAAATATCCGGGAGAAATTAGCGGTGGAATGCAAAAAAGGGTTGCCATTGCACGTGCTATAGCCCTCAATCCACAATATCTTTTCTGCGATGAGCCTAATTCCGGATTAGATCCTAAAACATCGTTGGTAATAGATGAATTGATTCATGATATCACTACGGAATATAACATGACCACCATTATCAACACTCATGACATGAACTCTGTAATGGGTATCGGTGATGATATTCTTTTCATTTACGAAGGACACAAAGAATGGCAAGGGACCAAATCTGATATTTTCACTTCAAGTAATGAAAGGCTAAATAATTTTGTTTTTGCCTCTGACCTATTCAGAAAAGTCAAAGAAGTGGAAATGCAAAACATGGAAGGATAGCAAAAAAATCAATAAAACCATATCCTGACAAAACACATACAAGCTAAAAAAGAATTACAAAAGTCCCGTATTCTTATAATTTAAACAATGTACTAAAGTCTGTTCGCAACAATTTTCACTTTTTAAACATACACTTACATAGGTTCCTCTTCAATTTAACTGAAGTGTAAGACTCTTTACCGTTTATACTCTCTTTATATAATAGAGATGTATTATAACTATCTAATTTCTTTTTCAACTGAATTGAAAAAAGTATCCTAACATGCCTCGGAGAAACTGTTCTTCAGAACATTCCTTTTTCAACCAAATGGGGAGAATAATCTTTATATTGAAAGGAATATTTATATTAAATAATGTCTCAAAAAATAGAAAAAAGAGACCACCCGATTCCTCATTTGTAAGCTGGAATAAAAAAGAGGAAATTATACCTTAAAACTCTTTTCGCAGCAACTAAAACCTCTCCACTTTAATAATAAAGCCGTTTCAGCTTCAAAACATAAGCTGAAACGGCTTTAATATTATACAAAAGTTATAGATTATAACTTCAAAACATCTCTAAAAAAGTTTGGCACACCCCCTGTTGAAAAACTATCAGCCTATAAGACCCATTACTGGAATCCTATTTTGAGGCCTCCCATTTCAAAGATAATGCGTCCTGTTTAACGACTCACCTTATCCTGTTCAAGCAGCACCTATACCTTATTTTTGTCGAATAAAAATATTAATAGGAGTTCCTCTAAGCGACCAACGTTCTCGCATCTTATTCTCAAGAAAACGCTTGTACGGTTCCTTCACATACTGAGGCAGATTTGCGAAAAATACAAATGAAGGCACTCTCGTATTCGGCAACTGCGTACAATATTTAATCTTAATATATTTACCTTTATTAGAAGGAGGTGGATAAGCTTCAATAAGAGGAAGCATCTCTTCATTCAAACGGGCTGTCGGTATCCGGGTAGTCCGATTATGGTATACCTCCTTTGCCATTTCAAGCACTTTAAAAATACGTTGTTTCGTCAGAGCGGACGCAAATACTATGGGAAAATCAGTAAACGGAGCAAAACGAGTCCTTACAGCATCCTCAAAAGTCTTCATAACCTTCGCCGTTTTATCTTCCACCAAATCCCATTTATTCACAACTACCACAAGCCCCTTCTGATTCTTTTGAATCAACGAAAAAATATTTAAATCCTGGCTTTCTATACCTCGCGTCGCATCTAACATCAAAATACATACATCCGAGTTTTCAATAGCACGAATAGAACGCATAACAGAATAGAACTCCAAATCTTCTACCACTTTATTCTTCTTACGAATTCCGGCTGTATCTACCAGATAGAAATCAAAACCAAACTTGTCATAACGTGTATAAATAGAATCGCGTGTCGTTCCTGCAATTTCGGTTACAATATTCCGATCCTCACCAATAAAGGCATTCACGATAGAAGATTTTCCAGCATTCGGGCGACCTACCACGGCAAAGCGAGGAATATCATCATCCAACAATTCTTCCGGTTCGTTCTTGAATTTGCCAACTACCAAATCCAATAAATCCCCCGTACCACTCCCACTTAAAGCGGAAATACAATAAGGATCACCCAATCCCAACGAATAGAATTCGGCAGCATTGTATTGTAAATTATGATTATCTGTCTTGTTAGCAACTAATATTACCGGAACCTTAGTACGCCGTAATATAGAAGCAACCTCCATATCCAAATCCGTTACACCATTTACCACATCTACTACAAACAAAATCACATCAGCTTCATCTATGGCAATCATTACCTGCTTACGGATTTCTTCTTCAAATATATCATCAGAATTGACTACCCATCCTCCGGTATCTACCACCGAAAATTCATGGCCGCTCCACTCTGTTTTTCCATATTGCCGGTCACGCGTAGTACCAGCTTCATCATTCACAATAGCTTGACGCGACTGCGTTAGACGATTAAATAAAGTTGATTTACCCACATTCGGGCGTCCAACAATTGCTACTAAATTTCCCATACTTTTTCTTAATTACGGCTGTCACAGCCGGATGAATACTTAATCCATATTATAACCGAAGTTCTTCAATTCCTTATCTGAACTTCTCCAATCTTTATCTACTTTAACAAAAGTCTCCAAATAAATGCTCTTCCCAAAAAAACGCTCCAACGCTTTACGCGCTTCTGTGGCAACTTTTTTCAAAGCTTTTCCTTGTTTTCCGATAATAATACCTTTTTGCGAATCCCTTTCCACATATATCACCACATTTATATGGATGCTTTTCTCATCTTCCTTAAATTGTTCCACCACCACTTCTACTGAATAAGGTATCTCCTTATCATAGTATAAAAGTATTTTCTCACGAATAATCTCCGTTACAAAAAAACGAGCAGGCTTATCAGTCCACTGATCTTTACCAAAATAAGGAGGTGAATCGGGAAGTAATTCTTTGATGCGCTTCATCACCGTGTCAATATTGAAGCGCGAAGTTGCTGAAATCGGAATAATCTCTGCCTGAGGTAACATCTCATGCCACTCTTCTACCAATTTAACCAAATCATCCTGATTACTCAAGTCTATTTTATTGATCAGCAATAAAACAGGAACATTCATCCTGCGTACTTTTTCTATAAAGTCCCCATTCTTATCTGGTTTCTCTACAACATCAGTCACATATAACAATACATCCGCATCCGCTAAGGCCGACTCTGAAAAATTCAACATTGATTCCTGCAACTTATAGTTCGGTTTCAACACTCCCGGAGTATCAGAAAATACAATTTGCATATCTTCTGTATTTAAGATACCCATGATGCGATGACGTGTTGTCTGCGCTTTAAAGGTAGCAATGGATATCCGTTCCCCAACCAATAAATTCATTAATGTAGATTTCCCTACATTTGGGTTCCCGACAATATTTACAAATCCTGCTTTATGCATATTTTTAATCGTTTATAGACAAAAAAACGCACCAAAAAAAGATGCGTTTAATTGTTTATATGGTTTTATAGTATTTTTACTTATTAGTAGCACCATCATAACCCCATTTCACATACACAGCACCATAGGTAAAACCAGCACCAAAAGCAGTGAAAATAATATTATCTCCTTTTTTCAGTTTGTTTTCAAAATCCCAAAGGCAAAGAGGTAACGTACCACCACTTGTGTTCCCATAATGTTGGATATTAATCATCACTTTTTCCATCGGGACTTCCAATCGACTAGCTACAGCGTCAATGATACGAAGATTTGCCTGATGAGGAACAATCCAATTAATGTTATCTTTACTTAAACCGTTACGTTCCGCTATCTCAGCCGTAATATTCGACATATTGGATACGGCATACTTAAATACAGTTCTACCTTCCTGATACAAATAATGCATTTTATTGCTTACCGTAAAATAAGAAGGAGGACATACCGATCCGCCTGCTTTCATATGTAAAAAAGGAAGCCCCTTTCCATCAGTACGCAAAATACAATCCATTATTCCAAAATCTTCTGTAGTAGCCTCAATCATTACAGCTGCTGCTCCATCACCAAAAATAGGACATGTCGCACGATCTGAATAATTAACCATAGAGGACATCTTATCCCCTCCTACCAAGATGATCTTCTTATGACGACCAGTTGCTATTAATCCGGCAGCTGTTTCCAACCCATACAAAAAACCACAACATGCCGCTTGTAGATCGAATGCAAATGCATTTTTCAATCCAAGTTTATCACAAAGAATAGAAGCAGTCGAAGGAAAATGATAATCAGGAGTTGTAGTTGCAACAATCACTGCATCAATATCATTTGGGTCTGAAGCAGTACGCTGCATTAATTGCTTAGCTGCTTTACGTGCCAGATAAGAAGTACCTAAACCTTCTTCATTTAAGATACGTCTTTCCTTTACCCCGATACGAGTCATAATCCATTCATCATTGGTATCCACCATACGAGACAACTCTTCGTTTGTCAACACATATTCAGGTACATAACCTCCGACTCCTGTAATTACAGCATTTATTTTTTCCATTAATCTTTAATTTTCGCTTTATATAAAAGTAGCCGGAGAGCAATACTCTCTGGCTATATTTTATACTACCTAATTAGATAGCAGCTTCTTTTTCAATTGCCAACTTTCCTCTGTAGTATCCGCAAGCTCCACACACAGTGTGATAAACATGCCATTCTCCGCAATTTGGACAGATTGCCAAAGTAGGAGCTACTGCCTTATCATGAGTTCTTCTCTTTGCAGTTCTTGTTTTTGATTGTCTTCTTTTAGGATGTGCCATTTTTCTAAACTTTAATTATTATCTAATATTTTCTTTAAATCATTCCATCTCGGATCCATTTCTTGAGAAACTTCTTCATCTATTTCCGTAAGTGTTTCTTCTAAATCAGTACTCCATTCATCTTCTTCATTCGATGCAACTCTCAGATGTTTATTTAACTTTCCAACCATTGCTTTATTACATTTTCCCGGAGCGTGTACATGCTTCATCGGAACACTCAAAGCAATGAACTCGTACATGAACCAAGCAACATTAATAACACCTTCCTCTTCAGGAATCACTACGATATCACCTTCTTCCGCATAATCTTTTCCCAATTTCACTTTTACTTTATCAGTAGTAGTGATATCCAAGTCCATATCATCCAGACAACGATCACAAGGAACTTGTACCGTGCCACTTGTCTGAAAAGAAAGTTCATAAATTCCTGCTGTCCGCTTTACAGTTAAAGCCACACATACCTTCCCTTTTTGCACCTCCGGTGCATCTATGGAATTGAAAAAAGTACTGTCAAGTACAAATTCATATGTACTTGAATCATTTTTCATTCCCTTCAGATCAATTTTGTATTTATCGAACTTTCCCATTATATAAATCTCTGCAAAAGTACTAAAAAATTGAATTCGGGCGACAAAGATACAAATAATTATACTTAATTATATCCTAAACGCCCAGAAATATTTTCATAATTTTCTTTTTCGAACTATAAACAACAATGAATCTCAGGATACATCTCCTGAAATATTTTTAATTTAATATAAATATGGTAACAAAAAGCATACAATCTAAGACCAATATTTCCATATCTATCCTCATTTTTTCTTCTTCCTTAGAAAAGAGATTCCCAATTTTTCCCTCTAAAACTAACATAGAACGGCAAGAAAGTAACCTAAGCGATAACAAAGTTTGCATCAATTTTTCAATAAGAATCACTGCTATCCCGTTAAAAGATTCATATGCTAACGTAAATTCTAAAATCTATGCAAAAATTCCCTTTGGTTTTATAGTTAATAATAGTTGTATGCTCATTATGGTACCATATTTGAATATTTGCAGTTATAAAAAGAGGAGCTTCATTTGTACAACTACAAACATTCTTTGTATCATCTTATATTTTATGCCATCCAAGACAACACCAAACTCTTTTCCTTATGCAGTTTTTCGTTTAAAGTATTCCTTAATTTGTGGATCCTGTACAATAACGCTCTTTGCCACCATAGAAAGTTCCGCCTTCAATATCCTTGCGGTTATTGAGCATACATGCGTTTCCTATTAATGGATGTTCCTGAAGAGCACCCGAAAGGCGCGATTCCGATACAGCATGCGTATTTTCTTACGTTTTCAAACACTTCAAAATTAGGTGCTTGTGAACAAAGATTCCAATGACGTTGACCATACATACAAACCAAAACAAATACATCCAAATGCACATCAAAAACCTAACAAACATACACAAGTCTAAACACAAGCTCCAACGCATCTAAACGCACATCAAAACACCCTAACAAACCACACCAAAACAAACACACAACTACAACCACACCCTCCCCAACGCAAAAAGTCCCCCGCGGGGCATACCCGCGGAGGACTCTGCTGATCATCATATTTTCCCAATACTATTAAAAGG
>CANPVZ010000030.1 GCA_947581855.1 uncultured Phocaeicola sp.
CCGACCTCCAAGACTACCACCATCGCCCAGCTTTCGTTAAAGAATACGGATAAGAACCGTGCGGTGGATTTCATCAATACCCTGGTTGAACGCTATAACCAGAATGCGAACAACGACAAGAACGAAGTGGCGGCCAAGACTGCCGAGTTCATAGAGGAGCGTCTGGAAATCATCAACCGTGAACTGGGCAATACGGAGAACGAGCTTGCCTCCTTCAAGCAACGCTCCGGTTTGACGGATATCAGCAGCAACGCGCAGATAGCCCTTGAGGAGAACGCGAAATACAACCAGCAGCGTGTGCAGAACGAGACGCAGATCAGCATAGTGAAGTTCCTTCGGGACTATATCAACAATCCGAAGAACGCGAACGAAGTGATTCCCTCGAATGTGGGTGTTGAGGACCAGAAGCTGAGCACAGCCGTCGAGCAGTACAACACGTTGCTTGGTGAGCGCAAACGTCTGTTGCTGACCTCCTCGGAGGAGAACCCCGCCGTGAAGAAGATTGATGTGAGCCTGGACGCGATGCGTCGGAGCGTGCAGACCACCGTATCTGCATCGTTGAAAAGCCTTCAGATAGCCAAGGCGGATATCGACCGCCAGGCCACTAAGTTTGAGGGCCGTATCAGTCAGGCTCCGGAGCAAGAGAAGGAATTCATCAGCATTGCCCGCCAGCAGGAGATCAAGGCTACTTTGTATACGATGCTTCTTCAGAAGCGTGAGGAAAATGCTATGACGCTGGCCGCCACGGCCAATAACGGGCGCATTATCGAGGAGGCCTTGCCTGACATCTATCCCGTCTCCCCGAAGAAAGGCATTATTTATCTGGCGGCATTGATTCTGGGAATCGCCCTTCCGGTAGGCATCATCTATGTAAGGGATCTGCTCAAGTACCGGATAGAGAACCGCGAGGATGTGGAGAAGATCACGAAAGTTCCCGTTATAGGTGAGATCCCATTGAGCAAGAAACCGGAACGAGGCGCCATTGTGATACAGGAGAACCGCAACGATATGATGGAGGAGGTGTTCCGTGGAGTGCGCACGAACCTTCTTTTCATGCTGAAGTCTGATGAGCGTGTGATCATGTTCACCTCCACGATGCCTGGTGAGGGTAAGTCGTTCGTTGCGGGGAACATCGCAGTGAGTCTTGCCTTTATGGGTAAGAAAGTGGTTATTGTGGGCCTGGACATCCGCAAGCCGGGTCTGAATAAAGTCTTTAATCTGAGCAAGCGTGTGGCAGGTATTACGAATTACCTGAGTGACCCTGAGCATACGGATCTGTTCGATATGATACAGCATTCTGATATCAGTGAGAATCTGGATATCCTTCCTGGCGGTCCCGTACCTCCCAATCCTACGGAGCTTGTAGCCCGCACGACCTTAGAGGATGTCGTAGAAACGTTGAAGCGGCATTATGACTACATCATATTGGATACTGCTCCTATCGGTATGGTAACGGATTCTGCATTGATAGCCCGTGTGGCCAACGCTTTGGTTTACGTGTGCCGTGCGGATTACACTCCGAAGGAAGGCTTTGCTTACATCAACACGTTGAAGAATGATTTGACGAGCTCCAGTCTTTGCACGGTTCTCAACGGTATCGATTTGACGAGCCGCAAGAATTCGTATGGATATGTCTACGGAAAGAAATACGGTTATGGTTACGGCATGCGGTATGGCTACGGTTACGGGGCTGAGAAGAAAGAATAATTTCCGGATTATTGTTTGAAAATTCGGGATAAAGTTGTTTATTTGCAAAAAGGAGTAAAAATTAGCGATGCGTTTGCGGTCTGAGGACATACAGATAATAATACGGATAGCCAAGGAAATCTATGGTGAGAATGTAAAGGTCTATCTTTTCGGTTCCCGTACGGATGATACCAAGCGTGGGGGAGATATCGATTTGCTTATCCGTACCTTGGAGGAAAAGAAAGGAGTTCTGGCCCGTATCCGCATGCTTTCCCGCTTGAAGCAACTCCTTGGTGAGCAGAAAATCGATATTATAGGCGATCACGAAGATTCTCTTGTCGCGAGGGAGGCTATGGCTAAAGGTATTCAGTTGGTATGACAAACAGGAAAGAAGAAATAAAGGAACGGTTGCAGCGTGAGTTTGAGGTTTGTGATAAACATATTTTGCGTATCACCGAAGCCTTGCGCGGACTTTCAGTTGAGTCTCCTGTTTCGGTTGAGTTTTATGCGAATCTGAGTCCGGAGCAAGTTCGGTGCATAGACCAGTTTATATTTCGCTTCTCAAAATTGCAGGATGCCATAGGTGCGAAACTGTTTCGTTATTTGTTGGAGTATCTGGACGAAGATGTCACGGCCTTACCTATGCGTGACATTCTGAATCGTCTGGAACGATATCAAATTATCCCCAGTGCGGACGAATGGAATTATATTCGTGAGTTGAGAAATGAAATTTCCCATGATTACCCGTTGATGGAGGACGATGTGGTAGCCATATTGAACGAATTGTTCTTAAAGGTAAATGATGTTTTTGAAATCTACCGCAAGCTAAAAACTTATTTTAAGGATTGATAAGTTCGTTGTGAATACTTGTCCCTTATCCCAAATTTAGCCAATTTCAAATAAATGAATTGGAACTATCCCTGAGGGGTGTGTCCCGATGTCTTTGCATACGGCTGCGGAATATCCCTTACATAGGTCTGCGCAAGTGCATAGTATAACTCTACGCTTCTCCCAAGATGAACTATATCAATTATCTTCGGTGGTCATAACTAGATACCTATTTAGAATCTTACACAATCCATGATAAATGATGGTTGGCTTTAGGGCTTGACGGGTTTAAAGAGACCGCTACCGTACAAACATTATTCATGTCTGACACACAATCAAATAACAGACGTATAGCAAAAAATACGCTGCTCCTTTACTTTCGAATGCTCTTTACAATGGCGGTATCGTTATATACCAGCCGGGTTGTACTGGAGACATTAGGGGTGGACGACTATGGTATTTACAATGTTGTAGGGGGTGTAGTCGCCATGTTTTCAGTTCTTTCAGGTTCATTGTCATCAGCAATAAGTAGGTTTATTACATTTGAACTTGGTCGTGGTGATCAAAATAAATTAAAAGTTATATTCAGCACCTCTGTATCTATCCAAATCGTTTTGGCATTAGGCATTTGGGTTATTGCGGAAATAGCGGGAGTCTGGTTTCTGAATTCACAAATGAATATACCACAGGAGCGGATAGTCGCCGCTAATTGGGTATTGCAATGTTCGATAATCACTTTCATGATTAATTTGATAAGCGTGCCTTATAACGCTACTATCATTGCCCATGAGAAGATGTCGGCATTTGCTTATATATCAATTTTGGAAGTCTCACTCAAACTTATAGTGGCTTATCTGTTATATGTCTCGTCTTATGATAAATTGGTTGTTTATGCTATTCTGTTAATGTTAGTGGCTTTACTGATTCGTTTAGTTTATGGAGTATATTGTAAACGCCACTTCGAAGAAGCGCGCTACAGAATAATGTGGAGAAAAGATATTTTCAAAGAAATGTTAGGATTTGCAGGCTGGAATTTTTTTGGAAATGCATGTTATTTGGTAAATACCCAAGGAGTGAATATGTTGATTAACATTTACTTTGGAGTGGCAATGAATGCGGCAAGGGGTATTGCCGTGCAGGTTGATGGAGCAATATTGGGGTTTGTGGGTAATTTTATGACAGCCGTGCAACCACAGATAACGAAGGCGTATGCTTCTGGAGACTTGTCTTATATGTTTAAACTCGTAAATAAGGGTACAAAATTTTCGTTTTATATTATGTGCTTTCTTATGATACCTGTGCTCTTGGAAACTGATACTATATTAAATATATGGTTGAAGAATGTTCCCAGCGATAGTGCGATATTTCTTCGTCTGGTTCTGTTTGCTTCAATGGCAAATGCACTGGGAAATGTTTTATATTATGCGATAATCTCCACTGGTGATATTAAAAAATATCAGTTGGTAGTCACTTCTGTTGGATTTTTAGTTTTTCCTCTCACTTGGGTTGCTTTCGTTTTGGGAGCACATGCCGCTACCACTTATATTATTTTCGGCATTGTTTATCTGTTTTTAAATGTCATAAGATTGCGATTCCTAAAATCGATGTTGGGATTTCCTGTGATGAGGTACGTAAAAGAAGTGATATTACCGGTTCTGATAGTTGGTTCCGCTTCGGTTATAATGCCGTTAATATTGGTATACTTCATTTCACCATCGATTTTGAGATTTATATTAGTAACTATTATAAGTATCATGTCCACATCGTGTTGCGTGTATTTATTCGGCTTAACCAAGGGCGAACGTAGCATGGTTGTAAATAAGGTGAATACGGTTGTGTTTAAAATAGTAAGAAAATGGATATAAAGAGTGGGATAAAGCAAGGCATAAAACTTGTTTTTGGTAAACGTCCGGTTCAATTATCGGCAAATATAGTTCAATTAGCTCCATCCGAGTTGTTGAAAGGAAGAGCCGCACTGATAACAGGTGGAACAAGCGGTATTGGTTTTTCCATAGCGGAAGCAATGTTGAATGCCGGCATAGGTGCTGTTGTCATAACCGGACGGACAGAGGAGCGTTGCCGGGACGCTGTAAATAGACTGTTATTATCTTCAGAGTCACGAGCCGACAGAGTTTATTACAAAGTGATAGATAATAGAAAAACAGAGACCTTTCAATCAGATTTGGTAAGTGTTATTGAGCTGTTGGGGGGGGGTAAAAAAGAGCCTCTCCAATTAAGCATTTTGGTAAACAATGCCGGCGTTCAAGGCGCGCAGTTCGGATTTGCCACCGAGGAGGAATATGATAAGGTTATGGATACCAACCTTAAAGGTGTGTTTTTTTTGTCTCAGCTTGTAGGCAGATACATGGTAGATAATCATATAGAGGGCAACATACTTAATATTGCATCATCTTCCAGTTTACGACCGGCGGCAAATGCTTATACCTTAAGTAAAGTAGGGATTAAGGAGTTTACAGAGGGAATGGCTAAATCGTTAATTCCTTATGGTATCGTGGTTAATGGATTGGCTCCTGGACCTACTGCTACACCAATGCTTGTCAAAGGAGAAAATCCTAATTTATATATTCCTCATAATCCGTTAGGTAGATACGCGTTACCGGAAGAAATAGCGAACATGGCTGTAATACTTACTTCTGGTCTGGGACGCACAATTGTGGGTTCAATTGTCTATATGACAGGTGGGGGAGCCACTCTAACTTACGAGGACGTAAAATATCCATTTTAAAATTAAACATTTATTATATGGCGGTAAAACGTTACTATACAAACGAGAAAAACCTGTTGGTTATTTTGGCATTACTAAAGAGCCATAACATTAAAAGAGTTGTTACAAGTCCGGGTACTACTAACCATACTCTCGTGGCAAGTATGCAAAACGACCCTTGGTTTGAACTCTATTCATCTGTTGATGAGCGATCGGCGGCTTATATGGCTTGCGGACTTTGTGCGGAAAGTGGCGAGCCGGTGGTAATCACTTGTACAGAAGCTACGGCGTCAAGAAATTATATGTCGGGCTTGACAGAAGCTTATTACCGGAAACTTCCCGTATTGGCAATAGCTACTACTCATGGTGCTGACAAGGTGGGACATCATGTAGCTCAGGTGTTGGATCATACAGTGCTTCCTAATGATGTGGCTGTATATCATACCATACTGCCTGTATGTAATAATTCAAAAGATGTGGAAAAAGCAACACGCATTGTCAACGAGGCGATTCTTGCATTGTCTTATCATGGAGGAGGACCGGTTTATTTATGTGCCGAGACATTGGCCAGTCGGGATTATTCTGTAAAGGAGTTGCCGGATATAAGAGTTATACGCCGTGTCACCTATGCGGATAAGTATCCTGAATTGCCGGAAGGCAGAATCGGCATTTTCGTTGGTTCGCATAAAACATGGAAAGAAGAAGAGATACGGGCTGTTGACGGTTTTTGCGAAACGAATAATGCGGTGGTATTTTGTGACCACACAAGTGCCTATACGGGAAAATATAAGGTAAATTATTCATTGATAGGAAGTCAGGACCAATATGTGTCGGAATTGAGTAAACTAAGGCTTTTGATACACATTGGCGAAGTGTCTGGAGATTATTTTTCGGGGTGCCTTGGCGGAAACACGAGTGAAGTGTGGCGTGTAAATGAAGATGGGGTCTTAAGAGATCATTGGGGAAAATTACGTTATATATTTGAAATGAAAGAAGAAACTTTCTTTAATCATTATTCGGTTGGAAAGACTCCTGTATCTAATCACGTTTTGACTCAATATAAAAAGGAGTATAGTCGTCTGCTTTCCGGCATGCCGGAACTTCCTCTTTCCAAGGTTTGGATAGCGTCTCAAATAAGTTCTAAATTACCAACCAACTCAACGATTCATTTTAGTATACTGGGCTCTTTGCGGGCTTTCAACTTTTTTGAGCTGCCTGATGGGGTCAAGAGTGATTGCAATGTGGGTGGGTTTGGTATTGATGGCTCTACCAGTACGCTAATAGGTGCTTCTTTGGCGGATAAAAGTACTATTCATTTTCTTATGACTGGTGACCTTGCGTTCTTTTATGACTTGAATGCCATAGGAAACCGTCACCTCGGAAAGAATGTGCGCGTTTTGCTCGTTAATAATGGTGATGGAACTGAATTTCGTATGTATTGGCATCCTATATTCGCTTTTAGCAAGGAAGAGGCTGATAAATATATGGCAGCCGGCGGTCACTATGGAAATAAATCACATTCGTTGATGAAACACATGTCAGAGGATTTGGGATTTGAATACCTTACCGCGTCGACCAAAGAGGATTTCATTCATAACTCTGAGCGTTTTTTGTCAACAGAACCATGTGATAAACCTATTCTGTTTGAAGTATTTACAAATAGCGAAGATGATGATTTCGCGGTTCATGCGGCAAGAAATATAGTCATTGATAAATCAATGGTACTGAAGAGAGAAATAAAAGAAAAAATATCTTCAATGATGGGAGATTCAGTAAAAGAGGTAATTAAAAAGATTATCAGGTAATTAAGAATGAATTTATATCAGTTTACATCATATTGGAAGCGTGTCTTCCGTATTCTTTTTTCTTTTAAAAAGAAGGTTTATGTGGTATGCCAACCGGTTCATGCCAATTTGGGAGACCAGGCTCAATTAATGTGTACCCTTGATTGGTTGAAGAAAAATTATCCGGACTACAGTGTTATTCTATTAGGGACATTGGTTCCTACTCTTCATTTCGGCCGTTTGACTCTGCTTTTTCTAAATTCAATCTCCGCCTTGTTCACGTTGGCGGTGATGAAGTTGAAACAGGGAAAGGATGATGTGTTTATTGGCCACAGTGGCTATTTTTTTGTGGACCATCATCCGGGATATAAGGCTTTCATGGATATGATGCGGCATTTTCCCAATAACAAGATGATTATATTGCCGCAGACCGTAAATTTTTACACTCCTTTCATTAAACAGTATGTGTCACAAGCCTTTGCAAAGTCGAAGAATGTTACTTTGCTTTGTCGGGATGAAGTTTCGTATAGCAATGCGCAAAAGATGTTTCCTCATACCCGGCTGTTGCTCTATCCCGATATCGTGACCTCTCTTATCGGTACACGCAAGTATGAGAATAGGAGGGAAGGAGTATTGTTCTGCATGCGTGATGATATAGAAGCTTTCTATAAGCCGGAGCAAATAAAAGAACTGATGAATAGATTCGGAAATATCAGAAAGGAGATGATTGACACTACCTTACATGGTATCTCCAATAAGGAGATGGCTGACCATCGGGAAACATTAATCAATAAGACGATTGAAAAGATGGCGACTTATAGAGTTGTCATTACCGACCGTTATCATGGTACTATTTTCTCAGCTATTGCCTCTACTCCTGTCATTGTGATATCGTCTGCAGACCATAAATTGAGCAGCGGAGTGAATTGGTTCCCTAAAGACTTGTATAAAGGCTATATTTATTATGCGAAAGATTTGGAAGAGGCTTATACATTTGCCCAAGAGGTTTTGCATAGAGAAGGAGACGTTTACAATAATCCGGCTTACTTTAAGGAAAATTATTGGGACAAACTGGCTGAGAAAATTAAATAATCACTGAAGGATTGTGAATATGGAGTTGGAATATTGGACATTGATTTTAATAGTCTCTTTGTCGGTTTATTTTGGTATTTGTAGGAATGCCAACACAAATGCTAATAATAATAGTCTTATAAATGTAGATACGTCGTTAACACTTAAGGCAATAGCTTGTATGGTAATCATAGCGCATCATTTTAGCTTACGGGTGGAAAATGACGATTTGTTAATAAAGTTATTTGGAATGGGGGGGGGTACTTGGGCTTTAAGTATCTTTTTGCTCCTTAGTTCCTATGGTATTTCACAAAGTGAAAAAATAAAGAAATACGAGTTCAAATCATATTTCAAACATCGAATATTAAAACTATTGATACCATTTTGGGTGTGTATATTTATAGTTGTTGTATTTTATGCTATACTTTCGCCATCTATAACGGAAGAAGCAATAATTTCCAAAGCAAGATTGGGAGAGGCATTTCCTCATTTTTCTGATAGTACATGGATGGATTATTTTTTGTATATTGTAGGATTGAAATCGATAAGTGCAGGTAATTGGTTTGTCTTGGTAATTTTATATGCCTATATTTTATTTTATGTTGTAAGTACTTATATCGGGTATGATAAGAGAAGGCTTTTTGTCCTGTGCTATTCCATGGGACTTATAGCATTTGGGTTATTGACATCGTATTTGGATTGGCCGGCACATTATTGGAGGAATTTATGGGCTTTAGCTTTGGGGCTGTTTCTTTCTTTATATGAAAACGAATTATTAAAAATTAAACGATTGCGTTTTATTTTATGGCTATTTACCAATATTGTTTTGGTAATTGATTGGCTTTTTATACATTGTTGTGATTACACATATATCGTTTTTGCAAACCTGGCTCTTGTTTCTATTATTTTATTTCAGAGATTGTTTTCATTGTATAGCCTTAAGAAAAGATCCATTGTTCTATGCTTGTCCTTGATTTCTTATCAAATATATCTTGTTCACGGAGCGATACTGAATATTCAATGGTATATGTTCGGGTCGCATAATTCTTTATTATTGGTCGTCGTTTTTTCAATATTGTTGGCATGGTTATGTTATAAATTAAAGAATTATGTGCTATATGCGTAAGCGTAGCAATTAAGATTGTATGAAACCTTTATATTCAAAACAGTATCCTTTTACATATATTGTATTTGGTTTCTTCCTGCACCTGATAGCTTTTCTGATTGCAAATATGACAGGTTTGCAATTCGTACAGGCGTTTGTAGGAATGATAGGTTGGTGGTATATCATCAAAGGCTTTAGAAAATTTTCTTCAGTCCTTAGAATACCTTTTCATGGCTTCTATCGGTTCTTGTTTGTTCTCTATATTATATTATGTGCAGTTATGATATGTAGAGGATATACCATTGACTATCCATATCAGTGGATATCCATACAGGGATGTATTAATTATCATCTGTTTAGCCCATATTATATATTACCTTATTTTATGCCTTTTGTGGCATTCATTCCTGTAAGGTACTATAAGTTAGGTACCTCCGTCAGAATTTCATACGTAGTTGGAATAATTACTATTATACTTTTTGCTGTTTTTTATAAAGAAATATTAGCATCGTCTCTTCGACAAGCAAGAGGCTTTTCTGTGGAAGGAGACTATAGTTTCGGTGCGTTTATACCGCAATTTTATATAAATGTAGCTGTTATAGTATTATTTCGTAAATACATATCTAATAAAGTTTTTCTTATAAACTGTATTGGGTTGAGTTTATCGATTTTGGTGAATCTGATTGCTGCCAGGAGAGGTGGTTCCGCTATACAACTTATGCTTTTTGTTTTTAATTTATATTTTTTGTATAAATCTGTCAGTTCTAAATATAAGATATTGATTGTTGTTATATCAGCTATAATTATTATTGGATGTGTATATTTGTTTTCTGATAGTGATGTGTTCAATTTTATAAAAGAACGGGGACTCGAGGATACGAGGTCGGGAGTTGATAAGGCGCTATTGTCGCAAATGAACGATTGGGAGTTGATATTTGGAAAAGGGTTAAATGGAAGATATTATTATCCTTTGTCGGCATTGGAGGACGACTATTTGAACGGATGGCGATACGCTTCTGAAACAGGATTCTATTCATTGGTTCTTCATGGAGGATATTTGCTGGCATTCGTATATATTGCGGTGTTATTGCTACCTGCTTTGAAAGGTGTTTTTCTATCTAAAAATCTATTATGTAAAGCTTTAGGTTTTTATATCATACTTTCACTAATAGAGTTATATCCATTCGGATGGCCTTCTTTCAATTTTAAATTCCTTATGATTTGGATGGGAGTTAGTCTGTGTTACAATAGGCAAATACGTTCATTGAATGATAGACAAATCAAAGAATACTTTTTCTCATGAAGATACTTTGGATTACGAATGTCCTTTTTCCTGATATCTGTAAGGAAATTGGGCGGCAAGCACCTGTTACGGGTGGGTGGATGAAATCGCTGGCCGAAACGTTAGTTGAAGCATATCCGGATGTGGAACTCGCTGTAGCAGCACTTTATGGAAGCGGAAAACCATTGTTGGAGAAGAAAATAGGTAAAGTCACTTACTTTTGCCTGCCTTTTTATGAATATGAAACCGACTACAATCCTAAAATGGAACGTGTCTGGAAGGAGGTGAAGAGTAGGTTTAATCCCGATGTAGTGCATATTCATGGCACCGAATATCCTTACGGGTTGGCGTATGTGCGGGCTAACGGAGTGCAGAACGCCGTAGTGTCTATACAAGGGCTGGTGGGAGTCTATGCCAGATATTCATTGGGGCAGATACCTGTCGATACGCTTAAAAGATACAGGACTTTATATGACTATTTAAAGCGGTCCGTTTTGAAGATGCCCGGTGATATGGAAAAGCAGGGAAGACTTGAAGTGGATTATCTTTCCACATTTTCTCATGTTATAGGACGGACCGACTGGGATAAAGAGCACGCATGGGCGATTAATCCGGATTGTACCTATCATTTTTGTAATGAGACGTTGCGAAAGCCTTTTTATGATGAAAAAAACAGATGGAGTATTCAGGAATGTGAGCCTCACTCCATATTTCTAAGCCAGGCACATAAGCCTATCAAGGGCATACATAAAGTGATTGAGGCTTTGCCCATGATTTTACGCCACTATCCTGACACGGAAGTATATGTGGCGGGAGCTGATTTTACCAATGTGGACGGGCTGGTTAACAGGTTGAAATTCGGCACCTACGCCAACTATATAAAACACTTGATGCAAGAAAAGGGAGTGGCCGACAGGTTTCATTTCTTAGGAATGCTTGATGAGAATCAAATGGCAAATCAATACCGGAAAGCTCATGTGTTTGTGTGCCCGTCATCCATTGAAAATTCACCTAATTCGCTTGGAGAAGCTCAGTTGATAGGTACTCCATGTGTGGCTTCGTATGTGGGAGGTGTCCCAGCTATGCTCGAACATGAAAAAAGCGGGTTGATGTATCGGTTCGAAGAGCATGAGATGCTTGCGGCGGCTGTATGCAGGATATTTGCAGATGCTGATTTGGCTTGCCTATTATCTCAGAATGAACGGATGGAGGCGGCTATGCGTCATGATGGAAGCCATAATGCAAGGCGGACGTATCATATTTATACAGACATAATTGAAAGAAAATGAAGACCTTATTGATGAAATGTATTAGGGGAGGGTATAGAAAAATATTTACACCTCGCTTTGCGCGCTGGTCTTGGTGCGCAGATGAAGAACTGGCTGAGACAAATCGGTTGATAACTCAATTGTTACAATCGGACAAGCCTTGTTATATTGGGCGTATAGGGACAACGGAGGGGGCAATAGTACTCAATTATTTGACGGTTCATTCCAATAAGCCTTTGTTGTACAAGTTATGGGAATATATTACAGATGATACCCGGTTGCCGTGGTGGGATAAAGGGTTGCCTTTTGAGAATATGCAAGTATGCTCCGGTTTTTTTGCGGAAAATGTAGGAGTGAAAGAGATGGAGCGTTTTGCGGAACTTTATCTCAAGTATATCCCTACGATGGATTTATGCGGGCGGTTTTCCTATGCGGAAAAGTTCTATCCGTTTAGCGATGACTGTAAGATGGTACAACTCGAGAGTCTTTATCCGTTTTTTGTTGAACATACATGGATGGAAGCTTTGCGGGGCAAAAAAGTATTGGTTGTCCATCCCTTTAAAGAAACAATCCTCAGTCAATACGAGAAGCGCGAGCACCTGTTTCCTAAAGACAATTGGCTAACCGATTTTAATCTGACAGTTATTAAAGCCGTACAAACGGTAGCTGGCCAAAAGTCGGAGTTTAAAGATTGGTTCGAAGCTCTTGAATATATGAAATCTGAAATTCGGAAAGTTGATTTTGATGTAGCCATTATAGGTTGTGGCGCTTATGGTCTGCCTCTTGCCGGCTATGTAAAGGAGATTGGTAAAAAAGCTATTCATATGGGAGGAGGAACTCAACTGTTGTTCGGTATCAAAGGCAAGTGATGGACTGTGGATTATCAAAACTCGTGTTATCGCGATTTATATAATGAGTATTGGGTGCTTCCGAATTCCAGTGAAACCCCGACAGAAGCCCGAAAAGTAGAGGGCGCTTGTTATTGGTAGTCATCAACCGAGTTCTCATTTTTTTCTAATATAGTATAAACACTAGGCATTAGCGAATGAAAAACTTCATTCATCCACATTATTTTAATGTGGCAGCCATACGTTTATCATCGATGGTATGGAAAGTGATAAACTATTTTTCCGCCTATTGGTGGCGTGTGAACATAGGCGGTCGGTGCGTGTTCCGGGGCAAGACCATCTTTCGTTTGCTTCCGGGCAGTAAGATTACGATTGGAAGACGTTGTGCTTTCAATTCCAATCATCGTTCCAACCTTATTGGAGTTTATTCGCCCTGTATGATATCCACTATATCGCGTTGTGCAAGAATAGAAATCGGTGAGGGTTGCGGTTTCTCGGGGACAGTAATAGGAGCCGCCTTGAGTATTAAATTAGGACGGAATGTGCGATGCGGTGCTAACACCTTGATAACCGATAGCGATTGGCATGCCGATGATTCCCGCACCGGTGCCGACAAACCGGTGGAAATAGGGAATAACGTGTGGTTGGGGTATGGTGTGAAGGTGCTTAAAGGGGTGAAGATTGGTGACAATTCGTTGATAGGCGCAGGGAGTGTTGTGACCAGAGATATTCCTGCCAATGTGATTGCGGCCGGTAATCCTTGTAGAGTTATCAAGATTATTGAAAATGAAAAATAATGTAGTGTTTTTAGGTACCACGGCTAATTATACGTATCAATTTTCGGCAACTAATAGCAAAACCGAATTCATGGCAAGGGGGTTGGTCGAAGATGGTAGTGTCTGTAGTGTATTAAACGGAGTGATAGGCTATTCCAATATTAATGGAAAGGTTTGTATTGAAAAAGTAGGAATAGGAAAGGTTTTTACTTATAGAAAGTATGGGAGTCAATTAATAAGTTGGTTATTTAATATTCGGAATTTATATTTGGATTTAAAGAATCTAAGAAAAGTTGATTGCAAAAATATTATAGTGTTAGAGTTTCCTGACTATCATATTTATCTTTTGTATATTCTATTTGCAAAATGGCTTGGATATAAGACTGTTACAATATCCCATGAGTGGGGACCGACAGTGAAGAGCATACACTGGTTGCGATGGCCTTCAATATGGATATATACAAAGACGTTCGGATATTTGACTAATGGTATTTTGCCGATAAGTGAGTATATTGTTAAGCGTATATCTCATTTTAATAAGCCATATTTGAAGTTACCGATTATGGCGGATTTTAGTATTCAATCCAATGGTGTGGAATCAAAAGAACATTATTTTCTATACTGCGTGTATGCGGCTTACCAAAGAGTTATAACGGAAGTTATTGATGCGTATTCAAAGTATTTAAACCAAGGCGGGGATTATAAATTGATATTAGTACTTTCTGGAAATAATAAGCAGATTGGGGCAATTAAAAAACATGTTTTGGAAATGAAATTAAATAATAAAATTGAGATTAAAAGTAAAGTCCCATATATAGAATTAATAAGCTTATATGAAAAAGCGTCAGCCCTTGTGATACCTTTGGATCCTTCTCATGAACAAGATGAAGCTAGGTTCTCTCAGAAAATAGCGGAATATTTGTCATCTAAAACAGTTGTTATTTCTAATAACGTAGGTGAGATTAAATATTATTTTAAGGACAAAAAAAATATTGTGCTATGTAGTTACGACACAAGTGGTTTTGCGAATGCTTTTAAATGGGTTTCGACACATCCAGAAGAATCAATGGCTATAGGAAAGGAAGGATATGAGTTGGGAGTTGAAGAGTTTAATTATAAAACTTGGGGGGTACGGCTTAATCAGTTTTTCTCAGAATTATAATTTTCCTCTATGATATGCATAGCCGAAAAAGATTACAACAGATTTTTTGATCATATTTCTTTTGGTACAAGCGTCTGTACTATGAGTTGAAAGTGAATATAAAGTCCAATAATCTGGGACCCGGATTCCAACTGATATATTTGGGATCGTTGGTTCGAATAAAAACCAATTGCCGGATTGGCAGGAATTGTACTATGTTGCTAGAGGAGGTGATTAAGAATAAACATTTTTTGGCTGACGAGGAGTCTATTTCTATCGGAGATAATTGCTATATAGGTTTAGAAGCTAAAATATTCGGTTCTGTGAAGATTGGTAATAATGTAACGATTGGGGCAAACATGGTTGTGACTAAGGACATCCCCGACAATGCGGTCGTGGGCGGTATTCCGGTGAAAGTAATACAGATAAAGGAACAAAAGGTTCGGGGGGACAAATGCTTCATTTTCATTTTCAGTAGGTATGTAGCCGTTTCTTCCCGTCTGGAAAGGAGGGCGGCATGATAACCTCCCGGCAAGACCTCTGCTTCTATCTTTCCGAGGATTTGAAGCGTTACGGCGGCAAGGCTCCCTCGTGGAAGGATCGGATTCTTCACAACGAATCGTGGTATATCTATCGACTGGTGCGCCATCTCCGTTATATAGAGTATTATGGGAATTGCCACAGCAGGCGGCATCCTCTGTTTTTATGGCATTTCTACCGGTACAAACGGTTGAGTTTTCGCCTGCATATCACTATCTATCCCAATACCATTGGTCCCGGACTTCGCATTTACCATGCGGGAGGGTTCATCCATGTGGGACCTCGTTGCAGGATAGGCTCCCATTGCACACTGTTACCCGGAGTGGTGTTCGGGAACAAGCATGAGGATGCGTCGGAAGGCGAGATGGTGGTGGGCGATAACTGTTACTTCGGTCTGCAGGCAAAGGTATTCGGACCGCTTGTCATAGGCGATAATGTCACTGTGGGGGCTAACTCCGTGGTGACGAAAGATGTACCCTCCGGAGCGGTGGTAGGCGGCGTGCCGGCCAAGGTGATAAAAATGCAGTGATTTACACTCATTACAATAAATAGTTGATTATTCGTAGAGAAATTATCAAATTTACGTTATCGCAACAGCCGTTGCTGTAACCGCTGTTGCGATAACCATAAGATAGCCGTATTGGGCTTGGGCGTCAGTGCCGTTCTAAGTACCCGAATGCGGCCTGTGCGTCGAAGCAGGGACAGGCCTTGGGCGTGGTGCCCGGCATATCCCGGTGTCCGCATATCCTCGCATCGGGAAACAG
>CANPVZ010000031.1 GCA_947581855.1 uncultured Phocaeicola sp.
TAATGCTGCATTTTTATACCTCGCAAAGATATAAGAGCTAAAAACGGACAGCAATATAGAATCGCGGAGACGCTTACAATTCTACTTTATTTGAAGCTATAGAAAGTGCGATTAATCAAAAACAAGCACCTGAATACGAGATTGTTATAGTGGACAATGAATCAGAGACACACAATGAATACATTGAAAAACTATCATCTTATAAAAGTGCCCGAATACGTTATTTCCGTAACCAACGAAACATAGGTTTGTTTGGTAATTGGAATAGGGGAGTAGAGTTGGCTAAGGCTGATTATGTTGTATTTCTTCATGCTGATGACTTATTTTTAGAGAATACGCTCTATACTCTTTGGTCTTTGCATCGAAAGCTAGAATCTGATGCCGGAATTATTGGTCGAGAACACGAACTGAAGAACGGAGTGTTTCATCAATACTCTCCTAATCGTATTCTTAGAATATTCAAACAGAAGCCTTACTATAAGCTTAATAAATTCTCTCTTTTTCAGGTGGAATCAGAAAATGGGTGCGCAGCTCTTTATTATCGGGCTGCAATTATTGAAATTGGTGGATGGGACCCAGATTCGTATCCATCAGCAGATCGCTCTATGTGTATCAACTACCAATTAAAGCATCCGGTCTATAGGCTTAATTCTCCGGTAAGAATCAATCGCGTTGAAAGCAATGAATCTTTTAAATGTGCTCAACAAATGCCAGCATCAGGCTTTTATTTAAGTAATGCAATTGTTGATCAGCACTTTGGGGGATGTCGATTCCTTAAATATATTATTTATTTGAAATGTATTTCTTGTAGAATTGATGAATTTGGAGTAAAACCTGTTAGGAATTTACGACTTTACGAAAAGTTAATCTGTAAGTTTTCTGACATTGTTTGTCAGATTTCTCACTTATTTTAGACAATGACATGATTAAAACAGCAGTAATTATGGCTGCAGGGATCGGTTCTCGATTCGGAATTTATACCGAAGATCGCCCTAAAGGATTTATCGAGGTCGGTGGTGTATCGATGATAGAACGCTCCATAAAGACCCTGATAGATTGTGGTATTGAGCGAATCTTGATTGGTACAGGACACATGAAAGAAGCGTTTGAACATTTGGCTGAACGATTTCCGCAGATAGAGTGCTGTCACTCCCCTCGCTATGCTGAGACTAACAGCATGTATACGCTTTACAATATGCGTTCGCTCATCCACGAAAATTTCTTGCTCTTAGAATCCGATCTGGTGTTTGAGAGGAAAGCAATCGAGTCATTGCTGTATGACATGCATCCCGACATTATGCTCACCACTCCCGTAATGAAGTTCCAGGATCAGTATTATGTCGAATTTGACAATGAACATTGGCTTATCGGCTGTTCGACAGACAAAACACAAGTCAACACGAACTCTGAGTTGGTAGGCATCCATAAAGTTAGTAAATTCTTCTATGATATTTTGGTGAAAGAATATGCCAAGGTGGTGGATAAAAAGCCGAAACTAGGTTATGAATTCATGCTGTTAGATGTTGCTCGACGTCTGCACAGGATGTATGTGCTTGATGTACCAGATTTATTATGGTATGAGATAGATGACCCTTCTGATAAAAAGTATGCAGAAGAATATGTATTAACGAGATTTAAATAACAATTTAGATATGGCAAAGAAAGTTTACTTAGGCATGATCGCTGATATCATGCATCCTGGTTTAATCAATATCATCAATGAAGGATGTAAATATGGTGATGTTATGATAGGCCTCTATACAGATAAAGCAATAGCGACTTATAAGCGGCTACCGGTACTGACTTATGATCAGCGCAAGGCTATTGTAGAGAATATTAAGGGTGTAACTGAAGTGGTACCGCAAGACGATTGGAATTATGTGGAAAATTTGCGTAAGTATCGTCCCGATTACATTATTCATGGCGATGACTGGAAAGAGGGGTTTATGAAAAAGATTCGTGCCGAAGTTTTCGAGGTGATGAAGGAAATTGGCGGAGAGGTGATTGAAATTCCTTATACCCAAGGCATAAACTCTTCCCAACTTGCTGAAGAAATTGAGAGTTTTGGCACCACTCCCGAAATACGTATGAAACGCCTTCGTAGATTGATTGATGCCAAACCAATTGTACGTATTTTGGAATCTCATTGTGGCTTAACAGGGCTGATAGCAGAAAAGATTTCAGTGGAGGTAAAAGGTCAAGCTCGTCAATTCGATGGTATTTGGTCTTCATCACTTACTGATTCAACCTCGAAGGGTAAGCCTGATATCGAGGCGGTGGACTTGACAACACGTCTTCATGATCTCAATGATACACTGGAAGTAACTACTAAGCCTGTTATCTTCGATGGAGATACAGGTGGTAAGATCGAACACTTTGTATTTACAGTACGTACGCTTGAACGTCTAGGTATATCAGCTGTGATAATTGAGGACAAAGTAGGCTTGAAACAAAATTCGCTTTTTGGAACAGATGCTGTACAGACTCTGGATAGCATCGAGGGGTTCTGTAACAAGATTCGTGCAGGCAAGGAAGCTCAGATTACCGATGAATTCATGATTATCTCTCGTATAGAGTCACTTATTGCAGGTAAAAGTGTGGATGATGCTTTGAAGCGTGCTCTTGCTTATGTGAAGGATGGCGGTGCCGATGGCATAATGATTCACTCCAAAGACAAATCAGGTAAGGATATTAAGGAGTTCTGCTTGCGCTTTCGCGAACAGGACAAGGAGACTCCTATTGTGGCAGTGCCTACTACCTACAATCATATCACCGAGACTGAATTGGCTTCTTGGGGTATTAACGTAGTTATTTATGCCAACCACATGCTCCGCTCTGCTTATCCTGCCATGGTGAAGTGTGCTACTTCTATTTTGAAACATGAACGCTCATACGAGGCCAATACCCTTTGCATGAGTGTGAAAGAAATCTTAAATTTGATTCCCGGCACCAAAAAAACTAAACTATGATTTCACCCAAGAACTTTATTTCCGAATTGCAGGCACTTGGTATTAACTTTTTTACCGGAGTGCCCGATTCGTTGCTAAAAAATATTTGTGCCTATATCACAGACAATGTGGAAGCGAAGCGCAATATCATTACAGCTAACGAGGGAGCTGCCGTAGCTTTGGCGGCAGGACACTATCTTGCCACTGGTAAGATATCTTTGGTTTATATGCAAAATTCAGGTGAGGGTAATATTATCAATCCGATACTTTCGCTTACTGATAAGGATGTTTATAATATTCCGGAATTACTGCTGATAGGTTGGCGCGGCAAACCTGGAGTTAAGGATGAACCTCAACATGTGAAACAAGGTAAGGTGACTACTACGCTGCTCGATACCATGAGCATGAAGTGGGCTGTGCTCAGTAAAAAGGAGTCGGAGATGAAGCAGCAACTGGCTGATGCAGTTGCTTACATGAGTGAGACAAAAGAATCATTTGCATTTGTTATAGAAAAAGATACTTTTGATACCTATACTTTGCAAAATGTAATGGTCCATAATCAACTAAACTTAACTCGTGAGAAGGCCATCTGTGCGGTGACCGCTCATCTTGCAGAGAAAGATATAATTGTATCTACCACTGGTATGATTTCACGTGAACTCTTTGAATATCGTACACGTGAGAATCAGGGGCATGAGCGTGACTTTCTTACGGTAGGTTCGATGGGGCATGCCTCTCAGATAGCTTTAGGTATTGCTCTCGAAAAAAATGACCGTAAGGTTTGGTGCTTCGATGGCGATGGCGCTTCAATTATGCATATGGGGTCAATGGCCATCGTGGGCAGCTGTAAGCCGAATAATTATATTCATGTAGTATTCAATAATGGTGCTCATGATAGTGTTGGAGGTCAGCCTACTGTAGGTCTTGATATCGATCTTTGTGGTGTAGCTAAATCTGTAGGATATCGGACTGTTATTTCAGTGGCAGATGAGTCTTCATTGAATGAGGTCATCCATGGTATTGATGAGATGGAGGCTCCCGTTTTTTTCGAAGTAAAGATAAAGAAAGGGAATCGCAAAGATTTGGGGCGTCCTACAAGGACTCCGATTGAAAACAAAGAAGCGTTAATGAATTTCTTAAATAAGTAACTCTATGGAATCAATCAAACGAAATATTTTATTAAATCCAGGCCCAGCCACCACTACCGATACGGTGAAGATGGCCCAGGTAGTACCCGATATTTGTCCACGTGAAAAAGAGTTTGGGGATATTATGCGCCAATTGCGTAAGGATTTGTTGGGTACGGTTCATGCAGATCCCACCAAGCATACTTGTGTGTTATTTTGCAGTTCCGGCACTATTAACATCGATATCTGTCTAAATTCTCTTTTGCCAGACAACAAGACAGTGCTGGTAGTAAATAATGGTGCCTACAGTAGCCGTGCAGTAGAAGTATGCCAATATTATAGTTTGCCCTATATTGATTTGAAGTCATCTGTGTTTGAACAACCAGATCTCTCTGTTGTTGAGCAGACTTTGAAAAATAATCCAGACATTGCAATAGTTTATACTATTTACCATGAAACTGGCACTGGAGTTCTTAATCCTGTCAAAGAAATAGGAGCTTTAGCTCATAAATATGGTGCCATCTGTGTAGTTGACACCACCTCGGCTTTGGCGATGCGTCCTATCAATATTGACGAAGAAAATATAGATTTCTGCATGGCATCTGCTCAAAAAGGCATTCAGGGCATGGCAGGTCTTTCTTTTATTATTGGCAATGTGCAGGAAATCATCAAGTCAAAGAACTATCCAAAGCGCAGTTACTATTGCAATCTTTATCTGCAATATGATTTTTTCGAACGTACGGGGGAAATGCACTTTACACCTCCCGTGCAAACGGTTTATGCTGCTGTACAGGCATTGAAAGAGTATTATGCCGAAGGAGAGATGGAAAAGTGGAAGCGTCATCAGCGTGTGGCTGACGCTATCCATGAAGGATTGCGTGAGATGGGATTGAAGGAAGTTATAGACCCTGCTATCCAATCGGGTTTAGTGGTATCCGTGAAGTTTCCTGATGATCCTAATTGGAGTTTTGAGTACGTGCACGATTACTGCTATGAACATGGTTTTACTATCTATCCAGGAAAAATAAGTTCTACCAATACGTTCCGGCTGTGCAGCCTTGGTCAGATTGACGTGAAAGACATCAAGGATTTCTTTGAAGTGCTGAAAAAGGCAATGAGTGGGAAGTAAAGTACATATTGGTTTATAAATGGACGCTCGGAATAAAACAATTGCTAAAAATACGATAATTCTCTATTTACGAATGTTGCTTTTGATGGGCATTGGCCTATTCACGAGCCGCATTATGCTTGATGCATTGGGGGTTGTAGACTATGGTCTCTATAATGTTGTTGGCAGCGTTGTACTCATGTTGGTTTTTCTCAATGTGGCGATGACATCCTCCACGCAACGTTTTCTATCCGTAGAGTTAGGGAGAAGAAACTTTGATAGACTTCAAAAAACTTTTAGCATCAGCCTTGTAATTCATGGATGGATAGCATTGATAGTTGCTCTTTTATGCGAGACAGTGGGACTTTGGTTGTTGTATAATAAGATGAATATTCCTTCCGAGAGGTTTACTGCTTGCCTATACGTCTTTCAATTTTCTATACTTACTACTATTCTAACTGTCATTAATGTACCCTATAACGCATTGATTATCTCCCATGAGAAAATGAATGCTTTTGCTTACATATCAATGGTGGATGTGATACTAAAATTATTAGTGTGTTATGCTCTTTATCTGACGGGAACCGATAGACTGGTTGTCTATGCATTTTTAATAATGCTTATTCAGATAGT
This sequence comes from uncultured Phocaeicola sp., assembly GCA_947581855.1. Classification (GTDB taxonomy): domain Bacteria; phylum Bacteroidota; class Bacteroidia; order Bacteroidales; family Bacteroidaceae; genus Phocaeicola_A. Next base: position 5,817 of record CANPVZ010000031.1, read on the forward strand.
GGACCGTATTCTTTACTGGGCGTATTGTAGAAAACATTTTCCTGAGTCTCGTTTTGTTTTTGTCAGACATGATAAACTGTATAAGGAGATGCTTTCATTTGCTTTATGGGCATTGTTAGGTCAATTTGCATATGTTTGTAATACCGCAGGGTTAAATCTGATGCTTAATATCTTTTTCTCTCCAGTGATTAATGCAGCTCGTGGGATATCTGTTCAGGTATCAAATGCGGTGCAACAATTTAGTTCAAACTTTCAACTTTCTGTCGAACCCCAGATAACGAAGTCTTATGCAGCTAGAGAAAAGGACAGGACTTATTTGTTAATTGAAAATTCTTCGCGTTTCAGCATATATCTGTTGGCGTTAATTTCTTTTCCTATCATAATCAAGATGGATGCAATCCTCTCCATTTGGCTGGTTGAAGTACCTGAATACACAGCAATATTTATCATTCTATCTTTGATTTCCGGCATCTTTGGTTGTGTAGCCAATCCTCTTAATATGGCAATCAACTCCAATGGTAAAGTCAAAATTCCGGGTATCGTTGCCGGTGTTTTGTTGATTTTAATATTGCCTGTTTCGTATTTGTTTTTATTATTTAATTATCCTCCATATATTGTTTTTCTTGTTCAGTTGGTTATTACCATTATATTAAATTTTTTTCGACTGTTGATGGCACATTATTATTGCGGAGTCTCGATTGGAAATTACATGATGCGTGTGGTACTAATACCATTTTGTGTCTTGACACTCTCGATTGTATTGCCCTATCTATGGTCTATGACTTTGGGAAGAGGAAATTCTTTCTATTCAATTGTGACTACTACTATTGTAAGTCTTTTTTCTATATCATTGGTAGTGTATGTTGCAGGAACAACGAAATCCGAAAAAAAAATATTGACTAGCTTCATAAAGAATAAAATTAAATACTAGTAACATGAATATATGTATTACAGGGTTTGGATGGTCTGGAAGTGGGGCATTGTTTGATATGCTTCGTGAATATGATGATGTCCAAATTATAGATTGTAATGGGCATGATTTTGAATTCTATCTGCTTAGTGATCCTGATGGTATTCGTACTCTTGATTATCATCTTAATTACGTTCATAATCGAATAAACAGCTACCGTGCGATAAACCGTTTTTTAAAATTGACTAAGGCTTTTTCGAAAGCAAAATTCCTTCACTATGATGTCGTTTTTAAGGGGCATTTTATGGACTTGACTGATAAATACGTTGACAGTTTGATAGATTTTAGCTTAAAATCATCTACTTATTATGAGGTTCTTTTTCCCTCTTTTAAATTACGTTTGATCAGGTCGGTTAATATGTTATTTTTTCGGGTATTCCGCAAATTATCTAATATAACAGGGCTTCATTATAATCCTTTCCCTTTTCAAATAGGGTTAAAAGAAATGTTATGCTCCTATAATCCCGAATGTTTTATGCAAAAGACCCATCAATATTTGGATTCATTATTGACAATTATTGACGACAAAAGCGGAAATCCAATGATCTTTGACCAGATCTTTCCTCCTGACAGTCCTCAAGACTACATGAAATATTTACCGCAGTCCAAATGTATAGTCGTGCGCAGAGATCCACGCGATACGTATTTATTAGCTAAATGTACCTACAACTCATTAATTCCATTACCTACAGATACTGTTGAAAATTTTGTTACTTTCTATAAAAAAGTAATTATTGACTCCCAAATACCCGATTCTAATGAAATATTGTCTATTTGGTTTGAGGATTTGATATTCAAATATGAAGAAACGCGCATTAAAGTTGAAGCTTTTTTAGGTATTTCATTACATACGCGCCCTTTATCTCTTTTTGATCCGTCTGTAAGTATTAATAATACTAATCTTAGTGAGCGTTATTCACATTATAAATCTGATATAGAATATATTGAGAAGATGTTACCGGAAGCTTTATATCCTTTTGAAAGGTATCCTTATATAAGGACTTCAGATAAAGTCTTTTAGGGTGTTACTGCTAAAAGTTAATTAACATTGGATTGTTGTTATTAAAACCTAATATGATTTCAGTTATTATTCCACTTTACAATAAGCGAGTTGTCATTGCACGTACCATTGAGTCTGTGCTCTCGCAAACTTATTCGGACTGGGAACTTATTATCGTGGATGATGGTTCCACCGATGGCAGTGATAGCGTAGTGCAACAATATCTTGGAGATAAACGTATCAGATATATCCGCAAGTTCAATGGTGGAGTTTCTTCGGCTCGAAATAGAGGTATCATGGAAGCTAAAGGTGAATGGGTATGTTATATCGATGCGGATGATTACTTTTTGCCGGAGGCCTTGAAGACGATGTATAATCTTACTATGAAATATCAGTTAGATATCGTTTCCGCTAATTTTTACTCAGAGAATGGAAACAACAGAGTACTTTATAGTTGGTGTACCAAGGAGGGTATTATTTCGAATCCACTTCGTGCAGGAGTTTTTAAAGCTTCTGCAGTAAGAGCAGGTTCCATGATGATTAAGACTAAATTAATGCAACATTATTTATTTGATGAAAAATTGTCGCGCTTCGAAGATGGTAAAACCAACTTTGCCTTGTTTCGTACTCATAAAATTGTTTATTCTCCAATACCCGTCATGATTTATAGTTTGGATAATTTAGGCTTAAGCAAGCCTGCTTCAGATATCTCTAAGGACTTCATTTTTTCTATGGATTTTAAAGATAAACCCTTTTGGGAAAAGGTTTGGTTGGGACAGTTGCTCAAATGTGGACTTTCTTCATATCCCCAGCATGTGGATTTACTGAAAAAGCAGTATAAATCTTACTTGAAATGGACGTATATCGCCAAATTAGCTTTCCTCATGGGACGCATCATTAATAAGATAATGAGAAGATTGCAATAGTAACAGACTAAAACTATTAGATAAACAAAATATCAGATTCAACGAATTGAGTCTTTAATCAATTTTTATATGATTCCATTTAACAAGCCTTTTCTTACCGGTAAGGAGGCGCACTATATGTACCAGGCAGTATATACCGGCAAATTGTCTGGAAATGGTTTTTTTACAAAAAAATGCCAAAATTTCTTTGAAGAGAAATATGGTTTTAAGAAGTGTTTGTTGACGACTTCCTGCACCGATGCACTTGAGATGTGTGCTATTCTGTGTGATGTTCAATCTGGCGACGAAGTGATTGTACCCTCTTATACATTTGTATCGTCGGCACTTGCCTTCGTGCGTCAGGGTGCAAAGATTGTATTTGCGGATAGCATGTCCACTAATCCCAATATGGATTCAGAAAAGTTAGAAGCATTGATTACTCCTAAAACGAAGGTAATCGTTCCGGTTCATTATGCAGGAGTTGCTTGTGACATGGATAAAATCATGGAAATAGCCAACCGCCATAATCTGCTTGTTGTTGAAGACGCAGCTCAGGCCATTGACTCTTTCTATAAAGGACGTCCTTTGGGAAGCATTGGCCACATGGCAGCATTCTCTTTTCATGAAACCAAGAATATCATTGCAGGGGAAGGTGGCCTGTTGGCTATTAACGATGAACGCTTTATTCGTCGTTCCGAAATTATCTGGGAGAAGGGAACTAACCGTTCCGAGTTCTTCCGTGGTGAAGTGAATAAGTATGGTTGGGTTGACACAGGTTCATCTTTTTTGCCATCGGAAGTTATTGCTGCCTTCCTTTATGCACAACTTGAAAGCATGGAGATAATCCAGAATCGGCGTAAAGCCATTTGGGCGAAGTATCATGACGGATTGAAGGATTTAGCTGATAGGGAGATGTTCTTTATTCCTGAAATTCCCAACTATGCTACAAACAATGCACACATGTTCTATTTAGTATGCCGTTCTTTCGAAGAACGTTCCGCTTTGATTCAATATTTGAAAGAGCATGAGATTTTGTCTGTCTTCCACTATTTGTCCCTTCATAAGAGCGATTACTATATACAGCATTACGATGACCGTTCCGAACTCCGGATGTGTGATTATTATGCCGATTGTTTGGTTCGTCTGCCCATGTTCTATGAACTTACGAACGAGGAAGTTGGTAAAATTATTAGCGTTATCCATGATTTCTATCAACATAATTGGTAATCAGGTTTTCCTTGTGAGATTGATAGGATGATGGAGGAATTTAAGAATAAACTAAATTATTAGATTATGCTACAGCCATTAGTGATTGGTGACTATGGTGTTCGTTTGGTTCGCCTCACCGAAGACAAGATAGAGTTGGTGCGCCATTGGCGTAATAATCCGAAGATAGCCCGATACATGGAATTTCGCGATTATATAACCGAAGAGATGCGGAAGGCTTGGTTCAAGAAGATTGATTATGAACATAACTATTACTTCATCATTATGGTAGGTGAAAAGGAAATAGGGCTAGTTGATATCAAAGACATTGATTATGAAAAAGGAGCAGGCGAAATCGGTATCTTCCTTTGGGATGATTCATTCTTTGGAAAGCAAATTTCCTATCGCTCTCTGCTTACGCTTCATGAATTCGCTTTTAATAATTTGCACTTGAAATCTCTCATTTGTCATATTTTGAATGATAACATACGTTCCCGGAAGAGCATCATGTCTTTGGGGTTTGAGCTGAATTCTAACCAAGAATCATGTGTGTTTCAGTGTTATACATTGACAGCTGAGCGGCATGCATCAACTCGTAAGTCCGTAATTGCAAATGATTGGAAATTTGCATGTTAAGCATGTTGGATAGTAATTTAATACTCGACAAAATGATAACATGCTTTTTCATGGGTGAGAAGGGATTTCAAACTCTCTCAACTTTAGTTCAGCATAAAAATGCTACAATTATCGACATGGTTGTCGGTTCACGCGACCCTAACATGCAAAAGGATTTCTATGACGAGATAAAACGACTGTGTTTGGATAACAATCTCCGTTTCTGCAATCGACATGATAATTACAAAGTTGAATCTCCTTATTGCATAGCGATTGCATGGAGGTGGATGATTCATTTGAATGACAATTCTCGATTAATCGTACTTCACGATTCTTTATTACCTAAGTATAGAGGATTCTGTCCACTTGTAAACATGCTCTTAAATAAAGAACCGAAAATAGGGGTAACTGCTTTGCTGGCAAACGAAGAGTATGATTGTGGTGATATCATAGCACAGAAGTCCATTGAAGTCACTTATCCGATTAAAGTTCAGGACGCTATTAAGCTTGAGTCTCCTTTGTTTGGTGAGATTGTACTTGATATCGTGGAACAATTGGCTATTGTGGGTCAATTAAAAATGACTCCCCAAAATGATAAAGAAGCAACTTATAGTATTTGGCGGGATGAAGAAGATTACAGAATTGATTGGAATAAGTCAGCAGAGGATATTCAACATTTTATCTATACTGTAGGATTTCCTTTTAAAGGAGCCTCGACTTTAGCAGATGGCATCCTTTATCGAGTTATTGATTGTTCAATAGAACAAGATGTAGATATCGTCAGCAGACCTATAGGCAAGATTATCTTTGTAAAAGATGATTGTCCTGTTGTGATTTGTGGCAAAGGCCTGCTTAAACTTACTGATGTTAGAACTGATGGAACTCAAGATAATGCGCTTCCTTTTAAGAAGTTTAGATTGAGATTTAAATGATTGGATGTTCTGTCTGATAAAAATGTAGCTAAATAAGAATTAATGAAACAACGAAAGCTTAAAGTCTTAATATTAGGACATTCTGATACTCCATTATGGGGGCATGCTCTCAGTCTCGTGAGCCAGTTTCCAAATGAAAAATATGATGTTCGTCTTGTTGTCATGGATAGATGTTTTGACCAAGAAGGATACAAATATTTTTATGATGTTAGAAATCGGTGGAAAAGCGCTTTCATTCACAGGATTCTTGAATTGATAAAAAAAACAAAGGTTTGGTTATGTTGTGGAGAGAGATTAATATTGAATCCCAATATGGGTGGCAGGGCTTTTTTTATTGGTGATTTTAATATCATTACGGGTGACAAAATTTTAGCAAAGAATCCTGATTTCATACCTGATTTGATAGTGATGACGTGGACGCGTACATTTGTCTCTTCTGAAGCAGTTAGGAGAATGTATGAGTTGACACAAGCACGCTTCCTTTTTTTCTTTGTGGATGATGCACATCTTTCGGGTGGCTGTCACTACCCGGTTGATTGCGATGGTTATATGAATGGTTGTCATGATTGTCCTGCAATAATTAAGGGAAAGAAGTTGGCAGAAAAAGTAATGGCGGATAAACTCCGTTTATACAAAGGGATTCCTAAATATGTAGTAGGAGTCCCGGCAGATTGTAGATTAGCTCGGAAATCTCCTTTACTGGGTGGTGCTTTGCAATTTTATAACTGGGTTTCCAATCCTGTTGTTGAACTCACCTCCAAGTCTGTTGCACGCAAAGAGTTTGGGATTCCCGATGGTGCTTTTGTGGTTATGACAGGAGCGAGCAATATTTCAGACTTTCGTAAGGGATTCAAGTATGCGGTAGAATCAGTCAATATGTTGGCTGAAAAGTATGATAACATCTACTTCATGTTATTGGGCAACCCCGTTAAAAGGGCAACGTTTGACATTAGTCCAAAGGTGAAAGTAATCATGCTGGGGTTTTTAGATATTCATGGGCTTTTCCATGCTTTTTGTGCTTCTGACTGTTTCCTCAATATGACCATTGCTGACAGTGGTCCGATGATGGTGAATTATTCTGTGGCATGCGGTACACCGGTTGTATCGTTCTATATCGGTATTGCCCAAGATTTGGTAGAACATAAGAAGACGGGATACATAGCTCAGTTTAAGGATAGTGAGGATGTGGCTCGTGGCATGAAGTTTATCTTGGGACTCTCGAAAGAGGAAAAAGAAAAGATGGCTGAAGACTGTAAACATCAGATTGCTAAAGTAAAACCTAATATTGATTGGGCGGATGATATCTATGAAAATTGGGATAATTATGATAATAAATGAACATTATTCTAATTAGTTTGGAGGGGAGCCTTAAAGTTGACAATTATAAAGGCACGATAGGTATAGTCACATAAAGAAACAGATATAGGAATTATAATAAATTTAACAAATGACAATTAAACAATTCATCGTTAAATTATACCGCTTGCCTAGAAGACTTCGAATGACATTCTATATTCTATGGAATAAAGTGAAGTTTTGGATGAATGACATTGAGTATGGGACAGGCTTGCAGGTGCATAATGTGGTATATTTGACTAAACACCCTGAAGCGTGCATGAAAATTGGATGTAATGTAACTGTTACAAGTGGTGAAGCATTCAATCCTTTGTGCCGTAATATTCGCGCAAGTTTTTGTTTGGAGCGCCCCACATCCCTTATTGAAATTGGCGATGACACCGGAATGTCATCACCTTGCATTTGGGCCAAGGAACGAATCTCTATAGGAAACCGTGTGAAGATTGGAGGGGATTGTATTCTGATGGACTCTGATGCGCACAATTTAGATTACCGAGTGAGAGGAAGTAGAGAACGAATTGGTAAAATATCTAAGGATGCATTAACGGCTAAAACAGCTCCTATCATAATAGGGGATGATGTACTTATTGGCACTCGCTGTATTATTTTGAAAGGTGTTAGCATTGGGGCACGCAGCATAATTGCCGCCGGTTCTATTGTAACGAAATCCATACCAGCAGATTGTATTGCTGGGGGAAATCCCTGTAGAGTAATACGTATGTTAGATAATTAAGGTAAGAGGTAAGCACTCAAATAATGGCTCAAAAATAAAAGGTAAGAGTACTTACGGCAAAGACATCAAAGCCGACGAGTACAGTGCTAAAGGAACTGAAATAAACTTCCGTTCCTTAACCCTATCATCTCCATCTTTCTCTTTTGATTTCCTCGCACTGCCGCTTTTGCCATGAGGTCATCACTTTTTGTGTAAGCACTCAAATTAGGGCTTAAATTTAAAATCTATACCTTCGCATCTGAACATTTAAACATTATATTATGTACAGCAGCGAAGATTTGGAAAGATTCTATTTCCAGTACCAAACGGAGGCTATGCCTAAGGGCATCTCCGTAGAACAGTTCTGTTCACGTAACAAAGTACCTTACAACATATTCTACAAATGGTACGTAAGCACTCAATAGCTTTTTAGGATGAAAAGAATTATGACAATACCTTTGTACTATATAAGGTTGAAATGGAAAGCATAATGCTTCATAGAACAGAACAGGATGTTGCGGGGGCAAGAAAGCTAACCGCCATACCTGTTTTGAACGAACTCAAGCAGAAGGCCGAACTACTATTATTTGCATGTGAAGCTAAACAAGAAACCATATCAGCCAAACTGCATCAGGCATTGAAGTATATGCTCAACAACTGGACAGAACTGATAGGTTATGTTAATGTTAGTAATGTTTTTATAGATAACAACTGCTGCGAGCGTGCCGTTCGACCATTTACAAATCTACGAAAAAGCTTTGGAGGTTTTAGTAGTGAGAATGGTGGTCATGTCACGGCAACCTATTTGTCCATTGTCGAAACATGCAAACTTTTGAAGAAGCCTCCATTGGAATTCTTCAGGCGGTTCTTTAGCATGATCGCTGAAGGTCGAAGGGATTATGACTTCATGACGCAAGAGATTTTGGGTTAAAATCAAATAAATAACAAATCAATTCAATTCTTTTATAACTCTAAAACCCCAGTGAATACTGGGGCTAAGGATTATTGCCATAGGGGTTGGATGCTTACAAATAATATTCGTTAATAGTATAATGAAAACTAAAAGAATAGCAGTTTTAATGACCGTTTATAATCGTAAGAAAGTTACGTTAAATTGTTTAAAACGCCTTTATAAACAGATAGTTCCCACTGATTGCCAAATTGATGTATATGTAACAGATGATGGATGTACTGATGGAACACCGGAAGCAATAAAAAGACTATTTCCCCAAGTTTTCATAATTAACGGTAATGGAAAATTGTTTTGGAATCATGGCATGATTAAAGCATGGGAGGCGGCAGTTGAAAAATATGATTACGATTTCTACCTTTGGCTGAATGATGATACTGAGTTGTATGAAGACTCAATAAATAGATTAATTGATAATTCTATAAAATGCAAACATGAAGCATTATTGGTCGGGACAACTTGTAGCTCTAAAGATGGAACGAAGTACACCTATGGAGGAAGATATTGTAATAAGCCAATAATTTCTCCTTCTGATACTGATTTTATTTCATGTGATGAAATAAATGGAAATGTCGTCTTAATACCTAAATATGTTTATAATAAGATAGGTATGAATGATCCTGCTTTTTTTCATTCAAGAGGTGACTTTGACTATTCTTTAAGAGCTAAAGAATATGGTTTAAATGTTTTCGTGTCTCCAGGTCTTTATGGTATCTGTGACAGGCATGACTTCTCATATAAATGGTTTGATCCTAAGTATAGTATTAAGCAAAGGTTTAAGCTTTATTTTTCAAAATATGGATTTTATGCAAGGCATGAATTTCTTTTTGTTTGGAGACACTTTGGTCTTTTAAGGGCAATAACTCAATATATAAAGGGTATAGTTCATGTTTTATTTCCTAGTTTATGGAATTACATAAAAGCGTATGTTGGTTAGTTTGAAATCGTTTAAAACGATCGCTTCGTTAGCGTTGTTATTCATATTCAATTGCTTTATAGCAACTTTGTTTTCGTATTATAAAGCACTTAAGTTGGAGTCATATAAATCAATAAAATATTTCTATGTCACATTGATTTTGTTCGTTTCAGTATATAATAGTACTAAAGTCCCTGAAAATGATTTAGAATGGATTGTTGAATTATTCAATGATGCTGAAAAGTATCCTCTGAGTATTTATATAACATTACTTGCAAGAGGAAAAGAAATTCGGCACTATAAAATATTTTGTGTAAATGGAAATACGGGATTCAGAAATGAGTCTCGTATTTTTTATTTTATACATTTG
>CANPVZ010000032.1 GCA_947581855.1 uncultured Phocaeicola sp.
CAAATTATACCTATACTATATATCATTACATCTGGTGAATAAACTTTATTCTGAAAGAAATGCTTCATTTGAGACTCAAGCTCTTCGATTTCCCTATCTTTATCTATTGTTCCAAGACAAGAAACGTAACATCCAATACTTATATCCATATTTTCTAGTGTTATAAGGTTAATGGTAACGAAGTTATTTTCTTGAATTGAAAACTTACTTCGTTACCTTAATAATTTAATTATCTAAAAACTCTGTTTCCCAAAGGCTATGTCTCATTCTTAAAGAAAGTAGTCCTTACAAATATAGTAAATTTTCCATTCAACAGCCTCTTTTACGTAAACTATCGGTGAGGAATACGTGTATCCGTTAATATACAACAGTGTTTTCATATCATCCGTCTCATATTGGTCGCCCAAATAGTACTTCGTCTGCGTAACCGTACCGTTTTGAGAAACAGTCATTTTCTTCCTGTTTCCACTGGCGTCATACAGGAACATAGCCGTGTTACCTCCCTCGGTCAACGTAGCCGGACGCATCAAAGAATTGTAGGTCACCTCCTGCAAACGTTGTTGTGCCGAGTCATTCTTCTCAATACAGTCGCCGCTTGCGTTATAGGCAAAGGTCTGATTGAGACCCCAGCACTCACCCCATTAGCGTATTGGGCTTGCTCGCTTGCGTATAGCTTAAACTTCCCGCATTACTACCGTATACATCAGACGTATACTCCTTCTTCGTACCGTTCGTAGATACCTCACTCTTCAACTCTTTCGTCACAGCGTCATATGTATACGAAGTATTGAATTCCGGACGGTTCACGGAAGTTACCCTGCCGTAAGCGTCGTAATTCACTGTGGTAGTCAAACCTTTCGCATCCGTTTGCGTGGTGGTACGGCTGCCATTCGTATGGTTCGTTTCCGTATAGGTTTGGGTACCGGCACTCGGATCGACAAGCTTCGTCTTACGCCCGTAAACGTCATACTCAAAAGAGGTTACCACATTCCCCGGAGCCACAATGTCGGAAAGCTGACCGTCTGCACGGTAATGGTAAACAGCTTCGCCGGATGAATCGGAAACTTTCACTAACTCTCCCACTGCGTTGTTCGTACGGGTGGTGGAGATACCTTTCTCCGTTGTAGTTACACTGTTCCCCGAGTAACTGTACGTAGTCTGCTTGCCGGAAGCCTCGCTCAAACGAACCAGACGGTCGTAACTGTCATATCCATAGGTGTTCCATTTTGTAGCAGCGCTTCCCTTGAAAGGCAGAGACACCTATTCCAAACGGCCGTACTCGTCATACGAGTAACCGCCCGTGATGGTCACACCAATCTATCATATATGTATAATAAAAAAACGGGTGATCATAATCATTCATATGACACCCGTTCTTCTTGTCAACTAATACGACTTTAATCTATAACATCTACTTTTGTCACATATATCTGCTCTTCTTCACATACTTTTATTAGTTCATCACTAATTCTAATACTAGATTTTATTTCAAAAATATGACTATCCAAAACTGCGACTTGTACATCTGTCCCTTTAAAAATCATGTAATGACATAAATATGCATTCATGCACGAAAGTTGTTCCTTAAGAAACTGAATACACAATGGACTCAATCTGTAGTACTTCTCAGGTTGGATAAAACCCATGTTAAAACTATTTTCTATCACAAACTGTTGAAGAGGAATAAAACGTTCTTTATAGTCTTTTTCAAAATCTACAAAATCCATTATTCCTAAAATACTATCCGAAGGGATATTATCTAGAATCTCTTGCAATAGCTTGGTTTTCAAATCTGCATAGTTCATACTTCCTTTTATTTAGGTATATTTCTATTAACAATATTCATAAATATATGATAATTCTTTTCATGAGTCCCAGGAACTGGAAATTCTACCCAGTCACCATCTATCTTATGATAGTATTGGATATTTGCATGACGAACAAATTCATCTTTTGATAAATTTAAATTCTTAAACACATTATCTACCTTCTGATGAGTTTCAACTCTCATGATAAGCTTCTCATTATTCTCCTCTAATACAACAAGAAACTCTTGTGTATCTTTGGGAGTACGTAATCCCGGCTTTAACCTATTCGCAATATCTTGTATCTTAGAACTTCCAGGATTAGTCATTCCAGATAATTGTCTAGAACTATTGGCTGGAGTATCCGGTTTCACTTGTTCCGGCAACGGATCAGGTTCCACATTGGCAGGACGATGACGGACCCCTGCACCGGTATCAATTGCCTTACCTGTCCAGATGTTTTCACCTCTAACCAACGATGTAGCACCACCGACAACCCCACCTGTCACAAAACCGCTTACCGCGCCGCCGGCCGCACCCGATAAACCGTTACTCAGAATGTCTCCTATACCACCCCTTCAACTATCGTATTGCCGGAGCCAAGAGCAAAACCACTTGCAGCACCACTCGCCGTTCCCACAATGGCACCTCCGACGATTCCAGATATACCGATAGATGTGGCTACAGCTCCACCGGCTAGTCCGCCTAACGCACCGGCGGCACCACCTACTATGGCATAACCTATTCCGGTGCCCCAGCCGCCTTCTTTTATTTCGTCCCAATGAGTGGCTACATTGATAGCCGCACCGATTATTGCTGCCGCCACAAACCACCAAAACTCTCCATCTTCATCCACATAAGCCAGCGGATTGTTCAGACAATAACTATACCGGTTCAGATTCTGCAAGTTGTCAGGCATCTGCACATACGGGTCGGGAGACAGAAAACGTCCCAATACAGGATCGTACAGACGGGCATTCATGTTGACCAAGCCAAAGAGCGATAGGTGTTCGTGGCCCGTATAGCCTCTGCCGAGTTTCAACACCGGCTGGGCACTCACACCGTAGACTTCCTGGGTTTGCGGGTTTCTCAACCGGCCCCACGCATCATAACTCAACTCTTGCGCCAACGTGCCGTCGGCATTCGCCAAGTGCGTGATACTTCCCAAGTAGTCACGACAAATATAGTAAATTTTCCACGCTTAATTCTCTTTTACATAAACTATTGGTGAAGAATACCTAAAGAGCTCCCAACGTTATCTTCAACATTGAGAGCTCTTCTTAATATACAGATTACAATAGAATACTCATCTTCTCATTACATACAACATTGCTTTATCTCATTCATCATATCTTCTATTATTTCCATGTTCACATTTTCCTGGAAACTCAAATGACTTTGAGGAAATAAAGTATCACTAAATGATCCTTTTACACTAAATCCGTTTTCCCTTACAATTTCAAGTAAGAAAAATTCTCCTAAAGGAGCAAATGTACATACTGATATTTCATCCCCTAGTAATCTTTCTAATCTTCTTTCAAATTGCAACAATTCCTCTACATAAGCTCCACTATTCATCAATACCTTGAACGCGTTTCCTATATATTTAAATTCAAAACTGAATGAATCAGAATCCAAATACTTTCTAAAGTTAGAAAAATGGATAAGTGGACACTTCTCCAAATTGCCATATGCTCCACTCACATAATCATCATATTGATTGGCATTTATCAGTATGTCACTTATACGTTCTTCCAATTCCGGCAAAAAGGTCTGGTCAAAAGAATCATTAATTTCTAAATAATTAAAGGTCTTATATTCCCTAATATAGAATCGCTGACTTACACGCCCTCCAAGTTCATATTTCAATTCAACCCTAACTGCTTTTTGGAATGAAGTAAAAGCCATTTCACTTTTCTCTTGTTTATACAATAGGGCAATTTCTTTCTGTAAGGTTTCCAACTCATCCTTTTCTATAAAATCATAAACTTTCGCAGAAAATGCAGATACCTCTGCCTCTATTTCAAAATAGAAAAAGGTTCTCTCCCCTTGTCTCTTTAAAGACAAACAATTACACCAGAGTCTCTGGATTCTATCACTATTATAAACACAAATATCATTCATACCCATATTTTTTACCATTATTTATTGAGGAAACTTAAAGTTTCTATAAAACTTACCTAGTTCATAAAAAGACCTGTGATAAACAATTCCTTTATCTGTATTGATTCCAAGTGTATAAATGCCATCTACACCATCCGCATTGGCCAAGTGTGTGATGCTTCCCAAGTAGTCACGGCAAATATAGTAAATTTTCCACGCTCCGTTCTCTTTTACATAAACTATCGATGAGGTATACAAAGTCCCGTCATTGATGTATTGAATATCAATGACGGGAAATAAAGAATAAGAAGATTACTTAAATACCGTTTTCACGAATTAAGATTTTTCAGCCTCTATCATTTTCTTAAACTTTTCAGCAAAAGGCAGATAAGAATCAAGTTCCTTATTGGGAGGGATCTGTATAGCCTCTTCCCCATAAATTACCTGCATGGCTTTGTACTCGTCTATCGGGAAATCAAGTGTGCGCCTTTTTATAACCTCTTCTACAAAAGAATACGCCTGTGCGTTATGGCCGCGTAAATAATATAAAATTGGCAAATAGATATCTCGAACACCATTTGAACATCTTAATTCTCTTGTCTCTAAACCATAAACGAGATTCTCTTGTGTAGAGTATTTCCTGAAATAGGGTATTGCATATTCAAGCACAGTCGAAATTATATCAGAAACTTGATACTGAATATATTCGTCTGAATTATCTATAGCAAATCTCCATTCTTTAAAGAAGTAATCTGGCATTAAAAAACCTATATTCATACCTAATCCACCTACTAATTCATTTAATTCATAGGCTACCTCTTCAACTACCGGACATGAGAATCCTGCTGTATAAGTTAGATAACAAACATGTTTCTCATTATGAGCTGAACTGCCAAAATACAAGCCTTCCTTAATTTCATCCTCTAAGCGGGAATAGACAGTTCCTCGTTCTTTGCGAAACCCATATTGAAATAAATAATCTTTCAATAGCTTTTCTATTTTCTTCTTTAAGTCTTTCATTAGAAATAATGTTTAAATAAAATAATATATTTTCCTTGATATGGCTTTTTAGATGGTACTAACTCCTTGAATTCCCCGAAGCCATAATGTCGGAAAGCTGACCGTCTGCACGATAATGGTAAACAGCTTCGCCTGATGGATCGGAAACTTTCACTAACTCTCCGACTGCGTTTTTCGTACGGGTAGTGGAGATACCCTTCTCCGTCATAGTTACACTGTTCCCCGAGAACTGTACGTAGTCTGCTTGCCCAGATGATTGGTGGTGCTGGCTTGTATAGTTAAAAGAAAAAGCTCCTGAAAACACCATAAAGTATAACCAGAAGCTTTCATCATTACAGTATTACTATTCTACATCTAATTTGCATCCAATACTTTGAAAGAACTCCTTCATATCTTTATTAAAACGTTCCTTATCGAAACTTTTTCTTATAGCTACCGGATACTTCATCTCTTTCAGATATTTCAAAAGAGTATTTCCTATTATGGTATAACCTTCTATCTTATCTGATTGATAAAATGACTGATAATCAATTTTTATTTCAATAAAAAGCGTTTTTACTGTATGAAACATATTATCAGAATCCTTTTCCCACAAATATTTAGGTTTAGGAACCAATTTGCTTTTACAGTATCTAGGACGTTTAGGCTGAAAGAATTGGTCATATTCAGGACTAACACATATTAAAATAATATCAAAGGTTTCAACCATTAACGAATAAGAACAGTCTTTAAAGAAACAATTTAAAGACTCTACTAATCCATGCATCTCATTCCCCTTTTTATTATCAACTTCATCTGTAATTATTAAATTGTATGTTATCTGCATATCTAAAGTTTTTTATCTAAATATCCTATTACCGGGAGGCAATGTCCCATTTTTAAAATAGTGACCATATATCATTCGCTTCTCATGAATGAGAATTTCCATTTTGTTCCCATAATAAATAGGTATCATATTAAAGTTTTATGTTGACCAAGTCAAAGAACGATAGATGTTCGTTCCCGTATAGCCTCTCCCGAGTTTCAACACCGACTGGGCACTCGCACCGTAGACTTCCTGGGTTTGCGGATTTCTCAACCGACCCACCCATTATAACTCAACTTCTGCACCAGACTTCCGTGGGTATTCGCCAAGTGGGTAATGCTTCCCAGGTAGTCCCTACAAATATAGTAAATTTTCCCTTCAACATCCTCTTTTACGTAAACTATCGGTGAGGAATAAACTTCTCCGAAGACATATAGGATGATGACATAATCGAAAATAAAAGTAGAAGGAATACTCTCATCTTATTTTGTTTTCCTCCTACTCTTCTATTATAAGATATTCTTTATTAAGAAACAATCCTCACATTATAGTTTATACAATTTAATCTCCTTTTGTATAAATAGCAGAAAAAAGATAAACTAACCATGTTATAACAAAAAGTACAATAGCACTCGTATTAGAAGATTTTTTGTATAGGCACATAACTTTTTTTAAATGTACATCTTTATAATATAGCTTGTTCCTGTAATAGCAAATAACCATTGGGAGAATGAATAAGGCCAAATATATCACAGAGTATATTTCTTCTGAAACAGTAGTTCTAAGTACTATTAACAACTTATCATATTCTAAAAAATAGAACAGCCACAGAGTAGCAGAAACAAACAAGATACTTTGCAATACAGACAAACCAAAATTTGCAGACCATAAGCTATCTTCTTCCCAAGCTATACCATATTTACGGTTTATTCTATTTAAATATTCAAACCATTGGTAGAGCTTAACAAACATATAATCAAATAGAGCTCTCATATTTTCAACGTTTATGTTTCATATAATACTGTATAGGCCCATATTCAGCACCTAAATCCCAACCAATTCCAAAGGCTAATCCATAAATACCACCGTCAACCAAGGTTTCTACTGTAAAATTAGTTAGGGACATTCGTCCTGCTTCAACTTCAGAAATATTCATTCCAATATCTAAACACCCAAAAGCTTTCGCTATCTTATTCATTTTTAGCACTTTGGTAAGAATCTGCCGAAGTACTGTTATTTATACTTAAATTATTAGGAATACCAAATATTCTAATCTTTCCAACCATTCAGGATTAACTACTCTTACAGAAATTCATTGCCATATAAATTAAGAAGAAGCAACTAATAAAAAACAAGATTGCCCAAATGCCTGATTGCTTTCTTTTGTTCCAATAAGATAAAGCAGCTTTAAAATTTCCTTTATCTATGTAGTAGATTCTATTCAGCAGATAACATACACCTATGGGAAATAAGGATATAATTATTTGAAAATAATAAAGAAGACCCGTATTTACCATATATTCAGTTAACGACACTACAAACTTAGCATGTTTTAGTATTCCAATTACAAATATAAATAAAGAATCAATAAGTATCCCTTGCAATAATGATATACTAAGTGTAGCAGACCATATACTGTCTTCTTCCCAGTCTATATTTAATCGATGATAACTTTTATTCAAGAGTTCATACCATTGATAGAACTTATAAAATATATAATCAAAAAATGTTCTCATATCAATATTTATTTTTACAATTCATATAACGATGTATTGGTCCATATTCTGCACCTAAGTCCCATCCAATTCCAAAACTAAAACCATATATACCTCCCAAAATAGAGAAAGCTTTTACTGAAGATTCTACGCTCTCATTTATTCCGAATTCACCATTTTCGTAAACATCTCTACCATAAATAACTAAATCAAGAATTTCAAGAGCTTTCGCTATCTTATTTATTTTCATAGCTAAACTTTTTGCAAACTTATATTTACCTCCGGTATAGCCATTCCCATTAAACTTCATATCATACAGTTTGCCATTCTTTCCCGTCCATGTGCCAAAATATTCCGAATATCGTCTTCCTGCCAACGCGGAAGATACTGTACTTCCAGTACTAAATGCTTCCTGAATGACATTTAAAGAAGCGGGGCGGTCTTTATATCGATTCGGATTAAAGAGAATCTCACCTTGTTGAAGTTCCTCTTTTTCCTCTTTACTTTCCTTATTAGTCTGAATTGTTCCTATATTAAAGCTTCCGCCACCTCCTGCGGCAGTTGACCATTGCAGATTAAACTTCTAGTTAGTGCCGTTTCCTATCGCTCCAACGCTTGTACCGGCAGCGGTCACACCGACGCCTACAGACGCATACAAACTACTCACGCCAAACAGATAACCGAGTGTCTCGGGATTAGTAATACTAAATATAAGGGTGGAAAAACTGTCCTCTCTCCACCCTTTTTATTCCCTTATAACGTTTTACTGCCTTGTCATTCCATTACTTATCATCCATGATTCATGACCAAACCATATAAAACATTTACATAGTCAAATCATATATATATATTTCATATCTCGATTGATTCAATATGATTAACATATACCAAGGTCTTTCCTCCTCATTCTTATTACAATCATAAAAAAAATACCCTTTACAATTCTTTATATATACATTTTCTACATACGACGTCATGTGAGGTTCAATCTTCAATAATGGTTTGTAAATGCCCTTAGTCAAAAGTTTCTTTTCAATTTTTTCGTAATCAGAAGCTGTATATAATAAGCGAAGTGTCAATTCATAATCACCACCCAACGAAAAACGATCTGTAAATTCAATTGTTTCTTTTTGTTGAGGCAATTTAATACCTAATCTCATTTCTGCCAAGCTCTTTGCTTCGTTACACGCACAAAACATAATACCAACCAATAAGAACAAACAACATCTCATATCACTTCAAAATCTAAGGATAAACAACTTTATAATTTTCCCCTCCAAATATTCCATACATTACCTTGGTCACAATCTCCGCTTTCTTAGATCTACCGTTTTTCCCTTTAAAATCAAGATCCCAAGTATCATTAAATCCAATAGGCTTTATGGTTAACACATCTTTGTAAATAATCATCTCAGCCGAACCGAAAGAATAATAATAATCCGTTTTGTAAAAATTCACAGGTACTCTATACGTATTATTACCTATAGATGTGACCTCCATTTTAATGCATTCACTTTTTGAGCTTTATTAAACATATCATATAATCTATCCCAAGATAAATGATACGTTTTTTCTCCTTCAAAAACATAATGATCTAACAAATCCACAGCATATTCTTTATCCATGGGCAATTTCTTATCAACCCTTTCATAAAAATCCCGATTAACATTATCTTTGTCCTTATCCTTACCCAAAGAGAATATAACTCCACCACTAAAAAGAGTACCTCCTATCGTTGCGGTGGCAATTCCTCCAGAGGCTGCTGTTGCCAGATTACATACACCTGCGGATTGTTCAGACAATAACTATACCGGTTCAGATTCTGCAAGTTGTCAGGCATCTGCACATACGGGTAGGGAGACAGAAAACGTCCCAATACCGGATCGTACAGACGGGCATTCATGTTGACCAAGCCAAAGAGCAATAGATGTTCGTGTCCCGTATAGCCTCTGCCGAGTTTCAACACTGGCTGGGCACTCGCACCATAGACTTCCTGAGTTTGCGGATTTCTCAACCGACCCCACGCATCATAACTCAGCTCTTGCGCCAAACTTCCGTCGGCATTCACCAGATGAGTGATGATTCCCAAGTAGTCCCTACAAATATAGTAAATTTTCCATTGCCCGCTCTCTTTTACGTAAACTATCGGGGAAGAATAGGCATTGCCGTTGATATAAAGCAACGTTTTCGTATCATCCGTCTCGTATTGGTCATCCAAATAGTACTTCGTTTGCGTAACCGTACCGTTTTGAGAAACAGTCATTTTCTTCCAGGCTCCGCTTGCATCATATAGGAACGTGATCGTATTGCCGCCTTTCGTCAGCGTGACAGGACGCATCTGTGAGTTGTAGACGACATTTAGGTAACGTTCAAAACAAAAATAAAAGCTTCCAAAAATACTATACCTGCTTTCAGAAGCTTTTGATTATTAAATTTGTAACTATCTATGATCAGATATTATCATAGAGTTTTTTAACTCCTCTATGAGTTCTGGCAAAAAGGTTTGGTCAAATGAATAGTTAAGTTCCAAATTACCAATCTCATTATAAATATAAACCTTGGCCTCAATTCGTCCCGATCGTTCCCGTTTGAACTCTAAAGCAAAGAACTCACCTAATGGATTCAAGTGGATGGTCAGTGAATCCTCTCGGTACATTTTTTCCAATTTCATAATAAATAAATGTATGTCTGAGAGGCTAAACCATTTAAATTCCGTTTCTACCATGAATATTGACCTCTTTATTCTTAGCTTAAATGAGTAGTAATAATTTTCATCTATTTTCTTAATGGATATATCATACCAAAGCATTACTAAGTCCCGGTCATTATCAAAAAAGTTTATGTTCATTTTTTCCATAATCAATTAAAATGAAATTGTTCTCCGAATAACTGTACGCAGTCTGCTTGCCCAAGTGATTCGTGACAGGGGATTTACATAATAAAGAAAAGCTCACAAAAGTGTTTCACAAGCCACTTCCAAGAGCTTTTTATAGTAATTTTCCGAATTATCCGCTTACGTTCTATGCCTAAATATTCACAGACATAAACCGGAACCTGAAAACTCATGTTAAAGTCTGCAATAAACTGACGCACATCATCTACCGTACGGACTTCGCTTATTTGCTTTTCCAAGTCCTCCAAAACTTGCCTCAACTCCTTTCTACGTTTCTCATCAGGTATATCATTCTCACAATCTAAAAGTTTATGCATATAATGATTTCGCTTTTCATTGTCTTTATAACAGAATCCACCTCCGACATGGTCGTACAATCCACGTAATTCCAAACCTTTTATGATAAAACCATAATTCAAATAATACAAATTACCATACATGGATTTTTGTAAATTGAATGCCCGTATCAATTCAGAAGTTTCACTACTCCAGTTACTGTTCCTACGTTTATATCCCAACGGTTTGAACACCTCATGCGCTAATTGTATAAAATCTTTCTTGTCCATAATTATTTTTAATATAAATCTAAAACGTGTTTCCATTCACCCTTAGAACCATGTTTCTTAAGAGCCTTTTCATAACGTTCCAATTGCTTTAATCCCTGCTTTCTCGACCTCGGATTATAAGGCTTCAGCTCATAAATAATTTGGTTATTTAAATCTATGAAATCAGGACGAATACCAGGAACTTTTCCATATTCTTTAAATAAACCTTTAGCCTTATCTATTTGATTAACTCGATATGCCTGATGTATTTCTCGGCCCATTTTCATACTCGACCTGGTATAAACCGATGCATCCTTTGCCAATATATTAATGGTGACTTTACCAGCTATTTCTTTAGCCGATACTTAAATACCGGATCATATAGACAGGCATTCATGTTGACCAAGCCAAAGAGCAATAGATGTTCATATCCCGTATAGCCTCTGCCGAGTTTCAACACCGGCTGGGCACTCGCACCGTAGACTTCCTGGGTTTGCGGGTTTCTCAACCGGCCCCACGCATCATAATTGAGCTCCTGAACCAAACTCCCGTCGGCATTCACCAGATGAGTGATGCTTCCTAGGTAGTCCCTACAAATATAGTAAATTTTCCATTCAACACTCTCTTTTACGTAAACTATCGGGGAAGAATAGACATTTTAAATCCCGTCACTGACATTCAATATATCAATGACGGGACATCAGAGAATAAAGATGTTATTTAACCGTTATCTTCATAGATTAAGCCTTTTCTGACTCTATCATTTGCTTAAATTTCTCAGCAAAAGGCAGATAAGATTCCAACGCTTTATTGGGAGGAATTTGTATGGCTTCTTCTCCATAAATTGCTTGCATAGCTTTGTACTCATTCATTGGGAAATCAAGTGTACGTCTCCTTATTGCTTCGTCGACAAGCATACAAGCACGGTCATTCTTGCCACATGATATGTAATAAAGAGGCAACCACCGCTCTGTCATGTCGTAAACGGTAGACAATGTACCAGTTTCCAGTCCATAAGCAATTTTTTCCTTTATCGAAAACCTCTCTAAATAAGGTATTGCATAGTGCGAGACCGTAAACATTACCTCATCCAATGCTTGCCAGATATATTCATCGGAACAGTCTACTGTGAACCTCCATTCCTTATAACAAGGTTTCGGCATAAGAGAACCCACATTTACACCTATATACCCTATACTCTCTCCCCATTTAGAAGCCATTTCCTCAATGTCCAGACAAATAAACGAAGCTGTATAAGACAAATAACTTACTTTTTTTTCACCATTGGCAGAAAAAACGAATACTAATTCCTGTATCGTGTCGTTCGATATGCGGTAATATGTGACATTATCTTTCTTTCGGAATCCGTACTGAAGCAATTTTTCTTTCAGTAAGTCATTAATTTGTTTCTTTATTGCTTTCATTTAAAAATAGTGTTTTATGATTACAATATAATTGCCTTTATATATCTGGTCTCTATTAAATTCCGGATATTTAACTTGCAACGCTTTTGCTCCTCTTGATATCAATGTCGGTTTATTCATCAAATACTTAGGTAAATTTATCCGTTGATTGGGAGTAAAACCTGCATTCAAACCGTTTTTGACTTCTACCAGATGAAGCTCTCCATTCAATTTACCGACAAAGTCAAATCTATTTTGTATACCATCTATTTCAACTGTAACTTCTCTTGAATAAATCTCCCCTCCTTGATCCAAGAAATCAGACACAGCCTCCTGCATACCCATTTCGCTTTTCGTATGCGGAGACATCAACTCATTATTCAACAACGGATCTTGTTCCATCGAACCGCCTATCCTGACCGATTGGTTTTCAACACTTAGTTTAGGGGTATTCTTCAATGAAAAGGCATTTCTGCCCGCTGAGATTTCTGCACCGGTCCAAACATTTTCTCCTTTAAAATAAGAGACTGCGCCGCCAACAATTCCACCGGTAACTGCACCACCCACTGCCCCTCCGACTGCACCGTAAACTCCATTCATCAGAATGTCTCCTATATCACCGTCTTCAACCATTGTATTGCCGGAACCAAGAGCAAAACCACTTGCAGCACCACTCGCCGTAGACTTCCTGGGTTTGCGGGTTTCTCAATCGGCCCCATGCATCATAACTCAACTCTTGCGCCAACGTGCCATGGGCATTCGCCAAGAGGGTGATACCTTCCAAGTAATCCCTACAAATATAGTAAATTCTCCATTCAACACCCTTTTCTAAGTAGATTATCAGGGAGAAATAGGTATTAAAAATCCCATCATTGGCATACATACATCAATGACGAGATATTAAAGTACAAAGATATTACTTACTTTTTTATGCCTTCCCCAATTTAAGCTCTTTCATCTTCTATCATTTTCTTAAACTTTTCCGCAAACGGCAGATAAGAGTCAAGTTCCTTATTGGGAGGAATCTGTATGGCATCTTCGCCATAGATAGATTGCATGGCTTTATATTCTTCTATCGGAAAATCAAGTGTTCGCCTTTTTAAAACCTCTTCAACAAAAAAATAAGCTTCTTCCTTATGGCCACGTAAATAATATTCTATCGGTAATATGTAATCACACATCGCCCCTCCATTTATTTCCATTTCATAAATCATATTGTCTTTATCCGATAGTCTATCAAGATAAGGTAACCCATATTTTATAATAGCATCCCCCATTTTATTGGCTTCCTCATCTACCGGCTCATCTTTAGCAAATCTCCATTCTATAAAACTTCTCTCCGGCATAAGATAACCTATAGGATAGCCTATAATCGGAGACAAAGTTTTCATTCGATTTCCCCATCCCGTTAATACAACCATCAAAGCATCTATATCTTTATATAGAAGCCCTATATCAGGATTTACATATATTACATGCTTTTCCGAATGAGAAGAATAGGTAAAACCTATTATTTGCAATGCATTATCATTTACTACACGGACATAATTATTATTTTTCTTACGTTCAAAACCATATTCTGACAATCTATTATACAATAGCTCGAAGACTTTCTTTTTTACTTCTTTCATACTTCAAAAACAATGTTTTATAATTATTGTATACTTTCCTTCATACTTTAAATTTACCCCAAAGCCCTGGAATTTTACTTTTGTTGCATTTCCTCCTCTTGGAATAAATTGAGGCTTGTCTAACATCAGCTTTGGTAAATTAATCTTTTGATGGGGTGTAAATCCTGCAGACGGACTATTTTTCATCTCTGCTAAATGTAACATATTATCAAGCTAACCTACAAAATCAAATCTATTCTTCACCCCGTTCAGTTCCACTGTAACCTCTCTAACATGTATCATTCTCCGCGGCCAGTTTCCACACGCTGGTTGTACCCAACTTCACCTCACTCAACGTGCCGTTAGCGTAAAACAGATTCTCCCCGCTATGTTACCTTCTTTTGGGGAAGAGCAGGCTATCTTGGCGATATTGCCATCTGCATACGTGTACTCTTTCTGCAACCATACACTATCAACCATCTCTTTTTCCACACTCCGTCGACCGTATGCATCATATGTATACTCCTTCTTCGTACCGTTCGTAGAGACCTCACTCTTCAACTCTTTCGTCACAGCGTCATACGTATACGAAGTATTGAATTCCGGACGGTTCACAGAAGTTACCCTGCCGTAAGTATCGTTGTCACACTGTCCTCCGAATAACTGTACGCAGTCTGCTTGCCCAAGTGATTCGTGACAGGGGATTTACATAATAAAGAAAAGCTCTTGAAAGTGTTTCACAAGCCACTTCCAAGAGCTTTGTATAGCAATTTACCAAATTACCCCTTTACATTCTACGCCTAAATATTCACAGACAAAAAACGGAACCTGATAATCTATACCAAAGTCTATAACAAACTGACGCAAATCATCTGCCGTACGGACTTCGCTTATTTGCTTTTCCAAGTCCTCCAGAACGTGCCTCAACTCCTTTCTACGTTCCTCATCAGGTATATCATTCTCAAAGTCTAAAAGTTTATCTACATAATGATCTCGCTTTTCATTGTCTTTATAGTAGAATCTACTTCCGACATGGAAACGCCCGCGTAATTCCAAACCTTTTATGATAAAACCATAATTCAAATAATACAAATTACTATACATGGATTTTTGTAAATTGAATACCCGTATCAATTCAGAAGTTTCACTACTCCAGTTACTGTTCTTACGTTTATATCCCAACGGTTTGAACACCTCATGAGCTAATTGTATAAAGTCTTTCTTGTCCATAATTATTTTTAATATAAATCTAAAACGTGTTTCCATTCACCCTTAGAGCCATGTTCTTTAAGAACCTTTTCATAACGTTCCAATTGCTTTAATCCCTGCTTTATCGACCTCGGATTATAAGGCTTCAGCTCATAAATAATTTGGTTATTTAAATCTATGAAATCAGGACGAATACCAGGAACTTTTCCATATTCTTTAAATAAACCTTTAGCCTTATCTATTTGATTAACTCGATATGCCTGATGTATTTCTCGGCCCATTTTCATACTCGACCTGGTATAAACCGATGCATCCTTTGCCAATATATTAATGGTGACTTTACCAGCTATTTCTTTAGCCGATACTTAAATACCGGATCGTACAGACAGGCATTCATGTTGACCAAGCCAAAGAGCAATAGATGTTCATGTCCCGTATAGCCTCTGCCGAGTTTCAACACCGGCTGGGCACTCACACCGTAGACTTCCTGGGTTTGCGGGTTTCTCAACCGGCTCCACGCATCATAATTGAGCTCCTGAACCAAACTCCCGTCGGCATTCACCATATGAGTGATGCATCCCAGGTAGTCCCTACAAATATAGTAAATTTTCCATTCAACAGCCTCTTTTACGTAAACTATCG
>CANPVZ010000033.1 GCA_947581855.1 uncultured Phocaeicola sp.
TTTTGAGCCTCTTGTCGGATTCGAACCAACGACCCCGAGATTACAAATCACGTGCTCTGGCCAACTGAGCTAAAGAGGCAGGTGGGTAAGCTATCTACATCGCGCCGCTACGACCTGTTACCTTTGCTGCGATCAAGCCCTGGAGGATTCACAGGGAGCTGGCCGTATAGGACTTACCCAGCTGCAAAGGTAGACATTTTCTCTTATTCTGCAAGGGCTTTCTATTTCTTTTTTGCATGTAAATGATTAAAGAAGCTAACTTTCAGTAGGTTAATATGTGTATAAAGAATGAAGTTTTTTCTTCTTCGAGAAAGAAATCTACCCTTTTTAGCATTTTCAAGTACTTATTTAACTGTACTTCTGCTAAAATGTACTACTTTTGTAACCGATTTTATAGAAAGGATGGACGAGAATAAAATATATTTACGCGGATATGCCATGCAATATGGTACCTGCATGGGACTTTTTTGGATCTTTAAGTTTGCCTTTTTTCCGTTGGGCTTGAAAATGCCGTTACTGGAATTACTTTTTATGGTGCTCACTATTGCTGTACCGGTGTTGGGATATGTATATGCCCGTCGTTTCCGTGACCGGTATTGCGGAGGATATCTTTCTTTTTTTAGAGCACTGGCTTTTTGTTTTCTGATGTATATGTTTGCTTCTATTTTGACGGCAGTGGCGCATTATATTTATTTTGAGTATATTGATAACGGCTTTATATTTAACGCTTATGAGCAGGTGTTGCAACAAGCCGGGCAAATGCAGGGAATGGAGAGATTGGCAAAACAGATGAGTGAAGTGCTGGATGCTTTCAGAAAATTGTCGGCTATCCAACTGACCATGCAACTTATTTCACAAAATATATTTTATGGGAGTTTGTTGGCGTTTCCTACAGCTTTGCTGGTGATGCGCAGGAAAGTGCCCGTATATTAATATCTAATGGCTAAGAATATGGATATTTCCGTAATTATTCCTTTGTTTAACGAAGAAGAGTCGCTTCCGGAACTGTATGCGTGGATTGCGAGGGTAATGAAGGCCCATCACTTTACTTATGAGGTGATTTTTGTAAATGATGGCAGTACCGATCGTTCTTGGGAGATTATTGAATCTTTGCAAAAAGAAGATCCTCAACATATAAAAGGCATTAAGTTCCGTAGAAACTATGGAAAATCGCCGGCTCTTTATTGCGGTTTTGAACGGGCTGAAGGGACTGTGGTGATTACAATGGATGCCGATTTGCAGGATAGTCCGGACGAAATACCGGAATTGTACCGGATGATAACAGAAGATGGTTATGATTTGGTGTCAGGCTGGAAACAAAAACGGTATGATCCGTTGTCAAAGACTATTCCTACCAAATTATTTAATGCTACAGCGCGGGCTGTGTCAGGTATTTCTAATTTGCATGACTTTAACTGCGGACTGAAGGCCTATCGTAAAGAAGTGATTAAAAATATAGAAGTGTATGGCGAGATGCATCGGTATATTCCTTATTTGGCAAAGAATGCCGGATTCCCGAAAATAGGCGAAAAGATTGTTCATCATCAGGCTCGTAAATTCGGTAAGACGAAGTTCGGTGGTTTAAACCGTTTCTTTAACGGATATCTGGATTTGTTGTCATTATGGTTCTTATCGAAGTTCGGAGTAAAACCAATGCATATATTTGGATTTTTGGGTTCGCTGATGTTCATTATGGGATTTATAGCAATTGTGATAGTAGGTGTGACGAAACTATATGCAATGAGTCACGGCATGCCTTATATATTGGTTACGGATTCGCCTTATTTTTATTTGGCATTGACAATGATGATTTTGGGAACCCAGCTCTTTCTGGCGGGATTTATCGGAGAGTTGGTTACGCGCAATGCTCCTGAGCGGAATAATTATAAAATAGAAAAGGTAATTTAAATGAGAAAAGCAATAGTTGGTTTTGTTTTATGTATCGTACTGATTGCGTGGATAGGCATATCTTGCAGTAATACGGATTGTGTTCTCACCAATACGTCTTATACTAATTTTGTATTTTATAATGAACGAGGACAGGCAGTTTCGTTGTCTGGAACTATTTCTGTTACGGCTGCCGGAACGGATTCGGTATTGATTAATCAGGAATCCAATCCTAAGATGTTCCAGTTGCCTTTATCTTATACGAATACGGAAGACACCTTTATTATTCATTATACCGAGAAAATGGTAGATTCTGTTTTTGTTAAACATGCTAATATTCCTTACTTTATATCGATGGAGTGCGGAACAGGAATGTACCATTATCTTGAAGAAGTGAGAAGCACGGATAATGCGATTGATTCTATTCAAATCATAGACCCAGAAGTAACTTACGATGCAAAAGAAAATATCAAAATATATTATACTGCTGGTTTGTAATCTGGGTGTTATATGCCCGATGAACGCGCAGAGTGAATCTGGAAATTCCAAGCCTGTAGAGGTAGAAGAGATTTCGACAGCTAATAATCCGGTTGAGAAGAAACAGAGCTTTATTCGTGGTGTTTCTGTTTCGACGGATTTGTTCGGGATAATAGGGAAGGTCTTCGGAAATGACTACCAGAGCTATGAAGTGTCGGCAGAGCTAAACCTGAAAAATCGTTTCTTTCCGGTTGTAGAGGTGGGGTATGGCAGTACGGATACGACTGATGACGATAAGGATATACATTATAAAGTGGCTGCTCCTTACTTTCGGATAGGCATGAATTATAATTTCTTTTATAAAAAAGACACACCAAATTATATCTTTGGAGGCATTCGTTGTGGATTCAGTACCTTTAGCTATGATATCAGTGCGCCCGATTTGGTAGATCCTATCTGGGGAGGGAAAGTTCCTTTTAATTACGATGGGGTGAAGTCGAATGCTACATGGGCTGAAATAGTGGTAGGCCTGCGAACTCAAATTGTGAAAAACTTCCATATGGGATGGTCGCTTCGCTATAAAAGAAAGTTAAGCGTTAAGGAAAATCCGAATTCAGATGCATGGTATATACCGGGATTCGGTATCAATGATTCGGCTTTGTTCGGAGCTACTTACAACTTGATTTATTATTTGCCTTGGTAGAATGGGAAAGAGAGAAGATAAAGGGAGTAGTTGCTTTGCTTAGGAGATAAAGGGGTAAGTAGTACGCTTTACAAACTTTGTAGTTAAAGTTGAATGTTTTTCTCTATGGTTAAGTAGGAAGTATAGTATGACCATTTGAGTAGAGTTGTATTGGAATAAAGGGACTTAAATAAGATAGAACATGACTTCTTTGGAAATAGGATTACTTGCGATAGGCTTAGCAATGGATTGCTTTACCGTTTCTATTGCAAGCGGTATTATTTTAAAACGCATTCAATGGCGTCCTATGTTTGTCATGGCTTTGTCTTTTGGAGCATTTCAGGCACTAATGCCTCTTTTGGGATGGCTTTGTACCAATGCTTTTAGTACGTTGATTGAGAGCTACGACCATTGGATTGCTTTTGCGCTGCTTGCTTTTTTGGGGGGAAAGATGATTTGGGAGAGTTTTAAAGGCGAAGACGAATGTCATCATTTCAATCCGGCTAGTCTGAAAGTTGTATTTACCTTGGCTATTGCTACAAGCATTGATGCTTTGGCTGTGGGAATTTCTTTTACCTGTTTGGGAATGAAAACAATTCATTCCATTCTTTCACCTATTATTGTAATAGGGCTTGTTTCGTTTTTGCTCTCTTTAGTAGGATTATTGGTCGGCATTTTCTGTGGTAAGCGTTTTCATTGGCCGGTGGAACGTTGGGGAGGTGTCATTTTAATAGCTATTGGCTGTAAGATTCTTTACGAACATTTAATGTGATATATTTATGAAGAATAAACAAATGCGTTGGCAATTGCCTTTTCTTATCTTGTTGATAATCGGTACCATATTCATTTTACGTCGTCATAGTAATCCGCCGTATCAGAATAATAAAGGTCGTATTTTCGGAACGCTTTATAATATAACCTATCAATCGGAGGACGATTTGCAGGAAGAAATCGAGGCTGTGTTGAATAAAGTGGACGGAGCACTTTCTCCTTTTAACGATACGTCCATCATTACTCGTATTAATCGTAACGAAGAGGTGGTGCCAGATTCGTTTTTTATGAGAGTTTTCGATTTGGCTAAAATAATATCAAAAGAGACGAATGGTGCATTCGATATCACAGTGGCGCCATTAGCCAATGCTTGGGGCTTTGGCTTTAAAGCCGGAACAGGAGTGGACTCGCTTACTATTGATAGCCTGAGGAGATATGTTGGTTTTGAGAAAGTATGGGAAGAAAACGGTAGAATACGTAAAACCGACGAAAATGTAATGTTGTCTTGTAGTTCTGTCGCTAAAGGATATGGTAGTGATGTAGTAGCTGCACTTTTCGACAAGAAAGGTATCAAAAATTATATGGTTGAGATTGGAGGGGAGATTGTGTTAAAGGGTAGGAATCATAAAAATGAACTTTGGAAGATCGGAGTAAATAAACCGATAGACGATTCGCTTGCTCTCAATCAAGAACTGCAAACTGTTTTAAGTATCAGTGATAAAGGTATGGCGACTTCGGGGAATTACCGTAATTTTTACTATAAGGACGGAAAGAAATATGCACATACTATTGATCCTCGTACCGGTTATCCGGTGCAGCATAATATATTATCTGCCACGGTGATAGCGAAAGACTGTGCTACGGCAGATGCTTATGCTACCGCTTTTATGGTTATGGGACTGGATTCGGTTAAACTTTTGTGTGCCCGTCATCCGGAGTTGGATGCTTACCTTATTTATACCGATGAGAATGGGAATATGGCTACTTGTGTTACTGATGGCATGAAAGCTTATTTACAGGAAAAGCCATAAAAGAAAACGGTATATTCCGTTCTATTTGTAACAGTGCGGGAAACCTCCTTGTTTCTTGTTGTTTTTTTATTTTGTTTTCTACTACCACTACTATCACCATTCTTCTGAAATATCGGCTGGTAACGACTTTAAGATGTGGTGGTAGTAGGTTTTTCAATACGCGGAAAATAACTGCTACCACTTGTTTTCCACAAATTGCAAACGTTTCGGCATTTGCGCTTTCCTTATAAATGAATAAATATATAAATCATGTACTTTTAACTGTGCAACTAAAAGTAAGAGGAGTGCATAGTATTAGTGGTTTTAAACGGTTGGAACTAAAGTTTCAAATAGCCGGAACTGAAGTTTCAAACGGATGGAACTAAAGTGACAAGCGGTTGAAATTGTAATGACAGTTAATGTGAATCAATATGATAACTCATAGGAATTGATATAGCTGTTATATATATAGTTCTACGGTCTTAGTTGTGGAAGTTGAGATATGTCCATGGGGTTAGTCTGTAATAAATAGCCTCGTTTCATTGGTTTTGGTAGCTGAATTTGAAATGTACCGCTACTGTTGTATTTGCGAAATCAATTGTGTAAGGTTGGCTGTTAATAAGCGTGCTGCAATAGCTAAAAGAATTATGCCGAAAAACTTGCGTATCATATAAATGCCTCCTTTACCCAGAATCTTTTCTATTTTATTGGTGGAACGTAATACTAAATATACCCATGCCATATTTAAAATGAGTGCTATCACGATATTGATCGGTGCGTATTCGGCACGTAACGATAAAAGTGTTGTGAACGCGCCTGCTCCGGCAATTAAAGGGAATACAAGTGGTATGAGAGTCGCTTCTTTAATAGGACCTTGATTCTTAAAGATTTCTATATCCAAGATCATTTCGAGGGATAGTAAGAAAATCACAAAAGCTCCCGCTATGGCAAAGGAAGCGATGTCTACTTGGAAAAGTTTTAATACCATGTCTCCGGCATAAAAGAAACCAATCAGCAATGCAAATGAGATAAGTGTTGCTTTGTTGGCGTTCACCGCCCGGCCGTTTTGTTTTAAATTCAGGATGATGGGGATGGAACCAATAATGTCAATGACGGCAAAGAGTACGATAAAGGCACTGACTAGTTCTTGAAAATTGAATGCTGAAAACATGTGACCTCCTTTTTGGTTGCAAATATATTTATTTTTTATGCAATGCACAAACAAAAGAAATGCAAATAACAGCCTTAAGAAAAGATAAAAAAAATAAAAAATGAGGGGTGAAAGAGAGCCACCCGTTATTTTCGTAGTTATATTTGTATAGTTAGTATGAAATGTGCTTAAAAAGAAACAGAAATATGGAAACAACAATGTACGATATGCTCCTTCAACTTCCTCTTTTTCAAGGTTTAGGGAAGAATGATTTTACTAATATTTTGAGTAAAGTAAAGTTCCATTTTTCGAACTATAAGATGGGAGAGAAAATCATCATGAAAGGAGAACCTTGCAAGAATTTGGTATTTCTGCTTTCGGGAAGCATTTTGGCAGAATCTGATTTCGAGGAAGAAAAGTTTGTTTTTGGAGAGGTACTCGCTGCTCCTTATCTGATTGAACCTTTTTCTATGTTTGGATTGCGTCAGAATTTTATGTCTACTTATATCGCAAAGACGGATGTGAGCATTATTACTATTGATAAAGAATATTTCTCTACAGAGTTGAGCCGATACGAGACCTTTCGGATTAATTATGTTAATATATTGAGCAATGGTATACAGCATTTATATGAACGCGTAAGAAAAGTTCCTTACGGTACTACGGAAGAGAGAATTGTAGATTTTTTGTTCATATTGTCCGACATTCCTTACGGAGAAAAAGTGTTGCGTATAAAAATGGAAGATTTTGCAATGTTACTGAGTTGTACCCGAAATAAAATATCGCAAGCCCTGAATGAAATGCAGGATAAAAAGATGATAAGTTTGCAAAGAATGGGATTCAAGGTTCCGGCTCTCGAAAACCTACGATGAAATGAATCGATTTGGATGGATAACATCATTTAAATTAGTAATTATAATATAGTGTATGACAACAACACTTCTTTCTTGGAATCCTTTTTTGGAGGAATATACAACCCCTTATCAGACACCTCCTTTCGACAAAATAAAGACAGAACATTACGAACCTGCCATGCTGGAAGGCATGAAACAACAAGATGCGGAGATTGAAGCTATTATCAGCAATCCTGAACCTCCTACGTTTCAAAATACAGTGGTGACGTTGGAACGCTCGGGTGAGTTACTGGACAGGGTAGTTGAGGTCTTCTTCAATCTTCTTGAAGCAGAAGCGAATGACGAAATGCATGAACTCGCCCAGAAACTCTCTCCTTTATTGTCGGAACACAGTAACCGTATTAGTTTAAACGAAAATCTCTTTTCGCGAATAAAGTCTGTATACAACCACGAATATTCTTCTCTTACTGGAGAAGATAAGATGTTGCTTCAAAAGACTTATGACGGTTTTGTCAGAAATGGAGCGAATTTGGTGGGAGAGGCTAGAGATAAGTACAAGGCATTAAGTACCGAATTAAGTCAACTTACAGTTCGGTTTGCTCAGAATCATTTAAAAGAAAACAATCGTTTTCTTAAAGTTGTTACAGATTCTTCTCTTTTGGAAGGGTTGCCGGAATCGGCTTTGGAAGCTGCTGCGCAGACAGCGAAAGAGAAGGGAGTGGAAGGATGGGCTTTTACTCTTCATGCTCCGAGCTATATTCCTTTAATGACTTATTGCGCCAATCGTGAACTGCGCAAGGAGGTTTATATGGCATATCAAACACAATGTTCTCATGATAATGAATACAATAATGAGGAGATTGTCAAACGGATTGTGAATATCCGCATGGAAATAGCTCAGTTGATGGACTATAAAACGTATGCCGATTATGTGTTGCAAAAACGAATGGCGGAAAACAGCGGGAATGTATATAAGTTGTTGAATCAACTACTGGAAGCTTATACTCCTGCTGCTTTGAAAGAACGTGAAGAGGTACAGGCTCTTGCTTCCCGTACGGAAGGAGTGGATTTTGATTTGATGCCTTGGGATTGGGCTTATTATTCGGAAAAGTTGAAGAATGAAAAGTATAATCTGAATGCGGAAATCTTACGTCCCTATTTTGAACTGAGCAAAGTGAAAGAGGGAATTTTTGGTTTAGCTACCAGACTATATGGTATTACCTTTAAAGAGAATAAGCATATTCCGGTTTATCATCCGGATGTGGATGCGTACGAGGTGTTTGATAAAGATGGATGTTTTCTTGCTGTGCTATATACGGACTTTCATCCCAGAGAAACCAAACAATCGGGTGCTTGGATGACTTCTTTTAAAGGACAATGGAAAGAGAACGGAACAGACAACCGTCCGCATGTCACCATTACCATGAACTTTACGAAACCAACGGCTAGTAAACCTGCTCTTCTGACATTGGATGAAGTGGAAACTTTTTTGCATGAATTCGGACATTCTTTACATGGGATGTTTGCTGACGGAACGTATGCTTCAATGAGTGGAACAAGTGTATATCGCGATTTTGTAGAACTTCCTTCGCAAATAATGGAAAATTTTGCAATAGAGAAAGAGTTTTTACATACATTTGCCAGACATTACCAAACCGGAGAACTTTTGCCGGATGAGTATATTGAACGTATCGTGGATGCATCGAATTTTAATGCAGCGTATGCTTGTCTGCGGCAAGTAAGTTTTGGCTTATTGGATATGGCTTGGTATAGTCGGGATATGGAGTTTACCGGAGATGTGAAACAATACGAGAAAGAATCTTGGAAAAAGGCGCAAGTGTTGCCTCCTGTAGAAGAGGCTTGTATGAGTGTGCAGTTCTCTCACATTATGGATGGGGGATATTCGGCCGGTTATTACAGCTACAAATGGGCGGAAGTGTTGGATGCCGATGCCTTTTCTGTGTTCAAGGAAAAAGGTATTTTTAATACAGAGGTAGCGGAATCTTTTCGTAAGAATATTCTTTCGAAAGGCGGAACGGAACATCCGATGACTTTATATAAACGTTTCAGAGGACAAGAGCCTACTATTGACGCGCTACTGAAACGCAACGGAATTAAAAAATAGTATAAACTTATATTGAAAAGCGGAATGAAGTTGAAATATTGGATAATGGGATTGCTTATGTTGCCATTGCTGGTTGCATGCAACGATGAAGATGATATCGATGCCATTTTTATGGGCAGGACATGGAAGTTGAGTAGAATAATGTTGAATAAGAGTACGAGTGCTTTATCTCCGGAAGAGCAGGAAAAAGTATCTAAAAGTGCCGATAACTGTTTTATAGTTTCTTTCTCCGGGGAAAGTTTCTCCGGAAGAACTTTAAATGAGACATTTGGCGGAACTTGGACTGTGGATGGAAAGAATCAAGCAATTTCTTTTACTTTTAAAGGAAATATTCCTCATCCTACGGATATGGCAAGTCAAAAAATGCTTGAAATATTGCAGAATGCGAACAAATATGGCGGGGATACCCGGAATCTTGAAATCAGACGTGCCGATGACTCAAGCTTTTTGTTGTTTTATCCATTAAATTAATAAGATACATGACACAGGCAGAACTAAAACAATACGAATTAGATAAAAGGTATGTACGAATGGCGGGAATCTGGGCCGAAAACTCATATTGTCAACGCCGAAAAGTCGGTGCCTTAATTGTAAAGGATAAAATGATTATTTCAGATGGTTATAATGGGACACCTTCCGGTTTTGAGAATGTATGTGAAGATGAAAATAATGTGACTAAGCCGTATGTTCTTCACGCTGAGGCTAATGCTATTACTAAAATAGCCCGTTCTGGTAATAGTAGCGCAGGGGCAACAATGTATGTAACCGCAGCTCCGTGTATAGAGTGCGCCAAGTTGATTATACAGGCTGGTATTCGCAGGGTTGTTTATTCGGAACAGTACAGGCTGGAAGATGGCTTGGATTTGTTGAGAAGGGCAAAAATTGAAGTTATTTATGTTAATCCTAATGAGTAAATCAGTATGAACGACAATAATCATTCTTCACGTTTTATCCCTATTATCATTGCAATCAGTGTGGTGGTAGGTATTTTAATCGGAACGTTTTATGCAAATCATTTTTCGGGGAACCGTTTGAGTATCATTAATACTTCTTCCAACAAACTGAACGATTTGTTGCGTATTGTGGACGACCAGTATGTGGACACTGTAAATATGGCGGATTTGGTGGAAAAGGCGATGCCTCAAATTTTGGCAGAATTAGATCCTCATTCCATGTATATTCCGGCACAGAATCTCGAAGCTACTAATGCAGAGTTGAAGGGGCATTTTAGTGGTATCGGTGTGGCCTTTACTATTCAGCATGACACCATTTATGTGAGTGATGTCATAAAAGGAGGTCCGTCGGAGAAAGTGGGAATGATGCCTGGCGACCGTATTATTTCGGTAGATGATACCCTGTTTGTAGGTAAAGAAGTAAATAATAACAGTACGATGCATAAACTGAAAGGCCCGAAAGGCTCTGAAGTAAAACTGGGAGTTGTGCGCCCGGGAGTTAAAGAAATACTTTATTTTACAATTGTAAGAGGGGATATTCCAGTTAAAAGTGTGGATGCAGCTTACATGTTGACGGATGAAATCGGTTATATTAGAATTAATAAGTTTGGTGAGACTACTTATCCTGAAATGATTATTGCTTTGGCAACATTGCAGCAGCAAAATTGCAAGAGTCTGGTAATTGATTTGCGGGATAATACAGGCGGTTATATGGGTTCTGCTATTCAGATGGTGAATGAGTTCCTTCCCAAAAACAGATTGATAGTGTATACGGAAGGACGTAAGTCTCCTCGTCAGGAATTTCGTTCGGATGGAAGAGGGACGAATCAGCGTACGCCGTTGGTGGTGCTGACCAATGAGACATCAGCATCGGCCAGTGAAATTTTTTCGGGAGCAATTCAGGATAACGACAGAGGAACCATTATCGGACGTCGTTCGTTCGGAAAAGGTTTGGTACAGCAACCGATAGATTTCCGTGACGGCTCGGCTATCCGTTTAACGATAGCCCGTTATTATACCCCTTCGGGCAGGTGCATTCAGAAACCTTATTCCAATGGTAAGGATGAAAACTACGAATACGATTTGCAGAAACGTTTCGATCATGGAGAGTTTTTCTCGCAGGACAGTATCAGACAGAATGAGGATTTAGCATACCGCACTTCGTTGGGACGTATTGTATATGGAGGTGGGGGCATTATGCCGGATATTTTTGTGCCTCAAGATACCATCGGCTATACTTCTTATTTATTATATGCTATAAACAATAGGCTTACTATTGAATATGCTTTCCATTATACGGACGAGAATCGTGCGAAACTTTCTAAGTATGAGGATGCAAACTCTATGTTGGCTTATTTGAAAAAACAGCATTTGGTGGAGAAGTTTGTGCGATTTGCCGAAACAAGAGGACTGAAGCGTCGTAATTTGATGATAAATAAATCATATAAGTTGTTGGAAAAAGCTCTTTACGGAAATATTATCTATAATGTGTTGGGTATGGAGGCCTATATTGAATATTTGAATGAAAGTGATCCCACTGTGTTGAAAGCCATTGAAGTGTTAGAAAAAGGAGAAGCTTTCCCAAAATCTCCTACAAGGAAAACTGCTGACAAAAATGAAAGAGGAAAAAAAAGCGCTGCGTAAACTCATAGCGCAACGTAAAGCTCAATATTCTTTAGCGCAATGTGAAGCGTTATCTGCCGTTCTGATAGAACAATTGGAACGGCATCCTCGTTTTGTGGAATCGCATATCGTGCTATTGTATTATTCGTTACCTGATGAAGTGTATACGCATGAATTAGTGAAGCGTTGGTATCAGGAGAAAACTATATTGCTTCCTGTAGTAAAAGAAGATGAGCTGGAACTTCGGTATTATACGGGGGAAGAAGATTTGAGAATTGGTTCATACGGTATAAAAGAACCGATCGGTCGACTTTTTACTGATTACCGGAAGATAGAGTTGGCTGTCGTTCCAGGAGTTTCATTTGATAAAGATGGAAACCGTTTGGGTAGGGGAAAAGGTTACTATGACCGCTTATTGCCAAAACTTTCCTCTTATAATATAGGAATATGTTATGCTTTTCAGATGAGTGACAATATTCCTTGTGAAACCTTTGATAGAAAAATGGATGCCATACTGACGGATGAAGGTTGGATTAGGAATGAAGATAAGATTAGTGGAAGATAATATTTACAATCACTTCTGCACCTACATATTGATTCAGATTCTTAACCAGTCGTTCGCGCCCCATCATCAATTCTTGCCGTAATGCCGGTGAGGTAAGATGAACATGCAATATCTGATTTTTAATGTATAAGTTGGTGGTATAGGAGGCTATGGCATTTCCTAATACATCCCGCCATGCTTGTATAAGTTTGTATTCGTTCAATGGGGATTCAAGTCCCTGCTCACGCATTACTTTCCGAATCATATCGCCAATCAGTTCGGCTTGATTTCTTCTCATGGATTATCCTCCTTCCACTCTTTTACATATCCTTGATTGACTTGAAACAACTTATAACTTTCTTCGGTTTTACGTAAGATTTTATCTAAGTGTTCCCGATTTGTGTCGGTTATAAAAATCTGTCCGAAACTATCCCCTGCTACTAATTTTACAATTTGTTCCACTCTCGAAGCGTCAAGTTTATCAAAAATATCGTCTAATAGTAAAAGAGGGGTTGTATTGCTGCCGGTTCGTTTCAAAAAATCAAACTGCGCCAGTTTCAAAGCGATCAGATATGTTTTGTTCTGTCCTTGTGATCCTTCTCGTTTGATAGGAAAGTTTCCGAGTTGCATGTTCAAATCATCCTTGTGAATCCCTACCAGTGTATGTCCCATAATTCGGTCGCGCGCACGTCCCGTTTGAAGAGCATGTATAAAGGAACGGTTTTGCAAGTGCGATTCGTAGGAAAGATTCACCAATTCGCTGTTTTGAGAAATATAAGAATAGAATGATTGGAAGATAGGGATAAATTCTTCAATAAAAGCCATTCGTTTCTGGAAGACGATTTCTCCGGTAGAAGCCATCATTTCCTCCCAGACCAGCATTAGTTCGGGATCCGGTTCTTCTTCTTGTTTTAATAAAATGTTCCGTTGGGTTAATGCTTTATTATAACGGATTAGAGCGTCCAGATATTCTTTATCATATTGCGAAATTACTAAATCCATAAAACGACGCCGCTCATCACTTCCTCCGGCAATCAGTTCCGAATCGGATGGAGATACCATGATCAGCGGGATAAAACCAATATGGTCTGATAAACGGCTATATTCTTTCTTATTACGTTTAAACTGTTTCTTCTGCCGGCGTTTTAGACCGCAGTATATTTCTTCCTGACTTCCGTCTTCCAATTTGTAAAAGCCTTGTATGAAAAAGAAATCCTGATCGTGACGAATATTCTGAGAATCAATAGGATTGGAAGAGCTTTTACAAAACGAAAGGTAATAAACCGCATCCAACAGGTTAGTCTTACCCATTCCGTTTTGTCCGATGAAACAATTAATTTTCGGAGAAAGAGATAACTCCGCTTGTTCCAGATTCTTATAATTCAGTATGGCAATGCGTTTCAATATCATATTGCAAATGTAGGCATAATTCTCTATTTCCACATCTGCCGGCCTAAATATTTGAAAAAAGATGGTCTGAAATTTTATTAATAGATAGAAATAAACTACTTTTGCTGACCGAAAAATACCGTAATACGTAAAATAATAAAAAACATATAAAAATGGCAGAACAGAAGAACAAGCAAGATGCGGTGAATGTAGAGGATGCATTGAGCCAATCGGAGGCATTTATTGTGAAAAACAAAAAGATGATTATTAGTGTCATCGTAGCGATTATTGTGATTATTGCGGGTGTCGTAATCTATAAAAACTTTATTTCGGAGCCTCGGGAGCGTAAGGCTTCGGAAGCTTTATATAGAGGAGAGCAATATTTTGATGCTGAACAATACGACTTGGCTCTTAACGGTGATTCACTAGGGTATAAAGGTTTTATAAAAATAGCGGATGAGTTTAGTGGAACCGATGCGGCTAACTTAGCTCATGCTTATGCAGGCATCAGTTATGCACGTATTGGTAAATATAAAGAAGCTGTAGAATCTTTGAATAATTTTAGTGGTGATGATTTGGTTATTGCTCCGGCTGTAACGGGAACTTTAGGAAATTGTTACGCTCAACTTGGTGACTTGGAGAAGGCTGCTTCTACTTTAGTGAAAGCAGCGGAAATGGCAGATGCTCATTCTATGAGTCCTGTTTATTTGATTCAAGCCGGTGTGATTTATGAGAAACTTGGTAAGAAAGAAGATGCTGTAAAGGCTTATACCACAGTAAAGGATAAATATTTTAATTCCTATCAGGCGATGGATATCGACAAATATATCGAACGTGCGTCTAAGTAATGATGGAATAATCATAAAATTCTTAATTAAATAGTTTAGTTTATCAGGGGGCGAAAGCAAATTTTGTTAGCCCGTGAAAACGCAGATTTACGCGGATTTCTCGCAGATTAAATATGACTTCTGCGTAAGTCCGCGTAAATTTGCGTTTTGTCATCTATGGATAAGGGCTTGAATTTTGACGATACCTCCTGAAGTATATTAAATAGAGTAGAATATGGCAACAGCTTATCACAAC
Organism: uncultured Phocaeicola sp.; assembly: GCA_947581855.1. GTDB lineage: Bacteria > Bacteroidota > Bacteroidia > Bacteroidales > Bacteroidaceae > Phocaeicola_A. The sequence goes on from CANPVZ010000033.1 coordinate 14,549, forward strand.
TTATCAGATTATGATTTTAATTCGGTTCCGGATGCAAGCAATATGCGTTTTGGAATAGTTGTTTCTGAGTGGAATGCGAATATTACAGGCGCTTTATTGGAAGGGGCTGTTAAAACGCTGAAATTGCATGGTGCGAAAGATGACAACATCATCGTACGTACTGTTCCGGGAAGTTTTGAACTTACTTTCGGTTCTTCGCAAATGATACAAAGCGGCTTGGTGGATGCTGTGATTGCTATCGGATGCGTAGTTCGTGGCGATACTCCCCATTTCGATTATGTATGTGCCGGAACAACCCAAGGTATAGCACAATTGAATGCAACAGGTAATATACCAGTTGTTTATGGTCTCGTTACGACCAATACGATGCAACAGGCTGAAGACCGGAGTGGTGGTTGTTTAGGCAATAAAGGAGACGAATGTGCAATTACTGCAATAAAAATGATTGATTTTGCTTGTAGTTTAAGAAAATAGTTATATCTTTGCATCGCATTTGAGAGGAATAATATCTCTTATGTGGAATGGGCAAATACCAGAGTGGCCAAATGGGGCAGACTGTAAATCTGCTGGCTTACGCCTTCGGTGGTTCGAATCCATCTTTGCCCACGATAAATTGCGGAAGTAGCTCAGTTGATAGAGCATTAGCCTTCCAAGCTGAGGGTCGCGGGTTTGAATCCCGTCTTCCGCTCTTAAGTAAAAGAGGCTGTCTAACAATTAAAAAGTTAGATAGTCTCTTTTTGTAAACTTCTCTTCTCTGTCCTATAAAAATATGGGATCAACGTAAAAACCTGAGGGATTTTCATTTCATGCATATAACTTAGTAAGTCTGTATAAAAAGAATGCCTTATCTCTGACTCCTCTGAATTGTGAACGGAAACTCTTGATTTTAGCATTGAATGATTCTGCTGCCGCATTGGTGGAACGTTTCTCAAAGAAGTTGATTATATTCAGATAGTGTGTTTGGATAGAGCGCGCTACCCTTCC
>CANPVZ010000034.1 GCA_947581855.1 uncultured Phocaeicola sp.
ATGCAAGTACGGTTCGGTGGCAGGCATATCAAGACCTACTGCCGAAAGGCAGCAAGGCGTGATATGCCGAGCCTGCGTGCGTTGCAGTGGCCCCGCAACCTTCACGGGCGCGAGTACAACGGGATGAATGCCTTTATGCTGCTCCTTCACTGTGAGAAAGAGGGGTACAAGATTCCCCGTTTCTGCACGTTCGACTGTGTGCAGCGGCTCAACAAGCCCGGCAAGGATGGAGAGGAACTGCCCCGTGTCTCCGTGCTTCGTGGCGAGAAGTCCTTTCCGGTCATGCTCACCACGTTCACTTGCATCCATAAGGAAACCAGGGAAAAAATCAAGTATGACGATTACAAGAAGTTGTCCGATGAAGAAAAGGCCCAGTACAATGTCTATCCGAAGATGCAGGTGTTCCGTGTATTCAATGTCGCACAGACCAATTTGCAGGAAGCGAGGCCGGAGCTGTGGGAAAAGCTGGAGCGGGAAAACTCGCGTCCGGCCATCGAGAACGGCGAGCATTTCAGTTTCGCACCTGTCGATGCGATGATACGGGACAACCTGTGGATTTGCCCGATTACGCCGCAATATCAGGATAAAGCATACTATTCAATCTCGAATAATGAAATCATCGTGCCGGAAAAGGAGCAGTTCAAATCGGGAGAGTCGTTCTATGGGACACTGTTTCACGAAATGACACACTCGACCGGTGCGGAGGGTGTTCTCGACCGGTTCAAGCCGGCTGCCTTCGGTTCCCCGGAGTATGCCCGTGAGGAACTGGTGGCGGAATTGGGCAGCGCACTGGTCGCACAGCGTTACGGCATGACCAAGCATATCAAGGAAGACAGTTGCGCGTATCTCAAAAGTTGGCTCGATGAACTGAAGGAATCGCCGCAGTTCATTAAGACGACGCTTCTGGATGTAAAGAAAGCGACTTCAATGATTACCCAAAAGGTGGATAAGATAGCGCAGGAGTTGGAACAGAATGTCGGTGAGCAGCAGGAGAATGGAGTAGCGGCAAAGGAGAAGATGTATTATTCCTCTGTCGTTTATCTCCAGTCTTCGGATGACACGAGGCAGCTTGACGAACTCAAGGACAAAGGTGATTATGAGGGGTTGCTGACGCTTGCCAAGGAGTATTACGATGGTAATGGTATCAACGAGAAATATACTTATCCGTCGGCCACGAACAACAAGGGTGACAGCCTTATTGTCGATGACGGGAATTTCGCTGTCGTGTACAACGGGAGTGTCGGAGGTACTTATGAGGTGATGTTGAAGTTCTCGGAGCAGGAAATCCGCGACCATATCCGGCGTTACGGTGTCGATAATGCCGGGGAAACGATAAAAGGGGTTGCTAAGGAGATGGCGGCAGAACAGTTCTCCGCTATGGCAAATCAAAAGATTCCGGCTTTCGAGATGCCGAACGGCGATGTGCTGTATGTCAAGTATAATAAGGAAGCCGATACGCTTGATGTCGGGCAGCCCACCAATGCCGGGCTGGTCGCGCAGCATCGTTTCCCTTACGACCACAATATCGGGTTGGATGCCAACCTGCAAGCCGTGAACGGGAAGCTGAACGAACTGGAAGAGTATCGGGCAGAGTTACAAGAGGCAGAATACGGTGGCGGTATGCGCCGGTAAGTATGGAAAGGAAAGATGCGGAACAGGTTTTGCTCCGCATCTTTTTTGCTGTTCATTTCTCTAACAAGTTGTCTATCATGGACTGCAAATTCTTCATGCTGCAATATTGGTTATATCCCCCTCTGTAATCCTTCGCATTTTGAGCCGTCCGTATCAGGAACGAATCGAGTTCAATTCTTACGCCGCTGCCCATTCGTGACAGACCGGAAGAGTGGCTGATGTAAACGAACTTGCCGTTGCGCTCGATGAAACATGAGGTATCATAATGACTAAATTCAAAGCTGAATTTGCATGGCATAAAATAATTCACTACCTTTGTTCGCATGAAGAAAACAAACCAATCGGATATTGTGTTGTAAGCAATCTGCATTTCTAATGTAGATTGTTCTTTGCGTTTACTCTCGGATAATTCTTTTCGGGAGCTATTTTCGTGTGCTTATATTATAATTTTAATCTGCGTATAGGTAAGGTATCATCATATTTTCCCTGTACGCAATATATACAATGAAAATGAATAACGAAAACAACACAATTTACGGATTTGATGTAAATTTAATTTGTGAATTTTTTCTTAATACTAAAAGGCAAGGTCCGGGAAGTCCTGATGTTACATTAAAGGCTTTAAGTTTCATTGATAATCTGAGTGATACTGCGCAGATTGCAGACATTGGTTGTGGAACGGGAGGTCAAACTATGGTTTTGGCACAAAATGTATCAGGAACTATTACAGGACTTGATTTCTTTTCAGGGTGTATTGACAAGTTCAATCTTGATGCCTTAAAGCTGAATTTGCAAAACAGAGTGAAGGGGATTGTCGGCTCAATGGACAATCTACCTTTTGAAAAAGAATCTTTAGACTTGATATGGTCGGAAGGTGCTATTTATAATATCGGCTTTGAGAGAGGTATAAATGAATGGCGTGATTATTTGAAACCTGATGGGTATATTGCAGTTTCGGAAAGTTCATGGTTTACAGAAGAGCGTCCGGCTGAAATACACGATTTTTGGATGCAGGAGTATCAAGAGATAGATACAATTCCTGTTAAAGTCGCACAAATGCAGAAGGCTGGCTATCTCCCAGTCGCTTCATTTGTATTGCCGGAAAAATGCTGGACGGAACATTACTATCAGCCTTTGATTGAAGCCCGTAAACTAATGCTGGAAAAATATCCCCATAATGAAACCGTAAAGAAACTCATAGAGTTTCAGCATCTTGAAGAAGCATTATACAATAAGTATAAAGGTTTCTATGGCTATGTATTTTATATCGGAAAGAAAATCTAAAACTTTCACTGTCAGTGAAAGTTAAAAACAGGGGGTGCAACAAACGTGAGTTGCACCCTCTAAAATGTCCCTTTCGTTCTATCCAGCTCCTTATGTTAATCGTAATTTTGCACTGTCTTAGCGCAGGACAAAATAACAACTAAAAGAAAAAGAACATAAAAAATTTAATCGCATTCTTTGAAATTCCCGTTACCGACTTCTACCAATCGGTAAATTTCTATCAAACAATCTTGGGAGTTGAACTTATGGTAGCCGACTGTAATAACGAGAAAATGGCTTGTTTCGTGCAAGACGGACAAACAGTAGGTGCTATATCTTATGCACCGGACTTCAAACCCTCAGAGCATGGTGTATTAATTCACTTTAACTGTGAAGACATTGACAGGTCAATCCGGCAAGTAATGAAGCAAGGTGGCAACATAGTTATTCCCAAGACTAAAATTCAAGCCGAGGGGAAAGGGTATTTTGCCGTATTTGCTGACCCTGCGGGCAATCACATTGGACTTTACACCGACTAATTTGTGTCGAAAGATATAACTGCAAGTTGATATGAAGTAACTTTCCGAGAAAAATAAACCAATATTTCTTTGTCAATTCAAAAATAACGTGTATGTTTGCAGTGACCAATAATAATAAAATAGTCACACGGTATGGCAAAAGCATTTGATGACAACGAAAGGAAGCTTATAAAGGATAAACTCAAAGAAGGAGCTTTGCTATTTATCCAGCAACAAGGGGTACGTAAAACTTCTGTAGATGAGCTTGTTAAATATGCTAATATTTCTAAAGGAGCATTTTATCTATTCTATACATCAAAAGAACTTCTTTTTTTTGATACAATAATAGACTATCATAAGAAATTGGAAAAAGAATTTCTTAATGCCATAAATAAGCATACCGATAATATTACGGTTGATACATTGACAGATATTATATCTGACTTGCTAATCAACAACAAGCCATACTTTGTATCTGTCTTTGTGAATAGTGACGTGGAATATCTAAGTAGAAAGCTCCCTCAAGAAGTACTTTCACAACACGTAGATGATGATGTCATGCTGGCAAACGAAGTGCTGAAATTTATTCCAGAAAGTAAATCAATTGACACAAAGGTATTTGCAGGGGCTTTAAGAGCTGCATTCTTGACTATTCTAAACGAGAAAACAATTGGAACAGATATTTACAATGAAGTTTTCAAGTTTATAGTTAGGGGAATAGTAAAGCAACTACTTAAAGACTAATCCAACACAATAAGATTATATAATATCAACTGACTATGTGCAAATATGCTACATGGCGATGCTCTGAATTTATAATATGACCGTATAAACTGTTTTAGTCACACGGTGTAAAATTGAAAAAAATTATGATTACAGTAAAAAACTTATCGTTTAGTTATTCTCAACTACCATTTATTGAGAATATGAATTTTCAAGTAAGAAGCGGAGAGATATTTGGCTTCTTAGGACCCTCTGGAGCAGGGAAAAGCACTCTTCAAAAGATATTAATAGGTATGCTCCCTAAATATAAGGGGAGTGTTTCCATTAATAATAATGAGGTTAGAAATAAGTCTGCCCATTTCTATAAGATTATTGGTGTCGATTTTGAATTCCCAAGTTTTTATGAGAAATTCACCGCATTGGAGAACTTGAAATTCTTTGGTTCTTTATATGACTGCAAGCTTATTCCTGCCGAACAATTATTAGAAATGGTCGGACTGTCACAACATACCAACAAGAAAGTGGCAGGTTTTTCTAAAGGCATGAAATCCAGATTAAACTTTGCCCGGTCAATCATTCATCAGCCTAAAGTATTATTTTTGGATGAGCCAACATCAGGTTTAGACCCCTCAAACTCCCAAGTGATGAAAAACATTATCCGTGAGCTTAAAAATAAAGGAGTGACAATCATTCTGACTACTCACAATATGCACGATGCAACCGAACTTTGTGACCGTGTGGCATTTATTGTTGACGGTAACATTAAAGCTATGGACACTCCTCGTAATCTTATCATGTCGAGGCGTTATAATGAAGTAACATATTCATATTTGGAGAATCAACAAGAATTGAATACTACAATCGCACTTGACAAAATAAGTACAGATAAAAAACTGCAATCTCTGATTCAAGCTAATGCCTTATTGTCAATACATAGCAATGAGCCGACATTAGACCATATATTCTCAGAAATAACAGGGAGGAAATTACTATGAAACTTAAAGGTTTAATACTTGGCGATATTCGGCAACAATACAAATATGGTTTTTATGCCCTATATACGCTATTTACACTGGTGTATATTGCTGTATTGCGCATTCTTCCTATGCAGTGGAAAGAACTATGCACAACTACCCTTATATTTTCAGACCCCGTGCTGATTGGATTAATGTTTATGGGAGCAATCATATTATTCGAGAAAAGCGAAAAAGTAATGCAGGCATTAGCAGTTTCGCCCATATCAATACACGCATACATTTTGTCAAAGGTAATTTCTATCGGGCTGATTTCTTTGCTAAGTGGAGTTCTGATTGCATTGTTCTCAGGCATGGAACATTCTTACATACATCTTACTGTTGGAATCATGTTAGGTTCAGCATTATTCACACTGGTTGGAATATCACTTTCCGCTTTCATTTCAACCATGAATAACTTTATGCTGATTATGGTTCCCACTTTAATAATATCCGTAGCTCCCATATCTGTTTATACAATGGGCTATAAATCGGGAGTTATGCTATTACATCCAAGTATAAGTCTGATAGAACTTATGTCTGGAAATATCAGTGTCATATCTCTAATGGCAATAAGCATTTGGTGCATTGCGATGTATATTTTTTCTTGTCTGTCAGTAAAAAAAATGATGACGATATAATTATGAATCAGAATATTATTTCTTTCAAAATGTTTATCAGAAACATATTCTCAGATGGTATGTTATCTGCAATAATATGTATTCCGCTAATATTAGCGGCAATATATAGGTTTGTTTTCCCCTTGATTGTACAGCATTATCCGATGCTAAAGGATTTCAGTCTATATTATCCGATATTGGATTTATTCCTTGCAATTATGTGTCCTTACATGATTTGCTTCGCTTCGGTCTTAGTGGTATTAGATGAAACAGATATGAAAATCAACAGGTATATCACAATCACCCCACTTGGAAAGAAGGGTTATCTTATATCAAGATTGATTATTCCTGTTTTATTTGCAGCCATTGTTTCTTTCGTGCTGCTTTCTTTCTGTTCCGTATCAGATATGTCAGTATGGACTACATTTATCATATCCATATTGGCTACCATACTAAGCGTTGTGGCTGCTATGATTATTTTGGCATATGCGGGAAATAAAGTGGAAGGCATGGCACTTGCAAAAGTATCTGCTTTGGTTATGGTGGGATTAATCATACCTTTTGTGATTACAGATAGTACCCAATATGTATTTTCATTTCTCCCTTCTTTTTGGATAGCCAAGTTTCTGATAAGCAATAACTATTGGTTTATTCTACCAGCTATCTTTCTTTCCGGGGGGCTGGTTTGCATATTATATAATAGGTATAGCACAAAAATATAGTTTCTCCTAAAACTGATAATTGAGAAAAACGCTATCTTTGCAGCCCTAACAGAAAAAGAATAGGTATTCAACAATATAAAATATTTCAAGTGACGACTACGATTGCCTATCTGTCCTCTTTATGGGGACTAAGCCGTTGGAGTGTTCCGCTGGCGGCTTATTGGGCGGTAGAAGACTTATATGTCATACTGCTTGGAATACAAACTATTATTTATCTGAAATATAAACGATAGCGGCAATGGAAAACTGAACGAACTGGTAGAGTATCGGGCAGAGCTACAAGAGGCAGAATACGGCGGTATGCGCCGGTAAGGATGGAAAGAAAAAGATGCGGAACACAGCGGCTCCGCATCTTTTTTGCAGTTTATTTCCCCAACAAACCGTCTATCATAGACTGTAAATTTGCTATGTCGCAATACTGGTTACATCCCCCTTGGTAGTCCTTTCCATTTTGAGCTGTCCGTATCAGAAACAAATCGAGTTCAATTCTTACGCCGCTGCCCATTCGTGACAGACCGGAAGAGTGGCTGATGTAAACGAACTTGCCGTTG
>CANPVZ010000035.1 GCA_947581855.1 uncultured Phocaeicola sp.
CTCAAGAGATTAAGTATGTAGGACAGTCTTTTATCAAAGTTATGTTGGTGGAAGATACACAGACGTTGGATGAAGTCCTTGTGGTAGGTTATGGCGTACAGAAGAAATCAAGTATGACCGCTTCTGTAGCTTCTGTTTCTGTAGATGAAATTCAAAAACAAGTAGCTCCTAATGTCGCTTCTACTTTACAAGGTCGAATTCCTGGTGTTGAAGTTTTTCAAAAAGGTGGAGAAGCTGGAGCAGATGTTAAAATCTTAGTTCGTGGTGCTGGTACTTTTGGTGAAACAGAACCGGTATATGTAATAGACGGTGCATTTAGTAACAACGGTTTGAATACATTGAATTCCTCTGATATCGAATCGATTGAGGTTTTGAAAGATGGCGCTGCAGCTGCTATTTATGGGTCTCGTGCGGCTAATGGTGTTGTGCTTATTACCACTAAACAGGGTAAAAAAGGTGACGTAAAGGTTGATTTATCTGCTACATATTCTGTACAAACACCGTCGAAGAAGTTGGATTTTATGAATGCGAATGAATATCGGGAATATGCAGCAATGTTAGTAGCGAATAGTCCAGGAGCTATTAATGCTTCAGAAAATATCAATCCAACGAATCCTAATTTAAGTACAGACTGGCAAGATGTATATTTGCGTACCGCTCCTATGTATAACGTAAATGCGTCCATATCAGGTGGAGGAGAAAACACTACTTTTAATGCCAGTGTGGGGTATATGAATCAAGAAGGTATTACGATATATTCTGGATATGAGAAATATAATGCTCGTTTAAATGGTACGTTTAAAAAAGGCCGGTTGACAGTACAGGAAAATTTAGCTGTTGCATACACCAATCAGGAACCTAAAACTCGTATGGTAATGTCTTTGCCTACATTACCATTAACAGATGAGTATGGTCGTTATGTCTCAGGTGGTGGAGAGTATTATATCAATGCTTCTGAAGGAAATGTAAATCCTTTAGCTTCTTTATCAAATCAGGAAAGAAGAAATCGTAATGTGAATGTTACAGGTAGTCTGAACTTAACTTTGAATTTGTTTAAGGGATTAGATTATAAGCTGACCATGGGTGGTGATTATCTTGCTGGCCATAATTATACACGTACAGCAGCTTATGATTCTAAATGGAATGAAGATGGCACTGCTGTTGATCAATATAGTAATTTGATTAATTCTTTGTCGGAAAGCCGTTCACAACAATTCAATTATACAATAGATAATATTTTGAACTATTCGAATACATTCAATCGCCATACTGTGAACGCTATGATTGGAACAAGCTGGATGCGCGAATATTATCGATTGACTTCTATTAATTCTGGAAATACAGATTTAGGTGCTCCGAGCATTACCGTATTTAATGGAACAGGTAATATTACCGGTGAGGAATTTAATTCAGCTTTGTTATCTTTCTTTGCACGTGTTAATTACGATTATGATAATAGATATTTACTCTCAGGAAGTATACGTAGTGATAAATCATCTAAATTTGCTCCGGGACATCAAGTTGGTTATTTCCCGTCTGTGTCTGCTGGTTGGAATGTGCATAATGAAGAATTTTTTAATATTCCTTGGATCTCGAAATTGAAAGTTCGTGCAAGTTATGGCCAGCTTGGAGCCAATTTTGTAGTTCCTTATTCATTCTTATCAACAGCTCATGGACCTATTCCTGCTGTTGTAGGAAATGACAATAGAGTATTGGGCTATGTTGCAAGATATGCACAGGAAAACTTGTCTTGGGAGAAATCTATTAGCCAAAATTATGGTATTGAATTAGGTTTTCTTAATAATGCCTTGCAATTTACGGTAGAATACTTTATTCGAGATAATAATGATCTGTTAGCTTCTTTAGTTCCTCTGCCATCATCTGGACAGATGATTTATGTAAATGAAGGTGTAAATACTGTATTTAATTCGGCATCAGTACGTAACAAAGGTTTAGAATTGTCAGGATCGTATAGAAAAAATTTTGGTGACTGGGGGATTAATGTTGATGCTAATATCTCATTTTTGAGAAATAAGGTTAAGAGTTTAGGCGAAGGCGTACAGCCGATTAATGCTGAAGTATTCATGAGCGGTAGTTTCAATGACCGTCCTACGATTACAAAGCCAGGATTACCAATTGGAACTTTTTGGGGATATAATGTTTTAGGAATTGATGAGAATGGAGATTTTATTTTCGAAGATAATAATGGCTTTGATGCTGACGGAAATCTAACGGGTCAGCCTGATGGAGTTGTAGATGAAAATGATAAAACTAATATTGGTAATCCTCATCCAGATTTTACTTATGGCATTAATTTAGGATTTACATATAAGAATTGGGATTTTACAGCTTTCTTCCAAGGATCTCAAGGAAATGATATTTTTGCTTTGATGAAATACGATTGGTATTTTAATTACAATGGCGGATTGTTAAAAGATGCATTGAATGCATGGACTCCGACAAATACCAATACAGATATACCTATTGCAAAAGTTGCTAATTCTAGTGGTAGTAATGCTTTGCCCAGTAGTTTCTACGTAGAAGATGGTTCTTATTTGCGTTTGAAGAATATACAGATCGGTTATACTTTTAGTCCTAATTTACTATCTAAGGTGCATATCAAGAATGCCAGAGTGTATGTCAGTGCACAAAATCTATTTACGATTACTAAGTATCCGTTGTATGATCCGGAAGTAAACTCTAATACTTTGTTTGACAGAGGTGTAGATGGATTCTATATTTCGCAAAATTCGGCTCATGCTCCTACTTATAATGCTCGTGTATTTAATATTGGTTTTAACTTGACTTTCTAAAACATGGAGATTATGAAAACTTGTATAAATAAAATATTGACAGCAACTTGTTGCTTACTGATGGCTTCTTGTAGTGATATCTTTGATAGTTTATCTGTAAATCCGAATCAGATTGACTTGAATTCATTCTATACTACTCCTGAAAATGTAGAAAAGGGTATCTTGGGAGCTTATGGATATATTTCGACTCCGCGTAATTTGGGCGCTTGTGGTTTTGGATTACAATTAAGTCGAAGTGATGAGGCTTCTTCTGGAGCAGATTATAGTATGCCTGGTACTTATAGTGAAGATTATACTTCGTCTTATTATTCTATTGTACAACCTTTCCAATTAATGTATACAGCAGCTGGTCAGGCTTGCCAAATGATACAGGTTATTCCCAATGTGGAATTTGTAGATGAAGATTTAAAGAATGCTTATTTGGGTGAAGCTTATTTTTTACGTGCTTTTACTCATTTTTATTTGTTTGTTAATTATCGGAATATTCCACTTATAAAAGAGATGACAGGTAATGCCAATGAATATAGACCACAGGCAACACCGGAAGAAAGTTGGGATTTTATCATCAGTGATTTGATAGAGGCAGAACGTTTGTTACCAGTGAAGGGGTATTGGGACTCTTCAAATCTGGGGCGTGCTACAAAGGCAAGTGCAGCAGCTCTATTAGGTAAGGCATATTTGTACAGAAGTGGTTTTGAAAAATATTATGGGAACAGTACTAAGACATATTATGATGAAGCCGCAGCAGCCTTTGGACGTATTATCAATGGTAATTATGGTACTTACAGCCTGGTAGAGGATTATAATTGGAATTTTGATGTAGCCCATGAAAACAATGATGAATCTATTTGGGAAATTCAATTTTTGAGTGATGTAACTAATACAAATTTCAATCCAGGTTTTGTGGAAAGTGGTTTGTTTAGCGATATCCGTTCCAAATTGCCTATTATGGGACAAAATACGGGCTATAATGCAAGTAATGCTCAGGTTATTCATGATTGGGTTTATGATGTATTTGTGAATTCAAAGAATTCGGCGGGTGAGACTGATCCTCGTATGTTTGGGACTCTGGTATTTAATGATAATCTACCTGAAATCAAAGCACCGGCAGGATGTCAGGTTACTTTCTTGGAAGGCGCTACGTGGGCTGATGAATTCGGTGGAGTGGATGCAGGTTTTGGCAATAAGTGGGAAGCTGCAAAAAATTATAAATGTGCAAGTCGAAAATGGCTGGATTGGACTCTTCCGATGGAGAATTCTGGTGATAACATGTATTTCTTTTATGGTCGTGCTCAAGGGGTAAATTGGAGATGGATCCGTTACGCAGATGTTTTGTTGATGTATGCCGAAGCTTTGGTTATGGGTGGAGAACAGACTTCCATTACTGCTTTGGATGCCATAAACAAAGTGAGAGATAGGGTTAAGATGCCTCATGTTGCAGTTGCTAATATGGAAACAATAGAACAGGAAAGAATTTTGGAACTCACATACGAAGGACATCGCTTCTATGATTTATTGCGTTGGGGAAGATTACCGGAGCGTTTTCGTGAGTTAGAGGCATCAGATCCTAATTTTAAGGCCTATAACAATGGACATGCTTATAAAGGGTTTGTAGAAGGTAAGCACGAATGGGTACCTATTCCTATCGAAGAAGTGGTGGGTAATCCTTATATAACTTCGAATAATCCCGGTTGGTAATAAATAGAATGAATGTTTAACAGAATAAGGATTAGGATAGTCGGTTACTGATATCCTAATACCTTATTCGTATAATATGAAAGGGTATGAAATTTTTTAATCCATTATTTTTTGTTGCTTTTTTAATAGGTTGTTCGTCTGGTAATGATAAATCCAATGAAAGTTCAGCTTTGCACAATGGTATTGTATTGCCAGAGGTTTGGCCTCCACGTTATGAGGTACCAGATCAGCGACAGGAGATGCCGTTACCTTATATTGATAAAAAACCTGAAGTTATTCCGGTTAATCTGGGACGACAATTGTTTGTAGACGATTTTTTGATATCATCTATTGAAAACTTAGAGAAGATTCCTCATCATGCTGTTTTTTATGCCCATAATCCAATTTTGCAACCGGATAAGGAGTGGGAGATGACTTTTGAAGGTTCGCCGTATGCAGCACCTTTTAGCGATGGAATTTGGTATGATGAACGGGATAATAAATATAAAATGTGGTATTTGGCAGGAGCAGGTATGTTGCATAAACATAAACAGAGTTTTTATACCTGCTATGCAGAATCGGATGATGGAAAACATTGGAACAAAGTTGAGCGGGATGTGTATCCACATACAAATATTGTAGACACTTGTGATCGTGATGCGGCGACAGTGTGGTTGGATAAGAGAGAAACGGATCCGTCAAAACGATATAAACTATTCAATGTAGAAAAGACCAATAGAGGATGGCAAATTGTATTAAAATATTCGGCAGATGGTATTCATTGGTCAAATGGTGAAGCTCAATCGGGATCAGTAGGTGATAGAACGACTGCTTTTTATAATCCTTTTACTGATAAATGGGTTATAAGCTTACGTTACGGGAATAAATTGTCTGGTCGTTCAAGAGCATATTTGGAGCACGAAGATCCTGAAATGGCCGTTAGTTTAGCACATCATATCCGTAATACGATAAAGGACCGTAACATTGTATTTTGGTTTTCACCGGATGATAAAGAACTTCATCATCCCAAGTTCCCTGAAGTAGAACCAGCTATATACAATTTCGATGCGATAGCTTATGAAAGTGTCATTTTAGGTTTTTATGCAATGTGGAAAGGACCGGAGAATGACGTCTGTGACCAATACAGAATCCAAAAACGGAATGAAATAGGGTTTGGTTATAGTCGGGATGGTTTTTATTTCTATAGACCAGATCACTCAGCTTTTATGGGGGTAAATGAAACGGAAGGTGCATGGAATTGGGGGAATATGCAATCTATCAATGGAGTTCCTCTTATTGTCGGAGATTCGTTGTATTTCTATTCTAGTGGACGCATGAAGAATGATATTATGTGGGATGGACATGTTTCTACAGGATTGGCAACGCTTAGACGAGACGGATTTATATCAATGCGTGCAGGTAACACTGAAGGTTTTTTGGTTACAGAAAAGTTATCTTTCGATGGCAAATACTTCTTTGTAAATGCAGATGTACGTAATGCAGATTCTGCTTTGGCTATTGAGTTGTTGGATGAAGCAGGTAAGCCTATTTCTGGTTTTACAAAAGAAGATTGTCTTTTAATCAAAGGTATAAACAGCACGAAGCAAATGGTCACATGGAAAGGCCACAAAGATTTGTCTTCTTTGGAAGGAAGGGCTATTCGTGTGAAATTCTATTTGCAGCAGGGTGATCTTTATTCATTCTGGATTTCTCCTTGGGAAACAGGAGAGAGCCGTGGCTATACAGCTGGAGGCGGACCTGGTCTTAATGAAGGAGGAGTAGATATACCATAATAAAAATTTGTTGGATAAACCCTAAAAATGATAAAGTGGAAATGAAGTGATTTAAACATTTCTTGGCACTATAAAATATTTTGTATAAGTAAGATTCAGGGCAACCGCATCAAAATTTGGCCGGTTAGTTATTGAAGAGGTTTTCCCGCTGACAGTAATGGAGCAATAAGGTTTACGCTCAGAGTCATAAAGATTCTGTAATTTTACCGTACTAAAATGATAGCAATAACTTGATTTTTAGTGCATTATTTTGGATAATTCGGTGTTTTTTTAGTATCGAATCGATACTGTTCCAAAAAGTGTGTCCTGGGGGGGGGAATAAAAAAGTCTACAGATTTTTTAGCTTTGTAAAAGCAAAACAAACAAAAACTAAAAAAGAGTAGACTTTATGGATTTCACAAAGGAACAACTTTCCGAGCTGATATGCAAGCATACGGAAAAAGAAAAC
>CANPVZ010000036.1 GCA_947581855.1 uncultured Phocaeicola sp.
TATCAAGCAAATGGTCAAGGAAAAGACCGGACGTGCCATGCAGGAAAAGGAAAGGGAACGCAAGGGAAAGAATGGAAGGATTATCAAGGTGGCGGGAAGTTCACCCATCCGTGAAGGAGTATTGCTCATCAGACCGGATACCACACTGGCTGATGTACGCAAATTCGGTGAAGAGTGCCAAAGACGCTGGGGTATCACTCCACTACAAATTTTCCTGCACAAAGACGAAGGACATTGGCTGAACGGTCAGCCGGAAGCGGAAGAAAAGGAGAGCTTTCAAATCGGGGGCAGATGGTTTAAGCCGAACTATCATGCTCATATCGTCTTCGACTGGATGAACCACGAAACCGGAAAGAGCCGAAAGCTCAATGATGAGGATATGGCAGCCATGCAGACCTTGGCTTCCAATATACTTCTGATGGAACGTGGGCAGGCAAAAGCTGTCACTGGTAAGGAGCACTTGGAGCGAAACGACTTTATCATTGAGAAACAGAAAGCCGAACTGCAACGTATAGAGGAAACCAAGCGACACAAGGAGCAACAGGTAAGCCTTGCCGAGCAGGAACTCAAACAGGTAAAAGCAGAGATACGCACCGACAAACTCAAAAGTGTAGCCACTGATGCAGCCACAGCCATAGCAAGCGGTGTCGGTTCTCTTTTCGGCAGCGGTAAATTGAAAGATTTGGAACAATCTAACGAGAATTTACGTCATGAAATTGCCAAACGTGACAAGGGCATTGATGAATTAAAAGCCAAGATGCAACAAATGCAGGAACAGCATAGTAAACAGATTCGTAACATACAAGGAATACATAATCAAGAACTTGAAGCCAAAGAGAAGGAAATATCACGATTGAATACCATTCTTGAAAAAGCGTTCAACTGGTTCCCATTACTCAAAGAAATGTTGAGAATGGAAAGACTGTGCTATGCCATCGGATTTACCAAAGATATGGTAAACAGTCTCTTGACCAAAAAGGAAGCTATCAGATGTAGCGGAAAACTTTACTCTGAAGAACATAGACGAAGATTTGAAATCAAGAATGACATTTTCAAAGTGGAAAAAAGTTTGGTTGATGATAATAAATTGGTGCTGACAATAAACAGGCAACCAATAAGTGAGTGGTTCAAGGAACAATGGGAAAGATTACAACAAGCTATACGTAAATCCGTGCAAACTGAGAGGAGAAGCAGAGGGATCCGAATGTAATCCGATAACATTCAATTGGATTTCAATAAAATTTGCTATCTTTGCAAATGGTTTGAGGAAACTCTTTCCAAGACATATTAGAATTTGAAGAAGCGTTATGCTCATCTTGTAAGTTAGAAACTTGAGAAACTTCAAACGTAACACAAAGATAGCATAGTGCTTCTCACACTATCGTGGACGACTATCACCATATCTGTACTAAAAGGTTTTCTCAGGACCTCTAACTTAGCCCAATCTTTATACTTATAAACGCCTTCTATCGAGAACTGCAATTTGCATTTCTTTTGGGCAGTTGAAAGTATAAAAGAAACATCGCCATCCGTAACCATCAAACCTTTAGGAAAAGCTAATGTAATATCTGTTATGCAGCCATTTAAATCTGAATACAAATTATTCGAAAACTATAATACTCTTCTCGAAATCAAGAAATGGAGAATCCAATACGAGTTGTCTAAACTTGTCTTCTTGAAAAGTCAGCAACTGCACATTTATTCTTCTCTTTGAATTCATATAGGAAGCTCTAAATTGAAGCGCATCAACTATGTCCTTATTTTGTTCATTTATTCTAAATTGATATAGATAGTGTAAAATTTTCCTAACCGCATCTTGTTTTTTTTTGCAGGGATGTAGTTCGAAATTACTCCCCCTGCACCTTTTTATCAAATCTTTTCTAGAACGCAAAGTGTCACCAATTATTATAACAACTAAAGAAGAATCCTTAAGATATGCCCCGGCATAATAGGACGGATATTTTTTCCCCTTTTTTTTATTAACAAAAGACTTCTGCAAATTATTGAATAAAATGCTGGAATTCATTTCATTATTATGCTGATAAGACGAATCCTTTTGACAGCTAAAAGGAAGAAATATCATAATGATAATAATTATAACATATTTCATTCTAATAATTATAAATGTTAAAATAGAATTGAAAACAAACATCAGGTAACTGTGTTTTATAGTTACAATAACTCCATCCGACTATAAAAAGAAACAAGCTAAGAGAAAGGCACAGAAAAAGTTTCTTTGATGTAATTCAAATTTTCGATAGTGTGTGGGGGATTCCTATTCGAAAATATTGAATTTCAGAGGATAAAACCTCTTCCTTCAAAAAATATTTTTTCAGTGCTTTTCCCTTCGACTGATTTTTTAGTACATCGTTAAAGATAATGCTCGGTTTATTGATGATGCTGGAATAAATATTGCACTTCTTACAGAATTTGTTGTTATTGCTGCCGAATGCATCCCTGCTATATTATTCCCAGTAGTTGTATATACAACAGCACCACTATCACCGTCTTGAGAATTATATGAAGCCTGTATAGCTCCCCAAATTGGAGTTCCATTCGGACCTATAAGATTGTAATTTGTAGATAATACAGTTCCTGAACCGTTGTTGTAACGTCCACATATAGATACTTTATCCCCAAAAATTACAGTTGCTACATTAGATGTAAGAGTTTTAAAGTCATAAGTCATTTTACTAGCAGTAAAACCACTAAATAATGCGCAAAATGCAGCATCAACGCTTTCATCTATAATTTTAACTTGCCCTATTTCATCACTTGATATATCTCCCAAAGAGACTTTTCCCATAGTTATCATAGCATGAGCAGCTACAACGAAACCTATTTCTCCATTATATTTAGCCCGATATCCTAAAGAACTCTTTGACGCTCCAAATTTGCTATTAATCGGAGAGCCTGCTTCTATTTCACTTTGAAATTCAATATTGTCAACCTTCTTAAAATTAGCATAAGGTAAATTACCAAGCACTGCTTTGACTCTATTTGTATTCTCTGATGATAAATCCGAAAGTCCTATGTAAAGCATATTCTCTTTTTCAGAAATCCAAAAACTTTTTAAATGCAAATCTTTAAATAAAGAAAATGGTGACGCATTGAACTTTTCCTTTATAGTTTCAATTCCTTTGTTTAATTCATTCAAAGAAAATTTACACTGTTTTAACTCAAAATTATCACCTTTACATCTTTGACTAAATTCCTTTTTACAAGAAGATAAATCATCAGAAGTAGCCATAATAACCAATGTTCCAGCATTATCAAGGTACATTCCGCCATAATAATCAGGGTAAACCAACTCACTATTTCTTGTTACACTGTTACCAAAAGATGCCAATAAATTATTGGCAAGCTCACGCCCTTGAAGTTCTGTTTTTTGGGCAGAAATCACATTTTCACTTTCTAACAAAGAATCTTGTGAACACGCAGTTATTGCTAACACGGCAAAAAATGCAATAAACAGTTTCTTACATAGCTTTTTCATACACAAAAAGATTAAAATTAACACTTATAAATTTTCTTGTGGACCTGGGGAGAATCGAACTCCCGTCCAAACGAGGAAACCATATGCTTTCTACATGCTTATCTTTGCCTTCGGTTTTCGAGCATAAGCAAGACCAAAGCCACCAACCTATGCCTTATCCCCTAATATTTCGTAAGAGCTATGAGGAAGAACTCAAACTATACCCGATTTTGCTGTGCCGCTTTATCAAACGCTTCGGAGCAAGAGCTTTTGAGCGACATCTCGTTTCCACCACTTTGGCAAAAATAAAGCTAATCTACTATACTTCGATTAAGCAGCGAGAGCATAATTTTCGTTGCCAGATAAAATTTTGATAACTGAGATTTAAGTGGAAGTTACCGACCCACTGCATGCTTACATACCATTCCAACTCGCTGTCAATTCCAGTCAAGCCCAAAATAATATTTCAAAGTTACGTATTTATTTGTCAAGAACAAACAAAACAGCAAAAAAATATAATAGAATACCACAAGACATCATATTGGTTAAATTATTTAAGACTTGTAGATAGTATTTGATATAAAGAATGATAATCAGGCTATCACTTTTTATTTTAGGGTGTATTTCGGGGTGTAAATCCTGTAATAATCTGATTATCAATCTTATTTGTGGAGCTGGAGGGAATCGAACCCTCGTCCAAACGAGGAAACCATAAGCTTTCTACATGCTTATCTCTGACTTCGGTTTTCGAGTGCAAGCAAAACCAGAGCCACCAACCTGCACCTTATCCCCTGAAACTTCGCAAAGGCCGCGGAGAAAGACCTGAGCTATTCCCGATTTTGCTGTGCCACTTTGCCAAACGCTTCGGAACAAGAGCTTTTGAGTGACATCCCGTTTCCACCACTTTGGCGGAAATAAAGCTAATCTACTGTACTTCGATTAAGCAGCGAGAGCATAATTTACGTTGCCAGATAATGGTTTGATAACTGAGATTAGAGTGGAAATTATCGACCCACTGCATGCTTACCTACCATTTCTACCCGCTGTCAAATCCAGTCAACCCCAGAGTCTGAATGCACGGTTCATAGAAATCGTGTGCGCAAAGATACGAACTTATTTCCAATTGTATGTTTCCCCCGCAGAGAATTTTACGCATGCCAACTTCGAAATACAACTTTCGGGCAGCGGAGGCCAGCGACTTGCGTATCTTGCTGAACAACGACCGTGTAGGCATTGCAGAAGTTGATTTGAGGTTGCCATAAAGCGCAGGTTCATAACTTCCTAGCCACGGATTGTGCAAGTCAGGACAACATCCTTTCTAATACCCAATTTGCACAAACCGTGGCTTGTTTCTTTTGTTAATTATGGCAAAATCTATTCATGACAAAAATAACTTATCTATCTTTGTTAAATTAAAGAAAATACTAACCAACATCCAAAGAAGCATGAAGAAAAATATATTATTATTATCAGCAGCACTCACAATGGGCCTTTTGGCGTCGGCACAGACGGAAGTTACTGTGGGAGTAATGCAAGGCAAAGATTATGGAGTGACTTATATGCTCCCGCAAACCGAAATTGAAATCAAGGTACATGCCACCCAACATACTTATACCCCCGGTGAATTCTGCCGTTATGCCGACCGCTATCTGCACCTTTCAGGCGTATCGGACGAACCCGAAATCTATTGGACAATCGACAAAATAGAAACAGGTATAGTCGGAGTACCCGACAAGGATAACGTCTATTTCGTAAAGATGAAAGACAAGACCGTAGCCCCTTTAATGGAACTGACAGAAGACGGCATCGTACGCTCCATCAATCTACCTTTTAGCAGCAAGAAAAAAGATACCCCAAACAAATCTCCAGAGGGGGAAAAAAACAAAGAAGTTGATGCGCGTAGTTTCCTGACCGAAGAAATCTTGATGGCAAACTCCAACGCCAAGATGGCCGAACTTGTTGCCAAAGAAATTTATAATATACGCGAAAGTAAGAACGCTCTGATACGAGGTGAAGCAGACAATATGCCTACCGATGGCAACCAACTGAAAATCATGTTAGACAACCTGAACATACAAGAGCAAGCCATGACAGAAATATTTACCGGAAAGGAAAAGAAAGAGACAAAGATATTCAACGTCCGCATTGTTCCACAAGAAAAGGAAGACGAAATAGCCCTACGCTTTTCTCGCAAACTGGGTGTAGTAGACAATGACAATTTAGCAGGCGAGCCGATTTATATCAGCATTAAAAACATGAATGTCCTCAATCTTTCGCCCACCGAAGGAAAAAAGAAATTAGAAGGTATCATCTACAATGTACCAGGAAGAGCAAAGGTTGTACTGACCTATCA
The DNA here is from genome assembly GCA_947581855.1 of uncultured Phocaeicola sp. Taxonomy (GTDB): domain Bacteria; phylum Bacteroidota; class Bacteroidia; order Bacteroidales; family Bacteroidaceae; genus Phocaeicola_A. The sequence goes on from CANPVZ010000036.1 coordinate 5,829, forward strand.
AGGCAAGAATCTGTTCGACAATGAACTTCCTATAACCCAATTCGGTACGCAAGAATATCTTGCTCCCGTATTATTCAACAAGAAATCCACAACCAAAGTATTGTTCGACACCAATACAGGAGCTTTATTAAAGGTAGATAGGGAAGAAGACTAAATCAATGTTTATCTTTGAACCCTTAAATGGATTTCATTTCCACTGGAATGTGATGTAATAAGCAGTTCAATAAATTCCTGGAACTTGCCTTTCTGACATACGATAATATTATCCCTTGATACGTGAACTCGGCGAATTTTAATCATTTTGGAAAAGTTCGGGAGGGCCCAAAATAGTCCTGTCAACAAAATCGCCTGATTATCAATGGATATTGTTGACAGGACTGGGTCTTTGGTAAACATTTCCGTACGTCAGTTCGGGATAATATTAGAACAATGTTAGTTGTTTGTTGTCCTCAACACAATATCCTTTGATGGCCTCAG
>CANPVZ010000037.1 GCA_947581855.1 uncultured Phocaeicola sp.
TAATTACATAAAATAACAACAGTCCAAGTTCCGGCGGAACTTAGGCTAAAAACAGGAGATATTATGGCAAAAATGCACAAGTTAACCAAGGGTGGTCAAACCATATTCCCAGCTACTATTTATGATGCGGTAGTCAATTCCAAAACGCGTAAGAGTCTGGCTACGGAAATATCCGAGTTGGAAAGACAAGCAAGAGAAATCACGCTATTCGATAAATATATTGCTACAAATAAAAGCTTGTATTCAAATGGGACTTTAAAGGACGCAGGTGGATGGAATACATATTTTAAAATACCAATAATAAAGGGTGATCATTTTAGGGCAAATTTTAGCAATATTCCATCCGCTGTAGGGGTTAGTGCTTGCGTCATATATAATTCAAGTGGTTCCGTAATAGAAACAATTAATGAAAAAGAAATATATTATACTTTTGCCCAAGATGGTTTTGTTTCTTTCTGCTATCTTGCCAATGGCAACAATTATTTTAATGTCTTTACATTTACGCCGTTAAGAAGAGATATAGAACAATTAAGAAAAGGTGAAAGTGTATATAATTTAGATTACTTCATACCATTGTCCGGATCATATTACACATCAACAACAGCCCGTAAAGCAGTGCCTGTTGACATAAGGAAAATAGGGCTGATTATAATATATAAAATATCTGAAAAAGAAAGTGTTACGGAACAATTTATAGGCAGCTCTGTTGCAAATTGGACAGATACTTCCAATTGGACTGATATTGGTGCGTCCGGGGAAAAAGAAAATTTAGGTGACAGAGTTAGACTTCTTGAAGAATTTCCATCTACATTGTCTTGGTTCGATAAGTTCAACGGTAAACTTTCAGATATAGACGTGGATTTAAGTTTAATCGGTAAAACGCTAAAGGATATATGGTTTGAATTTCCGAATGGTAAACCGACTTGGTGGGACAGTCGGCAGCCACAATTAAGGGCTTATAATGGCTATGGTTTTGGGGAAGATAATGATGCACGAATTATTATATATTTCAGAGAAACAACAGAAGAAACATATAATAATAAATATAACTTTCAATATAGAGGACCGCGTTATAAAGGGGAAATAGAACATTTCAGAGCTTCGGTGAAGTTAGGTGATTCTAGTGAGCCAGCCTTCTACATTAATATAGTTGTAAATACTATATTATTAATGCCAATTAGCGGTACTATATTAAGCTCCGTCAACTCTCAGAAATTGCAGCCCATGATTTTAAAGAAGACAGGTACATTATATAATGTTGGTACTAATGGGAATTATATTGAAGATGCACCCAAGGACGGAAAGAGCTATGTTAGAAACAATGGCAAATGGGTTATACTGGATTCGGTTGATAATGTTGTTCCACAAATTTTCAATAATCCAATAGTCCGGCGTGACAGTGCGCATAAGTTAAGATTATTATGCTTTGGGTCGTCATGGAACATGTGCACATGGTGGTATCTGAATAAAATTATAAAATCAGCAGGGATTGAAGCAGAAATAACAGGGTTCTATACAGGAGGAGCTTATTTTTCTCAATGGATAGATAGATATAATAATAATGAATCCGTAGACTGCTGGAAATCAACAAATGGCTCAGATTGGGAGCAGACTACTGCAAATTTTAAAGATGCACTAAATGAAAATTGGGATATAATAGAATTTCAGCAGGGAGCATATCAGTCTATAAAATGGGATGAAGAATGGGCCCCTTATTGGTCGGAATTGGTAAGTATAGTTAAGCGAAACTGTAATTATGATACAGTCATAGCATTTAACAGTTCGTATACTCCTGCGATAAATGGTAATTTATCTCCCTATCCTAATACTGTAGATGGACAGAAGCGGTGGCAGCAAGAAAACTATATCAACACGCAAAAATTTATGGCATTAAGTGGCATTTTTAATGTTTCACCAGGTGGTGCAACAATATGGTCTTTACGAAGAGAGCCTACTATTAACATCTCTAATGATTTAGCTTCTGATAAATTACATCCTGATAATGGCTTGCCTATTTATGCATTAGGAGGAACCTTCTTTGAAACTTATATTTCACCTATGTATGGCATCTCATTTGATAAAGTTGAGTGGAAACCAGATATAAGTATACAAAAAACTCCATTTAATAATGCTTGGCAAGAATTAAATGATCAACAAAGGATTAAGATACGAAAAATTATCAAATTGTCTTTGTCTAACAGATTTGGATTTAATGAATTAGTAGAGTAACACTCAAAACATATAATATGATCCGAGACCTAATCATCAGAATAATGAACCATCTATCCGTAGAAGTGTATCCGGATGCGGAATGGTTCTAGAATGTTAAAGGGGGCACTCTTCAAGAGAGTCATCCTTTAAATAGTCGTTGCTTTTTAAAAGCATTTATGCCAATAGATATAATTTTATGATCATATTTCATTATTTGTTATATGCTTTATTAATTTTCAAATAAAGATGTACTTTTGTATCTCAAAACTTCTTTTAGAAAAGAGGATAAATATAGTTATAAATTAGTATACAATGATAATATGAAATCAGATCAACAACATACAGACCGAAGCCGAACAAAGAATTCCGTTCTTTACAAGTATCTTGATATTGAAGGAGCAAAAATGATGCTTTCAAATAAAACTCTCCAGTTTACTAATGCGATGCAATTCAACGATCCTTTCGACTGCGATCCAAATTTAATAGACTTCTCTAAAGTACCTTCTGAAAGGTGTAAAACATGGACATCGGATATTATTGAATCGCTTGCATTTGACCAATATAGAAGGAATCGGGAGGACGTCTGGGTATGCTGCTTGTCAAAAGTCTTTGATTCGTTATTGATGTGGGCCTATTATAATAATCATAGAGGAGTTTGTATTGGCTTGAATATGGAGAAAGTGGCTAAATATTTCGATGCATCACTTGGACTGATAGTTGATAAACATGCTCATGAAGTCCAATATCGTGATATTATTGAAAAACCGGATTACTTCCAAAACGAAGAAGATTTCTTTCATTATCAAATGTGTACAAAAGCTAAAGTCTGGGAACATGAACAAGAAGCACGTATGTTTATTTTCAAGCCTTTTCCATGGATTATGTTACCTGACTCAAATAATAAAAGTGATCTAATAGACAGAAAAGAGGTAAGAGCTTTTCCTAGAATTGGAGGAGAATGTTTTGAATCCATATATTTAGGGGTAAACATTAACGAAAAAGAAAGTGGGTTAATCAAGATTGCTAAAAAACTAAATCCTGATATAAAAGTGTACCAAATGAAAAAAAATACGAATGCCTTTAAATTAGATGCAATCCATATAAATGATGAATAATAAGTATAGTTTTCCACTTTTTGTCGTTTAAGTTGTTACCAACGGATCAACAAGATTTAATCTGCTGGTCCGTTGGTATATTTTTCAGGTCTGGCCGACAATAACGCTAACGATAACTATAATACGTAAGGGCTGATCTTGGTGTAGGTCAGCCCTTATGCTTAAAACCATTCCGCATCCGGATGCACTTCAACGGACAGATGGATCATTATTCTGATGATTAGTTCTCGTATCATAAGTATATGTTTTATTCCGTAATGTCTGAAACCCCATACGGGTTATCCAATGCGGCAATCACACACTTTTGAGCGATATTAGCTCTTCTGTCAGTAACCGCTATGATTCTGTAATTCGTTTTGTCTTCCTTAGTCGTCCGGTATGTATTTCCTAAGAAGTTTAAGTGACTAAGTTTATAACCAATCATCTGCCATAAGGCTCCTCCTACAAGATATCTTCCGATCCCTTCTGTCATGTGCAGACAGTCCCTGCTCAAATCTGTACCATAATGCCAGTTCATGAAGTTATTATCCTTACCGGCCATGAATGGATAATCTACCGCAGCCTGATTCAAGTCAGTCATTGATTCAGCCTCTTCTATGGTTGGGACTACGGTTGTAACAGGAGTGCCCGTTTCCGGATTGGATTGAGACACAACTCCCTGTATGGTCGTATCGGCCCTTAAAGACGTGCCTCTGGCATTTTGTACGGCTGTTCCGGAAGGGATGACGAATTTTACTTCCGGGCAATGTTGCAATACCTTTTGAGCCAAGCGACACAATTCCGTATACATACCCAGCTGCCTCTGCTTTTGATTAATACCGAAACTCAGCCACTTGTCCTTCGATCCTTGCGATGATGAGAGCGTATGATATACGCTGTACGCCCATGTCATGTTAAAACAGATTACAGGATGCGAGAACAGGCAACATCTATCAATGATGTCAGCAAACAGACTCACATAGTTCTTGGTAATATTCCCTTTCTCGTCCTGATCCCAATAGGTTGACTCATCTGCGGATTGATATGCTCCGTTTTGGATTATCACAAAATCCCACGCTTCGTCGGACAAAGCCTCTTTTACCGTACTGGTGCCATTCTCCCAGACAGTGGCATTCAACCCCCACTTATAGTAGGATATTTTGCGGTCGGACTCATAAAATGTTATATAATCCTTAATACCAGAAGCGCCAACATAAAGGTTGCCGATAACAATATTAAAATTATAACTGTGCGCTATATCTCCAACGTAATTAATCGTGTCAACTCCAAAGGAAGAACCGATGAAAAGTATTTTAAGAGAATGATAAAAATCAGTGATTTTTACATCATTAATATGTTTGTGAATAGACTCATCTACATCACTGATTTTTTCGTCAAAGCCTTTAACCCGAAATCCTTTGAAAAAGTAACCGGTAATCTTTTCAACGGCCGACGAAGTTCCAAAAAATGCCATCTGCGTCGCATCCTCATTGAGCTTGTAATAAGTACCGCTGTCCTGATAGGAGATGATGGATGATGTATTAGTCGAGTTTTTGAACTTCATATTCAGTCCGAGACTGTTGGCTTTCACTTGTTTTCCAGTCTTGTCATATACAGAAACCAAGTCACCGGCTTTCAAGTTTATGTCATATATTTCTTTCGTTCGCAAATATCCCTCCATCGAATCTGCTTTCAGATTTTTCCCTTCACCTGTCCAGCGTCCGGTAACCAGATCATTCTCATTAATATATATGCGTCCAATATTGCCACCATTAACCGATTCGTCAAGATTGGATATATGTTCTATATTGTCAGCCGTAGATCGTTCCAAAGATTCCACATTTTCTGTCAGCTCACTGATTTTATCCCCGGCTCCTTTCACATAAGCTCCCTTAATTACAAACCCGTTCAAAGACTCTATACCGGATGATGCAACAGTCATATAAATCTCAACAGCATCAGTATTCCCAATCTGGATACCATTACCGGATTCATACCATCTCCATTCTACCTTGTTTTTTGCGGAATCTCTGAACTTGAATGTAATACCATAACCATTCATTTTCACTTGTTTTCCGGAGGCTTCATACATTGTTAAAACTGCGCCTCTTTTAATAAGAGTACTCACCTCAGTATTACGTTTATAAGAAGAGTTATCATTATGAGTCAATGATGATCCTTCTCCCGTCCACTGGCCTGTTACCCACGATTGGATATTAAGCTTGATATATCCGGTATCACCACCATTCAAGGAACTTTCCAATTCAGCTATTTCCGCTGTCAGGCTCTTGCGTGTTTGGGGATTGACCACCGCATCATAGATGGTAGCTGGGAATATGGTTTGTCCGCCCTTCGTCAGTTTATGCATTTTTGCCATAATATCTCCTGTTTTTAGCCTAAGTTCCGCCGGAACTTGGATGATAAGCTGAATATCAATTGA
>CANPVZ010000038.1 GCA_947581855.1 uncultured Phocaeicola sp.
AAGTATTAGTAGTACTTAACTTCATATTTTCTCCTTGTCCTCCATCGTACAATAACCAACGCCAAATATCCCAATAACGCTTTCCTTCATATGCCAATTCTATACGGCGTTCATACAAACAAGATTCTATTGCCGAGTGACGATCTTTTACAGTGGTATTTAACCCATAGTATTCCGAGCCTTCCTTCATTCCTACTCGTTGGCGTAAACGAGCTAACGTTTTCTTACAATTATCAAGATCACCTGTCGCTGCGTAACATTCAGCAAGATTCAGTATTAATTCAGCATAACGATATTCATAAATTTCAATACCAGACTTGCCGTCAATAGTCGGAGTCTTTTTGCCAGACATCTTACGTACAAATGCTGGGCTGGCTACATTATTCCCATCGCTATATGAATAGCTGTAGCTTCCGTCCTCTGCCTGTGATTTTATCCAACGATATGCCCAAACCGTATCATTCGGTTCTTCTAAAAAGCCCCATATCATTCCATTAAAAGCAAATGTTTCGTAAAAACGCGGATCACGATTTTCGATAAAACGGAGATTACCGTTTATTATTTTATCCTCAGGTTTCGGACGTGTACCATCTGCCATAGGGAAAATATCTATTAATTCTACGGGAGCAGGTTTCCCTCCGCCACCGTTTTGAGAACTTAATCGGGTAGACAGCTCCCAACCATTACTTTCTGTACCATCGGCTGCTGTTTCACCAGTAAGTAATTTAACAAATACGGCTTCTTTATTTGCTGTATTGTCATCTTTAGCCAACAATTCACCCCAGCCTTGTGCATCACTACAGCCCTCTAGACTGTTTTCGGTCATTAAATCTTCTGCTTCCAAAGTTGCTTTTAAAGCTTTTTGCCACCGGATGTTTTGCGGATTATCCCAGTCTTTATTAAAAATAGGGCTAGCATAAGTTAACAGAATACGGCTTTTAAGTGCTAAGGCAGAACCACTAGTCGGACGTCCATAGTCTGATTCACCCCAAGTCAGAGGTAAAAGTTTTGAAGCTTGATTTAAATCTTTTACCATTTGTTCCACACATTGCGTTACAGAGTTACGGGGAACTTTATCTCCATTTGCTGTAGCATTTAAAACAGTGGTTACTATAGGTACAGGTCCGTAATGACGTACAAGATGGAATAATTGTAAAGCACGTAAAAAGAGAGCTTGTCCTTTTGCATGCATTTTTAATTCTTCCTCTACTTTTGATGCATCGATGTCACGAAGAAGAATATTACAATTACGTATGCGAGTATAAGGATCATTAACAATCTTTGAGCCAAGCTTTTCCCCGAAATAACCACTAATGAGAGGATCGATGTAATCGGAAGAAGATCCGCCGAGTGGCCACGCTTTTATGTCGTCTATAGCTTTATAATTGCTTAACGGATCTATTTTACTGGCGGTTTTGATGCCCCATTGTTCTTCTGTCAGATAGTTCCAATCAGCAATTCCACCTTTCAGGTTGCCGTAAATGCCTACCATTTGTTGTCCCGGTTGCGTATACCCTTTGAAATAGTCGTAATACAGACCGGCAAGATACCAGTTAACCTTTGTTTCAGAGTTAAAATCGTCATAGGATCCATAATTATTCATGTCCAAAAATGAATCACTGCAACCGGACATGGTTAATCCTAAAGTAAGAGTACTGATATATAATAATTTTTTCTTTTTCATTGTTTTGTAAATTTTAGAATGTGACGTTAACACCCAATGACCATGTTCTCAATGTGGGGTATTCTGTTGTAGATGAATCATACATATTACGATAGTGATCAGGATATGGATTATAGAAATCCCACAAATTATTACCTGTTAAATTTAAGCGGACAGCTTGCATTTTTAATGGTTTTACCCATTCTTTGGGAAGTGTATAAGCTATTGTTAAGTTGCGTACATAACAACGGAACGAACTTACTTTCCAAAAATCAGATTGTGCAATAGCGGATCCTCCGACAACACTGTTTACACCTAAGTTCGGATATTTACCATTTACATTCTTTTCCGGGTCGTACATATCTCTCCAGAATGAATCGGGTGACCATGCCATATTGCTTTGATCTGATTTAATCATCACAAGGTCTACAAAGCGGGCGCCTCCCCAAGATGTAGAAATATTAGCACGAACCGATAAGCCTCTCCAACTTGCTCCTAATTTAGTAGTAAAACCATAAGTTTTGTTCTTATTGCAAAGCTTGCCATAATCCTGTTGTTCTACAATTTGTCCATTAGGACCTTGTTGAACGTTGTTTACCATCTCTCCACCTAAATCCTGATAAGCGAGCATACCAAGTTTCATTCCTGATTTATCTGTTACACTTAAATATTTAGGAGTCGTTCCAGCGGTGGTTGCGTTTTGTGTTAAATAGTTCCAATAATTATCGATATCTTGCTGAGTACGTAGGATTCCATCACCGGTAGATGTTCCTTTCCATACTTTATATCCCCATACAGGCATAATCGTAGAATGTCCTGCTTCCCAGCTTGTGTTACTTCCATATTGATTATATCTTAAATCCGGAACCCATTCTTTTACTTTGTTACCATCCAATCCGAAATCTGCTCCAATGGTATAATTTACTTCACCGATTTTGTCACGCCAATTAATAGACAGTTCAGCTCCATAAGTGTCTATACGCCCAAAATTTTCTTCGGCATATGAACCTCCAGCATAAACAGGAATACCTGGTTGGCTGGCCATATATTGATTCAGGATATTATCGTTGATATCGTAATACAGATCAAGTGTTGTACTTAAACGCCCATTCAGGAAACGGAAATCAAAACCAAGGTTAAATTTATCGGAATTGTCCCATTTCATACCACGGTTTGGAGATGCTTGTGTAGTAAGATTCGTACCGAAGATACCTCCGTTTGGTCCGAATTGCATACCTTTCAAGTCCATCTTGTATTGCTGCTTCCATTTCCACATTTTAATATTATCTCTACCTGTGCGTCCCCATGAAGCACGGATTTTTACATATTCCGCCCAGGGTAACGTTTTTTTAAACCAAGGCTCTTCAGAGATAATCCATCCGGCAGATATACCGGGGAAGAAACCCCAATAGTTTTCCGGAGCAAATTTGGTGGAAGCATCAGACCGGAATACAAATTGTAGCATGTAACGATCTGCATAGCTATAACTGATACGTCCCAGATAAGAAAGAGAACCAGATTCACCTTTTGTTGTCACACTGTGCTCATTGCTGTAAGCTCCCGAGCCTTTCAGATTACTTATAGAAGGACCGCCTACACCTAAAAATGTGTCTGCAATATCGGCTGCGAGGTCTTCGTACATCATGGTACGACCATCGTTATAAGCTTCCCGACGTTCCACGGCAGCAATAGCTGAGACACTGTGTTTTCCGAATGTTTGGTCATAGTTTATATAAAAGTTCATTTGTCTGCTTTCAGATGCATTGTCTTTAAAAGCTAATTGTGTATTGGAGGTAAAAGTGGACTTTTTAAATGCACTACTCGGAATCGTATACACTAAGTGTTGGTTTGTTCCCATTTGTTTTCCAAGATAAGCGATTTCGTATGGAAAGCTTGCCAATTCATTTACTTTATTAGAGTGGGAAGACGAATAATTTGCGCGTAAAGACAGACCTTTGATGAAGGGCACATCATATGTAAGAGAGATATTTGCACTCCAACTATTATCTCTTCCTTTGCTGTATGATCCGTTTTCGTTCAATGCAAAATAATTCCATGAAGTAGGGCTGCTACGGTTAAAACTGGGAGTAGAAAATGGATTGGTGATAGGCCCCATCCAATATTCTTCTTCTTCACCGTTTTCATTGGGTAAGGTCACACTCCAAGGCATAATATTAGGCATATGATGCAATGCATTATAATCGGATTTAGATGACTGGCTGATTCCATACATATTAAAACGTGCCCCTTTAGTATAAATCTGATGCGTTTTTTGTTCATTGGCCGATACAGTAGCCGACAACTTAATATCATTTGTTAATCGGATATCCACGCCTGCACGATAAGTATATCGTTTATAATTTTGCTGTCCTAAATTGGCACCTTGGTCATAAAGAGTTGCACCTGCATAATAGGTAGCTCTTTCACTACCACCTGTAACATTCAAAGTATGGGTTTGCGTAAAAGCTGTTTGCCAATCGGCTTTGTCTAACCAATCATAATTGAGATTATCCATTTCCGCTATTTCAATATCGCTATAGATATTATCTAATTCTGTATAATCGGATACTTTGCCTGCTCCGATAGCAAACGCATTTACAAAACGACCATACTCGGAACCTTTTAATACTTTAGAGTGACTTACTGCATCGTTCCATGCAAATTTACCGGAATAATTAATTTGAGGTACTCCGGATTTTCCACGTTTTGTTTTTACTAATATAGCACCATTTGCGGCACGTGAACCGTAAATAGCAGCACTTGCGTCACGTAAAACTGTAATTGATTCGACCTCAGAAGGATCCAAGAGGTTAAATTGCTCCATAGTTGGATTTCCGTTATCGCCTAATTGCATTACATCATCAATGATAATCAATGGAATGGTGTTTCCTCCGTCTTTAGAAATACCACTTAAGGTTCTATTTTGGCGAACATATATTTCACTACCACCGCTACCGGGACGGGGAGACCCCAATACAACATCCAAGCCATTAATCATACCTTGTAAGGCCTCTGCCATATTTGATACAGGAAGATCCTCCAGTTCTTCTGCTGAAATGGTTGCCACAGAACCTGTTACATTCTTCATTTTTTGTGTACCATAACCAATAACCACTACTTCATTCAAAGATTTTGTATCTTCTTTTAAAGAAATTATGATGGTATTGGATTTGGGAGCGATGACTTGTGTAATATAACCGATATAAGAAACTGTTAACTTTTCACCTTCAGGAAGATTAACTGTAAAATTCCCATCTAAATCGGTTATTGTTCCAGTTGTTCCACTGGAACCTTTTATCGCAACGTTAGCACCGATAATAGGTTCCCCCTTCTCATCGATTACTTGTCCCGTAATTTTACGGGTTTGTGCGTTGGCCAGTAAACCGAACATTAAGAATAGGAACATCATGCCGATTTTATTGCCAAATGATGAACTTATGTACTTCATAAGATTTTATATTTATTGTTTATTATTAAATTGATGTGATAAGTACTACTAATACTT
>CANPVZ010000039.1 GCA_947581855.1 uncultured Phocaeicola sp.
TGCATTTTATAGAAGTGTTCATATATAATCAATAAAAAATACATTGAAAAAATAAAAGTTCCTGCGCGTACGTAAGGTAGTTATAAAACCTGTAGTATCTGCATGTTCCGTTTCGGCTCCGAGCAACGCGCTGTAATACCGGTTGGTGGTCAGGAAGACTTTTTTGTAAAAGAGGATTTGCTGTTCCAACGAGAACGAGGAATCTAATTCGTATCGGAAAAGAATGCGCAGCCCGTTTCCGGATATGGTTATGTATGTGAGTATCGTATGCGGATCGTTCCGTACAAGTTGGCCCAGTTCTTTCACCTGTCGGGTAGTCAGATGGTCGAAGTCGGCCATGGCAAGTCCGGTGAGTGAGACGATATGTTTCCGTTGTTTGCCGTCCTTGAACCGGCATGCGGGTACAAAACAAGGCGAGGCTTCTTTCAGCGAGTGGTTGCCTGTAGAGCGATAAGCCTCAGTGAACGCCGCCAGTTCGGCATCCTCTTTGATTTTCCAGATGATGTCGGAAAGCTCTTCTTCCATGGGAATGACGGAAGTATAACCAGAAAAAGTAGTGATATTTATCATAGATAGTTATTTTTTAGAAATATGGGATAAAGGTAACGTAGCGGTGGAAACCGCGCAAAAAAGTGTGCTCTACATGTGGAGCACAAAATAAAGTATATTTAAGAACTGTTTAGAAATATATGGAAAAGAAAAAGACTTTTACTACCACTCCAAAATTTTCGGAGTTGGTGACTCACCTCCTCATAGGGAAGGATGTAGGGTATAAACCTTCTTCGATCCGTTCGTTGATGTCGGCTCATATCGGCCGAAAGACCCTTGCGAAAGTCTAATCGGGGAAACCGTTAAGCCTGAGTCAGGGTGTCAGTATCATCTTCTTCCTGATGCGTCGGGAAACGGTATGGGAACGGAAAATGCTTATTCTTCTGCGCTGTATGGATGCATTGATGCAGGATTACGGGAATGTGTACGGTGAGAAGGATGCTGGGTCGGAGAGTTTAGTGGAAGAGTTTAAGGAGTGGATGAGGAACGGATGTAGGGGATGAAGTAGAGTCGTTGGCGGTATTCATGTGGACCATCAGCTTGGTCTTGTGACAGGTTTTGCACTTGGTAACGATGTCGATCATTATTCCAACAGACGCTATAATTACATCATCCATTGTTTAAGATATCCCCTTCATAAATCTCTTTGTCATTCTTATCAAGTAGCCCTATGGTACTCGATTTATAAAGGATTGAAATAAAAATCATTTAAATTTCAAAATAAAGTCTGCTTTTGAGGTTTCTGGGAGAATGCCACCATTTTGTGACTTCTCTGAAATATTATATCAAAATTTGGACCATAGTCTAACAATATCATGTCAATTGAATTATTTGTGCCTGGTCGTCTGTGTCTTTTTGGCGAGCATAGCGACTGGGCCGGAAAATACCGCACGATGAATTCCGAGTTGGTTGCCGGCGCCGCAATCGTTACGGGTACCGAGCAGGGCATTTATGCCCTGGCTGAGTAGTCTGAAAAATTAGAGATGTGCTCCACTGCCGAAGAAATCCGTGATGTGTGGAAAGACTTCAGCTGTCCCATGGAAAGTGGCAAACTAAAGGAAATAGCCCGTTCCGGTTCGTTCTTTTCGTATTGTGCCGGTGTAGTTTCCTACATGCTCGAGTGGTATAACGTGGGTGGCGTGAAGATAACGCTGACCCGAATGAGCCTTCCCATGAAAAGCGGCTTGTCCTCGAGTGCCACCATCTCTGTGTTGGTAGCGCGTGTGGCCAATGCTTTGGTTTATGTGTGCCGTGCGGATTACACTCCGAAGGGCGGTTATGGTTATATCAATACATTGAAGAACGAGTTGAAGTTTTCCGCTCTTTGCACGGTTCTTAATGGTATCGATTTGACGAGCCGTAAGAACAGCTATAGCTACGGCTACGGAAAGAAATACGGCTATGGTTATGGCAAACGGTATGGCTACGGTTATGAGACGGAGAAGAAAAAATAATTTTTTAAGCTTTTGTTTAGATTGACAATAAGTTCTTATTGGATTTTGACCAGTCTTAAACTTATACATAATTTAAAGAATATGAAAATCACAGCAGTTATTCCCATTCGCACCGGTTCTCAACGGGTGAAGGACAAAAATCTTCGTCCGTTCGGTGATACCAATCTGATGGAATTGAAGATTCAGAATCTTCTCAAAGTTCCGGAATTGGATTCCATCATAGTGAATACCAATTCCGAGGACGCTATTGATATTATAAAGAAGAATTACTCTATGGGGGGGGGTAAAATACCACCGCCGGGAAGAGTATTACGCTTCCTCCCAATGTTCCGGAAGTGAATTCTTCCACCATTTAGGAGAGGTTACGGACACGGATTTATTTGTCTATTGTCCCTGTACCTCTCCCTTTATACAACCACAAACCATATCGCAGTGCATTCAAACATTTAAATCTTCTTCGGATTGCGATTGTATTGCCACCGTCTCGTCCATAAAAGAATTTCTGTGGTTAGAGGGTAAACCTGTCAATTACGATCCGCTGCACGCTCCCAATTCACAAAACCTTCCAGATGTGGTGGCGTTGAACTTCGGAGTAACGGTGATTTCCCGTGAAGATTTAATACGGAATAGGAATATAATAGGCAAACGTCCCAAGTTCGTTCTGACAACCGATATAGAGTCCATCGATATTGATACCCCTTTGGATTTTTATATCGCCGAACAGATCTATAAGAAAACAATCTTATTGAAGGAGGCACTTCTGGAATAGTCTAATCGGATGAATATGGCTGCGATTTAAAATCTTAGAAATACGTTTAATACATAATGATTATGAGAACAATCACAGCTATTATCCCGGTACGTGCCGGAAGCACCCGTTTAAAAAACAAGAATGTCGCCCCGTTTGCGGGAACCAATTTGTTGGTAAACAAAATCAATCAGTTAAAGCAAGTACCTGAAATTACGCGTATTGTTGTGTCATCTGATTCCGATTTAATGCTTGAGATGGCCAGTAGCGTTGGGGCGGATATCCATAAACGTGCTCCTGAATACTGCGACGAGAAAACGAAGACGTTTGGTGAGGTTGTCCGTCACATCGCCGAAAGTGTGGATGGGGAAACCATCTTGTGGGCAACCTGTACGTCTCCCTTGGTTTTTCCAAAAGATTATCGTGAGGCCATAATGGCTTATTATCCGGCTTTGGAGCAGGGTTACGATTCTTTAATGAGTGTGGAAAGTTTCAAACGCTATATATGGACGGAAGAAGGTCCCCTTAATTATGAATTAGGATTGAAGCATGTTCCGAGCCAGCAATTACCTGTTCTTTACTTTGTAACTGATGGCATACTTATGGCTCCCAGAGAAAAAATGATAGAATGGAGCTATTTTCACGGTCGTCATCCTTATAAATTTGTAGTCAACAAAAGAACCGGTTGTGATATTGACGATGGGTTGGATTTGGCTTGTGCCCGTGCGTGGTTGGATATGGACGAGTCTGTTTCACAAATAGATCCGTATATTATAGATTCTCATAGGGGGGGGGTAAATAAGGTCTGTCAAAATGTCCTTCTTTTTTCTATTAAAAGAGAAAGGAGGGCAGCATGAAGATTGCAGCATTACTAACAGGTCGTGGCAATAACACACTCAAAGATAAAAACATATTGCCTGTTTTGGGAAAGCCTCTTTTATATTATCCAGCCATGGCAGCTCGTAGGTGCAAATTAATAACAGACTTTTATGCAAGTTCTGATGATGAAAAGATTATCAAGGCGGCATCGGATTGTGGTTATAAGGAGATTCGTCGTCCGAAGGAATTAGCATCTCCGACAGCACAACATATAGACGTAATCGTTCATGCGCTTTCTGTAATGAGAAAGGAAGGTTGCTTCCCAGACATTCTCGTAGTGCTTCTTGCTAATTCCGGTATTGTTAAGACGGAGTGGATAGAAGAGTCGATAAGGAATCTCTTAAACAATCCTCAACTGTCTGCTTCATGTCCGGTGTTATTGGAAATGGACAATCATCCGTATCGTTCCAAATGTCTACGTGACGACGGCTGTCTTGGAACATGGTTCGATTTTAAAGGACAACGTATTTCTACTAATCGTCAGGATTTGCCGATGAACTTTGTGTTGTGCCATAATTTCTGGACATTGAACCTTAAGAATTCACTATATTCAGGAGAAGAAGGGCAGCAACCTTGGACATTTATGGGTAATCATATTAAACCTATAATAGTTAAAGAGAGCTTTGATGTACACGATGAAGATGATATAAAACGAACGGAAAAGTGGCTGATGGAGGAAGGTATCTCGTATTCGTCTGAAATCCTGCTGGGGGGGGGTAAATAGTCATTACAAACAGGGTCTCATTTCATCGTTCTTTTCGCCGAATATGGCAGAAAGGAGGGTGGCATGAAAGTTTCCGCATTAATTGCTGCTCGTTCCGGTTCGCAGCGTGTTCAAAACAAGAATATTCGTCCGTTTGCTGGAAGTACCTTGTTAGAGGTAAAGATAAAACAACTGCAACGTATATCCAATATAGATGAAGTGGTAGTGAATTCGAATGATGACGATATACTTTTTATAGCAAATAACTGTGGTGCAAAGACAGTGAGACGTGATTCTTATTATGCGTCAAATACAGTTTCAATGAGTGATGTTTATCAGAACATGGCTGAAAATATGGATTGTGATGTAATTGTGTATGCCAATTGTACCAATCCGTTAATTCACGATAAGACAATTTATGAATGTGTGGAATTCTACAAAAATCACTGTTTGAAATATGATTCGGTGAACACAGCTCATTTAGTGAAAGAATTCCTGTTTAAGGATAATTTGCCTATTAACTATCTTGAGTTCAACTTATAAATGCAACTTTTTGGGTGCGGATAATAAGCAATAAAAACATTTATTTTTCAGAGAGGAA